>NZ_JBEGHS010000003.1:0-108830 GCF_040676365.1 Sphingobium sp. LMA1-1-1.1
ATACGCTCGACCAGTCCGCCAAGATGATTACCTATGAGCGCATGGGTTTCTGGGCAGCCGGCCCGCAGCGCTTCGATACCGCCGATGTGATGATGGTCTTCGGCAGCAACCCGCTGATCTCGCACGCATCGCTCAACTTCCTGATGTCAGACCCGGTCCGCACGATGAAGGCGGCGCGGGCGCGGGGCATGAAGCTCATCGTCATCGATCCCCGGCTGACCGAAACCGCGCGCTATGCCGACATCCATCTTCAGCCAATCCCGGGCCACGACGCGACGATCGCCGCGGGCATGATCCGCATGATCCTGGCCGAAGGCTGGGAAGACAAGGAATTCTGCGAGCGCTATGTCGGCCCCGAGGGCATGGCCGCGCTGCGCGAGGCGGTCGAGCCATTTAACGAGGAGATGGTGACGCACCGCGCAGGGTTGCCCGAGGGCCAGCTGCGCGCCGCCACCGAGATGTTCGCGCGCGATTCAAAGCGCGGGCCGGTTTCGACGGGGACGGGCAACAATTTCGGGCCGAACTCGAACGTGGCCCAGCATCTGGCAGACGCCATGAACGTCGTGTGCGGACGCTTCCTGCGCGAAGGGGACACCACGCTCGTCGAGATGCTCAGCCCCGAGGCGCCGATCTATCCCGAGGTGATCCCGCCCTCGCGCACCTGGGAGCATGTCCCGCCGAGCCGCATCCGCGGCGTTGGAACGCTGCTCAACCGCGAGGAAATGAGCGGAACGCTTCCCGACGAGATCCTCACCCCAGGCAAGGGACAGATCCGCGGCCTGCTGATCCAGGGCGGCAACCCCGTCGTTGCCATTCCGGGCCAGAAGAAAGTCGTTGAGGCGATGAAGTCGCTGGAACTCTCGGTGATGATCGACCCGTTCATGCACCAGACCTCGCAATATTGCGATTACATATTGCCGCCGAAAATGCCCTACGAGCGCGCGGACCTGCCGCTGACCATTCCCACCATCGTCTTCACCACCATCAACTGGATCCAGTATACGCCGGCCGCCGTGCCGCCGCCCGCGGGGTCCGAGCTGGTCGAGGACTGGCAGGTCTATACCGGCATCGCCAAGCGGCTCGGGCTGGAGATCGAATACAATCACACGACCAAGATCGACCTCGACACGGTGACCACCGACGACCTGCTTGCCATTCGCGCCGCCGACGGCCGGGTGAAGCTCGACGAGATGAAGCAATATCCGAGCGGCAATTCCTTCCCGTTCGCGTCCGAGCGGGTGGCGGCGCCTCGCCCGGAAGGCACGGCCAAATTCGACGTGATGCCCGCCGACGTGAGAGGCGAGCTCGAAGAGGCGCTGGCCTATGCCATCACGCCCGACAATATTGTCAGCAAGGGCAGGAAGTTCACCCACCTCGTCAGCTCCCGCCGGATGCGCCACATGTTCAACAGCGTCGGCACGATCGGCATGCCGAGCGTCCGGGCGAGGGCGAAGTTCAATCCGGCCTATATCCATCCGGCCGACATGGCTGAGCTGGGCATAGAGAATGGCGATCACATCGAACTGGAATCCGATGTCGGCAAGATCACCGCGATCGCCGAGGCGGACGGGACGATGCGTCCGGGCGTGATCTCGATCCCGCACGGCTTTGGTCCGGCCACCGGTGAGATGGACGAGGATGGCGGGGTCTCCATCGGTGCCCTCATCGTCGCCGATGAATTCTATCAGCGCGTCAACGCCATCCCACGGATGACCGCCATCCCCGTGAATGTCCGGCGCCTGAGCAGCAGGATTGTCGGGCACCAAACCGCAGAAGTGGAGTGAGCCATATGCATGAAATGCCCCCGCAACGGGGATCGGTGAAGATCAGATTTTGAATGCGGGCCGGGTTCGCCAGGTGGCCGGGATAGCAGTGCGATGACCATGGTGCCCCCAGCGCGTCGGCACAGCGCACGTCTGGTCGCCTGACGGAAGGGCAGGGCTCGCCCTTGAGGTGCGGTATAATTTAGGCCGCTATCCGCTGACGCGGTCGAGGACCACGCTTTTGTGTTGCGATGCGACGTCGTGGGAAACGATCCGGAGTTTTGCGCCAAATGGCTTCACAAGCATCGTCGTGGATTAGAGCGGTTTCGATCTGATTGAATCAGATCGCCGCTCTGGTTTCCTTGTTTTCCGCGATTTCTTAACCAGCGATCGGTTCCGATCGCTTGGAAATCGCTTTAACACGCGTCGTGCTGGAAGCTGGCACTCTTTCCACGTTTATTTGACACGTGTTGAAGGAACGAGGTGTCGGATCAAATACATCTGCCCATGCCATGCAAAGGGAGCGCTGTCGGCACGGGTCGACAAGGGCGATGTGCACCGGTCCCGCTCTATACCGTCCCTCAAACGATCAACGACCAGGCGATGGGCAGGAATACAGATGTCAGGATCGCATTGAGCGCCATGGCGAGTGCAGCAAATGCTCCGGCGGTCTTGTTGACCTGCAGCGCTCGAGCGGTGCCAATGCCATGACTGGCGATGCCCAGTGCAAAGCCGCGGGCTTCCCAATCGTCGATCTTCATGCGGTTCATCAAGACCGGTCCGGCAATTGCGCCAAAGATACCGGTGAGGATTACCAACACAGCTGTTAGTGCTTCAATTCCCCCGAGTTGCTCCACGATCGCCATTGCGACAGGTGCTGTTACCGACTTAGGGGAAATCGTGACAAGCGTTGCCCTGTCGGCACCGAGAGCCCAGGCAATGATGACTGCGCTTGCCGAAGCTGTCACTGATCCGACGAACAGGTTGACGAGGATCGCGCGCGCCGAACGTTTAAGCGTGTCGATCTGGCGATAAAGCGGAATGGCAAGCGCCACGGTAGCCGGCCCCAGCAGGAAATGGATGAATTTGGCGCCATCGAAATAAACGGGGTAGGTGGTGTTGGTCAGTGTCAGAACAGCAATCACGATCGCAATTGCCAGAAGGACAGGATTACAAGCAGAGTTCCGGCCGGACTTCTCATAGACCAAGCTACCGATTTGATATGCGATCAGCGTCAGGACGATATGTGGCAGCGGGCCTTTTACCAGATGGTCCCAGATGGTTTGCACGTCAGTCATTGGCGCCAGCGTCGTTGGCGGTTTGCGGAGACGCATGGCAATTCTTTCGACGGCCGCGGTTCAGCCTTGCCATCGTCGCAGCGGTTACGGCGATTGTCAGCAGGCTCGAACAGACGATGGCTGCGCCCAGAGGAAGCAGGTTTGCCTTCAGGATGGCGACGCTGCCCATGATGCCGACGCCTGCGGGCACGAACAGTAGTGAGAGATTGGACAGCAACGCATCTCCAGCCTTTTCGAGGTCTTCTGGCAGGTCGCCCCAGACAACGAGAAGTCCGAGCAGCAGGACCATGCCGAGCACGGGGCCGGGAAAGGAAATGCGGACGACTTGCACGACGACCTCACCGGCAAATTGGCAGGCGAGGATCAGCAGAAACCACTTCAACATGGGGCTTGAATCCATTGTTCAGACTTGACCGCGGCGGGTTGAGTCCAGGCTCTGCCGACTTGCAGGCCCCCGGAGTCCCCTCAACGACTTGTTTGCGAGCAGGAGGTGTCGCAAAGAATCTGGAACTAGATAGGCTTGTGCTTGCTGCTGGTCCAGGCCGCGCCCAAAAGTTCGTTGCTGGGCAGGCTGTTATCCAGAACCTTGCGGGCAGTTTCTACACCCGCGATCGGCAGGCTTGCCGGGTCAAGCAAGCCGATCTGCACGAGTACGGATGCTTGATCCCAGTAGATGTGCTCATGCGCGACTTTGCCATCCCTGAAGTTCACGATAGCGACCATGGCAATTTCGACGGGCTTGCCGGTCGGTGCAATGCCCGGCAACATCCAGTCGATCTGTGAACTGTGCGTGAAGCTGAAAATCATCTCGTCGACGATCTGGCTTGCGCCCACCGTCCTGCTGACGAGGGTCAATTTCGTGTCGTCAGGATTGCCGCCAATGAAATGATATCGATAAAAGCGCTTCAGTGCATCGTGCCCCACGCCCCCTGCGAGAGTGGGTATGTGGTTGACATAGGGTTCGGCAACCATCGTCGCCATCGTTGCGTCGACATCACGCGTATCGAACTCGTAGCTGCAATGTTCCTCCCAGAGCGCAATCATTTCTTCAGTGGTCATAAACCTGCATCCTGCAAAAGATCGGCATCAAGAGTTCGAAAGAGCGACGACCTCGTCAACGGCCAAATGGCGCGCCGTCTCATTGGATGAGAAGCCCCCGTCACACAGTGTAGCCGCGCCCGGATCACTCAGGATTGCGGGCTGTAAGCCACTGCCCTGATCATGATCCCCTGATGCGGGTGCATGAATTCGTTGACGCCGACCGTGGTGCGGGTCGGGCCGTCGGGTGGAAAGAAGGTGGCGTAAACTTCGTTGTAGACGCCATAGGCGGACATGTCGGTCAGATAGGCGTGAAGATCGACGATATCCGAGATGCTGGAGCCCACATCGTTCAGCATCTCGGCGAGCGAATTGAGGATGTAGCGGGTCTGTTCACGGAAATCGATGTCGAAGGTGCCATCTTCGTTGAAGCGGACGCCTTCGAAGCTGTTGTCCTCGCGGCGGGCGCTGGTGCCGGAAATGAAGATGAAATTGTCCACGCGCTTGAGGTGCGGATAGTTGCCGAGCGGCCTTGCACGGCCTCCGAAGATCTTGCTTTGCGAGAACAGGTGGCGCTCCACGCTTTTGGAGGTTTCACGCAGGCGATTCTTCACTTCGATCACGCGGTCGTCATCGAGCCGTGAGGCGGGCGCCGAAAGCGCGATCGCGGCAATTACCCTGCCGCTCGAATTGTGTAACGGGACCGCGACGGACCGAAGACCGTCTTCCCATTCACCATCGTCGACCGCGTAGCCGCGATCTGCAATCCGGTTCAGTTCGGCGGTCATGGCCTCGGGCGAGGTGATCGTGTTTTCGGTGAACTTCACGAGTTCGAGGTTGGCGGCAAAGGCCTTGCGCTGTGTTTCACCCATTGCCGCAAGGAACACTTTGCCCCCGGCAGTACAGTGCAGGGGGAAGGGGCGGCCGACGTCCTGATTGATCAGCAGCGATCTGTCGGGCAGCGCAATCGTGGAATTCATCGCCTCGTTGCCGACGCGGACTACGCAATGCAGCGCTTCGCGGAATTCGAGAGCCAGCTCCTCAAGGTGCGGCTGGATCGCGTCGAGTAGAATGGTGTCGCCGTCGACCTTGCCACCCAGATCCGAAAGCGTCGGACCAAGCTGAAACCGTCCGTTGCGCGTCCGCACGATCGCGCCTTCGCTCTCCAGCGTCAGCAGGAAGCGATGCACGGTTGCAAGATTGGAGCCCGTGGCCTGCGCGATCTCCGTGGCTGACACGTCCCGGCCCATCGATGCGATGGTCCTGAGGAGGGCGAATGCCTTTCCTACGGAGCTGTTTTTGGGGGTTAGAAGGGGGCCGCGAATGATGTGCTTCCTTTGAAAGAACGGACGTAAAACTGCCGCTGCGGCATATCAGCGGGCTAGGTGACGCGCAAGTTGCTGAGGCACCTGGCGGGAACGCCGGAATCGCCGCGAAAAGCTGCCAACAGTTGCGTTGACATAACTGAAGCATGATGGCACGATCTCAATGCATAATCTAATTATCTCATTTAGTAAGATATGCTTTTGGAGTCGGAGGGAGCTGGGGTTTCTGAGGTTCGGGTCAGCACATCAATAGTCGTTTGTTGGGAGTGTCTCCGAGCAAGAGGCATGAGCCGGACGTGACCGTCCGCGGCGCAAGCGGCCAATCGGGCGCAACGCTGAAATGTGCTGCAGGATCGCCAGGGAATTCCCCCGATGCCGGACTTGGAATCAAAGGAGTTCACCATGAGTTCAATTCTTCAGGAATTTGTCCAGGCGTTGAAGTCGAGGAAGGTCGAGATCATCGACATGAGCCATACGCTGCAACCCGCTACCCCGGTCATCCAACTGCCGGAACCGTTCAACCAGACGCTGCCGTTCCGCATCGAGGAAATCTCCAACTTCGATGAACGCGGCCCCAACTGGTACTGGAACAACATCCATCTGGGCGAACATACCGGTACGCACTTTGACGCGCCGATCCACTGGATCACCGGCCGCGACTATCCCGACGGCTCGGTGGACAAGATCCCCGCCGAGAAGCTGATCGCGCCGGCCATCGTCATCGACGTCACCGCCAAGGTCGATGCCGACGACGAATATCTGATGACGCTGGACGACGTGAAGGAATGGGAAGACGAACACGGCATGATCCCGGAAGGTGCCTGGGTTCTCGTGCGCACCGGCTGGCAGTCTCGCTATCCGACCGAGAAGTTCCTGGACAACAGCCGCTGGCCCGGCCAGCACCCTGACGTTCCGGGCTTCCTCGCGCATGAGCGCAAGGTGATCGGTGTCGGCACCGAACCGGTGGGCACCGATGCCGGTGCGGCCCATTCGTTTGAAACCCGCTGGCCTTGCCACCACCACATGCACGGCACCAACCGTTACGGTCTTTCGAGCCTTGCCAACATGGACAAGCTCCCGGCGACCGGCGCCGTGTTGATCACGCCGCCGCTGAAGATCATCAAGGGTTCGGGCAGCCCCTGCCGCGTGCTGGCACTGGTCGAGCGTTAAGATCTGTCTCCTCCTCGCGGGTTTGCCGCGGGGAGGAGAATTGGCGGTTCACGGCGGCTTCAAGCCGCTGCCGGATCAAAGCCGAAAAAGAGCCCAGGCGCTATGGCGTGCCTGGGCTCTTTTTACTTCCTGCAACAACTGCCGGAGGAGGGCTTCAGGCCAAAGGAGGCTCGGCCTTCGTGACTCCGGCGACGCCCCAATTTTCGGGTTCGACCTCGGAGAGGATGACCCGAACCTGCACGGGTTGGACCTCAAGCGTGGCCACGATCGCGTCCGTCACGCGCGAGATCAGCAGTTTGCGATCTTCGGACGATCTGCCCTTGAGGATCTGGATGCTGGCGATCGGCATGGCTTGTCCTGGCGCTTTGGGGGCTCTGTCGGAATGCAGCCTTGCCGGCCTGCATTTCCCTGTTGCCCTGCCTGACAGCAAAAGGCCCGGAAAGCGTTTCTGCTTTCCGGGCCTTGATGGTCAGAAACCGATGGCGGCTATGCCAGCCATGGCGGCCAACTCATCATTGTCGCTGAGGTCGCCGGTAACCCCGACCGCGCCGACGACTTCCTTGTCGGCGTTGCGGATCAGCAGGCCACCCGCAGCAGGGACGATGCCGCCCGGGCTGATCATGCCCAGCGAATTGACGAAAGTGGGCCGCTCGGCTGCCATTTCGTTCAGGGCACGCGAGGACAGGCCAAGGGCGAGCGCCCCATTGGCCTTGCCGATCGCGATCTGCGGACGCAGGTTGGAGGAATTGTCTTCGCGCGCCAGGGCAAGCAGATGGCCACCGGGATCGAGCACGGCGACCGTCAGCGGCTGAAGGTTGCGCGCGCGGCCATCCTTCAGCGTTGCGTCGACCAGGGCTTGTGCCTGAGCGAGAGTGATACTGCGTCCTGCCATTGATATACCTTTGCAAAATCGGGATTTGAACGAGGAGTGCCTTCAGGCGTGAGCCGGCACCAGCGAGTTCAGCTGTCGCAGGCGCAGCGGCGGATAGATGATCAGGCACATTGCCAGGGTCGTGAAACCCTCGATCGGCAGGATGCCCGACAGCACATAATGCGACATGAATACGGCTGCGATGAGGGTGGCGACACCCGACCAGTTGACGGCTTCCGCGTTCGCCACCTTCGTCGCCAGATCGTTGTCGAACATGCGGCGGACGATGTAGAAATCTGCGACGATGATCCCGGCAAAGGCCGTGGTCAGCACGCCCAGCATCGTCACCCATGAATTGATCAGTTCGAGCAGATTGCCATAGATCATGAGCAGGCCCATGATGTTGCCGAGGATCACGAAGGCGAGGCGGCCGGGGCGGAAGCTGAGGGCGTCGAACAGGTTCGAAAGCGAAAGCGAGGCGCTGTAGGTGTTGAGCACCTGCGTCTTGCCCTGGGCGAGAACGAGCAGGAGCGCGCCCATCGTCCCGCCGAGCACGACGAAGGCTGCTGTGATGCTATCCGGGCTCTGGAGAGCGGCATGCCGCGCAGCTTCGACCGTCAGTCCCTGAACCTGGGTGTAGAACTGGATCAGGGCAGGGCCGCCAGCATAAAGGATCACGCCGCCGGTCACCATCATCACAAGGTCCATCGCGATGTTGCCCATCAGGGCGGCAATGCCGATGTCGACCGAGCGACGCGCATAGCGGCCAAGGTCGGCATCGAACAGGGAGAGCGCTCCGGCCGAGCCGATCAGGACGTTGATGGCGAAGATGAACTTTGCCTTGTCCGTGGCCGCGCCCATCTTCTCAAGCGCCTCGGGCGGGAACTGCGAGCCGAAGGAAAGCAGTTCGCCGACGGTGTAATGGCTGCCCGCAACCGCCACATACATGACGTAGGCGAGGACCAGCAGCGAGAGGATCAGCGAGATCGAGGAGACCTTGGCCACGAGCTTGAAGCCATAGGCCGTAAGCAGGATCCACAGCAGCGTCATGCCGCCATAGATCAGGATCTTGGTCGTGACCGTGTCCTCGAGTTGGAAGTAGAACACGAAGCCGTGATAGAGCAGCGCATTTTCGAGGGCGAGAAAGCCGATGATCATGAACGCGTAAATGAGCGATGAGATCACCGAACCTTGCCGACCGAAGCCGTAGAAGCGCGAAAGGACCGTGCTGGACAGGCCCGAGCGATAGGCGATGTGACCGCAGGCCCAGCCAAGCAGCGCGCCGAGTATCGTCACGATCGCTCCGGCGATCAGGCCGATCTTGATGCCCGCCACAAAGGTCACCAGGGCGCCGAAGAAGATCTGGACCAGGGAGACCACCATGCCGGTCGTGTTCCATGTGAGCGACAACCATCCCTGGCGCAGTTCCACCGGGACCGGTTCCAGGGCGTGGTCCTCAATCTGTTCCGAAACACTTTCGTGGGTCATGTCTAATTCGCCTCTCGCGATGCGTCTCTGGGACGGGCGGACAGGGATCGCACGTTGCGGTGCATCGTGCGGGGCAAGCAATCGTTTCGAGCCGCTGCTGCAATCTCGCGGTAGACTGGCGTGACCAGACCCGGCCGAGGGTCGATGACTCCACTCCCGGAAGAATCGGCCTGAGAGCCTTGCAACCGGACTTTCCCGGCCTTGCTCGCGCCCTTGCAGCTTCGGTTTCAAATCTTCAATATTAAGATATAAATTTTCTTTGATGGGATATAATGATGTTGCAATCTGGCGTCAAGCGGACCTGAAAGTGTCAAAAATGCTGAGATTTCAGTAGGAAATGAAGGTGACGCTCTGTTGCCTGACCTCACTCTCCAAATGGCATCGTGACCCATCGGATCGCCAAAAGCGCGGGCCGGCCCTGTTGACTGCCGGCCAAAGCCGTGTAAGGTTGTTCTCACAGATTACGAGTTCATTCTCTCATTCTTTGAGATTTGTAAGGAGCCAGTGGTTATGTCGGGAGAAGGCAAGATTGTCGCGGGGTTTGTTGCACCTCATCCGCCCCATCTGGTCTATGCTGAAAATCCGCCGCAGAACGAGCCCCGCTCGGAAGGTGGCTGGGAAACGCTTCGTTGGGCATATGACCACGTTCGCCGCGCAATCGACGAACTGAAGCCCGATGTCCTGCTGGTCCATTCACCGCACTGGATTACGCAGGTCGGCCATCATTTCCTGGGCGTTAAGGATCTGAAGGGGAAATCGGTCGATCCGATCTTCCCGAACCTGTTCCGCTACAATTTCGACATGCAGATCGATGTGGATCTGGCCGAGGCTTGCTGTGCGGAAGCCGAAGCGGCCGGCCTGGTGTCTCAGATGATGCGCAATCCCAATTTTCGCGTCGACTATGGCACGATCACCACGCTGCACATGGTTCGCCCACAGTGGGATATTCCTGTCGTCGGCATCTCGGCGAACAATTCGCCTTATTATCTGCAGCTTGGCGAAGGCATGGAGCAGATGGAGCGCCTGGGCGTGGCAACGCGTGAGGCTATTCGGAAGAGCGGAAAGCGGGCCGTGTTGCTCGCCTCGAATACCTTCTCACACTATCACTTCAAGGAAGAGCCGGTTCCGCCGGAAGATATGAGCCGCGAACACCCGGAAAGATATGACGGGTACAAGTGGGACGTCCGCATGATCAACCTGATGCGCGAGGGCAAGATCCGCGAAGTCATGGACCTCTTCCCGCAGTGGGTCGATGAGGCCTTCGCCGAAGTGAAATCCGGCGCGTTCCCGTGGATGATGTCAGCGATGGATTACCCCACCATCCCGGCCGTGCTGCACGGATATGGTTCGGTCATCGGGACAGGCAACGCGGTCATGGAATGGCGTCTCGCCGCCTGACCCCTGGTTCCTTGGAGGTTTATGAAATGAGCATTGTTTCCGCGTTTCTCATCCCGGGTAACCCATTGCCGTTCCTTCGTCCCGACAATCCGCCGTGGGCGGCCCTGGCAGAGGGCGCGCGGGCAGCCGGCAAGGCACTGGCTGAATCCAGGCCTGATGTTCTGCTCATCTATTCAACCCAATGGATGGCGGTGCTGGATCAGCTTTGGCAGGCACGCGAACACAGCACTGATATCCATGTGGATGAGAACTGGTACGCCTTTGGCGATCTGCAGGCCAATCTCAGGGCCGATGTGGACCTGGTCCACGCCTGCGTCGAGGCCGCCGTTGCTGCAGGTATCAAGTCGAAGGCTGTAGATTATGACGGTTTCCCGATCGATACGGGAACTATCGTCGCCACCGGTTTCGTCAACCCGACCGGTGAGATCAAGGCAGTGGCCGCAGCGAACAATCTCTATCACGATTTTGCCATGACCGAAAAACTGGCAAAGCTGGCCGCCGAGCAAGCCGAATTGCAGGGCAAGCGGGTGGCGGTGCTTGCCGTCGGCGGGTTGTCAGGCAAATATATCGACGAAAAGATCGACATCGCTGCTGACCATTTCGGCGGCGAGAATGACGACGTGCACAACCGGAAACTTCTGTCGCTCATGGAAGCGGGGGACGTGGCAGCGTTGCGAGCCTGGCTGCCCGACTATGCCAAGGCGACGGGCGCCGACATGGGCATGAAGCATCTTGCGTGGATTCTCGGAGCCACAGGCGGCTTCCGCGGGGCCAAAACGCTGGCCTATGGGCCGACCTATGGTGCGGGCGCTGCGGTGGTTCAATTCGAACTATAAGCCTTTTTGCAACTTGATAAGCTGAATCGGTGCATCGGATGTCTAATACCCAATATCGAAACTTCGTTGGTGGCCAGTTCGTGGCAACCAACCGCAGCTTCGAAGATATCAATCCGGCGACAGGCAAGGTCTACGCTGAAGTTCACGAGGCCGGAGCCGACCTCGTGGACGAAGCCGCCGACCATGCCCGGAAGGCGCTCAAGGGGGATTGGGGCAAGACCACTCCCGAGCAGCGTGCCGCCTTGCTGGACAAGATCGCTGACGGGATCGAGCGCCGCTTCCAGGACTTCCTTGAAGCCGAGGTTCATGACACCGGCAAGCCGGCATCGCTGGCATCCACGCTGGACGTGCCACGGGGCGCTGCAAACTTCCGCGCGTTCTCCTCCATGATCCGCACCACCGGCGGTGAGGTTTTCGAGACCCCGACGCCGGACGGATCGATTGCGCTGAACTACACCCAGCGTCGTCCGCTCGGCACCGTCGGCGTCATTTCGCCATGGAACCTGCCGCTGCTGCTGTTTTCGTGGAAGGTCGCTCCGGCGCTCGCCTGCGGCAATGCGATCATTGCCAAGCCTTCCGAAGAAACGCCGGGCACGGCAACGTTGCTGGCTGAGGTCATTGCCGAAGCGGGTGTGCCGGACGGCGTGTTCAACCTCGTCCACGGCTTCGGTGCGAATTCCGCGGGCGAAGCAATCGTCCGGTCGTCGAAGGTCAATGGCATTACCTTTACCGGCGAATCCGGGACCGGTGCAACGATCATGCGGCAGGCTGCCGAGGGCGTGCGTCCCGTATCGTTCGAACTGGGCGGCAAGAATGCGGCCATCGTTTTCGCGGACTGCGATTTCGAAGAGACGGTCGCTGGCGTCGCGCGGTCGAGCTTCCTGAATACCGGGCAGGTCTGCATGTGCACCGAGCGCGTGTATGTCGAGCGGCCGATCTACGAGAAGTTTGTGGCTGCCCTGACCGCGCATGCCAAGGGGATGCGCATTGGCGATCCGTGGGCCAAGGATACCCAGCTTGGCCCGGTGATCTCGCAGAAGCACCGCGAGAAGATTCTCGGTTACATGGCTCTCGCCCGCGAGGAAGGGGCAGAAGTGATGACCGGGGGCGGTATCCACGCTGCGAGCGAAAGCCTTGGTGGGTGGTTCATCGAGCCGACCGTGTGGACCGGCCTCGCGCAGGATTCGCGCTGCATGCAGGAAGAAGTCTTTGGGCCGGTCTGCAACGTGCTGCCCTTCGACACCGAAGAAGAAGCCGTCATGCTCGCCAATGACAGCAAATATGGCCTCGTCTCGGCCGTGTGGACTTCGAACCTCAAGCGTGGGCATCGCGTTGCGGCGCAGATCGACGTCGGGATCGTCTGGCTGAACGCCTGGTTCCTGCGTGACCTGAGGACGCCTTTCGGCGGCACGAAGCTGTCCGGCCTCGGCCGCGAAGGCGGGCATCATTCGCTCGACTTCTACTCCGAACTCAAGAATATTTGCGTGAAGCTATGACCAACATGATTGAAAAAGCCGCAGAATTGCTGCGCAATGCCGAGGCGGCAAAGAGCCCGTGCGCGCCGGTGAGGACGTTCCTTCCTGCGGACGATCTTGCCGCTGCCTACGAAGTGCAGAAGATCAATGCCCAGCTTGCCGTGTCCGCCGGGCGCCGGATTTCGGGCAAGAAAATCGGTCTGACTTCGGCTGCGGTGCAGAGGCAGCTTGGCGTGAACCAGCCCGACTATGGCGTGCTCTTTGCCGACATGGAAGCGCCCAGCGGCGCGAGCATTGCTTTTGAGCAGGTTCTTCAGCCCAAGGTCGAGGCGGAAGTCGCTTTGGTGATCGGCAAGGAACTTCGTCATGCGGATACGACGCTGGCGGAACTGATCGGTGCGGTGGAATTCGTTCTTCCGGCTCTGGAAATCGTCGGCAGCCGCATCGCCAACTGGGATATCTCGATCGTCGACACCATTGCCGACAACGCTTCATGCGGCGCATATGTCCTTGGGCACCGGCCCGTGAAGCTGGCAGATGTGGACCTCGGAATGTGCGGGATGGCACTGTCCAATCGTGGCGAGCCGGTTTCCGTCGGAGCAGGGCTCGCATGCTTGGGTCATCCACTGAACGCCGCTCTGTGGTTGGCAAGGACCATGGCGAAGGTCGAGCAGCCGCTCCAGCCCGGAGACGTCGTGCTTACCGGTGCTCTGGGGCCGATGGTGCCGGTAAAGGCCGGCGAGACTTACGAAGCCGACATCAACGGCTTGGGCAGCGTTTCGGTGAATTTCCTGCCGGCCGCTGGATGAAAATGTTTGAGTGCTTCCCTCCAGCCAGCGCTCCTGAGAAGGTGTCGAGCGGGGAAATGAAGTTGCAGTGTTTTGAGGAGCAGAGTTTTGGTCGATATTGATGCAATGGCCGAGGCAGTGGACACTGCCGCGCTTCATGCTCGACCCATCGGTCAGCTTGGCGATGCGTTGAGCGTCGAAGATGCCTACCGCATCCAGGCCCGCTCGATCGAGCGTCGCATCGCTCGTGGCGAACGCCGGGTCGGCGTGAAGATGGGCTTCACCAGCCGCGCGAAGATGGTTCAGATGGGCGTGTCCGACCTCATCTGGGGCCGCCTGACCGATGCGATGCGCGTGGACGACGGCGGCACCATCGAAATGGAGCGCTACGTGCACCCACGCTGCGAGCCGGAAATCGCGTTCCTGATCGGCAAGGAAATTGCTGGCCCGATCACACTTCTGGAAGCCCAGAATGCGGTTGAAGCGATCGCGCCTGCAATCGAGATCATCGATTCCCGCTACGAAGGATTCAAGTTTACATGGACTGACGTCGTGGCCGACAACGCCTCTTCCTCAGGCTTTGTCGTGGGGTCGTGGCATCGCCGGATCGACGACATCACCAACCTGGGCATGGTGATGCGCTTCGATGGCAAGCCGGTGCAGGTCGGTTCGAGCGCTGCGATCCTTGGCCAGCCCTATCGCGCATTGGCTGATGCCTCGCGCCTCGTGGCCCTGGCCGGAGAGCGCCTGATGCCCGGTGACATCGTGCTGGCTGGCGCAGCGACCTCGGCCGAGGCCCTGCGGCCCGGTGTAAGCGTTTCCCTTGGCGTGCAGAACCTCGGTACTGCCGAATTCCAGGTAGCAAAATGACTGTAGAAACTATCAAGAGCAAGGCAGCCGCTGTTGCCGGTGTAAAAGCGCCTGAGGCAGCTGTCATCAGCGAACTCGCTGTACCTCGCGGTGCCTTTCCGCACTACCGGCGGGCCGGCGATCTGGTCTTCGTGTCCGGCACAAGCTCGCGCCGCCAGGACGGTACCTTCGAAGGAGCCGAAGTTGACGCAATGGGCGTCACGAAGCTGGATATCAAGGAGCAAAGCCGTGCCGTGATCCGGAACATCGGCGAGATCCTCAAGCATGCCGGCCTTGCGCTGAGCGACGTCGTCGAGGTCAGCGTGTTCCTTGTCAACATGAACGATTTTGGTGGTTTCAACGAAGTTTGGGCGGAATTTTTCAGCGAGAATGGGCCGACCCGGACGACCGTTGCCGTCCACCAGCTGCCGCACCCGCTGCTGCTGGTCGAGATGAAGGCGATCGCCTTCGACCCGAAGTGAACTGAGGTGGCAAAGACCGGAACATGATCGTCCGGTCTTTGCCAGATTGCATTTTCCGGTGAGCCATGCGGCAAAGCCGAGAGGAGGTTTCAGATGGGACGCGAAGAGGTCATCCGGTCTTATCTCCAGGCGATGGAGAATGGCGACATGGCAGCGACGCTTGCCTGTTTCGCCTTGGGCGCGACTGTCAAGTCACCGGTCTATGGCAGCATGCCGGTCGAGCCGTTTTACGAACGGCTCTACGGTGATACGACCAGTGCGAAAGTGGATATTATCAATATCTACGGTTCAGTGGCCAATGAGAATGCTTGGGCCGCACATTTTGACTATAAGTGGACGCGGAAGGACGGCCAGTCACTGGCATCCAGTCTTGTAGATCTTTTTACGTTCGATGAAACCTTGGGGAAAATCGAGCATCTGGAGATAATATTTGATCGCGGGGCGATGAAATAACTCCTTTTTTTCTGAAGGTTGCTTGATTTTTACGGCTCGACAGAGCCGAATGCTATCGCTCGACTAAAAAAGAGAAATGGCGCTTGCGGGTGTCGCAGCCAGAACCCGAAGTTTTGGACAGGCGAATGCGAAAGCTGTGCGCTCCGGCTCGTGGGGGGCGTCGTCAGTCACGCCCGTGAAGTTGACGACGACGTCTGCCTGACCCACTGTTCCGTATCCATCGGAGACATAAAGCTGGACGCCTGATGCGCACGCCCGGAACGCCTACGATCAACGCGCTCTCGCGCAGCCTCCAGATGCTGGAGGCGGTGCTTGTGGACAGGGAAGGGCGGAGCGTCGCCGCGATAGCCGCATCGCTTGATATGCCTATCGCAACGGCGCATCGGCAGGTGGCGACCCTCGTTGCCGATGGATTTCTCGCCCGTATTTCGGGGCGCCAGTTGGGTCCGGGTGCGCGGTTGCTGCGCCTTCTCGAACTGATCGATGAGAAGCAGATCATCGCCGCCGCGGCCGTAGGCAAGCTTTCGCGCCTGGCGAACAAGCTCGATTGCGTTGTACAGCTTGGCACGCTCGAGAACGAGATGGTGACGTACCGTCTCAAGACCGGCCCCCGCGCGGACGACCTGTTTACGCAAGTCGGCCTGCAGCTGGAGGCCTATTGCACGGGGATTGGCAAGGTGCTTCTTGCTTATCTGCCCGAAGCCCAGCGTGAAGCCTATCTTGCCACGGGCCCATTCCCGGCACTCACCGATCGCACGATCACCGACCCGGCCCAGCTGCGCGATGAACTGGTTTGCATCGCCAGCGAACGCGTAGCATTCGATCATGAGGAGACCGCCGAGGGGCTTTCATGCGTGGCGGTTCCCGTGGCCATGCCGGACGGCCGGGTGCTGGCGGCCATTTCCGCATCCAGAAACAGTTCGTCGCCCGGTCCCTTCAATCTCAAGGAGCTTTCGCAACTGATGGCAACCGCTCGCGAGATTGAGGTCGCAATCGCGCTGGCGAAGGCCAATGAGGGTGGTAGCAAAGGTCCCTGACAGAGGTTGGGCGCGGGCGGCATGGGCCGTGACGCCGACCGGTTCCGGGATGTCTTGCAGGCAAAGGGCGTCAAACCCTGCATCCCCGGTCGAAGATCGCACAACGCGCCCGTCAAATATGACAAGCGCCGCTACAGGCGCCGCAACCGTTATCTTCTGACTCTGATCGGTGAGTCCTGACCCTGGCGCTGCTCTGATTTCATGCGCTGCTCCAGCGCCTTGCGGGAGCGTTCCGCATAAGCGCGGCAGGCCCCTGGCCGGGCGTTGTACCGACCCGGGCCGGCATTGTCGGGGTGAGCCGAAATCAGGATGTCGCAGCGCGTTTCGCTCATCGTGGCGTAGCTTTTACGGAAGCCGGTGACGATCGGGCGTGCGGTCGGCGCGGTGTAGCGAAAGTCGTCGGTCGATACCGGGTTCAGGCTGGCGGCAAATATGATCGTCCGGCACAACTTCCGTTCGCACGACTGCCAGCGCCAGCTCATGCTGCCCATCGTATGACCTGGCGTCGCCAATGCGGTGACTGTCATATTGCCCAGCCGCAAGCTCTGGTTGCCGCGGATCGTCTGCACCTTTGCGACCGCTGGCCAGGAACCGCCATAGCCGTGTTGCGGATCGTCGGCTGCATGGCGACCGGCCAGCAGCCCTTCCGCGCCCCGCGGACTGGCGACGACAGTCGCGCCTGTGTCGCGCGCCAGCGCCGCAATGCCGCCGGCATGGTCGAAATGGGGTTCGGTGCTGAGAATATATTTGATGTCGCGCGGGCGAAAGCCCAGGCGCCTGACATTGTCGAGGATGGCGGGTGCAGCCTGTGGCAGCGCGCCATCAATCAGGATCAGGCCCGCACCCGTGTCGATCAGGGCGACACTCAGGCCCCCGAAGCCAACAAGATAGCTATTACCGAAGATCTTCTGTGGCGGCGCCGGAGAAAGCCATTCTGCGGTTCGAGAGCCAATGATGGGCTTTGTCAGCGGATCCTCCCCCGTTTGCGCCAAACCGTTGATCGAACTCAATAGCGCGGCCAGGGCGGCCGCCGTTGCAAGTCGCATCTTCAACATTCGCAAATCTCCTTCACGGGCAGGATTGCGACAGGAGTGACGCGGAAACAAAGCATCATTTCTCGACAGAGCCATGAGTTGAGTTCATGGATGATGGATGGATCGTGCCCAGATTCCTCTTAATGCCCTGCGCGCTTTCGACGCGGCGGCGCGCCATCTCAACTTCACGCGCGCGGCGATCGAACTGTGCGTCAGCCAAGGGGCGGTCAGCCATCAGGTTGCGCAGCTCGAACGGCGGCTCGGCACGCGCCTGTTCCATCGGCTGCCGCGTGGTCTGGCACTCACCGACGACGGACAGGCGCTGGCGCCCGTGCTGGCCGACATGTTCGATCGGCTGGGCGCGATGCTCGACCAATATGCCGATGGACGGTTTCGCGAGGTACTGAACATCGGTGTTGTCGGCACGTTCGCTACCGGCTGGCTGCTTCCTCGACTTGATGGGTTCGCGCGCGCCTGTCCTCACATCGACCTGCGCGTTTCGACCAACAACAATCGCGTCGACATGGCGGCGGAAGCGCTCGACTTCGCGATCCGGTTCGGGGACGGCGCCTGGCACGGGGTCCATGCAGAACCCTTGTTCGAAGCGAGGTTGACGCCGCTCTGCTCACCATCGGTTGCCAACCGCCTGAGCAGCCCTCGCGACCTGAGCCAGGAACCCTTGCTGCGTTCGTATCGGCCCGACGAATGGCGCCGCTGGTTCGAGGCAGCGGGTACCCCTCAACCGGTGCTGCGCGGCCCGGTATTCGACAGTTCCGCGTTGATGGTCGCGGCGGCAGCAAATGGACTGGGGGTGGCGCTGGCGCCGGTCGCGATGTTCACCAGCGAACTGATGGCGGAGCGCCTGGTCCAGCCATTCGACATTGCGGTCGATGCCGGCCGCTACTGGCTGACGCGCCTTTTATCGCGCAGGGAAAGCGACGCCATGCGGTCATTTCGGCGCTGGCTGCTGGATGAGGCCATGGCGGAAGCGCGATCATGGTCCGAAGGCGCTTTGCCGGCCATGGCGTGACAGCCGGTCAGGCGGATCGGTCCCTGTTCGCCGACATGTCTCCGTTGGACGGCCTCGAACCGTCGATGGAGGCCTGTTTTGCCTTGCGAACCCTTCGGCCTGCATGGATAAATGCCGGCCTATTCGTTCGAGAAAGTGGAGCAATGAATACGCCCGGCACGCCGACCTTCGACCAACTCCGCATCTTCCTGAGTATCGTCGACACGGGAAGCTTTGCGGCCGCCGCACGGAAGCTCAATCGTGCCGTGTCGGTGATCAGCTATGGCATCGCCAATCTGGAAGCGCAGCTCGGGCTGACATTGTTCGACCGGGAGGGCACGCGCAAGCCGCAACTGACGGTGGAGGGCCGTGCCCTGCTGGCCGAGGCTCGCAGCATATCGCATGGTTTCGATGGACTGCGCGCGAAGGTAAAAGGCCTGCTCGACGGGTTGGAGGCGGAGGTTGACCTGGCCGTGGATGTCATGGTGCCGTCAGAACGCCTTGGCAAAATCCTCCGCAATTTCGCGGTCGAGTTTCCGACGGTGCAACTGCGCCTGCATGTCGAGGCTCTGGGCGCGATCACGGCCATGGTGCTGGATCGCGGCGCCGCAATCGGGATCTCCGGGCCGTTGGCGGCGGGCGTGGAAGGCGTCGAGTGCATCGCGGCCGGATCGGTTCCGATGGTACCGGTTGCGGCGCCCGACCATCCGCTTGGCCGCATGGAGCGGATACCCCCAGGCGCTGGGCGGGAGCATACCCAATTGGTGCTGACGGACCGTTCCCGCTTCACGGAGGGGCAGGATTATTCAGTCACGAGTCCCAAGACATGGCGCCTCGCGGATCTGGGCGCCAAACATGCGCTGCTGCGTGAAGGGATCGGGTGGGGCAACATGCCACTGTCGATGATCGAACCGGACCTTCTCGCCGGCACGCTGGTGCGGCTTGCCATGCCCGATCATGTCGGCGGAACATATCGCTTTGCGGGCGTGTGGCGTCGAGATGCTCCGCCGGGACCGGCGGCCTCCTGGCTGCTCGACCAGTTCGTCGCTCTGGGCGCGGACGACATGGAACTAGAGGGGATGGGCGATATCTGATCACACCGAAGCGCGGCCTGACGCTGGGCCGAGCGCGTGTTAGCGGATCAGAGTGGCCTGGCGGCGGCGGGGTGAAGCATGGAGGCGATCGTGCCTGCGAAGATCAGCGTGCCGGCAAGAATGAGCGGGGCAACCAGTCCGCCATGGGTGACGAGATAGGCACCGATGGCGGCGCCAAGGAAGATCGCCGCCACACTGCCGATGCGCCGTGCCCAGTTCGGATTGGTTCCGCCAGCAAGGCCGGAATCAGCCGCCAGGCCGGTGATAGTGAGCGTGAGGACGGTCGTGGTGAGGTCCGGCACCTTGAGCTGACGGATGGTCGCATTGCGAAAGCCCATGGCGAGCCCGGTCAGCGCGATGATGATGTTGACGCTGGAGCCGGGGGACTGTGTCGCCACGTCGAAGCCGATGGCGACGGCGGCTGCAATCCAGAGCAGCGCGGCCTCGATGGAGGCGGCGATGAACAGCCACCGGCGAAGGGGTGAGCCCATATGGTGTTTGCCCACGCGTCCGGCGATCAGCGCGCCGACCATGAACGCTGCAATGGCGAAGACATAGGGGGCAACCCTGAACCCTGGCGTCCCGCTCGCGGCGAAGCCGAGGAAGACGATGTTGCCTGTCATGTTCGCCGTGAAGACCTTGCCAAGGCCGAGCACCGATATGGCGTCGACGAGCCCCGTCGTCACGGAGAGGAGCAGCAGCAGCCAGGGCAATGGCGATGTGGCGGGTTTGTCGGCGGTCATGACTGTCTCCCTTGGATGTCCATGCCTGCGTCTACCGGCAACCGCGCTGTTGATGCAGTCGAATAAGATAGATGCCGTCGTTCGATAAAATGGAAAAGATCAGAACCGGAAATTGCTTTCCAGGCCAAGCATCCTGATCGTCCTGGCGGGACCGGTTTCGCGGATGAAATCCCCCGGCGCAAAGGCCGACAGGGATGCCGACAATTCCCACTCAGCCGTCGCCTGCCATGCGATCGTCGCTTCGGCTTCCTTGCCGATAAATCGCGCTGCGCTCCCGTTTGCGGGGCGGATCAGCTTGCCGGGAATGTCGTAGACGCCATCCGCAATGCTGTACCGCCAATAGGCCGTCGCGGCGAGGCTGAACGAAACGCCGCTGCCCAATGTGCCGCTGACGCGGGGATTGACGTTGATGATATTGGTCGGTCCGACTGGCGAAAGCTCGCCGAAATATTTGCCCTTGGGAAACAGCGCGTTGAAGGTGCCGATCTTGCCGTCATGGGCTTTGCCATCGCCGCTGACGACATTGACGCGCAGGGTGGCGTCCGGCGCGGTGGGGAGCGTTGGAAAACTGTGCCCGATCTCCGTGCCGAGCGTCCAGGCGGCGATCCGCTGCCCCTCGAAATGGCCGAATTGCGCCACACCCTCGATATTCCAGTGCCAGTCGCCCCGCACCCCATGGGAGCGCAGACCGATGCTGTGGCGAACTTCGCTCCCCTCCAGCCCACCAAAGCGTGCAAGCCGGTTTCGATAGCCGAGATAGTAGATGTCCAGTTCAGGCAGGGTCGCATAGGCGCCCCACAACGCCTTGTTCCGAGAGGTCGCGTCGTCGAGGCTGCCGGGACCGGGCTGGACGGGCCGCATGGTCAGAAGGCTGATCTTGGCGCGCCCGATCGTCACGTCTGCGCGTGCACCATCGAAGGAGAGCGGCACGTTGGGGCCATATCGCGTCCCGACCAACCGCTCCGTGCCGAGCGACAGCATCTGGCGCCCGGCGCGCAGCCTGACCGGGCCGAGATCGAGTTCGCCAAATCCCTGAAGCAGATCAGTCCGCGTCTGATCGATCGGGCTGGCGGATGGCGAGACGCCGACGGCGTAGGCGAGGATCGGCTGAACGAAGGCGCGCGCCTTGCCCAGATGCAGATCGGCATAGGGCAATGCGCGCAGCCATAGATACTGGTCGTCAGGGGAGTTCGCCCCGCCCCAGAGATTGTCGTGATAATCCTCGCTGCGGGCGCGCAATTCTATGCCGGTCGTGACCCAGCTGTCCTGGCCCAACGGGATATATTTGAACGGACCGGTCCAGTGATGCGCGCGCTTCTCCGCATCGGCGAGGTCGGACCAGTCCTCATCATAGCGCGTGATGCTGAGCGTGGGTGCCTGCCATGCTTCGCGTTGCTGGGCGCTGGCGGGCGCCACGGTGGCTCCCGCCAGCAGCCCCGCCGCGATGATCAACCTAAGCACGGCGTCGGTCCCGCTCGGCGACAAGTGCAACGAGGACGAAGCCGCCGATCAGGCCGATATGTTCGAAGAACGCATTGGTCGCCATGAAGCGTTCCTGACCCGGGGGCATCGCCCAGAAGGCGTTGGCGGTGAAGGCGGCCAGCAGCGTGAAGACGCCCAGCATGCCTGCGCCCAGCCAGATGAAGCGCCCGGTCAGGATCAGGATCGGCCCCGCAATCTCTACGCCAATGGTCAGCGCTGCCCAGAAAGCGGGCGGGCTCATGCCGAAATGCGCCTGTTCGGCGACGGCGGACGGCCAATCGGTCGCTTTGACGATGCCGCCCAGAAGATAGGCCCCGACCAGCGCCAGACGGGCCAGGAACCATGTGGGGCGCCAATCGAGGATGGCATCGACGAAGCGGGGTTCCTTCACGCCGATCATGGCTTCACCGGCGCGTGGATCTCGGCAATATAGCCGCCGGGGAAGCGGACGATCGCGGCCTGGCGGTCACCCTCGTCATGCGCGGGAACGAGCGTTTCGACACCAGCCGCCGTCGCCCTGGCAAGGGTCGCGGGCAGATCGCCGACCTCATAACCTGTCATGTCGCGGCCATAGGGCCAGGGAAGCTGCCCGTCCGATACGATCACGCTCATCTTGCCATAGCCCGACGTCATGCGGATGCGGCGATAGCTCTTGCCCGGCTGGCCGATCTCCGCGCCCGGCGCCGCCTTGTCGTCGGAGGTAACCGTCGCATGGGCAAAGCCGCGCCACTGCTTCACGAACTGGTCTGCGGCATCGGCGGTCAGGTAGATGCGGTTTTCCGGCACGGTGGCGAGGGCGGGATAGCTTGGCCTGGTCGTGTGCCAGTAGAGCTGCATGTTCACGCCGCCCGCCCACTGCACCACGACGTCGCGGCCGATGGGGTCGGGAAAGCTGGTGATGAGGCGCGTTGCGCCATGCCGCATCGCGGAGGCGACCGCGGCATCCAGGTCGGTCACGAGATAGCCGGTACGCTCGGCGCCGAACGGCGCGGGGATCGGGGTGAGGAAGCCGAAGGCCGAGACGGTGCCGGCCGGCGTCAGCGCGAGCTGCGACTTCGTCTTGCTGTCGGTCGGCGTGACCTGAAAGACGCCCTGTTTGCTCGTCGTGCCGCCGAATGTCGCGGTGAAGCTGGTGACGAAGCGGTCGAAATCCTCCGGCGCGACATAAACATGGGTGGTGTCATATTGCGGACCGACGGCGAAGTCGGTGGTGGATTGCGGTGAGGGTGCCGTGGTTTGTCCAGGCGCGGCGACAGGGCTGATGGCGACCAGGGCGGTTGCCACCATGAGGGCGATGCGGGTCATATCAGTATCTCCGTAGAGTGTTGTTCGGCGTGCGATGAGGTCGCGAAGACTGTCTACGCACTCGTTGATATCCGAACTATCCGAATAAAATCGGACATCGTGTTCCAGAATATCGAAAGAAAAAATGGCGCCCCTCCGGTTGGGGAGGGGCGCTGTTGCAATCAGACGGCCCAGCAGCCGCAGCCCATGACGCCCCAAAAGCTCTGGACGTCCGAGGCCGGTACGTTCGCGCCCAGTGCCGCGGCATGATCATGGCCATGAACGTTGCAGGACGAGGCGCAGCCGCAGGCCGACGCCATCGTCCTGGCGCTTTCATCCCGCCGCCAATGGCCGCCGAATGTCGCGACCGGCGACCAGTCAGGCATGGCCTTTGGCGCTTGCGGCGCGAGCGGGCCGAAGGTGCCTTCGCCATAGACGATCCTGCCGCCCAGCACGGTCAGCACCGAACGGAGATGCGCAATCTCGCTTTCCGGCACGCTGAAATAATCGTCGGAAAGCAGGGCAAGGTCCGCCAGTTGCCCGGCCTTGATCTGCCCCTTCTTGCCGACCTCGTTCGAGAACCATGTGTTCTTCTCGGTCCAGAGGCGCAGCGCGGTTTCGCGGTCGAGCCGGTTGCGGGTCGGATAGAGCGCCAGGCCGCCCACGGTTTTCGAGGTCACCAGCCAGCTGAGCGACACCCAGGGATTGTAGCTGGCGACGCGGGTGGCATCGGTGCCCGCACCCACGGGCAGGCCGGCATCCATCATCCGTTTGATCGGCGGCGTCGCCTCGGCGGCCTTGGCGCCGTAGCGCTCGACGAAATATTCGCCCTGGAACGCCATGCGGTGCTGCACCGCGATGCCGCCGCCCAGCGCGGCGATCCGGTCGATGTTGCGATCGCTGATCGTTTCGGCATGGTCGAAGAACCAGTTGAGGCCCTTCAGGGGAATGTCGCGGTTCACCTTCTCGAACACGTCGAGCGCGCGGGAGATGGTCTGGTCATAGGTGGCGTGGAGACGCCAGGGCCAGCGGCGCTCGGCAAGCAGGCGGATGACGGGTTCGAGATCGCCTTCCATCTCCGGCGGCATGTCGGGACGGGCGACGCGGAAGTCCTCGAAGTCGGCGGCCGAATAGACCAGCATCTCGCCCGCGCCATTGTGGCGGTAGCTGTCGTCGCCATCGCCTGGCTTGATCTGCGTCGACCAGGTCGCGAAATCCTTGAGCTCCTCCTTCGGCTTTTGCGTGAAGAGGTTGTAGGCGATGCGCAGGGTCAGATCGCCATCCTTGTGCAGCTTTTCGATCACTTCATAATCGTCGGGATAATTTTGCGATCCGCCGCCCGCATCGATCACGCTGGTGACGCCCAGCGAGTTCAGCTCGCGCATGAAATGCTTCGTCGAATTGAGCTGATAGTCCTGCGGCAGCTTCGGCCCCTTCGCCAGCGTCGAATAGAGGATGGTGGCATTGGGCTGGGCGAGCAGCAGCCCCGTGGGGTTGCCCAGCGCATCGCGGACGATCTCGCCGCCCGGTGGATTGGGCGTGTCCTTCGTATAGCCGACCGCCCGCAGCGCAGCCGCGTTGAGCAGGGCGCGGTCGTAGAGGTGGAGGATGAAGACGGGCGTGTCCGGCGCGGCGGCGTTGATCTCCGCTATGGTGGGCAGGCGCTTTTCCGCGAACTGATGTTCGGTAAAGCCCCCCACCACGCGCACCCACTGCGGCGGCGGCGTATTTTCTGCCTGCTTCTTCAGCATGGCCATGGCGTCGGCGAGCGTGGGCACGCCTTCCCAGCGCAATTCCATATTATAGTTCAGCCCGCCGCGGATGACGTGGATGTGGCTGTCGATGAGGCCGGGGATCAGGCGCCGGCCGCCGGCGTCGATGACGCGGGCATTGGGTGCGGCGGCGGCGCGGACTTCCTGTTCCGTACCGACAGCGAGAAATTTCCCGCCCCGGATCGCCACTGCCTCCGCCTGAGGGTTCTCGCGGTCAAGGGTCGTGACCTTGGCGTTGGTAAGGATGAGGTCGGTCTGGGTCATGGCGAAGCTTTCCGTGACAAGGGGAAGGGCGGTCGCGGCTGCGGCGCCGGCGAGCAACTGGCGGCGGTTCATCATGCGTCGCGCTTTCCGTGCGTGGGAAGTTCGCCCAGCACATGATGGACGCAGTCCTGTCGCACGAAGCGGGTCAGTTCGGGAAGGCTGGCCATGCGCCTGGCGACCGGGAGCAGCTGTTCACCCAGCAGGATTCCCCCCAGCCCCACGAGCGCAATGACCGGCGGCGCCGGAGAACGGACGCCCATGAGGCTGTAGACGATCCCGACGATCAGGCCGGCGCCCAGGGAGAGGATATAGGCTTTCATGTCGGTTCTCCGGCGTTGGCTGGATCAGGCCTGGATGAAGGCGAGGATGTCGGCGTTCAGCACGTCGGCGTTCACCGTCAGCATGCCGTGCGAAAAGCCTTCATAGATTTTGAGCGTGGCGTCTGGCAGGATTTCAGCCTGGAGCAGGCCGGCGTTCCTGTAGGGCACGACCTGGTCGTCGTCTCCATGCAGCACCAGCGTGGGCACGCTGATCGCCTTCAGGTCATCGGTCTGGTCGGTTTCGGAAAAGGCCTTGATGCCCTGATAATGGGCGAGCGCGCTGCCCATCATGCCCTGGCGCCACCAATTGTCGATGACGGCGGGCTTCACGTCCGCGCCCTCACGGTTGAAGCCGTAAAAGGGCCCCGAGGCGACGTCGCGGAAGAATTGCGAGCGGTTGGCGGCAAGGCCGGCGCGCAGGCCATCGAAAACATCCATGGGAAGGCCACCGGGATAGCGATCGGTCTTCAGCATGATCGGGGGGACAGCGCTCACCAGCACCGCCTTGGCGACGCGGCCCTGCGGAATGCCGAAGCGGGCGACATAGGCCGCGACTTCGCCGCCGCCGGTCGAGTGACCGATGTGGATGGCGTTGCGCAGGTCGAGATGCTCGGCAACCGCAGCAGCGTCTGCGGCATAATGGTCCATGTCATGTCCGAAATCGACCTGAGCCGAACGGCCATGGCCGCGGCGGTCATGGGCAACGACGCGATAGCCCTTCGACAGGAAGAACAGCATCTGCGCGTCCCAGTCATCGGATGAGAGTGGCCAACCGTGATGGAACATGATGGGCTGAGCGTCCTTGCTGCCCCAGTCCTTGTAGAAGATTTGCGTGCCGTCGGCCGTGGTGATGAAGCTGGTCATGGCGGGTTCCTTTATACGGTAAGGGTAGCGGGATGGCGGCCGAACGCGGGGAAGGGGGGATGTGCCCGGCCGCCGGGAGGCCGGGGCCTTAGTGGGCGCCCTCGGAAGCGTTGAACATGGTCTTGGCGTAGGTGATGCCCAGGCCATAGGCGCCGCCCCACTTCTTCGCGAAGCCGGTCGTCATGTCGTAGGTTTCCGTCCGGGCCCAGTCGCGCTGCAGCTCGAGAAGATATTGGAGGGAGGTCATCGGCTTGGCGCCCAGCTGGATCATCCGCTCGACGGCGCGCTCATGCGCCTCTTCGGAGATGTCACCGCAGGCGTCGGAGATGAAGTAGACGTCGAAGCCCTGATCGATCGCCGAGGCGACGGGGCCGACAATGCAGACCGAGGTCCACAGCCCTGCAAAGATGATGCGCTCCTTGCCGATCCGGTTGACCTCGTCGATGACGGCGGCATCTTCCCAACTGTTCATCGAAGTGCGGTCGAGCAGCGGCTGGTTCGGGAAAGCGTCGGTGATCTCGCTGAACATCGGGCCGGAGAAGCTGTCGACGGCAACCGTGGTCAGGATTGTCGAGACGTTGAAGCCGGCGGCTGCATTCGCGACCAGGGCGGCGTTGTTGCGCAGCAGTTCGGTCGGGATCGACTTGGTGGCAAAAGCCATCTGCGACTGAAAATCAATCATGACAAGGGTGTGGTCGCTGGGGTTGATCAGGGATTTTCCGGGGGTCGGGGTCGCTTTGATGGTCATGTCGGTCTCCAATCGAAATTTCCTACACTCGGGTCGTTCCAGTGTGATTGGAGGTTTAGCGGGAGAGATTTCTGCTGCGTATCCTGATAAAATATGCCCCAGCGTTCGATTTATTCGAATGATGGAATTCCGGACGCGGCCGATTCTGTTGATTTTCCGGTTCTTGTGGATCGGCAACGAGGGTGGCCCTGCTTGCCAGAACAGCTTGTCGGCCAATTCACTAGCTGCTTGCTAAGTCGCGGCCGGCTTGACATTTCTATATGCGATGCGGGGCGAAACCTATCATGCTGTGCGGCGATTGCTGGCGCAGGACGCTGTACAGGCGTTGGCGCGCTGCGGGGAATTGCTGAAGGACGATCCCCAGGATGCCGAGGCGCACCGCCTGGCCGCTCGCGCCCTGCGTGCGCTGAAGCGGGACGGCGAGGCTGAACGGCACGAACTTGCGGCGATCGACGCCGCTGCGGCTGACGATGCGTTGCAGCAGGCGGCGATCGCCCTGCTGGACAACCGGCTGCATCTGGCCGAACCGATCCTGCGCGGGCGGCTCAAGGACAATCCGTTCGATGTTGCGGCGATCCGCATGCTGGCGGAACTGGCCGGCCGGATCGGGCGCAACGCCGATGCGGAAAATCTGCTGCGCCGCGCGCTGGAACTGGCTCCCGGCTTCACCGCCGCCCGCGTCAATCTGGCGACGGCCCTGCACCGCCAGAACAAGACGGCGGAGGCGCTGGCGGAACTGGACCGGCTGCAGGATGCGCTGCAGGGCCGGGTCAATCCCGCTTATGCCAATCTGCGCGCGGCGGTGCTGGGACGGCTGGGTGATTTCGATGAAGCCATCGCGCTCTACGAGGATATGGTGCGCCGGGTTCCAGGCCAGCCGAAAATCTGGATGAGCTATGGCCATGCGCTCAAGACGGTGGGGCGCACGGCGGACAGCGTTGCCGCCTATCGCCGCGCCACGGCACTGCGACCGGCCTTTGGCGAAGCCTGGTGGAGCATAGCCAATCTGAAAACGGAGCCATTTGATGCGGCCGACCTGGCCGCCATGGAAGGCGCGCTGCATGATGCGCAGGCCAGCGTCGAGGATCGCTTCCACCTGCATTTCGCGTTGGGCAAGGCGTTGAGCGACCGAAGCGAAGCCGAAAATGCCTTCACCCATTATGCGGAGGCAAACAGGCTGCGCCGTACCGCCCAGCCTTATGAGGCGGCGCGCACCAGCCGGATGGTCGATGCGGTGATCGGCCTGTCGACGCCGGATTTCTTTGCCGAGCGGCGGGACATGGGCTGTCCGGCGCCCGATCCGATCTTCATCATCGGGCTGCCCCGCGCCGGCTCCACGCTGATCGAACAGATCCTCTCCAGTCACAGTCAGGTGGAAGGGACGATGGAGCTGCCCGATTTGCCGGCCCTTGTCGCGGAGCTGCGGCAGGAGGGCGACTGGCCGACCATGATGGGCGACCTCAACCCCGCACGCCTGCGCGCGCTGGGGGAGGCCTATATGGAGCGCACCCGCATCCAGCGACGCGAAGGGCTTCCCTATTTCATCGACAAGCTGCCCAATAACTGGCTGCATGTCGGCCTGATCCAGTTGATCCTGCCCCATGCGCGGATCATCGATGCGCGTCGCCATCCGCTCGACTGCGGTTATTCCAATTTCCGCCAACATTTCGCGCGGGGACAGGCATTCAGCTATGATCTTGGCGATATCGGCCAATATTATGCCGATTATGTCCGGCTGATGGCGCATTTCGACATGGTGCTGCCCGGACGCATCCATCGTGTCGTCCATGAGCAGCTGCTGGACGATCCGGAAGGGGAAGTCCGCGCGCTGCTCGCCGCGCTGGGCCTGCCGTTCGAGGAGGCGTGCCTGCGCTTCCATGAGAACCGCCGCGCCGTGCGGACCGCGAGCAGCGAGCAGGTGCGCCGGCCGATCAATCGCGATGGAGAGGGCCAGTGGCGCGCCGTCGAAGCGCGGCTCCAACCGCTGGTCGCGGCGCTTGGTCCGGTGCTGGACAGCTATCCCGATGCGCCCTGATCGTGGCTTTCGGGTAACAATCGACTGAAAAAGCGCATGATTGCCGGAGCGCAATGATTTTTCGTTGCGCCCGCCCGACAGATGATGACAGTTTCGCTCCAGAAACTCGTGCACCTGTGGGGAGGTAGCCGATGTCAAAATATGTTCGGTTGATCGAATTTTCGTCTGCGCTTCTGGCCACGACGGCCATCGCATTTCCAGCATGGGCACAGGAAAGCGCGCAGGGGGCGGGTGCGGACAGCGATGTGATCGTCGTCACCGCCCAGCGCCGCGAAGAGCGATTGCAGGACGTGCCGATCAGCATCAACGCGCTGGGGCAGGCCAAGCTGGAACAGGCCAATGCCAAGGCGCTGGACGATTATGCCAAGCTGTTGCCCAGCGTGTCCATCCAGTCCTTCGGCCCCAGCCAGGCGCAGGTCTTCTTCCGCGGCGTGGCGACGGGCTCTGGCGGGCCGCCGCTGCATATCGGGCCGCTGCCGACCAGCAGCACCTATGTCGATGAAATCCCCGTCACGACGATCGGTGGCATGGTCGACGTCCATCTCTACGACATTTCGCGGATCGAGGCGCTGGCCGGGCCGCAGGGCACGCTGTTCGGCGCAAGCTCGCTGTCGGGGACGCTGCGCATCATCACCAACCGCCCCGAACTGGGCAAGACGACCGGCAGCATCGACCTGCAGGTCAACAAGTTCGGCAAGGGCGATTTCGGCGGATCGGCGGAAGGCTATATCAACCTGCCGGTCAGCGACAATGCCGCGTTGCGCGTCGTCGGCTTCTATGACCGGACCGGCGGCTATATCGACAATATTCCCGGCACGCGCACCTTCACGCTGGACGATAACGACCCGGCGACGAATCTCACCGTCAACAACAGCAAACTCGTCAAAAACGATTATAACGACGTCGAAACCTATGGTGGCCGCGCCGCGCTACGCGTCGACCTTGACGACAACTGGACGGTCACGCCGCAATTTCTCTATCAGAGCCAGATCGCCCATGGCGGCTTCTTCTATGATCCCAGAAAGGGCTATCTGAAGGTCACCGATTATCTGCCCAGCCGCAACAAGGATCGCTGGTGGCAGGCGGCGCTGACCATCCAGGGCAAGCTCAGCGATTGGGATGTCACCTATTCGGGCGGCTATTTCGAGCGCAAGGTCGATAATATCGCCGACTATTCCTATTATTCGGTGGCGTACGACAGTTACACCTATGTCGACGACAATGGCGTGACACAGCCGGGTTTTGCCACCTATTTCCCCGACGGCAATGGCGGTTTCCTCGACCCGACGCAAACCGCGCACCAGAATGACAAATATACCAAGTTCACCCAGGAATTGCGGGTCAACTCACCCACAGACATGCCCTTCCGCCTGGCCACGGGCATGTTCATGCAGGTCCAGACGGACAAGATCCGCGCCGACTATCAGACCGTGGGCATCAGCCAGATTCCGACGCCGATCTGGCTGACCCCCTTTCCCAATAGCGACACCGTGTTCCTGACCCGCGTCAAGCGCAAGGATCGCGACTATGCGATGTTCGCGCAGGGCGAATATGACATCCTGCCTCACGTCACGCTGATCGCAGGCGTGCGCGGCTATATCGCGGACAACACGATCTACGGTTTTTCCGGGACCAACAGCGCCGGCAACACCGATCCCGCCTTTTGCCTGCCCACGAACATCCCGGACGTGCCCTGCGCCAACGTTCACAAGAAACAGGTCGAGAACGGCGTCATCTGGCGCGGCGGCATCAAATGGCAGGTTAGCCCCGATGTCATGCTTTACGGCACCGTGTCGCGCGGCTACCGGCCCGGCGGCAACAACCGGCGACCGGGGGTCAATCCGTTCAAATCGGACAAGCTCGACAATTTCGAACTGGGCTGGAAAACCCATTTCGGGCGGATTTATTTCAACGGCGCCGCCTTCTACCAGAAATGGCGTGACCTTCAGTTCGGGCTGGTGCCGGTGGGGCAGAATGGCGTCACCAACACCTATAATGCGGGTAATGCGCGCATCTATGGCGTGGAGGGCGACCTGTCCGCGCGCTGGGGCGGCCTGACCCTGTCGACCAGCGCCACCTATGTCGATGCGCAACTGACCAGCGATTTTTGCCAGGTCGACCCCGTCACCAAGAATATCATTTGCGTCCCCGGCACGCCGCCGGCGGCCGCCAAGGGCACGCGTTTGCCGATCATGCCCCGTTTCAAGGGATCGGCAACCGCGCGTTATGAATGGCCGCTGGGGTCGATGACAGCCTTCGTGCAGGGATCTGTGTCCCATCAGGGCGGCACGCGCACCTTCCTGACCGATGCGGATTATGCGGCGGTGGGTCCGACCAGGCCCTTCACCACGGCGGATTTTTCGATCGGCACCCATTGGGACCATATGCGGATCGAGGCCTTCATCCAGAATGCCTTCTCCAGCCATGGCGCGCTTGGCAAGAACACCATCTGCGCGACTGAGATTTGCGGCTTCTCTGCACGGACCTATCCCACCAAGCCGCAATTTTTCGGGCTGAAATTCGGATATGATTTCGATTAGAGCGCCGGGGTTCAGAGGGGTGTGGTGATCTCGCCAGTTCCGTCTGGTGAATGAATGGGCGCGTGCGTTCCGCCCATCGGATTGATTATGATCCCGAATGGATCAGAACTATTCCGGACCAGCGATGATGAATGATACACCTGCCAAGGCCGTCGAAGCGGGCACGGAGTTCTACGGCAATCTGCTTCCTCACATCGATGCGCGCATGATCGCACCGATGTGGCACATCTTCACGCTTGGCCATATCGTGGCGACGGATCTGGACCGTATTGCGCGGCGGTTTGAACTGAGTATCGCAGATATTCACTTGCTTGGGACGGTCCGCATCGACCAGGCGCAGCCGTTGCGCGCGATCGATCTCGCGCGTGTCCTCAATGTGTCGCAGGCCACCTTGTCCGCCCGGATCGAACGGCTCGTCCGTGCAGGGCTCCTCACAAAGTCTCGACTGTCAGACGACAAGCGGGCCTTCGCGCTCCGCCTGACCGAGACGGGAGAGCGCATTGCGGACATGTCCGTCGACACCTTCTTGCGGGATGCCAAACTCGTACACGCGCTTTCGCGGCTTTCTGCGGATGATCTTGGCGCCTTCACCCGTATCATCGGCAGGCTGCACCATGAACTCGACCGGATAATTACACCCGGAATGCCTGAAACTACTTAACCCCTTTACATAATGCTACTCTTACAAGCCATCGCACGCTGGTAGAGGCCCATGTACCGCGCTTCGAACAGCCAGTCATTTGGCCGAAGGGTTGCTGCGGGAAGCGCGCCGCCGAGCCGGAGCCAGTTGCAAGCAGGAAGGCAAGTATGAACTCAACCGTAGCGCTCCCGCAGGAGCAGGTGCCAGCCGACCGGATCGTGGACGTGGACATGCTGGCTGTGCCGGGTGGCGCCCAGGACGCGCAAAAGGCCTGGCGGGCGCTTGGCAGCAAATATGGGCTGATCTGGACGCCACGGCAAAAGGGTCACTGGATCGCGACGAACGGAGCGGTGGTTGAGCAGATTTACCGTTCGCCCGATCTGTTTTCCAGCAGCGTGCCGAACCTGCCGCCGGAACCGCTTCCGTTCAAGTTCCGACCGTTGCAACTGGATGGTCACGAACACCGCGTTTTTCGCGCCATCATTGATCCGGCGCTCAGGCCGGCAGCGGTGCAAAGCTACGCCGTGCGCGCGCGGAAACTTGCCATCGACCTGATAGAGGGGTTTTGGCCGACCGGCGAATGCGAGTTCGTGGCCGATTTCGCGCTGGTCATGCCGCTGTCAGTCTTCCTGTGGATGGTGGATTTGCCCATGGAGGACCGGGCCATGCTCCAGCGCTGGGTGCATGCCGCCACGCGCGGCAAGACCCGACAGGCAATCGAAGAAGCCAATATCAGCATGTTCGGTTATGTGTCTCAGCGCCTGGCAGAACGCAGGGCGAAGCCGGGCGACGACATCTTATCTCAGGTGATACGGGCGGAGGTGGATGGCCGTCCACTTTCCGAGGAGGAGCAACTTGGCACCAGCGTGCTGCTTATGGCCGCGGGGTTGGATACAGTGGCGGCCATGATGTCCTTCGTGATGCACTATCTCGCGCGGCACCCCGCAGTTCGGCGCTGGATCATGGAAAACCCCAGCCAGGTGTCGGTTGCGACAGAAGAGTTGATGCGCAGGCACGGAGTGGCCAACAACACCCGTACCGCCACTCAGGATGTCGAGATCGATGGAGTCATGGTCCACAAGGGCGAGCATGTTCTGCTTCCCAATTGTGTTCACGGGCTGGATGAAAACCTCTTTCCCAATCCGGAGGAGATCGACTTTGCCCGCAAGCCTGGGCTGACGGGTACGTTCGGTTTTGGCCCCCATCGCTGCGCCGGGGCCAATCTGGCTCGGATGGAAATGCGTATTCTCCTTCAGGAATGGCTGTCGCGCATTCCTGACTTCGAGGTGGATCCCAAATATCCTGTCATTCATCAGACCGCGCAAGTGAACGGCATCGAAATGCTGCCACTAAGGTGGGAGACGGGATCGGGTCGTCGCTCGCGCTGATTTCGCGTACATTGGCCCTTCCTCTCGGGAGTCGGGTCTCCGCCCACGCCGGGGTGGGTTAACTGCTCACATGAAATCGCGACGAAATCCGTCTACGGACGCCGCACCCCACCAAGCCTTGCGCCGGCATAATTGCCTGGCGTGTGCCCCGTGTTCTTCTTGAACATGGCGATGAACGCGCTCGGACTGTCATATCCGAGCTGAAACGCGATGGTGGCGACTGGCGTGCCCGCCTCCAGCGCGCGAACCGCGAGATCCACGTGCAGTTCCTGTCGCCAGGCTGAGAAGGACTTGCCGACTTCCTTCTGGAACAGGCGGCTCAGCGTTCGGTGGCTCGCGCCCACTTGCTTGCCCCATTGCTCTATCGTCAGGCGGCGTTCCGGCTCGGCGAGCAATGCATTGACGAGGCGCAACAATCGGGGGTCTCGCGGAAGGGGCGAGGCGTTTGCGGGTGAACGAGAGGATGCAAGCTCATCGACAAGCACCCCGGCCATGCGGGCTTGCCTGCCTTCGTCTCCTTCATCTTGCGAAGGGCCACCGCTGAACCGCAGAAGCAGTTCCCGCACCAGGGGGTTGATCTGAAACAATTCGGTCCTGTCCGGCAGGTCCGATGACAGGTCAGGATCCAGATACACGCACCCGAATCGCGCGAGCACGCCGGCACGCACGCAGTGCGCGACTCCGCTGGGTATCCAGGTTACGGATCCGGGCGGGACGACCAGATTGCCGGCGTCGGACTCGATCTCCACAAAGCCTGACACCGTATAAAGCAGTTGCGCTTTCGCATGACTGTGCGAGCGGTCGGCGCGGGATTCGTCGGTCCTGACCTGAAATCCCAAAACCGGCCTGGCAATGGTGTCAGGGTAATGCAGATCAAAAGAGTTCGACGTCACGCCATTTCTCCGGGTGCCCGCTCCGTTGCTCCTTCCCTGCAACTTGTTGAGCGACTGCTCACCCAGATTAGGCTTGCACATCATTATTGTCGAGCGCGGTGAGACGCCAATGGCTTCGCGCTCAGGCGTCCAGCGTGATGTCTCCGATCGGAATGGCGCAGCAGGTCAGGCAGTTGCCCTCCTCGACCTCGCGCGCATGGCTGACCGTGCCGGCGATCAAACGAAGAGCGCAGCTTTCGCATTCGCCTGCGCGGCATCCCGCAGCCAGCCGGAAACCCGCCGATTCCGCGGCCGCCAGGATCGAAGGCTGGTCCGGTTGCCAGACGAAGCTCTCGCCGGACGTGGCCAGGGTCACGATGGCCGGCGCGAGGCCAGTCGTGACTGGGGTATGGGCTGTGAAGTGCTCCTGCTGGATCGACTGCGCGTCGACACCTCGTTCGAGCAGGATCTCCCGCGCCGCGCCCATGAAGGGTTCCGAGCCGCATAGGAACGCCCGCGTGCCTGGGGCAACCCCATCGAGCAATGCGGCGAGATTTCGTCCCGAATCCACTTGCCGATAGGCAAAGTTCGGGATGTCGAGAGATCGAAGTTCAGGATCGAAAGCCCTGTCGCGGGTGGCGTAGACCAGCGTGACGGAAGGGGGTGGGTGGCCCACTCCGCCAGCCAGGGCGCGCAAATAGCCGAGAAACGGCGTTATCCCGATTCCACCCGCCAGGAGCAGTACGGGCCGGGTGGCTTCCAGCGGCAGGCGGAACCGCCCCGACGGGACGGTCAGCTGCACTTTTTCGCCTTCGCGCATGTTCGCGAATATGTGGTCGGAAAGGCCGCCCGCCCCGGAACGCCGGATTGCCACGGCCAGCGACGTTGCACTTTGCCGCCCCGGCGAGACCAGAGAATAATGGCGTTCGAGTTCGACGCCCGGAATCGAGAAGGCGACATGCTGACCTGGGATGAAGGTCGGCACCCAGTCGCCATGCTCTGGCTCCATCACCAGTTCCACGATGTCGCCCGGATGGTCGCGCCGCGTGACGACGCGGAAATCGCGCTTGCCGTTCCAGTTGCCGCGCGAGCGTTCCTCGTCGCGTTCGACGCGGCACGCTATGCGCCGCAATTCGACCGCGCCGCTGACGGGATCATCGTCGCCGTTGCGCAAAATGCTGTTGAGGTTCGTTCCACTGGTCAGCCGGTCACCGGCATCGGCCTGCTGCCACCAGCCATGTTCGCCCACCAGCACGCCGTCAGCCAGGGTGTCGTCCACCCGCACCTTCATGCTGACGCTGCCGGTGGCGATCACTATCCTTGCCCAGTCGCCGGGCACCAGCGATGCTGCATTTGCCGTCGCTGGCGACATGGCGAGTTCGGGCGCGGGCGCGCGCCTGGCCAGCGAGGGAACATAGCGCAGCGAGGATTGGGTATAGACCCCCCGCTTGGCGGTGGTCAGCAGGAGCGGGAAGGCGGGATCGGCCGGCGGCTGCGTCCACAGCGGAATTGCTGGTTCACCGACATTTGCCAGAAGGCTGGAATGGAATTCGACACGGCGGGATGGCGTGTTGAAACCCTTGACCCGGCCGTCCGCGGCAACGGCGGCGTAGCTCCGGTCGACTTGAGCTACCGGAAGGGTCAGGCCACCCGGATTCTGTTTGAGCGTCGCGAGATCAAGCCCGCTCGGCGCCAGTCGCATCTCCCAGGCTTCATCTATCGAACCGTGCCAGAGCGGATCGGCGAACTGCATTCGCTGCGCGATCTCCCGCAATATGGCATAGTCGGGCCGCTGGTCGCCGGTCGGCTCCACCATGGCCGGGCGATACTGCACGTGCAGCGCGCTTTCGGCGTCCAGTTCGAACCCCGGCCGGAGCGAAGCATGTTCCCACGGCAAGGTCACCGGGAGCAGATAGTCCGCACTGTCCGCCATCGGGGTCATGCGCACGTCGCAATGGACCCGGAAGTTGAGGCTGGCGAGCGCGGCTGCGGCGCGCGCCCAATCGGGATAGGACGCCGCGGGATTGGTTCCCAGACTGAACAGCCCGCGCGGGCGATAGGGAATCCCCGTCTCGATCGCCTCGATCGCGTCGCGCGTCACGACATAGCCGAACCGTGGAGGCCCCAGCGGAATCCGCTCGGTGCCCAGCGGATCGGCGCGCGACGCCGCGGCGAAGGGGCGGAGCGGCGGCCCAGGGAACCAGCGGTTGCTGCCCGCGCGATCGACATCGCCGCGCAGGGCGAACAGGCAGGAGATCGCCCGGACCGTCTGGCTCGAAGCGGCGCTTTGCGACAGGCCCGACCAATGCGCCAGCGCTATGCGCGCATCGCTTGAGAGCAGATCATTGAAGCGGGAAATGGCTGCTTCAGACAATCCCGTGGCTTCGGCGGTGGCGGGCAAGGTCCACGGCTGGGCGCACTGCCGCAGCAACTCCAGCGCGCTGTCGCATTCCATGCCTGCAACCGTGCCGCTGAAGAAGAGTTCGGGCGCCAGGTCCGGCGCCGGCGGCTGGTTGGTGTCCACGACGATTGGCCCGGCCTTGGTCATCGCCAGAAATCCATCGGCATCGATGCCGATGTCCCGGGGAACGACTTTCCGGCCAGTGGCGCGATTCACGAGCAGCGCCGCGTCGGTCCAATCTCTCGCAAAGTCCTTGTCGAAAGTTCCGCTGGCCAGCAGGTGACGGATGCCCCCCAATGCCAGGGCGCCGTCGCTTCCGGGCCTTAGTCCGAGCCAGAGATCGGCGTCGGTGCCGCTGCCCTGCTTTTGCGGGTCGATGACGACCAGCGGCACGCCGGCGGGGCGCGCGCTGATCTGCGACGATGCCGCGAGCCAGGTCCGCGCGGGATTATGGCCCCACAGGACGATCGCGTCCGCATGGAGATAGTCCGGAGTTCCCAGCGAGCCGCCCGTCGTCAGCGTCGTACCGAAGTCCTTCTGGAAATTGCAGATCTCCATCGCCGCGACGAAATTCGCCGATCCGTAGGCGCGTACGAAGCCCTCTATCCATTCGAACGAATCGCCGATTGCCGTGCCGCTTGGCGTCGTGCTGGTGAACAGCATGGCGTTCGGCCCATGCGTATCGCGTATCTCCGACAATCGTCGCGCGATATCCGCCAGCGCCTCGTCCCAGGATACGGGCTCCCATCCGGGATCCGGGTCGCCCTTGGGCCGCGTGCGGCGCAGGGGTCGGGTCAGCCTGCCACGGTCGGCCAGGATTTCGGGCGCGGCGCGACCCTTGGCGCACAAGGCGCCGCCGGTCGGATGCTCCGGATCGGGCAGTACTTCCTTGAGCAGCCCATCCCGGGTGACGAAAATGGCGCCGCAGCGGGACCGGCAAAGCGTACAAAATCCACGATGGCGCATTTCGGCCATGGCTTGGCTCCGTTCAAATTCAAAACTGTCCCGAGTTTTCGATTGTAACGATCAACCGAAATTCAACTCACCGGCACCATAATCGCGATGGCCTTTTCAGCCGCGGCGATCGGAAAAGCCGAGTGGACGAGTTCAGCTCAGCCGGCGCGCAAACCTGCCGAGCCTGCAATGATGTTGGGCCGGACACTGCCGGATACGGGTCGTGCTGACATGTCAAAAATCGGCCATTCTATCGCGAAACCTGGCCAAGATTGGCCCCGGTTATTGGTCTCTTTCGGTTCCTTCGCGCATGCGTGCCGCAGGTAGGTGGGGAGGATCGGACGGATATGATGCCGCAGCGCGAGCCGATGGTCCTCAATCCGAACTAAGGTCGGGGGACACTCGTCTCGTCGTAGCGGATGCGGCGCCGGATTGCGGTGTCCCCGTTCCGTGGAGATTCCCGCATGGCAAGCTATCCCTCCATATTTGGAAACTGAACGTCTGACCCATATCAACTTATCATCATCAGGCTGGCATTGCCGCCCGCCGCCGTGGTGTTGATAGAGGTCGATACCTCTTCCAGCAACATATCGAGCGGGTAGGCGAGCAGCTCGCCCGTCTGCGCGGCGTGAACGGAGACGATTGGACCAGCCAAGGCCGCCACCTTCGCCACCAGCCGCCCGATTTCCTTTGCGTCGCCCTCAACCAGTGCCGCGGCGAACGGTTCGTTCGTCCTTGCCGGGAAGCAGGCCGCGACGCTGGCCGGCAGGCCCGTCGGGAGCGGCATGTCCTCCACCGCGCCGCGATTGCCTGTCGCGAGCACGGCGGCCATCTGCTCGAAAAGTCCGGTCCGGGTCGCCGGCGCCATCAGGATCAGGCCGCGCGGGTGCAGGGCATAGAGATTGCGCTCGCCGACCGGGCCGGGAAGGGTGAGGGCAAGGCCGAGGGCCGAAGCCTCGCCATAGCGCCGCGCGATGGAGGCGCTCTCCATTTCGCCTTCCGCCTCCAGCCAGTCGGCGAATGCGTGGAGCGGCGTATCAATTTGGCCTGCTCGCGCGCTGAGCATGGGCGGCCGCGCGACCAGGCGGCCGAGATAGAGCGGTCCGCCCGCCTTCGGACCCGTTCCGGACAGGCCGCGGCCGCCGAATGGCTGCACGCCGACAATGGCGCCGATCACGTTGCGGTTCACATAGACATTGCCTGCCTTCACGCGCCCGGTCACATGCGCGATCGTCTCGTCGAGCCGGGTGTGGAGGCCGAAGGTCAGGCCGTAGCCCGTTGCGTTGATGGCGTCGATCAACGTGTCGAGATGTTCCCGCCTGTAGCGGATGACATGCAGGACCGGTCCGAACACCTCCCGCTTCAGTTCGGAAATATCCCTGATCTCGATGATCGTCGGCGCGACGAAGGTACCGTGGACCGCTTCGGCCGGGAGCGCCTGCTGCTCAACGGGTGCGCCCGCCTTCCGCATCGCGGCGATATGCTTCTCTATCGTTTCCCTGGCCCCGGCCGTGATGACGGGGCCGGTATCGACCCTGAGTGCATCGGTGCGGCCGATCCGCAGCTCCTTGAGCGCGCCCTTCAACATGGTCAGGGTGCGATCGGCGACATCCTCCTGCAGGCAGAGGATGCGTAACGCCGAACAGCGCTGGCCGGCGCTGTCGAAGGCGGAGGCGATGACGTCGGCGACGACCTGCTCCGCCAGCGCGGAGGAATCCACGATCATCGCATTCTGGCCGCCTGTCTCGGCGATCAGCGGAACAGGTCGGCCCTGGGCGAGGCGCGTGGAAAGCTGGCGCTGGATCAGGCGGGCGACTTCGGTGGATCCGGTGAACATCACCCCGGCCGTCTCCGGCGCCGCCACCAGCGCCGCGCCGATGGCGCCGTCACCCGGCAGCAGCTGGAGCGCATCGGCGGGAATGCCGGCCTCGTGCAGCAGGCGCACCCCCTCGGCGGCGATCAGCGGCGTTTCCTCGGCCGGCTTGGCCAGGACCGGATTGCCGGCGACGAGCGCGGCGGCGATCTGGCCCGTGAAGATCGCGAGCGGGAAATTCCAGGGGCTGATGCAGACGATCGGGCCGAGAGGCTGCTGGTCGCTCCCGAAGGTCGAGCGGGCCTGAGCGGCATAATAGCGCAGGAAGTCGATCGCCTCGCGCACCTCGGCAATGGCATTGGGCAGCGACTTCCCGGCTTCCCGCACGATCAGCCCAAGCAGGGTCGGCATGCGCGCCTGCATCGCGTCGGCCGCGCGATCGAGGATCTCGGCGCGTTGGCCAACCGGCGTCCAGCCCCAGGATGAGCGCGCGGCGGCAGCGACGGCGGCGGTCGCCTGGTCGGGGGATGCCTCGACAACGCGGCCGACCAGATCGCGATGATCCGCCGGATTGAGCACCGGCCGTTCTTGGCCGACCCCGTCGGCCGGCACCGCCTTCCAGGCGAGCGTGGCGCTCTCGCGAAGCGCCCTGCTGAGCGCTGCGAGTGCGGTTTCATCGCTGAGATCGATACCGTCCGAATTGCGGCGATCCGGATAGAGATTTGCGGGAAGCGCGATTTGATCGTGCCGAGCGCCCGGGTGCGGCATTGCGCGCACCTGGTCGGCCGGGTCGATCACCATCTCGTCGATCGGCACCGCCGGGTTCGCGATGCGGTTGACGAAGGAGGAATTGGCGCCGTTCTCCAGAAGCCGGCGCACGAGATAGGCGAGCAGGGTCTCATGCGTACCCACCGGCGCATAGATGCGGCAGGGCCGATCGAGCTTCGACCGGCCGACCACCTGCTCATAGAGGGGCTCCCCCATGCCGTGCAGACACTGGAATTCATATCGCCCCACCGCGAAATCCGGCCCGGCGAGATGATAGATGGTGGCCAGCGTCTGCGCATTGTGGGTCGCGAACTGCGGGAACACCGCGTCGGGGGCGGCAAGAAGCTTGCGCGCGCACGCGATATAGGCGACGTCGGTGTGGACCTTCCGCGTGTAGACAGGGAAGTCGGCCAGTCCGTCCACCTGCGCGCGCTTGATCTCGGCGTCCCAATAGGCGCCCTTCACCAGCCGCACCATTATCCGCCGCTTCGCCCGGCGCGCGAGATCGACGATCCAGTCGATCACAAAGGGGCAGCGCTTGCCATAGCCTTGAACCACGAAGCCTAGTCCGTCCCAGTCGGCAAGCTTGGCGTCGAGCGCCAGGTCCTCCAGCAGGTCGAGCGACAGTTCGAGCCGGTCGGCCTCCTCAGCATCGATATTGAACCCGATATCATAGTCCCTGGCGAGTAGCGCGAGCGCGCGCACGCGCGGCAGCAGTTCGCCCATCACGCGATCGGCCTGGGCACGGACATAACGGGGGTGGAGGGCCGACAGCTTGATGGAGATGCCGGGCCCCGCATAGACGCCGCGCCCGTTCGACGCCCTGCCGATCGCATGGATCGCGCGTTCATAATCACCATGGTAACGCTCTGCGTCGGCCATTGTGGTGGCAGCCTCGCCGAGCATGTCGTAACTGTAGCGGAAGCCCTTCGCCTCCAGCTCGCGGGCGCGCTTCAACGCCTCGCCGATCGTCTCGCCGGTGACGAACTGCTCGCCCATCATGCGCATCGCGAGATCGACGCCGCGGCGGATCACGGGCTCACCGGCGCGCGCCACCAACCGGGCCAACGCAGCACCCAGGCCGCGATCGTCCACGCTGCCGACCAGCTTGCCGGTGACGACCAGGCCCCAGGTCGCGGCATTGACGAACATTGATTTGCCACCACCCAGATGCGAACCCCAATCGCCCTCTGCGATCTTGTCGCGGATCAGCGCATCGCGGGTTGCCGCGTCGGGAATCCGCAACAGCGCCTCGGCAAGGCACATGAGCGCCACGCCTTCCTCGCTCGACAGGGAATATTCCTGGACCAAGCCCTCGACGCCGGTCCCCTTGTGGTTGGCGCGAAGCGTTGCGACCAGATTATGGGCGGTATCATGGATGGCGAGTTTCGTCGCGTCATCCAGGGTCGCTGCAGCGAGCAAGGGCGCCACGCATTCCGCCTCATCGCGCCGGTAAGCAGCGGTGATATGTTTGCGGAGCACGGTCTGCTCTCGAATGGCGGGGGCGAAAGCGGCGAATGGAGTCTGCTCTGTCATGCTGGCAATATAGCAACCAACGGTTTGTCGATCCGACCGAAATATTGTGAAACTTCTGGTGATTTGACTTATGATGGTCAGATCAGGAGGAAATAGTGACAAGAAACAGCGGATCGGAAGTCGAAATGGATGGGTTCGATCATAAGATCGTCGCCGTTCTGATGGAGGACGGCCGCATCAGCGTGACCGATCTCGCCCAGCGCGTCGGTCTCTCCAAGACACCTTGCCAGGTTCGGATGCGCAGATTGATCGACTCCGGCGTGATCAAGGGCTTTCATGCTGCCCTGGATCCGGCAAAGATGGGGCTGGACCATGTCGCCTTCACCGAAGTGAAACTGTCGGACACGCGGGAAGATGCTCTGAGCGAATTCAATGCTGCTGTGCGCCGCATTCCCGAGGTGGAGGAATGCCATATGATCGCGAGCAGTTTCGACTATCTGTTGAAAGTCCGCACCGCCGACATCCGCCGCTACCGCTTCGTGCTTGGCGAAAAGATATCGAGCCTTCCGCATGTCGCCAGCACCTCGACTTTCGTCGCGATGGAAACGGTGAAGGACCGTTAGGCGCTGTTTCGCGCAGTGACATATTGCGCTGGCAGGTCGATGGCATTGCCGGGCCGTATCCCTGGCTGAAAGCCTGTCGGATGCATCGCAGCCCGTCGCCTTTTCCGACAACATGAGCGATCGGTAAATCCATGGCGCGTCAGTCGCTTTGAAATTTGCCTTGAAACGATCCGTGTGATCGGAAGGATGATTTCCCCAATATTGTGATCAACTATAATGTTTGCGTGCAACAAAATCTATAAATGTGGATCTAATTGATGCATTATAATTGAATTTATAATAGAAAAATCGAGATATATACTCACCATATATTGTATAATTAAGAAGAATATACATTTATATCCAAAGATATATATTTAATATCATAGTCAATTTTTGTGACAAGATCATATTTTATTAACCCACATTATTTAAATTCCTGCCTCGGTCCGGAGCAATGCTTCTCGAAAGGGATATGGGAATGTTGGGCGGAGCAGTGGGGCGTTTGCTGCGTGACAGGACGGGCAATGTCCTGATGATGGCTGCGGCCTCCATGCCTATATTCATCGGGGCGGCGGGACTGGCCACCGATACGGTGCAATGGACCCTGTGGAAGCGGCAGATCCAGCGTCAGGCGGACAGCGCCGCGCTCGCTGGCGCTTATGCGGTGGCGCAGGGCTTCAGCGCCTCCGACAGCGCGACATCGGATATCAACCGCATGTCGCTCGTCACGCTGACGCAGACGCCCACGATCGAAAATGCTCCCACGACAGGTGCCTATGCCGGCAACAACAAGGCTGTGCGGGTGGTGCTGCAAACATGGGCCGAACTGCCCTTTTCGAAGATATTGGGGGTGAAGGCGCCGGTCATCTATGGCGAAGCGACCGCGGCCGTGGTGGGCAGCGGCGACTATTGCGTCGTTGCGCTGGAAAAGACGAGCACGGTCGGCATCACGCTTCAGGGCAGTGCCACGGTCAATCTGGGCTGCGGCATCGCCACCAACTCGCGGGCATCCAACGCGGTCTATGCAGGCGGCAGCAGCGTTGTGACGGCAACGCCCGTGGCGGCGGTGGGCGGGCTCTCATCCAGTTCCAACTATGTCTCCCCGACCACCCTGCTGCCCTACAGCCTGCCCGTACAGGATCCCTATGCTGGATTACCCACACCCACTGCGGTGGAGCTGACGGGTTGCAAGAATTATAATGACAAACCCGGCGACACGACTTCCATCACGGCTGGCTGCTACAAGAATTTCGATGTCAAGGGCACGCTCAACCTGGCGCCCGGCGTATATTATATCGACGGCGGCACCTTCAACGCCGGTTCGCAGGCGGTCATCAACGGTACGGACGTCACCATCATCCTGACCAGCAGCAACGCGGTGACCAACCCCAGCTCCATCGCGACGGTCAATATCAACGGCGGCGCGACGCTCAACCTGAAGGCGCCGACGGACACCACCAACCCCTATCATGGCGTCCTCTTCTACCAGGATCGGCGCGCCGTGGATTCGGGAACCAACACCATCAACGGCAATGCGAGTTCGGTACTGCAAGGCGCCTTCTATTTCCCCGGCCAGGCCCTGTCCTTCAGCGGCACGTCGGGAATGACCACTGACTGCGTGAAGATGGTGAGCAAGCGGGTGACCTTCATCGGCAACAGCAATATCGTCAATCAATGCACCAACAAGGGCGTCGACAAGATCACCGCCACGCTGGTGAGGCTGGTGGGATGATGATGCGCCTGATTTCGGACCGAGCCGGGAACAGCACCATCGAACTGGCGATCATCATGCCGGTCCTGGTGCTGCTGACCTGCCTGGCGGGGGATGTCGCCATGGCGTTCAAGGCGAAGATCGGGCTTCAGCGCGCGGCGGAGCGCACGGCGCAACTGGCGGCGGCGGGCGGCTACACCAACGATACCACAAGGACGCAGGCGGCCTATAACAATCTGGCCGCCGACGCGGCGGCGGCGGCGGGCGTTTCGACCAGCAACGTCACCATCACGCCTACGCTGCTCTGCGACGCCACCGTCCAGACCGCCAGTCCCGAAGTGCCATGCCCCGATGGTCAGCAGACCAAGCGCTATGTCGCGATCAACATTTCGGGAAGCTACACGCCGATGTTCGCCCAACTCGCGCCCAACAGCCGATGGTCGTCGCAGGGAATCGCGCTCACCGGCTCCGCATCGGTGCGGTTGCAATGATCCGGCTGGTACGCGACGAGCGGGGGGCCGCGGCGATCGAATTCGTCCTTGCCGTGCCGCCTTTCATCATTCTGCTTATGGGTGCGCTGCAAATGGGCATCATCGCCTGCGCGCGCACTGGCCTGCAACATGCGGTGGATGAAGGTGCCCGCTATGCCAGCATCTATCCCACGCCCTCCGATGCCGCCATCATCGCCAAGGTCAATGCGCGCGAATTCGGTCTGGACCCGGCCTATACCAACGATCCGACGATTACCCACGGCACGCAATATGGCCTGCCCTATACCGAAATCACCATGACCTATTCCCGGCCGCTGAACTTCATTGTGTACCAGACGCCAGCCTTGTCGATCAGCTATACCCGCCGGTCCTATTAACCTCAACTGGACCCGGATACCGGACGTGTTGTCGCACCCTGCTTCTGCTTGACAAGGGGGCTGTGCAGGGGGAGCCATCCCGCTCCCCCTGCACAGAATGTCCATCATCCGCATGAAACTGCCGCGCTTCTTTTCCTCGTCCGCCTGCGACATGGCCATCGACCTGGGCACCGTCAATACGGTCATCTATGTGCGTGACCGGGGCATCGTGCTCAACGAGCCCTCGGTCATCGCGATCGAGACGCGCGACGGCATCCGCAAGGTGAAGGTCGTCGGCAACGAAGCCAAGCTGATGATGGGCAAGACCCCCAATGGCATCCAGGCGATCCGCCCGCTGCGCGATGGCGTGATCGCGGACATCGACGTGGCGGAGCAGATGATCAAGCATTTCATGGACAAGGCGCTGGACGGCCACAGCCGCTTCGGCCGCCGCCATGAAGTGGTGATCTGCGTGCCGACAGGCTCCACCATGGTGGAGCGGCGTGCGTTGCGCGACGCTGCCTCCAATGCAGGCGCCTATCGCGTTCAGCTGATCGAGGAACCCATGGCCGCTGCGATCGGCGCCGGACTGCCCGTCACCGAACCGCGCGGGGCGATGGTGGTCGATATTGGCGGGGGAACGACGGAGGTGGCGGTCCTCTCCCTCAACGGCATCGCCTATAGCAGTTCGGCACGGGTGGGCGGCGACAGGCTGGACGACGCAATCGCCTCCCACATCCGCCGCACCCACAATCTGATGATCGGCGAAGCCACGTCGGAACGGGTGAAATGCGCGCTCGGCGCCGCCACCCCGCCGGAGGGCGAAGGCCGCCGCATGGTGGTGAAGGGCCGCGACCTGGTGAACGGCCGCCCGTCCGAAATGTCCATCAGCGAGGCGGAGATCGCCGATGCCCTGTCGGAGCCGGTGGGCCAGATCAAGATGGCGGTGATGACCGCGCTGGAACAGACCGCGCCGGAACTGTCCGCCGACATCATCGAGGAAGGCATCACGCTCACCGGCGGCGGCGCGCTGCTCCAGCGTCTGGACGAGGCGCTTTCCGACGCGACCGGCCTGCCTGTCACGGTCGCCGAAAAGCCCCTGATCTGCGTCGCCATGGGAGCAGGCCGCGCTCTGGAAGACCGCGCCTATGACGGCGTGCTGACCGGCTCCTGACGACGCCGTCTGGACGATGGGGAAGGGAGTATCCCCCCACAACTGGCCGCGCCAGTGAAGGCTGGATCTCAGGGGAGGGTGCTTCTTTTGACACGCGATTCCGGCCGTCGCGGGAGCGGCTGATTTGGGTGGATGGCGGAATGTCGGCTTTCGGATCACCAGCCCGCATAAGCTGACGCCTACCAAATACGCAAATCTCCGATTTTTAACGGTCTTGACGATTTGTTTCGTTGCCTATGAAGCCCAACGGATAACCAGAAACCTCAGCGGCGTTGGTAAGGCACCAGAGTGTTTCTTCATCCAGCGCGCCAGAAGCCAGTATGCTGGCTTTGAATGTCGCCATACCATTTAACGGCTGAAGAACTCCCGCAGCCTTTGGCCCGCAAAGTTGCTCAAGAGAGTGAGCGAACGCTACTTCGTCAGTGCTATTGGCGTCATATGTTGGCAGGCCTGAAAGCAACCCTCTCTTATCCAGCCATGCCCGCGCATCAATCTTTGCCTGTTTGCGCGATAAGTCCCAGTATATTGACTGATACGCCTGCTCTACAGGCGGAACAAACGTGACGTAATAGCTTGTAGCAAGTGAGGCGCGGGCCGCACATTGTAGCTGGTTATCTGAGATTGGGGCTTCGTCCAGAACTTCGACCACTTCTTCTTGAAGTGTGTCGTCGAATTTCGAATGGACCTTTCTGAAGCCGCATTCTGCGACCTTTGCCGCAGCGACTTCCGGCTTTACCAAGACCGGCGGCGTGTCAAACGCACCGGCTAACAACATTATTCCAATCACTAACGTCTTCATTGGGGCGTTGTGCCTGAACGGAAATAGGTCCGCAACTGGTCGTTCTGAACTGGCAGCAGAGGCCAATAATCGGCTAAGGGATGGGCATGAAAGTTCGAGCTTCCATTGAGTTGATCCCGACGGAGAGGGGAGGCGCTGGCCACCCTCTACGTGGTTGCTTTCGTCCCAATCATCGGTTCGGCTCCGATGACTTCGTGGTTGGAGAAGTCGAGCAGGCTCCCGACGAAGTCATTGCGCCAGGTGAGTGTGCAAATCGTATCGTCGCCTTTCTTCCCGATGGTTTGCCCATGCTAATAGCAGGGACGCAGTGGGAGATATTCGAAGGCCCGCAAAAGCTGATTGGACACGGAACGGTCTTGGAACTGCTTGAAGGCTAATGTCAGCTTCCAGATGAGGTGGTGCTGCTGCCGCTGAATGACAAATAATGGTCGCTTCCAGACCGTCCCCTAACATCCCGGCCCGGACGGCATGGCTCCATCAGCATCATGTGACCCAGCAGCAACAGGTCCCTCAAAAAACATCCTATTTCCTGAACAGGCGTGAAATCGCTCTGTCCTATTCCGCGCTCGCGGCTCTATCCCGCGCTCCTCTTTGAAACGTCAGGCATATCGCGCTCACACGCATACGCGCGCCCCGGCACGCGCGCGCATATGGTGTGAACTTCGACGAAAAATGGCGGAATTCTACGGGTCGCGAGAGCGTTGCTCTACGCGGCCCTTCCATAGGCGGTGACAGTCTTCACCTCGGCCTTGTCGCCCAGCACGACGCCGACGCGCTGGTGCAGGCCGGTGGGCGTCACCTCCATGATCCGCTGATGGCCGTTGCTGGCGGCCCCGCCCGCCTGCTCGATCAGGAAGGACATCGGATTCGCCTCATACATCAGCCGCAGCCGGGCCTTGCCCGATTGGCGGTGATCGGCGGGATACAGGAAGATGCCGCCGCGCTTCAGGATACGATGGACGTCGGCTACCATCGAAGCGGTCCAGCGCATGTTGTAATCCTTGCCCAGCGGCCCCTCCGTGCCCTGGATCCGCTCCTCTACATAGCGCGCGATGCCGGGCGACCATTGCCGCCGCCGCGCGATGTTGATGGCGAATTCGGCATTGCCCTGCGGCATCTGCATCGGGCCGTCGGTCATCCGCCAGGACCCGATTTCCCGATCGAGCGTGAATTCAAAGACGCCCGTGCCGATGGTCAGCACCAGCAGCGTCTGCGGCCCGTAGATCGCATAGCCGGCCGCCACCTGCTGCGTGCCGGGCTGGAGGAAGTCCTGCTCGATCACCTCGCGACCGGAACATTCCTCCGGCGCCTTGAGCACGGAGAAGATGGTGCCCACGCTCAGGTCGACGTCGATATTGCTGGACCCGTCGATCGGATCGAACAGCAGCAGATATTCCCCCTTCGGATAGCGGTTGGGGATGCGATGGAGCGTCTCCATCTCCTCCGAAGCCATTGCGGCCAGATGTCCGCCCCATTCATTGGCGTCCAGCAGCAGTTCATTGGCGATGACGTCCAGCTTCTTCTGCACCTCGCCCTGCACATTCTCGCTGCCCAGGCTGCCCAGCACTTCGCCCAGCGCGCCCTTGGACACGCTATGGCTGATCGTCTTGCAGGTGCGCGCGACGGTTTCGATCAGCAGGCGCAATTGCGGCGGGATGGCGTTCGCCTGGCGCTGCTGCTCGATCAGGAAGCGGGTGAGGGTTACAGACTGCATAGGGCGGGTTACTCGCTCAAGAGAATATGGCGCGCGGACGCTCGCCATGCATGGGACCAGCGATGCCGTAGCGGTCCCGCGCGCATCGGCAAAGCGCCAATTCGTGGTACTCCCGGGACGCGGGACGATCCGTTCACGGTTCCAGACTGGCCGCCACGCCGGTCCATGTGCGAACAGCGCGGCCTCGCGCAGCTGTTCCGGTGTCGGGCGGATGCCGGTGTAGAGCATGAATTGCTCGATCGCGTGCAGCACGATGACTTCGCCGCCGGGAATGATCGCCTTTCCTGCCGCCCGGGCATTGCTCACCAGGCAGGAGGATTGCAAGGCTCCGGTCGCGGCCATGGCGTAGGCCCAGGCGGGCTAAAGGTCGTCGGAGGCGCAGGCGGTCGAAGGAGGGTATGGCGCAACAGTTGGCGAGACGGGGCCCGCAGCCTCCGGTGCTGCATCAGAGGCCGGGCAGATGGCGGCATCCGGCCACGTGCCGAATCTCCAAATTACCGTTTGCATCTTGCGGGGCCTTGTGGGGATTGCCTGGCCCTTAGGCACGGCAATCCCCATATGACTCACCTGGCCCTGGCAGCGGTGACGATGATCTCAACCTTGTAGTCGGGGCTGGCGAGCTTCGCCTCGCCCGTGGCGCGGGCGGGTGCCTCGGCATCGGCGATCCATGCGTCCCACACCGCGTTCATCTCGGCAAAATCATTCATGTCGGCAAGCCAGATCTGCGCCATCAGCATATGATTCTTGCTGCTGCCTGTCTGTTCGAGCAGCGCGTCGATCTCTGCCAGCACGGCGCGGGTCTGGGCGGTGACGTTCTCGCCGGGCGCGCCGATCTGCCCTGCCAGATAGATGGTGTCGCCATGAATGACGGCTTCGCTCATGCGCGGGCCGCGGCCGATGCGGGAGATGGTCATGCAGGAAGGTTCCTTATTCTGGTTATGAATAGCGGCTGATTGCAAGATCTGCGGTCTCGATCCGGGGCTCGCGCCCGCCGATGATGTCCGCGATCACATGCCCCGACCCGCATGCCATGGTCCAACCCAATGTGCCATGGCCGGTGTTGAGGAAGAGGTTGGGGATTTTGGTGGCGCCGATCACCGGCGTGCTGTCCGGCGTCATCGGACGGAGTCCGGACCAGAAGCTGGCGCGGCCCAGATCGCCTGCGCCCGGGAACAGCGAACCCACCGAATATTCCAGCGTATCCCGCCGCGCCCTGGGCAGTCCTTTGGAATAGCCCGACAGTTCCGCCATGCCGCCCACCCGGATACGGTCGCCCAGCCGCGTGATCGCGACCTTGTAGCTTTCATCCAGCAGCGTCGATACCGGCGCCCGCGCTTCATCGACGATCGGGACGGTGATCGAATATCCCTTCACCGGATAGACCGGTAGCCTGATCCCCAAGGGCGCCAGCAACAGCGGGGAATAGCTGCCCATGGCGACCAGATAGGCATCGGCCCGGACAGGGCCGCTATCGGTCTCGACATGGCTGACCTTCCCGTCCGTGACGGCGATCCGGCCGATGGTGCGTCCGTTGAGGAAGGTCACGCCCTTCGCCTTCGCCATCTCCGCCAGCGCATTGGTGAATTTGAAGCAGTCGCCGGTTTCATCATTGGGGAGCCTCAGGCCCCCGGCGAGAGGCACGCCGCTGCCCGCCAGGCCCGGTTCCGCCGCGATGCATCCTGCTGCGTCGAGCACTTCGAAGGGCACGCCGTCCGCCTGCAGAACAGCGATGTCCTTGGCGATGCCGTCGAGTTGTTTTTGCTCGCGGAAAAGCTGCAAGGTGCCCTGCGACCGTTCGTCATAGGAAATGCCGGTTTCGCGCCGCAGGTCGATCAGCCGGTCACGGCTATATTCGGCCAGCCGCACCATCCGGCTCTTGTTGATCGCATAGGCGCGTTCGTTGCAATTGCCCAACATCGCCGCCATCCAGCGCAGCATGGCCATGTCCATCTGGGGCCGCAGGATCAAAGGGGCGTGCTTCATGAACAGCCAGCGCAGTGCCTTCATCGGTATCCCCGGCGCCGCCCAGGGTGAGGCATAGCCGGGCGAAATCTCGCCGGCATTGGCGAAGCTGGTCTCCAACGCCGGGCCGTCCTGACGGTCGATCACCGTCACTTCATGCCCTGCCTGCGACAGATACCAGGCAGAGGTGACGCCGATGACGCCGCTCCCCAGAATGGCGATCTTCATGCCTTCATGCTCCGCTGGTGCCGGATCGTCGCCGCGCCCTGGATGGTGCGGTGATAGCGATGTCCGAGTTGTGTCAGGATTTCATAGGCGATGGTGCCGGCGTCGGCCGCCACCTGATCCACCGTTTGATGGGGGCCCAGCAGTTCAGCTGGCGCACCCGGATAAAGGAGGGCGTCGGGTATGTCGGTCACGTCCAGCGTGATGCTGTCCATCGACACCCGTCCCACGATCGACGCGCGATGGCCGCCAATATAGGCCGAGCCCCTGTTGCTGAGATGGCGCGGCCAGCCATCGGCATAGCCCACCGCAATCGTGGCGATGCGCGTCGCCCGCTCGCAAACATGGGTCAGGCCATAGCCCACGGCCGCGCCGGCCGGAACGGTCCGCAACTGGATGATCCCGGCATTCAGCGAGACGACCGGTTGCATTATCGGGCCATCGCCCTGGGGGGCCCCGCCATAAAGGGCGATGCCGGCACGCACCATGTCGAAATGCCTCGCATGCAGGAAGCTGCCGCCGCTATTGTCCAGCGAGCGGGGCACATCCGGGAAATCCTTGCTGAATGTCTCGAAACTTTGGCGCTGTTTGTTGTTGGAAGGGGCATCGGGATCGTCGGCGCAGGCCAAGTGGCTCATCAGCAGGCGGAGGTCGATGCCCGCCAGGCGTTCCGGCTCCGCGCGCAGGATGGCGACCTCCTCCGGGGGCAGGCCGAGCCGCGACATGCCGCTGTCTGCCTGCAACGCTGCGGGCAAGCGTCGATTCAGGGTCCGGGCCATTTCCGACCAGCGCGCGATCTGATCGAGCGAGTTCAGAACCGGAATGGCGCCGATGGCCGCGCAATCGCTTTCCATGCCGGGCTGCAGCCCGTTGAGGATGAACAGGGCGGTGCCGTTGTCGAGCATGGTCCGGAGCGCCATGGCTTCGCCGAGATGCGCGACGAAGAAGTGGCGGCATCCCGCCTCTTGCAGACTGCACGCGACGATGTCCGCACCCAGGCCGTAGCCATTCGCCTTGACCACGCCGGCAACGGCGGCGGGGGCTACCTGCCGTTGGATCATCCGGTAATTCTCGACCAGCGCGTCGAGATCGATGCGGAGCACGGCTGCGGCGGTATCGATGGACGGCATATCCTTCCCCCTTCAAGGGGAAAGTAGCGTGCCTCCTTGCGAAAATGCTCTCAAATGACAGAAGGATCGTCTAATAAGAGCAAATATTTCGAAGGTTATTCGTAGGAAATGCAATAAAATGTCAGAATCGCTGGACGCCATCGACCGATCGATCATCCGCCTGCTCCGGCTGAATGCACGGCGGCCCAATTCGGAAATCGCGGCGGAGGTCGGTCTTTCGCCTTCGGCCTGTCACCGGCGTATCCGGATGTTGGAGGATGCCGGCGTGATCCGCGGCTATACTATCGTGACGACGCCTATGGAAAAGGAAGGCCGCGCCGTCGATGTGCTGGTGCAGGTGACGCTCGATCGGCAGACGGAGGATTATCTTGCCCGTTTCGAGCATGCCGTGCGGCAATGCCCGGAAATCCGGGAATGTTTCCTGATGACCGGTGGCGTCGATTATTGGCTTCGAGTGGAAACGGAGAGCGTGGCGGCCTATGAGGCGATCCATAGCGAGATCCTCTCCCGCATGCCCGGCGTCACCCGGATCAACAGCAGCATCGCGATGCGCGATGCGCTGCGGCCCAGGAAAGCGGCACGGCGATGACGGGCACGACGCCGCGCCTGGCGTGCATAGGGGGAAGCGCGGCTGAACGACATTCGAACGGTGCGAGCTAGACCCGTCTGGCAATGGCGCCCGCCGCCCATCCCATGCCGACCGCCAGCATGATCGCCGCCAGCCCATAGGCGAAGGGCCATTGTTCGGCAGAGACGGCCATGAACCGCTCGAACCCCGACTTTCGGACGGTGATGTCGCGCACGGCGGCGGCCACCACGCGGCCGTCCTGCACGAGGAAGGTTTCCGCCGTGTAATCGCCGACGATTACCCGGGCCGAAAGCGGCAGTCGCGCCCGGTATAACACGCCGTCCGTGATCTCTACCGTTCCGGGGCGCTCGACATAGAGACCGGCCCTTTCCCTGAGGTCGATCAAACCCTTCTGGAACCGATCCAGCTCCGCGCTTTCATTGAGCGAAGAGGGCGAAAGCTGGAGCTTGTCCACGCCCATTTCATAGATCGCCGCCGTCCGTTCATCGACCATCCTGTCGATCGGGCGGGACGATGCGATGGCGTAGAAGCTGGGAGCGGAGCGGAAACGCGCGCTGTCGGCGTTGATCCATATGCCGGCGACCTTCTGCTTTTCGCGCATCGTGATCGATTGATCCGGCCCCTTCAGAACGACCATGATGTCCGGCGGCTTGCTGGGCCGACGCCCGTCGGGATAGACGATCGCGCCGAACAGCAGCAGGTCCGCACCCGTGAAGCTATATTGTATTTCCACCTCGCGCTGGGACACGTCGGGCACGAGCATGGGTTCGTCTGCCGCCGTCAGCAGCAGCAGGGCGGGGAGAAGGGCCAGAAGCGCCCGGCGCCTCACCGCAGCTCCACCGTATAGATTTCGTCCGGTCGGAACCCCAGGCCCAGCGCCATCCGCGCCGCCACCAGCAGCACGATGGCGGCAAGCAGGATGCGCAGATATTCCGGCCGGATCGTCATCGAGATGCGCGTTCCGACCTGCGCGCCGGTCACGCTGCCGATCAGCAGCAGCAGGGCCAGGACAAGGTCAACCGCATGCGTGGTCATGGCGTGCATCATCGTCGTCGCCATGGTCACGAACAATATCTGGAACAGCGACGTGCCAACCACGGACTGGGTCGTCATCCCCAGCAGGTAGAGCATCGCCGGAACCAGGATGAACCCGCCGCCGACGCCGAGCAACATGGTGAGTATGCCGGTCGCCATGCCCAGCAGTAGTGGTGCCAGCGGCGAAATATACAGCCCGGACCGATAGAAGCGCCACCGCATTGGCAAGGCCGCGACAAGCGGATGGTGCCGCCTTTTGCGCGCTTGGATCTTCCTGCCGGTCTTCAGCGCTATCAGCGCCTGTATCGATTCCTTTGCCATCAACGATCCGATGCCGCCCAGCATCAGCACGTAAAGAATGCCGATCACCGTATCGATCTGTCCTATGGCCTGCAGCAGACGGAAGATCAGCACGCCCAGGCCCGCGCCCACCACGCCGCCGGCGATCAGCACGCCGCCCATGCGGAAGTCGACCGTGCCGCGCGACATATGGGTGAAGACGCCGGATACGCTGGCGCCTGTCACCTGGCTGGCCGCCGAAGCCGCGGCGACGGTCGGAGGAATGCCGTAGAAGATCAACAAAGGCGTGGTCAGGAATCCGCCGCCCACCCCGAACATGCCGGAAAGCAGGCCCACCACGCCGCCCAGGGCAATGATGACCAGCGCATTCACCGACAGGTTGGCGATGGGCAGATAGAGATCCATGCAATCCCTGGGTTAAGCCCAATATGCGGAGAGATAAAGGCGCTCTGCCTTAAAAATCAGCCCCAAGCGTTACTGCCGGACCGGAAGCCGGCGCGGCACGCCCCGCGATCCGTTCCCGCCATTCGACGCTCAGCCTGGTGCCGACAGGCTTTATGGGCAGGCGGATCTGAAGTTCCGGGCCGATGTCCAGTCGCTCCACCTGCGGCTGCGCCCCGCCGGAAAGGCTTGCGCCAAGCCGCACGGGCGCGTTGCCGAGGGGCGACAGCAGCGAGATCTTGCCGTCCACGAACAGGTCGCGTGACCGGAAACCGACCATGCCGCTCTGCGCATAGGCTTCGACTTCCAGGGACGGCGCGACCCGCGTCGGGCCGAAACCGCCGACCGCCAGCACGGCATTGGCGTTGCGTCCGCCCTGGCCCAGGGCAAACCGTCGTTCAGCGGCGAAGCTGACGGGGACGGTGCGCGCTGGCTGCCATGCCAAGCCCAGCGCGCCTTCGGGAGAGACCGGCTTGTTCAATGCAGCACTGGCGCGAGCATAAGCGGTCGCTCGGCTGGAGGCGCGCGGGGTCAGGTCGAAATCGAGGCGGAAACCCGCCTGTGATCCGCCCAGCCGTCCGCCGGTCGCGGCATCGGCGCGGGGGGCACTGTCGTCGCGCCACAGCAGCCAGGCACTGCCATGCCAACGGCTGGTGCCAGCGGCTGGCGGGTAGGCCATGGGCAAGGCAGGTGAAGGGTTGATCGATGGAGCGGCTCCCATGACCTTGCCCGAAACCTCCTCGGTCGACGCCGCTTCCCTTGTAGCGGGTGCGGCGGGTGCCAAGGCTGCTTTGATCCTTGTTGCTCTGGCCCATGGTGACGATGCCATGAGCGCCAGTCCCGGCGCTGCGGCGGCAGATGTCAGCCTTTGCGGCGGCCCGCTCTGCCGAACTGGCGGACCATGCCCTTCGGCTGTGATTCCTACGTTGGTCGCATAAGTCGTAGGACGGAATGGACCCTCACCGGGACCGCCCATTGCGCCGCCGAGAAGGTCGAAGCCGGTCCCCGCCAGACGGATGGCGACCCAACCGGCTATAACAAGCGTGAAGAAGCGGACCGGGCGTCCGCTGGCCGCCTTGTTCATGCCTGGGATTCCAGATCCGGAAAACGATGCTGTGTCTTGTCCCAGGTCAGCGGCCTGCCGATGAGCGACCGAAGATAGAGGAGCATGGCCCGTCTGGCGGCCATCATGGCAATGATATTGGCGATCAGCGTGCGCGGTATGGCGCCCAGTCCGAAAACCCATCCATAAGCCATGCCGGAAAAAATCGCCCGCATCGCCATTCGCCAGCTCATGAACCCGAAATTGATCCACAGCAGGACTTCGATGACGGGGGAGATCCTGGCGAAAGTGACATCGCTGAACAGGCCTGCGACGAGCAGCACGCCCCAGAGCAGAAGCGCGAGATAGGCGGTAAACAGGACGAAGGCGGAAAGGGCGGCGGCGCGGTCCCGCATGCGCATCCACCATTCGGCAGGGCCGCCCTGCCAGCCCATGCGGTCCCAGCCAGCAAGTGAGATGCCGACCATCCAGCGCGCCTTCTGCTTGACGGCTGCCTTCAGATTGTCGGGAAAATATTCCCTGGTGGCGACGAGATCGCCATTTCCGTCGCGCATACGTACGAAGATGCCCCGTCCGCCCATGTTGCTGATGCGCAGGCCGACCTCATAATCCTCCGTTAGCGATTCCGGATCAAATGGTCCGCCGGGGCCGGCATTCGCCAGCCGCTCCAGCATCTGCCGTTCAAATGCGCACGCTACGCCAGCCGAGGGCATGGAGGCGCCCATGGCTTCACGCACGGTCAGGAACTTGCCGTGGCTCTCGGCAAATTGGGCGTTAGCGTAATTCCAGCGCTCATCGTCGCAGCACCTCCCCCTTCCGTCGCATGGTCGATCGTGCTTATTACACCGCATGAGCACTTTCGCATGGGAATTAACTCGCTATATACCGGATTCGGTGTATGGATGACCTTAGTGTTTTTCAGTTCCTGCTGTCGCCTAAGGCGGTGGAGGATTTTCGTGCGTGTCGTGGAGAGGATGTATATGCGGCGGGTCACATTCGGGCATTTCTTGAAGATATAAGATCAGGTTCGAGAAATGCCGAAGATTTGATGCTCACAGAATACGAAGACGAGGTTGTGTATAATGTCTCGCCGTTGATCGAGCTTCAAAACAAAAGAATAAATGTTAATAGGGTTCGCCTGATAACAGTTAATAACTGGCGTCTTATATTTGGGATTTGCAGACCGTCGCGGCGGATTTGCTTATTCGCAATTATGCACCGAGACGCTGACTATAATAAATTTCTGCTGGAAGAGATTGAGACCGAGTATGATGCCCTTGGCTTCCACAGGTACTGAATTTGAGTACCATCTAGAGCGTCCGGGAAATGGTCGGGTGATTTGCGTTTCTGCTGGTAGCGCTGATAACAGCGTCATACGGATTGATCGCTCGCAGGCCCGTTCTATTCCTGGCGGATATCAGCTGCTTGACTCGTTTCTCGATAGTTTAGACAACGATGAGGAACTAGAGGAGGCTACTCGGCGAGCGCGCGTTGAAAGCGCAGCAGTTAATGCCGAATTGGGTGCGCCCGTTACGTTGGTCCAGCTTCGTCTCTCGAAGGGGCTGTCGCAGAAGCAACTGTCAGCTTTGATGAAAACGTCGCAAAACGCAATTTCGCTCTACGAAAGGCGTGAACGAAAGCCCGGAGAAGAAGTTTTGCGCCAAATGGCTGCGATCTTCGAGGTGGATTTTAATACATTGATGGAAGCGCTTCAAAATGCCGATCACTGACGGCTTCGTTTTATTTTGCGACGACTACCGCTCTGAGGTGGCCAACAAGCAAAGCATCATGGGATTCTATGGGCCGCAGCTACATCTAATCGACCCTCCCGAAGGTGCGCCTCTACAGCTTGGTAATCTTTCGATAATTTGTATCGTTAGAAGCGAGGGTGTTGACGAACTTAAAGTCGACTTTGAGATCGAATTTGAGAATGCGCCAATAGACACCATGGATAATGTCACGGGGAACACGGTGATCTCGGATCTGCCCACTGATCGTCAATGGTCATCAAATTTCCATGTTAAGATGGGTGGGCTGCCGATCCAGGCTGGGATGACAATCAAAGCCAAATTCAACGTGAACGGACAGGCTTTTGCTGCAAGTCTGGGGATAACCGACGCACCGATGCCTCAACCTTTAGTTGTTAGTGGTTAAGCGCTTGCGCGAGTTCCCGTTGCGATGGACAAAATCTCATCCATCTGACGGACAACCTGGACGACAGCGCCGCGCTGCTTGGTCAGGTCCGGCTTGACGATAACGCGTGCGATCATAGCGCGGTAGCGGCCGATCGCTTCGGGCTGGGCCTCGGGCGTCGATAGCGCGGCCGACAGATCGTCGACCTGTTTCCGGTACTGCTCCTCGACGTGCGGGTGGAGCGCCAGGACGTTCGGCAGGGCGTCCGTGCTGGCGAGCTCGCGCTGCAGCCGGTCGGCTTCGTCGCGCGCGGTGGCGAGCATGGTGCGGATCTCGGCGAACTCGCTACCGCCTTCCGCAAACGCCTTCAGCATGCGCTCCTTCTTGCGCTCGGCTTCCTGCAGCTTGCGCTCGATCCGCGCGCGATCGCGGCCGAGGTCGGCTGACTGGCGGGCGAAGTCGCGGTGATATTCGCGGACATATTCGCTCACGGCCTCGGGTGAGAGCAGGCCCGCTTTCAGGTCGGCCAGCACCAGCGCCTCATAGCGGGACGTCTTGATGTGCCGGTTGTTGGTGCAGTCCTGCCCGTAGCGGAAGACGCTACAGCCCCAGAATTCACCAGCGGTCTTTACCCAGGGCGCGCCGCAGACGCCGCAGAAGCCGAGGCCCGACAGGACGTGCTTTGGCCGGCGCTGGCGTTCCGGTCTGACGCCCTGGTTCGACGCGAGCCGCTGCTGCGCTTGACGCCAGGTCTCATCGTCGATGATGCGAAGGTGCGGGAAGTCCTGCTGTTCGACGTCGCCATCGGGATTCGGTCGGCTGAGCCGCTGCCGGGTCTGCGGATTGATGACCTGACGGCTGCGGCCGTAAGTGATGGTGCCGATATAGGTCTCGTTGCGGAGCATGCCCCGTTTGTATTTCAGGTCGCCGCTGATCGCGGTCTCGTGCCAAATGCCGCCGCGCGAGCCGGGGATGCCGTCGGCGTTCAACCCTGCGGCGATCGCGCGCGGGCTGCGGCCGGCGACATATTCCTTGAAGACGCGGCGGACGATCTCGGCCTTGTCAGGGTCGATCTCGCGCAGGCCGCGCACCAGCTGGCCTTTCTCGTCGAGGCGGTTGGCGTGGCGGTAGCCGTAGGCGATGCTGCCCGGGATGCGGCCTTGCTTGAGCGTGCCCAGCTGGCCGCGCCGCACGCGCTTGGCGAGGTCGGTTCGGAACTGCGCATCCATGAAGCCTTTGACCAGGCCGATCATGGGCGTGACGGCGCCGTCGAACAGCGTGAAGAGCCGCGCGCCGACGAACTCGATCCGTTCGCGGATCATGTGCGCGTCGGCGATGTGGCGGGAAATCCGGTCGGTGGATTCGGCGAGCACCTGGTCGATGCCGCCAGCCTCAACCATCTGCATCATGGCGTGCAGTCCTGGGCGCTGGTGCGCATCGATGCCGGCGGCACCAGAGGTCGCGGCATCCTCGAACGCGGCGACGACGTGCCAGCCTTCCTGCTCCGCGCGTTGGCGGCACAGGGCGATCTGATCCGCGGTCGAGCGCGGATTCTGGTTATCGCTGCTGAAGCGTGCGTAGATGACCGTCCGCACCGGCGTCTCCTGGCTGGTCGCTTCGCCCGTGGGAATTCTGGGCGGCGCGAAGGGCGGCAATGTCTCTTGCAACCTGGGCGCGCGCAAGCGCCTTTACGAATTCCCGGATCTTTGGATCAAGGCTCATGCCGCCTTCCTCCTGCGGCTCCAGCGCAGCGCTCGGTTCGTCTCGGCCGGGATCAGCTCGTAATGGGTTTCCTCGATGCAGAGAGTCCGCTCGCAGCGGTGGTCGAGGTTCATGCCGTCGGGCACTCGAGGCGTGGGGATGATGCCCGCGACCCAAGCCACTGCGACATGGACGCGCACGGCGTTGAAGCCGGGGATCCAGATCGAGCCATAGGGACCGCTGCTCGGCCGCTTGCCGCCCTTCGACTGCGCCCCGGTCCACAAGCGGCAGGGCTTTTCCAGCCCGTTGCGCGAGCCGATCAGCAGGCGCTGCTTCTCGGCAAGGCGCGCCGCGACGACGATGCGGAGGCAGGCGGGTATCATGCTGCGGCCGCTTTCCGCCCGACGCAGTGGGGGCACGGCTTGGGATAGAAATTGCAATACAGCAGCGTGAATGCGAGCGCGTAGGTGATGTCTCGCAGGCCCTTCAGCTGGTCGAAGTCCTCCTGCTTCGTGCTGCCGTCCAGGACCTCCAGCATGCGCTTGTAGGTGGCGCGGGCGCTCTTCGACATGATCTCGCGCTGCGCTTCGGACCATCCCTGAGGCTCGCGGGTGTCACCTGACCAGCGGCGGAAGAAGTGGACGATGTTCGACCAGATGGCGTCGTCATAGTCCGCCTTCTCCTTCGACACCCGACCCGCATCGACCGCAGCTTTCGACGCCGCGCCGCGCCGCGCGCGTTCCTGCTCGGCCGCGCGCTGGAGGGTGGCCGGCGGCATAGGCTCACTGAGCAGGTAGCGGCTCATGCCGGCATCCCGTCGTGCTGAACGCCGTCCAGATAGCGCCCTGCGAATGATTTCGTGGTGAGAAGGGCGTGATCGCTACCGTTGGTCCAGAGGCCACCGTCACCGTTCAGTTGGCCGCACGGCAGATAAGCACCCCATTGTTTGAAGAAGAACGGCGTGCCGGCCTCGGAGCACTGGTCGCGCAGGCTTCGCGCCCAATCGGCGAGCATCGGCCGCGCCCCTTTTCCGCTTTCGCCGCCGACCACGACCCAATCCACCTTCGGGTGGCCGTCGTTTTCCCCCTCGCCCCATATGTCGAAACGCTTTCCGTTGAGGCAGCTTTCCCAAGAATGGGCCAGCCCGTCATCGAAGGTCTCATGGATGCGGTCGAGCCTGACTGGTCCGAGCAGCGGCTCGCACGAAAGCCAGCGGACGGCGGCAGGCGTGGCGAGCAGATGAGGAATGCGCTCGTCCGCGCGGGCTTGATCCTCGACCGACACACCCAGCCAGACGTTTTCTAGCGCCTGATCTTTCGTCTGAAGCAACGCGCCGCCGCTGGTCGGATGCACGATTTGAGGGCGCGGAAAATCCTTTGCGATCAGCTTCATCTGACTGATCCAGCGGAATTGCGTGGCGGAGCTGAAGTAATCCCGCATGCGATCGGCACGCTTCGTCAGCACTTGATGGATGTGCTGCGGCGTCAGCGCCATGACGGCGAAGCAGCGGTCGATCCACTCGTCGGAGACGGCCGGATGGAACATGTCGCCATGGGCGTTCCAGAAGATCCGGCGTGGCTTGGCCCAGCGGAGCGGCTGGAGCAGCTGCCCCTCGTTCAACCGGACCTCGCCGTTCCATACCGGCCCCGCCTTGCTGTCAGTCGTCAGCCCGGCGCGGGAGGGGTGATGCTTCAGCCGCGTCCCGGCGAGTCGCATCGCGTAACAGTTGGTGCAGCCCGGCGACACGACGGAGCAGCCGTTGATGGCGTTCACCGTGGCGTCAGTCCACTCGATCTTGGTGCCGTCAGCCATGGGCCCGCTCCCTGATGTGTTGGGCGACCGCGTGCAGCGTCTCCGGCTCCAGATTGAAGAAGCTCAGCTTTCCCCGGCAGGAAACCAGCGGCAGTGGAAAGGCGTCGCGCAGAACGAAGCCGTAGCGGCCGAAGAACCAGCGCGAATCCATCGCGGTGACGCAATCAACGATGCGGGCCATGCCCACCACGCCGCCGCGTGGCATCGCTGCTTCGGCTGGATCGTCCATGTCCAGTTCGCTCTTCGACACGCCGGCATGAACGATGAACCAGCCCCGGCCCTTGGTCGGCCAGTCCCGATTCTCTACGTCCTTGCCGTCGTGGAAAATGTGGTGGGGGTAGGGCTGCTTGATCGACAGGGCCTTGATCACGCCGCGCTCGACGCGGTCGGCCAGCTGGAGGAGGTCCGTCATTGAACACTCCCCATCGCCGCACCGCTCTCGTGACAGGAAATCGCCTGATACCAAGCGAAGGTCGCGATCCCGATCCACTTCTCGAAGGATTCCTCGTCGAGCGCGGCTGGACCGCCAGCTCCGGCGACGAACAGACCCGCGAAGGCGACAATGCCGCCCGTCAGCAAGTCGGCAGTCCCGTTTTCGTGTCCCCTCCGGTGTGCTTTCTGGAGTCGGCGCAGCATGTAGTCGGCCATGGCCCTGCGTTCGGCATCGCACCGCAGGTCATGTTCGCTTGTGCCGAACTTCTGCCATTGATCCGGGCGGCCGACGTGCTTGAATGGGTCGATCCCGTCAGCCATTGGCGATCTCCAGCAGCACGTCCGCGTGGCAGGGTTCGCTCGGCTGGCACCAGCAGGCGAGGTTTTTGCCCGCCAGCTCCCGGTGCGCCATCTCGCGCAAGGCCGGTGTCGCCAGGATATGGAGGCGGAACGCTGCGACCGCCATCGCGGCAGATCGTGTGCCTTCCACAGGGTAAGGGTTGCCCCACTTGGTCGAACGGTCGACCTTCACGGTGTTGGCCGGCATGCGCCAGCCCTTGGCGCGCGACAGTTGGACCCGAACGGGCTTATCCATGACGGGCCTCCGCGAAGGGCTCGCCGCAATTGGGACGGCGGCCGGTGGTGAAGGGGAGTTTGCCGAAGTCGATCGCGCTGAGCAGCATCAGCACGCCGATGGCGACCAGCACAGCGAAGAAGGCGGCGGCGCGGCTCACGCTGTCGCCTCGCGGGCTGCTCGATCGAGCGCTTCGACAACGTCGACAGCCATATGGCCGAAGAGGCCGAAGGCGAGGCACGAGCCGCCTGCTGGGGTGTCGCAGTTGGCGCAACCGCCCAGCCCGTCATCCATATCCTCATCGGCGTCGCGGCTGCGGCAGAGGGCTTTGGCGGCGATCATCACCTTGGCGCGCTTCGCTTCGGGGATGAGGTTCCACATCGCCGGCTCATCAACGACCATCGGCGGGGTCCTCCGGCGTGGCGATAGGCAGGGCTGATCCGGTCGGCTTTGCAGCTTGCTTGGCGCGGATGGCGTCAACCTTCGTCCAGATGCGGGCCAGTTCGCGTTCGGCTGCCTCGCTAATGTCCAGCCCGACCGGATTGCACAGGGCCGCCAGCGTGACCATGACGCCGCCGACTTCCTGCCCGCGCTCGCCAACGGGGCGGCTGAACACATAATCGACCAGTGCATGGGCGCGTTCGGCATTGAACCCCGGCATGGTCTGCGCCAATTCCAGCGCCTCTTCGGTGAAGCGGTCGGCCCGCTCCAGAAGATCGCCGGTTATCGTTGCGCCGAAGCAGGCCAGCATCCATTGCCGAACGCCCGCTTGGAAGTCGGACGGCCAAGCAACGATCCGCTGGGGGAGAGTGGAAAGGGCTTCCGCAGCTTCCGCGCATACGGGATGGACATCCTTGGGCGGCTTGGCGTGGAGAACCCCGGCGCGGTCAATGCAGCGAAGGTTCCTGACGAGCGCATCCCGTAGCCCCTGATCCTGAAATTCTGCCGGTGCTGGGCTCGTGTGGTGATCGGTGATGATATTCGCGATGCTGCTGGCTGCTGTCCGACAGCGTGCGATTACAAGCTCTTCGCGGCTGGTTTCAGACAGCTCTTGAAAAACAGACTGCGCGACCTTCAGGCCGTCAAGCGGGGCCAACGCTGTGCTCATTGGCTATTCCTTTCCACCGGCTGGCCAGCGTCAAAGCGCTGTCCCGGCATGGGCTCGCAGAGCAGGGCGGCGACGATCTTGTCGCGGTACTCGGCGATCATCCCGACGATGATGGCGAGGGCGAACCACGCGCTGCCGAAGAACAGCACGGCTTGTGAGGCGCTCACGCTGCGGCTTCCTCGGCCGCATGGAGCGCGAAGCTGAAGCCATTGCGGATCCCGCTGGTGTAGAGCGTGCGGACCTTCTTGGCCTGGAAGCCGCTGTCGCGCAGGCGGCGGGCAAAGACGGCTTTGTCGATCGAGGGCTCGCGCTGATAGACGGTGCGATACCAGGCGAGGAAATCGCCCCAGGCATCGGCGACTGCGGTGAAGCTGTCGCTGCTGACCGATGCGATGCGGCTCGATGCCCACAGATCGATCGCATCATCGGGCGCGGCCCAGGGCGTCAGCTGATCCAGCGCCACAGTGGCTGTAACGACCTTGCGGCGCTCGGCCTGGCCGATCACGAGCCGGGTGCCGTTGGGATTGATTCGCTGGATGCGGACCTTGGTGTTGCGAAAGACGGCGTAGCTGCCGACGTGCGGGAATTCGGTGGGCGTCTGAAGCATGGTGCAATCTCCGTCACATATGACGGGTTAGCTACACCGTCATATGTGACGGGTCAAGCGGCACGCGTAACGGGATATCGCATCGGAGGTGCCAAGGGTATGATTGGGCAGTTGGACCGGGGGAATTCTGAATGCAATCTGTGGCGCTACTCCTGCTGCTGGCTTCGGCATCAACGCAGGCGCCGATGTCCGGCGCGCGGGACGTGCAAGTCCAACAGGGCCCCGGCAAATGGCATGTGCTGAGGCAGCCGGATCCTATTCGCGGTGGCGATAGCCTGGCCATGGTGGTGGAGTCGGAAAACGGTCACGACTTTGCCTGGCCATATCAGGGCGGGTCGAAGTTGCGTCTATGGCTGGCCCGCAACGCCGCCGGTGGGGAGGGCGCGATCATCGAGCTGACGAATGGCCAGCTAGTCTGCTCGCCGTCTATTCCGTGCAGCGCTCTTGTTCGGTTTGATGAGCGTCCGGCGAGGCGCTTCCGTCTTGGGCTGATGGAAGACTTTTCGCCGAACCGGCTACGGATTGTAGACGGCGAAGAATTCGCTCGCGAGCTTATCAGTGCCCACAGACTCGTGGTGGAGGTGACCGTGTTCCGGGAGGGAACGCCGCAATTCTCCTTCGACGTGTCCGGTCTGGATGTCGCTTCCGATCAGAGACCGTAGAGGTCGTTATTTTCCATGATTCGGTGCATCCGGTGCACGGACTTCGCGGGCAGACGGAACACTATCGGCGGGTTGTATTGCTCCAGCTCGATATATTCCTTGGTCCGTTTCAGCAGCGTCTTTACGAGCACGCTGTAGATCCTGCCGTCGCCCTCCTCGCCCTCTGGTCGGGCCACCTGGACGATCACTGCGTCACCAATGCTCGGCTCTCGACGAGTCTCCACAAACGATAACCAGCCGGGGAAGAAGCGAGGCTGCATCGAAATGCCCGTGTGATAGATCGCGTAGATATCCTTGCGGCCCGCCACCCCTGCGGGCCTGCGCACATAGTCGATCACATCGTTTTCGTCGATTTCCGTCATCTCGACGATCTTACTGAGCCCGTCTTCGTCGAAGTGCATATCGCTCCCCATGGCCGTCCCAAGAACGGGGACATCCTTGCCCAGCTTTAATTTATCGAAGATTGCCATTTCGGGAATAGCTCGCTCCACCTCGCTGGAGGTTGGGAAGTTATAAGGCTGCGGTAGCGACGGCTCTGGCTTCGCGGGCTGATCATCCTTGCCCAGCAGCCAGGCGACCGTGGTGCCGAGTTCGCGGGCGATCATCTCCATCCGTTCGCCGCTGGGCATGTGACCGCGATAGATGCGGCGAATCGCATCCTCGTTGCCGGTCGCTGCCTTCGATACATTGGAAGCCGATCGCTTAATCAGCTCCAGGCGTTCCTTGATACGGTCGTTAAGGGTGTCGGACATGCCGGCATTTATGGCGGATTTGCGGGCCGTCATGCTATCGTCATCCGTGCCGGTTGACTGTGACGCATAAACCGTCATATGTAACGGCTTCCGAAGTGAGGAAGTCGTTTGCTGTGGACCAAGACAATCCATCCTCTGTTCTCATCGATCCGATGTTGGCGCTAGCCGAAATCTGGTCAGCGAAGGCGGGTAAGCCGCTGACCGTGTTAGCTGAGCGGGTCATTTCCAGCAGCCAGTTCTTCGCCCGTGTGCGGGAAGGGCGCGACATCACCGTGCGCAATTACGCTCGTGTCACCGCTTGGCTGAGCGAGCCCGCCAACTGGCCGGACGAACGCATGCCCAAGGCTGCGAAGCGCATTGTCGAGATCATGCCCCATGGTGCTGATATTGCCAGCGCGCTGGCGGCGGCGTCATCTCATAAGGCGGATGAGTGCATGAGTGACTCCGACCTCGGGGCTGCCGCGTGACGAACGGGGCGACGCTCTCCACCGACCAGCTCTACCTGAAGAAGGAAACCCGCGCGGCGGTCGACGACGTGCAGGGGATGGACAAGGTCGCAAAGATGCTCGGCCGGTCACAGTCGCGCATCTCGCACTACTGCTCGTCCAACCGCGACGAGTTCATGCCGATCGACCTGGTCGCGGAGCTGGAGCAGCTGACGGTCGGCAAGCCCGGCCATCCCCGCATCACCCGCGCGCTCGCTCGGCAGGCTGGTTTCCTGCTGGTGCCGGAGGGTGGCCAGGCCGGCGAGGGCCGATCCCTTGGCGAGCATCTGGCCGACGTGGTCGGGGAAGCATCGGAAGTCATGAGCGCGATGAAGACGGCTTTGACCGGCTGCGCGCTTGATCGCGCCGATCGGCAGCGCGCGCTGCAGCAGGCGCGCGAACTTCAGGACGCTGCGGCGGAACTGGTCGCCGCATTGGAAGCGCAAGGGGGGTAGGCATGCACGGGGGTGGGGTAGAACAGGGTGCGAAACGGGGCGCCGCAAGGCGCCAGCTCAATCGCGAAGAACTGCTCGAATGGGTGCTTGCGGCTCAGCCCGGCGCACGGCTGCTCTATGGCCATGGCGAGCATGCTTCCCATGTCGCGAGCGAAGAGGTCAATGACGAGCTGATGAAGCTGGCCGGGCAGGGCTACGTCCACCTGTTCCAGAGCAAGGCGCATCCGCCCCGCTTCACGCGCGACTATATAGCGCAGCGCAGCAGCCGGCAGGTGAAGGCATGAGCGGCGAGGGTTATCCGATCGCCGCCGATCGGCAGGTGCATGACGACACGGTGCAGTGCTGCACCTGCGACGCCATGCACCAGGGCGTCCCATCCTCATCGCTCCCAGCGGGATGGGACGCCTTCATCATGGGCGACGGGCTAGCGCTGTTCTGCTCGGCTTGCGTGGCGGCGGGACGGATGGAGCTGTTCCGCGCCACCGCCCAGCTGCCCCGGCAGCAGCATTGGCGATTTTCGACCTGCATCATCTCGGTCTATCGGCCCGCCACGCGCGAGATACTGATTGCCACGCCCGACGGGACAGCTCGGATATCGGAGCGTGATGCAGAGGCACTGGTCGCCTCTATCGGCGGGGCGCTGGCTGATCGTGCGCTCGCGGGCCAGTTGCTGGGGACTGCCGCATGACGTCCCCAATCGGCGAGCAGGTCGCCGTGATGCTCCTGCAAATCCGCCCCGTCCATGTGGGCGGCGGGGACGTGCGCGACCCGGCCATGCGGCTGGAGCGCGATCTTGGCCTCGACCAGATCGACTTCATGAGCCTCGGCCTGGAGCTGGAGGACCGCTTCGGCCTGGTGCTGGGCGACGATGCGCTGCTGGCGCTCAAAACCGTCGGCGACGTGATCGCCGCGGTAACGGATCATGTTTCTGCCGGGGCCTCGTTCACCCCACCCGGCACGGCGGGGGCTGCCCTTCGGGTCGCAACAGCTCCCGCCAACCCCCTCTCGTGTGATCAAACGGAGCGTTGCTGATGAAGACGGTCAGCCTCCTCGACGATGCGCGCGCGCCGCTGGAGCGCGACTGGTCCGTCGGCATCAACGTCGACAATTTCGCTGGCGGCGGCGGCGCCTCGACCGGACTGGAGCAGGCTGGCTTCCCGGTCCATGTCGCGATCAACCATGATCCCGAAGCTGTTGCCATGCACGCCGCCAACCATCCGGCAGCGCGGCACCATTGCCAGAGCGTGTGGAGCATCGATCCGCTGGAGGCCGTCACCTTCGCCGATGGGGACGGCCTGGTGCGCGCCCATGCGGTGCGGGTCGCGTGGTTCTCGCCAGACTGCAAGCACTTCTCCAAGGCCAAGGGCGGCAAGCCCGTTGAGAAGAACATTCGCGACCTTGCGTGGGTGGTGCATCACTGGATCGACCGGCTCGGCCCCGCGCTGCGGCCGGCCATCATCATGCTGGAGAATGTCGAGGAGTTCCGCACCTGGGGGCCGCTCGGCGATGACGGCCGTCCCTGTCCGACGCGGAAGGGGAAGACGTTCAACCAGTGGGTCGCGAAGCTGCGGCGCGCCGGATACCGCGTGCAGTGGAAGGAGCTGCGGGCGTGCGATTATGGCGCGCCGACCTCGCGCAAGCGCCTGTTCCTGAAGGCGCGCTGTGACGGTCGCAGGATCAGCTGGCCAAAGCCGACCCATGGCAAGCCCGGCAGTCCGGCGGTGATCAGCGGTCGTCTACTGCCATGGCGCACGGCGGCCGAGATTATCGACTGGTCAATTCCCTGCCCGTCCATCTTCGAGCGCGCCCGCCCGCTGAAGGATGCCACCTGCCGTCGGATCGCGGCGGGGATCATGCGCTATGTCATCAATGCGCCGCACCCGTTCATCGTGCCCGTCTGCAACAGCAGCTGGGCATCAGGGCGCGCCTATGCCGGTGACGAGCCACTGCGCACCATCACGACCGCCAAAGGCGGAGAGTTCGCCGTGGTCGCGCCATATTTCGCACCGCTCACCCATCATGGCAGTGCCGAACGGGTCTATGGTCCAGAGGATCCCCTGCCGACCGTGACTGGAGCGCATCGTGGCGAGATCGCGGTGATCGCGCCGCATCTCATGACGATGCGGAACAGTGGCAAACCCTACACCGCTGGCGACGAGCCTAACCACACCATCACGGCCGGCGGCGCGCATCAGTATCTGGTCGCCGCCTTCATGGCGCAGCACAACAGCATGCCAAGGGGCGGACTGCACGCGGGCCACGACGCTCGGTCGCCGGTCAGCACAATCACCGGGCGCGGTACTCAACAGCAGCTGGTGGCGAGCCACATCGTCAAGCTGCGGGGCACGTCGAAGGACGGCCAGGCCACCGACACGCCGCTGCACACAATTAGCGCCGGCGGGCTACACCATGCCGAGGTCCGCGCCTTCCTCGTCAAATATTATGGCGCCGCGCAGCACGGGCAGGAAATGACCGAGCCTCTTCATGCCGTCACGGCAAAAGCGCGCTTCGGCCTCGTCACCGTGACGATCGCCGGCGAGGAATATGCGATCGTCGATATTGGCATGCGGATGCTCAGCCCGCGCGAACTGTTCCTCGCCCAGGGCTTCCCCGCCGATTACATCATCGATCTGGAGGTCAACGGCCGTCCGCTAACGAAGACGGCGCAGGTCCGCATGTGCGGCAACAGTGTCAGCCCGGTGATGGCGCGGGCGCTCGCCTCGGTCGACTTCGTCAACGACGATGATGCCGCCGAAAGGATCGCGGCATGAGCGCGGCGCAGAAGCGCATCGTCGCGGTGCTGCGGGCGCAGCAGCCGGAGGAGGGTTGGACCGCCTCCAAGCTGCGGGTTGCCGCTGGCCTCGACAAGGCGACCTTCCAGGAGGCCGTCCGCGCGCTGCGCAACAGCGGCAAGATGGACTTTGCCGGCTATGCGCTCTCTCCGTCCATGCTGGAGCAGGCTGCGCCGGTCGATGCGGATGCCGTCTCCTCGATCACAGAATCGGTGAAGCTGGAGGCCGAAGCGATGGGCGCCAACCGGCGCGCTGCGCGGACGATCGGCAGCAACGGCGCGCGCGGCGGCATGCTCGACGCGACGGTGACCCGGCTGTCAGCCGGCGGTCGGCTCCAGTATGAGGCGCTCCGCGACGACCAGGTCGCTGCGCTCCAGCTGGCGCGCTCGCAATGGGGCGAGCTGTGGGCGCGGCTGTGCGACAGCGCCGTCGCGGCGGGTGAGCGGCCGGTGCAGGCGATGCGCCGCCTGATCGAAGCGGGCCTGTGGGTGGAGCGGCTCGACCAGGAGGAATCGGCAGCATGAGCACGCGGCGGAAACCTGCTGCGGCCAAGGCCGACCAGCGCAAGTCGATCGAGCGGTTGCTCGCCGAGCACAATGAGCACCGCCGCCTTGTCGGCAAGAATTTCGTCCATCGCGGCAGCGGCGATTCCTATCAGCTGCTGGCGTTGGCCCACACCGAAAGCGGCAATGAGCTGGTGGCGGTCTACTGCCTCAACGCCATGTCCCGCCTGAAATTCACGCGCCCCATGACCGAATTCCTCGATCGGTTCGAGGAAGGGCTGGGCATCAAGCAGGAGACAGAATGATGGCGAAAGCCAGCACGACGGCGCAGCCGCCGGCAGAAGGTGACGAACAGGGCGCGGCCGGGAAGGACAAGGCGCCCGTCAATCCGCCGATCATCGAAGTGGGGGTAAAGCAGCTGCGCGCCGCCATGAAGGCGGTGGCGGGCGCGATCGAGAGCCGCAACACCATTCCCGTCCTGAGCAACGTGCTCATCAACTGCGACGGGCGTCGCCTGTATCTGACCGGCACCGACCTCGACACGATGATCGAAGCCACGGTCGAGGCGCAGAAGGCGCGGGGCATTGCGGTGACCGTGGGCGCGAAGCTGCTGGAGGACATCGCCAAGAAGCTGCCGACAGAGGCGCTGGCGACCATGGTGCTCGACGGCAACCAGCTGGTCGTCAGCGCGGGCCGTGCCCGGTTCCGCCTGCCGACGCTGCCGGTAGCGGACTTCCCGATTCTCAGCTCGCCCGAATGGCTGCATGAGTTCGAATGTCCCGCCTCGGTGTGGACGCAGATGATCGATCGCGTCGCCTTCGCCATGTCGAGCGAGGAGGCCAGCTATTATCTCAATGGGATATATCTGCACCAGACCCCGGCGGGACTGCTGGGCGCGGCCGCGACCGACGGGCATCGCCTCGCGGTGTTCCGCACCGACATGCCGGAGGGTGGCGAGGGACTCACGTCCATCATCCTCGGCCGCAAGGCGGTCGGGCTGGTAGCGAAACTGCTCGACGACTTGAAGCCCGGCGATGACGGCGTGTCGCCGGAGGTGGAGTTCGCGACCGACGGCAAGAAGGCTCGCTTCGATTTCGGCACCGTGACGCTGACGACCAAGCTGATCGACGGCCAGTATCCTGATTATACCCGGGTCATCCCCTCCGGCACCGACAAGCGGTGCGAGTTCACGCCCACGGTCCTGCGCGAAGCGGTCGACCGGGTGATCGTCGTCACGACCGAAAAGACGCGGCTGGTGAAGGCGGTGTTCGGCGGCGAGATGCTGCAGCTGGAGTCGGTCAGCCCGGAAAACGGACGCGGCACCGAAGAGCTGGCGGTCGCGCATGAGGGCGGCGAGCTGACGATCGGCTTCAACGGCAGCTATCTGCTGGCGGTGCTCGACCATCTGGCGGCCGGTGCTGCCGAAGTGCTGATGAGCGACCCCGCCGGGCCGACGCTGTGGCGGCAGGATGAGCAGGCCACGTCCTTCTACGTCCTTATGCCGATGAGGGTCTGACGATGAGTGCTTTTCTGCAATGCGACGCCGCCGGATGCGATCACCGCGAGGATGTCGAGGAAATCCTGGAGGCGCAGGTTGGAATGCCCTGCCCGAAATGCGGAGCAAGTCTTCTCACTCGCGAAGACTTCGATGTCTATGTGGCCCGGTTCAAGCCGATGCTCGACATGATGAAGGTGCTGGGCCTCGCGGTTGATCCCGAACCCGGCACGGACGCACAGCGCGTCTCGGTCCATTATCATGATGGTGTGACCACCATCCGCGAACAGGGTCTGGCCTGATGGGCGTCGCCGGCTCCTTTGACCCCGCCGACGGTCCGGCCTTGCTGCCTGCCAGCGAGCTGTATCGCCGTGCGCGCAAGGTCGAGGAGCTGGCGCGCATCGCCATGGATTGCACAAGCGCGGGGGCGCGGTGCCGGGATGTAGCGCGGGCAACGCGCATCATGGCCGAAATCGGCGCGATCGTTGGCCCTGGGGGTGAAGCATGAGCTTGGGCGGCCTGCCACTTGGTCACTTTGGATGCCTGCTCGCGGATCCGCCGTGGGCGTTCCGCACCTTTTCCGGCGAGAATATGACGCCGCACCGCTCGGCGGAGGATCACTACCGCACGATGGAGCTGGATGACATCATGGCCCTGCCGGTGGGCGCGCACGCGGCGAAGGATGCGGCGTTGTTCATGTGGATCGTCGACAGCCATGTCGACGTCGCGATCGAGCTGGGCCGGGCCTGGGGTTTCGAGCTGAAGACGGTCGCCTTCATCTGGCTGAAGACCGGCATGTATGAGGCGCAGTTCGACCTCTTCACCGGCGACTTGCCGGATCCGCTCATGTCGATGGGATATTGGACGCGCAAGCAGGCGGAAATCTGCCTGCTCTTTACGCGCGGCAAGCCGGAGCGCCTGTCGAAGGGCGTGCGCCAGGTGATCGTCGATCGGCGGCGCGAGCACAGCCGGAAACCCGACGATCAATATGACAGGATCGAAGCGCTGGTTGGCGGGCCAAGGCTGGAGCTGTTCGCCCGCACCACGCGGCCGGGCTGGTCATCTTGGGGCAATCAGACAGACAAATTTGGGGAGGCGGCATGACAGAAGAAGCGAAGAAGCCTTGGGTCACGCGTTGGGGCGCGGATCCGGATAGCTGGAACTGTTACGATCCGGACGATGATCCGTACAGCGATGGCAGTGGCATGCCGGGACGTGAGCTGGTCCGGGGCGCAGTGGCGCGCTGGATGATGACCCAAACGGTCGCATCCGTCGGCTCTTCGCTCGACGTTGCCATGACCTTCAATCTGCCGCTGCAACTGGCAGCGGAAGCGGTAGGCGGTCTGCCTTGCGACCTTGGGGAAGCAGTGCAGGTCTGGTCCTCGCTCAATCATGACGGCTGGGGTGATAGCAGCGTGGGTGACGCTGCGCTGGCTTTCTTATTGCCGCCGGCGGAGATCGTTGCCGCGGTCGAACATCATCCATGGATGTATCTGACGGGGGACCGCGCCGACATCGCGGGCATGCTGATCGGGCATGAAGGGGAATAGGGGGCCGTCGGCCTGAAGGCCGCGACTTTCGAGAGATTTGTTTGAGTTGCCTGATTTTCGGGGTGGGTGTTCGTGTCCTTATCGCCTCAATTCCTTGACCAGCTGCGCGATCGGACGACGCTGTCCGCGCTGATCGGCGGGTCGATCAAAGTCGAAAAGGCGGGGCGCGAGCACAAGGCGTGCTGCCCGTTCCACAATGAAAAGACGCCCAGCTTCACCATCAACGACGACAAGGGCTTCTATCACTGCTTCGGCTGCGGCGCGCATGGCGACGCCATCCGCTGGCTGACCGATCATCGCGGCCTGACCTTCATCGATGCGGTGAAGGAGCTGGCGGACAAGGCCGGACTGGATGTTCCCGCCCCGACGCCGGAGCATGCACGGCGGGAAGCGAAGGCGGCCAGCACCGGCGATGTGCTGAGTGCGGCCGCGCGCTTTTATGCGCAGCAGCTCGATCGCACGCCCGCCATCAAGCAGTGGCTGATCGACCGTGGCGTGACGCTGGCCCAGGCGCAGGCGTTTGGCCTCGGCCTCTCGTCATGGCGCAACTCGGTTGCTGGCTGCGGTGCGTCGACCGATGCGCTGCTCGACGCCGGACTGTTGGTCGAACAGAGCGGCGATCAGGCCGGCCTTCGGCGGGACTATTTCCGGGGCCGGCTGATGGTGCCGATTCACGATGCACGCGGCCGGGTGGTCGGCTTCGGCGCTCGTGCGCTGCCGAACCGGGACGGCGAAACGCCCGATCCCAAATATCTCAACAGCGCCGACAGCGAGACCTTCGACAAGGGTCGGCTGCTGTTCAACCATCATCGTGCGGCGCCGGCGGCGCGCACTGCGCGCAGATTGGCGATCGTCGAGGGTTATTTCGACGTGATCGCGATGGACCGCGCGGAGATCGTCGAGTGCGTCGCGCCGATGGGTACCGCGCTCACCGAGGCGCAACTGGAGCGTGCCTGGCGCATCCATCATCATCCGGTGCTGTTGTTCGATGGCGACGGCGCGGGGCGCAAGGCTGCGGTCAAGGCATGCGAGCGCGCCCTGCCGATGGTCGGGCCGGGCAAGATGCTGTCGGTCGCGCTGCTGCCCGAGGGCAAGGATCCCGACGATCTGGAACGGGAAGGCGGTCGCGCGGCGATCGAGGCGGTGCTCGATGCTGCCCAGCCCATGTTCGATTTCCTCTGGCAGGTGGAGCTGGCCGCCGCCGATACCTCGACGCCTGAGGGGCGCAGCGCGCTGCGTCGCCGCCTCGGCCGTCTCGCCGCCGGCATCCAGGATGAGGAAACCCGCGCACAGTATCGCGTCGAATGGGATGCCCGCTACGCCGCTGCCTTTCCCCCGCCGCCCCCGGGGTTATCTGAAGAAGAGATGCTTCCGAATGGAAGCGTGGCGGCCTTCTCTACATTGCCGGGGGAGGTGGGGGCGCGGCTGAAACGGCTGAGCCAGCTGTGGCTTCGTCGCAGCGTCGACCATTGCCCCATCACCGCCAAGGCGATCTGCCGCTGGGCGTGGGAACTAGGGCGGCGGGTGGATTATGGCCTGCTGACGGTCGAGGAAGCGCAGCCGGAGGTCGACCGTCTCGTCGACGCGCTGGCGCAAGCGGAAGATGGCTGCGGCACCGACAGCGGTGATGATGTCGCGCGCGCCTTCGCCGCCGGTGAGCAGCGCGGCTTCGATCCGGGACCGACGCTGCTGGATTTCCAGTGCGCCGGGTTCGAGCGCACCGACCTCGGCAACGCCGAGCGCTTCCACGCCCGGTTCGGCCGCGACTATCTCTACACTACGGCCAAGGGATGGCTGGGCTGGGATCAGCGCCGTTACCAGGTGCTGAACCAGGAAAAGGATGTCACGCCGTCGGAGGTGCAGGCGGGCGTCTTCGAAACCATCCGCGCCATACAGCGCGAGGCATCGGTTATTCGCGACAGCGGCGTGCGGCGGCCGGACATCGTCGATGAGATGGATGAAAGCGCCGGCAAGTTCGAGTTGGTGCAATGGAATATCTGGGTCAATCAGGGCAATCCCGAGCACGGGCTCGACATGGTCGTCGACGTGAAGAAGGGGCAGACGGTCCTGCTGTCCGACCTGATCGGCCGCTGGGGCCGCGCGTCGGAGGCGTCGGGACGGCTCAGCTGCATCCCCAATCTGGTGAAGCGCTGGCTGACAGTCGAGCTGACTTCCTTCGATACCAATCCGATGGTGCTCAACTGCCAGAACGGCACGTTGCATTTTCTGCCGCCGGATGAGGAAGGCTCGGCTCGTGTCGAATTGCGTCCGCACGATCGCGCCGACCTGCTGACCAAGATCACCGCCTGCGATTATGATCCGGGGGCCGAAGCGCCCGAATGGCAGAAGCTGGTCCGGTGGGCGCAGCCGAACAAGGATCGCCGCCGATACCTGCGCCAGTGGGGCGGCTATAATCTGACGGGCGAGATGGGGGAGCAAATCTTCCATATCTGGTGGGGGCCGACGGCTGCGAACGGCAAATCGACGGTGGGCAACGCGATGCGGGAGGCCACCGGCGATTATGGCGACATCACCAACGTCGACACCTTCATGAACGACGGGCCGAAGAAGCGCGGCGACCAGGCGACGCCGGACATCGTGCGCCTGCCCGGCGTGCGCTTCCTCACCTCGGGCGAGCCCGAAAAGGGTGCCAAGATCAATGAGGCGCTGATCAACAGTGTCACCGGCGGCGACCCGATGCTGGCGCGCGACAATTTCCGGTCCTTCTTCCGCTTCACGCCATCGTTCAAATGGACGCTGTGGTGCAACGCCAAGCCTGACATTCCGCAGGGTACGGAGGGCATCTGGCGCCGCGTGAAGGTGCTGCTGTGGGAATCGCATCTGGAAAAGCATGAGCGCGACCGGACGCTGCCCGATCGGCTGAAGAAGGAATATCCCGGCATCCTCGCGTGGATGGTGCGGGGGCTGATCGACTGGATGGACAATGGCTTCATCGAGCCGGAGGATGTGAAGCGCCAGTCCGAAGCCTATCGTGACGATAGCGACCCATTGGCCAGTTTCCTCCGCATGTGCACGGTCGAAGATCAGTCGGCGCGCGTTCAGTCGTCGCATCTCTATGAGGTCTTCTGCGCCTGGGCCAAGGCGGCAGGCGAGGTTGAATGGAAGCAGAAGGGCTTCAGCAAGGCCATGAAAGACCGGGGCTTCGACAACAAACAGTCGAACGGGATGCAATGGCTGGGGCTGAAGCTGGTCAAGCAGAAGCATGATTTCGTGGATGAGCACGGCAATGTCGTGACGTTCCGCGACGACGGCCCGCCTACATCCGATGCCGGGCCTCCTGTCGACCATGGTGGTGGCGTCGGTCCACCCGATGACGGTGACGATTACGTCCCCTTCTGGCCGGAGGACGAATGATGACGATGCTTCCATTTGGAAGGGTGGCGGAAGCATCGCCGGAAGGAAGAAAGGGCGGATTTGTACGGGTTTGGAAGGTTTGGAAGGTTTAGCGAAACGCTATGGCGCGCATGTGCGTGTGCGCGCAGGCATGCATGAACATTAGATAATCAATAACCCTTCCAATCCTTCCAAATAATCATTTGAGGTAGAAAGAAATGAAAAAGAACAAAGGCTTGGCGGTGGAAGTGTGGGGCGCTCGTCGCTTCCTCATCCCTTCCGCTGGTGGAAGGGAGCGCAGCGCATGGTGATGATCATTCGTTCGGGTGCCCTGCCGGGGCATCGCAGCACGCGGGAACAGGACTTCGCGCCGCTGGCTCGCCCGTGGGAGCGCACCGGCTCGGTCGATGTCGAGCAGCTGGCGATATGGGCCTATCGCGATCAGAAGGTGGATCGCTTTGCCACTATCGGCCTGCATTCGATCGAGGTCGAAGCGTCGGGCATGGAGGCAAGGGGCCGTTCATCTGATGGCTGCGCGGCCATTGGCGATATCAACCACATGGGTTGCCGTATCGACTATTCAGGTCGGATCGTGCGCGACACGGTCCATCCGGCGGCTGAGACCGTGGCGGCTCTGCTCGCGACTATCGACAATGGCCGCATGGTGGCCTTCCATGCGCGCCTGGGTGGTCGGCCTGACGGGTGGGAAGATCCCAAGCATTGGTATCGGGCGGTCGTTTGGGTGAAGCGTTGGGAAGATGCGCAGGTCGAACGGACCGGGCGCGGCACGTCGCCGACCTTCTGCAGTGTGATCCCGACAGTCACGCGCGAGGAGCTGGCTCGTCGGCGCCTCGCCTATCTCAGCTGGTGGGGGGCGCTGGACGCGCTGGCGTGGCAGCTGTCGATGCGGTCGATGGGCTTCACGGTCCGTCCGCCCTCGGCTCCGCAGGCGCCGTGGGAAACCGCGGGCCAGGGCGACGCCTGATGCCATCGGTTCGCACCTGTCCGATTTCGCTTGACCGGCGGCCCGAGGCCCGGGGGGCACCCCCCTACGGGTCCTCCCGACCGACCCAGCGCGTATGCGGTGCGGCAGCGCAGTCCGCGCGTGTTTCAGAAATGGCGGAAAACCTTGGGTTTTTGATTGGTGTTTTGGACTGCGCGCAAGAAAATTGCGCGAAACGGGGCAAACGGCATGACTGACCAACCGCAAGAGCTGATCGTCAACCTGGAGGAATTTTGCGATTTGTGCGGCACCACCGGCGAGACGATGCGCGGCTATCTGAAGGCAGTTCCGGACGATGCGACCTGGCTGATCGAGCGCGGCGACCGGGGGCGCGGTTACCGCATCGAGGCGCGGGGCGGCGTCTCATGGTGGCGGGCGAAGCGCGAAAACGATGAGCAGCTGAGTGCTGAGCGCCGCGCGCAGCTGGCGCAGATGCGGTTGGACCTGATCGGCGACCAGGTCGAGGCCCCGGCCCAGCTGGGCATGTCCGGCAAGCAACGCCGGGAGGAATATGCGGCTGCGGAGGCGGCGGCCAAATATCGCAAGATGATGGGCGACCTGCTCGATCGGCACGAGATGGTCCACGCGCTCTCCTCCGCTGGTGCGGAATTGCGGCGCCGGCTGCTACAGGTGCCCGGCGAGTTCGCCATCCGCGAGGGGCTGGCGCCGCAAAGCGTTACCCCGTTGGAAGGCATGCTGGGCCGCGCGGTCGACGATTTTCTTCGGACCATTGCAGATGAGATGAAGATCGAGATAATTGCGGAAGGGGGAACCGACGCCGATGCTTGAAGCCGCGCTGCCAGCTCCGGCCCTAGCCAGCGCCCGCGCTGTCCTGGTCGACGCGCTGGAGGCGCTGCGCTTTCCCGAGAAGGTTTCGATTTCGGAAGCTGCGCGCCGCCACCGCGTGCTGATGAATCCCGGAGCCTATTCCGGTCCGTGGGGCGACAGCCCGCACGATATGCGCTGCCTCGATCGACCGATGGACTGCCTGCATGGGGACTCGCCTTATTCGGTCGTGGGCGTCATGGGGCCCAGCCAGACCGGCAAATCGGAAATCGGCAATAACTGGCAGCTGCACACGATCCTCTATGACCAAGCCGACCTGTTGTTCGTCGCGCCGACCAAGGACCTGATCAACAGCTATGTGACGACCCAGTTCGACAAGATGCTTGACCTTGCGGTCGACAAGGATGGCAATGCCGGCATCCTGCGCGAGCGCCAGCTCGGCGGCGTCTCGGCGGACAATATCAACCTGAAGCGATTCCGCGGGTGCGACCTTCACTTCCTGTGGCCTGGTGGCCCAACCTTCCGCGCCAAGCCGTTCCCGCGTGGTCGTATGGACGACTTCGAAGAATTCTCGACCGACGTTTCCGACCAGGGCAGTGCGCTCGGCCTGATGGAAGGCCGTATGGCCAGCTTCGCCGCCTATGGCCGGACCAAGATCTACGCGAATTCAAGTCCAACGCTGGGTCGGACCAAGGGTATCGAGGCGCTGGTCGCCAGCGGAACCGATGAGCGGTGGTTTGTCGATTGCCTCCAATGCGCCACGCCTTGGCGGCTATGCTTCGACCTTTTGCATTACGACCGGAGCGGCACGGGCGAAGATGCCGCCGCCAGCGCGGCGGTCGTCTGCCCGGATTGCGGCGGCCTTCATCTCCAGTCCGACAAGCGCATGCTGATGTCGACGGGGCGCTGGGTCGGCCGCGGGGAGCGTGCAGTGTCGCTGCGCGAGAGCGATATTGGCAAGGTTGGCGACTTGATCCGGACCGATCGGGCGACCTTTCGCCTCGAAGGTCTGATGGGTTTCCGTCCTTGGGCGCAAATCGCCAAACTTGCGCGCGAAGCGGAGATTTCCTTCTCGATCGAGCAGGATGCCGCCGCGCTGGTGTCGTTCGACAATACTGTGGTCGGCCGGAACTTCGTACCGCGCGAGGATGGTGAGCCAGCGGTCACCGAGGATGCGCTCTTCACGCGCGCGCGCAATTCCTATTACCGGATGGGCGAGGTTCCTCCTGGCGTTCTCTGTCTTGTCGCGACGATCGACCAGCAGGGCAATCGGTTCGAGGTTGCGGTGTGGGGCTTCGGCGTAGGTTTCCGCTGCTGGTTGATTGACAGGTTCGCCGTGCTGACCACTATTGAGAACGGCCGCGAGCGCCCGCTGCGCCCGTTTAACCGACCCGAGGATTGGTCGGTGCTGCATGCCCGCGTGCTTTCGCGCACATATCCCATGGCCGGCGCGCCCCATCTGCGCATGAAGATTATGAACACGTCGGTCGATACGGGCGGTCTCGATGGGGCGACCGACAATGCCTTTGCCTGGTGGCATAGCATGGTGTCGGGCGACATCGGATCAGGTCGACCGCCGCTGCCGCCGACCGCGATCACGCTGCTGAAGGGCGGCAACAATCCCAAGGGCAAGTTGCTTCCGCCGCCGACGGTCGATGCGAAGCGCCAGATCAAGGGTGCGCCCCAGGCCGAATTGTTCGTGCCGAACGTCAACCGCTACAAGGATATCGCCGATGTTCGCCTGAAGCGCGCGGAGGAAGGGCCCGGCTACATCGCTTTTCCGAACAATCTTCCGCAGGCCGATGACGGCTCGTTTCCTTACCTGGCCGAGCTGCGGGCCGAGACGAACGTGAACGGTCAGTGGACGCGCGAGCCGCACCGCGCGAACGAAACGTGGGACCTCTACATTCAGGGTTGCGTGGTAGTCACGCGCTTCGGCGGCAATGATGCGAGTTTCGCGTGGGTGCCTGATTGGGCGCGGCCTCCCAAGGATGCGCCGCGAAAGCTGATGCCTGAGCCGCAGCCGGATCCTGTTGAGCTGGGGCGGGAGGAGCCGCCGGCGAACGTGCCGGCGGCTCTTAGACCTTCATCCAGAAATGCGCGTCCGCGGCGGTCGGTGCGAGTGTCGCGCGGTTAGGCTACAGCCGGTTCGATGGCGGTGCCGCAATAGCGGCATTTGATGGCTTCCACCTTGATGAATTCCGCGCAGGCTGGGCATTTCCGCATCTTCGCATTGCGCGTGATTCCCGTCGGGGACGGCGATCCTGGTCCGATCAGCGCGAGCAAGAGAATGGCGAAAATTCCGAACGTCGCGCCGAGTACGCCCCATAGAACAGGTTCGCGGTCGCGCGCTTGCGCCATCTTCACGCACAGCACAATCGAACCCAGCCAGATGACCAGAACAAATAATACGCCCACGCTAACCCCCAACCGCGTTCATGGCCGGAATGTATGCCGGTTGCCGCTCCTCGTCCATAGCCTCATCGCTGGTGTCCTGACCGGCTCTTGTATCATGGCGGACCAAGGGTCGCGCCACTCATATCTCTGCTGATTTTATTAGTCGCCTATTATACGGATACTTGGCATCCTGCCCCTCTACCCCTGCTCCGGCTCCAAAACTTGACGGCGGAATCGTTTATTTGACATAGGCCAGAAGGTCAGAAGAGCTGTGCACGAACAGACCCGCCCCCGGCGCCCGGAGGCGGGTCTTTTTGTGCGCGTGCATCCCGGAGATATTCATGGCCCTCACCCCGGCAGAGATCGAGCAGCTGCAAGCCCGGCTTGCTGCCTATCTCGAAGCAGAAGCGGCCGTGCTCCGGAACCAGTCCTACAAGATGCCAGATGGGCGCGAGCTGACGCGCGCTTCGCTCGCTGAAATCCGCAAGGGGATTGATTCCCTCCGCAACGAGATCGCCAACGCCAGCGGCGCGCCGATCGTGCGCGGCCGCTTGCGGCGTGGCGTCATGGTAGGGCGCTGACGAATGCGCGTCCGCCAGAATTTCTTCGACCGCATGGTCGCGGCGGTGTCGCCGGAACGCGGTGCGCGCCGCTTCGCGGCTCGGGCGGCGCTGACGGCGGCCACGTCGATGACGGCGGGCTTGCCGATCAGCCCCGGCGGTCAGGTCACGGGACAGGGCGGCTATTATGGCGGGCAGTCGGATCGGCGACAGACGCGGGGCTGGGCTGCAAAGCTGCGGACACCCAACCAGGACGCCGCGAAGCGCGACACGCTGATTGCCCGGTCTCGCCATGCGGCCATGAACATTCCGCTGGGGACGGCGGCCGTCGAGCGTCCGATCGACTTCACCGTCGGTTCGGGCCTTATGGCGATCCCGGAGATTGACGGGGCGGCGGTGGGTCTATCGGATGAAGACGCTGCGGCTCTCAACCGGCAGATCGCCAAGGATTATGACGACTACATGTCGTCCACCGATCCCGACGCGGAGCGGGGAACGACTGGATATGGCCTGCAGGAAATCGTCATGCGCGGGGTCCTGGAGTCCGGTGACATCGTGCCGCTGCGCTGCTGGGCTGACGATCAGCTGGGCCGCACGCATTTCACCGCGTGGAAGCTGGTCGAGGCGGACTGGATCGTCTCGCCGATGGGGCATGTCGAAGGCAAGCCGTTGAACGGCGCCGGCAACGTCTGCACCGATGGCGTCGAGGTCGACGGGTATAACGCGCCCGTCGCGGTGCATGTGCTGAAGAAGGCGCCCGATGGCGCGTTCGGCGGACGTTATGCTCGCACGGCGGGGGATACGGTTCGCATTCCGATCTGGGGCGAGAAGAGCGGCTTGCCCAGCGCTGTGCTGATCATGTCGAAGCGACGCGGCGGGCAGACGCGGGGTATTCCCGTCCTGGCGCCTGTTCTGGAGATATTGCGCCAGGTGTCCGACCTCACCGACGCGGAACTGTTCGCGGCCGTGATGACCGCGATGTTGGCCATCGTCTACAAGTCCCCCGGCGCGGGCAGCATGCCCGAAGCCGATTATGGCGCCGCAAGCGAAGAAGCCCGCATGGTGTCGGGCGGCGGCGCCTACAGTGGTGACGGCAGCGATCGTGGCGGCAACATCCGCATGGAAGCCGGGTCGGTGCTGGAAATCGACAGCGAGTCCGAAGTCGATGTGAAGTCGCCGGGTCGGCCCAATCCGGCGTTCGATCCTTTCTTTCTCGGCATGGTCCGGCAGCTCTCGGCTGCGACCAAGGTGCCCTATGAAATCCTGCTGCTGCACTTCACTGCGAGCTATTCGGCAAGCCGAGGCGCGCTGGAGGTTTTCTACCTGACCCATGTCATGCCCAAGCGGGAATGGCTGTCGTCGATGTGGTGTCAGGTCAGCTATTCATGCTGGCTGCATGAGCAGGTCGTGCGGGGCATCTACAAGATGCCGGGTTTCCTTACCAATGCGACGCGGCGCGCTGCATGGTCGCGGGCGCGCCACAGGGGTGATGGCAAGATCACGCTGGACCCGGCGCGCGAAGCGAAGGCGCTGGAGGTTTATGAGGCGCATGCCTGGTCGACCGGCGCGCAGATCACCGCCGGCCTCAACGGCGGCGATTATGACAGCAACGTCACGGTGCGGGCATCCGAGCACAAGCGGTTTGTGGATGGCGGCTTGCCGATTCCGAACGCCAAGGGCGGCGGGAACGAAACGGCGCCCTCCAGTCAGAAGGAAGAGCAGGAATGAGCAGGTCGGGTGCGCGCGCGTTCTCGCTGGTCGATATTTCGCAGCGGGCGTTCAATCGTCCGGTGATGATCACGCCGGAGAAGGCGCAGATCGTCCTGGGCGTCATAGGTCCGCGCCTGAATGTTGGGTCCTTGATCGTCGCGGGCCAGGACGGACCAGCGGTGCCGATCGGCACGCTGCAGCAACTAGCTGCGACGGCTCGTGTCGACATGGAGACTATGCCCGGCGACGACGACATCGCCGCGCGCGATTGGAACACTGGACAGATTGTCGATCCCTACGAGACGTGGAACGGCGCCGCGATCATTCCGGTGCGCGGAACGTTGATGGCGGAAAATGGGCTCAACCCAGCTTCGGGTGCCACCGGATATGATGGGCTACTCTACAAAGCCCGCTACGCTCACGCCGACCCAAAGGTCAAAGGCTTGGTCATCGACGTCGATAGCCCCGGCGGCGAGGTGGTCGATATGCTGGAATTCTGCCAGCAGCTGATCGCTATCCGTGAGGACAAGCCGATCCGTGCCATCATTCGCGGCTGTGCTGCGTCCGCTGGCTATGCAATCGTCAGCTGCGCCACTCCTGGTCAGGTGACGGCCGCGCCTTACAGTATGGTCGGGTCGATCGGCGCAATCATGATGCACGCCGATTGGTCCAAGAATCTGGAGCAGGAAGGCATCGCGGTGACGCTGATCACAAGCGCCCCGCACAAGGCGGACGGTTCGCCCGTTATGCCGCTTGCGGCCGATGTGTTGGAGCGGCTTCAGGCCGCTGTGGACGCCTGTGCCGCATCCTTCATCGATCATGTCGCTGCCGCGCGCCCCGTGATGAGCCGTGACGCGATCGTCGCACAAGAGGCGCGCTTCTATTCAGGCGAGGACGCCCTGTCGCAGGGTCTCGTAGACAAGTTCATGAACTGGGATGAGTCCCTGAGGGAATTTGCCCAGCAATTGAACGGTGGCGGCATGAATAGCCGCTCCGCACCAACCGCGCCCGGTGCGCGATCCACGAAGGGAACGACGATGAGCACTCCGAATCCCGCACCGGCGGACGACACGCCCGTGCACACTCAGGCGCAGCTGGATGCTGCAGTTGCCTCGGCCTCGGCCAACGCGACGGCTGCCGCCACCACCGCCGAACGCGAACGCATCAGTGCGCTTGCTGAACTGGATAGCGACAGCACGATCAGCGCTTCGCTGTCGAAGGCCATGACCGAGGGCACCAGCGCGGGCGATTACGCGATCGGGCTGGCGCAGGCGGCGAAGGCTGCAACCGCGACCGCGCTGGAAGCGGCGAAGACCGACGCGATCAAGACCGATGCTCTCCCGAGCGGTGGCGCGGCGCGCGGTGCGGGCACCGGCGATAAGGGCAATCGCGGCGAGGCGGCTGTTGCTCGCTTCCGCGGCAAGATCCCCGGTCTGCCCGCCCGGGGCTGATCCGCCCAACATCATGCGGGGCTTGCCCCATTGGAGTATCGCAGGGCGGTCCCGATGGGCCGCCCTTTTTCGTGAAGGGAATGCATCATGGCTTATGAACGGGCCGATTATTCGCAGGAAACCCCCTACAGCCCGAAGCATCTGCTTGCTTCCGGCTCCTACACCACCCGCAAGGTGACGATCCTGTCCGGCCAGAATCTGGTCGGAGGTGCGGTGATCGGCGCGATCGCGCTGGGCGCCGTCACTGTCACCCCCGGTGCAGCGGTCTCCGCTACCCCCGCGGGTACCCCCGGCAACGGCTCCATCGGCACAGTTACGTCCGATTCCGGCGCTCCGGAGGGAACGTATCAGGTCGTCATCATCGAGCCCGCGGCCAATGGCGGCACGTTCGAAGTGATCAAGCCCGACGGCTCGCTTGATGGCGCTGGCGTGGTGGGCCAAGCCTATAATGGGTCGATCAACTTCACCCTGGCCGACGGGTCGACCGACTTCGTCGCGGGCGATCGTATCCCGGTCGTGGTGGATTACGCCGCCGGTTCGGGCAAGTACAAGCTGTCGCTCGCTGCGGCGGTCGACGGCTCCGAAACGCCCGACACGGTGCTGGCCTATGATGTCGACGCCAGCGGCGGCGATATCGAGGCGATTGCCTATGAGACGGCCAACGTCGTTTCCGGGGCGCTCACCCTTGGCGCCGGCCACACGATCGCGAGCATTCGCGAGGGCCTGCGCCTGAAGGGCATCCTGATCGACGACTGATCGTGTCACCCACCATCAACCGGGCCCACCGGGTCGCACCCCGGCTTCCGCGTGAAGCCGGGGTTTATTTTCATGGAAGGTAGAGCAAATGCCCGACGCACTTTACGGCACCGAAGAATTGCTGCCGATGATCGACTCCCTGTTCATCCCCGGCAATTTCCTGATGAAGATCGCTTTTCCCGGTCTGCTGGAATTCGACACCGAGCAGGTGTCGATGGACCGCGTGCTGGACGACCTGCGCCTCGCGCCGCTGGTCTCGCCCTATTCGCCGGGCAAGGTCCAGCAGCCGCGCGGCTTCCAGAAGGAGTCGATCGTCCCGGCCTATGTGAAGCCGCGCAACCCCGTGCCCGCGAGCCAGGTGATGAAGCGCATCGCCGGCGAGAAGCCTTGGGGCGAACTGAGCGCGGCCGAACGCCACGAGCTGATCATCTTCGACCTGCTCAACGGTCATCGCCGGAAGATCGACCGTCGCGTCGAATGGATGGCGGCATCGGTCCTCAAGACCGGCACGCTGGTGCTATCGAGCGCCGACTATCCGGCAACCACGGTCGATTATCAGCGCAGCGCTGGCCTCACCAAAACCTTGCTGACCAGCGATCGTTGGGGCGAAACCGGCATCTCGCCCTATGACGATGTGGACGAATGGATCAACGAGGTCGGTGAAGAATCCGGCGGCGCGGTCAATATCGTCGTCATGGACCGCAAAGCATGGGGGCTCTACATCGCCGATCCCAAGGCGCAGAAGGCCCTGGACAAGACCCTTGGTCAGACCAGCGTCGCCTATGAGCTGGGTCTCACTGTCCAGCTGCCTGGCTCGCCGGTGTTCAAGGGCCGCGACGGCAACATCGAATTCTATGTCTACAATGACAAGTTCGAGAATGACTCGGGTTCGATCGAGGCGCTGCTGCCCGACTATACCGTCATCCTGGTCAGCCAGGGCGGCATTGAGGGTGTCACCGCGTTCGGCCTCATCCAGGATGCGCGCAACCAATATGGCAAGGGCGCCTATTTCTCGAAGAACTGGATCGACGACAACACCGGCGCCGAGCTTCTGGAAAGCGCGTCGGCGCCCATTCCGGTGCCGAAGCGCATCAACGCGACGCTCTGCGCTACGGTTCGATAAGGCGGTATCCTCTCCTCCGCCTAACCTGTGGCCGCCGCCCTGCACGGTGGCGGCCGCTTTTCGTGAGTACAAAGGAGGCCATCCATGGCCACGAAGACAATTCTGGTCGCGGCGCAGCAGCTTCGCGGCGGTGTGCCGGTCAAAGGCAAAGAGGGCGAGATCGAACGGCATGTCGCCGAGAAGGGAACGCATCTCACCAGCGCCGTTCTGAAGAAGCTGGGGTTGAACACCAAGGCCGTGGACGGGCTGAAGGCGAAGGGCGTCATCATCGAGCGCGATGTAATGCATGCCGATGTCGACGACCTGTCCGATCTGGACTTGCTTTCCGGCGCCGAGCTGGAAGCTGTGCTGCTGATGCGCAAGGTCGCGATCGAGCCGGGCACCGAAAAGGATGGCCTGATCGCGCTCATCAAGTCGAGCAAGGCAGGCTGATCCATGCCGGTGGAATCCGCTTCGGATCGCGCCAGCTTCTTCTCGTCCAGCGAGTTCGCGGAGCTGGCGCTGTTCACCCCCGCAGGTGGCGGCAGCGGCGATGCCGTCGTCTGCACGATCGTCTATGATCGCGGGCAGGGGAAGAACCGCATGGCGGTCGGGGAAGCGGCGGCATCGGGTGCGGAGCGCGCCGTCTGGATCAATGCCGACGAGGTCGCCACGGTCGGGCGCGGTGCCCGCATCGTTGTGCCCGTCGACGAGGATGGCGACCCGTTGCCTGGCGCCGAGACGCTCGACGTGATCGGCGAGCCGAAGCTGGACGAGACCGGCTTCATGTGGGCGGCCGACCTCGTGCTGGTGGACTGACGTCATGGTTTTCGTGCCGGGACGCAAGCTCACCAGCTACGAGCGCGGCTTCGGTCGTGGCTTCGGCATCGAGATCGCAGGCGAGGCGGCGGAGAAGGAGTCGCGGGAAATCCTCGCGCAGGACGCCATCTCCATCAAGGGTGCGGCGGTGGACGCGGTCGAACACACGACCAACAGCGTGAAGATCAAGATCCGCACCTATATCGATCAGCATTTCGGCGGGTCGGAGATGCACGGCAACAATCACCGTCGTGTCTCGAACGCGGCGGCGCAGTCGAAATTCTACAACGACCTGTCGACGCGGGGACAATATACCGGCCTGGTCTATTCCAAATGGGGTCGGGGCAAGGGGCCGGGCAGCTTCATCGACTTCCTCGTGCTGCACATCAAGGGCGGCACGCTGGCGGCGCGGGACGGCGGAAAGCTGAAAATTCCCAACCGGCGCGAGCCGGGCGCGCTGATGGGGCAGGTGGGCAATTTCGGCGACAGCCGCATCTTCATCCGCAAATCCGCTGAGCCCGGCAAATCGTTCCTCATGCGGGCCTTCAAGAAAAGCGGGGGCGCCAAGCGCGGCGGCCGCGTGGTGCTGCTGGCGACGCTGGTCGACTCGCTGCGCTTCCCGGCGTCGCTGCGGGGGATCGACACCATCCTGGTCGCTGCCGGGCCGGAGCTTGAAAACAATTTCCTCTCCCTGCTGGGGCAGAGCGGCACGACGGGATCGGCGTCATGAGCAGTGTGCGCGAACAGGTGCTGCAGGCCGTGCTGGCGAAGGTAGAGGGCGTGAAGGCCGCACTTAGCTGGGTGACGGCGGTGCGCAATCCGCGTGACCCGCTGGGTGACGACCAGCTCAATGCGTTGGTGCTGTTCGATGGGGGTCTGCTTGACCCGCGCGGGCTCAGCGGCGGGGTGCAGGAGGACGAAGTGGAATTCTCGGTGGGGCTCATCGTCCGCGAGAAGGAATCAGAGGGTCTCACCGCAGAGGCGCTGATCGACGCGGGGTTTGTGGCCATAATGGATGCTCTGCTGGATCCCGACGACATCCAGCTGGGCGGCCTGGTGGAGTGCATCGATCCGCGAGGCGGCAGCGACCCCGTTTACGGTCGCGCGGAGAAGGGGGCCCGTGTCGTCGGCGGCCTCGTCATGGATTTTTCAGCACGGTTCATGACCCGCGAGGGCGACGCCTCGCAGGTCGGCCCGTGAACGACAAGGAGACAGTCATGGACGAGAAGAAGGGCATGAGCTTCGAGCCGCGCAGCGGCGACACGCATGTCATCGGCGAGGATGGCGAGGCGGTGAATGTCGACGCGCAGGCCCGCGCCGCGGCGCTGGCCGATCTGGCTGACACGCTGAAGGGCGAAGATGGCGCTCCGGTGACGCCGCCCGAGGGCGATCTGACCGATCCGCCTGCGCCGATCGCGCCGGAGCCGACTGCCAGCGGTCGCAAGACCAAATAATTCCGACCATCCAAGCAAAGGACCGTGACCGATGGGTGATTTCCTGATCAAGAACCGCCTCGTGCTGGCGAAGGTGGAAACCACCTCCGGCACCGATGCGTCGCCGACGCCGTCGGCCGACGCCGTGCTGTGCGAAGAGCCGCGCGTTGCTCCGAACATGGAACTGGAGCAGACCAATGAGGTGACGGGCTCGCTCGATAGCCAGCAGTCGATTGTCGGCGGCGGCTATGCCGAGCACAGCCAGCGCATCTTCGTGAAGGGCTCCGGCACTCCCGGCACCGCGCCGGAGGTCGACCCCTATCTGAAGGCGTCGGCCATGGGACTGACGACGCTGGCGGCGAACAGCACGGGCACGGCCCAGGCTGGCGCGACGGGGTCGATCACGCTGGCAGCGGGCGCGCCTTCGACCAGCCTCGTCGGCTTCGTCATCGAAACCACCGGCGGCACAGGGCCGGGTCAGACGCGCGTCATCACCGCTTACAACACCACGAGCAAGCTGGCGGCGGTCTATCCGAACTGGGATGTCACGCCCGACAACACGACCACCTATTCGGTGAAGGCGGGCAATCTCTACGTCCCTGTCTCTGCGGCGTTGAAGAACATCAGCAGCTATGTCTACCAGAAGAACAGCGGCGCCGGGAACGCGATCCTGAAGAAGCTGCTGGGTGGCGCAGCCAACTGCGCCCTGGCGGTGCAGACCCGTCAGACGGCGAAATTCACCTTCACCGTTCGCGGCATCCTGTCCGATCCGGAGGAAGTGTCCAATCCCGCCGCGGGCACCTTCGACGCCACTCGCCCGCGCCCGTTGCGCGATGCTGACGCCTTCCTCGGCGGCGCTCGGGTGTGCTTCCGCAACTTCACGCTCGATTGGGGCAACGTCATTTCGCAGGGCGACTGCCCCGGCGCGCAATATGGTTATGATCCTGCGCGCGTGACCGACCGCAAGCCGACGGGCCGCATCAATCCGCAAATGCTGACCCTGACCGACCGCAACGCCTGGTCCGACATGGTCAACGGCACGACCAAGCCTCTCTGGCTCAACTGGGGGGAGGTGGACGGCAACCGCGTGTCGCTGTTCATGCCCGCCATCGCCTACACCGGCAATGAGGAGGAGGACCTGGACGGCATCCTTGCCGAAGGGCTGCCCTATCAGCCTGTTGGTCCTGACAGCTGGGTCTATCTGCTGTTCTATTGAGGGTGCCCTGATGACGACTGTGCTGCGGGATCACCGCCATGTGAAGACGCTGGGCGGCGTGGACTATGCGTTCCGCCGCCCTGATGTGTATGATCTGCCCGCCATGCGCCGACGGTTGCGCATGGCGCGCGTGCGGCGCCCGACGCTGCCCGAGTATCGTGCGATCGGGGCCGAGGGCATCCGCCGCATCGGGGAGGCCGCGGGCGACGCGGCTGAGGGCGCCCGCCAGGCTGAAATCCTCGAACGCTGGTATGATCTGCTCGTGCCCGTCGATGAGGACCAGATCGATGAGCCGGACCTGGAAGCCCGCGCCGTGCTCCTGGCGGAGCAGCAGGCGGAGCGCCGGCAGGAGATGGCGAAGCTCTACCCTGATGTGCTGGCGATCGAGGCCAATCTCGACCGGCACTGCCAGGATTGGGCGGAGCTGCGCGCCGACGCTGAATATTGGGAAGAGATCAGCCGCATCGACTCGGTCCGCCTGCTGCTGACGGAGATCGGGGGCAAGGTCTTCCCCCGCGACGCGGACGGCCTGATGATCGAGGAGGGCTATCAGAGCATCCCTCCGCAGCACCGTCTCCAGCTTGGCACCTTCGCGCTCAGCCTGCTGACGCCCGACGAGGCCACAAGAAAAAACTGATCATCGCCGCCGCCTGGGCCTTCGATCCGGGGGCCTATGACGGCGGCGAGGATTACACGCCGCGCGATCCCCTGCGCGGCGATTCCTTCATCGCGCAGGAGCCCGCAGGCGTCCGCTGGCTCCATGTGCACCCGCAATATCTGGTCGACGACGAGACCGCGCTGATCGTGCGGCTCGCCAGGCTGTGGCGTGACGGGGTGATGCCGGAAGACGGCGGCCCCCTCATGCAGTCCGCCTGGACCGTCGCCGCCATCACGATCGTGCTGAAAGCCTGGAGTGACCTTCAGGCGGCGCGCGACCGCAAGACCGCAAGGGATTGACCGCATGGCTCAGACCGCCCGCGCCGTGAACCTGGCGCTGCGCATCGTCGGCATTGCCGACGCGGAGCGCGACTTCAAGCGGGTCGGCGACGCCGGCGGGGTCGCGTTTCGCCAGATCGAAAAGGAAGCGCTCGACGCCGAAAAGGCGATCATCAAGACCACCAATGCTGAAAAGACCGCGGCAATGCTCAGCGAGCGCCGCAGGACAGCCCGGTCCGAAGCGCGCGCCCTGTTCCCGACCGCGAGCGATTCCGCGCCGGTGGTGCGGCGCCAGCGGCGCGACTATGTCTCGTCCAGGGTCGCCGCAGCCGAGAAGATCATAGACGATGCGCAGGGTGCGCAGGCGCTGGAGAATCTCGCCACGAAATCGGCGGCTGCCGAGGCTCGCCTCGTCACCCTTGGTCGGGTCGCGTCTGTAGCGGCGGTGGGGGTTTCCGCGCTGGCCTATGGTTTCGTCAAGGCGGCCGAGGCGGAGGATGAGCATGAGCAGGCTATTGCCCGCTTCAACAAGACGCTGGCGCTCACGGGCAATGTGTCTGGCGCCACGGCGCAGGAACTGGAGACGTTCGCGGAAAAGGCGGCGGACTCCACCAAGGCGAGCGAAGAAGGGGCGCTGAAGGCTGCCGCCGCCCTTGCGCGCGTGCCCGGCATTGCGCGCGCCGAACTGCAGCGCGCGCTCACCATCGCCGCCGACCTTGGCGATACGCCCGACGATGTCGTGCAGCAGGCGGAGAAGATGGGCGCAGTGCTGAGCGCCCTTGCCCGCAACGATGTCGAGGAACTGCGAAAGGCGCTTGGCGACGATCTGAACCCGGAAATCACCATCACGGTGATGAAGCTGGCGGAGGCCGGAAAAACGGCTGAGGCCCAGACGGCCTATATGGACGCGCTGGCAGGGGCGGTCGCCAACAATCCGGACAGTCTTTCTGAAGCGACCGATCATGTGACGAGGTCGTTCACGGGCATGCTCGCCAAATGGAGCGAGGGCAGCGGCGCGAAAGACATCCTGATCGGCGGGCTCAATGCCATTTCGTCGGCGATGGATTGGCTGTCCGGCAAGACGGAGGCCGCCAGCGGAAAGCTGGGCGCGTTCCTGCACTATGCGCGCCAGATCAGCGCGGCGGCTATCAACCCGGCCAAGGCCGCCGATATCATCGTGCATGGGTTCGAACCGCAGCAACAGCAACCGAGGCAGACTCGGTCGGCCTTCGCGAGCCCGGTCGAGCAGATGCTGGAAATGGGCCGTCGCGCGCGGGGGATGGCGACTGATGCCGCGGCCCGAGCCCTGCTCGCCAAGCCGGACACGCCCAAGAAGAGCAGTGGCGGCGGTGGTGGCGGCAAGTCTGACGCCCAGCGCGAAGCGGAGCGGCTGGCCCGCGAATCCGAGCAGGCGCGCAATGCTGCCGACCGCGTCCGCCAGTCTAACCAGGAGGTCATAGACAGCTACAAGCTGCGCTCCGATGAGGCGCATGCGCGGCTCGGGCTGGAGGGTGACGCGCTGGAGGCGGTCGTCCGCCAGCAGGCGATCGACGCTGCGGCCCGGCGGATTTCGACGGAGCTGGTCGAGAAGGAAGTCACGGCGCGTCGTCTCGCGGCGAAGGGGCATTTCGACGAAGCGCAGGCGCGGGCCGAAGCTACCGCGATCGTCGATCAGCAGACAGTCGCGGTGCGGAGATTTGCCGCCGCCGAGTATGACGCGGAGCAGGCGCAGAAGCAGTTCATCGAACGGCAGCGCATCGCCACCCAGCTGTTCGAGGAAACCCGCACGCCGCTGGAGAAGATCGCGCAGGAAGTCGCCAATGTGCAGGCGGCCTTCGACAGCGGCGCGATCAGCGCCTTCACCTTCAGCCGTCGCATGAAGCAGTTGGCCGAGGACTATGTCGACCTCGGCCGCATGGGCAATAAAATGTGGGAGGGGTTCGGCCAGGATGTGGGCCGCACCCTCACGGATATCATCCGCAATGGCGGCAGCGCCCGCGACATTCTCAGCCAACTGATAGACCTGCCCCTTCAGCGGCTTCTCCAGAAGAATATCGAGGAGCCGGTCGCCAAATTCATCGACGGCATCACCGGCAATGATGTCGCCAAGAATGTCGCCAAGGCCAAGAGCGACATTCTGCCCGGTCTGCCGCAGCAGCTCGGTATCCAGGCGGAGCCGGAATTTCTGCGCTTGACCACGGCGGCGGGTATGGCAGCCGATGCGCTCACGCGGGTCGCGGCCGCTGGCGGCTCGCCCATTGTTGACCCGCTGGCCGATGTAGGAGTCGAAGCGAACAGGGCCGCCGAAGGCATGAATGCGATCACCGCGCAATCGGGCCAGCTTGGTTCGGCGTTCAACAGCCTGATCGCCATGGCGACGGGTGGTTCGGTGTCGGGCGGCGGCGGCTTGCTGGGCACGATCATCGGTCTGGGATCGCGGCTGGTCGGCCCCGCGATCGGCGGCGGCGTCACCAGCGCGGGCACGGATGCCGTCTATGGTGGCACTCTGGGCGGCATCTACCATGACGGCGGCCGCGTCGGGCCCGGCGGCAAGCAGCGGATGCTTCCCTTCGATGTGTCGGCACTGCCGCGCCTGCACAACGGTACGCTCCGCAACGACGAATTCCTGTCGGTGCTGCAATTGGACGAGGAAGTGCTCAACCGATCCCAGGCCCGCGCCTTCCGCACCCTGCTAAAGGGTCAGGTCGCCTCGCGTTTCGGCGGCGGCGGGGGGGGGGCCGGCCAGACCATCATCAACAACTGGAATGTGCCTGCCACGCCCGACCGCCGGCGCACGGGGGCAGAGGTCGCGCGGCGTCAGGCCGAGCAACAGGATGATTTCCGCCGGAGGGGGCTGGCCTGATGGTTGACGATGTTCGCTTGCCGGAGAAGTGGTCGAAGGGATCCAACGGCGGCTTTGAATTCTCCACCGACGTGGTGCCCACCGACGACGGCGGCGTGGAGGCGAACGAGAATTGGGCGGTGCCGCTGCGCCGCTACGAAATCTCGCACAATGTGAAGGCCCCGGAGGATATTGGGCTGCTGCGCGCCTTCCATGCGGCGCGGCGCGGCGCCGCGCGGCCCTTCCTGTTCAAGGATTGGATCGACTTCACGAGCAAGGCGGACGGTAACTCATCCGCCACCATGACCGATCAGCCGCTGGGAACCGGCGATGGCGCGACCACGGCCTTTCCGCTGGTGAAGCGCTATGCCGACAGCGTCAGCCCTATTGACGTGCCGGTCCTCTGGCCTGTTACCGGAACCGTTCTGATCGCCAAGGATGGCGTTGCCGCCCCCACGGGCTGGTCCGTGAATCGTGGGACGGGCGTCGTCACCTTCTCGGTCGCGCCGGCGCTGGGGGTGATCCTTACGGCAGGCTTCCAGTTCGATGTGCCGGTGCGCTTCGAGGACGATCTGCTGCGGATCAGCTGGGACACGATCAACAGCCGCAGCGCGGGCAGTGTGCCGCTGCTGGAGTGGCGCGCATGAGCCGCACCATCCCCGTCGGCCTGGCCTCCCATCTGGCATCCTCGAATCGCTCGCTCAGCTGGTGTCTGCGCATCGATGCGCCGAACGGCACGAGCGTCGGCCTGACCAGTCATGACCGGACCTTGTCCATCAACCTTGGCGACGGCGCGCTGGACTATGTGCGCGGCCTCGCCCTCTCGGAGGTTGCGCTTGTCGCCGGGCTCGGCGCCGACAATTTTCAGGCGAGCGGCCCGCTCGGTCCGCTGTTCACGGCCGAGGACATTCTCGGCGGTCGCTGGAACAGCTCCCGCTTTCGGCTTTTTCAGGTGAACCATGCCAGCATCGGCTCCGGCGTCATCAAGGTGCTGGGCGGCAAGCTGGGCCAGCCTTTGATCAACGGGCGCTCCTATGCGCTGGAGGGCCTCGGTCATACCGCCAGCTATAATCAGGATATCGGCCGGGTGACTTCGCCCTATTGCTCGACCACCTTCGGCAGCGACAAATGCAAATATCCGTTGCTGCCGCCGGTCTGGACCGATCTGGCCGATGTTGCCATGCGTGGCGCATGGGATGCAGGTGTCGGCGACTTCGTGCGGCCGACGCTGTTCAACGGCTTCCATTATACCTGCTCTGTCGCGGGCACGACCGGCGCGAGCGAACCCAGCTGGCCGACAACGCTGGGCGGGACCGTGGGCGACGGCAGCGCGACATGGACCTGCGTCAAGGCGGCGACGATCGAGGCCGAGGTCGCGTCCGTCAACAGCGATCTCAGCTTCGCGCTGGCGGCCCTGCCGATCGTCACCGCCAACGACGAGCTGAACTATGGCCGGGTCGCCTTCACCAGCGGCGCGCTCGTCAACGATCCTGAGATCGAGATATTCGACTGGATCGCGTCGAGCCGCACGATCGAGCTTTATGCCGGCATGCCGGTGCTGCCGGAAGTCGGCGACACGCTGGTGATCCGCCGTCCCTGCCTCAACACCCGCAACTATTGCCGCGACACTTGGGCGAACACCTGGAACTTCCGGGGTGAGCCCGACCAGCGAGGCAGCGACCAGGTGCTGCGTAGCCCGGAGAGCGGACAATGACGGCGACACGCGCGGACATCGTTGCGGAGGCGTGGCGCTGGGTGGGAACGCCCTACCATGAGCAGGCGAGCGTTCGCGGCGCCGGCTGCGACTGCAAGGGGCTGGTCGTCGGCGTCGCCCGCGCCTGCGGTTTGCCGGAGGCGGACGGATTCCACGCGCGGCTTGCCGATTATGGAATTCGCATCGATGCGGCCCTGCTGCGGCGCGGGCTTGAAGCCGAGCTGGTGCGGGTTGATGTGCCCCGGCCCGGCGACGTGCTGCTGCTGATGGTCAGGGGCAAGGCCCAACATCTGGGCCTGCTCGTCGATCGCGGCCGCATGCTGCATTGCTGGGGCGCGGGCCCGCGCGCCGTCGTCTCCGCGCCCTGGACCGAGGGCCGAGTCGCGCGCGAACTGGATTCGGCTTGGGCTTTCCCCTCGATCATTGCGCAGGAGGCCGCCCATGGCTGATCCGGTTTCCCTTGGCCTGACACTGGCGCTCACCGCCGCGCAGATGGGGCTTCAGGCTTCGCGGAAGATCGAGGGGCCGCGTCTCACGGATCTGTCCGTCAGCCTCGGCGATCCCGGCGACCAGAAAAATTATTTCCTCGGCACGCGCCGGTTCGACAGCTGTTCCTTCCTGTTCGCGGAAGACTTGCGCGAAGTGAAGAAGAAGCGGAAGACCAAGGGCGGGAAATATAATCAGTATAAATATTTCGGGACCTGGGCGAATCACATCGCCGACCATCCTGTCGACGCGGTGACGCGCATCTGGCTCGACAAGCATCTGGTCTATGACGCCACAGGGGGAGGACCGATCAGTGCCTTCGCCGCTGGCGGCGTCTACGCCGATCTCAGCGAATATCTGCGCTTCATGCTGGGCGCGGAGGATCAGGAACCTGATCCCCGCATGCTGCTGACGATAGAGGCTCAGCATGGGGAGGGCAGTTGCCCCGCCTATCGCGGGCAATCGCTGGTCATGTGGGAGGAAGTTCCGCTGGAGAAGTTCGGCAATCGGCTTCCCCAGCCGACGATTGAAGCCGTCACTTCCGCCGCGCCATATTATCCCTTCGATCTTGTCGATTCCTCGCCTAGCACCGGCGAGACGCCGTTCCTGTGGACAATCATGGCGAGTCCGGACGGGTCCCGATTTTACATCGGTCACCTCAATTCTCCGACCGTCACGGTATGGGATGCCGGCACGCGATCGATGATGTCGGAAATGAAGCTGGATCATGGCCTGGGCGCGATGACGCCTAGCGGGTCATTTTATTCGATCAGCGGTGTTTGGGGGGACGTTTATCTTGCCTTCACCAACCCCGATGGAATGTATGTCATTCTGGCCGGACCTGGCGATTTCGACGAACCGCCCGGCGGCGTGGCCTATGTCGGCGGACTGGTCTGCGTCTATCCCATCTTCAACTGGCAACAGACGCAATATTGGAACCCTGGCACCGGACGCGTCGAAGCGCGTTATCCCGGCTTTTCCGCCACCCATTATTTCGAGGATGTGAACGGTCGCCCTTGGGCTGTCGGCCAGGTGGGTACCGATCCGAAGATTGCCTTTTCGATCATGCCCTATGGTGAGGTGAATGAAGTCACGACCGGCGAGACCGGCGACGCCTTCGCGATCGACGGCGGTAACGGCGCCTTCTTCGTCTGGCAGGGCGGCAAGGTGATGATGGTCGATACGACCAGCTGGACGGTCACGGCCTCGACGGCGAACAACGGCGTCAATGTCTTCACGCCGCCGATGGCGTTCCGTCACTCTCGGCCGGGCCAGAAATCGATATGGGTGGGGCCGACCGAATATTCTACGCGCGACGCCTCGATCATCAGGACGGTTTCACTGCTGGACTGGCCGGTGGGGGAGCTTGCCGATTGGGTCATCTATGATCCGTTCAATCATGCGTTGCTGACCCAATCGGGGGCAACAGGCAACTTCGTCTGGCGCTATCTGGACCGCATCACGGGCGAGGGTGTGACCATTGCGCAGATCATCGCGATGGTCAGCGATATGTGCGGCGTCGACGATGCCGACTATAACGCCTCGCTCTGCACCGACATAGTCGATGGCTTCAGCTTCACGCCCGGCGCGGCCAAGTCGATCCTCTCGCCCGTGCTGGAAGCGCACGATATCGATCCGGTCTCCGAAGACTTCATCGTCCGGTTCCGCCCACGCGGGACGGCGAGCGAGGGCTTCATCCCGACCGGCAAGATCGTCCGCAGCGGCGACAAGCGCTTCAGCATCACGGTCGCCAAGGATGAAGACCTGCCGTTACAGGTGACGATGGCCTTCGCCGATGTCGACAAGGATCAGCAGGGCAATGTCGCGGAGTCGGCGCGAGCGGCCGACGCAGTCCGCACCAAGCGCGTGACGCAGCTCGACATGCGCAACGTCGCCACCGATGTCGACAATGCGCGCCAGCTGACCGACCGCTTCATGCGCCGCCAGCATTATGAGAAGGAAAGTTACGAGCTGGCGATTTCCGATCGCTACCTGAAGATCACGCCCGGCAGCGTCTATACGATGGAGCTGGACGAGAGTGAGCGGACGGCCCGGTGCGTCTCCACTCGCATCGGCGCTGATCGCATCACGGAAACCCAATGGGTGCGCGATAATCCCTCGCTCGCGGGGCGCAGCAGCGGGACGGGCGCGCCGATGGATTCGCGTGCGCCCAGCCAGATCCTCGTGCCCGCGCTGTCGAAGGGCATGGTTATCGATGCGCCGCTCGCCGTCGATTCGGATGAAAGCGCGTCGCCCTTCCTGATGGTCGCGGCCGGTCCCTACGGACAGGACGTGTATTGGACCGGCGCCGAAATTTGGGCCAGCGACAGCGGCGACGAAGATGAGTTCGACCCGGACTGGGCAGCGGTTCCCTACCAGAGCGCCGCGACATGGGGCTATTGCACCGATGTTTTGGGCGATGCGCTGCCCTGGGTGCCGGACATGGGCAATGTCGTCACGGTCTTCATGGGCCATGGCGAGCTATCGAGCGTCACCATGGACGAGCTGCTGCTCGATGATAGCCTCAACCTCGCGCTGATCGGCAGTGAATATGTGCAGTTCGCCACCGCGACTCTGGTGGCCCCGCGCACCTATGAGCTGTCCGGCCTGCTGCGGGGTCGCCGAGGCACCGAGCAGCATCTTTCGATGCATGCTGTTCGGGACCGCCTCCTGCTGATCGACGCGGCGGTGTTGAAGCGCAGCATGGGCGTGTCCGAGATCGGCGACACCGATTACTACAAGGCGATCACCCAGGGGCGTGATGACGCGAGCGCGCCTGTCGAAACCGTCACCTTCGGTGCGGCCGCTCAGAAACCCTATGCGCCTGTTCATGGGGCGCTGACGCTCGATAGCGGGTCAGGCGACTGGTCGATCGACGCTGTGCGGCGGACACGTCTTGGCGGGGCCAATGTCGACGGGCAGGACGTGCCGCTCGGCGAGACGGGCGAAAGCTGGTCCTGCGACATTCTCGACGGCGCGGTCGTCGTTCGGACCATCGCCGGCGACAGCCTGCCCCTGGCCTATAGCAGCGCGCAACAGACAGTCGATTTCGGCGCGCCGCAATCCAGCCTGACGGTGAACCTCTACCAGGTGGCGCCGCCTCTCTCCCTGCGGGGCTTCCCGCTCCAGATCGCAGCCTAAGGGTATCCAATGACAGATTTTCCGAACACCGGCGCGCCCATGTGGGCGGGGCCGCAGGCTTCGCCATGGGACGTGGTGAACGAAGCATCGTTCATTTTCGATGCCTTCGCGAGCCGCTCTATCATCGAGGACCGCGACCTGACCGCGCCTCCGGGCAGTTGCGCGAACGGCGCGCGCTATCTGGTGGACGCGACCGCGACCGGAGCTTGGGCTGGGCATGATGGCGAACTCGCCATCGCGATTGGCGCGAATGCGAGCAACGGCTGGTATTTCGCGACCGTGGATAACCACGGGAACCAGTTGTTCGTGCGCGATGAAGATATTCTCATCGAATATGACGGTGCGGCATGGGTCACGGCACCGGGCGGGGTCTCATACCTCAACGACCTGACGGACGTAAACGCCCCAGCGCCCGCCGATAATGATCTTCTGTCATGGGATGAAGGGGCCGGGCAATGGGTGCCGGTTGCTGCGGCGGCCGGTTACACGGATGAGCAGGCGCGCGATGCGATTGGCGCGATGCTGGCGGATAGTTCCACGATCGACGTCACCTACAACGACGAGGGTGACGCCGAAACCTTCGAAGTGATCCAGGCTGCGCTAAAACCAACCGAGAGCCTGATCATCGCATGCTCGGATGAAACAACGGCGATCACCGCTGGAACGGCGAAGGTCACTTTTCGGATGCCCTATGCCTTCACCCTGACGGCGGTGCGGGCCAGCGTCACTACCGCGCCCACGGGCTCCACCATCCTCATCGACATCAATGAGAGCGGGACAACGATCCTCTCTACCAAACTGATGATCGACGCGAGCGAGAAGACCAGCACGACCGCCGCGACCGCTGCCGTGATTTCAGACAGCGGCCTTGCCGATGATGCGGAGATCACGATCGATTTCGACCAGGTCGGCTCCACCATCGCGGGCGCCGGGGTCAAGGTTTATCTGATCGGCCATCGCACATGAGCATGATGGTCAACTCCTACGCGTTCGGGGGAATCGCCATTCTCAGCTTCGGGCTGTCTGTTGGAAATACTGAGGTCAATATTGGCAATGGCTTCATGGCGGGTAGCACGTGGACCGCGCCGGCGAGCGGGACCATTACCCACTTGACCGTTCTTTACGGGACTGGAGCGAATTACACTGGCAATTTCCGCTTGGCCATATACGCTGCCTCGTCGCCCACAAGCTGGGGAGTAAAGCTGGCGGAAACCGCATCGCAAAGCGGGATCAACACCAGCCAGTCCAAGAAAATCGCGCTCACGACGCCTCTGGATGTAGTCGCCGGGCAACTCTACGCGCTGTGCGTGCAGACCGATAATAATTTCGGGGTGCGGGCTGATACCGCTTACACTTGCTACTATTTCACCGACAGTTATGCCGACGGCGCAGCCGCTAACGCTGGTTCTCTTGGTTCCTTCACAGGCGCCCCCGTGATCCTGGCCACGGGTACACCGATCACCCCCGCCTTCAGTGCTTCGCCGACAATAACGACCGACACCGGCTTCTTTGCCGAAGGCGACACTGCCACCGTCTCCTACACGCACAACAGTCCAAGCACGTCTATCCAGTGGACTAGAGACGGCGTCGCGATCAGCGGCGCTACATCGGCCAGCTACACCTATGTTTCCGGTGATGTGGGGCATGTCGTCGCCTGCACCGTGACGGCGATCAACGGATCGCTCAGCGCTAGTGCATCCGCCAGCGGAACGACAATCGGGACGCCCAGCTATACGACGCACACCCGCGTTCCCGCTGGTGACATGGATAGCGGTTCCGACAGCCGCCTCACCGCCGGCGACATGCAATCCGGCTCTGACCTGCGCATTTCTACTGAAAGGACCGCCTGATGGCGAACAAGAAGATCAGCGATTTCACCGCCATCACTGTCGTCGATAAGGATGATCTGATCGAGATCGAAACCATCGGCGGCAACTCGCGCAAGGCCAAAAAGCGCAACGCTATGCCCGGCCCTCTTGGCGTTTTGGCGCTCAAGAAGAGCACCAATCAGTCGATCGTCACCGGCGCGTGGCGGCTCGTAAGCTGGGACGTTGAGATGCATGACAATCTCAATGCCTTTTCTTCCGGTTCATCGACGACCGATTTCACTGTTCCATCGGGCATCACTGTCATGAGGGTCAACCTGCGGGCAGGGTGGGCGAACAATTCGACCAGCAATCGATACCTCTCCCTTTATAACGTCACCACGTCGACTGACGTGGCGATCGACATCAAGGTGTCGGCAAATGAGTCTGGGCAGACCCTGAATTCTGGACTGATCGAAGTCACGGCGGGCCATGTCTATCGCATCCAGGCCAACAGCGGCTCTCAGACCCTCAATCTGTCTGGCACCGAGTTTGGGGGGGCGAGCATCCTAACTGTCGAGTTTTTCGAGGCGTGGGCCAACACGCATATCTAGTTCGAACACAGCAAGGGGGTGAGCTTATGCCTGATCCGGGGGCAGGTGGAATTTCGTCGGGCGAGGTCGGGGGCGTCCTCGCTGGGGTGATCGCGGTGGGCATGGCTTTGGGGAAGGGAATGGCCTGGCTGCTCAACTGGAGGGATGCGCGAGCGAAGACCCGCGCCGCCAAGCTGCAGGTTTGGCATGACGAGCTGAAGGCCCGCGAGGATGCGCTCGACAGGAAGATCGACGCCCGCCTGGCCAGCTTCGAGCAGCAGGTCGATAAATGGCGCCTGGCCTTTCATCTGGTCGCGGCCGAGCTGCTCCAGCGTTATCCGCAATCAATGGCACTGATGCAGGCGCAGAAGATCCTCGCCGAAGCCTTCCCGATCCATCTGGCGGTGCCGGAGGACATGGCGCGGTCGTTGGACCGGCTCGACGAAGCGGAAGCGGGCAAGCCGTAACCGTCGGCACATTTGTCAATTACATGGGGCGCTTCGGGCGCCCTTTTTCATGGGGGAAGGGCGATGCATTATCCCAAGGGATACGAGTGGCTTGCCAATGTCGGCACGTTGCCGCGCACGATTCAGGAAGGGCTGGCGCTGGTCGGCACGATCGAGAAGGCGGGGCCTGCCAGCAATCCGGTCATCATGAGCTGGGCGAAGGAGCTGGGACTTGCGTCGACATATTCCGATGACGCGGTGCCATGGTGCGGGCTGTTCGCGGCGTTCGTCGCCAAGCGGGCGGGGAAGGATGTGGTCGGCGGTCCGCTGTGGGCAAGGAATTGGGCCAAGTTCGGAATCGCGCCGCCTGCGGCTGGGTTGGGGGACGTGCTGGTCTTCCAGCGCTCCGGCGGTGGCGGGCATGTCGGCTTCTATGTCGCCGAGGATGGGCACGCCTTTCATGTTCTGGGCGGCAACCAGTCTGATGCGGTGACGATCGCCCGAATCGCCAAGGCCCGCTGCATCGCGTTCCGCCGGCCCATCTACCGCGAGCAGCCCAAGAGCGTGAAAGCCTATCGTGTCGCGGCCGGCGGAGCTTTGTCGGTGAACGAGGCATGAGCGAGCCGCGCAAGAAAGCCGTGTATGTCGGTGCGCCCGCCTGCTTCGCGTTGGAAGCGGAGTGCCAGCTGCTGAATCAGGCATTCCCCGGAACGTGCTATCTGGTTGGGTCCTCGTTGGAGCGGCCGGATTGGCGCGACATCGACGTGCGCATGATCATGGATGATGAGGCGTTCGCTACGCTCTTTCCGCACGCGAAAGAGCATTGGGAATTCGACCCTCGCTGGATTGTGATGACGGTCGCCATATCGGAGCGGCTGTCAAAGCAGACCGGGCTTCCGGTGGATTTCCAGTTTCAGCCTCGGACGCATGCTAACAAGCGTCATAGCGGGCCGCGCAATGCGTTGGGCCTGATCTTCGCCAGACGTGGGGAGGAAGATTGATGACCCTCCTCCCTGACACCACCGGCTGGACGGCCCGCGACTGGCGCCGGATGGTCGGCATCGTCTTCCTCGGCGCGGGTGGCATTGCCTGCACCGCCATCGCATGGTTCGCGCTGACGGTGCTGGCCGCCAAGTCGCCGGGGCCGTGGCCTGTCGCCTATTTCGCCTATGGGTGTCTGGTGCTCATCGGCATCGTGCTGACGGGCCTGTCGGCCATACTCGGCCGGCGCACCTTCAGGCTGAAGGTGGGCGGCAACACCGTCGAGAGCGTCGGCGAGGATGCGGCCGATCGCATCCGGGCTGCGGCGGAGCAGGCGTGATGGGCGCGCTCCTCTCCCGCATCGGACCGCACCTGTTGGTCGTCGCCGCCGTGCTGGGCGGGCTCTGGTATGTCGACCACCGGGGCTATCAGCGCGCGCGCAATGATTTTCAGATGGACCAGCTGAAAATTAGGGCGATGTTCGACGGGCTGTTGCGTGACAGCGAAGAGCGGATGGCAGGCGTCATTCGCTTCCAGGACCGCGACCTAGCCGACAAGATCGCGGCGGTGAAGGTCTATCACCGCACCATCATCCAGCCCGCAATCGAAAAGGAAATCGCCAATGATCCGGCGCTTGCCCGCCCTGATGCTCGCATGTCTGACGGCCTGTGGCGTCAACTCAACGCCGCCCTCGCCGGCAGCGCCTGTTCCCGCCGCGCTGACGGCGGAATTGAGTGCGCCTTGCCCGACGCTGCAACAGCTGGCGGACCCGATGTGGGCGACGCTGGCGCGGGTAACGTCACCGAACGCGGGCCTGAATGATGAGTGTCGCCTGCGGCATGCGGCGGTGGTGAACGCCTACGTCGCAAGCCGGGCTGAGATCATCCGGCACAATGAGGAAGTAGCAAAGCGGTCGAAGGGCCGCCACTGAGAGTGCCCTGAAGACGGGGGCCGAAGCGCGGACACGCTTCAAGCCGGCGGGTAGTCACCGCCATGTCCCCAACAGGATCCTGTCGGGTCCATCCCGCCACCCGGCGCCCGGGTGAGGGGAGACGTATCGGAAGAACAGCGATGGAGTCGAGCCACCTTTTTGATGATTTCGTTCAACCCGTCAGCCCGCCTGCGGCCTACATAGGCGGCAAGCGTCGCCTGTCGCGCATGCTGGTGCGCGCGATCGAGCGTATTCCGCATCACAGCTATTGCGAGGTGTTCATGGGGATGGGCGGCGTGTTCCTACGCCGCACGCGCCGCCCAGGGGCGGAATATATCAATGATTGGTCGGAGGATGTCTCCACCTTTTTCCGCATCCTTCAGCGCCATTATGTCGCCTTCCTGGACATGCTGCGATTCCAGCTCACCACGCGCAGCGGATTCGAGAAGCTGTTGCGCGTCGATCCTTCGACCATGACCGACCTGGAGCGGGCGGCGCGCTTCCTCTATCTCCAGCGCCTGGCGTTCGGCGGAAAGGTCGCGGGCCGCAACTTCGGCGTCGATCCGATGAACAGCGGAGGCTTCGATGTCACGCGCCTGGCGCCGATGCTGGAGCAGCTGCACGAGCGGCTCGCCGCGGTGACGATCGAGCGGCTGCGCTGGCACGATTTCGTGCGGCGCTATGATCGGCCGGGCACGCTGTTCTACCTCGATCCGCCCTATTTTGGGTCAGAGGGGGACTATGGCGCGGACCTATTCGACCGTTCGCAATTCTCGACAATGGCGGAACAGATGTCCGCGATCGAGGGCACTTTCCTGCTCAGCATCAATGACTGCCCCGAAATCCGGCAGCTATTCGGCGCCTTCCAGATGGTGGAGGTCGACCTACTCTATTCAATCGGGAGCGGGTCGCCGACCGACGCGCGCGAGCTGGTCATCACTAATATCGATGCATCGCTAAAAGCCTTGCTTGGGAGCTGCGGCGGCTGATTTTTCCTTCTGAAGTGACCGGCGCCGCGATAGAGTTATTGGATTTCGTTTGTTGAAACTTCCCGGTTATTATTTGCCGTCCTGCGCAGGGGAGGCTTCATGATAACCTCAGCGATACTCGATCGTTTTAAGTTCCTGACGGCGGATTCGCGGCTGCCGGTCATCGACCCACTTTCAGTGCCTGCCTTGGTGGTGAGTTGGCTGTTTATAGGCGCAGCGACGGTGGGTTTTGCATTCACCAGCTTCACCTTGGTGCCGACGCACATTCTTTCCAGCTTCCTGCTCTATGCATGGCTGATGCTTGGCGGTGGCCTGGCGCGGCGATACGGGATGATCCGCATCGGTCTTTGGCTCAGCTCGATCGCAACCCTGACGCTGGTGTCGATGGGTTCGCTGATGCTGATCACGTTGGTCACGGCGGTGGCATTGCCGTTTCAGGATGCGGCCTTATTGAGTGCTGATGATGCGGTGGGCTTTCATTGGCTTGCCCTTTACCAGCTCTTCTTGGCCCATCCTTGGCTATTTGATGTAAACAGCGGCTTGTATCGACTGATCATCCCGCTTCCCTACGTTGTCTTGACGCTGCTGGCACTATGTAATCAGCGGAAGGAAGCATGGGCGCTGATGTTCGCCTGGGGCATTTGCCTAGCCATTACGGTGGTAATTTATCCATACTTCCCCGCGATCGGTCCCTACGAATATTTTCACATCGCTAGAAGCGACGCGCCCAAAGCGTTGTCCGATTACCCTTGGCTTTTCGATGGTCGTATCGCGTCTATACGCGACCATGGACAACGGGTGATCGATCCGCTGCAATTCATCGGTCTAGTCTCGTTTCCAAGCTTTCACGCCGGATCGTCGCTACTTCTTGCATGGACGTGCCTTAGCGTGCGCTGGGTAGGTCCGGTTTTAGCTGTGCTTAGCGTGGGCATGGGTGCGGCTGCGTTGATCAGCGGCAGCCACTATTTGATCGACCTCGTCGGCGGCGTGTCGATAGCATTGTTCGCGATATGGCTGGCTTCTAAGCTGGTCGGTATGACAGAGGGTGGCGCCGGTTAGGCGGCCATGGCAAGGCTGTTTTGGTGGCCTCGGCCGACATACGCTAACGGCCAACGCGGTTCCGCAAATTCATCGCAATAATGATTGGCGATAAGCTTCGACCACCAGCCGCCATTGCCGGGCAGGGGCAGGACCGGAAGCTGAACGAGCTGGAATCGGTCCGTCATCACGTCGAACAGTCGGATTTCATCGCGGTGAACCACGTCTTCCGCGTCATGCAGGGCGATCGCCTTGAAGCGCGATCCGGTACGTCTTTCCTCCTGAAGCATGGCGCGCCAGACACGGTTCAGGCAATCGGCCTTCGTGGTCGGCCCGTCGCGTTCGTTGATGCACAGGATCAGCCGCTCTTCGCCGGAAGCGAGGGGCGTCAGTATATCCAGAGTGGCTCGGTCATTGGGATAGATGCCGACAAAGATGCGGTAGTCCTGATTACCCCAGCGGTTCAGCGCATTGCGCAACATTCGGCCGATCACATCGGCCTCCTGCCAGGCGGGAATGAAGATGGCGATGCGGCCCGGCTGCCGCGAAGCCGGCAGGGTCGCCGTCGTCATTCGCTCGTGGCGCGAATAGACAATCAGCTTGCGCCACAGCCGACGACACAGGAAAACTGAGTCTATAATGAAATCATCGATCCCGCCAATCGCCAGTCCCACAACCGCGAACAGCAGAATTTCATGATGAACCCTCCCCAGAATAACGAAGATGGTCTCCCCCACGGAATGCGGCTCCCTGTATTCCCCGGACGCGCTATGGCAGCAAAGAATTGATTCTCAAACATTTATTGGTTGCGACATCGGAATGAACATCGATCTTCAGCCCTCTTCCAGCCCACTCCCACAGGAGCAAGCAGCATGATCAATCGGCGCTCCTCGGCGCTGCGTGATTTTCTGAAAAGCGAAGCGGGGCGGGCGGCCGCCTCCTGCTGATGGGGGCTGTCGCCCTGGCCATGCTGTTCGCCAATTTGCCGGGGCCTGCGGGGCATCTCCATCATGCCTTTGTTCATGCGGAGGCCGGGCCGGAATTGAAGCGCGGTCTGGGCAAGCAGATCGGCATCTTCGGCAGCATTCTCGCTGGCTTGCGGCTTTCGGCCGTGACGGGATATCTTGTCCTGCGACGTGCCAAATACCGCTGAAGATCCTGATTTACTCGTCCAGCCGCCTTTCCCATGCGTCGGACGGAATCGTATAGCTACTGGGCCGGTGTTATCCTGACGCTGCCGCAGAGCGAATCGCACTTGATGCGAACTCCAGCCAATCTTTTCAACGATCAGGTAGGAGGGTGAATATGAATAGGGAGATGGATGTAAATTATCTGCTGCACAGGCAGCAGGTCGCCTTGATCCGTGCGCAGATGAGCCGGTCGGCGAAGGGCCGGGAAGCCTATGAGGGTCTTGCGCGCGGCTATACGGATCAGATCGATGCCTACAGGCGTCAGAATGAAAATCTGGTCGATCTGACCCATTAAGCGTCCCCGCATTTCCCCACGATACTCTGGTCGTGACGACCCCTCTGTCAAAGCCGGTTGATCAGTCGCGCTATCGATTCATGATGCGTTGCATCGTCACCGCATTCCTTTTCCAGCATGGACTTTATCTGCTCCAGTTCTGCTTCGGTCAGATGTTCGATACCGATGAACTCGTTCCGTGCTGTCGAAAGGGCGCGTATCAGTTCGTCCATTTTCGCCTGAATGGCTGAGCCATCCCGATTTTGCGCATTCTGGATCAGGAACACCATCAGGAAGGTGACGATCGTCGTGCCGGTGTTGATGATGAGCTGCCATGTGTCGGAATAATGAAAGATCGGGCCGGTCACGATCCAGGCCAGGATGATCAGCGCCGCCAGGATGAAAGCGGCAGGCTGGCCAGACCAACTTGCGATACGGTGGGCAAAGGCTGTGAAAATCCGGTCCATCTTTCTTTTTCTCCGCTGGCCATAGCAAATATTTAGCCCCTGTTCAGGCCATGCTTGCCATGAAGGCGGGATGACAGCCATCCCTTTCCGTGCGCTGGCCTGCGGGCTTGGCGCTTCTCTCTTCCTGATGTCCTGTGCGACGGTTTCGCCCGAATCACGCCTGCGAACGGGCTTGATCGATGCGGGCGTGTCTCCCCGCATGGCGGGCTGCATGGCGGAAAGGATGGTCGATCGGCTGAGTTTGGCGCAGCTCCGCAGGCTCCAGTCGCTGGCCTCGCTCCGCAAATCTCACATGGGCGACATGACGGTGGACCGGTTCCTCTTCAAGGTCCGCGCGCTGGAGGATCCAGAGATATTTGCCGTGACGAGCAAGGCGGCGATCGTCTGCGCCATCGACCGCTGATTTCGCAATAACCGCGCTGTCGCTTCGCAAAGGTTTTGCAATTTTGCAAAGTCATTTTGCGAAATTTTCTGGCGCTGGCTCCCTGCCTGTGCTTAGCCGCTGTCCAGAAGAGTTTCAGCGGAAAGGACGGGCGAGCCCCATGAACATCCACGAATATCAGGCGAAGGAATTGCTGGCCAAATACGGCGCGCCGATCGCTGCCGGTTATGCCGCCTTCTCCGTCGAGGAAGCTGTCGAAGCGGCGAAGAAACTGCCCGGGCCGCTCTATGTCGTGAAGTCGCAGATCCACGCCGGCGGCCGCGGCAAGGGCAAGTTCAAGGAACTCGCTCCTGAAGCGAAGGGCGGTGTCCGCCTCGCCTTCAACCTGGATGAGGTCAAGGCCCACGCCACCGACATGCTCGGCAACACGCTGGTCACCATCCAGACCGGCGAAGCGGGCAAGCAGGTCAACCGCCTCTACATCACCGACGGCGCCGACATTGCGAAGGAATTCTACCTTGCCCTGCTGGTCGACCGCGCCAGCAGCCGGGTCGCTTTCGTAGTGTCGACCGAAGGCGGCATGGACATTGAAGAGGTCGCCCACTCGACCCCGGAAAAGATCCACAGCTTCTCTGTCGATCCGGCCGCCGGTTTCCAGCCGCATCACGGTCGTTCGATCGCCGCCGCCCTGGGCCTGAGCGGCGATCAGGCTAAGCAGGCTGCCAAGGTGGCTGCCTCGCTCTACGCCGCGTTCCTCGACACCGACGCCGAGCAGATCGAAGTCAATCCGCTGGCGCTGACCGAGCAGGGCAATCTGTTGGTCCTCGACGCCAAGGTCGGTTTCGACGGCAACGCGATGTTCCGTCACAAGGACATCGCCGAACTGCGCGACCTGACCGAGGAAGATCCGGCGGAAGTCGAAGCGTCCGAATATGACCTCGCCTACATCAAGCTCGACGGCAATATCGGCTGCATGGTGAACGGCGCGGGCCTGGCCATGGCGACCATGGACATCATCAAGCTGAACGGCGAATTCCCCGCCAACTTCCTGGACGTCGGTGGCGGCGCCAACAAGGAAAAGGTGACTGCGGCCTTCAAGATCATCCTGAAGGACCCGGCGGTGAAGGGCATTCTCGTCAACATCTTCGGTGGCATCATGAAGTGCGACATCATTGCCGAGGGCATCGTCGCCGCCGCCAAGGAAGTGAACCTGTCGGTTCCGCTGGTTGTCCGCCTGGAAGGCACGAACGTCCAGCAGGGCAAGGACATTCTGGCCGCTTCGGGTCTGGCCATCGTCCCGGCGGACGATCTGGGCGACGCGGCGAAGAAGATCGTGGCGGAAGTGAGGAAGGCAGCCTGACGCAGCTTTTCGCCTGAACAAGACACCAAGGGGTGCGGGTGGTCCGGTAACGGGCTGCCCGCGTCCGCGTTCGCATTTGCGAGCTTGGCGTGAATGAAGGAAGGATGTTGGAGATGAAGATCCTTGTGCCCGTGAAGCGGGTGATTGACTATAATGTGAAGCCGCGCGTGAAGGCGGATGGGACGGGCGTCGATCTGGCGAACGTCAAGATGTCGATGAACCCGTTCGACGAGATTGCGG
>NZ_JBEGHS010000004.1:0-67710 GCF_040676365.1 Sphingobium sp. LMA1-1-1.1
CCCGATCCCTTCCCGAACTCGGACGTGAAACCAGTCTGCGCCGATGGTACTGTGGCTCAAGCCCCGGAAGAGTAGGGCGTCGCCAGGCATTACAGCTCGCGCTTCAATACCCATCCACAATATTTGCGGCCTCCGCAGCGATCTCTAGTGTCGCGGGATGGAGCAGCCCGGTAGCTCGTCAGGCTCATAACCTGAAGGTCGTAGGTTCAAATCCTACTCCCGCAACCAGAGGCCGCAATCTTCTTCGCAGTTGGATCGCCATTCCGGTCAAACCCTCGAAACCATTAATTTCGGTCGAGGTTGGACATGGCCCATTTTCATTGCTGCAAGCTATTCTCAAACCCATTCCATTGACGCTGGCTTGCCGCAGATAGCGTGTACGGCCGGCTACTTGCGTGCTTCTTCAAGCCCGTAACGCTATCATCGAAATCTGTCGGCCATAATGGGGTTCTCCGCGGTGGCATGCACGGCGATAGCTGTAAAAGCGTTCTGGCTGCCCATATGTATCCTCGTCCAGCAGCTCGACCTGGCCGACCCCCGCACCCGCCAGCCGGGCAGCGACATAGGCGGCGATGTCGAACTGACAATGCCCCTCGCGGCCAGCCGAGAAAAAGCGATCATTTTCCATATCTGCTGCCACGAAGCGTTCGGCGAAATCCAGCGTCACCTCATAGGACGAACGGCCGATGCATGGCCCTATCGCGCATGTGATCCGGTCACGCGCTGCACCCAGCGCCTCCATCGCATCGATCGTCCGATCCGTGACACCGCCCAGGGCGCCCTTCCAGCCCGCATGCGCCGCACCAACGATCCCTGCCGAGGCATCGGCAAACAGCACGGGAACGCAATCGGCGGTGAGAATCCCCAATATCAGGCCGGGTTGATCCGTCACCATCGCATCGGCCGACGGGCGTTCGTCAATGGCAAAGGGCGTGGTGACTGTGACCACATCGGGTGAGTGGACCTGGTGGACCGTTACCAGCGCACCCCCGGGCAGCAGGGCGTCGCGCGCAAGATCCCGGTTGCGCAGAACCGCGTCACGTTCGTCTTCCGAGCCAAGTCCGACATTCAGGCCAGCATGAACCCCGGTCGAAACGCCGCCGCGCCGCCCGGCGAAGCCATGCAGCGTATCGCTCAAACTCGCTGCTCGCAGCAATTCTACCACAATTCACTCCTTTGGGGTCATCAGGGGGAGGCGGGAGCGCTTTTGGACCATGTCCCGAATGCGCAACATACTTGCGCGCCGCAGATTAGGCGATAGTCTCCACTCCATCACAAAAGGAGAGCGGCCGCAACGGCCGTCTGGGCAAAAGACTTCAAAGATAAAGGGCTCCACAATGATTTTCGGGCGCATAAAGCCATTGGATGCCATATTGGCCACGGCTGAGAAGAAAGCTCTCGTCCGTACGCTGGGGCCGGTTCAACTGACGCTATTGGGTGTCGGCGCGGTTATCGGCACCGGTATTTTCGTTCTGACCGCCGCCGCCGCGCAAAAGGCCGGGCCAGGCATGATGTGGAGCTTCGTGATCGCGGGCGCTGTTTGTGCCTTCGCCGCGCTCTGCTATTCCGAAATCGCCTCAATGGTTCCCGTGTCGGGCTCGGCCTACACTTATACCTATGCCGTCGTCGGCGAATTGCTCGCCTGGATGGTGGGCTGGGCGCTCATCCTCGAATATGCGGTCGCCGCCAGCGCCGTTTCGGTGGGGTGGTCCGGCTATTTCATGGGGCTGCTCAAAAGCATCACGGGACTCGAATTGCCGCAGGCGCTCTCGGCGGGGCCGGTCTGGACGATGAATGGCCTGATCCCACATGCTGACTTCACCCACGGCGTGATCAACATTCCCGCCATAGTCGTCGCGCTGGCAGTCACGGCCCTGCTGATAATCGGCACCACCGAAAGCGCGCGCGTCAATGCCGTGCTCGTCGCCATCAAGGTGTCCGCGCTTACCGCCTTCATCATTCTGACGCTTCCCGTGCTCGACACCGGCAATTTCTCGCCCTTCGCACCCAATGGCTGGTTCGGTCCCGCTGGAACCAGCGGCATGGGCATAGTCGGCGCCGCAGCGTCCATCTTCTTCGCCTATGTGGGCTTCGACGCGGTGTCGACCGCGGCGGAGGAAACCAAGAACCCGCAACGCAACGTGCCCATCGGCCTGATCGGCAGCCTTGCGATCTGCACCATCTTCTATCTGCTCGTGGCTGCCGGCGCGATCGGCGCAATCGGGGCGCAGCCCGTGCTCGGCCCGGATGGATCGGTCGTCGCGCCCGGATCGCAGGGCTTTGCCGCCACCTGCGCCATGGCGGCCCATGCCAAGGATCTGGTCTGCTCCAACGAAGCGCTCGCCCATGTGCTGCGCGAGATCAACTGGACGGTGGTCGGCAATGCCCTGGGCCTTGCGGCCAATCTGGCATTGCCCTCAGTCATTCTGATGATGATGTTCGGTCAGACCCGCATCTTCTTCGTGATGGCGCGCGACGGTCTGCTGCCGGAAAAGCTTGCCAGCATCCATCCCCGGTTCAAGACGCCCCATATCGTCACCATGGTGACGGGCATCTTCGTCGCGATCGGCGCCGCGCTACTGCCGGTGGGTCAGCTGGCCGACATCTCCAACTCCGGCACGCTGTTCGCCTTTTTCATGGTGTGTCTCGCCGTGCTGGTGTTGCGCGTGAAGGAACCGGGCCGCGCTCGCCCCTTCCGCACGCCTTTGGTGTGGGTGATCGCGCCGACTGCGGCATTTGGCTGCGTCTTCCTGTTCTTCAACCTGCCGATCGATGCCCAGCTTGTCCTGCCGATCTGGGGCGGGATCGGCCTCGTGCTCTATTTCATCTATGGTTATCGCAAGAGCCACGTGGGGCGCGGCCTGGTTGAAACGCATGAGCAGGATAGCGGCATCCCGCCTCAACCCGTGCCGCCGCTGCCGGGCGCGCATACGCCGGGCGGCCGGGACGCCTGATCGATCAAAGGGGGCGGATCACACCGCCCCCTTTTTCAATGCAGCGGCTCGAATTCCGGATCGCGCAGACCGCCATGATGGGGGCGCGTGAACAACTTCCCTCGCTCCGCCCAGGCGACGATCAGGAAGGAGATAGAGCCGAACACCGCCAGCCCCAAGGTCAGCGGCAATGTCGTCCCGTTGAAGGCCTGGCCGATCAGGCTGCCCAGCGTGCTGGACACGGCGGTGGTCAGAAATGCCTGGAAGGAGGAGGCGACGCCGGCGCCTTTTGCGAAGGGTTCCATCGAGATCGCGCTGAAATTCGATGCGGTGAAGGCGACGGTCATCATCGTTGCTGACTGCAGGACCATGAAGCTGACGATGGTTTCGAATCCGGCCAGGATCACGGTCAGGTGTACGACATTGATGGACACCAGGCATAGCAGCGCTGTCTGGCTCAGCCGCCGCGCGCCGAAGCGCGAGACAAGGCGGCTGTTGAGCAGGCTGCCGATGCCCATGCTGCCGGCGATGGCCGCGAAGGCGAAGGGAAAAATCTTCTGCGCGGCGAATATGTCGAAGAATATCTGCTGCACCGACAGGATGAAACCGATCAGGCCGCTCATCACGACGCCGCTCGCCAACATGTAGCCGATTGACGCCCGCGTGCGGACGATCGTGCCGACCGTGCGGAAAATGGAGCCGGCGCTCATCCGCAGGCGATTTTCCGGCAGCAGCGTTTCGGGCAGCCGCATTCCCATCCACAGCAGGATCAGCGTCGCCAGGATCGCTAGCGCCCAGAAAATCCAGCGCCAGTGCGCAATCCAGAGGATAGCCTGGCCGAAAGTGGGCGCCATGACCGGGATCAGCATGAACACGGCGAAGATCAGCGACATCACGCGGGCCATCGCATCCCCCCTGAACCGATCACGGACGATGCCGACGGTGATAACCCGGCTGGCCCCGGCGAAAAAGCCGGCGGAGGCCCGTCCGACGAGCATGGCGGCAAAGCTGTGCGCGCCCGCGCAGGCGATCGAGGAAAGGATGAACAGCGCCATCGCGCTGCCGAGTACCCGCTTTCGCCCAAAACGGTCAGACAGCACGCCGAACAGCAGCGACCCAACCCCCAGGCCCATGAAATAGACGCTGATGATCAATTGGCGGTCGTTGGGGTGAGGGACCGAAAGATCTCGACCGATATCGGGCAAGGCCGGCAGCATGGGATCGATCGACAGCGCGTTCATCGCCATCAGGCAGGCGCAGAGCATCACGAATTCGCGAAACGCGATGTCCTTCTTCGGTTGCATCCGGCTGATGTCATGATGGTCTGTCATGCCGGTGGCTATGGGGACAATCCATTGACCGCGCCACCCTTTTCACGTCGCGGACGGACGCGGGATCGGTTCAACGGAGCCATCATCACATGGTATCCGGCGCGTTAACCATTTTTTATCCGCTGCCGGTGCAGCCTGCTGCTCGTCAAGAACCACAAGTCGAAATCCATGAGGGGGATTCGGTTATGGCCAATGGACTGAAGAGTGCGCAGTTTCTGATGCAAAGCCGGTTTGCCGGGGCAGAAGGCCAAACTGCGGAGGCCTGTTTCGATCTGGGCGTCGCCTATAGCTGCGGCACGGGCGGCATGCCGGTGGATCTGATCGAGGCGCATAAATGGTTCAATCTCGCTGCGCTCAAGGGCAGCGAGGAAGGGCAGGCGATGCGCGCCGAAGTGGCCGAGGAAATGTCGGCGCGCGAAATCGCCGAAGCGCAGCGGCAGGCGCGGGCGCTGATTGCCACGACGCAATTGCGCGCGGCCTGAAATCGGGGACGCGGCGGTCCGCCAGGCTCCTTGCAGCCAGGCTGATCTTTGTCGTCAGTCCGGCCGCGCCTCGCCCTTCCGAAAGGGTGTCCTTTCGGTCAGCCAGATCCGGTCGCGCTGCACGCCCTGCCGTTCCGCCTCCAGAAACTCGGCAACGGCCCTGCGGAAGCTGGCATTGGGAATGAAATGCGCTGAAAATGTCGGCTCCGGGGTGTAGCCGCGCGCCAGCTTGTGTCCGCCCTGCGCGCCTGCCTCCACCCGTTTCAGGCCGCGGGCGATGGCGATGTCGATCGCCTGATAATAGCATAGTTCGAAATGCAGATTGGGCACGTCTTCCGAACAGCCCCAATAGCGACCGTAGAGCGTATCCGCGCCGATCAGGTTGAGCGCACCGGCGATCGGTCGCCCTTGTCGCAGCGCCAGCACCAGCAATACCCGGTCGGCCATGCTCTCGCCCAGCATGGAGAAAAATGCCCGGGTCAGGTAGGGCCGCCCCCATTTGCGTGCTCCCGTGTCCTGGTAAAAGGTCCAGAACATGTCCCAATGCGCCTCCGTCAGCGCCGCTCCGGTCAGGTGGAGGATATCCAGCCCCTCGACCGCCCTTTCTCTTTCCTTGCGGATATTCTTGCGCTTGGCACTCGACAGATCGGCCAGGAAGTCGGTGAAATCGCCATAGCCGCGATTGGTCCAGTGGAACTGGCTATCCTCCCGGATCAGCCAGCCCGCCGCCTCGAACAGCGGCACCTGTTCGGGCGCTATGAAGGTCGCATGGGCGGAGGACAGTTGATTCTGCTGCACCACCGCCTCGATCCCGGCGATCAGCGCCGGCGCGAGGGCCCCATCACGCAGCAGCAGCCGGGGCCCCGGCACTGGCGAAAAGGGAGCCGCGATCTGAATCTTCGGATAATATTGCCCGCCGGCCCTTTCCCAGGCATCGGCCCAGCCGTGGTCGAACACATATTCGCCCTGGCTATGGCTCTTGCCATAAAGCGGCGCGGCAGCGGCGATCTGCCCGTCCGGACCATCGATCACCAGCGGCAGCGGTTGCCAGCCGCTGTTTCCGCCGACGCTGCCCGATCGTTCGAGCGCGGTCAGGAAATCCCAGCTCATGAAGGGATTTGCGTCGCCCGCGCAGGCGTTCCACTCGTCGCGCGGCAATTCCGCCACGCCCTGCGCCAGCCGGGCCACGCATTCAGTCATGGGACCGCTCGAAGATGATCTGGTCCGCATGCAGCGCGGCGCGGGCACGTTCCTCCTCTCCGCGCACCGTCCATGTCAGCACGGGAAGGCCCCTTCGGCGGGCATCATGGGCAGAAGAGGAAGGCAGGTCGCGGATATCACAGGCGATAAAATCGGGTTTCGCCACCCAAAGTGCAAGGGCCCGCCCGATTCTGCCGCGCCAACCGCGCCTGCCCTGGTCCGTGGTCACCAGGCCCCGCGCGACCAGGGGCCGGCGGCGCCTGAACCAGCCAATGGCGAGGGGGTTGAATGACATGACCGCCGCCAATGTCTTCGGTCGTCGCGCCAGATCGTCGGCAACCGCCGCGCAGATCGGGCCGACATGGCGCCCGTCCACCTTGATCTCGATGAGCAGGGGAATTTCGGTTCCGCAGAGGTCGAGCAGCGCGCGGAGGCGGGGAACGCCGCCGCCGTCGGGCAGCATCAGGCGATCTATCGACCCGGCATCATGGTCCGACACCGCGCCGCCTTCGCCCGTCATCCGTTCAAGGGACGAGTCGTGAAAGACGATGGCGACGCCGTCGCGGCTGAGGCGCACGTCGCATTCTATGCCGAAACCGCCGGCGATGGCGGCCGCGAAGGCCGCCATGCCGTTTTCGCTGATCCGACCGCCATGCAGCCCGCGATGGGCAAAGGGGCGCTCGGTCAGGAAGGGATAGGCGTCAGGCCGGGCGGACAAGGACGATCGCGTCGATCTCGACCACCGCGCCCAGCGGCAGCACCGGCACGCCGACGGCGCTGCGGGCGTGTTTGCCCGCTTCGCCGAATATCTCGACCATCAGTTCGGATGCCCCATTGGCGACCTTGGGCTGGTCGGTGAATTCGGGCGTGCTGCTGATGAAGGCGCCCAGCTTCACGATCCGTTCGACCCGGTCCAGGCTGCCGAGCGCCGCCTTCATCTGGGCGATCAGGTTGAGCCCGCAGGCGCGCGCCGCCTTGACGCCATAGTCGAGGTCGCGGTCCTCGCCCAGCCGGCCCGTCATCAACTGGCCCTCGGACAGCGATATCTGCCCGGAAATATGCAGCAGGCCGTTGGCTTCCACCGCCGCGACATAGGCGGCGACGGGTGCGGCGGCAGCGGGCAGGGCGATGCCCAATTCACTCAGCCGGGTTTCGATGCTCATGAGGATGCTCCCTGGACGGACGGAATATTCTGATATGACGGTGCTGCCGGCGCGGGCCCCTCGGCCAGCCGGGCGGCGATCCACGTTTCGGCGACGGCCCAGTCGTCAATTCGGGCATGCGCCATGGGCGCGACGGGGACGTTGGCGGCGATCTGCGGCTCCCCCACCATGTGCAGGCGCCAGACGCCGGGCGCATGATCGGCGACCGAGGCATGATGCTCCGCCAGATCGTCGATGAACAGGGCGACGCTGGGTTCGCGCTCCGCAAGGATGGCGGCCAGCGACTTCCCCTTGCCTCCCTGATTCCAGCGCACCGGAAGATCAAGGCCATGTGCCGCGAGCTGTTCGACGCGCTGGAGGTGATGCCGCTCCGTGATGTTGGTCAGGACCATGATGTCCGCAATCCGGCCGAGCCGCCCTATGGCTTCCACCGCCCCGGCAATGGGCGTCTGGCGGTGCATCTGCGTCTCGAAAAAGCCCAGCAGCAGTTCCCAGACCAGCGCGCGCTCCACCGGCTGGCCGCTGTCCTTGTGCCGCAGCGCCTCGCTGAAGCCGCGGTCATGCATGTCGAAATGGATATCATGCTGCTCGTCCAGCCACTCGCGAAAGGGGACGACCATGTGCAGCAGCACCTCGTCGCAGTCGGTGATGATCAACGGCCGGGTCATGCGGCAAGATGCTCCTTTGCTGCTATCAGCGCCCCCGGGCTGCTGTCGATGCTCTCTGCGCAGGCGATCAGATCCGGCTCATGGTCCGACAGGAAGCCCAGCACAGCGCCCAATATCGCCGGATCGGCCACGCCCGCCCTCAGCGTGTCGGCATCCAGCCCCGTCAGCGCCAGCAGCCGGTCGGCGCGCCGATCATCCGCCAGAGTCCAGGCCAGCGCCATCAGCGCCAGTACGGATGGCTCTCGCGTATCGCTTGGACTATGCTGCTTGCCATGGTTAATGTCGGGACGCATGATTGATCTCAACGAAGGGCGGGTTTAGGGGACGCGCTTCCATTATATTGGCGGATTTCTCCAAACGCGGGTGACTGGTGGCAAAGCGCGTGCTCGTTGTCGAGGACAACGAACTCAATCTCAAACTTTTTTGCGACCTGTTGCGCGCGCACGGGCATGAAGTGCTGCCGTTGCGGGACGGGCGCGACCTGTTGCCCCAGGCGCGGGAGTTCCATCCCGACCTCGTGATCACCGATATCCATCTGCCGCATGTCAGCGGCCTGGACCTCATCATCTCGCTGAAGCAGGACGCGCAATTATCGTCGGTGCCGGTCATGGCGGTCACCGCCTATGCCGGCCATGGTGATGAGGAGCGGATCCGGGAAGCGGGGGCGCAGGCCTATGTGTCGAAGCCGATCTCGGTGCTGCGCTTTGTGGAGCAGGTGAACGCATTGCTCTGACGCGCGCAAGGGCGGCTTGCGGATGGGGCCGATGCGCCGCCTCTACCCCCGCGTCAATATCTTCCGCGCCCGGGGCGCCAGGCGTTCCGCCGCGGCCGCGTGAATCCCCGGCGCCGCGCACAGCAAGCCGAAAGCAGTGGGTTGCGGCCGGTTGAAGGAAAAGGGATTGCCGAGCGCATCGGTGACGACAGCGCCGGACTCTTCCGCGATCAGCGCGGCAGCGGCCACGTCCCATTCATTGCCCCAACGCACCGTGGCGACCAGGTCGGCCTCGTCCGCCGCGACCATCGCCATGCGCAAAGCGATGCTGTTGGGCTTTTCGACGGTGACGAGATCGCGGTCATGGCGGGGAAGCTGGTCCGCCGGAACCCGCGAACCGGGCAGGACGGCGCGTGGCCCGGCGCGCAGGGACCGACCGTTCCGGGTCGCCCCCGCACCCGCCTGCGCGATCCACAATTCATTCCGGGCGGGCGCCGCGAGAATGCCGAAGCGCACGGCGCCATGTTCCACCAGCGCCACCGAAACCGCCCAGCCGGGCCGCCCGCGCAGATAGTCGCGCGTGCCGTCGATCGGATCGACTACCCACACGCGCGGCAGGTTCAGCCGGTGCACGGTGTCGGCCGTCTCCTCCGACAGCCAACCCGCCGCGGGATCGATGGCGTAGAGCCGTTCGCGCAGCATGGCGTCCAGTTCGATGTCAGCCTCGCACACCGGATGGCCGGGCACCTTTTCCCACTGGCGCACGCGGGTTTCCCCGCCCGCCCAGAGCGTCAGGGCCCGGTCGGCCGCGTCCGAAACGGCGGCCACGGCATCGCGCAAGGGAATGTCAGCCGCCTGCAACGGTCATCCCGTCGATACGAATGGTCGGCACGTTCATGCCATAGCGGAAGGTAAGGTCATTGGCCGGCACCAGTGCCCGGAACATGTCCTTCAGATTGCTGGCGATGGTGATTTCCGACACCGCCTGCCCAACGGCGCCATTTTCGATCAGGAAGCCCGCTGCCCCCCGGCTGTAGTCGCCCGTGACGCCATTGACCCCCATGCCGATCAGTTCGGTGACATAAAGGCCGCGTTTCACGTCCGCCATCAGTTCGCCGGGCGACAGCTTGCCCGGCTCCATATGCACATTGGTGACGCCCGCGCCCGGCGCGCCGCTGCCGCCCCGGCTGGCATGGCCCGTCGGTTGCAGGCCCAGTTGCCGTGCCGAGGCGCTGTCCAGCAGCCAGCCGGTCAGCACGCCCTTGTCGATCAGCGCCCGCCGCTCGACGGCAAGTCCCTCGCCGTCAAAGGGTCGCGAGCGCAAGCCGCGCGGCCGCAGCGGGTCGTCGATGATCGTCACGCCCGAATCGAACAGCGCTTCGCCCAGCGATTCCAGCAGGAAGCTCGATCGCCGCGCAATGGCGGGGCCCACCATTCCGCCGATCAGATGCCCCATCAGGCTGGACCCGATCCGGGGATCGAAGATCACGGGCATCACGCCGCTGCCGGTCTTCACCGGATGGAGCCGCGCCACTGCGCGATGCCCGGCGCGGTTGCCAACCGCCTCCGCATCGTCCAGATCCTCGATATGGCGGACGCTGTGGCTGGCATGGTCGCGCTGCATGTCGGCGCCGGAGCCGGCCAGCACGCTTGCCCAGGTCGAATGGCTGGTCCCCGCATAGGCCCCTGCAAAGCCATGGCTGGTGGCGAGCGCCATCTGGCTCCGCCCGGTCGCCGCGCCGCCGCCCTCGCTATTGGTGACGCCGGGCACGGCGCGTGCCGCCTCCTCCGCGATCAGGGCGCGTTCCCTGAGGTCCGCCGGTTCGGGTTCGACCGGATCGGTCAGGTCCAGCGCGGGCAGTTTCTTCCTGAGCAGCCGGTCTTCCGGGGCAAGGCCGGCATAGGGATCTTCCGGCGCCTGCCCCGCCATGGCGATGCACCGGTCGACCAGCGTGGCCAGCGTCGCGGGATTCATGTCCGACGCCGAAATGCTGGCGGAGCGGCGCCCGATGAAGACGCGCAGGCCGATCTCCTCGCCCTCCGACCGTTCCACATCCTCCAGCGCGCCCAGCCGTACCGACACGTTGGTCGACGCGTTGCAGGCATAGATGGCGTCGGCCGCATCCGCGCCCGCCCGGCGCGCTGCAGTCACCAGATCCTGCGCGCGGGACTGGGCTTCTTCTAGGCTGAGCATGGGATCGATCGTTTCCTGTAAGGGGACATGCAGGGCGAAGGGGCGGCCTTACGCGCTTGGGCCACGGTCGGCAACCTGCCCTTCCGATCCCCTCTCATCCAGCCAATGGCGCAACAGATGCCAGGCAATGGCCATCGGCGGCGGGGCGAGAAAGGGCGCACCGTCCTCCCCGGCCATTGCGGCGCGGACGCCCACCTCGTCGCACCAGAAGGCGTGTTCGATCTCATTTTCGTCGATCTTCAGAGCGTCGTCATCGGCCTGCGCCATGCAGGCGACCATCAGGGAAGAGGGGAAGGGCCAGGGCTGGCTGGCGACATAGCGCACGGAGCGGGTGACCACGCCCGCTTCCTCCCGGATTTCGCGAACCACGGCTTCCTCCAGCGTCTCGCCCGGCTCCACGAAGCCGGCCAGTGCGGAATAGCGCCCCGCAGGCCAGCCATGCTGCCGTCCGAGCAGCACGCGCCCGCGATGTTCGGCCAGCATGATGACCACCGGATCGACGCGGGGGAAATGTTCCGCCCGGCAGGATTCGCATTGCCGTGCCCAGCCCGCCTTGGCAGGTGCCGTGCGCTGTCCGCAGACCGAGCAGAAACGATGCCGCGCATGCCAGGCCAGCAGGCTGCGCGCGGCACCGTAGAGGGCGACCTCATGCCCCGGCACCTCATCCGCCAAGGCCCGGCTGCGCGGCGTGGCGAACAGGGTGTCCGGCGCATCTGCCAGCAGTTCGGCGAAGATCGGCTGTTGCCACTCATCCACGCCGAGCAGCGCATGATGTTCGATCAGGCCGTCGGTGGGCAGCGGTTCCATCACCAGATGGCCATCCACCACCACCGGTTCCAATCCGTCCAGCACGACGCGGCGCGCCTGCGCAGATGCAAAGGCTTCCGCCAGCAGGACAGGGTTGCTGCGGACATGGTCGACCCGGTCCAGTCGTCCGCCGCCAAAGGCGATGAGCCGCGATCCGGGGGCGTCAGAGCCGTGCATCTTTCCCTTTCTCCTTCATCGCCGTCTGGGCCGCCTGGGCCGCGCGGGCGAACAGCGTCGGCAGGCCCGCCTTCGCGATCCGGGCCACTGGCCACCATTCGCCCTCTCCGGGCGGCGTCACATCCTGCCCCACATGGGCATGATGCACCGTCAATGCGAGGGAGAAATGCGTAAAAACATGAGCGACTGGTTCCGCCACCTGGCGCCAGGCACCGGCGACCGGCGGCGTCGGATCGGGCGCGTCGTTCCATTCGGAGGAGGGCAGCGCGCGCATGCCGCCCAGCATCCCCTTTTCGGGCCGCCGCACCAGCCAGACATGCCCGTCGGGCCGTTCGATCCACCAGCCATGACCGCGGCGGTGCGGCTTGGCCTTCTTCGCCGCCTTGACCGGGAAAGCGGCAGGGTCTGCGGTACGGAAAGCCGCGCAATCCGCCCGCAACGGGCAAATGCCGCAGGCGGGATTGCGCGCCGTGCAGATAGTCGCGCCCAGATCCATCATCGCCTGCGCGAAATCCCCGGCGCGCAGGTCCGGCGTGATCGCGTCGGTCGCCGCGCGAATCCCGGGGCGTGCCGCCGGCAAAGGCGTCGATATGGCGAAGAGGCGCGAAACCACGCGTTCGACATTGGCGTCGACCACCACGGCCCGCCGCCCGAAGGCGATGGCGGCCACCGCCGCCGCCGTATAGGCGCCGACGCCCGGCAGGGCGCGGAGCCCCTCCTCCGTGTCGGGAAACACGCCGTCATGTTCGTCCGCGACCGCCCGTGCGCAGGCCAGCAGGTTGCGGGCGCGGGCATAATAGCCCAGCCCTGCCCAGGCGGCCATGACCTCGGCATCCTGTTCCGCCGCCAGCGCCGCGACATCGGGCCAGCGTTCGGTGAACCTGGCGAAATAGGGCGCGACCGCCGCGACAGTGGTCTGCTGCAACATCACCTCCGACAGCCAGACCCGATAGGGATTGGCGGCATTGGCCCCCGGCGGCGCGCGCCAGGGCAGGCGCCGCGCATGGACGTCATAATGGGCGAGCAGATCGGATGCTATTTTCTGGATGTTGCCCTCGACGCGCATGGCGCCCCTATGCCATTAAGAGAGCCATGACGGAACGCCCCCCGACACCCAAAATGAAAAGCCGCAAGTCGGATGCGGAAGACCGGCCGCGCGTCGGCGCGCCCCGCCGGATCGCCGACCTGATGCCCGCCATCGGCGCCGCCGCCTTCCGCAAGTTCGGCTTCGTGCAATCGAGCATCGTCACCCGCTGGGCGGAGATCGTGGGCCCGCATTATGCGACGATCAGCGAACCCGAATCGATCCGCTTTCCGGCGGGCAAGAAGGCGGGCGGCACATTGCAGCTCACCGTCATGAGCGGCCATGCGCCCATGATCCAGCATGTGCTGCCCGACATCATGGAGCGGGTGAACCGCTTCTTCGGCTATGCCGCCGTCGCCAAGATCGCGATGAAGCAAGGCATGGTCCAGCCCAGGGAACCGGAACGCCGCCCCCCGCCAGCCAATCTCAAGCCCATTCCGGTCGAGCTGGGGGATTCCCTGCGCGACATTGGCGACCCCGAATTGCGCGCCGTGCTGGAATCCCTGGCGCAGGGGCTTGCCAACAGCAGCGGTTTGCCCAAGATCAGTTGATCGGAAAATTACTCCATCACCACCTTCAGCCGCGACAGGGGCGGCGCATCACTGGACCATCGCATGATGAAATTCCGCCTGGCCTTCCTCGCCCTGCTCGCCATCCCGGCAAGCGCATCTCTGTCCGCATGGGCCGCTCCCGCCGCCAACTGGCTGACCCGGATAGCCTTGTCCCCCATGGGTGGCCATGTGCTCGGCAATCCTGCCGCGCCGACCAAGCTGGTCGAATATGTGAGCTACACCTGCTCCCACTGCGCGCATTTCGTGGGCGAAGCCAGCGAACCGCTGCGCGCCAATTATGTGAAGGGCGGCACACTCAGCGTCGAGGTGCGCAATGCGGTGCGCGACAAATATGACCTGGCCGCCGCGCTGCTTGCCCGCTGCGGCGGGCCGAAGCAATTTTTCGGCAATCATGAGGCGCTGTTCGCCAATCAGGAAGCCTGGATGGAGAAGATCCAGTCCTATGAGACGGACGCCGCCAAGCCGACGGATCAGAAGGCGGCCCTGCGCGACATCGGGCAGAAGACCGGCCTCTACGCGCTGATGGGCAAGCGCGGATTCAAGCCCGCGCAGCTTGACGCATGCATCAACGATCCCGCGTCGATGAAGCAGGTGCTCGCCATGACCGACGAAGCCTGGAACAAGCTGCAGATCGGCGGGACGCCCGCGTTCACGCTGAACGGCACGCTGGTCCATGGATCGGACTGGACGCGGTTGCAGGCTGCATTGCCCTGATCTAAACCACTGCACGACAACGCCCGACAACGGAGCCAAGAACAACGTGAAAGCCCTTTCCGGACTTGCCCTGATCGCCCTTAGCCTCACCGTCGCCGCCTGCGGCAAGAAGGATGAGGGCAGCGTCACCTCCGCCGAACCGATCGCCGCGGTCGCCGCGCCTGCCGGCACGAAATGGTCGGAAACCATCGCCGCCAGCCCCGACGGCTATTTCGTCATGGGCAATCCCAATGCGAAGGTGAAGCTGGTCGAATATGGTTCCTACACCTGCTCGCACTGCCGCGACTTCGCCGCCGAATCGTCCGAGGAGATCAGGCAGATCGTCGACAGCGGGAAGATGAGCTTCGAATTCCGCAATTATGTGCGCGACCCGATCGACATTTCGACGGCGCTGCTGGCCCGTTGCGGTGGCAAGGACATTTTCTATCCGCTCTCCGAACAGTTTTTCGCCAATCAGAGCGCGATGTTCGAAAAGGCGCAGGCGCTGGGCGATGAAAAATACAAGGCGCTGATGAGCGCGCCCCCGGCGCAGCGCTTCGGCCAACTGGCCTCCGCCGTCGGCCTGGTCGATTTCGCCAAGCAGCGCGGCATATCCGAAGATCAGGCGAAGCAGTGCCTGGCCGACACGGCTGCGGCCGAAAAACTGGCCAAGACGGTCGAGACCGCCAATCAGCAATATAAGATCGAAGGCACGCCGACCTTCATCCTGAACGGCGTGATGGTGGAAAATACCGCCGCCTGGCCGGCGCTGCGCACGAAGCTCAAGGAAGCGGGGATCTGATTGGACCAGGGGGGGCTGACATCGTCGGGCCGGCTTTCCGCCGATGGCGGCGCCGCCCGGCCCTGCCCTGACGTCGCGCAATGCAGATAAAGCGCCTCAAGCTCTCCGGCTTCAAGAGCTTCGTCGATCCGACCGAATTGCGCATCGAACCGGGCCTGACCGGCATTGTCGGGCCCAATGGCTGCGGCAAGTCCAACCTGCTGGAGGCGATCCGCTGGGTCATGGGCGAATCCAGCGCCAAGTCGATGCGCGGCGGCGGCATGGAGGATGTGATCTTCGCGGGCACCTCCACCCGTCCGCAGCGTGATTTCGCGGAAGTCTCGCTGCTCACCGTCCAGGAACAGGGCGAACTGTTCAACGCGGTGGAAGTGGCCGCCGACGGCGAACTGGAAGTGACCCGCCGGATCGAGCGGGGCGCCGGCAGTGCTTACCGCGCCAATGGCCGCGACGTCCGGGCCAAGGACGTGTCGCTGATCTTCGCGGATGCCGCCACGGGTCCGCACAGTCCCGCGCTGGTCAGCCAGGGCCGCATCGCCGCCGTCATCGCGGCCCGCCCCCAGGAGCGCCGCGCCATGCTGGAGGAAGCGGCGGGCATTTCCGGCCTGCACGTCCGCCGCAAGGATGCGGAGCAGAAGCTGCGGGCCGCCGAAGCCAATCTGATGCGGCTGGACGAAATCCTTTCCGACATGGACGCCCGCGCCAGCAGCCTGCGACGCCAGGCGAAGGCGGCGGAGCGCTATATCCGCCTCTCCGAACAGATCCGCATCGCCGAGGGACGCACGATCTTCGCCCGCTGGCGCGAGGCCGCCGCCAGCGCAGACGCCGCCCGTGCCGAGGCCAAACAGGCCGAAAGCGCCGTCGCCGCCGCGCAGGAGGCGCAGCAGGCCGCCGCCGTCCACGCCCATGCTGCCGTGGAGGCGCTTGCGCAGAAACGCGCCGCCGCCCAGGTCGCGCGCGATGCGGCGAGCGAAGCGGGACACAGGCTCGCCGCCCTGCGCACCGAACGGGACGGCGTGGTACGGCGTCTCCATGACCTTGCCCAGCAGGCCGCCCGGCTGGAGGAGGACCGCGAACGCGAAGGCACGCTCGCCAATGACGCGGCGGAGGCGATTGCCCGCCTCACCGATGAACTGGCGGCGCTCAAGGCGCGCATCACCGAGACCGAGGCGATGCGCCCCGATTTCGCCGGACGGATCGCCCGTGCCGAGGACGCCGCCCGCGACGCCGAACTCGATCTGGCCAAGGCCATGGCGAAGCAGGCGGGCGAGCAGGCCGAACTGCGCGTGGCTGACGCTGCGCTTGCCGCTGCGCGCGCCCGCCTGGACCGGGCGTCCCGTGAAACGCAACGCCTTGAATCGGAAGTCGCGGCCTTGCCCGACGCCGCGCCGCTGGAAGAAAAGCGGGCCGAAGCGATCGCCGCTCAGCAGCAGGCCAGCGCCGACCGCGATGCCGCCGAAGCCGCAATCCGCTCCGCCGAAGCCGACCGCGCCGAAGCAGCGGAGGCGCGTGCCGGCGCCGAGGCCGCCTTGTCCTCCGCCCGCGCGGCCCTCGCCGCGCTCGACAGCGAAGCCGCCGCGCTCCAGCGAGCCGTGGACAGCGGCACCGGCAGCCGCAGCCGCGCGCTGGATCGGCTCAAGGCCGCCCCCGGCTATGAACGCGCGCTCGCCGCTGCGCTGGGCGACGATCTGGAAGCGCCCATCGCTGCTGAGGGCAAACGCCGTTGGGCAGGCGCGACGCCGCTCGACAGCGATCCAGGCCTGCCCGCGGGGTGCACGGCGCTCTCCGCCCATGTCACGGCGCCGGCCGAACTGGAGCGCCGTCTCGCCCAGGTCGCGGTCGCGGACAGCGACGAAGGCCAGGCGCTCGCGGTTGGCCAGCGCCTCGTCACCAGGGATGGTCAGCTTCGCCGCTGGGACGGCTATGTCGCCGTGGAAGGCGGAGCCGCCGCCGCCGAACGGCTGATCCGCCTCAACCGTCTCGAAGCCATTGCCGCCGCCCGGCCCGCCGTCGAAGCCGATGTCGATGCTGCCCGCGCGGCGCAGGATGGAGCATTGGCGCGTGAAGGCGAGGCTGGCCGGACGCTGGCGTCCGGCCGTACCCAGCTTGCGAATGCGGATCAGCGCCTGCGTACCGCGCTGCGCGCCGCCGATGAGGCCGCCACCGCGCTCGAACGGCTGAGCGGCCGGCGCGAAGCGATGGAGGAGCGGTTGAACGAAGCCCGCGCCGACCTGCTCGGCGCGCAGGGCGAGCATGACAAGGCGCAGGCCAGCCGGGTCGCCATGCCCGATGGCGGGGAAACCCGCGCGCAGGTCGCCACGCTGCAACAGGCGAGCGAAAAGGCCCGGATCGCGGTCAGCCAGCTTCAGGCCGATCAGGCGCTGGCGGACCGCGCGCTGGCCAGCGACCGGGAGCGCATGGCCGCCGCCGATGCAGAGGCCAAGGGTTGGCGCGCCCGCGCCGGTGAAGCGGCCAAGCGCATCGCGGCGATGGTCGAACGCGGCGAGGCCATAGCGAAGGAACGCGCCGAAATCGCCGGCCAGCCTGACAGTCTGGCGGCGACCATCGCCGCACTCAGCGAACAGGGCGACACGCTGATGCAAGCGGCGGAGGCCGCGCGGCGCGAGGAAAGCGAAGCCGAAGCCGCGCTGCGCATGGCCGAACAGCGCGCGTCGCAGGCTGGCGAAACGCTCGCCAATGCCCGCGAAGCCCGCGCCACCGCCACCGCCCGCGCCGAGGCGGCGGATGAGAAGCGTGTCGAAACCAACCGCCTTTCCGGCGAGCGATTCGAATGCCCGCCGCCCGTCCTGCCCGAAAAACTGGGCTTCGCCAGCGCAGAGGTCCGCATCGCCCAGAGCGAACAGGGCGAGCATGACCGGCTCGTCACGGAGCGTGAGCGGATCGGCCCGGTCAACCTGGTCGCGGCGCAGGAACTGGAGGAACTGGAAGCCACCCAGGCCAGCAGCCGCGCCGAAAGCGAGGAACTGACCCAGGCGATCAACCGACTGCGCGGCTCGATCGGCAGCCTGAACCGGGAGGGGCGCCAGCGCCTGCTCGCCGCGTTCGAGGCGGTGGACGGCCATTTCCGCCGTCTTTTCACGACGCTGTTCAATGGGGGCCAGGCGCATCTGGAACTGATCGACAGCGACGATCCGCTTGAGGCAGGGCTGGAGATCATGGCCCAGCCGCCGGGCAAGAAGCTGGCCGCCCTGACCCTGCTCTCCGGCGGTGAACAGGCGTTGACGGCCGTCGCCCTGATCTTCGGATTGTTCCTGACCAACCCCGCGCCGATCTGCGTGCTGGACGAGGTCGACGCGCCGCTGGATGACGCCAATGTCGAGCGCTTCTGCGACCTGCTTGACGCGATGGTGGCGCAGACCGAAACGCGATACCTGATCGTCAGCCATAATGCGGTGACCATGGCCCGCATGCACCGGCTGTTCGGCGTGACCATGGTGGAACGCGGGGTGAGCCGCCTCGTGTCGGTGAACCTCGGCAGTGCGGAAGCGCTGCTCGCGGCGGAATGACTGTGTTTCGGGCCCGGAACGGATTTCGATCTGATTGAATCAGATCGCCGCTCTGGTTTCCTTGTTTTCCGCGATTTCTTAACCAGCGATCGGTTCCGATCGCTTGGAAATCGCTCTAATCCCGCTCCATCCACCCGCGCATCCGCCGGAACAATCCGCGCTCCGCCACGGGTTCCATCATCTCTCCCGGACCTTCCGGATCGAGTATCTCATTGTCCGCCAGCCATGCCTGCACGTCGTTCAGGTCAGGCGTCACATAGTGTCTCAGCGTTCGCCCCGGCTTGTCGCGCAGCTGCTCGACGGCGGCTACCAGCCCGCGCTCGGCGATCACCGCCGCCACACGCGCGATGGGCAGGTCGAGATGCTCGGCGATGAGATCGTCGCGAATCGCCCGTATCACATCCTCCCGCCCTGCATTGGCGGGCAGCGCGGCATCGATCGTCACGTCGCATTCGGTGTCCAGCCGCATGGACCGGTTGTTCATGTTGGACGATCCGACCCGCAGAACCCGGTCATCGACGATCAATATCTTGGCATGCACATAGATCGGCTCCCCCCGCGCGGTAAACGGATGGTAGAGCCGTAACCGGCCGTGGCGGTCCCGCGCCTTCAGCGCCTCGAACAGCCGGGCGCGGCCCGTGTCCATGGCCTGCTGTTCCAACCAGCCGTCGGCCTGTTCCGGATTGATGATGATGATCTGCGGTCCGTCCTCCTCGGCCAGCCGGGCTGCGATCGCCTCGGCAATGCGGCGGGAGGCGAAATATTGGCTCTCCGCATAGATATAGCGCTTCGCCGACGCGATCTGGTTCACATAAAGCCGCTCGATCTCGATCAGCGGCTCCTGATCCTCCATCTCCGGCGCGGAGCGGGATATGGCGACATCCACATCCTCGAACTGCACCGGCAATGCATCGGGCCAGCAATCCTGCTGACCCTCCACCGGCAGCAGTTCCTCCCCGCCTGCATCCTTCCACCGCGCCCGCGCATGCTGGCCCAGCGCCGCCGCGACGGGCCCCTGCAGGGCCGTCGTCGCATCGTGCCAGGGGCCATAGGGCGACCCGTCCGGATGCCGCCGCCCCGGTTCCTCATCGCGGTGATGCCGGGTGTCCCAGCGATCGCCGGTCATGTCGATGCCACCGCAAAAGGCAAAGCAATCGTCGATCACCACGATCTTCTGATGGTGGGACGCGGCGGTCGGATGATGGCTGTCCAGCTTCACCGTGATGCGTGAATTGGCCATCCAGCGGACGGTCGTGAACAGGTTGGACGGCCGCACCATGGACTTCATCGCGCCCACGTCCCAGCGCAGCAGGAAGATTTCCAGCTCCGGCGTCCGTTCCACCAGCCAGCTTATGAAATCCCCGATCACCGTTGGCGCGCCGTCGCCCGCCTCATCTTCGCGGATCAGCGTGATGGCGGCGTCAAAATCCCAGCCGATCAGCATGATCCGCTTCTTCGCCTTCATCATCGCGGCGCGGGCATGCCGGAAATAGGCGTCCGCATCGACGATCATGCTGGCCTTCAGCGCCCGCTCGATCCGCCAGCAATCCTCCCCCTCGCGCGGACCATTCATGCGCTGCCCACCACCAGGCAGCCCAGGAACATCAGCAGTCCCGCAAAGCGATTGGAACGGAATTTGGCCAGCGGATCGATGCCGTCCTCCTTCAGCGTCGCCACCTGCCAGCCCAGATGCACCGCCATGGGCAGCAACGCCGCCAGCGCCAGGCCCTGCGGCCTTGCCTGCCAGATGGCGCTGGCCCAAAGGCCCAGCGCCATCGCATAGCAGAACGCCACGCCGCCGCGCACATGCCTGCCCATGGACAGGGCGCTCGATCCGATGCCGATCAGCGCGTCATCCTCCCGATCCTGCAACGCATAGATGGTGTCATAGCCGACCACCCAGAAGATGCACCCTCCATAGAGCAGCAATCCCGTCAAATCGAGGCTTCCCGCCACCTCGCTCCACCCGACCAGCGCCGCCCAGGAAAAGACCAGCCCCAGCCATATTTGCGGCCAGCCGGTGATCCGCTTCATGAACGGATAGGCCGCGACCAGCGCCAGCGAGCCCAGGGCCACGACCTGGGCGTAGAGATGGAGCTGGAGCAGCACCACCAGTCCGACCAGGCAGAGGGACAGCAACCATATCCATGCGGTCTTGAGGGATATCGCCCCGCTCGCCAGCGGGCGGGACGCCGTGCGCGCTACCTGCCGGTCGAGGTCGCGGTCGACAATGTCGTTGAACACGCACCCCGCCCCGCGCATGGCGATGCTGCCCAGCAGCAGCCAGAGGATCAGCGGCCACTGCGCCCGCGCACCCCCCGCCAGCGCAACGGCCCAGGCGCCAGGCCAGAACAGCAGCCACCAGCCGATCGGCCGATCAAATCGCGCCAGCAGGGCCAGGGCGCGGGGGATATTCGGCAAGCGCGCGACCAGCCCGCGCGCCTCGCTATCGGGAACTATCGTCTGTTGGGCCATGATAGGTTTTTGGGACTCCGTTCGGGCCGAGCTTGTCGAAACCCTCCACTTCCCTAAAGAGAAGCATGCCCCTTCGACAAGCTCAGGGCGAACGGAAGAGACAAAATGACCGCGACCCCCGCCTGGCCGCCGCAAAGCGCGCCGCGCCTCCACGTCGAAACGCAGCTGGGCGAGGGTGTGGCCGTGCCTGTCGACGGCAACCCGGCCCATTATCTGATCAGCGTCATGCGGGTGAAACCGGACGACATCGTCCTGCTGTTCGACGGCAGGTCGGGCGAATGGGCGGCCAGGGCGCGCGACATCCGCAAGCGCGACCTGGTGCTGGAGGTGGTCAGCCAGACCAGACCGCCGGAGGATGTCCCCGATTTCTGGCTCTGCTGCGCGCCGATCAGGAAGGGGCGCATCGACCTGGTCGCAGAAAAGGCCTGCGAACTGGGGGTGGCCCGCCTGCAGCCCGTGCTCACCCGGCGCGCCGTGGTGGACCGGCTCAATTTCGATCGCCTGCATGCCCATCTGGTCGAAGCGGCCGAACAATGCGGCCGCACGGCCCTTCCCGAACTTGAGCCTATGGTGAAGCTCGACGCGTTGTTGCGGGATTGGCCGGAGGACCGCTGGCTTTTCTTTGCCGATGAGACCGGCGGGGAGGCGCTGGCCGCCACGCTCAGGGCGCATCCGGGCGCCGCCGCTTTCCTGATCGGTCCTGAAGGCGGCTTCGACCCCGCCGAGCGCGAAGCGATCCGCGCCCATCCCCGATCAGTCGCCGTCTCGCTCGGCCCCCGCATCCTGCGCGCGGAAACCGCCGCCATCGCCGCGACCACGGCCTGGATGACGATGAACGGCGATTGGGCTTAGCTTCCTGGCGCGTCATGCTTCCGCGGCCCGGCTGGCACCGCAGCATCTCGTGCCGAGCGCTCAAATATGGTTTTCTTCCGCAACCCGATTGAAGCCGCCATCAACGCAGCTTATCTGAGCGCCGAAGGTTGCGCCTTTGACGCAACCGGGGGAAAGATTAAGGCGGGGCATGAGCACCAGAACCGACTCAGGGGAAAATGATCCCATCATTGAAAGCCGCGAACAGTTGATCGCGGCCTTCGCCAAGGGCGCCAAGCCGAAGGATCGCTGGCGCATCGGCACCGAGCATGAGAAATTCGTCTATGCGAGGCGGGATTATCACGCCCCCAGCTACGACGAGCGGGGCGGCATTCACACGCTGCTGATCGGCCTTACCCGCTATGGCTGGAACCCGGTGTTCGAGGGGGAGAATATCATCGCCCTTTCCGGCGCCGACGGCACCATCAGCCTGGAACCGGCCGGCCAGCTCGAACTGTCGGGCGCGCCGCTGGAAAATCTCCACCAGACCTGCGCGGAAACCAGCCGACATCTGGAACAGGTGAAATATGTGGGCGACATGTTGGGCCTGGGTTTCCTGGGCCTTGGCATGTGGCCGGACAAGAGCCGCGAAGAACTGCCCATCATGCCCAAGGGCCGCTACGACATCATGCTGCGTCACATGCCGCGCGTGGGCAGCATGGGCCTGGACATGATGCTGCGCACCTGCACCATCCAGACCAACCTCGACTATGGCAGCGAGGCGGACATGGTGAAGAAGTTCCGCGTCTCCCTTGCGCTGCAGCCGCTGGCGACGGCGCTCTTCGCCAATTCGCCTTTCACGGAAGGCAAGCCCAACGGCTTCCTGTCCTATCGCAGCCATATCTGGTCGGACACCGACCCCGGCCGCACGGGCATGCTGCCCTTCGTGTTCGAGGACGGCTTCGGTTATGAGCGCTATGCCGACTATGCGCTCGATGTGCCGATGTATTTCGTCTATCGCGACGGCCGCTATATCGACGCGGCGGGCCAGAGCTTCCGCGATTTCCTGAAGGGCGAACTGCCCGCCCTGCCCGGCGAAAAGCCGACGGAGAAGGACTGGGAGGATCATCTGTCCACCGCCTTCCCGGAAGTGCGGATGAAGAGCTTCCTGGAAATGCGCGGCGCGGATGGCGGGCCTTGGAACCGCATCTGCGCGCTGCCGGCGCTGTGGGTCGGGCTGCTCTATGACGAAGGCGCGCTGGACGCGGCCTGGGATCTGGTCAAGGGCTGGAGCATGGAGGAACGGCAGGTCCTGCGCGATTCCGTGCCCAAACTGGCCTTGGACGCGCCCATTGCGGGCAACCGCAAGCTGCGCGACATTGCCGCCGAAGCGCTGGACATCGCCCGCGCCGGCCTTTCCGCCCGCGCCCGGCTCAATGCGTCGGGCGACAATGAAAGCGGCTTCCTCGCCCCGCTGGACGAGATCGTGGCGTCGGGCCAGACCCACGCCGAACGGCTGCTCGCCCGCTATCATGGCGAGTGGAAGGGCGACCTCACCCGGATCTACGCTGAGGAAAGCTTCTGACGCTTCCTTCCTTCTCCCTGCGGGAGAAGGAAGGGCTGCCCCTCCGACAGGGCCGGTCAGCTATTGTGGATGAGGTGGTCGGCCCTCATTCGGCGGGCTGGGCCAGCCCCATGGGCTTGCGCCCCACGATCCACGCGAAAAGGCGTGGCACGGCGCCGTTGCGCTCCATCCAGTCGCTATAGGCGCGATATTCCGGATCGGCGCCCAGATGCGCCTCCTCGGTCTTCGCCCGCCAATAATAGACCGCATTGGTCACGCCCAGCAGGGCACAATTGCGCACCACATCGGTCAGGTTGCCCGACAGGCTGAGGAAAGGCAGGGCGGAAAACCACCAGAAGAGGTTCTTCGCCAGATAGGCCGGATGGCGCGTCCAGCGATAGGGTCCGTGCGTCAGGATCCCGCGATGCGTCAGGTTGGAGAAGCGCAGTCCGAAGGCCACCGTCGCCCAGGCATAGATGGCGGTCAGCAGGACCAGCCACCCGCCCAACAGCCATTGCAGGGCCTCATGCCCGCGCGTCCAGACATCCCATTCGGCTCCGCCGGCGTGATAATCGAGCGGACCGCCATTGCCCATCAGCACAAAGGGCGGATAGCAGATCAGCGCCGCAACCCACCCTGCCAGCAGCGGATTGGCCGTCCGGATATGCGAATCCAGCGGCTTCATCGTCAGCATATAGCCCACCGTCGCCATGCAGACGTCAATCATGAACATGATGGCGATCAGGAAGCTCGCCAGGGCCACGGGATGGCTGAACGCATCCGCTGTCCGCCATTCGACCACGCTGGCGAAATTGCCCGGCACGATCGACAGCATGAAGGCGAGGAAAAAGCCCTTCACCGCCCAGGCGCGGGCATGATGGGCAACCTCCGCCCGGTCCGGCACGCCCGCGGCTCCGCCGATCACCCATTGGCCAAAGGCAAAGCTTGCGTCCCTCGGTTCGACTGTCCGCCGGTCCAGCCAGATCACATAGGGCACTGACGCCCCCAGCAGCCAGGGCGCCGCGCTCATCAGCAGGTTCATGGACATGCGATAATCGCCCGCCCAATACCAGCGCGCAATGCAATAGAATGATGCGATGACGAGCCAGGTCGCCCATAAACCGGCGATCTTGACGATGCTGACGTCCATCACCGCGCGCCAGGGCCGGGCGGGTGCGATCCAGTCGATCCCTGTCGATGCCCGGCGGTGGACCTTGTCGACCAGCAGCGACCACAGCACCATGGGAAGGCCGCATGCGACTACCGCGGCGAAGCCCGCATTCGGCCCATTCATCCCGTAATGGCGCGCCACCAATGTCCAGAGGCAGAGGCCGACCAGCCCGGCAATGCCCACGCCATGGCTGACGGCGGATTTCGGACAGGGATCGGCATTGTCGCTCATGCCGTGGCCCTAGCGAAAATAGGTAAACAACCCCCGAAGGCCGACCGGGCGAAGGGGGATTCGGCCGCCCCGATCAGCTCCCGCCCAACACATTGATGGTGAACGCCAATATGCCCAGGTTGAAGAGGAAGGCGGCCAGGCAATGGAACAGCGCCGTTTGCCTTATGCTTCCGCTTTTCACGGCGACGTCGGAAGTCTGGAATGTCATTCCCAATGTGAAGGCGAAATAGAGGAAATCCCAGTAGCTTGGTTCCTGCGTGTCCGGAAAATCAAGTCCGCCGCTGTCCCGACCCTTTCCATCGCCCAGGTAGAAGATATGCGCATAATGCATCGCATAGACGAGGTTGGAGAAGAGCCAGGCCAGCGCCAGCGTCGCCAGCACCAGCGCAATCGCCCCCGCACTTGGCCCGCCATGCTGGCTGACCGCGACGCCGACGGCGACCAGGATCACCATCGACACGATTCCGGTCAGCAACAGCATCAATTGCCGATTGACGTCATTGTCCGCCGCTTTGCGCCGCATCGCGTCGGGATCGGCGTCCAGCAGCGGCCAGACCGACAGGATGAAGGCCAGCGCCGCCAGGTCAAAGCCCGCCATCACCGCCTCATGCCAGGGCAGCAGGAGGCCAAAGGGCGCCATGCTGGCCAGCAGGGCCAGGAACATGCCATAACGCCACGGGAAAATCTGCGGTCGGCTCATGCCGTGCATCAAAGGCGTAATCCCCGCCGCGCACAAGATGCTTTTGATACCGCATTTTACGCGCTGCCGACCGCAAAGGGTCAAGTTGACAATGCGCTAGATCACGGCCGCCACCAAACCCAGCGCCTGGGCCTCATTCGCTTCGAGATACCAGTTTTCCGGCGCGCGCTTCAGCAGTTCTTCCATCGAAACCTGTGATCCCAGGATCAGGTTCGCGAAACCTTCATTCTGGATCGCGATCGACGCCTCGATCTCATGCAATGTCGCCTTGAGCGACGCGATGCAGGTCGACAGCGGCCCTTCCAGATGGATGTCCCGCGTGATGATGCGCTCGTGGATCATCACGCGCGTTCCCCGCGCGAGATAGCGATTTTCCGCCGCGAAGAAGCCCATGAAGGTGGCGCCCGCCGAATAGACCGCCGTCTTGCCCAGGAACACCAGTCGCCGGTCCGGGTAGAGATCGGAATGGAAGCGGACATCCTCCCCCATCATCCGTGCAATCTCGGGATCGCCGCCCAGGGTGGCGATCTCCACCACGACCAATCCCTGTTGCGGCGCGGACGACAGGCAGTTGCGGAAATGCAGGTACATGCCATGATCGACATAGCCTGACAGCATGATCGCGGGATATTCGAAATCCTTGGGGCCCAGCAACGGTGCCTGTATCGACATTAAAAACGGCTCCTTCTTCTGCCCTCGCCGGCTGCTCTACGCGCAGGCCGGCAAATGGTGCCCTGTTCCCCTCGGTTTTTAGCTGGCGCCCCGCTGGAGACGTCCCTAAAGAACAGATCATGACCAAAGGGCGGGGCGCATGATCGCTAAACTGAAAGGACGGCTGGACAGCACGGGCCTGGACCATGCCATCATCGACGTGGGCGGGGTCGGCTATCTGGTTGGCGCCTCGTCCCGTACGCTCTCCGCGCTGGGGCCTGTGGGCGAAGCGGTGACGATCCATACCGAAATGCTGGTGTCGGACGATGCCATCCGCCTGGTCGGTTTCGCCCGAGCCGAGGAACGCGACTGGTTCCGCCTGCTGACCGGCGTGCAGGGCGTGGGATCCCGCGTGGCGCTGGCCATATTGTCGGCCCTGGAACCGGCGGAGCTGCACCGCGCAGTGGCCACGGGCGACAAGGCGATGGTTGCACGCGCCAATGGCGTCGGCCCCAAGCTTGCCCAGCGCATCGTCAATGAGTTGAAGGACAAGATCGGCGCCGTACCCGCACCAGCCGGCGCGGCCGGTGGCGGCTTTGCGGCCCTGCCCACCGGCGGCCACGGCGCCGACGCGATTTCGGCGTTGCAGAATCTGGGTTTCAAACCCGCCGAAGCCAGCAGCGCCGTCGCCGCTGCCGAGGAGGAATTGGGTGAGGACGCGTCGCTGGATGCGCTGGTCCGCCTGGCGCTCCGGAAAGCGGCGAAATGAGCGAGGACCGCCTGATCTCCTCCACGCGCCGTGTCGAGGATGCGGATGCCGCGCTGCGCCCCAAGTCCTTGGGTGAATTCATCGGGCAGCAGGCGGCACGGGAAAATCTGCGCATCTTCATCGAAGCCGCCAGGGGACGGGGCGAAGCGCTGGACCATGTGCTCTTCTTCGGTCCCCCCGGCCTTGGCAAGACGACGCTGGCGCAGATCGTCGCCCGCGAGATGGGTGTGGGTTTCCGCGCGACATCAGGCCCGGTCATCGCCAAGTCAGGCGATCTCGCCGCGCTGCTCACCAATCTGGATGAGGGCGACGTCCTCTTCGTCGATGAGATTCACCGGCTCAACCCCGCGGTCGAGGAAGTGCTCTACCCCGCGATGGAGGACCGGGCGCTCGACCTGATGATCGGCGAGGGGCCGTCCGCCCGATCGGTGCGGATCGACCTGCCGCCCTTCACCCTGGTCGGTGCGACCACGCGGCAGGGCCTGTTGACGACACCCCTGCGCGACCGCTTCGGCATTCCGGTGCGGCTGCAATTCTATACAGTGGACGAACTGGAGCTGGTGGTGCGCCGCGCCGCGCGGCTGCTGGACCTGGCCATAACCCCGGACGGTGCGGTGGAGATCGCCCGGCGCTCGCGGGGCACGCCGCGCATCGCGGGGCGACTGCTGCGGCGGGTGCGCGACTTCGCGAATGTGGCGGCGGCGGCGGCCGTGGACGCCAAGGTGGCCGACGCCGCGCTGACGCGGCTGGAGGTCGACTATCTCGGTCTCGACCTGATGGACCGCCGTTACCTGACCATGATCGCGGACATTTATCGCGGCGGCCCGGTGGGGGTCGAAACGCTGGCGGCCGGTCTTTCCGAAGCGCGCGACACGATCGAGGAAGTGATCGAACCCTATCTCATCCAGCTTGGCCTGATTGCCCGTACGGCGCGGGGTCGCTGCCTCAATGGTCCGGGCTGGAAGCATCTGGGCCTCAATCCCCCCTCCCATCTTCAGGATGGGCTGTTCGATTGAAATCGGCCGACGGCCGGACCGACCGGCCGCCGATCGCCAAATGATCCATACGCATATTCGCGGGAGGGCAGGCCATTCATCGCGGCGGCCCGTGGTCGGCTCCCCATCGATCGGCAATGTCACCGCCCGGTCATGCCGCTTTCACCGATCCGTCTCCTTTTTGCAGCCAGGCCGTCATTTGCCTCTGTCATGCCCCGGTCGCCACCGGCGCGGCCTCCAGCCGACAGCCCGGATTATGCACAGGGGTATTCATCCATGTCTCATCTGACCGACGAGGCGCGCGCGGCCTTTCGCGATGCGCAGCCAAAGATCACCGCGGGCGAAGATAGCCTGGAATCGATCGTCGCCGCCAATCCGGCGCGCCGCACCGTGCTGAAGAACGGCCTGCTGGGCCTTTCCATGCTGCCGATGCTGGGCGCGCTGACGGCATGCGGCGACGACGAAGCCTCCGGCTCGCCCGCCCCCCTTCCCACGCCGACCCCGGCGCCCAGCTATGCCATCGCCTTCGCGTCGGTCGCGATCAACAGCAACGACACGGTCACCGTTCCTGCCGGCTACACTGTCGATGTGTTGCTGAAGGCGGGCGATTCGGTGGAGCCTGGCACCCCCTATGCCCCCGGCAGCATCCCCGGCAGCGCGAGCCAGACCAATTTGTGGGCGGGCGGCAATCATGACGGCATGGAGTTTTTCGACCTGTCGGGCGTCGATCCCAACAGCGGCGGCCTGCTGGCGATCAACCATGAACTGCCGGATTACAATATCCTCTTCGCCAGCGGCACCTATAACGCCGCGACCGCCACCGCGGACCAGAAGGCGCTCGCCCTGTCGGCCGTCGGCGTTTCGGTGGTGGAAATCGCCAAGGGCACGGACGGCAAGTTCGCCGTCAAGGCGGGATCGCGCTTCAACAAGCGTTATAGCGGCAACACCGATTATCGCGTTGGCGGACCGGCTGCGGGCCTGCTGTCCTCGACCATTCGCGGTACGCTCAACAACTGTTCCTCGGGCCGCACGCCCTGGGGCACCTATCTGACCTGCGAAGAGACGACCAATAATTATCTGGATCCCACGCAGCCCAGCAACAATTACGGCTGGGTCGTGGAGATCGATCCCTATCAGGAACTGGCCACGCCGACCAAGCGCACCGCCATGGGCCGATTCTCCCATGAGAATACCGCCTATCTGAATGACGCCAACAATCGCGTCGCCTTCTATATGGGCGACGATTCGACGCCGGGCTGCATCTACAAGTTCGTGCCCGATCGCGCCTACAGCACCAGCAATCGCGCATTGAACGTCGACCTGCTCGATTACGGCACGCTCTATGTGGCGCGCTTCAATGCGGACGGCACGGGGGAGTGGCGAGCGCTGGTGCAGGGCCAGAACGGCCTGGTCGCTAACGCCACCGATCCCGGCAACGTCAGCCAGTCGACCACGCCGCCCACCCCCACCACCGTCAGCTTCAACAGCACGGCCGATGTGCTCATCAACGCCCAGTCGGCCGCCCGCGTCGCCGGCGGTACGCTGATGGACCGGCCGGAATGGATCACGGTCGCGCCGAATCATCAGGCGATCTTCGTCACGCTGACCAACAACAGCGGTCGCCGCGTCACCGACAATCCCAATCCGCGCGTGACCAACCTGCACGGCCACATCCTGAAGTTCCGCGAAAATGGCGATTCACCGCTCGCAACCGGCTTCACCTGGGAAATTTTCCTGCTGGCGGGCAATCCCAACCTTGCCGAAGCGAATCTGAAGGGGAACATCAACGGCGATTATTTCTCCAGTCCCGATGGCCTTCGCATCGATCCGCAGGGCCGCCTTTGGGTTCAGACCGACCACAACCTCACGGGCAATGCCGGTACGTTGAACGGCACGGCGGTGAACATGACGCAGGCCTTTGGCAACAATTCGATGTACCATGTCGACCAGACCAGCAAGGCGTCCAAGCGCTTCCTGGTCGGTCCCACGGGCTGCGAGATCACCGGCATCGCCTATACGCCGGACCTTCGGAACTTCTTCATCAATATCCAGCATCCCACGGGCAACTGGCCGGTGTCGGGGCAGCCGCCGCGTTCCTCGACGATCGTGGTGCGCCGTACGGACGGTCAGCCGGTCGGAAACTGAACATTGGCGCCGGCCCGGCCCTGTTCGCCGGCAAGGGACGGCTTCCTGCGCTCGGGCGCCAGAAAGTCGTCCTTGCCGACCCCTCCCGGCCCTGCGGAGGATGGCAAGCCGACCTCGCCTTGAGCACGGCTGGGAAACAAGGAAAGGCCCGTTCCCTTGGGAACGGGCCTCTTCGTTCGGGCTATATACGCCGCGAATCCGAATGGCGTCAGGCGGCGTCAGCCACCTGCGCGATCACTTGATCTTGGCTTCCTTGAACTCGACATGCTTGCGCACGACGGGGTCATATTTCCGGAAGCTCAGCTTCTCGGTCTTGGTGCGCGGATTCTTCTTGGTCACGTAGAAGAATCCGGTGTCAGCCGAGCTGACGAGGCGAATCTTGACGGTTGCTGGCTTGGCCATGGCCTTAGTCCCTGGTCGTGAATATCGTGAAAAAGAAGAGCGGCCCCAAATCTCTTGCGAGCAAGGGACCGCCCCGTTTCAGCGGTGCCCCATGAGGCAGATTCGGATCGGTGTCAAGGCTCGTGGCCGAAATGCGGCGGCCATGCTACACTTTACGCGGCCTTAACCGGCTCGGGTCTATCGGTGGAGTCGGAGTTACAGGACGGGGGAGTCTTCTCCATGCGACATGATCCGATGCTGGCCATTCTTGCCGATCTGCTGCGGCGGGTGGACGCGCTCGCGGGCGAACGGGGGCATATCTCCTTGGCGCGCCTGCGGGACGAGATTGACCGGATACGCCATATTGCCCGCGCCTTCCACCTCGACAATGTCGAAGGCCTGGCCGGCACATTGCAGTCGGCGCTGTCGCTGCAGGGCGCGGGGCCTGTCGTCATGTCCTATCTCGACCTGATGCGCGACGCGATCGCGGCTGAAATGCCCGATGCGGAGGTGATAGCGATGCCTGTCGCCGCCAGGCCGGCGGCGGGGCCTGGCACGCGGCTGACCGTCTGACCGGCTGAATGGATGCATTGCTGATCGCGCTGCTCGGCTGTCTGTTGGCCGAAACCGGCGACAAGGGGCAGTTGCTGGCCCTGGCCCTGGCCGAACGGTTCCAGCGCGATGGAGCGGTGATCGCGGGGATCGTGGCGGCGGCTTTCGCCAATGCGGCGATCGGCGCTGCGGCGGGCGCCTTTATCGCGCCGATGCTGGGGACGGACGGGCGGTTGCTGTTCCTGGCGCTGGCCCTGATCTTCCTGGCGGTCGGGATGTTCTGGCCGACGAAGCGGCCTGACCCCCTGGCGAACTGGCGGCTTGGGCCCTTTCTCACCAGCGCGCTTGGTCTCTTCATCCTCGGCTTCGGGGACGGCGCGCAATTCCTGATCCTGGGAATCGCCGTGCGCACCGCCGATCCGGTGCTTGCCGCAACGGGCGGGGCGATCGGCATCATCGCCGCGACTGTTCCCGTCCTCCTGCTGCGCGGCGCGGCGTTCGACGTGCTGCCGCTTCGCGCCATTCGGCTTGGCGGCGCCGTGCTGGTGCTGCTCGCGGGGATGGCGGCGGCGGTGTCGGCTCTGCACCTCGCCTGATCGACGGAATGCATCAGACTGAACGGCTTTTTTGGCGGAGTTCCCTGTTTTGTCATGGCACCATATCGGGCACAGATCATTATATGTCCGAAACCAAGTCCCTTAGCAGGAGCCAAGCATGACAGCCCCCGATCTCAAGACTCCGACAGATTTGCGCAGCAATGCCACGAAAACGGTCGCAGAGGCGCTGAACGGCGTGCTCGCGGACAGCTATGCGCTGTATTTCAAGACCAAGAATTTCCACTGGCACGTGTCCGGTCCCCATTTCCGCGACTATCACCTGATGTTCGACGAGCAGGCGACGCAGATCCTGGCCACCACCGATCTGATCGCCGAACGCGTGCGCAAGACCGGGAACACGACGCTGCGTTCCATCGGCGACATTTCGCGTCACCAGTCCCTTGCCGACAATGACGCCGATTATGTCAGCCCCGGCGACATGCTGAACGAGCTGCGGGAGGACAATCTGAAGCTGGTGGAGGCCCTGCGCGCCGCCAAGGCCGCAGCCACGGAAGCGGGCGACAATGCGACGGAAGGCATTATCGACGATTGGACGGACGAGGCGGAGGAACGCGCCTGGTTCCTGTTCGAGGCCGGCCGCAACGCCTGATGGAACAAAGCCCTCCAGCCGCGACTGGAGGGCTTTTTCGTTGGGATCAATCCTCGATGATCGGCTCTATCGCCAGAATGGTGAGCGCAGCCGTCCTTCCACCGAAATCCACGCTCTCGCCATCCTCCGCATCCATCATCGCGCGGGCGAGCGGCGCGGAAAAGGCGATGCGCCCTTCGGCGGGATCCGCCTCATCATCGCCGACGATGCAGATCTGCCTTTCCTTGCCGTTCAAGCTGTAGGTCACGCGGCTGCCAAAGGCGACCGCCTCCCCGTCCGGGATCGGCCGCACCTCCGCGGTGGCAAGCCGGGTCCGCCAGTATCGCAACTCGCGCTTCAGTTTCTTGGCCTCGTCTTCGGCCATGCCATCCATTTCCACCGCCTCCAGCGCTTCCACCTTCTCCCGCGTCAGCCGCAGGCCGCGCGCCGTCACCCAATTGGGACCGGGCGGCAGCGGAAGTTCGAAAGTGGGCTCCAGATGCTCCTCGTCACTCTCGCGACGAAAGGCGACACTCATTGCACTCTCCTGTCAAAACGCCTGTCCGCGCCATGACGAGGTCGAAACCGGCGCTCTTCTTTTCAAGGGGAAGGTCCGGGTTGCGACAGCGCCAAAGCCCGGACAAGCAGGGCTTCTAATCGTCGAACAGCGCCGCGAGCTGTTCCACCATGGTGCCGCCAAGCTGTTCGGCATCCATGATGGTCACTGCGCGGCGATAATAGCGGGTCACGTCATGGCCGATGCCGATCGCCACGAGCTGAACGGGCGAGCGGTTCTCGATCCATTCGATCACCTGCCGCAAATGGCGTTCCAGATAGGTGCCGCTGTTCACCGACAGGGTGGAATCATCGACAGGCGCGCCGTCGGAGATCACCATCAATATGCGGCGTTCCTCGTTCCGCGCCAGCAGCCGGCCATGCGCCCAGAGCAGCGCCTCGCCGTCGATATTCTCCTTGAGCAACCCCTCCCGCATCATCAGGCCGAGATTCTTGCGCGCCCGGCGCCAGGGTTCGTCCGCCTTCTTGTAGATGATGTGGCGCAGGTCGTTCAAACGCCCCGGCATCGGGGGACGCCCGGCCGCCAGCCAGTCCTCCCGGCTCTGCCCGCCCTTCCAGGCGCGGGTGGTGAAGCCCAGTATCTCCGTCTTCACGCCGCAGCGTTCCAGCGTGCGCGCCATGATATCGGCGCTGATCGCGGCGATGGAAATCGGCCGGCCGCGCATGGACCCGGAATTGTCGATCAGCAGCGTGACGACGGTATCGCGGAACTCGATATCCCGCTCGATCTTGTAGGACAGCGATCGTGTCGGATCGATCACGATCCGCGCCAGCCGCGCCGCGTCGAGCAGCCCCTCTTCCTGGTCGAAGTCCCAGCTCCGCGACTGCTGCGCCATCAGCCGCCGCTGCAGCCGATTGGCCAGTTTCGTCACCGCGCCCTGCAGGCTGACGAGCTGCTGGTCCAGGAAGCCGCGCAGGCGCAGCAATTCATCTTCGTCACACAGGTCGGTGGCGGTCACCACCTCGTCATGCAGCAGTGTATAAGCCTTGTAGTCGAAGCCCGGGGGCAGGTCGCCCATCGGCCGGTTCGGGCGAACAGGCATCATGCCATCCTCGCCCATATCCTCCGCGCCATCCTCGCTGCCGGGATCGAACTGATCGCTATATTCGGTTTCGCCGTTCTGGCTTTCCCCGCCCTGATCCTCGGCGCGCGTCTCGGCAAAGGCGTCGCTGTCGCCGGCCTCGTCCTCGCCGCTGTCGCTCTCGTCCTGTTGCTGCTCCTCGTCCTCGCCCTCATCCGGCGTCTCGGAATCATCAGTCTCGGGCGGCATGTCTTCGTCGACAAGCGCGAGATGCTCCAGCATGGCGGCGGTCAGCTTCTGGAAGGCGCGCTGGTCGTCAATGGCCATGGCCAAAGCGTCGAGATCGGCGCCCGCCTTTTCCTCGATCCACTGGTCGATCATCGCCAGGCCCGCCTGCACGTCCCTGGGCGCGGCCTGCCCGGTCAGCCGCTCGCGGACCTTGAGCGCCAGCGCCGTCGACAGGGGTACTTCCTCGGACGAACGCGCCCGCCGGATCGGGTCGGATTTCAGGCGCAGGTCCAGCGCATGGTTCAGGTTCGCCCGAACCCCTTCCATCGCCCGCGAACCGATCGCCTCGACCCGCGCCTGCTCCACCGCATCATAGACGGCCCGCGCGGTCGCGTCGGCGGGCGCGGCCGCGTTGTGGATCCGGGCATTGTGATGCCGCAGCCGCAGCGCATTGGCGTCGGCAAAGCCCCGCGCCAGCGCCACCTGATCAGCGGGAAGGTTGCGTCCAGGCGTCGGCACCTTGATCGCCTTGCCCGCCATATGCGGCGTGTCGGCGGTGAAGCTGACCTCCACCTCCGCGTCACGCGCAATCGATCGCGCTGCGCCGGACAGCACATCCTTGAAGGCGTCGAGGAGCGAACGGTCGGTCATGTGTCCGGCAGCATCCCGCCCGACGCAGGGTGAAGGCAACCGTTCAGGCAGCGACGCCCTTCATCCCGCGGGGCACGGAGCGCGTTCGTACAGGCGGCGCCGGTCATGGCCGCTCGCCCTCTCCGACATAGGGCACCGCGATGGTCTCGATCTCAGTCTCCACCTCGCTCATCAGCTTGTGCAAAGGGCATTTCGCGGCCACGGCGATCAGCCTGTCATGCTGGTCGGCGGTGAGCGGACCGGACAGGGCGATGCGTGTGGTCAGCCTGTAGACGCCCTCCCGTTCCCGGCTTGCGTCGCGCACCACGCCGACGTGGATGTCCTCCACCGGAATGCCGTTGCGTTGCGCATACCAGAGCATGGTCATCGCCTTGCAGGCGCCCAGCGCCGAATCATACAGGTCATGCGGGTCGGGTCCGGCGTCATGGCCGTCGGGCGCCGACATGTCCGCGATCAGCTCATGGCCGCGGATGCTGATCCGGTGGGCGGTGCCGCCCGATGGATCGATCCGTTCGACGACGATCATGGCTCGTTCCTCCCTGCGCGCTCAGGCCGCCCGGTGGGCGACGCTTTCGGGCAGGTCCTTGCCGAAGACGCGCTGATAATATTCGGCCACCAGCGGCCGCTCCGCCTCATCGCATTTGTTGAGGAAGGACAGGCGGAAGGCGAAGCCGATATTCTTGAAGATCAGGGCGTTCTGCGCCCAGCTTATCACGGTGCGCGGCGACATGACGGTCGAGATGTCGCCGTTGATGAAGCCCTGGCGGGTCAGCTCCGCCACCTTGATCATGTTCTCGACTTCCTTGCGGCCGCCCTCATGGTCATATTCGCCGGACTTGGCCAGCACCACCTGCGCCTCGGTCGCGGCGGGCAGGTAGTTGAGCGCCACGACCAGGTTCCAACGGTCCATCTGGCCCTGGTTGATCTGCTGCGTGCCGTGATAAAGGCCGGTCGTGTCGCCCAGGCCCACGGTATTGGCGGTCGCGAACAGGCGGAACCAGGGATTGGGCCGGATGACGCGATTCTGGTCGAGCAGCGTCATCTTGCCGTCGGTTTCCAGCACGCGCTGGATCACGAACATCACGTCCGGACGGCCGGCGTCATATTCGTCGAACACCAGCGCGACCGGCCGTTGCAGGGCCCAGGGGAGCAGCCCTTCGCGAAATTCGGTGACTTGCTGCCCTTCCTTCAGGACGATGGCGTCGCGCCCGACCAGGTCGATGCGGCTGATATGCGCGTCCAGATTGATGCGGATGCACGGCCAGCGCAGCCGCGCCGCGACCTGCTCGATATGGCTGGACTTGCCGGTGCCGTGATAGCCCTGCACCATCACGCGACGGTTATAGGCAAAGCCGGCCAGGATCGCGAGCGTGGTATCCGGATCGAACACATAGGCGGGGTCGAGATCGGGCACCCGCTCATCGGCTTCCGAAAAGGCGGGTATCTTCATGTCGACATCGATGCCGAACACTTCGCGCGCATCCACTTCGCGGTCGGGCGATGCCAACAGCGTTTCGGCGCGGGTATCGGGTTGGACGTTCGGGATGTCGGTCATCTTCTAATCTCTTTGAACGGTCTGGTCGGCACTGCCCTAGCCATAGGGGACGGGCATGTCGATAGAGTGGGGCTTTAGCAGGCCGGGATCAAGCAGCCCATTCGGCCAAATTGGCCCCCTGCCCGACCAGCGCCGGCGGGGGGAGGGGACGATGGGCTGTGCGACGCGGCTCAGGCAAAGGCTTCCGCCTTGCGCAGGAGCTGATAGGCCTCGATCACCCCCTGCAGCGATGCCTCATGGCTGCGGTCGCCGCCATTATGGTCGGGATGAAAGCGCCGCAGCAATTCGGTATAGCGCTGCCGCAGCGCCCTGCGGTCGGCATCGATGGGCAGCCCCATCACCTCCAGCGCCTTGCGGTCGTCCCGCGACAGGAACTTGCCGTCCTGCCGCATCTGGCTGTCGGCCCGGGCCTTCGCCACCCGCTCCCTGAACTTGGCGCCGATGGCGTCCAGCGGATCCTGGAAGTCCGACCATCGGGGCGGCGGGCTGGCAGCGTTGGAGGAAAAGGCCCGGGTTTCCCTTTCCCATCCCGCATAGGGGCGCTGGGCGGCGGCGATCTCCTCCGGGCTCATGCCGGTGAAGAAATTATAGCCCTGGTTGAATTCCCGCACATGGTCGAGGCACAGCCAGCGCCAGCGCGGGCCTTCCTCGTGCGACCCGCCTCCCTCCACGGGGGGCGCGCGAAATTCCCCCGGTTCCTCGCAACCGGGCGCCGCGCAGGGGCGGTCGCTTTCCACGCGGCCGTGGAAGCGGTTGAAACGTCGGGTCGAGAAGGAATCGCCAGCCAAGATTGTCCTGATGCAACGGGGAGCAAAGGGCCTATATAGGGGCGATGACCGAGATTCTGAAAGACCCCTCCACGCCGCAAGGACCAGTGGCCACCGAAATCGAAGCCCGGCTGCAGGCCGCCCTCAATCCCGAACGGCTCGCCGTGATCGACGACAGCGAGAAGCATCGCGGGCATGCCGGGCATGATGGATCGGGGGAGAGCCACTTCACCGTGGAGATCGTTTCCGACCGCTTCACTGGCCAGAACCGCGTGGCTCGCCAGCGGCTGGTCAATGCCGCGCTGGCCGATCTGCTGCGCGAAAAGGTTCATGCCCTGGCGATCAAGGCGCGCGCGCCGGGCGAATGACACCATGGCGCCTCTCGCGCGTTGTGCGGCCGTTCCCAAAGCGATTTCCGGCCGGATGAACCTCTGACCGCCGGCATTTCGTGAGAGCAAGGGGCTGGAGGTGCGACGTATGGCCTATGATTTCTGGTACTGGTCCACCATAGCGGGCCGCGGCGAGTTCGTGCGGCTGACGCTGGAGGCGTGCGGCATTGCCTATCGCGACTGCGCCCGCATCGATGGGGACGGCGCGATGATGGCCGATATGGAACGCCATGACGCCGGTCCGGCCTTCGCCCCGCCCTATCTGGTCGCAGATGGCCGCACCGTGGCGCAAACCGCCAACATCCTCTTTTACCTGGCCGAGCGGCATGAATGCGGCCCCGAAGGTCTCAGGCCCCGCTATTGGCTGGCGCAGGTGCAGCTTACCGTCATGGACATGGTGGCGGAGGCGCATGACGTGCACCATCCGCTCGGCCCCGGCCTCTATTATGAGGAACAGAAGGCCGAAGCGCTTCGCGCCGCCCATGGCTTTCGCGCCAGCCGCATCCCCAAATTCCTCACCTATTTCGAACATGCACTGAGCGCCGAGCCCGGTGACTGGCTGGCTGCCCGACGCTGGAGCTATGCCGATCTGTCGCTGTTCCATCTGGTCGCCGGGCTGCGCCATGCCTTTCCGTTGCGCATGGCGACGCTGATGCCGTCCTTTCCGCGCCTTGCCGATCTGCATGATCGGGTTGCGGCGCTGCCCGAATTGCAGGACTATCTGGCGAGCGAACGGCGCCTGCCCTTCACCAACGAAGATATCTTCCGCCATTATCCCGAACTGGACGCAGCATGATCCCGACCGATCCGATCATACAGACGATCACGCCCACCACCCATAATCTGGGCGATTTCCGCGTCCATCGCTCCCTGCCGGTCAAGGATCGCACCATGGTCGGCCCCTTCATCTTCTTCGATCAGGCCGGACCGGCCCGGATAGAGGCGGGACAGGGCGTGGATGTTCGTCCACACCCGCACATCAACCTGGCTACCGTCACCTACATGTATGAGGGCAGCTTCCTCCATCGCGATTCCCTGGGCACGGAGCAGCTGATCGAGCCGGGCGCGGTCAACCTGATGACGGCGGGCAAGGGCATCGTCCACAGCGAGCGGTCGCCGGACGAGGATCGCGCGAAGCTGTCGAAACTGTCCGCCATCCAGACCTGGCTGGCGCTTCCCGACCGTTATGAGGAAATGGACCCGGCCTTCGAACATGTCGGCGAAGGCGGCCTGCCCGTCATCGATGGCGCCGGGGCGCGGGCGCGCGTGATCATGGGCAGCCTGTGGGGCGCCACCTCGCCCGTGACCACCTATGCCAGCACCATCTATGCCGATATCCAGCTCTCTCCTGGCGGTTCGGTCCCGATCGACGCCGCTGCGGAGGAGCGGGCCATCTATGTTTCGGGCGGCGATGCGGCGCTGGACGGAGTCATGCTCCAGCCGCAGATGCTCTACGTCCTGCGGCCTGGCATCCGCGCGACATTGATGAGCGTCGACGGCGGCCGGGTGGTGCTGTGCGGCGGCGAGGCGTTCCGGACGCCGCGCCATGTCTGGTGGAATTTCGTGGCATCCTCGACCGATCGCCTGATGCAGGCGCGGGAGGATTGGGAAGCCATGCGCTTCCCGCTGATCCCCGGCGACGATCAGGAATTCATCCCGATTCCGCAGGGAAGGCCGAAGACGGTGAGCTATCCCTGAACGGCGGCTTGGCCCGATAATGCGCGGCTTGCTTCTACCATGGCAGGAGCAAGCCGTGCCTGGATAGCGGCTTTTCTGCCCGTTACTGGACGAAAGTCAGCGACAGATTTTCGGCATTTTTCGGAATGTCGATCCGGCTTTCGTTGATCGACGCTTCTTCGCCCGGTTTCAGCCGGGTCCGGTCCGCCTTGGTGGTCCAACTGAACACCAGCCGGTTCTGCCGGTCGCGCAATTGCACCAGCACGGGCGGCACCGGCAGAACCTGCTTGCCGCTGTTCACGATCCGGGCGCCAAAGGCGAAATATTCCTCTCCGGTGGGCAGCTTGCGCCGCTCGGCGGGCTTGGAGAGATAGAAGAGCAGGTCCGGATCGCCTTCCTCCGGCACCAGGCCCAGATTGACCGCCCAGCCAGGCGTGCCGAAATACCACAGCGCGCCGCCCGCCGCGCCGACGGCCAGGCAGAAGGCGATCGCCGCATAGGTCCAGATCTTCAGCCGGTTGCGCCGCGGCTTCGTGGCGGCGGGCACTGGTTCGGCCCAGTCGTCATGCGCTTCCGCCTGGGCGCGGCCATAGACATCGTCAAACCGGTAATCCGGCCTGGCTTCCTCCGGCCTGGTTTCCTCTGGTGCGGCGGCGAGCGGCTCGGGCTCCTCGGCCGCTGCGACGGCCTCGACCGCTGGAACTGCGGCTTCCTCGACAGGTGGAGGTGGCGGAGGAGGTGCTGGCGGGGGCGGCGGAGGAGGTGGTGCGGGACGAGGAGGCGGCGCAGCTTCCGCTACGCCTGCCGTCGCCATCGCTTCTTCCCGTGGAGCGAGCGCGGCGCCTTCCTGGAACCAGCTATGCTTGCAGGCGGCGCAGCGAACCTGGCGGCCGTTCGGGCCGACGGCGCTGTCCGGCACGATATAGCGCGTGGCGCAATTGGGACACACCAGGATCATGTTGCTTCATAGGCACGAGTTGGATTCGAGGGCAAGCGGCTTCAAACATGCCGTCTCCATCGTGCGCGACTCGCGGGAACAGGCTGGCTCGCCTTCCGGATGGGCTTTACGGCCGCCCGTCCACTGTGCCATGGCTATATGCTCGGGGAAGCAGGGAGCGCGCGGGCGCCGAAATTGACGCATGTCGGCCATTGTCCAGTTCGAAAATGTCGGCCTGCGCTATGGTCTGGATAGCGAGACGCTGTCCGACGTCAGCTTCTCCCTGGCCGGCGGCGGTTTCTACTTCCTGACCGGCGCGTCGGGCGCGGGCAAGACATCGCTGCTGAAGCTCCTCTACCTTGCCCAGCGGCCCAGCCGTGGCGTCATCCGCCTGTTCGGCGAGGATGTGGTGACGCTGCCCCGCAAGCGCCTGCCGGGGTTCCGCCGCCGCATCGGCGTGGTGTTCCAGGATTTCCGGCTGGTCCCGCATCTGTCCGTATACGACAATATCGCCCTGCCGCTGCGCGTTGCCGGCATGGAAGAGAGCGAGATCGACCTGCCCGTCAGCGAAATGCTGAACTGGGTGGGCCTGGGCGATCGCGGCCAGGCGCGCCCCGCCACCCTCTCAGGCGGGGAGCAGCAGCGCGTCGCCATCGCCCGCGCGGTGATCGGCCGCCCGGAGATATTGGTGGCGGATGAGCCGACCGGCAACGTCGACGCCGACATGGCCCGCCGCCTCATGACCCTGTTCGAAGCGCTCAACCGGCTCGGCACCACCATCGTCGTCGCCACGCACGACCTGCCGCTCATCGCTCAGGTGGGAAGCGCGCAGATGATGAAGCTGGACAAGGGCCGCCTGTCCGACCCGACCGGATCGCTGCGTTACCCGCCCCGGCCGCAGGTGGCCGGCTGATGGCGTCCACCGGCACTCTGGGCAATCATCGGGCTGCCGCCGCCGCGCGCCATCGGCTGCTGCCGGAGGGGCGGGTGGCTGGCCCCATGCCCTGGATCATCGCCATCATGATGTTCCTGACGGTGCTGTCGGCGGCCGCCGGTCTTGGCCTGGGCGCGGCGGTGAAGGCGATGGGCGCCGACCTCGCTGGCCGCGCCACGGTGCAGATCGTGGAAGCCAATGCCGAACAGCGCGAACGCCTCAGTGCGGGCATCGCCGCCGCACTGCGCAAGGACGCGACCGTCCGCGCCGTCCGTCCGGTCCCGCCCGCCGCGCTGGCAGAGCAGATTCGCCCCTGGCTGGGGCAGGATGCGGCAAGCGGCGACCTGCCGATACCGGCGCTGATCGACATCGAACTCACGCCGGGCCAGGCGGACGCGAAGGTGGGGCGCCTTCGCCGCCAACTCCACAACCTGTCGCCCAAGGCCCGCATCGAACCCCATGCCGCTTTCCTCGCGCCGCTCGCGGGCCTGCTTTCCGCGTTGGGCTGGCTGGCGGCGGGCATCGTCGTGCTGATGACGCTGGCGACCGGCGCTGTGGTCGTCCTTGCCGCGCGCGCCGCGCATGACAGTCATCGCGGCACCATCGACGTCCTGCACCTCATGGGCGCGACCGATGTGCAGATCGCCCGGCTGTTTCAGCGCCGTATCGGACTGGACGCGCTGTTCGGCGGCGCGCTCGGCTTTACATGCGCATTGCTGGTGATCCTGCTGCTCGGCGCGCGGCTGCTGGCTACCGGATCGGAACTGTTGAGCGCCGTCCAGCTACCCTGGACCAGCTGGGCCGTGCTGGCCGCTATACCCATGGGATGCGTGCTGCTTGCGCGGATCGCGGCGCGCTGGACAGTGCTGCGGTCGTTGGGGCGGCTGCTGTGATCGTCCGCTTCATCGCCGTCACCCTGCTGGGGTGGATGCTGGGCTTTGCCTGGTTCGCGATCTTCCTGCCGCAGCCGCTGGACGGTCGCCAGACCGATGCGATCGTCGTGCTCACCGGCGGGGCCGGGCGCATCAATCGCGGCCTTTCGCTGCTTCAGGACGGCGCGGCCAAGCGAATGCTGATCTCCGGCGTCGATCGCTCGGTCCGCCCGGTGGAACTGGCAGCGCAATATAAGGTGCCTGAACGCCTCTTTTCCTGTTGCATCACGCTTGGCCGCGAAGCCATCGACACGCGTTCCAATGCCATAGAGACCGCGCACTGGCTGGAGCGGCGGGATTTCAAGACGGTGCGCCTCATCACCACCGACTGGCACATGCGACGTTCCGCGCTTGAACTGCGGCAGGCGTTGCCGGAACGGGTCACGCTCGTCTACGACGCCGTGCCCAGCCGCCCCAGCCTCACCATGCTGGCGCGGGAATATAATAAATATCTGCTTCGCCGGGCGGCGGCGCTCATCGGTATCTGAATGGCTTACCCGGAATGCTGACCGCGCTGCGCTCCCTTGCCTTCATGCTGATCTTCTATCCGGGATCGCTGCTGTTCGTCCTCGCGGCGATGGCGTCCAACCTGGTCGCTCCGCGCTCGATTCCCCGGGTCGCGACTGCGTGGAGCCGCTTTCATCGCCGTTGCGCATACTGGCTGCTCGGGCAGAAGGTGCGGGTCGAAGGAAGGCTGGAGAACGGTCCCTATCTCTATATCGTCAAGCATGAATCGATGTTCGAGACGATCGACCTGCTTTGCCTGCTGGATCGTCCCGCCATCGCTGCGAAGCGCGAACTGTTCGACATTCCGCTCTGGGGCGGCATCGCCCGGCGCTACGGCCTGATCCCCATCGAACGCACCGCGGGGGCCAGCGCGCTGCGCGCCCTGCGCGCCGCGGCCAGGGCTGCCACGGCGGAGGGCCGGGCCGTCTGTCTCTTTCCGGAGGGCACCCGCGTGCCTCATGGCGAAAGCCCGCCCCTGCGCGCCGGTTTTGCCGGGCTCTATGCGCTGCTCGGCCTGCCGGTGGTACCCGTCGCGGTGGACAGCGGCCGCGTCTCGCCGCGCGGCAAGTTCATGAAGCGCGCAGGGACCATAACCTACAGGGTGGGCGAGATCGTTCCCCCCGGCCTCGACCGGCGCGAGGCGGAAGCCCTGGTACATGCGGCGATCAATGCGTTGAACAGGCCGTCATAACCTGCCGTGCCCCTGCGAAGGCAGGAGCCAAGTTCACAGGTTGCGCGGAACACGCTGCTGCATTTAGAGCGATTTCCAAGCGATCGGAACCGATCGCTGGTTAAGAAATCCCGGAAAACAAGGAATCCAGAGCGGCGATCTGATTTAATCAGATCGAAACCCGCTCTAATGACGCCGCCCGAAATCGGGTTTGGGATCGTCCTGCCCCTGCTCGATGATCGACCGCCGGATTGCGCGCGTGCGGGTGAACAGGTTGAACAGCGCATCCCCGTCATTCCAGCGGATCGCCCGCTGCAAGGCCGACAAATCCTCCGAAAAACGCTGGAGCATTTCCAGCACCGCATCCTTGTTCGCCAGGAACACGTCGCGCCACATGGTCGGATCCGATGCGGCGATGCGCGTGAAGTCGCGAAAACCGCCAGCGGAATATTTGATGACCTCCGACTGGGTCACGTCCTCCAGATCGCTGGCCGTGCCGACGATGGTATAGGCGATGAGGTGCGGCAAATGGCTGGTCACCGCCAGCACCAGATCATGATGCGCCGGGTCCATCGTCTCCACGTCGGCACCGACGCGCCGCCACAGTTCGGACACCCGCTCCACCGCCACTGGATCGGCGTCGGCAGGTGGCGTCACGATGCACCAGCGGCCCTGGAACAGCGAGGCAAAGCCCGCCTCTGGCCCGCTATTCTCGGTCCCCGCCACGGGATGCGCGGGGACCACCCTGCGCCCGGGCAGCGCCGCATTCAACTGCGCCAGCACGTCGGCCTTGCAGGAACCGACATCGCTGATGATCGCATCGGCAGGCAGGTCTTCGGCAATTTCCGCCGCCGCCGCGCCCATGGCCCGGACTGGCACGCACAGCACGACCAGATCGGCGTCAGTCACCGAAGCGCCGGCGGTATCGGTGACATCGTCGGCCAGGTCGATGGCCCGCGCAATCTCCCGCACGCCTGCATCGGCATCATAGCCGGTCACGCGCACGGTCGGCATGGTTTCGCGGATCGCCCGCGCCAGCGAGGAGCCGATCAGCCCCAGCCCGATGATCGTGACCCGCGCGAAGGGCAGCATCAGGCGGTTTCCGCCATGGCGCGCAGCCTGGCCGCAACCCTGCGCATCTGATCCTCGGAGCCGATGGTGATGCGCAGGCCGTTGGGCAGCCCCTGTCCAGGCAGCCAGCGCGTGGCGAAGCCTTCGTCCCAAAGCCCCTTCATCGCCGCCTCGGCCGTCAGCCGTCCATCGAACAGGATCAGCAGGAAATTCGCCTTGCTGGGCACGGCACGCAGCCCATGGTTGGACAGCGAGGCCACTTCCGCCGCCAGCCATTCGCGCCATTTCCGGTTGTGCACCCGGCTCGCCTCGATCCAGGCCGTGTCCTGGATCGCCGCCACCGCCGCGGCCTGCCCCGCCGTCGTCACGTTGAACGGCGCCCGGATGCGATGCAGCACGTCGATCACCTCGGCGCTGGCATAGCCCCAGCCGATGCGTTCGGCCGCCAGGCCATGAATTTTCGAGAAGGTGCGCGTCACGAACACATTGGATGCGGTCCTGGCCAGTTCCAGCCCGCCATCATCCTCCTCGGCATCCAGATATTCGGCATAGGCCTGATCCAGCACGAACAATATGTCGGGCCGCAGGCTGGCGTGCAGTCGCGCAATCTCCTCCCGCGACGTCATGGTCCCGGTGGGATTGTTGGGATTGGCGAGGAAGACGACCTTGGTCTTTTCCGTCACCGCCGCGAGCAGCGCGTCCACGTCGGTCGCATAGTCGGCATCCGCTGCGATGACGGGCGTCGCCCCGACGCGCCGCGCGGCGATGTCGTACACCGAAAAACCATAGCGGACGTACAGGATCTCATCCCCCGGCCCGGCATAGGCGCTGGCCGCGATGTGCAGCAGCTCGTCCGATCCGGTGCCGTAAATCACGCGCACGGGGTCCAGTCCATGCGCCGCCGCGATCGCCTCGCGCAGCCCGGTCGCGGCCGGATCGGGATAGGTCGCCAGATCCGCCGTCGCCGCGACCATCGCGGCTCGCGCCGCTTCCCCGGTGCCCAAGGGATTCTCATTGGCCGACAGCTTCGCCAGCGGGCGTCCGTCATCGGCGGCCGACTTGCCGGGGACATAGGGCGAAATGCCAAGGATCCAGTCTTTGGGGGCGGGCTTTGTCATGCGCCGCGCTTTAGCGTCATCGAGGCGAAACGCAAAGCGCTTGGATGTCCCTTCCGCGCCGCTTTATACGACCGGGGTCAGCAGGGGCTCGCCGGCCGCCCAGGCGTCCAGATTGGCCAACACCAGGTCGGCCATCGCCTTGCGCGTCTCGACCGTCGCGCTGCCCTGATGCGGTTGCAGCACCACATGATCCATGGCGAACAGGGCCTCCGGCACATGCGGCTCGTCCGCGAACACGTCGAGACCCGCACCCGCGATCCGCCTTTCCGCCAGCGCCGCCACCAGCGCGCCCTCATCGATCACGCTGCCCCGGCTGATATTGACTATCACGCCCTCCGGTCCCAGCGCGTCCAGCATAGCCGCGCCTACCAGCCCTTGCGCCTCCGGCCCGCCCGATGTCGCGACGATGATCACGTCGCTCTGCCGCGCAAGGTCGAGCGGATCGGCCACATAGCGATAGCGGCTGTCCGCTGCCGCCCGCCGATTGTGATACAGGATTTCCCCGGCCACCGGCTCCAGCCGCCGGGCGATGGCCCGCCCGATCCGGCCCAGCCCGAGAATTCCGATCCTCCGCCCCGTCAACCGCCCGGCAAGCGGAGGCCTGTTGCCCCGCGCCCAATCCCCGGCCCGCACCATCCGGTCGTTGGCCGCGATGTTGCGCACCGTCGCGTAGAGCAGGCCCACCGCCAGGTCGGCCACGTCATCGGTCAGCACGTCCGGCGTATTCGTGACGCGGATGCCCCCGGCCCGCGCATGATCGATATCGACCTTGTCATAGCCCACCGAAAACAGCCCGATCATCTCCAGCTTCGGCAGCGCGTCCATGATCGCGGCGGAGGCGCCGACCGATCCGAAGGATACCAGCGCCCGCGCCTCCCGCACCTGCGGGGGCAACGCGGCGGGATCGGCATTCGCGGGAAGGGCGTGGACCGCGAAACGTCGCGCCAGCGCGTCGTCCAGATAGGGATAGAGCGGGCCATAGGTGACGATGGGGATGGCGGGACGGTCGGTCATTCCGTTCATCTAGGCGAAGGAAGGGCCGATTGACAGAGCCCGGCCCCGGTCCTAGCCCGAACGGATATGGCCAGCGCGTCCCTTCCCGATGACAACCGTTTCGGCCTGCGGCGGCAGGCGCGCCTGCCCGGCCCGCTGCGGCTGGACAGCGGCGCGGCGCTGGGCCCGGTGGACATCGCCTATGAAACCTATGGGCGGATGAATGCGGACCGGTCCAACGTCATCCTCATCTGCCACGCGCTGACCGGCGACCAATATGTCGCGTCGGAACATCCCGTCACGGGCAAGCCCGGCTGGTGGTGGCGGCTGGTGGGGGAGGGGAAGCCCGTCGATCCCGCCCGTCATTTCATCGTCTGCGCCAATGTGATCGGCAGTTGCATGGGGTCCAGCGGGCCGGCCAGCCTGGATCCCGTCACCGGCGATCCCTATGCGATGCGCTTTCCGGTGATCACCATAGCGGACATGGTCCGCGCCCAGGCGATGTTGCTCGATCATCTGGGCGTCGACCGGCTCCATGCCGTCATTGGCGGCTCGATGGGCGGCATGCAGGCGCTGAGCTGGCCCACCCTCTGTCCGGACCGCGTCGAAAGCTGCATCGTCATCGCCTCCACGGCGCGGCACAGCGCCCAGAACATCGCCTTTCACGAGGTCGGTCGGCAGGCGATCATGGCCGACCCCCACTGGCGCGGCGGCGATTATTATGCGGGCGGTTCGATCCCCAGCGCAGGGCTGGCGGTGGCCCGCATGGCGGCGCACATCACCTATCTTTCCGAAGCAGGCCTTACCGAGAAATTCGGACGGCGTTTGCAGGGGCGCCCGGAAAACCCGAACGGGGCCAAGACCTTCGGCTTCGACGCCGATTTCCAGGTGGAATCCTATCTCCGGCATCAGGGATTGAGCTTCGTCGAGCGGTTCGACGCCAACAGCTATCTCTACATCACCCGGGCCATGGACTATTATGACATAGCGGAGGATCATGGCGGCAGCCTCGCCAGGGCCTTTGCCCAATCCAGGGCGCGTTTCTGCCTGGTCAGCTTCGATACGGACTGGCTCTATCCCACGGCGGAATCCCGCCTGATCGTCCACGCCCTCAACGCCGGCGGCGCGCAGGCCAGCTTCGTCGAACTCTCCAGTCCCTTCGGCCATGACGCCTTCCTGCTGGAATGCCCGGAACTGAACCGTGTGGTGGACGGCTTCCTGAAGGGCGGCCGCGCATGAGCCTGCGCCCCGACCTTGCCCTGATCGCCCGCACTGTCACCCCTGGCGCCAGGGTACTGGACGTGGGCTGTGGCGACGGCGCGCTGATGGCGGCGCTGCGCGACACCAAGCAGGTCGATGCCCGGGGCCTGGAAATCGACCCGCACAATGTCGCCGCGGCCGTCGGCCGGGGCCTGTCGGTCGTTCAGGGGGACGCCGACACCGACCTTGCCTATTATCCCGAAGCGAGCTTCGACTATGCGATCCTCAGCCAGACGCTGCAGACCACCCGCCGCCCCGACCGGGTGGTGGAGGAACTGTTGCGCATCGGCAGGCAGGCCTTTGTTTCCTTCCCCAATTTCGCCCATTGGCGCGGCCGGCTGTCGCTGTTCTGGGGCGGCCGCATGCCGGTGACGCGCCTGCTGCCCGACACATGGTATGACACGCTCAACATCCACCATGTCACGGTCGATGATTTCCGCGCCCTGGTAAAGGATCGCGGCTGGTCGATAGACGGCCAATGGTTTTTGAAAGGGGATCGTGAGACCACCCATGCCAATGCCAATCTGTTGGCGGAGCATGCCGTGTTCCTGCTGAGGCGTTGAGGGCGCGAAAATCCTCGCGCAGCGACAGGGCTGCGGCCGCTGCCCACCCGCAATGGCTGACGATCCACCGCCACAAGCGCGGCGAAAAAACGCCATGCCACGGCGGCGTAAATCAAGGATATGCGGGAAAAATGGTGCTGCCGGTGAGGATTGAACTCACGACCTCAGCCTTACCAAGGATGCGCTCTACCACTGAGCTACGGCAGCACTATTTCGGTTCCATCCGGCTTATAGCGCCAGCGGAGCCGGGCCTATGGCTCCCTCCTTGCGCCATGTCAAGGCGGCTTGCGGCAGAAGATGCAATTTGATTATGGGCGGGCCATGACAAACGGTCAGGACCAACGGAAAGAGCGATTGGCGCAGGCGTTGCGGGACAATCTGCGTCGCCGCAAGGCCCAGTCCCGCGAATCGCGCGACACGCCAGCCCCCGCGCGCCCGGACGACGCGGGGGAGTAGATCGGCACTGCTACAGCGGTGCACAGGCCGCCTTCAGCCAATCGAGCGCCGCGCCGTCCAGTTGCGGCCCGACGACCTCCCGTACCTGGGCGTGATAGCCGTCCAGCCAGGCGCGCTCCTCGCCGGTCAGCAGTTCGGTTGCGATCGCGTTCCGGTCGATCGGCGCGAAGGTCAGCGTCTCGAACCCCAGCATCTCCCGCTCCGCGCCCGGCACGTCACGGGGTTCGACCAGCACCAGATTTTCGATGCGGATGCCATATTCGCCGGTCTTGTAATAACCCGGCTCGTTGGAAAGAATCATCCCCGCCTGAAGCGCCTCGTCACCGCCGCCGAATGTCGCGATCCGCTGCGGCCCTTCATGCACCGACAGGAAGCTGCCCACGCCATGGCCGGTGCCATGGGCATAATCCAGCCCTTCCGCCCAGAGGAACTGACGCGCCAGCACGTCGAGCTGGCCGCCGCGCGTCCCCTTCGGGAACTGCGCGCGGGCCAGGGCGATATGCCCCTTCAGCACCAGCGTGAAGCGCCGCTTCATTTCCTGCGTCGGCGTGCCGATGGCGATGGTGCGGGTCACGTCGGTCGTGCCGTCGCGATATTGCCCGCCGGAATCGACCAGGTAGAAACTGCCGCTCTCGATCGGCCGGTTCGTCTTTTCCTCCACGCGGTAATGCACCACCGCGCCATTCGGCCCGGCGCCGGAAATGGTGTCGAAGGACAGGTCCTCCAGCAGCCCGGTCTCCTTGCGGAACGCCTCCAGCCGGGCCGCCGCGCCCAGTTCGTCGACACCGCCCCCCGGCGCCTCGGCCGCGATCCAGTGCAGGAAGCGCGACAAGGCCGCCCCGTCCCGCGCCTGCGCCGCCTTGTGGCCCGCGATCTCGATGGGGTTCTTGACCGCCTTGGGCAGCACCGCCGGATCGCGCAGTGCCAAAATATGCGCGCCGCCGGCCTCCAGCGCCTCGAATATGGCGGCGACCGCGCGTTCGGGATCGGCAGCGACCGTCTTGCCGGCAAAGCCCGCCAGCGCATCGGCGAAGGCCGAGCGATCATGCACGCGCACCGCATTGCCCAGATGCTTCGCCACCGCTTCGTCCATCTTCTCCGGCGCAACATACAGGTCCGCCGTCGCATCCGCATGGACGATGGCATAGGCGAGCGCGACCGGCGTCCGTTCCACATCCTTGCCGCGAATGTTGAACGTCCAGGCGAGGGAATCGAGTGCGGACAGAACCACGGCGTCGGCATGCCGGGTGACGAGCCAGTCGGCCATGGCCTGTCGTTTTTCCGCCGCCGACTGCCCGGCATGGCGGTCCTCGTGCACCACCAGCCTGGCGTCGCTGGGGGCAGGGCGATCGGGCCAGACGGCGTCTACGGGGTTGGTGTCCACCGCCACCAGCTCCGCGCCGCGCTCCGCCAGCGCCTCGCCCGCCGCCTTCACCCAGGCGCGGGTGTGCAGCCACGGATCGTAACCGATCCGCCCGCCGACCGGGGCATGATCGCCCAGCCACGCCGCGACGGAGGTTTGCGGCACGCTCTCATATTGCCAATGCGCGCCGTCCACCTGCTCGCGCACCTGCAAGGTGTAGCGGCCGTCCACGAAGATCGCGGCTTCCTCCGGCAACACCACGGCGCTTCCGGCAGAACCCTGAAAGCCCGTCAGCCACGCCAGCCGCTGCGCATAGGCGCCCACATATTCGCTCATATGCTCGTCAGTCAGCGGCACGACAAAGCCGTCCAGCGCCACGCGCACCAGTTGGGCGCGCAAGGCTTTCAGGCGATCTTCATAAGTGGACATCAAATTTCCCTTGGACTTGTCGGCCCTCTTGCGCAGGGCCTATGGCCGCCAACATAAGCAGACCAGCACAGTTTCGCCAGATCAGGACATTGAATGACCGCTCCCTCCGCAGTTCCTTCCGCCGACCGCCGCCCGCACAGCTTCACCCGTCACGGCATCACGGTGGAGGATCCCTATGCCTGGCTGCGCGACCCCGGCTATCCGGAAGTGACGGACAGGGATGTGCTGTCCTATCTGGAGGAGGAGAATGCGTTTTTCGAAGCGGCCATGCAGCCGCGCAAGGCGCTGACCGATCGCCTGTTCGAGGAGATGAAGGGCCGCATCAAGGAGGATGACAGCTCCGTCCCGCAGAAGGACGGCGACTATATCTACTGGCGCGCGTTCGAGGTCGGCGCGCAATATCGCAAATGGTATCGCAAGCCGGTGGCTGCCGGGGATGACAGCGCGCTGGATCAGCTCATCCTGGACGAACCCGCGTTGGCGCAGGGGCATGATTATTTCCGCCTGGGCGCCCTGTCGGTCAGCCCGGACGGCCGCTATCTCGCCTATGCCATCGACAATGATGGCTCCGAACGGTTCGAGGCGCGGATCAAGGATCTCTTCACCGGCGAAATCCTGCCGGAGGTGATCCCCGATACCCTGTCCTCGCTGGTGTGGACCGGCGACAGCAAGGGCTTGCTCTACGGCATCGCTAATGAACAATGGCGCACCGACAATACCCGCCTCCACTGGCTGGGCCAGCCGGTGGAAAGCGATGTAGAGCTGTTCCATGAGGATGATGAGGGGTTCCGCGTCTCGGTCGGCCTCACCTCATCGGAAAAATGGATCGTGATCGCGACCGGCGACCATGTCACCAGCGAGGTCTGGCTGCTTCCCGCGGACAATCCCACGGCACCCCCGCTGCTCGTCGCGCCGCGCCAGCCCGGCCGCGAATATGAAGTCGATGAGCATGAAGGGACGCTCTACATCCGCACCAACGACGTTCATCCCAATTTCCGGCTGGTGAAGGCGTCGCTCGAAACGCCCGGCCAATGGGAAGAGATCATCGGTGCCGACCCGCATTTCTACCTGACCGATTTCACGTTGTTCAAGGGCTTCTACGTCACCGAGGGGCGGCAGGACGGCCTCGACCAGATCGAGCTGCGCGACTATGCCACGCATTCGCCCCGGCGCATTCCCTTTCCGGAAGCCAGCTATTCGGCGAGCCTCGACGACAATCCCGAATATGACGTGACCAGGCTGCGCATCGGCTATGAATCGATGGTCACGCCCGACACGATCTATGATTATCACCTCGCCACCGGCGAGCTTGAAGTGCTGAAGGTGCAGGAAATTCCGTCGGGCTATGACGCGACCCGCTACGCGACGGAGCGGCTGATGGTCCCGGCCTGCGACGGCACGCCGATCCCGGTATCCATCGTCTATCCGAAAGACCTTCCGCGCGACGGCAGCGCGCCGCTCCACCTCTATGGCTATGGCGCCTACGGCATTGCGATGGAGCCGGGCTTCTCCACCAGCCGGCTTTCCCTGCTGGACCGGGGCTTTGCCTTCGCGCTCGCCCATATCCGGGGCGGCGATGATCTTGGCCAGCAATGGTATCTCGATGGAAAGCTGGAAAAGCGGACCAACACGTTCACCGATTTCGTGGATGTGGCGAAGGGACTGATCGAGCGCGGCTATACCTCGAAGGGCAGGATCAGCATCTCCGGCGGTTCCGCGGGCGGCGAACTGATGGGGGCGGTGATCAACAGCGATCCCGCGCTATGGGGCGCCGTGGTGGCGCATGTCCCCTTCGTCGACGTGCTCAACACCATGCTGGACGAGACATTGCCGCTGACGCCTGGAGAGTGGCCCGAATGGGGCAATCCGATCGAGGACAAGGCGGCGTTCGAGACCATCCTGTCCTATGATCCCTACAGCAATGTCAGCGCCCAGGCGTATCCGCCGTTGATGGTGACGGCCGGCCTCAACGACCCTCGCGTCACCTATTGGGAACCCGCCAAATGGGTGGCGAAGCTGCGCGCCACCAAAAGCGATGACAATATCCTTATCCTCAAGACCAATATGGGCGCGGGCCATGGCGGCAAGTCGGGCCGCTTCGAAAGCCTCCGCGAAACGGCGGAGGAATTCGCCTTCATTCTCTGGCAATTGGGTGTGGCGGACTGATGCCCTCCACCTACGCCACTCAATTCACCGCTGGCCCCGAACATATCGACATATTGGGCCATGTGAACAATGCCGTCTGGGTCCAGTGGATGGAGCAGGTCGCCACCGAACATTGGACGCGCGACGCCGCGCCCGAACATCTGGATGCCTATGTCTGGGTCGTCACCCGGCATGAGATCGATTATCGCGGCAATGTGCAGCAGGGTGAAACGGTCAGCGTCCGCACCTGGATTCCAGAAGGCCCGCGCGGCGCGCGCTTCGACCGGCACATGGAATTCACGGGCCCTGACGGCAAGGTGAAGGTGTCGGCCCGGTCGACCTGGGCGATCATCGACCGGCAGACGGGCCGCATCCTCCGGGTTCCTCCCGAAGTCGCGGCCCGCTTTACCGAAGCCTAGTTTTCCGCGATTTCCCAACCAGCGACCGGTTCCGATCGCTTGGACATCGCTCTATGCTTTTGATGCCCTAGGCGATCCGCCGCGCCTCTTCCCGCGTCTTCCACAGCGACCAGCCGACGCCCGCGCCGATCAGCGCAAAGGTCACGCCCAGGCTGACGACGGGCGGAAACTTGTCGCCCCCCAGCAGGAAGTCCGCCACGAAGATCTTGGCGCCGATGAAGACGAGGATCGCGGCCAGCGCATATTTCAGATAGTGGAAGCGATGCACCATCGCCGCCAGGGCAAAATACAGCGCCCGCAGGCCCAATATCGCCATCACGTTGGATGTGTAGACGATGAAGGTGTCGGTCGTGATCGCGAAGATCGCCGGCACGCTGTCGACGGCGAACACCAGGTCGGCGAAGTTGATCACCACCAGCGCCAGCAGCAGCGGCGTCGCCGCCGTCACCATGCGGCCCGTCTTCGGATCGGCCATGCGCGCCAGGAAATGCTCGCCATGCAGGTCCGGCGTCACCCGCATATGCTTCGAAATGAAGCGGATCAGCGGGTTCCTGCCCACGTCCATCGGTTCATCTCCGCCGAACATCATCTTGATGCCGGTGAAGATCAGGAAGGCGGCGAACAGGTACAATATCCAATAGGCCTGATGCAGCAGCATCGCCCCGCCCGCGATCATCAGGCCGCGCAGTACGATCACGCCGATGATGCCCCACAGCAGCGCGCGATACTGGTACCGGGCCGGAATGGCGAAATAGGTGAAGATCAGGCTGATGACGAAGACATTGTCGATCGACAGCGCCTTTTCGATGAAGAAGCCGGTGAAATATTGCATCCCCGGCTCAGCCCCGCGCACGAACCAGACCCAGAGGCCGAACGCGCAGGCGATACTGATGTAGAAAAGGGAGAGCTTCAGGCTTTCCCTGATGCCGATTTCCTTGTTTTCCCGGTGCAGGAAACCCAGGTCGAAGGCGGTCAGCGCGACGACGATGGCGAAAAAGGCCAGCCAGAACCAGGCCGGTGTTCCCAGCCAGTCCGCGAAGAGAAATTCCATGGCATATGCTCCTCTCGTTCAACGACAAGGTTGATCGGAGCGTCCGCTGCGAATGGGGGGTGGTCTGAACCAGACCGTCAGTCGCACCGGAAACTCCGATGCGGTCCGACATCACGCGCTGGAATCAGCACGCCAGAGGGGCCCGGTCCGCGATGGGGAAAATAAGGGCCGACAGCAGCAAAATCAACCGGGGCGCCAGGGCGGAAATAGAGTCTCACAGCCGGAACGATATATTGAGATAAACGTCTCTGACGGCGGAAACGGAAGCCGCTGACGGTGATTATCGTTGGCGCGGTAGCCGAGGAGACACCAACGCGGGGCGGACAACTGGTCCGGAAAGAATTTATAAACCTCGCCAGCCCAAAGTGATTGGAAGGAGGCGGTGCATGTTTGTGTTTCGAATCGACGAGAAAAACAAACTTGTGCACGTCGAGATTGCCGGCATCATGTCAGTCTCGGAGGTCGAAAGATTTAACGAGGAGCTTCTGGCTAACGCCTCCGCAGCTCGTCGGCTGTTCGGGTCATTCAGGTTTCTCGTCGATGCCAGATTATCTCCGGTACAGCCCGCTGAGACGATCAGTAGCTTTAAACTGCCGCATGAAGTGCTCAAAGGCGGGGGTGATCGCTATGCGGTCGTCTTGGGCTCCAACCTGTCCAAGTTGCAAGCCAATCGGCTGTCCGACGACGACCGAGTGCGGGCATTCCTGTCGATGGATGACGCCGAGGCCTGGTTGTTAGGTTGCGCCCCATCAGCAGGTTCCGAGGATGAGTCAGCGCCGTTGAAGCAGGCTTAGATCCGCCAAGCGGCCCACGGGCGTGCCCAACTTCACCTTACGCCCGACCCCCAGGGACCTCCACCACCTCGAAAATATCCTCGATCCCCGGCTCCATCGGCATATCGTCCCGCTCGGTCGCCTGGCGCGCCCACATCGCCGCGTAAAGGCCATCCGCCCGGACCAGATCGCCATGCCGCCCGCGCTCGACCACGCGGCCCTTTTCCATGACGATGATCTCATCGGCATCGACCACGGTGGACAGGCGGTGCGCGACGATCAGCGTCGTGCGCTTGCGCGAAATGCTGCGCAGCACGTCCTGGATTTCCGTCTCGGTCCGGCTGTCGAGCGCGCTGGTCGCCTCGTCCAGCACCAGTACAGGCGGGTCTTTCAGCAGCGTGCGGGCGATCGCGACCCTCTGCTTTTCACCGCCGGAGAGCTTCAGTCCCCGCTCGCCGACCCGCGTGGCATAACCCAGTGGCAGGCCCATGATGAAATCATGGATCGACGCCGCCCTCGCCGCCGCCTCGATCTCCTCCTGCGTCGCGTCCTCGCGCCCATAGCCGATATTATAGCCGACCGTGTCGTTGAACAGCACCATGTCCTGCGGCACGATGCCGATCGACGCGCGCAGCGACTGCTGCGTCACCGCCGCTATGTCCTGCCCGTCGATGCTGATCCGGCCGCCCTGAATGTCGTAGAAACGGAACAGCAGCCGCGCGATGGTCGACTTGCCCGCGCCGGACGGGCCAACAATGGCCAGCGTCCTGCCGGCCGGCACGGTGAAGCTCACGCCGTGCAATATCTCCCGTTCGGGATCATAGCCGAAATGCACATGGTCGAAGCGCACCTCGCCTGCCTCCACATGCAGCATCGGCGCGCCGGGCGCATCGCTGATCTCGGCCTGCGTGTCGATCAGCTTGTACATCGCCTCCATGTCGATCAGCCCCTGGCGGATCGTCCGGTAGACCATCCCCAGCAGGTCGAGCGGCCGGAAAAGCTGGCTCAGCAGCGTATTCACCAGCACCACGTCGCCGGTCGAGAACTGCCCATGGCTCCATCCCCAGACGGTATAGCCCATGGCCCCCGCCATCATCAGGTTGGTGATCAGCGACTGGCCGATATTGAGCCAGGCCAGGCTGTTTTCCGATTTTACCGCCGCTTCGGCGTAACGCCGCATCGCCTTGCCGTACCGGGTGGCTTCGCGCTCCTCGGCGCCGAAATATTTGACCGTCTCGAAATTGAGCAGGCTGTCCACAGCATGGGCCACCGCATTGGTGTCCATATCCACCATGTCGCGGCGAAGCTGGTTGCGCCATTCGGTGATCGTCCGGGTGAACCAGATATAGAGCGCCACCATCACCAGCGTCGCCGCGACCAGGCCGGCGCCGAATTTCACGAAGAAGATGACGCAGACCGCCGCCAGTTCCAGCACCGTCGGCGCGATGTTGAAGAGGAGGAAATACAGCATCGTGTCGATGCTTTTCGTGCCGCGCTCCACGATCTTGGTAACCGCGCCGGTCCGCCGGTCGAGATGGAAGCGCAGCGACAGGCGGTGCAGGTGGACGAACACATCGTCGGCCAGCCGCCGTCCTGCTTCCTGCCCGACCCGCTCGAAAATGGCGTTGCGTAGATTGTCGAACAGCACGCTGCCGAAGCGCGCGCCCGCATAGGCGACGACCAGCGCGATGGCGAGGCCCGCGCCGGATTCCATGCCCGGCGCCATGCGATCGACCGCGCCCTTGTAGGCGAAGGGCATGGCCAGGCTGACGACCTTCGCCACCAGCACCAGCAGCATGGCGATGGCGACGCGCCGCCGCAGCGCGGGGGCGTCGGCGGGCCAGAGATAGGGAAAGAACCGCCGCATCGTCGCCCATATGGGCGGGAGCGGGGAGTTATCGGGCGTCGAGGGCGGCATGACACTCATTTAGGAAGTCATGCCGCTTTGATCTAGAGACGTCGAAGGTGCGTCGCCATTTCGTTCACGCTTCGCAGGCCCGCATGGGCGGAATGGCGGCGTGCCTTCAATCGCGCAGCAGTTCGTTGATCCCGGTCTTCGACCGCGTCTGCGCGTCGACGCGCTTCACGATCACGGCGCAATAGAGGCTGGGCCCCGGCGTCCCGTCGGGCAGCGGCTTGCCGGGCAGGCTGCCGGGCACGACCACCGAATAGGGCGGCACTTCGCCGATGAACACTTCGCCCGTGGCGCGATCGATGATCTTGGTGGACATGCCGATGAACACGCCCATCGACAGCACCGATCCCTTGCCGATGCGCACGCCTTCCACGACTTCGGACCGCGCGCCGATGAAGCAGTCGTCCTCGATGATCACCGGATCGGCCTGCAACGGCTCCAGCACGCCGCCAATGCCCACGCCGCCGGAAAGGTGCACATTCTTGCCGATCTGCGCGCAGCTTCCCACCGTCACCCAGGTGTCGACCATCGTGCCTTCATCGACGAAGGCGCCGATATTGACGAAGCTTGGCATCAGGATGACGTTCCTGGCAATGTGCGAACCAGCGCGGGCAAAGCTGCCCGGCACGGCCCGGAAACCGGCGGCGCGGAAGGCCGCCTCGTCCCAGCCGGCAAATTTGCTCGGCACCTTGTCCCACCAATGGCCGGCGCCGGGCCCGTTGTCGATCATGACATTGTCGTTCAGGCGGAAGGAGAGCAGCACCGCCTTCTTCGCCCACTGGTTGACCTGCCATCCTTCCGCGGTCGGCTCCGCCACGCGCAGTGCGCCCTTGTCCAGCAGGGCCAGCGCCTTGTCGACCGCCTGGCGGACCTCGCCCTGCGTCTGGAGGTTGACGTTGGCCCGGTCCTCCCAGGCGGCGTCGATGATGGCGATCAGTTCGTTGCTCATGGCTTTTCCCCAAAAATATCCGCCAGGAACGGCGTCAGATGGTCGGTTTCGAAATCGATGAAGTCGGGATGATGGCCATGATCGCCGGCTTCGGAGCCGTTATTGACCCAGATGGTGGTCATGCCGATCGCCTTGGCCGGGCGCAGATTGCGCGCCATATCCTCGAAAAAGGCGGCGCGGGTCGGATCAACATTGTGAACACGGCACAATTCCGCATAGCCCGACGGATCGGGCTTGGGCACATATTGGCAGGCGTGGATGTCGTGGATCAGCTCGAACGCGCCGGAAAGGCCCAGCCGGTCCAGCACCCGCGTCGCATAGGCCCCATCGCCGTTGGTGAAGATCAGCCGCCGCCCCGGCAGCGCCGCGATATGGGCGTTCAGCGCCTCGTCCACCTCCAGCCGGTCCATGGAAATGTCGTGGACATAGTCCAGGAACGCCTGCGGCTCTATGCCATGATGGTGCATCAGGCCGGAGAGCGTCGTGCCATGTTCCAGGAAATAGCGCTTCTGCGTTTCCCTCGCCACGACCGGATCGCAGCCGAGCAGGCCCTGGATGAATTCGCCCATCTTGACGTCGATCAGGGCAAACAGGTCCGCCTTCGCCGGGTAGAGCGTATTGTCCAGATCGAAGATCCAGGTGTCGACATGGGCGAGGTCGGGACGCATGGCCGGGCCCTAGTCCCGCGCGGGGAAGAGGGCAAGGCGGAAGAAGAAGGAGTCCGTGCTCCTGCCTTCGCATGAGCATCAGGTGCGTTACCCGCAGTCCGGCGCTTCACTGTCCTGATAGAAGCTCTGCACGGCGTGCCACGCTTCCTCCGCCGTCTCGACCCAGGTCAGCAGGTTGAGGTCCGAAGGCGAGATCACGCCTTCGTCGGCCAGCGCCTCGAAATCCACCACCCGCGTCCAGAACTCGCGCCCGAACAGCAGCACCGGGATCGGCTTCATCTTGCCGGTCTGGATCAGCGTCAGCAGTTCGAACATCTCGTCGAACGTGCCGAAGCCGCCGGGAAATACCGCCAGCGCCCGTGCCCGAAGCAGGAAATGCATCTTGCGCAGGGCAAAATAATGGAACTGGAAGCTCAATTCCGGCGTGACGAAGCGGTTGGGCGCCTGCTCATGGGGCAGCACGATGTTCATGCCGATGGTGGTGGCGCCCACATCGTCGGCGCCGCGATTGGCCGCCTCCATGATCGAGGGGCCGCCGCCCGAACAGACGACGAAATGGCGGCATCCCGCTTCATTCACCGGATATTGCGCCGCGATCCGCGCCAGCTTGCGCGCCTCGTCATAATAGCGCGCCTTTCGACCCAGATTTTCAGCGATGCGCTTCTGTTCGGGCGTGGTCGCGGCGTCGATGCGCGCCTGCACCTGCTCCGGTTCGGGGATGCGCGCCGATCCGTAGAAGACGAAGGTCGATTCGATCTTCGCCTCGTCCATCAGCAGTTGCGGCTTCAGCAATTCGAGCTGGAACCGCACCGGCCGCAGGTCCTCCCGCAGCAGGAATTCGGTGTCCTGGAAGGCCAGGCGATAGGCGGCGCTGCTGGTCTGCGGTGTTTCCACCCCCTTGCGGGCGTCGGCGGCTTCCTGACGGGCGGGGCGGAATTTGCGTTCTTCGATTTCTTTTCTGGTCATTTTCACCAAGGTAGGCGGCCAAGGTGACAAAGCCAAGGCGGTTAAGATTAAATGCCGTTAAGTTTGGTCCGCTTCATTGGCTCGCCAAGCGGCAGGAGCCGCCATGTTCCTGTTTCCGCTCGGCGGCAAAAGCCGCCGCGTTTCCCGTTTCCGCTTAGCGGCAAAAGCCGCCGCGGCCGCCCATGTCGAAATGAAAATGATCGTGATGGGCGGCGTTGTAATCGGGGCTCAGCACGGTGCTGAACCGCTTGCAGGCGCTGGCGTGGATGATCTCCAGAAACTGCCTGACGCGCTTGTCGCCGTTCCAGTCCTTCTCGATGGTGATGTGTCGCCCGTCGCTCAGCACGAAGCCCGACACGTCGACCGCATTGCTGTGCGCATGTTCGCTCAGCTTCCCGCTTCCCGCGATCGGCCGGCAATTATAGGTGCCGAAGGTTTCGATCTTCTCGACCTCCGCCCCCAGGATCAACCGCGCGGCAGGCTGCACGCCGAAACGGGCCCAAGCCGCGAAATTGGCCGCGAGGTTGCAGGTCATCGCGCCCAGATTGGTCGCGGGCACGCCGATATCGAGCAGCTTGACGCTGCCATAAGCATTACACCCGCCCCCGAAATTCTGGTCGGGAAGGGGTGTGAACAGGACGGATTGCGATTGCAGCTTCGCCATGCATTGCCGGACCTCCATGGTTGGCGGAGCGGCCGGCCGGGTGGCCCTTGGCGGCTTTGCCGGGCGTTCCACCCGGCCGCGCGGGACCAGGTCGCCGCCGCAGCCTGCCAGCGTCAGCATGGCGGCCGCGACAGCCGCCAGCCCCAGGCCGCGAAAAATCGCTTTCCCCCTAACCCGCTCAATCATGACGCAATCCTTTACCACGTCCCGCTGGCTGAGGGGTTAACGGCTGGCTCGGCTCATCGCGTCCAGACATTCAACTTGACTCTTTGGCCGGACACTTTAGGGCGGCCAGCGGGCCACGCGGTCCCAACGCCGCGCGTGCTCTCTGTAAGGAGAAGCATTACATGACTGATCTGACTGCCGTTGACGCCACCCTTGCGCCTGCTGAAAAGCCCGCCAACCGTCCGGCCCGCCCCTATTTCTCTTCCGGTCCCTGCGCCAAGCCTCCAGGCTGGAGCGCCGACAAGCTGAGCGCTGACTCCCTCGGGCGCTCGCATCGCGCCAAGATCGGCAAGACCCGCCTCGCTTATTGCATCGACCTGATGCGCGAACTGCTCAACCTGCCCGAAACCCATCGCATCGGCATCGTGCCGGGCTCCGACACGGGCGCCTTCGAAATGGCGATGTGGACCATGCTGGGCGCCCGCCCGGTGACGACGCTCGCCTGGGAAAGCTTCGGCGAAGGCTGGGTGACGGACGCCGCCAAGCAGTTGAAGCTCGACCCCACGATCATCCGCGCCGACTATGGCCAGTTGCCCGACCTGAACGGTGTGAACTTCGCCCATGACGTGCTGTTCACCTGGAACGGCACCACCTCGGGCGTGCGCGTGCCGAACGCCGACTGGATTCCGGCCGACCGCGAAGGCCTGACCTTCGCCGACGCGACCAGCGCCGTGTTCGCCTATGAGATCGACTGGACCAAGATCGACGTCGCCACCTTCTCCTGGCAGAAGGTGCTGGGCGGCGAGGGCGGCCATGGCGTGCTGATCCTCGGCCCCCGCGCCGTGGAGCGTCTGGAAACCCACACGCCGTCCTGGCCGCTGCCCAAGGTCTTCCGCCTGATGGCGAAGGGGAAGCTCGCCGAAGGCATCTTCAAGGGCGAGACGATCAACACCCCGTCCATGCTGGCGGTCGAGGATGCGATCTTCGCGCTGGAATGGGGCAAGTCCCTGGGCGGCCTTTCCGGTCTGATCGCGCGCAGCAACGCCAATGCGGCGGCGCTGAACAGGATCGTCGAGGAACGCGACTGGCTTGGTCATCTCGCCGCCGATCCGGCGACCCGTTCGACCACCAGCGTCTGCCTGACCGTCGAGGGTGCGGACGAAGCCTTCATCAAGAGCATGGCCGGCCTGCTCGAGAAGGAAGGCGCCGCCTATGACGTCGCGGGCTATCGCGACGCCCCGGCGGGCCTGCGCATCTGGTGCGGCGCTACGGTCGAGACCGCCGATATCGAGGCGCTGGGGCCGTGGCTCGACTGGGCCTATGCGACGGCCAAGGCTGCTTAACAAACCTCTCCCAAATCCCCGTCATCCGGCGAAGACCGGATCTCAGGCCTCCAGGTACGACTGCACCGCCTGAGATCCTGACTTTCGTCAGGATGATGAATTGAAAGGCAATTCGTCATGCCCAAGGTACTTATTTCCGACAAGATGGACCCCCGCGCCGCCGCGATCTTCCGTGAGCGCGGCGTCGACGTCGACGAGATCACCGGCAAGACCCCGGATGAACTGAAGGCGATCATCGGCCAGTATGATGGCCTCGCCATCCGCAGCTCGACCAAGGTCACCAAGGATATTCTCGACCACGCGACCAACCTGAAGGTCATCGGCCGCGCCGGCATCGGCGTGGACAATGTCGACATTCCGGCGGCGTCGGCCAAGGGCGTGATCGTCATGAACACGCCGTTCGGCAATTCGATCACCACCGCGGAACATGCCATCGCGCTCATGTTCGCGCTGGCCCGCCAGTTGCCGGAAGCCAACACCCAGACGCAGCAGGGCCTGTGGCCGAAGAACGGCTTCATGGGCGTGGAAGTCACCGGCAAGACGCTGGGCCTGATCGGCGCCGGCAATATCGGTTCGATCGTCGCCAGCCGCGCGCTGGGCCTCAAGATGAAGGTCGTCGCCTTCGACCCCTTCCTGACGCCCGAACGCGCCGTCGAAATGGGCGTGGAAAAGGCGGATCTCGACACGCTGCTGGCGAAGGCCGACTTCATCACGCTGCACACGCCGCTGACCGACCAGACGCGCAATATCCTGAGCAAGGAAAATCTGGCCAAGACGAAGAAGGGCGTGCGCATCATCAACTGCGCGCGCGGCGGGCTGATCGACGAGGCCGCGCTCAAGGAAGCGATGGATTCGGGCCATGTCGCGGGTGCCGCACTCGACGTGTTCGTGACCGAACCGGCCAAGGAATCGCCGCTGTTCGGCACGCCCAACTTCATCTGCACGCCGCATCTGGGCGCATCGACCGACGAGGCGCAGGTCAATGTCGCGCTCCAGGTCGCGGAACAGCTCAGCGATTATCTGCTCGACGGGGGCATCACCAATGCCCTCAACGTGCCGTCGCTGTCGGCGGAGGAAGCCCCGAAGCTCAAGCCCTATATGGCGCTGGCGGAGGAGCTGGGCAGCCTGGTCGGCCAGCTTGAGGGCGACCGCATCCAGAGCGTCGCGGTGGAGGTCGAGGGCCATGCCGCCGAACTCAACCAGAAGCCGATCACGGCGGCGGTGCTGGCCGGCCTGATGCGCGTCTATTCGGACACGGTGAACATGGTCAACGCGCCCTTCCTGGCGAAGGAACGCGGCCTCGACGTCCGGGAAGTCCGGCATGACCGCGAGGGTGACTATCAGACGCTGGTCCGTGTGACCGTGAAGACGGAAAACGGCGACAAGTCCGTCGCGGGCACGCTGTTCGGCAATGCGCAGGCGCGCCTGGTCGAACTGTTCGGCATCAAGGTCGAGGCCGACCTTGCAGGACACATGCTCTACATCGTCAACCAGGACGCGCCGGGCTTCATCGGCCGCCTGGGTTCGACGCTGGGCGAAGCGAACGTCAATATCGGCACCTTCCACCTTGGCCGGCGCAACCAGGGCGGCGAAGCCGTGCTGCTGCTGTCGGTCGATGGCGTGGTCAACGAAACCGTCCTCAACGACATCTGCAAGCTGGCAGGCGTCAAGACGGTGAAGCTTCTCCGCTTCGTCTGATATGGTTCGGGCTGGCCTTGCGCGCATAATTCGCTAAAGGCCAGCCCCATGACCATGACGAGCGCCACGATCCCGCCCGGCCTCCTTCCCGAGGGACTTTCCGATCGCCTGCCGCCGCAGGCCGAGGCGTCGGCGCGCCTTGCGCGCCGCGTGCTCGATACCGCCTCCGCCCATGGCTATGAGCGGGTGATGCCGCCGATCGCGGAGTTCGAGGATTCGCTGGTCGGTCGCCTTAAATCCATGCGCGCGCAGGATCTCGTCCGCGCCATCGACCCGGTTTCGCAGCGCAGCCTGGCCCTGCGGCCGGACATGACCGCGCAGGTCGGCCGCATCGCCGCCACGCGCCTGGCTTCCGCCCCGCGTCCGCTCCGCCTGTCCTATGCGGGCCCGGTCATCCGTCTGCGTGCGAATCAGCTCCGCCCCGAGCGGGAGCGCTTCCAGGTCGGCGCCGAGCTGATCGGCAGCGACAGCGTCGCGGCAGCCGTGGAGATCGTGAACGTCGCCATAGAGGCGCTGCAGGCGGCCGGGGTCACAGGCATAACGATCGACTTCACCCTGCCGGACCTGATCGACATGCTCGCCGCCGGCCCTCTGCCGCTTGCGTCGGAAGAGATCGAAGCCGTGCGCGCCGAACTCGACGCCAAGGATGCGGGCGCGCTCGCGGCGATCAGCCCGGCCGCTGCCGCCTATCTGCCGTTGATCGAGGGCACCGGCCCGTTCCACGCGGCGATGGAGCGGCTGGAAGCGCTGAATGCCGAACTGGGCGGCGCCATCGACAGCCGGATCGCGGGCCTGCGCGCCATCGCCAGGCCGATCGGCTGGGACATCACGCTGACGCTCGATCCCACCGAACGGCACGGCTTCGAATATCAGAACTGGTTCGGCTTCTCGATCTTCGCGGAAGGGTTCACCGGAGAGATCGGCCGGGGCGGCAGCTATGCGATCATGCGCGCCGACGGCTCGGATGAACCGGCGATGGGCTTTTCCCTCTATCCCGATCCGTTGATCGATGCGGGCTTTGGCGGCGAAGCGCCCAGGCGGCTGTTCCTGCCGCTGCGCCATGACACGGCACGCGCCGCGCAATTGCGGGGTGAGGGCTGGCAGACCATCGCCGCGTTGACGGGGGAGGAGGATGGCAAGGCGCTGCGCTGCTCCCACTGGCTCGACGGCGACGAACCGCGCGCCTACTGACCGAAGATGCGGCGTAGATAATGATCGACGATGGCGGTCCCCGGATAATCGGGATCGCCCATGGAACGGTTGACCTGCATATGCCCGCGAAGGCCCTGGTCCTCCAGCGCCGCGATCTCCACCGGCGTTCCCGCCTGGCGCAGCGTCGCCGCCAGCGCCTCGGACTGTGCCGCGCCGTCCGCGCGGTCGACATGCAGGATCAGAAAGCTTGGCGCATCGGGTTTTTCGGCATGAAATGTTGGTGACAGCGCCCTCTGTCGCGCCGGATCGGTACCGAATGCCTGCGCATAGGTGCCGGCCATGAAGCGCCCGCCCTCCGCCATCTGGCGGCCGACATCATAGGCTGCGCCATCCAGCAGTATCACCCCCCGCACGGCATCGGGCGTCAATCCCGCCGTGGTGAAATAGCGCATGTCGGTGCCCACCAGCGCCACCAGATGCGCGCCTGCGCTATGTCCCATCAGCGCGATCCGGCTGGACTCGAAACCCAGGTCTTGCGCCTTGCTCCGCAGAAAGGCCAGAGCGTCCGCGACATCCTGCGCCTGCTGCTCCACCGTCGCATCAGGCACCAGCCGATAATTGACGGAGGCGAAGGCATAGCCGAGTTCGTGATAATGCCTGACCTTGGCGACCCCGGTGGCGTTGTCCTTGCTTCCCCGTTTCCATCCACCGCCATGGACGAAGACGACCAGCGGCGCCTTTTTCGATTCGGCCGGCCAATAGTCCAGCACCTGCAGGCCATCCTTGCCATAGGCCATGGTCTGACCGCCCGGCGCACTTTGCTGCCCCTCCGTCATCCGCGTTCGCCAGCGTTCGCGCAGGCCCTGCGCCTCGCTGCCCGATGCGACCAGCGTCAGGGCCAGCCCCAGCCCGAGCAATGCTCCCGTCATGAATCGCCGCATGGACCCGTCCTTTCCTATCCGGACCGGGAGCTTGCCGAACCGGCCGGTCGCGTAAAGCCCTCCCGCTGTATCAAAGTGTAACGCCTTCGCCTTGACGCGTCCGCCATGCCCGGCTAACGCGCGCCCCGCAGGATGCCCCGGCATCCACCCTATCCCACCGGCATGCCGAGTCCCGTCGAAGGGCATGGCCGGTCCGCGCGGCGGGCGGAGGACTGTATCTGTGGCAAATGTGACCGTGATCGGCGCCCAGTGGGGTGACGAAGGCAAGGGCAAGATCGTCGACTGGCTGTCGGAACGCGCCGACGTCGTCGCCCGCTTCCAGGGCGGCCATAATGCCGGTCACACGCTGGTCGTGGGCGAGAAGGTCTACAAGCTCTCCCTGCTCCCGTCGGGCATCGTGCGTGGTACGCTGTCGGTGATCGGCAATGGCGTGGTGCTGGATCCCTGGCACTTCCGCGATGAAGTCGCGAAGCTGAAGGGGCAGGGCGTGGAGATCACCCCGGACAATCTCCAGATCGCCGAAACCTGCCCGCTGATCCTGCCCTTCCACCGCGATCTCGACGGTCTGCGGGAAGATGCGAGCGGCGCGGGCAAGATCGGCACCACCCGCCGCGGCATTGGGCCGGCCTATGAGGACAAGGTCGGTCGCCGCGCCATCCGCGTCTGCGACCTTGCCCATCTCGACGATCTCGGTCCGCAACTCGACCGGCTGACCGCGCATCATGACGCGCTGCGCGTCGGGTTCAACGAGGCGCCGATCGACCGCGACGCGCTGATGGCCGAACTGCGCGACATCGCCGGCTTCATCCTGCCTTTCGTCAAGCCTGTCTGGCTGACGCTCAACAAGGCCAAGGCGGAGGGCAGGCGCATCCTGTTCGAAGGCGCGCAGGGTACGTTGCTCGACATCGATCATGGCACCTATCCCTTCGTCACCTCCTCCAACACGGTGGCGGGCACGGCAGCGAGCGGCACGGGCCTTGGCCCCAATGGCGCCGGCTTCGTGCTGGGCATCGTCAAGGCCTACACCACCCGCGTGGGCTCCGGCCCTTTCCCGACCGAGCAGGAGAATGAGGTCGGCCAGCGCCTGGGCGAACGTGGCCATGAATTCGGCACCGTCACCGGGCGCAAGCGCCGCTGCGGCTGGTTCGACGCCGTGCTGGTGCGCCAGTCGGTCGCCGTGTCGGGCGTCACCGGAATCGCGCTTACCAAGCTTGACGTGCTGGATGGTTTCGACACGCTCAAGATCTGCGTCGGCTACCGGATTGGCGACCAGACTTATGATTATCTCCCCGCCCATGCTCAGGATCAGGCCAAGGCCGAGCCGATCTACGAGGATATCGAAGGCTGGCAGGATACGACGGCGGGTGCCCGCAGCTGGGCGGATCTTCCGGCGCAGGCGGTCAAATATATCCGCCGGATCGAGGAACTGATCGGTTGCCCGGTCACCCTCGTCTCCACCAGCCCCGAGCGCGAGGACACCATCCTCGTGCGCGATCCCTTCGCGGATTGATAGAGATGGCAGGCGAACGCTTCGAGCGCCACAAGCAGCCCTGGACGGCGGATGAGCTGCAAAAGCTCCACACGCTGGCCAGGAAGGGCATGGCGCTCAAGGCGATCGCCAAGGCCCTTACGCGCAGCGAGGAATCGGTAAAGGCTCGTGCCAAGCAGGACGGGCTCAACATTGCCAAATTGCGCTGATTTCGGCGCAACGGATGTACAGGACCGGGCCGGCCGCATGACGTCTGGACGACATCTGTCGCCGGTGCGACACTTCCCCTGAACCACCAAGGGAGTCTTTCATGGCGCTCGACATCCTCGTCCTTTACGGCTCCTACCGTCGGGGCCGGCTGGGCATACGCCTTGCCGATTATCTGATCCACGGCTTCCAGGCGCTCGGTCACAAGGCGGAACTGGTCGATGCGATGGCGGTCGGCCTGCCCATGCTCGATATGCGCTACAGCGACTATCCGCCGGGCGAGGCACCCCCCGCCATGGAGGCCCTGGCGCAACGCCTTGCCGCCGCCGATGCCTTCGTCTTCGTCGCAGGCGAATATAATCGCGGCGTGCAGCCGGGTCTCAAGAACCTCACGGACCATTTCCTCAAGGAATTCGACCGCCGCCCTGCCGGCATCGCCAGCTATTCAATGGGGCGCTATGCCGGGGTCAACAGCCACGCCGCCTGGACAGTAACGCTGAACGCCATGGGCATGGCGGTGCTTCCGGAACGCCTCAGCGTCGGCCAGATCGGGGATACGCTGGATGCCGAGGGCCGTCCGCATGGTGAAAGCGGCGCCGCGCTGGAGCGCGGCTTCGCAGGCTTTGCGCGCAGCCTGGCCTATTGGGCTGCGGCGGCGAAGAAGGATTAGCAGCGACTGGAGCGCGTTGCGTTAAATCCGAGGCATGCAGCGCGCTCTATGCTTTTGATGTCGCATTGTTCTTGCGCAAAACCAGTTCCCATTTTTGCGCACGACGCTCCAGCGATCTGGACGCGCCCTAACGCCCCTTTTCCTCGTTCATCATGTCGGGGGCCAGCTCCAGCCCGGCGCGGCCGTGCGCTGCGCCATGCGCCGGTGCCTTGGGATGGGGCACATATTCCGGTTCCTCGACCTCCAGCATGCCCTCCCATTTGGTGATGACGCTGGTGGCGATCGCATTGCCCAGCACGTTGGTCGCGGTACGGCCCATGTCCATGAAATGGTCCACCGCCAGGATGAAGGCGACACCCTCCACCGGCAGGTCGAACTGGCCCAGCGTCGCCGCGACCACCACCAGTGATGCCCGCGGGACGGCGG
>NZ_JBEGHS010000005.1:0-53486 GCF_040676365.1 Sphingobium sp. LMA1-1-1.1
GATCGCTTCCATCGCCACCTTCGCCTTGAACTCGGCGCTGTAGCGCTTTCTCGTCGTCTTCATTCCCGTCCATTCCTTCAGGTCGGGATGAGCTTATCACCCTGTCCGAATTGCCGACACCACCTCAGTAGAGGTGCCCTGAACCAGGGCATCCATTCTCAATTCAAATGCACCCCATTGTACTACAATACGGCCAATCAATTCCGTTAGGACGCTTGGGATTGGTATTAGCAGCGTTGCCAGCCCATCTCTCAGGTAAGGAACTGCTAGATTGCTCGCAAAGGAGCCGGATGTTACCTTATCCACCATGACGAACGCCGATCAGAAACAACATGACACCTACTCCGAAGCGGAGACGGTGGCCCGTCGAGAGGCGGCGCTCAAAAACATGCTCGCAACCCCCCACAAGCCTCACAGGGCTAGCCGGAAGAAGCGAGTCGAGTCTCAGGAAAAGTAACGCTTCCTTTTCGCCCCGATCTGGCCGGCGATGCGGGCCGTCTTAGGCGGCGAGCTTATCAATCCGCCGATAGGTAAGGCGACGACCTTCGCCGCCCTTGAGGATAATCGCAGCGCGCTCGCCATCCGTCATGTCGCGGGTGTTGTAGCGGAGATCAAACTCAGCCGTGTAGCGGCCAAGATGTGCTTCGCTCATGTGATGATAGGTGCCGATTACGCCACGCTTGAAAATAGAAAAGAAGTTTTCGGCGGTGTTGCTGTGCTTGAAGCCGCCCGTGGCCACATATTCCTTGGCGCTATGGTTCACGGCCGAATGACCTGCAAACTCACGGCCTAAGCGGGTGTAGATCGGCGCTTCGTCCGTCATCAGGTGCGAGGCGCGGTCGATGTGTGAGACGATCAGGCCGCGAACGTCCTTGGCGGTCACATTGGCGACATGGAAACTGCGAACATGGCCATCGCGCTCGACCAGAGCCACGACTGCCTTCTTTGCGGCGGGCTTGCGGGTGGCGCGGTTCTTAGCCTTGCCGCCGACATAGGTTTCATCAGCCTCGACAACGGCGTTGGGGCCTCCGAGCGGACCCGTAGGGGCTGCGCCATCCATAGCTTCGCGGATGCGATGGCAGAGGAACCAAGCTGTCTTATAGGTGACGCCCAGCATGCGCTCCATCTGCTTGGCGCTCATGCCCTTCTTCGAGGCCGCCATAAGGTGTGTGGCTAGTAGCCACTTGTGCAAGGGAACGTGCGAACGCTCCATAACGGTGCCGGTGCGGACGGTGAATTTGTCGCGGCAATCGTTGCACAGGAACATGCCAGCCTGCGTTTTACCTTCCATCCGGCGAACACGGGGCGAACCACAGTGCGGGCAATTGGGTTCACCGCTCCAGCGCGAAGCCTCAATATGAGCCAGCGCCTTGGCTTCATCGTGAAAGATCGGGTCTGTGATGTTCGTTGCCATACAAATGGTATGGCTCAATCACGCTGCTAAGTAAAGTATATAATTGCCGATCGGTTTGGCTGGGGCGCAAGCCAGAAATTATTGATCGCCACCCGGCGAAGCCGTATCGTTCACGCGGAGAAAGAAGGCGACCCGTGGTACAGCGGGCATGCCAGCCAGGAGGAAACATGGCCGAGGCCAGAGACATGCTCGCAAAGATGGATGGCCTGCTGACGACGCTCTACGACGACATTTACGCCGACACGCCATGGACCAAGGCGCAGGAGCTTCTCCGGGTTCGCATGCAGGCAAACAGCGTGTGCCTCCGCATGGTGCAGACGGCCAGCCGGCACCGCGAGCATCTCTTCGCCGCGGGCCCCCTCGTCAACCAGCACACGATCGCCGAATGGGAGAACTGGGCCAATGGCGAGCTGGGCCCAGTGCCGCTCAAGCCCGGCGAGCATTGCGTCGTCGACTGGTCGAACCAAAATCTCGATCCAGCTCTCGCCGACATGCTGAGCCGGTTCGGCACCCGCAGCATGCTGACCATGTGCATCGATAAGTTCGGCGGGATGGAATATTACCTCAACTGCGACCGCGGCTCGACCGCACCGGAGTTCGACACGCAGGACATCGCCTTCTTCCGCATGGCGGGCGGGCATTTCGGCCGCGCGCTGGGACTGCGGCGAAAGCTGGCGACCTATCATGCGTTGAGTCAGTTCAAGTCGCAGGCGCTGGACAGACTGTCGACGGCGATATTCATGATAACGCCGTTGGGCGAGTTCCACGCGCTTAACGAGTCGGCCCAACGCCACGTCGCGGCCGGCGATTTCTTTTTCGCGCGTGACCGGAACCTGCATCTTCATGACCAATATGCCGATCGCAAGCTGCAGGAGTCGATCCGCTCGCTCATCAGGGCCGATGGCGAGCCCAGCTCCCGGATATTGTCCGTCTCGGCGCCGGAAACGGACCGCAAGCTGGACCTCTTGATCGTGGCGATGCCGACACACTCCCTGCTCACCGACAAGAGCGAGACGTGTGCGCTGCTGTTCGTCAGGGACGATATCTGGCTGCGATACGAGGATGTCTCCCTGCTGCAGACCTTGTTCTCTCTGACGCCGACCGAGGCGAAGATCACCATCGACCTCGCCAATGGCCGGAGGATCGATCAGATCAGCACGATGCTCGACATCAGCAAGCATACCGTGCGCGCGCATCTGCGCTCGATCTTCCAGAAGATGGGCATCAACCGGCAGGCGGATGTGGTGCATGTCCTGTCGAACAGCGTGATCCCGCTGGGACGCCGGTCGCCCGCCTTTGCCGCTGGGGGGTGCGGCGGCAAACCAAGGTTGCGTTCCTCGCCCGGCTGAATGGCGCTGGTCGAGCAGCCTCACACGAAGATGTCGTATGGCTCCCCGCCGAGGAGCAGGTCGCCGAAGATCCGCCCGTAGTTGCGATGCTGCGCGGCGGCGTGCTGGCGGCCGGTCAGCATGTTGCGATAGATGCGGCCCATGTTCGACTTGTCGTAGACGCCGCCGCCGCCGGAAAGGGTCAGCATGGCCTCGGCAAGCTTGACGCTGCGGTCGGCGACGCTGGCGCTCTGGAAACGCATCATATGGCGCATCTCGATCGGCGGCATCTCGTTGCGCTCGGCATAGTCGAGCATGATCTCGAAATTGGCGAACATCGACTTCTTCATCTCGTCGATACCGGCCACCGCCGATGCCACCGCGAACTGCGCGTCGGGGTCCTTGGCCGTCTCGCTGCCCATGAACACCTTGTCCTTGGCATAGGCGGTGAACAGATCGACCATGTGCTGCAGCGCGCCGATCTGGCCGCTGGTGATCGCGCGCATGAAGATGAGCTGGTGCGGCATCGCGAACAGGGGATGATGGTTCACCGCCTTGCCGGGATTGTTGCCCGTGAAACCGTCGATGAACCGGTGGGTGCGGTATTCGGGCACGAACGCCCTGTCGACGACGATGTCCTGGCTACCCGTGGCCCTGAGCCCGGTGGTGCGCCAGCTATCGTCGATCTTGGCGTCCTTGCGCGGCAGCAGGAAGGAGCGATAGTCGCTCGGATCGCCGTTGACGAAGCCGCCGAGGAACGTCCAGTCGCAATGGTCGCAGCCGCTCGAATAGGACCAGCGGCCAGAGAACTCGTAGCCGCCTTCGACCGGTGTCGCCTTGCCGCCGGGCATGTAGGGCGAAGCGACGAGCACGGACGTGTCCTGTCCCCATACGTCCTGCGCGGCGCGATCCTCCATCAACCCGATATGAAGGCTGTGGACGCTCAGGATCCCATAAATCCAGGCGACGGACATATCGCCCTCCGCCAGAGCGATCTGCACTTCGGCCAGGGCGCGCTGGCCCAACTCGTATCCGCCCCAGCGCTTGGGCTGGAGGACGCGGAACAGGCCCGCCTCCTTCATTCTGCGAACGGTATCGGAATTGACAACACGGTTCGCCTCGCCCTCCACCGCACGTTCGCGCAACAGCGGGATCAGCGCGCGCGCGCGCGCCACGATCTCCTGTTCATCGACAATGATATCCTGCACATCGAACCGGGACGCCATGGAGCTCTCCTTATTCGGGCATTTGCCCGGTGTTCCCCTTGGATATGGACGGAGAGAAAGGCGTACATCGTCAAAATCAACTATGACGGAACTTGCGTGTTCGGCAGGACCATTTTGCATGTCATCGCGTCGATGCCCGTCTAGTTTGTTCGGGGTATGCGCCGCGACCGCTGGAAAGGCCATCTAAGCGCCGGAACAGATCTTGATGGGAGGGACATGTGGTCAAGCCGCTTCAAAAGGGAATTTCATATGGCTTCGGCGGGATCGCCGTCTTGCTCGCGACCACGGGCCTGGGCGCCGGCGGCGCCGCTGCGGCGCCGCAGACGGACGGAAAGAGCGCCGCCATGCCGGTGGACGATATTGTCGTCACCGCGCGCCGCAAGGAAGAGCGGATCGACAAGGTTCCGGTCTCGGTCAGCGTCGTCAGCTCGGACGTGATCCGGCGGCAGAACCTGACGAGCGTGCAGGATGTCCAGTATCTTGCGCCGTCGCTCAACGTCAGCACCAACACTGCGCGCAGTTCCAACAACTACACGCTGCGCGGTCAAGGCACGACCTACGGCACCGATCCCTCCGTTGTGGCCTATTTCGCGGAGGTGCCGGTGCCCGGCAACGGCAACGGTGCGCTGTTCGACATGGGCAGCGTCCAGGTACTGAACGGTCCGCAGGGCACCCTGTTCGGCCGCAACTCGGTGGGCGGCGCCATCCTCTTTTCGCCTGCCCGCCCGACCAACGAACCGGGCGGCTATGCTCGCGTGGGATATGGAAATTACAGCAATTTCCAGCAGGAGGCGGTCGCCAACGTCCCGCTGATGGACGACAAGCTACTGCTCCGTGCCGGCATCTGACACCGCACCCGCGACGGCTTCACCCGGGAAACCGCGACCGGCCGCGACTATGACAATATCAACGCCACTGCGGGCCGCGTCTCACTTCTCTTCAAGCCCGGCGGCGGGATCGAGAACCTCTTCATCTTGAACTTCAGCGAGAACCGCGAGCATGGCACGGGAACCGTCATCTCGCGCGTCAATCCCGACGGGCTGGCGGCATTCCTCTTCCCGACCTTGCCTGCCATCGCCGCGCAGCAGGCTGTGCTGGGTCCCCGGCACACCGCGCAGACGCCGGGCGTGAGCGACCATCAGCGGATGCTTCAGCTCATCAACACGACGACGATCCCCGTGACCGACTGGCTCCTCGCAGCGACAAGGAGCTAGGCGAGCTTAGATTTCTGTGCCCTCTGCGAGAGTTAAAGCATCCTCCACATCAACTCCGAGGTATCGGACGTGCTTTCGATCTTCGTGTGCCCAAGCAGAATCTGGACCGCGCGGAGATATCCAGTCGCCTTGTAGATGATCGATGCCTTGGTCCGCCGTAGAGAGTGGGTACCATAGTCCTCGCTGGGCAAGCCAATTCCCGTGACCCATTCATCGACCAGGCGGGCATATTGCCTTGTGCTGATGAGGGTTACGTGATCAGTGCGGCTGGGGAATGCAAAGTCCTCCAGGGATCCACACCGCAGTTCGAGCCATTTCAGCAGGCTTGCGCGAGCATCGTCCATCAGTTCAAACTGGACTGGTCTTCCGGTCTTTTGCTGAACGACTGTAGCACGCGTTCGAATTTTCCGATCGCAAACGATATCGCTGATCCTGATTTTCGCCAGATCGCAGCCGCGCAATTTGCTATCGATAGCTAGATCGAAGAGGGCTCGATCCCGAATGCGCCCATGCTGGTCGAGAAAGAAGCGGATCGCCCAAATCTGACGGGGCTTCAACGCCCGCTTCGCGCCGACCTTGCGTCCGGCGTTCCAAGATATTCGCTCCCGGGCGGCGGGATCAAATTCTGATAATCCCATGACACGTCTCCTAGGGCCATGATGGCAGGCATAACGATTCAAAATAGGCCAATCCTCCGCGGCCGATATAGACTCAACGCTTTCCCTCGAAATCTGATTTGCGAATCAGAAGAAGACTGATGCCGCTTCTGCGACACCAGCCTCCCCAATCGTCTATGACGTGCGTTTTGAAATAAATTGCGGACCAGAATAGACGCGCACAGGATTGCCGCGCTCCAGTTGTTTGTGAACAGCCCATTCTGCCTGTCGCCCTTTGGCTTGCGAATGGGCCCGCTGATCCTCGATCAACATCGCCAGCTTCAGTTTCGCCAGTTTCCGATTGGCGTGCTGGGATCGTTGTTCCTGGGCGGTGGCGACGAGGCCCGTGGGGCGATGCGTTGCACGCACAGCGCTGTCGGTCTTGTTCACATGCTGGCCGCCCGGGCCACTGGCCCGCATCGCTTGATAGTCGATATCCTCCTCTCGCAAATCGGCAATCGCATCGGCTTCTGGCGCGACGCTCACGCCGACGAACCAGTTGCGACGCTTGTGATGAGTGCGGAATCGGCTTTCCCCCTTCCACAAGATCGTGCCTACACGCCTGGATGCGAAGGCGCCTGCGCCTTCGCCCGATATTCGAAGCAGGAGCGAAGACGGCAGGCCATCATGGCTTTCGACCAGTTCGCAGGCAACGCCAGCCTCCTTTGCTTCCCGCGCGAAAGCCATGGCCAACTGGGAGACGACCCAGCGGCACTCCTCCGGCCCACTGCCGGAGGTCAGATGAAGGATGATGTCGCTCATGGGCGCCTCGTTTTATAACTGAGCAAGGGACGCAGAAGCGCGATCACTCGGATCAGGCCCGCATCGTGCAGATCGCCAATCACGCCGCCTATATCCTTGTACGCCTGAGGTGCCTCCTCGAAGATCAGTCGCCGATCTTCGCAGATCACCCGACTGCCAAGGTCCGTCCGCTCCAGTTCAGCCGGTCGATAGCGACGGGACAGGCGGGCATGGGCATCCTTGCGGCTCCATTTGCGCCCCGCACCATGGGCAAGGGAATGGAGCGCAACATCGGCGCGATCAGCCAACGGCTCGACCAAATAACTGAAATCCCCGCGCGAACCGGGGATCGCGACGAGGTCCCGATCGGCCGGTGCGGCACCCTTGCGATGCAGCCATCCGCCCTGATGGGGCGTGACGCTGTTGTGGCAGATATCGAGGACGCAACGCCCCTCGAACCCCAGCTTTTCCGCGAAACGCCCGGCGATGATCCGCCGGTTGAGCATGGCCCAGTTTAGGGCCTGATCATGCCGGACGAGATAGGCGAGACCGTCCGGCTGATTGGCTTTCAATCCGGCACTCCCATTCCTGGCCGCATGCGTGGTCAGGATCGCATGCCCCAGCCCACGAGATCCGCTGTGAACCATCATCCACAACCGGTCGCGACCAAGCCCTAGTTCGTCAAAGCGCGCGGAGTCAGCGACATCCTCGATCCGTTGCAACTCGACGAAATGGTTGCCGCCGCCGATGGTACCCAGCGATGGATCGGCCATGGTCGCTGGCAAATCGGCCGCAATGAGCGCTCCTTCGCTATCCCCCTCCCAAGGCGTGTCGAGATCATGCAGCTTCCGTTCCGCCACTCCCAGCTTGAACTTGCGCAGGGCTAGGTCGGTTTCCCATAAGGCCATGCCGCATCCAATGTCGCTGCCGACCAGATGCGGATAGATATGGGTTTCCGACCAGAAGGCTGCGCCGACCGCAATACCGTTGCCGGCATGGAGGTCAGGCAGGCCAACCACGCGCCGGATGCCGTCCAGCTTCGCCGTGGCATGGAGTTGATCAACGGCGAGAGGATCGAGGCGAGCAGGATCATTCGCAATGAGGGTAATGCAGGACTGTTGCATCATGCACCTCCCTTCAATGGAGCATTGGTTTGGCACGCGCGATTGGCGGGCGGTAGCCTATGCCGAAGCTGGACATAGTCCTTCAAAAGCCCATCTTCAGGGTCCACGAAGAACGCGCGGCGCCGGAACCAGCGCCCTTCCCGTTCGAGCACCTCTCCCTCGAACATCCATTCGCCATGACGACCAATGGAGATGCGGGTGAGGACATAATCCTCCAGATGCTGGCGGACATGCATCTTCACCGTGCTACCGGTATCGAGGCCCGCGCAAATCTCGCTGAAGACCATATCCCAAGGCTTGCCACGCCTGCTGCGCAGGAAACGAACAAGCGGCGCAAGATTCTCGTTGAGGCTCTTGGTGTAAGGTGTCCCGATCTTGGCATGGCGCTTTAAGCCTATCTGCTTGATGCCCCGGGAGGCTTTTCCTTTCAGCTTTGCGGAACGTGCGTGACTCGCCCCCCAGCGCGGTCGCTCCACGATGGTCTTGAACATGTCAGCGCGCATGATCGACCTCCTTCCCGTTGGGCAAGGAAGCGGAAACGCTGATGTCGAAATGATTGAAGTTGATCTGGCCCGCGCGGCGCGGGTCAGCAATATGCGTCAGGTGAGCGAAGTCACCTGCAGGGAAATTGCCCATGCAATATCATCCTGAACATTCTGGATAAGAAGAATTTCTGGCTGGCTTGCAGGTGCTGCTCGCATGTCATTCTCCTTTCTACACTCAGGACCGGCCGGGATCGGCTGCGGGCTCAATAGTCGATTCATCATGACTTGGCAACGCGACAATATGCGCGGCCAGCCATGCTCCGCCTGACACGGAACTTGGCTGCACGTTATCGGACGGCCAGCAGATGCGTCCCACCATGTTGCTGGGCGAACCCAAGTCGCCGATCCAGAAAGCGCCCGATCACGTCAATGGCCGTCAGGCTGTGCTGGCTCGGCTTGACCGTGGTAAAGCTGCCCCCGCCCGCAAGGGCAAAGGGAAGGAGTAACTGATCCGCCAGATAGGGGCCGGCAAATGCACTGGATTCCAGGAAGCCAAGCATTCGCCCGACCGCCTTCTTTGCCACGCGTTCGGCCGGCACGCCCAACTGGCCGAATCCGCTAACGATCTCGGTCCCATGCTCGAACTGCGCTTCAAGCAACAGGATATTGCCGGGGCCCTGATCGTCCGGAAGCTCGCGAGCACATGCTTCCCGCTCCGACCAGCCGAGGTCGCGGCGCACGACATTGATTTCGCGCTCTGCAATCTCGAACGGTAGGCCAGCAAACAACGCCTGGCCGCTGACGCCCATCAGGGCTCCGCGCTCTAGGCAGTCGATCGGCCGCAGCGGCGCCGGGCTGATGTCGACCTCGATCCGGCCGCCACCGCGCGGGTAGAAGCCGTGACGGACAAGCCGAGCCTCCACCTTCGGCCCCATGCGATTGATGATCGGCAGGAAGCATTTCGCGATGAAGTCGAACGGCGGCGCCAGCATGTTGTGCGTGCCGCCCTCCAGCACCAGCCGCGACGGCGCATCGGCGAGCAGCAACGGCATCAGCACCGTCTGCAAGACAAGTCCCGTCGATCCTGCCGTGCCGACAGCAAAATGATATTCGCCCGGCACGACGCGGCCGGGCGTGAAGCTGAGCGCGGACGAACCGACATGAAGCCCCTCGCATTCGGCATTGCCGATGACGCACGCGGCTTCCACCGCAGTCACATGCTGGCGCATGAGCCCCGGTTTCGACCGTTTGGCGCGGACATTCTCGATGCGGACGGCCTTGCCGATAACGAGCGAAAGCGCGCACGCATTGCGCACGACCTGCCCGCCCCCTTCGCCTTCCGATCCGTCAATCGTGATCATGTGTCTACCAGTTCGAGAAAGAGGTGATCGGCTGCTGTGACGCCGTCGATATCCAGCCCCCTCTCTGGCAACTCGCCCGCACGCGCTAGTTCTTCGCGGATCAAGTCGTCCAGAGCAGGCACACGGGTTGCATTGCTCAGTTCATTGCTCTGCCGTTTGGCCTCGACCAGCTTCGCCACTTCATCCCGCATGCAGTCAGGCAGTGCGCTCAATTCGACAAGAGCCTGAAGATTCATCGGCGGACGCACATTCCCATTGAGCCTCATGCAACGGATCGCGAGTGCTGGACGAAGGGCATAGAAATACCGCTTCACCGGCACGTCTCCGTGATCCTCCAGCCAGCGTTCAGCCGCATTGCGGCCAAGGTTGGCATAATGATGGGCAAGACCCGGCGCATCCAACAGTTGGTCCGCCAACGCGGCCAGCGGGGCCACGGCCGAATGAACGGGTCGATAGCGGATCGGGCTTTCAATCCATTCGCTGACCACCGCGTTCGACTTGAGAAGGAGACCCAGCGCCTTGCGTATGTCCCATCCGTTCAGATCGATGTCGTCCTCGATCGGCGTCTCGATCACATCACGTCCCGGTTTCAGCGAAAGATACCATGCGCGCGGCCGCACATAGATGAAGCGCACGTCATAATCGCTGTCGGGCGAGGGGAAGCCCCATGCGCGTGAACCGGACTCGACCGCCAGCAAGATCCGCACATCATGCGCCTCTTCAATGGCGGTCAGCCGCGTCTCGATCTCGCGCCGAACGGCCAGGGCAATGCTCTGATTGGTGACGGTCTGCATGATGATTCTCATTTGGAAGCAGTGCGCGCCAAAGGTTCAGCCTTTGACGCACACCACCTGTTTCAACGTATGGACGATCTCCACCAGATCGGCCTGGGCGGCCATCACGGCTTCGATCGGCTTGTAGGCCTTGGGCGTTTCGTCGATGACGCTCTCATCCTTGCGGCACTCGACGCCCGCGGTATCGGCGATATGCTCGTCGAGCGAGACCAACTTTTTGGCCTGGGTCCGGGACATCACGCGTCCCGCGCCATGGCTGCAGCTCTCGAACGATTCCGCATTGCCGAGACCACGCACGATAAACGATTTCGCGCCCATCGAGCCCGGGATGATGCCCATCGTGCCCCTCGCCGCGCGCACCGCACCCTTGCGGGTCACGAGCACATTCTGGCCGAAATGGTTCTCCCGCGTCACATAGTTGTGATGGCAGTTCACCGCTTCGAGCTCGGCGTCGAAAGGCTTGGCGATCTGGCCGCGAAGCGCCCGGATCACATTGGTCATCATCATCCTGCGGTTCAGCGCCGCGAAGTCCTGCGCCCACTCGACCGCCTCGACATAGTCGTCGAAATGGTCGGTCCCTTCCGGGAAGTAGGCCAGATCCTCGTCGGGCAGGTTGATGAACCACTTACGCATGTCCTGCCTGGCCAGTTCGATGAAGAACGTGCCGATCGCATTCCCCACGCCGCGCGAACCCGAATGGAGCATGATCCACACGCGCTGCTCGGTATCGAGGCACAGCTCGATGAAGTGGTTGCCGGTCCCCAGCGTGCCCAGGTGGGTAAGCTGGTTCGTGTTCTTGAACCGCGGATATTTCGCCGTGATCCGGTCGAACCGTTCCACGAGCGTCGCCCAGGCGTCCACGATCTCAACCGGCGGTGCGCCCCACGAGCCATGATCGCGCTGGCCGCGACCGACCGAACGGCCGTGCGGCACCGCCTGCTCGATGGCCGAACGGATGCCCTCCAGATTGTCCGGCAGGTCGCTCGCCATCAGCGACGTGCGCGCCGCCATCATGCCGCAGCCAATGTCCACACCCACGGCCGCCGGGATCACCGCGCCCTTGGTCGGGATCACCGAACCAACGGTCGCGCCGATGCCGACATGTACGTCCGGCATGACCGCCACATGCTTGAACAGGAAGGGCATTCGCGCCGCCTTGCGGAGCTGCTCATGCGCCTTCTCGTCGACCGGCACGCCGCGCGTCCACAGCTTGACCGGCTTACCGCCTTCGACATGCTGAATATCGTAAGTCCTGCTCTCGGTCATTTCGACCTCCCTTATCTATTCATGGTGCCGGCGACGAGTTTTGGCGAGACATCCCGGAGCATCCTGGCCGGATTGCTCCGGAGCAGATTCGAACCGCTCGGCCTTTCGGCCTTACCCGTGTAGTCCCGCCGGCATTCGCCAGCTCAAATTTCGGTGCCATGGCGACGAGGTTTTGACAGACTTCTCTCCGTCCTTGCGGACGGTCCCTGTGCTACCGTTACACTACGGACCGATTGGGCGGTCCGGCGGGACTTGAACCCGCGACAACCACATTACCAATGTAGTCCTTCTCGGCATTCGCCGTGATAATTCAAAGCGGGTCGTGACGACGAGGTTCGGCAAGACGCGGCCCTTAAGCTACGTATCGGCGGCGGGGTTCGAACCCGCATCTCCCTTCGGCACAACTGCCTTCCGGGTGCTTTACTCGTCGGGCCTCGTGGTTTGGAGACATGTAGTCCTGCCAGCATTCGCCACGACCCTGTTCGTTCAGACCTCGACTTGTTCGACGATGCTCACCCAGTCGCGCGTTTCGCCGGAGACAAAGCGCGCAATCGTGTCGAACACCGCGTCGGAGAAGCCCCCGACATTCAGGATTTCCGGTCGCCCGGTTGCCTGCGTGGTGCCGTAGGGCGAGATGTCGATGCAGACGAGCTTGGCCTGCGGATTACGCTTCACCAGTTTCGTCCACTCCTGCATCGTCGCCGTCGAGCCGTTCCGCGTCGCATCGACCCAGGACTCATTGTCCGAGACGATGACGACCAGATCGACCGCCGCCTTCTCCTTGTTGAGGAGAGCGAGCGGCGCCGAGACGTTCGTTCCGCCACCACCGACCGCCGCCAGCTTCGCGGCATTCGCCGCGACCCGGTCGGAGGCCTTCAGCGTCACTGGCACGACCGCCTGCTCGAACGGGATGACCCGCGCTTCACGGTTGGAGCGCAGCATCGCCGCCGCGACCAGGGCGGCGACATCGATGCAGCGCACCTTGGACGACGCACCCTTGCGGTAGCCCGTCACCGGCGATTGCATCGACCCCGACACGTCGGGGCAGACGACCACGCGACCCGGCACCGTTGGCACGCCTCGGAGCGACAGCTCCAGCGCCTCCTCCAGCGCCGCCTGCACCTTGAGCGGCACGCCGTCACCGACCTGGCCCAGCGCCATCATCAGCTGATAGGGCATGGGCCGCACGGCGCGGAGCGCGTCGCGGTCGGTGAGCCGGGCCACTACCTGATCGGTGAGCCCCTCCACACCGAACGCACCATTGCGCGCCAGCGTGTTGAGATTCATCCGCAGCGCCTGCCAGCCCATGCGGCCGGCAAGCGCCGCCCACTGTTCCGCGCTCAGCGGATAAGCGGTCAGCCACTCGAACGGCACCTGCGGCAGCGGCAGCGTGCGATCCTGCTTCCAGGCTTCGAACGCGGCGATCTCGGCGGGTAGAGCGGCAACGTCATAGGGACGGCCGATCAGCCAGCCATAGAAAGCCTTGCGCTCCGCATCCGCGGGGCGCGGGTGGACCATCTTGACGATGTCCGCCAGGCTCGGCGCACTGCCGGTCGCAGCCTGCATCAGGTCGCGGATCGACGCCTGCTCCAGCCACCGCTGGACCAGCCGCTTCGGCCGCGTGCCGAGCGACGTCCGCCCGACCTGCCCCGAGCGCATGATCTGCACGAAGCTGCGCAACATGCGGCCGTTGTTCACGACCTTGCCAAAGACCCGGACCGCGAGGTCAGGATCCGCAACCGTCAGATAGGCCGCCAGCAAGGCCGGCATGTCCTTCATCGCACTGGACGTGCGGGCATAGATCGCGGCCTGCGCCACGAAAGTCGGATCGACCGCGCGGGCCGCATCCAGCACATCGGCAAGCTGCGTCTCCGCCGCACCGTAGAAATTGTCGGCCAGTGTACCGGTCGTTGCCAACTGGGCGAGCTTCGCCTTCGGCCCATAGGCGTAGGCCGGCGCGCCCTCCCGGTTCAGCGCGTCGGTGCGCGGCAACAGCTTCGCCACGGCGCTCGCAAAAAGTCCCTTGTTGGCCATCGTCCAACTCCTCATCTGGTCAGGGCGGCAGGATTTGAACCTGCGGCCTCCTGCTCCCAAGGCAGGCGCTCTGCGCAGACTGAGCTACGCCCTGTGAATTTCCGATCCTTGGGGCGGCCAGCCCATTCCGACCGCCCCAGTTCCGCCTGCCGACCGAGTAATCCGCCTCTGCCGACACAAATCCAGATTGCAGGAGGTGTGCCAATCCGCAGATTGAGACGAAGGAAAATGACATACCATTGATATATAGTAATTTATTTTCCGGCCTGGCGATACGCCTCGCTTGACGGCGATCAAATTTCATATCGCAAAGGATATATTTTTATCCTATAGTATAAGAATGAAACCTCTCACCGTCATCGGATTCCTGGGCTCGACGCTCGATGCAAGCAAATTCGGGCCTTCACGCTGGAACAAGTGGCGACCGACGGTCGCGCTCACGATGCACGAAGATTTGCGGGTCGATCGGTTGGTGCTGCTCCACGGCACCGCTCACCGGCGCCTTGCCGAATATGTTGCGGAGGATGTCGCCTCGGTCTCACCGGAGACCCAGGTTGACATGCGCGTGCTCGACTTCCGCGATCCGTGGGATTTTGAGGAAGTCTATGGAAAGCTGCTCGACTTCGCACGCGCGGAGCCGTTCGACCCGGACGAGCAGGACTATCTCCTCCACATCACCACTGGCACCCATGTCGCACAGATCTGCCTCTTCCTGCTGACCGAGGCCCGCTATTTGCCGGGGCGCCTGCTCCAGACCCAACCGGCCAAGCGCGCCGAGGATGGCGGAGCGCCCGGCCGCTGGAGCATCATCGACCTCGACCTGTCGCGCTATGACAGCATCGCCACCCGTTTTGCCGTTGCGAGCGCGGAGAGTACCTCATTCCTCAAATCCGGCATCGATACGCGCAACGCCGCCTTCAACTGCATGATCGACGAGATCGAGCAGGTCGCGCTGCGGTCCCGCGCGCCCGTACTGCTCATGGGGCCGACGGGCGCGGGCAAGAGCCAGCTTGCGCGGCGGATCTATGAGCTGAAGAAGGCCAAGCACCAGATCGCCGGCTCGTTCGTGGAAGTGAACTGCGCGACGCTGAAGGGCGATAGCGCGATGTCGGCACTGTTTGGCCACCGCAAGGGTGCCTTCACCGGCGCAGTCGCCGACCGGCCGGGCCTGCTTCGCTCTGCCGACAAGGGCATGTTGTTCCTCGACGAGATCGGCGAACTGGGCCTCGACGAGCAGGCGATGATCCTGCGCGCCATCGAGGACAAGCGCTTCCTCCCCGTCGGTGCGGACAAGGAGGTCGCGTCGGACTTCCAGCTGATCGCCGGCACCAACCGTGATCTGGGCGAAGCAGTGGCATCGGGTGCCTTCCGCGACGATCTGTACGCACGTCTCAACCTGTGGACTTTTCGCCTGCCCGGCCTCTCTGAGCGGCGCGAGGATATCGAGCCCAATCTCGACTATGAATTGGATCGGTTCGCCGAGCGCGAAGGCGATCAGGCCAGTTTCAACAAGGAAGCACGCCAGCGCTATCTGGCCTTCGCGACGTCCGGAGAGGCAAGCTGGCCGGGCAATTTCCGTGACCTTGCCGCTAGCGTGACGCGAATGGCGACGCTCAGCCCGAAAGGACGAATTGATGTGAACTGCGTCGACAAAGAAATCGAGCGGCTGCGGCGGCTATGGTCAGGTCAGGCTGATAACGCCGTAGACATTCTGCCCGAGATATTGAGCGACGAGCAGATTGTCGAACTCGACCTGTTCGATCGCGTCCAACTCGCCGAGACAATCCGGGTATGTCGCGCTAGCCGTTCGCTTTCGGAAGCAGGGCGAACCCTCTTCAGCGCCTCGCGCGCGCGCCGCAGCAGCTCGAATGATGCGGATCGCTTGCGAAAATATCTGGCACGGTTCGACTTAGAATGGTCGGTGGTGAACGACTTAAGATGACGACCCTTATAGGACGCTCAAGAGCGAATTTTCTGCTCCGAGGTCCGGTCGGTCCGCTTTCACATTTTTTAGAGCCTAGAATTGGCCGATTTCCGAACGACCGTCAGCGGCAAGCGATTCGGGAAAGCTGCCTTCTATTCTCCTGCAAGATCAAAATTGCCAGTTCAGGCCGGCCTGAAGCTGATGATTTTGCCCACTACGGGCAATCGCGCCCTGATAACCGAGGTTGATCTGCAACTGGTCGCGGATCGCACCATGCAACCGCAATTCGCTGACCAGACTGTCGCGTGCAATCGGCAGGCCGCTGACCGCAAAACGCTGGCCGTCAAGGGCAGCCTGAACCACAGGTAGTTGATCTCCGAAAACATGCTGCCAGCCCGCCGATGCGCGCACCGCGAGCCGAGCGCTTCCTACAGCCAAATCGAGGTCGCCGCGCGTGCCCGCGGTCGCGTAGCTGGTGCGCAGGGAATCCGCTTCCAGTTGCAACGCCGCCGCCGCGCCGCTTTCCTGCCCGCGACCGACATCCAGCCGCACATGTGCGATGCTGACGAAGGGCTCGATTGATCCTGCCGCAGTCTCGATGCGATAAGCGGTCTCCCCAAACATCTGCGCGGTCGTCGCGCGATACTGCGTGACGACACCATCTGCAAAACCGGAAAAGCGCACGGAACGCTGGACCGCCACATTCTGCCAGGCGAAGGCCAACCCGCCGCGCAGCGCCACCCGGCCCAGCGTCCCGCCGCCGTAGAGTCCGGCGTGATAACTGTCCACATCCGCCTGCCCCTCTCCCCTCATGCGATCGCGGTTGTGACCGCCGATCATGCCAAGGCGAAAGCTGCTGCCGGGTGCCTGAGCCTCAATGCCCATCAGACCGCCCGACGAACTTTGGTCGAATCGCGCGGCATTGCCGTCGCTGCGCCAATGGCTCCAGGCGTCCAGCGCCTGTCCCCAATAGGTGAGCCCCGGACGGTCCGAAACCGTCCCGCGCAATCGGTCTAGCGCCGCATCGCGTGACAGGCTGCTGTTCTCGATCAACGCTGCACGCAGGGAGGCATGAAATTCACCGGACAGTTGATCGAAGGCTTTGCGCGCCGTCTCGGCGTCGCTCATCAACACGGCATCCTGTACTTTGTTGCCCGCCGCCATCCTCTCCAGCGCCGCGCCGGTCGCCTGCTGGTTCAAGGATGTGGCGACATCGCTGAACCGGACATCATTGCGATCCAGCCTCAGCCTCACACTGTCATGGCCGTAGCGGAGCCGAGGCGTCAGGAAGGCATAGGTGGACGTGACCGCGTCGAACCGGCCCTGCACTCCGCCCTCTGCGAGAAGAATGACATAGGTAGAACTGGGCCGGTAAATGCCGCTGGCGCCGATATGGGCAACTGTGCCGCCCAGCGTCGCAACGCCGCTCACAATGATCGCATCCGCCGACGTGCCGTAGGGATCGACCTCCACCTCATAGCGGCTTCCCGGCGCGAAGGTCAGATTTCCCTCGACGTGAAGAGTTGCGATCCCTGGGCCGGGCGCGATCTTGCCGCCTGGAGCGACCCGGACGGACCCCAATGTCCCACGGCCGGCCAGCAGTGTGTTCGCTTCCACCGCTATCTGACCGCCCAGCTTTCCGTCGACGATCAGGCGTCCGAACTGAAGCTGGGTGCTGCCGGTGAAGCCGGAGGAATCGCCGCTGAGGGTCAACGCGCCGTCGCCCGCCTTGATCAACCGCCCGCTGCCGCCGATCCGGCCGGAATAGCGGCTGGCGCTGGTCTCCGCGAACTGGAGTTCCGCGCCCGGCCGCAAGTCGGCATTGCCGGTAAAGCGGCTCGCGGCGGCCGCCAGCCGTCCCTCTTCCAATCGCCAGTCGAGCGTGCTGGGGCCAGTGAGCGTCAGCACGCCGCTACCCCTTTTCACCATCGTCCCGGCGTTTCCATCGAGCGCCCCGATCGCGCCGGAGAAACTGCCATTATCCCGCTGATCGAACACCAGCGTCGCCGCATTGCGGACATTGCCGCGAAGCGCGCGGATGTTGCCGATCAGCGTGCCCGCCTCGACTTCGGTATCGCCCGTGTAGCTGTTGGCGCCGGACAGGATGAGCGTGCCCGCATCGCGCTTGACCACGGTCGTGGTTCCGGACAGGGGCGCGGCGATTTCGGCGCTCAGGCTGGAATCCCACACGCTGCCCGCGCCAACGCGGATGACCGTGCGATTCCCTCCCGCCAATGTCAGGGTGCCTCCCGACAGGACATAGCCGCCGGTCGCGAACTGCAATCCGCCGGTTTTTACCGCCCCGGCGCTATTGTCGATCAGGACCTGCCCGCTATCGCCGGTGAAGATCGCAAAGCCATTGGCCTTTCCAGCTTCGTTGACGATTCCGTCCTGCCCAGTCCAACTGAGCGCTCCGTTGCGCCAGACGCCGGGGCCGCCGTCCACCCGGCCGTTTCCATAGCGGGTCGGGTCGCCGCCGTCCCAGAATTGCAAGGGCCGCGCCGCCGTGCCGGAAAGAAGATTCACCTGTCCCATCGTCGCGGTCTGGATCGAAAGACCGTGGGCAGCTTGACCGGGCGGCAGTACACCGATCTCCAGCCCTCCATCGGTGAGCTTGCCGCCATAGCTGATGAGCCGATAAAGCCCTTCACCCAATGGCGCCCCGTTGGAAACATGCAGCGTGCCGTCCAGCGTCACATCGCCCGCCACATCGAACAACGCCGGATCTTGCGTCGTCCCGAAAGTGGCCTGCGTGATCGAACCGGCGCCAAGTACAAGACTTCCCATATGAAGCGTCGCGCCGGCCCTGCCCGTCAGGCGCCCGCCAGTAGAAATCTCCACGGCGCCGACCTGCCCATCGCCGCTCAACATGCCATTCGCGCCGACATGGAGCGTACCGCCCAGTGCGCCATCGACCCGCAGCGCGCTGTCGGCAACCTCCGTCCGGCCGGAGAATGTGGACTGGCCGGTCAGGACGAGCATGTCAGCTCCCTTGATGTCGAAACGGCCATTACCCGAAAGAGCGTAGGGATAGACGGTTTCCGTCTCCGCCCCCTCGCCCGCGTCGAAGGTCAGCTGTCCCGCCGCACCTATCTCGACATTGCCGCCAAAGCCGGCCGCGCGAGCCACGAGAGCGCCTTCTTCCAAGCGCCAATCCAGATTATTTCTGCTTCCAAGGGTAAGCGTGCCCTCACCCCGTTTGATCATGAAGCCCCAGAAGCTGAACAGGCCGCTCACGCCCCCAGCAAAGATTCCGTCCATATTCTGATCGAAGATGACGGTGCCGCCATTTTCCAGATTGCCGCGGATCGAATCCGTGTTGCCGACCAGCGTGCCGCCATCGACGCGCGTATTGCCTTGATAGCTGTTTGCGCCGGTCAGGATGACCGTGCCGAAATCATTGAAGAACACGCCTCCGTTGCCGCTCAGTTCGGCGTCGATCCGCGTGGTCGCCCCCGCCGTTGAACGAACCGAGGTGTAGGCGCCGCCATCGAGTTTCAGTTGCTCGCCGACGAGGCGATAGCCGTCCGTCAGAAAATGCATGCCAGTGACAGCCGGTGCGCCGCTCCTGTCGTCGATCGTTACCGTGCCGGCCTGCCCCTGAAAAACGGTAAAGGCGGGCACAGGCCGCATCGGACCATTCACCGCGCCGCTGCTGTCGGTCCAGCTCGGGTCGGTGGCGCTCCAGACGCCCGAACCCCCGTCGATGACGCCATTCTCACGCTCTGCCGGATCGCTGCCATCCCAAAAGCGCAGCGCCGGTTGCGCTTCCGCACTATCAGGCAGCACCATCAATCCACTCACGACCAGCGCCGCGATACTGTCGCTCGCCAATCGTCCTACTTTTGATACCGATTGCGCAATCGCTTCGCGCCGCCCTCCACCCCGCATCGGCGTAACCCCTTTATCAAGCAGGCCTTTTTATAGCCTCCTTAAGAGCTGCAGCGACGCAATCGCTTTGCGCCATTGCGTTGTCAATTTGCGGGGAAAGCTGGGTGATCGCCGAACTTGCGCGAAGGCTGTTATCCCGCCTCATCGTGGAGCGGAGAGGCGAAGAATTTGAAGGAGTTGGGACATGATGCAATCGATCTTCTGAGCGCCGGCTTCATAGATGGAATGCTCTTTGGTCGATCCCAGAATGAGGGTTGGCGGCAGGCGACCTCGGCAAAGCTGCCGCTCCCAACGCCGAGAAACCTGCCGCACCGCAGACGACCCATGTCAGCCGTTCAGCGCCCAAATTTTGATTGCCAGGTGCGGCAGGTCCGCTTTTCGATCATGGGTGCCCGGGATGGCCGTCAGCGGAATGTCTGGTCTGAATCGCGAGCGCTAGGAAAGGAGACATCGTTTGCTCACCTAGAGCGCTGTCCGCGAAGGCAAAGGCGACTTCGAACCCTGTCGGGTGCACAATTTCCTTGAAAGTCAATATCTTGTTCTCGTCAGCATATTTCTTCGCGGAGGTCCGCGCCTACTTGGATTCGGTTTCGCGCGGGACATTTTGCGCCATTTCGGGGGCTTTGCGAACCATAACCGAGCAGGGACGCTTGTGCCGAGCCCCGAACCCGCCTTAAGCTTCGCATGCCAGTCAATTCAGGGGTGCTATGAACTACCGTTGGGAGAGTTGCCAATATACCGGCAGATGCTACCGTATATCTGTGTCCCTATAATGCACTGAGGCCATTACGCCGTCACCGAACGACTGCTAACGCCTCGTCCAATAGGCAGGCGCCATGATTGCCTTCATATATGGCGCGCGCCGCGCATTCGAGGGGGCTCAAGCTGACTTCTCCGCAAATATCCGCCCGGCATTAAACGGCACGGCAGCGACCCGCGCACTCGAGTGATGAAGAAGCAGATGTCTTCAGAATAACCTCACGCCCAGTTGAAGCCCAGCGCCCAGATCCGGTGCGCCCTGCGATAGTCCGGCGCTGCCGTATAATCCGAGTGATAGCCGGTTCGTCAGACCCGCGTTGATTCCGGTCGAGATTTGCTCCTGATCGGGCGCGAGCCGGCTGAGGTTCTGAGCATAATCGTAGGAAATATGTCCCCGCAAACCAGCAGCAATCTGCCCGGCGACGCCGGCCCGAGCCGAGATAGCATTACGCAGGTCAAAACCCTGCGGGTCGCCGGCAATGGTATAGGAGAGATCAGCAAAGGGTGTGATGCGGCCGAAGCTTTTCGCCAACTCGGCTCCCATCATATAATCTGGCTTGCCCGTTCCCAACTTCTTGCGCTGCAACGCCGTCGGCACTTTCACCTGCCCCATCACCGTCAGTCCGATGCCGGAAAGCGGCACGAGATAGGATGCGCCCAGTCGCAAATCCCCCAGCCCCTCGCGGCGCACGCGGGTCGCCGGCTGGCTTGGATCAACGATGATAGGAAGCCCAAACAGTCCCCCGCCGCCGCCCACGACATTCCCCGGGGCGTCAATGATTAGATAAGGCAGCGTCACGGTGAATTGGAACCGGCCTGTTGCGATGCGCAAACTCGTGGGAATGGACGTGGTTTCAACCTTTTGCGCTGTACCAAAGGTCCCGTCCTGATATTCGATTCCCGTCGAAAGCTCGGCGCCCGCGCCCATGGGTGTCCGCCGGGTTATGGTGGATTGCTCTCCGATTTGGTCCGCCGCCTCTGCGGTCGAGACGATCGCCAGAGTTGCGATTGCGGCCGATATGACATGACGCACGACTTGTTCCCCACGCTTGATGCTTCCGGCGGGAAACGGTCGGCGCGGGCAGTTTAATCCATGGCGCCTCTTCTAAAGATCGAAGATTTCCGTTCGAAGCGAACGAAAGCTCAGGCGAGGTGGCTCGCAACCCATTTCATCTTGAAGAGCAGATGTCCCGCCGCGCCATTGTCGCCGGCCAGGTTGCGATTATAGCGAAGCGCCATTCTCGGCGGCTTCCAGTGCAGTGCATCCATGACGCTGGCGATGTCCTCGCCGGCCGCGAACAGGTTGTTGGAGATCCCGACCCGGTGAACGGACAAAGAGACCGCGCCCGGTGCCCCATAGCCATTTTGATTGACGGACTGACTTTGCTGCAACTGCATCATTTTCTGACGCCTTTCAGCATGCGCGCCGCGGCGTTGGCGGAGGGCGCAAGCTTGCGACCATAGCGGAGCGCGGTCGCAGTGGAGGTCCAGCGCAGCGCCTGCGCAATCGGTCCCGCATCCTCACCGCTGGCGAACAGATCCTGGGTCAGGCCGACCCGCAGCGAATGGGTGCTGAGCGCGTCGATCGCCTCGGCCAGAGCCTCCTGGAGCTCGATCCGGTCGAGTTCCACGGCCGCCAGCTCCGAGACGCGCAGACCCGCATCATAGCCCAGCGACAGCAGCGCCGCATCGCGCAGCCCCACGACATCACCGCCGCAGGCTTCGAGCAGGACCGACAGCGTGAATCCCTTGACCGCCTCGCGGCCGATGCCCTCGCCGAAGCGCAACGGGCCGGCCTGGCGCTGCCGCACCCCGACCCGCCGCCGATGCCCGCGCAGCGCGTCGCGCACCACCGCCCCGCCCACGGGGCTGGCAACCCCGAGCAGCTGGTGCGCCACCGCCAGCGAGGACAGGCGCCGCGACACGGTCGCGGGTTTGAGCCGCCGCGCCTCGCAATAGTCGACATAGGCCACGAGCCGCGCTTCGCTGGCGGGTAGACCGATCCCGCCCTGTTTCGCCGAGAAGCGCGCATAGCAGTCGCAATCGACCGCGAGCGCCTTGATGCTGGCGGGGGCTCGCGCCTCGAGGCCCTTGCGGAAGGCTAGCGCGTCGAGAGCGGCACCCTCCCCTGTCAATAACTGGAGCAAGGCAACGAGCTGGGCCTCGCGATCCTGCGCGGAACCGGCGGGGCGCCGCGGCAGTTTGGCCTCGCCCGGCGCGAATACCGTCACGATCTCCCCGGAAACCGCAGCTTTGGTCGCATCCCGCCGGGCAGCATACCCGTTGCGAACCGGACGGTCGCCAATGGAACGACCCTTGCACGAATCTAGACCGCTTACGGCTGGCGGGGGTGGGTAGCGGACTGGCAGGTTTCCGCGAATGTCATCGAAAAAGCTGCCTGTCATCCTCATCAATGGGCATTGGTGATCGCTTGCGTATCCGTCGTGACAGCCATGGCAACATCACACTGGAGAAATTGGAGACCAGCTTCGCGAGGAATATATCAGCCGCGACTCCCGTATTTCATGCCAACTTCGAAGATTTCTGAATTACCTCCAGACTTCTCCGTTGATTCGGATAACTGAAATCGCGCTATCCATGTTTTGTCATCACCATTCCACGCGTAATTTTTTATCGTCGGACAACGGATAATGGCGCTCCATCTATCCTCGCCCTTATAGATATAATCTCTGTAGCAGATTTCGAGTTCAGATTGGACGTTCATTGCACTTGGCCGACTTGGTGAACAGCTGCTAAATGCGATGACGACGGGCAGAATATGCAATGGGCGGATGGCCAAAAAGGAGCTCCTGATTTCTGCCTGAACTACGGATTATAGTGTCGAGTAACAGGCCCGCCGGCAAGCCAATCTGCCGACCGCTTCTGGTCGTCAGAAATGCCTTGGAAGCAATTGGAGGCAATACCATTCCCACATTGCCTATCGAGACTGACGGCTTCATAAGGGACTATGACAATTCCTTTACAGAATTCAGCCGCCCTTTTCCGTATTCAAGAAAATTGGCTTGCCGCGAAAGAGCGGAAATTACTGAACTGGCTGTGCGCTCAAATGCCGCCGTACGTCACGCCTGATCGCCTGACGGCCTTGGGCATGTTCGGCGCATGCATGATTTTTCTAGGCTACGTGGGGAGCAATCTACATTCATCCTGGCTGTTGCTCGCCATCGCCGGTTATGTCGTCCAATGGTTTGGGGATTCGATGGATGGGAGCATCGCTCGCTTTCGCCGCATCGAACGTCCGTCCTATGGCTATTTCATCGATCATAGCTGCGATGGGCTTGCGACACTGTTCATCCTTACCGGTATTGGCCTTAGTCCGTTCGTCACCATGGACGTCGCGATGGTGGCGCTTGCTGGATATCTGCTACTCTCGATCCACGCCTACCTTTCCGCGCGCGTGTTGGGAGAGTTCAAGCTGTCTTATCTCGCAGCGGGCCCGACCGAATTGCGATTGATCCTCATCGCGCTGACGTTGATGATGATGGCTCTGGGTTCTGGTCCAGGATATTTCGGACGTCTGTCAGGCTTCGACCTGTTTGTTGGGACAGTCGGATTTATCCTCATTCTCCTTTTCGTCATTCAGACTTTGGCCACCGGCCGGCGACTGGCGCGATCCGAGCGTGGGGCAGAATGAAAAGCGGTGCCTTGGGGGCGATGGCGAGGATAGCTGTTTGATAACGCAGGCGACACGTGCCCGACTCGACGAATGGCGTTGTTTGGCACTGTCTCAGGCTGCCGAGGCCGTCGCCGCCCGCCCGGCCAAGGCCAGCTTCTCGGTCGGTTTCCTGACCGGACAAGAAGTGGAGTGCCTCCCTCATGTCACGCAAATCCTGCGCGACCAGCTAAAGGAGATCGATTTCCGCGTCTCGAGCGACTTTTCGCCCGCCGTTGCCAAGGCGCTGCAGCGTGGCGAGATCGACCTTGGCTTCTCCCGCGTCGAGCCCCAGCCCGATGTGACCTGTGCAGTCATCGCATCCGAGCCGATCGTGGCCACGCGCAGTTCGCCCGCACCGGGCTCGGGCGTGGGCAGTTCGCTAAGCTGCAGCGTCTCGGGGCCGCCCGCCCGGAGGGAAAGCAGCGCCTTCATCACAGCACCTCGAACAGGCCGGCCGCGCCCATGCCTCCGCCGATGCACATCGTCACGACGACATGGCGCGCGCCGCGCTTCTTGCCCTCGATCAGCGCATGGCCAACCATGCGCGCGCCCGACATGCCATAAGGATGACCGATCGATATCGCGCCGCCGTTGACGTTGAGCCGTTCGTCAGGGATGCCGAGGCGGTCCTGGCAATAGAGCACCTGCACCGCGAAGGCTTCGTTGAGCTCCCACAGGCCGATATCGTCTACCGCAAGCCCGAAGCGTTCGAGCAGGCGAGGTACGGCGAAGACAGGGCCGATGCCCATTTCGTCGGGCTCGGTACCCGCCACTGCCATGCCGACATAGCGGCCCAGAGGCGCAAGACCTCGCTTTGCAGCCAGGGCGCCATCCATCACGACGCAAGCCGAAGCACCGTCGGAGAGTTGCGACGCGTTGCCGGCGGTGATCACGCCACCTGCGACCACAGGCTTCAGCGCCGCCAGCCCGTCGGCCGAACTATCGGGCCGGTTGCTCTCGTCTTTGGTCAGCGTCACCTCTTTCGCGGAGGTTTCGCCGGTCGCCTTGTCGGTGACGGACATTGTCGCGGTGACGGGGATGATTTCCTCGTCGAAGGCGCCGGTGGCCTGCGCCTGGGCAGTAAGTTGCTGGGAACGCAGGGCATAGACGTCTTGCCGTTCCCGCGAGATGCCGTAGCGCCCGGCGACCACTTCGGCGGTCTGCAGCATCGGCATGTAGATGTCCGGCACCATCTTGAGCAATTCGAAATCCGGGCTGACGCGCAGTTCGGGTGTCTGAACCATCGAGACGGACTCGACACCGCCGGCGACGACCACATCCATACGGTCGACGATCACCTGTTTGGCAGCGGTGGCGATCGCCATGAGACCGGACGAGCATTGCCGGTCCATCGTCATGCCCGCCACCGTGACCGGGAGACCGGCGCGTAGCGCGGCGGTACGGCCGATCGTTTGCTGCACGCCCTGTGGAAGTGCCGCGCCAAGGATCACATCGTCGATTTCGGCTGGATCGACACCCGATCGCTCGACCGCCCCGCGGATAGCGTGCGCGGCCAGCGTGGGGGAAGGGGTGGCGTTGAATGCGCCTCTATAGGCCCGGCCGATCGGGGTGCGGGCGGTGGAAACGATAACGGCGTCGCGCATAGGAAACTCCTGTCAGAAGAGGGCGTCAGATCATGAAGCGGATGTGCCAAAGCGCGACCAGAGCAGGCTTGTCCGCCCCTTCGATCTCGACGGTCATCTTCAGCGTCTGCTGAAAAGATCCGGGCGTCTTTTCCACGACTGAAACAAGTGTCGAGGCGGCTCTGATACGGCTGCCCGAACGTACGGGATGGATGAAGCGCACCTGGTCCAACCCATAGTTCACCTCGATGCTGGCGGCGGGCGCGGCCGGGCGCGATATCGAGTTCTGGAGGTGGGGCAACAGCGACAAGGTGAGGAAGCCGTGCGCAATGGTGCCGCCGAAGGGCGTGGTGGCCGCGCGGACGGGATCGACATGGATGAACTGATGATCGCAGGTGGCGTCGGCGAAGCGGTCGATCATCGCCTGATCCACCACGATCCAATCCGAATGACGCACGATGCCGATCTCGGCCCGCAAAGCCTCTGGCAGCGCAGTCACGCGAACGCGTCCTCCGGCATGGCGCGGGCAAGATCGCCATGTCGTTCGACAACTGACAACCAGGCGAGGGCCTGCGGCAGTTCAGTGTCAAAGAAGAAGCGGCAGGCGTAATTGAGCCCCGCCCGAAGCGTGTCATTGGCGAACGATACGCCCTTGAGCGCCATATCGAGCCAGAGCCAGCCGAGGATGCCATGCCCAAAGGCACGCAGGAACAGGGTCGCGTCATCCAGCGCTTCGGGCATGACGCGCAGCCGCAGGCCATCGACAACCTCCTCAACCTTGTCCCAATAGGCCAGCAAGGCAGAGCCCAGCGAAGACCATTCCGCTGCCTTGTGCGCCTGATCGGCGGTTGCGGCGATCCGATGCCGCAGGAGGGCGAGCGATCGGCCGTCGGACGTCAATATTTTGCGACGGAGCAGGTCGATGGCCTGAATGCCGGTCGTGCCTTCGTGGATCGGATTGAGCCGGTTGTCGCGCCAAAGCTGTTCCACCTCGAAATCGCGCGTATAACCATAGCCGCCATGAACTTGGATCGCGAGATCATTGGCGATCAGGCCGAATTCGGACGGCCAGCTTTTGGCCACCGGCGTGAGCAGAGATAGCAGGCTTTCCGCCTCTTCCCCGCCGGTATCGATCAGCCGTGCGCAATAAAGGCACAGGGCGAACGCTCCCTCGGCATAAATTTTTTGTTGCAGCAGCATGCGCCGTACATCGGGATGGTCGATGATGGGGATGGCGGCGCCGCCCTGCATTCCGGCCACGCGACCTTGCACGCGTTCCCGCGCATAGCGCAGGGCGTGGCGATAGCCGCGATAGGCCAACGCTGCAGCCCCCATGCCAACCGAGATCCGGGCCTCGTTCATCATCATGAACATCTGGGCCAGCCCTTCTCCCTCCGCGCCGACACGCCAGCCTATGGCGCCATCGGCTTCGCCGAAATTGAGCAGGCAATTCGAAGTGCCGCGATTGCCCATCTTGTGGTTGAGACCGGCGACGCTGACGTCGTTGACCGTATCGTCCGGGAGTATCCGAGGCACAATGAAAAGCGAAATGCCCTTCGATCCCTCCGGTAGACTGCCGTCGGGACGCGCCACCTTGGCCAGCACGAGATGCACGATATTCTCGCTCACATCCTGGTCGCCGCCTGAAATCCACATTTTATTGCCGGTCAGCCGATAGCGGAAGCCGAGTTCATCCTCTCCCTCGCAAACGGCGCGAGTCCTGATGTCGCCCAGGCTGGAACCGGCCTGCGGTTCGGACAGACACATGGTTCCGAACCAGCGGCCCTTGATCTGAGGATATGCGAACCGCTCGACCTGAAGCGATGTGCCGAACGTCGAAATCAGGCGGGCATTGGCTGCTGTCAGCATTGCGTAGCCGATCGTCGAGATATTGGCGGCTGCGAAGATGCTGTGCAGGGCGAGCGAGGCGGTGTAGGGCAAACCTAGGCCGCCCAATTTTTCGGGGAAGCTCACGCCCGAAAGGCCGAGCTCGGCATAGGCGCGCAGGGCGACATGGATCGCAGGGCACAGGCGTACCCTGCCATCTTCCAGCCGGGGTTCCTCGATATCGGCCTGCCGGTAATGCGGCATGAAGACATCAACGGCGAGTTGCCGGGCGGCATCCATGATCGCGGACAGCACATCCCGATCCGTCAGGGCACCCGCATCCAGCCAGTCGAACAATTGGAATTCGAGCATCTCTCGCGAAGGCAGAAAGTCGTCCGGACTCTTCATGCGGCGCTGCCCAGTGCGATGAATCGTTCCAGATGATGATCTTCATCGCCCAATTGGTGATCGATCATGACAAGCCGCTTCGCATAATGGGACAGCGGCAGTTCCCAGGTCATCCCGATGCCGCCGTGCATCTGGATCGCTTCTTCGGCGGCCAGCGCGCCAACCCAGCCGATCGTGTATTTGGCGGCAGAAACGGCGCGTTCCCGTGTTGTACGTGGCCCTTCGAGCGCGGCTGCGGCATTAATGGCAGCGGATCGCGCCTGTTCTATGTCCAGGGCGACGGTTGCCATGCGATGCTGGAGCGCCTGAAATTTGCCGATCGGCATGCCGAATTGCCTGCGCGTCCGAAGATAGTCGAGCGTCGCGGCCTTGAGCATGTCCATGGCCCCCACCGCTTCCCAACTGAGGGCAACGATGCCGGCGGCAATGGCATCTTCGATCAGGGCATGGCCATTTTCCGAAACCCGCTTGGCCGGCGTGTCCGTTAGCATCAGATCCCCACCACGGCTTCCATCGATCAGCGGATAGCCATGGACCCTGAGACCCGACGCACCCTTATCGACGAGAAACAGGCCCACGCCCGCTTCGTTGCCCGCTGCGCCGGAAAAGCGCGCACCAACAAGGATGTGGTCGGCCTCCTCGACCTGCGGGACGACCGCCTTGCCGCCGTTGAGCAGCCATCCATCGCCTGCCTGATGCGCCTGCGTTGCGATCCGGGTCAGGTCATCACCGCTATGTGCCTCGCCCTGGGCAAAGGCGAGAAGCTTTGTTCCCGCAATCACTTCGGCCAGCAGGTCCGCCTGTGTGCCAGATCGGGCAAGCGCGCGGCCGGCCATCAGCGTACCGAGGAAAGGCTCGACGACCAGAGCCCTGCCAAGCTGTTCGAAAATCACGGCGATGTCGAAGCCCTTGCCGCCGAAACCGCCTGTTTCCTCGGAAAAGAGCGCGCCGATGATGCCGAGTTCGGCCATCGCCGTCCAATGTTCGGCGGACCATCCGCGCTCCGACGCGCTGATCGCGTGGCGCTGGTCTACAGGATATTTCTGCTGCAGGTAGCGGCCGAGCATGTCGGCCAGCATCTGCCGGTCCTCATCATGATGAAAATCCATGTCAAAGCTCCAATATGGCTTTGGTAATGATCTCGCGCTGGACTTCGTTCGAGCCACCAAAGATCGACAGTTTTCGATTGTTGAAATAATCGGCCGCGACAGGCGCTGCGTAGGAAGGGCCGACGGGAGTGCCGTTAAAGTCCTCGTCCAGCGCTTCCGATACGAAGGGATGCGCATAGCTTCCCAGCGCGCGCCGGGTGAGGCTTGTGATTTCCTGCCGGATTTCGGTTCCGCGAATCTTGAGCATCGAACTTTCCGCGACCGGCGCTACCCCGTGCCCGGCCGCAGCCAGAACCCGCAAATTGGTGGTCTTCATATTCTCAAGATCGATTTCGAGCTTCGCCATCCGGGCAGTAAAGAAGGGGTTTTCGGCAAGGGGCCGTCCATTTTTGATCTGCGCCGCGACGATGTGCCGCAGATGATCGAAGGCCGCCATCGAAGCGCCAACACCCGCTATGTTGGTGCGCTCGTAGGTCAGGAGATATTTGGCGTAGGTCCAGCCCTTATTCTCCTCGCCCACCAGATTTTCGATCGGCACCCGAACATCGGTGAAGAAGACTTCGTTCACTTCCTGCTCGCCGTCGAGCAGGGTGATGGGACGTATTTCCACGCCCGGTGTCGCCATGTCGATCAGCAGGAATGAAATGCCCTCCTGCTTCTTTCCCTCGTTCGACGTGCGGACGAGGCAGAAGATCTTGTCGGCATGTTGGCCAAGGGTGGTCCAGGTTTTCTGACCGTTGACGATATAATGGTCGCCCCCGGCATCCCTGCCGCGCACCGCGCTGGTTTTCAGGCTGGCGAGATCCGATCCCGCGCCCGGTTCCGAATAGCCCTGGCACCACCAGTCCGTGCCGTCCAGAATGCGGGGCAGCCAATAGGCCTTTTGTTCTTCTGACCCGAATTTGATGAGGACGGGCCCCAGCATCGACAGGCCGAAGGGAATGATGCGCGGCGCGTGCGCGAGCGCGCATTCCAGGTCGAAAATATAGGACTGGGCAAAGGTCCAGCCCGTGCCGCCATGTTCGACAGGCCAATGGTTCGCCAGCCAGCCGCGGCGGTTCAGTATCGCATGCCACTGCTCCATGTCCTGCTTGGTCAGCCGTTTGCCGGTTCTTACCTTTTCGGAGAGAACCGTTGGCAGATTGTCACGCAGGAATTCGCGAACGGTGGCGCGGAAGGATTCCTCCTCCGCGGTGAAGTCCAGATTCATTGGGCAGGTCCTTGTGGGAATTGCGTGCGGAGCAGTTTCTTGTCGATCTTGCCCACGCTGGTCTTCGGCAAGGCGTCGAGGGTCGCGAAATGCCCGATTTTCGCGTAGCGGGTGACTTCGCCGCGCTGTATCGCGGCGAGAATGGGAGCATTGATCGCGTGCAGCGTTGGCGTGAATCCGGGCTGCGGCACGACCACGGCCATCGGACGTTCGCCCCATTGCAGGTCGGGCAGGGCTATGACGGCAGCCTCCGCGATGCCTTCGACGGTGCAGATTAGTTCCTCCAGCATGATGGAATCGATCCATTCCCCGCCGGTCTTGATGACGTCCTTCAGCCTGTCGCGGATCATTATATTGCCCCGTTCGTCCAGGGTCGCGATGTCCTGCGTATGCATCCAGCCACCGCTCCAGAGCGCCGCCGAAGCCTGGTCATCGCCCACATAGCAGGACGTTAGCCATGGCGCGCGCAGCACCAGTTCTCCGCGCGTGGTGCCGTCGGCGGGCAGGACGTTCATGTCCCCGTCCACGATCCGGGCGGAGACGAGAGGGACGGCAATACCGCTGGTGCAAAACGCCTCGACAATGGCGACTTCCTGGCCGTCGTCGTCCCGCCGCCGCCGTGCGATCGCAATGATGGGCGCGGTTTCCGACATGCCGTAGCCCGCCACCAGGTTCATGCCTCGCCGTCGACCTTCGGCGCACAGCGCCTGCGTTAGGGCCGCGCCGCCGATCGTCATGGTCCAACCTTTGAGATCAGCCCCCGTCCGGTCTGCCGCATCCAATATCATCTTCAGGATCGTCGGGACGCAATGGGAGTATGTGACGCCATGTTCGGCCCGGAGCCGACAGATCATTTCCGGCTCGTAGGGGCCGGGATAGACCTGCTTCAGTCCCAGCATCGTCGCCACATAGGGCATGCCCCATGCATGGACATGGAACATGGGGGTCAAGGGCATATAGACCGATTCCGCGCCGAAACTGGGGCTGAGCGCGCTGACGCCGAAGGGGGCCCTGGCGACCAAGGCGTGGAGCACGAGTTGGCGGTGGGTGAAGCAGACGCCCTTTGGATTGCCGGTCGTGCCGGTCGTGTAGAATGTCGTCGCCAGTGCATTTTCATCGAAATCGCGGAATGGGAAATCCGCGCTCGCGGCGGCGGACAGCGCCTCATATTCCCCGGTTGCCCAGGTCGGCAGCGGGCCTTCCGCCCCATCCATGATCGCGACCACCGCATTCACCGCGGGAAGTTGGGGCAGGACGGTCTCCACCAGCGGGAAGAAGTCGCGGTGCACGATCAGGATTTCGGCGCCGCTATGATTGAGAGTGTAGCATAGCTGTTCCGACGGGAGGCGGACATTGGCGGTCATCAGCACAGCACCCATCATCGGAACGGCGAAATAGGCCTCCAGATAGCGATGGCTGTCCCAGTCGAGCATCGCGACGGTCGAGCCTTCCTCGGCACCCAGTCCGGAGAGCAGCGACGCCAGCCGCCCGATGCGATCATGAAAGCCGCGATAGGTGTAGCGATGCTTGTCGCGATAGATGATTTCCTGATCGGCCGCCGACAGCATGGCGCTGTCGAGCAGATGGCCGATCGTGAGCGGGAAATGATAGGCTTCCGGCGCGGCGGCGGGAAAACGAAGGGGCATGATCCTCTCCTGTTATAGTTTACGGCTGAAGGTCCCTCCTTTGGGGCCTTACAACGTGCCACCGGTCGCAGCGCGGACCTTCAGCAGCGGCGAAATGGCGAAATTCGGACCGAGTCGGTCGCCATAGTGTTCCAGGCCCGCGACGATCGCGGCAAGTCCGGTCTGCCCGGCCCAGAACATCGGGCCTCCCTTGTGACGCGGCCAGCCATAGCCGTAGATCCAGACCACATCGATGTCAGAGGCCCGCTGGGCGATTCCTTCCTCCAGAATCTTCGCGCCTTCGTTGATCATCGAATAGAGGGTACGAACCTCGATCTCCTCATCGGAAATGGTGCGGGGCGTGACGCCTGCCTTTGCGCGGAAGGCATCGACGATCCGGGTAACGACGGACGACGGCTTCGGCTTGCGGCCTTCGCCATAGTCATAATAACCCGCGCCGGTCTTCTGGCCCCAACGGCCCTCTGCGCACAGCGCATCCTGGATTGTTTCGATGCGATCGGGATCGCGATGCCAGCCAATGTCCACTCCGGCAAGATCAGCCATCTGGAACGGCCCCATGGGCATGCCGAAGGCGGTATGCACGCGGTCGATCTGTTCGGGCGTCGCGCCTTCCAGCAGCAGCTGCGTCGCATTGTCCTGGCGCGGAATGAGCATGCGGTTACCAATGAAGCCGTAACAGACGCGTGAGACCACCGGCACCTTGCCGATCCGCCGGGCAAGGTCCATGCCGGTCGCCAATGCATCGGGCGCCGTTCGGGCGCCGCGCACCACTTCGACCAGCTTCATGACATTTGCGGGTGAGAAGAAGTGCAGGCCCAGCACGTCCTGGGGCCGCCTCGTCGCGGAGGCGATATCATCAATGCTGAGATAGGAGGTGTTTGACGCGAGCATTGCGCCCGGCTTCGCGACGGCATCCAGCCGCGCGAAGATTTCCTTCTTCACGTCCATATTCTCATAGACCGCTTCGATCACCAGATCGCAGTCGCCCAGAGCCGCGAAATCGAGGCTGGGGGTCAGCAGGCCCATGGCACTTTCAACCTGTTCGCCGGTCAGCCGTCCCTTGGCGGCGGTTGCTTCATAATTGCGGCGTATGATGCCCACGCCGCGATCCAGCGCGTCCTGCGTCATTTCGACAATCGTCACGGGGATGCCAGAGGACAGGAAGTTCATGGATATGCCGCCGCCCATCGTCCCCGCGCCGATCACGCCGACCTTGCGGATGGGGCGCAGGGCGACGTCGGTGGGCAGCCCATCGATCCGGGCTGCCGCGCGCTCGGCAAAGAAGACATGCCGCAGCGCCTTCGACTGATTGCCTTCCATCAGCGCCGCGAACAGCGCGCTTTCCTTGGCCAGGCCTTCGCGGAAAGACATGTTCGCTGCTGCCTTCACCGCACTGACACAGGCCTGGGGGGCATCCAGCCCCTGAATCCTGGTGGCCTGGTCGGCCACAAAATGTTCGAACAACGATGCGTCGGCCCTGACCGGCAGTTCGCTCGTCCGCCGCACGCTGCCCAGCGAACGGGCATAGGCAATGACGTCCTGCATCAGCGTTGCCTCATCGGCCAGACGGTCGACAAGGCCGATGTCGACGCCCTGTGAGGCATGGATCGGATCACCCGAGACGATCATCTGGAGTGCGGCCTCGACACCCGTGAGGCGAGGCAGGCGCTGGGTGCCGCCCGCACCGGGCAGCAGGCCCAGCTTGACCTCCGGAAGCCCCAGTTTCGCTGACGGCGTCGCGATACGGTAATGGCAGCCGAGCGCCACTTCCAGACCTCCGCCCAGCGCCATGCCGTGGATCGCCGCGATGACCGGCTTGCCGCTTGCCTCTATGGCGTCGATCACGACGGGCAGGGATGGATCGGCGAGCGGCTGGTCGAATTCGGTGACGTCGGCGCCGCCCGAGAACATGCGGCCCGCACCCCGGATCACGATTGCCCTGACGGCATTGTCGGCCTGCGCATTGCTGATGGCGTTCGCCAGCCCTCGCCGCACAGCCGTGCCGAGGGCGTTTACCGGCGCGTTGGCCATCGCGATTTCCAGAATATCGCCGTGGAGCTGAGTCTCGATCATGATGCCTCTGTGTTTCAAAATGTGGTTTCGCCCAGTTGCCTGCGGCGAGGGAAGGGATGGGATGAGGACAGCCCGCCATCGACGACCAGAGCCTGGCCGTTGACGTAGCTGGCGTCGTCGGAAGCGAGGAATGCGATGGCTTGCGCGATTTCTTCCGCCTGACCGCCTCTGCGCAGCGGATTGAGTTGGCCAATCTGATGCTCGAGGCCACGGGTGCGGGCATTGTCGTAAAGCGGCTGGGTCATGCCGGTTTCGATCAGGCCGGGGCAGACCGCATTCACGCGGATATTCGATCCGGTGAGCTGTTGCGCTGCAGTCTGCACCAGATTGATGACACCTGCCTTGGATGCGGAATAGGCAGGACCACCCGCTCCTGCGCGCAGGCCCGCCACGGAGGCCGTGCAAATGATGGCGCCCGTCCCGCCAGCGGCCAGCATCGCGCGCGCACCATGCTTGATCGCCAGGAACGGACCGATCAGGTTGACCCTCAGCAACGCGGCCCAATCTTCAGCGCTCTGGTCCAGCAGGCCCGCCATGCCGCCGCTGACACCTGCATTGGCCACGATAATGCCGAGTCCTCCCTGACGACCCGCCGCCGCCGCGACCAACGCCGCCACATCGGCGTCGCTGCCCGCGTCGCCGCGCATGGCAGTGATGGACGGATGGCTTGCCGCGACATCCTCGACCGCATCGGTGATGTCAAAGGCCAGCACATGCGCACCCTCCCGCGCGAAGGCTATTGCCGCTGCCCGGCCGATCCCCGATCCGGCGCCAGTCACCACGACATTGCGGGAGGAGAAGCGCCCGGTCACAGGACGCCCCGGGCCGTAGCGCCGCCGTCCACCACGATCGTTTGTCCAGTCATGTACGTCGCCGCCTTTGCCGCCAGGAACAGGGCGGCGCCGGCAATCTCCTCCGGCTCACCGATGCGGCCGAGCGGCGTCGCCTTTTGCAGGGCGGCCTCAGCCTTGGGATCCTCCCACAGCGCGCGGGCGAAATCGGTGCGCATCACACCGGGCGCGATGGCGTTGATCCGGACATTATGGGGTCCGAGTTCCACCGCCAGATTGCGCACGAGCTGGAAATCAGCCGCCTTGGAGATGTTATAGGCGCCGATCACGTCAGATCCGACCAGCCCGCCAATAGAGGAGATCAGGATGATCGCACCGTCCCGGCGCGCGACCATTTCAGGTGCGATCATGGAAATCAGCCAGTGGTTGGCGAGGACATTGTTGTCGAAGATCTTGCGGAACTGCTCATCGCTGATCCCGGCCATCGGGCCGTAGTAGGGATTGGTTGCGGCATTGCAGACCAGCAGGTCGATGCCGCCCAGCCGTTTTCGCGTTTCGGTGACCATCGCCTCCAGTGCCGCCTTGTCGGAGATGCTGGCGGCAATGGCGATCGCGCGTTCTTCACCATGGCAAGCGTTGATCGCGGCGGCGACTTCCTCACAGGCGGCCTGCCTGCGGCTGGAGATCACCACGCGGGCACCCGCCGCCGCATAGGCTTCGGCAATCGCTCGGCCGATCCCGCGCGTGGATCCGGTGATAATCGCGACCTTCCCGGTCAGGTTGAACAGTTCCATGGATTTCCTCTCCAGAGCTCCGGCGGCTTTCTTCCCGCGTGATTAACGACCGGCTCCGGCCCTTTGCGCCTGATCCCACGCGGCGTGGGCCAGTGTGCCTATTTGTTCCACCGCCGTCGCGGCCTGGGTGCTGGAGGCATTGCCGTCGGCCAGCCTCTTCTTGACGCCTTGAAGGATGCCGATGAGGCGGAACAGATTATAGGCGAAGTACCAGTGCAGATCAGGCAAGCTCTCACGCCCTGTCAGCGTACAGTAGCGCTGAACGGCCTCATCCAGCGTGGGTATGCCCTCGCGGTCCAGATCGATGCCCGCCAATCCAGCACGACCGTCCCTGGGCAATGCCCAGTTCATGGCCAGATAGGCAAAGTCGGCTATCGGATCGCCGATGGTCGCCAGTTCCCAGTCGATTACGGCCCTGACCTGGCGATAATCCGGCGCGAAGATCAAATTGTCGATTCGATAGTCGCCATGGATGATGGACGTCGCGGTCTGCAGGGGTACAGTGCGGGGCAGCCAGTCGATCAGCCTTTCGACCTCAGCGATTTCCTCGGTCTGGGCGGCGCGATATTGTGTGGTCCAGCGACCCACCTGCCGGGTGAAATAATTGCCGGGGCGGCCAAAATCCTCAAGGCCCAGCGCGGCATAATCGATTTTGTGCAACGCAGCCAGGGTATCGATCATCGTTTCATAGACGCGCCGCCGTTCCCGCCTCGGCACTTCGGGCAGGGCGCCGTCAAAATGATTGGCCCCTTTCACCATCTCCATCAGGTAGAAGGGCGCGCCGATAACCGCGCTGTCCTGGCACAGGGCGATGGGGCGCGGGATAGGGAAGCCCGTGGGTTGGAGCGCGCTGAGCAGGCGATATTCGCGCTCAATCGCATGGGCGGAGGGCAAAAGCGGGCCAAAGGGTTTGCGCCGCAACACGATATCGCCGTCGGCCGTGCCAACCCGGTAGGTGGGATTGGACTGGCCGCCTGCGAATTTTTCGATGCGCAGGACGGGTGCATGGCGGGCTGCGGCTTGCACCAGCCATCGGGACAGGCTGGCTGCATCGATATCGGTCATGCCCTGACTTCCGGATAGCGAGCAAATTCCGACCGGGCGATGGCGCGGGCGTGAACTTCATCCGGACCGTCGGCAAGACGCAACGTGCGGATGTGTGCCCAGTCCGCCGCCAGGGAAAAATCGTCCGAAACCCCGGCGCCACCATGCGCCTGGACAGCATCATCGATAATCCGCAAGGCCATTTGCGGCGCCTGTAACTTGATCATCGCGATTTCGTCGCGCGCTGCCTTGTTCCCGGCGCGGTCCATCATGTCGGCAGCTTTCAGGCAGAGCAGGCGCGTCATTTCTATTTCGGTGCGGGCACGGGCGATCCGTTCCTCCCAGACCGAATGGTCACCGATGCGCTTGCCGAATGCCGTCCGACTGAGCAGCCGACGGGCCATGGCTTCCAACGCCTCCTCGGCGGCGCCAATAGTCCTCATGCAGTGATGAATGCGCCCCGGCCCCAGGCGGCCCTGCGCGATCTCGAACCCACGCCCCTCCCCCAGGATCAGGTTTGCAGCAGGAACGCGAACATTGTCGAGCGCGATCTGGGCATGGCCATGGGGTGCGTGGTCATAGCCGTAAACCGACAGGGTTCGCTCTATCTTCACGCCGGGCGTGTCGAGATCGACCAGGATCATGGCCTGCTGGCGATGTCTGTCGCCATCCGGATTGGTCTTGCCCATGACGATGGCGACCTTGCATCGCGGGTCGCCCGCACCGGACGACCACCACTTGCGGCCGTTAATGACATAGTGATCACCCGCCCGCTGGATGGAGGTGCGGATATTGGTCGCGTCAGACGAGGCAACCTCCGGTTCGGTCATCAGGAAGGCAGAGCGAATCTCTCCATCCATCAACGGCTTCAGCCAACGGTCCTTCTGTGCACGCGTTCCATAGCGGTGCAGCACTTCCATGTTGCCCGTGTCGGGCGCGGAGCAGTTGAACAGTTCCGACGCCCAGGCGATGCGTCCCATTTCCTCGGCGCACAGCGCATATTCGAGGTTCGTGAGGCGTTCGCCGGAAAACAGGAAGCTGTCGTCAACCAACGCCTCATGGGCCGGCGGCATGAAAAGGTTCCAGAGCCCGGCCGCCTTGGCTTTCGCTTTCAGCCGCTCGATCACCGGCAATGCCGACCAGCGATCTCCGCTCGCCAGTTCGCGCGCATAGTCACCGGCCGACGGCCTGACCTCGTCCTGCATGAAATCGCGTACCCGTCGCTGAAAGTCCAGCTCGCGATCCGTCTGCGTGAAATCCATGAATCCGCTCCCAATTATTCTGTTGTTTCGACCTTCAGGCGGCGCCCAGGACGGCCTTCACTTCCATGAAATCGGCCAAGCCATATTTGCCGCCTTCCCGGCCATTGCCTGACTGTTTGTAGCCACCGAAGGGCGTGGTCATGCCACTGGCCCACATGTTGATGGTGACGATCCCCGCCCGAATCCGTGGCGCTACGGCCGCAGCCTTGGCAGGATCTCCCGAAATGACCGCCGACAGCCCGTAAACCGTATCGTTGGCCAGGCGGACAGCTTCATCCAGGTCACGATAGCTGGTGATGGTGGCAACGGGACCGAATGTCTCCTCACGGAAAATCCGCATGCCGGGATGAACTCCGGCAAGAAGCGTGGGGCGCACGAAATAGCCCCTGTCCAGTCCCTCTGGCCGGCCCGGGCCGCCGACGACGAGTGTCGCGCCTTCATCAATGGCGGAATCGATCAGGTGCTGGATCTTCTCGAACTGCGCCTTGTTGACGACCGGACCGATGTGAAGACCCGGCTGGTCCGGAGAACCCACGTCCACAGCCTGCATGATGGCGGCAATGATGGCCGTAGCGGCTTCCAACTCCGCTTCATGAACCAATATCCGGGTGGGCGCGATGCAGCTTTGCCCTGAATTGGCGAGCACTCCCTGCACGGTCAGCGGCAATATGGACGCCAGATCGGCGCCGGGAAGCACCAGATTGGCTGCCTTCCCACCCAGTTCCTGATGGACGCGCTTGACGGTCGGAGCCGCGGCTTGGGCGACGAGAATGCCCGCCTGCGTCGATCCTGTGAAACTGATCATGTCGACGCCGGCATGGCGGGACATGGCGGAGCCGACCCCCGGCCCATCGCCATGGACCAGATTGAAGACTCCGGCTGGTACGCCCGCCTTTTCGAGAATCTCGGCCAGGATCACGGCGCATCCAGGGGTTTCTTCGGACGGCTTGAGGATGATCGTGTTGCCAGCGGCAAGCGCCGGCGCGATCTTTGCGCAAATCTGGTTGAGCGGCCAGTTCCATGGCGTAATCAAGCCCACGACACCGATCGGTTCGTGCAGAATGCGGGCGCCGTCCACCTGTTCCTCAAACGGGAAATCGCGAAGCGCCGCCAGTGTTCCCATGATCTGGCCCAGGCCAGCGGCGACCTGCGCGGCCTGCGCAAAGGATATCGGCGCGCCCATTTCCTCGCTGACCGCCTTGGCCAGATCGCCTGCCCGCGCTTGATATTCCCCGACAATCCGTTCCAGAAGCTGGATGCGATCGGCGACCGGCCTTGCACCATAGCGTTCAAAGGCATCTCGCGCTGCGGTCACCGCGGTATCGACATCCTGCGCATTGCCCAGGGTCAGCCATGCGACCGCTTCCTCCGTAGCCGGATTGATGACCGTCCTGGTTTCGCGGCCCGCGCTTTCGATCCACGAACCGCCGATGAAATGCCTGTCATACACACGCATGGGTATCTCCTTGAAATCTGTTCTGTTGATGGAAGTGGAGGGAAGACCGTTCCGGCCCCGCCAAGGACTGCATTCAGTCCCTCATCTTCCGTTTTCCGGCACGATCGGGTCATCCGGCATTGTTACGCCTTCCGGCGAAGCCTGCCATGTAACGAGCAGTATCAGGACCCCGCCGGACAGGAATGTTCCGACACTGAACCACAAGGCGCCAATAGCCCCGAAATGATCGACAATGATGCTGGCCATGAAAGGCACCAGCGCTGACCCGGCCAGTTGGCTGACCGGCAGATAGAGTACTGCACGCCGCCGGCGATCCACCGAGATCAGCATGCCGGTGTAGAATGGTTGGCCGAACAGCCACAAAAATCCATAACCCGCGACAAAGACCCACGGCACCCACGCCACCGCTCCCGCCAATGCGAGTACCGCCACCAGCACCGGTTGGATCATGGCAGCAGCCAGGATGACGGCACGATCCGCCAGATATTCTCCCCACCGCGCGGCGGCGAAGGCGCCGATGACCTGGCTGCCAAGGCACAATGCGACAAGCGATCCCCGCTGGCCTGAACTATAGCCGAAATGCCCAAGAACGACGCCGAGATAACTCCATGTGGCGATGATGCCGCCAATATAGAGACCCGCCGTTGCCAACAGGACTATGCCGTTCCTGGGTATGCCACCCCCCGCCGGATCGGGCGGAGGAGGACGAAGGCGGCGGGGCGCCCATGGAACCATCATCAGGCTCGCCACGCCCGACAGGGACAGGATCAGCAAGGCTCCGTCGGTTGCCGAACCCCGCCAGAGGACGGAAGGCATGAACTGGGCGACGACAAGTTGCAGGATTGTCTGCGCCGCAAGGAAGAAGGCCGACAGACGCTCCGGGTTTACGCTTGTCGCTATCGCGGATCCGGCCAACGCCAGCAGAGTGCCTTCCCCTACTCCTGCCATGCCGCGCCCCATGGCCAGCCACGGCAACCCAGATCGGCCGACGAGCAGCAAGTTGGCCAGCACCAACAATATGCTGCCTCCGGCGAGGACAGCCTGCGTTTGCATGAACCGCAACAACCGGAGCCCGCCGAGCGACCCCAGCGCGATCATTGTCAGTTCGCACATCGCCAAAGGACCGACGCCTCCTTCGGACAGGCGACCTTCGACCGTCAGGGCGCCCAACAGAATTGGCTCGACTCCAAGGACAAGCAAGCCGATGGAACCGGCTGCCAGACAGACCGGAATATGGCCGTGTCCCAGTCGGTTCGCATCGTGCATCAGAAATTGATCCTTGCGTATGCGCCTGCGACCCGTGGCGGAGCATAGCTCAATTCATCGACGCCCAAACTGTCGATGGGCGAAATATAGAGCAGATAGGTCTTGTTGAAGAGGTTCTTGGCGAACACACCCATCTCAATCTTGCTGTTGGATGAACGCCAGCCGATCTGACCGTTGACGACCGTTGCGGGACCGTCGGACAGTCGGTTCCGCTGCGTGTTGTCGAAAAAGACCCGGCTGCGCCAGTTGGCGTCGATGCTCGACACGATCGCGCTGCCATCTGCCAGGGGCATGTTATAGCTGATGGAGCCCCCGATCGACCATTTGGGCGAGTTTTGCAGGACATTACCGGAGAAATCCTGTCCGTCCGACACATATTTCAGAATCTTGCTGTCAAGATAGGCGACCGAGAAGGAGAAGCTCAGATTGCGGGATATTTCGCCTGCCAGTTCCGCTTCGCCGCCATAGGAGCGGGAACTGGCGGCATTATCGAGTATTTGCATGGTCAGGCCGTTGCGCAAGGCCTGCGAGAAAACCTGCTGGTTCTGGTAATCATAATAGAAAGCGGACAAGTTTGCGCGGATCTTACGACCGAACAAATTTGTCTTCAGACCGACCTCATAAGCGTTCAGGATTTCGTTGTCATAAGGTTCGATCTGCGCAACACTGCTGGCCAATCCCCCAAAGAAACCGCCGGACTTGTAACCGCGATTGTAAGTGGCGTAGATGCGCGCATCAGTCCCCAGTCGGTAATTGATGCCGGTGCGGCCAGACCAGTCGCTGAAGGTCTTCCGACCGTTGAAATGCAACAGGACAGCCAGGCCATTATCAACCTGGCTGGTATAATTCAGGGATTTCCGGTCTGCCGACCAGCGTAGACCGCCCGTTAATGTCAGACGATCTGAAACATCGTAATCAGCCTGGCCGAACACCGCATAGCTGTCGACCTTCTGGATGTTAGGCCAACCAAAGACCCCCACCGAATTTTCGATGCTGAGACCTGTCGGATTGTTGTCCGTAATGAACATCGGGCGTAAATCCCGCAGGGTGTCGAACGAACTGTCGTCATTTAGATGATCGTGCATGTAATAAACGCCCGCCACCCACCTGAGGCGCGTCTGCCCGTGGGATTGCAGGCGCAATTCTTGGCTGAACTGACGCTGCTTGGTATGGAAATGCCCTTCGATCATCTGCAGCGGGCTGGCGTCGGTATTTTCCCGGTCGTCGCGCCAGGCATTCTGATAGGCAGTAATGGCAATCAGATCGACTGCGCCCATTTCGATGGTGGCGGATAGGTTTGCGGTGGTGACATCCACCTTGTCCTTGCCGTCCACATTATCTTCCAGCGATCGGGGACGCGGATCGGTATCGCTATAGCCCAACAGGTCCGTACAGCCGGATGAATTGTAATATGCGGGCGCGCATAGCCCGTCGGAACCGGCAAATTGCGGTGCAGTGGGGAACAGGGAACGATGCTTGACCTGAATCGCGTCGCCGCGGTTCCGGAAAAAGCTCGCCTGGGCAAGAATTTCCACATTGCTGGCCGGCGTGAACAGCAACTGGCCGCGCACCGCCCAGCGGTCCGCGGCTCCGGCCTCACGGCGCGTCTGACGATTGTCAGCAAAGCCATCGCTGCTGACCCTTTGGCCGGAAACGCGGAAAGCCAGCTTGTCCGCGATTATCGGACCGCCGACGCCCGCATTCAATGTGACGCTGCTATACTCGCCATAGTCGACCGACGCGTCGCCGGCATATTTCCAGGTCGGACGTTTCGTGATGACATTGATCGCCCCGCCAGTGGTATTCCGCCCATATAAAGTGCCTTGCGGACCGCGCAGCACTTCAATCCGATCAATGTCATAGAAGCCGGCGAGCTGCGCGAGGGGAGAACCGACATAGACGCCGTCGACATAAATCCCGACGCCGCTTGCCGAACCTGGATTGAAGTCGGAAAGCCCCACGCCTCGGATGAAGATTTTGGGATTGGCGGCCGCATCCGATGTGGTGAGCCGAAGGCCCGGCACGATATTGTTGAGATCAAGCGCGCTGGTTATATGGCGGTTCTGGACGTCTTTGTCCGCGAGCGCTGAAATGGCGATAGGAACGTCCTGCAACCGTTCGCTGCGTTTGTTGGCGGTCACGACGATATCGGCAGGTTCTCCGGCACCAGGGCCGCGATCGCTGGCAGGGCCTGTCTGCGCTGCGGCCGGAACGGCGAGAAGCAGAAGGGACAGGGCTGAACTGGCCAAGAGGTAATTTCGTATCATGCTTTCCCCCTTTTGATGTCTTGATTTGTCGTTGGCGCCTCGATCAACCGAGATCCGCTTCCTGATGCCGTGACAAGGTTCCAAAAAGATAGTGAAGATTACCATATAGACAAGACTATTTTTTATATCGTTTTTCGCCAGATGCTGTTAAGCGCGCTTTCTGCCCTGATCTCCGGCGATTACCTGTGCCAGTAACGTGCCGAAAAAGCGCGACCAGGCCGGGGGGAGCCCCCGTCGAGAACGAGGGTGACGACGTCGCAAAGGGGTAACGCAGGTTAGATTTAGAAAGGTGATTCGGGGACGTTTATGACCAGAGAGAAGCCGAAAGCGCCAAGAGCGTCGAAAGGAAAATCTCCCGCCGGGAAGAGCGCGGCCGACCAGATATCCCTGAATACGAAAATGGAACCTTCGCAGGATCGCGCGAAGGCGACATTCGAACTGATCCTTGAAGTAACCGGCGAACTGCTGGGAGAAGTCGGGATCGAACGGCTATCGACCAACATGGTGGCGCAAAGGGCCGGGCTGACGCCGCCCGCACTCTATCGCTATTTCCCCAACAAATACGCCATATTGCGGGAAATGGGGCGACGGCTGCTCGCGGCCGAGGATGAAGTCGTGTTCGAATGGCTGGCGGCGGGCAATGCCGAGCGCCCGATCACCCTGGAAGAGGATGTGCAACGCAATGTCGAGTTGCTGCGCCGTGTCAGGAAAATCGCGCAGGATCAACCGGGCGGCGCGTGGATTCTCCGGGTGATGCGCGCCGTTCCGATCCTGCGCGAAGTGCGGGCCGAATCGATCGATGCCGTTGCCGACGCCCTGTATCAACGGCTGCGGCCCGTCCGTCCCGACCTGGACGAAGAGAGACTACGGGCTGCGACCGTTTTGAGCACCAGTCTGACGACCGCCGCGAATGAGTTGATGATCGATAATCCGGCACTGGAAGGGCATGTCGCAACAGAGGTCGCACGAATGATGGCCCTTTATTATCGCGACCTTATCGGCGAGAATTAAGGCAGATCATTACTGCCGGAACGCCATGATTGTCGGCGCAACCGGGCCACTATATTCGGCCCGGCCAGCCATGCCTGTCGACTACTCCCTTTGATCCCGAAACCTTCCACGACGTCATCCTGTGGCGCCGCACAGCCATGCGCCTTGTCGTCTGACGCTGCAACAACTGGCCCCAGCCGCTGGGAAAGCGACACTAGGCGGCACAAAAGATAGTCATCATTATATTTTTCTTGACAACAGATGGGATGTCGCGCTGTTTACCGGCAACGATGAACAGGAGACTTGGCTCATGAAGCGACAGGCAGATCAGGCGCTGAAAGCGCGCGCGTTGAAAGTGATTCCCAACGGAATGTACGGGCATGAGTCGACCCGGCTTCTGCCGGAAAGCTTCCCGCAATTTTTTGAGCGTGCCGAGGGGGCCTATATCTGGGACGAGGATGGAAACCGTTATCTGGATTTCATGTGTGCCTATGGCCCAAGCCTGTTCGGCTACGGCGTCAAGTGCATCAATGATGTGGCGATCGATCAGATGTCACGGGGCGATACGCTGACCGGACCGTCGCCCCTAATGGTGGAACTGGCCGAAACGATGGTGTCGATGGTCAGCCATGCTGACTGGGCCATGTTCTGCAAGAACGGCACTGACGCAACCACCATGGCCATGATGTCGGCGCGCGCGCAGACGGGTAAAAGGATCGTGCTGGTCGCGCAGGGTGCCTATCATGGAGCCGCGCCCTGGTGTACGCCGGTCCCCGCTGGGACACTGCCTGAGGATCGCGCGTTCCACCGCAGCTATATCTACAACGATGTCGAAAGCCTGAACGCGGCGGTGGAGGCTGCTGGCGATGATCTGGCTGCGATCTTTGCCTCACCGTTCAAGCATGACGTGTTCGCGGATCAGGAATTGCCGGACCGGGCTTATGCGCACCGCGCCAGGGAACTTTGCGATGCGACGGGCGCCATGCTGATCATCGATGAAGTGCGTGCGGGATTCCGGCTGGCCCGCGATTGCAGCTGGGCACTGGTGGACGTCAAGCCGGACCTCAGTTGCTGGGGGAAATCGCTCGCAAACGGTCTTCCAATCTCCGCGCTTCTTGGGTCCGACCGCTGCCGTGAGGGTGCGGGTTCCATCTACGTTACCGGATCGTTCTGGTTCTCGGCGGTGCCCATGGCGGCTGCGCTGGAGACGCTGAAGCTCATCCGGGACAGCGACTATCTCGAACAGGGGATAAAGCTGGGCACGCAGTTGCGCGAAGGGCTGGATGCCGTTGCAGCTCGTCACGGTTTCACCTTGCGGCAGACCGGTCCGGTCCAGATGCCGCTTATCATGTTCACCGATGATCCGGATTGCCGCATCGGCTATGCTTGGACGGAAGAAATGCTGAAGCGGGGTGTCTACATGCACCCCTGGCATAATATGTTCCTGTGCGCTGCCATGACGGAGGCGGATATCGCCATGACCGTTGCCGTCGCCGACGAAGCATTTGCCGTCATCGCGTCACGCCTGTCCTCGCTTCAGCCACATCCCCTATTGATGGCGATGGCCGAGACCGAAGGCGCAGAAGCGGCGTGAGGGGAGAGAGGACATGACGAACCGCTGTGACCTGATGGCGGTCGGCCTGACGACCCTGGACGTGACGGTCTATCCCGTTGACGCCTTGCCCGAACCGGACGGCGGACAGTTGGTGGAGCGTATCTGCCTTGCACCAGCAGGGACGGCCGCCGGGACAGCCTATGTCGCGGCAAAACTGGGATTGTCCGCCACTATCGTGTCTGCTGTGGGATCTGATCCGCAGGGCCGCATTGTCCGCTCCATGCTGGAAGAAGGCGGCGTCGACACGGCCATGCTGGAAACCAGTGATGCAATGCCGACATCGACGACCGTCCTGCCGGTCCGGTCCGATGGCGCGCGACCCATTTTCCACATGATAGGCGCCAGCGTCATGGCCGACATCCCGGCCGGCGCATGGGCAGCGGCCAATCAGGCAAAGGGCGTTCATTGGGGGGCAGTGGGCTTCCCTGGCGTAAAGGACAGCGGAGCAGATTTTCTACGAGCGGCACGGACGGCAGGGGCGTTCATCACATGTGATCTGATCGTACCGTCCGAAGAGTCGATGCAGGATCTTGCCCGATTACTACCCTTTGTCGATCTGTTCATGCCGAGCCTTTCGGAGATCAGCTATCTTGCCGGGACCGAAGATCCGAACGAGGCAGCAGCCTTTTTCATGAATCTCGGTGCCGGAGGGTGCGTGTTCAAGATGGGGGCGCAAGGCGCCTTGCTGATTACCAGGGAACAGAAGATCGCGGTGCCCGGGTTCAATATCGTTCCTGTCGATACGACCAGTTGCGGAGATTCCTTTTGCGCCGGCTTTCACGCCGCCCGCGGCCGGGACTTGCCGCTTGAGGATTGCCTCCGTTTTGCCAGTGCAACCGCGGCGCAAGTGGCGCAGGCGGTCGGGACCACTGGCGCGTTGCAAGGCTTCGATACGACATGGGATTTCGCCCGGACGGCACCATTGCGGCAGGGGATTGCAGCGTGAGCAAAGAACTGGAACTGCGCAAGACTATCGTCGCGGTGATGCGGAAAATGGACGCGCGAGGCCTCAATCGCGGCACTTCGGGTAATGTGTCGGCGCGCTGGCGGGATGGCATGCTGGTCACACCCTCCGGTGTCGTCCCGGATGAACTGACGCCTGACACCATCACATTTGTCAGAGAAGACGGATGGACTGCACCCGAAGGACCGCGTCCGTCGAGCGAATGGCGCATGCATATGGGCGTCTATGAAAGGCGGCCTGACGCCCAAGCCGTTGTCCATTGTCACGCCCGCCACTCGACCATCCTGGCTTGCGCCGGACGAGAGATACCGCCGTTACACTATATGGTGGCGGTGGGTGGAAAGGCATCCGTGCCGGTTGCTCCCTATGCCACTTTCGGCAGCGACGATCTGGCGAAAAATGTGGTGACCGCTCTGGATGGGCGGCGGGCCTGCCTGATGGCCAATCATGGGCTGATCGCCGTCGGTCCGAACCTGTCTTACGCCTTCGCGATAGCGGAAGAGATTGAGGAACAGGCAGCCATATATTGGGGCACACTGGCCATTGGCGGCCCTGTCCTCCTGGAACAGGATGAAATGGACAGAATATTGGACGCCTTTTCCCGATACGGCCAACGTTGAACGTCCGTGGTCGGAGCATGTTCGCTGCAATACTGTCTTCAGGAGTGACCCATGACTGATCTGCGGCAGTTTTTCGCCGGTAAGGTGGTCCTGATCGTCGGCGCGTCGTCGGGCATGGGTCGAATCTTTGCGAGGCGGATCGCAGCAGAGAAAGCCCTGGTGGCCGCCACCGCGCGCCGCGCTGGAAAACTCGAAACGCTAGTGCAGGAAATCACTGCAGGCGGCGGCACATGCGCCGTCTTCCCGGCCGATGCGCAGGATGAAGAGGCCGCCGCCCAGGTTGTGCGTGACGTCGTGTCCCGTTTTGGCCGGATCGACGTGGTCGTGCTCAATGCTGGGGGCGCCCCCGCGATTGACATGCGGCGGATGAATGCCGCCGAGGTCAAAGCCTACATGCGGTCCAACTATGATGTAGTCGTCAACTACCTCTTTCCCGTTCTGGATCAGATGCGCACGCAAATGGGCGGTCTGGTCGTACACACCAATTCGCTGGCCGGACTGATCGGCGTTCCGTTGCAAGGGCCATATTCAGCAGCGAAAGGCGGTGCAAAGCTTCTGATCGATACTTGCCGCATCGAATTCGCCCAATATGGCATCCGCTTTCTAACCGTCTATCCGGGATTTGTCGCGACCGAAGCGACCGTCGGCGATGGCATGCCCTCCCCCATGGAAATCTCCGAAGAGAAGGCTGTCGATCACATTCTACATGCGATCAGGAAGGGACATATCCATTATCCGTTCCCCTGGCGCACTGCCGCGCTTACCCGGTTGGCCCTGATGCTGCCGGTCCGGGTCCGGGACCGGATTCTGGCGCGCGAGCTTCCGGCACTAGCCGACGGGAAATAGCGTCCAGCATCCGGACCGCACGGTCACGTCAGGCTGCGCATCCCTGAATTCAGTCACCCAGGCATTGCAATTCTTGTCACGGGCGCAGCGATGTTGCGCCCGTGGCGGCTCATGGGACGCGGTTCAGCCCCTGCTGGCCGAGTTCATATGATCCCAAGGGAATTACAAATTCCTTGCAGGTTTGAAAAGCCGATCAATGATCGATATATAAACTCGATCATTGATCGGAAAGGTTCGCTTTCATGGCATCAAATCCCCTACCTTCACCGCCCAGCTTTCCTTTTGTCGGGCATCTTTTCGAACTGGATGGCCAGACGCCATTGCAAAGCCTGACGCAACTTTGCGCCAAGCATGGTCCGATTTTCCGACTATCCGTGCTGGGCCAATCTACTATCGTCGTCAGCGCCCAGAAATATGTGAATGAACTGTGCGACGAGAGCCGCTTCGGCAAGCATGTGCACAGTGCCCTTGTCAGCCTTCGTCCCGCAGTAGGCGACGGCCTGTTCACGGCTTATGGCGATGAACCCAATTGGGCACTCGCGCATCGCATCCTGATGCCAGCCTTCGGTCCGCTGGGGATCAGGGATATGGTGGGCAAGATGCTCGACATCGCGCACCAGATGTTCGATCGTTGGGAGCGTTTTGGACAGGATGCGGAAATCGACGTTGCTGACGCGATGACGCGGCTGACGCTCGATACGCTGGCCTTGTGCGCGTTCGATGTCCGGTTCAACAGCTTCTATCGGGAAGACATGCATCCATTCATCGACGCGATGGTCGATACGCTGCTGGAGGCTTCCGCGCGGGATCGCCGCCCGGAATTCGTTACCCGAGCCATGCTCGGCAAACGCCGCCGGTTCGAACGCGATATTGCTGTGATGCACGACATGGCGGATGCGCTGATGGCCACGCGGCGGAAAGAAGGTCGGGTCGGGCAGCGCGGCGATCTGCTGGATTCGATGTTGACCGGTATCGATCCGGTGACCGGTGGACGCTTGGCTGATGAAAATATCCGCCACCAGCTTGTGACCTTTCTGATCGCAGGGCATGAAACGACCAGCGGCCTTCTGTCGTTCGCAACCCATTTGCTGCTGGAAAATCCGGATATTCTGGAAAAAGCGCAGCAACTGGTGGATTCCGTTCTGGGTGATCGTGATCCAAATCTCGATGATCTGGCGGATTTGAAGTTCATCGAGCAGATATTGATGGAATCGCTGCGCCTGTGGCCCACGGCACCCGCATTCGCCGTCACACCGCATGCGCCCACCATGCTCGCCGGTCTCTATCCGCTCAAGCCGGGAGATGAACTGCTGATATTGCTGCCCGCGCTGCACCGCGATCCGGCAATATGGGGAGAGGATGCGGCGCTGTTCCGGCCGGAACGCTTTGCGGATGGTATGGCAGAACGCCTGCCGCCCAATAGCTGGAAGCCTTTCGGCAATGGGCAGCGCGCCTGCATCGGCCGCGGTTTCGCGATGCAGGAAGCCCTGCTGGTCCTGTCGATGATGTTGCAGCGGTTCGACATAACCCGTGCCGATCCGAATTACCGGCTCAAGGTGGCAGAAACGCTAACCATGAAGCCGGAAGGATTGCGCATCCGCGCGCGCCGGCGCCAGCCCTCAGGCATCGTGCCCGTGCTGCGAACGCCCTCCGAAACCAGCACCGCTGCCCAGGCGCGGCAATATCCCGGTATGGACGGGACGGATACACCGCTGCTGATATTATATGGCGGCAATTCCGGATCGAGCCTGGCCTTCGCCCGTCAGATCGTGACCGATGGCGCAGCGCGCGGCTACCGGCCCCGTCTGGCCGCGATGGATGAAGCGGTCGCCGACCTGCCCAAGGATGGCGCTGTCGTGATCGTGACGGCATCCTATGAAGGATTGCCGCCCGACAATGCCAGGCAGTTCGTGGCATGGCTCGATCAGATGGACCCGGGCATGCTGACGGGTGGGCGCTTCGCGGTATTGGGCTGTGGCAACAGGCAATGGGCGCGTACCTATCAGGCGATCCCCTCACGGGTCGATGACGCGTTGGAAAGGGCAGGCGCAAGCCGTCTTGTCGAACGCGGAGTCGCGGATGCCGCGGGCAATTTCGTGGAAGCGGCGGAAGCGTGGATGGCAGGATTATGGCCTGCCCTTGCCGAAGCCTTTGGTGGCGGGGAATGCCTGCGGTCTGTGGAGCCGACAATCGAAATGCTGCCCCCGTTGCGGGGGCGTTCGCTGGGCGGTTTCCGGCCCGGCAAGTGCCTGCGCAATGTTCCGCTGACACGGGGGGGAATGCTGGAGGCCGCCAGCGACAAGCGACATTTCGAGATCGCCCTGCCGCCAGGGCTGAGCTACCAGCCGGGCGATCACTTGTCGGTGTTGGCAAGCAACCCCGTGGAGACAGTGAACAGGGCGTTGCACCGGCTCGGACTGGACCCGGACATGCGCGTGGTCGTTCGTGACGATGCGGGGCTGACCCTGCCTTTGCCCGCCAGCGAAGCGGTCAGTGTGCGGGAACTGCTATCGGATTTTGTGGAACTGGAACAGCCCGCGACGATGCCGCAGCTTCGTCTCTTTGCGCAGTCAACCCAATGTCCCCCCGAACGCGCGCGGGCACAGGCCATGCTGGACCCGGCCGTTTTCGAACGGGAAGTCACCGAATGCCGGCTGGGAACATTGTCGCTTCTGGAAAGCCTGCCGTCCTGCAGCGTTGATCTGGCAGCCCTGCTTGCAGTCCTGCCGCCCATGGCGCCCCGCCGCTATTCCATCGCCTCGTCCCCGCTCGCTGACGCCGGACGATGCGCGCTGACGGTATCGATCGTCGATGCCCCGGCTCGATCGGGCAAAGGCCGTCATCTCGGCGTTGCATCCAATTTCCTGGCGCGTCTGGAGGATGGTGCGCAGTTGGCAGTCGCTCTGCACCCGGGGCCGCGCCATTTCCGGTTACCTGATGACCCGGCCACACCGATCATCATGATCGCAGCGGGAAGTGGCATCGCGCCGTTCCGCGGCTTTGTGGAGGAACGGGCGCTGCGGCGTGGTGCCGGGGAAACCACCGGGCCGGCGCTGCTCTTCTTCGGCTGTCGCCACCCAGACAAGGACTGGCTCTACCGTGATGAGTTCGCCGCATGGCAAGCCGATTCTGTGGTTGACGTGCGCCCTGCATTCTCCCGCGCACCCCAGGACGGCCACCGTTATGTGCAAGGCCGTCTGGTTTCGGACGCAGCGGATATTGCCACGCTGATTGGCAGAGGCGCCCATATCTATGTTTGTGGAGACGCCATGACGCTGGTGCCTGAGGTTGAGAGGCTGATCGTTGAAATTGCTGGCCGGGCGCTCGATAGGGATCCGGAGCAAGCCTATCGCCTTCTGGTTGACGAGGGACGTTATGCCGTGGATGCCTTTGCCTGAATTTCCCGGAAGGAAGAACGGCGACGAGACGAAGGGAAGGATCAGGACAAGGCATGATGGAACAGGATAATCTGGCCGACCGTGTCGCACCACGGTCGGCATTGAAACAGGAACGTAGCCGGCAAAGGCAACAGGCCCTGCTGGACGCAGCAGAGGAGATGATCGCAGAGGCCGGGCTTGACGGGCTGTCGATGCGAGAGGTGGGCAGGCGCGCTGGTCTGCCCATTGCATCAGTCTATCATTATTTCCCGTCGGCGCCGGCAATGGTTCGGGAACTGGCCACCCGGCAGTTGGCGCGTCTGGGCGCCCTGGTCGAGCATCGCCTTTCCACAGGAGAGGAGCTGGTAAAATCAAACATCGGCATCCAATCGCTCGCGGGGCATATCGTTTCCGATCTGGCGGCCTATCTGGCCGAGGCAAAGGCCGCGCCCGCGATTTGGAATGCGCTTCGTTCCAACCCGGAACTGCGCCTGCTCGACCGCGCCGACACGATCGAAAATGCCCGCAATCTCGCTCCCTTTCTGACTGCTCTTGATCCGGGCGTGTCTGGACAGGTGGCGGAAGCTCTGGCGATCGTGATTCTTGAAACGGTTGCAATCAATCTGATGTTCGCGATGGAATGTTCCGAACCGCAGCAGGACGCTCAACTCGCCGCGTTGCGGCTTTTCCTTTCAGCGGCGATCCGGGGGCTGGCGCAGGGAGAGGCGTAAACCAGTCCGGCGCTCGTCAACAGCAGGGTGCGATCAGCATGATGGGGCCTGGCCCTCTATCCTTCAAATGCACCGGGTGTCTGCTCCAGCGAAACTGTGTCCGTTATCATCGACCGAGGCGCAACATCCCCAAAATCGAGCGAACGGCGTGAAGGTGAAGCTGAAGGGCGGCGGGCAAGGAGGCGCGTCAGGGTAACACGACCTTTGGCGGCGATACTCATATGCGCCCCGACAAGCGCTTCGCGCGGGCCGCAGCGATATTGTTCGTCGATGCGGCGGTGTGATTGCCGTACGCGAATAATCTGCCAGCTTCGACGCCCCCTGCAGAATCGCCTTATTCGGCGCGAGGGCCGCGACAAGCCGCTCCAGCCGGGCATTGCCAGGCTCCAACTCCTTTATCCGGCACGCCTGATCGACCTTCAGCCCGCCATGTCCTGGCGCCACGGATGCAGCGCCGGGTCCGGAGTGTGAATTGGAAGGCGTAGGAGAAGCGCTCCGACCGGCGCCTTGACAATTAGAAATAGTAGTGATAGCTATTATATTCTGTTCAACGGTCTGGTGTTCCCATGATTAAGCCTCGCGATATTCGATTCCCGCTTGATTCCGCCCTGAGCTCCGACTGGAATGGGTCGGACTGGTTCCGCACCGCCTTCTTCAATGCGATGTCGATCCTGTTTCCCTATGGCGAGAAGTCGTTCATCGACAGCGTTCGCGCCAACGAGAAGGCAGCGACAAGCCCAGCCCTGAAGGCTGCGGTGCGGGGTTTCATGGCGCAGGAATATGTCCACCGCCGAGAGCATCAGCACTTCAACGAAGAATTGTGCGTCGCGCGGGGTTATAGCCTTGACTGGCTGGAAGCTGCGATCCGGAGCGATTCCGAGGAATTGCAAGATCTCGACCCACTGTTCTGGCTGGCGACGACTGTCGCATATGAGCATCTGACCGCAACGATCGCGGGCGGCATTCTTGGCCGGACAAACTGGCTTGACGGCGCCGATGCCGGGATAGCCAAAATGTGGCGTTGGCATGCGATCGAAGAGATCGAGCACAAGAGTGTGGCCTTCGATGTCTATCTGGCTGCGGGCGGCACCCACGCAATGCTGCGAAAGGCCATGGTTTTGATGAGCTTCGAGTTCCTGGTCCGTTTCCAGACGCGCAGCCTGTGGCACATGTATCGGCGCGATCGCCCTCCCCTGGGTCGGACATTGGTGCAGGCTGCAAGGTTCCTGTTTGGCAAGGGCGGGCTGATCCGTGGCAATTGGCGCCACTACTGGGCCTTTTTCCGCAGCGACTTCCATCCCGATCACATCGACGACGTTGTCATCCTGAACCGCGCGATTGCGGCTGACGGTCTAGCGCATAGATGATTGCCAGGGGCTGACCTTGCGCGCGCCTCTCCGGAGAGGACAGGATGTATCGATCGACCGATCATGCACTATTGTGCCGTTGGAGAGCTTCGGGTTCGATTTGCGCAACGACAATCCACCCCGCCGCGTCAATGTATCGGCGAGCAGAGCATGTGAGGTGGTCCCGCCATTTTGGACAGGTTTTCGTCTGTTTTGCTTTCGGTCTGATCCGCGACTTAGGGCTTGTTCGTAATCGCTTCGAAGGTCTGGGCGTAGTGATGCTGGAGCAGGGTGATCGCGCGATCGGCGTCGCGATTGATGCATGCATCGACCAGATCGCGATGTTCCTGCAGCTCATTGCGCTCCAGGAC
>NZ_JBEGHS010000006.1:0-51264 GCF_040676365.1 Sphingobium sp. LMA1-1-1.1
CCAGCTGCTCACTCCCCAGGGCGGTGATCGAGATGCCGACATCCTGGAGACGCTGCTCACGATGCTGCGCCGTCACGACAATCTCGCCGTTGTCCATGCCGCCTTCAGAGGCTTTCGACTGCGGGGCCTGCGCCTGAGCATATCCCGTTGTGGAAACCAGGGCGAAAGTCGTGGCGCCGATACCAAGCAGAATCTTCGTTTTTAAACGCATGCCTTATTCCCCTTTATCAGCCCGGTTCCCTCCGGACTCTCGATATTCGAGATATCGAGTCTACATATCAAGATCAAGAGAAATCATTCCAAGATGCTGCCAGACCTTGGCTAAATTTGAGCCGGTATCTGGCAGTGGCGAGATGGACCATTCCGCGGGGACTGTTGGCCAGGTGATCTTATCGGTGGTGTGGCCCGGTTGATCTTGATCCAGCCGAATACGCCTCAAGCAATCGCGCCCCTTGCAGAGCGTCCGATGATGTTCGTCTCACACGCCGCGTGTGGATGACCGCCTTATGGGCTCGCCTCGCCCGGTACCTTCGATGCCGCTGCGAGCAATTTCGCACGAATGAAACATACAGGCACTAATTTCGTTAGTTTTGGCCTTTGAGCAAAACTTGTCGATTTTTCTTGTGCTGTCAAGCACCCCATATATTAAATTATGCCAGTCCCACCTTTGGACGCCGGAAAGCGAACTGGAGTGGGATCGCAGCAGCATGATCTGGGCGGATAATGGCGGGCCGGCGTGCCCAAAGGCAGTAAAGAAATGCGCCGTGGACAGTGCCTTCGGCATGACGAATGGCCATGCCGTGCCGAGGGTCTTGTGTGGCGCCTTCCTGTCCCCAACTCCGCAAGGGATCCTCTGACTTTCCTCGCTAACGCTTCCATCGGTCGCGGGTCAGGCTTTTTGATTTGGCTTGCGGGCGCCACGGGCCGGTACGCAGTTCGAACGTGGCGGGCCACATCGGTTCAGCGAACTGCTACTGCTCTAGCCCTGGACTGGTAAGCCGCCGCATGGGTCCGCCCTTAAGGCGCGCGCCGGCAGCCCGTTCCTTCAGGCCACATCCTCCGTTCACCCAATTTGCAATCGCAGCTTTGCCACGGCCTGGCAGCGCGGTCGCTGGCTTTTTCCACCTTTGATCGAAACTGCCTGCATCTTAGATTGATTTTCAATTGATCTTACTATTTTGACGTGATATCTCGAATAACGAGAGTCCGGCTGGAGCCGGCCAGATGGGGGAATGGGACATGCGTTTAAGAACGAAGGCTCTACTTGGCATCAGCACCGCAACCTTTGCTCTGATCTCTACAACGGGACATGCTCAGGAAGCACAGTCGACGACAGCTACCGCCGAGGTGCAAAGCGCGGACACGTCCGGATCAACGGGGCAATCGGCCTTGGGCGGTGAAATCATCGTCACGGCACAGCGCCGTTCAGAAAATATCCAGAATGTCGGCATCGCGATCAGCGCCTATTCCGGCGACCAGCTTCGCGCCCTCAACGTCGTCGACTCTCGCGATATCGCAGCCCTCACCCCGGGCGTACACCTCGGCGGCGCCATTGCCGGGCAGAACAGCCAGTACACCATCCGCGGCGTCACCCAGAATGACTTCAATGACGTCGTGGAAGCACCCAATGCGGTCTACCTTGACGATGGCTACATTGCGATCGGCCAGGGACAGACGTTCGCTCTGTTCGACATCGATCGCGTCGAGGTGCTGAAAGGACCGCAGGGCACTCTCTTTGGGCGGAACGCCACCGGCGGCCTGGTGCATTATATCACCGTTAAGCCTGAACTCGGAAAAACCAGCGGCTTCGTCGATCTGAATTACGGCATTTACGACTCACCGGCGAATCCGGGCACGTTCCGCGGCGAGGCGGCCTTAAATCTGCCGATGGGCGAGAAGGTCGCCACCCGCGTCGCGGTTCTCTGGAACAAGAGCGGAGCGCTGCTGCGCAATCTCTATCCGCTGGGTGCGGTCGGCGGCTCGCCGGGCGCAGGCGCAGGAGCGAACATGGGTGACGACGACACCCTCGCCGGCCGTCTGACCACCTTGTTCAAGCCGAGCGACAGTGCGTCCATCACGCTGTCGATCAACGCCGGCCGATCGCGCCTCGCAACCGCAGCCTATCAACAGAAGCCGACTATCGCGCAGTTCGATGCCGCTGGCGAGTTGATCAACGTCATCAATGCAGCCCCCAATGAAACGCGAGCATCCATCGGAGCCAATGGTCAGGACGCGGGTTCGGACCTCAATAACGACGGCGTCTTCGGCGACAGCTTCGGCCGTCCGGTCGCGGGGGGTGACTATTTCGGCTATATCGATCCCGATGGCGCTGACTTCCGCACTTCTTCGGATTTCGCCTTCTCGGGTTTGAACAAGTCTCACACCTATGGCGTAAATCTCAACGGCGAGTTCGAACTGGGCAACGACATCACGCTCACTTCGGTTACGGACTACAAGAAGTTCTACAAGCTTCTCTTTCTCGACGTCGATGCGGGTCCGGGCAACCAGACCGGCAACTATCAAGGCGTCGATGCATGGACATTGAGCCAGGAATTCCGCCTTTCCGGCAAGACCGACATGTTCGATTGGACGACGGGTTTCTACTACCTCCACATCGACACGCACTCGATCAACGGCCTGAAATTCCCCGTCGGCAGCGTCGTGCCGGGCGCACCATTCGATCTCGGGACAGATGCCCACCTGATCACGAATTCCTATTCCGTGTTCGGTCAGATCGACTGGCATCTGACAGACCGCCTCAAACTCACCACGGGCGGCCGCTTCATCCGCGAACTGAAGGACTACAACTTCCTTCAGGGCATCTGGGGAACAACGGATTCCCGGCAGGCCCAGGTCGGCACGCCTTTTGTTATCGGTCCGGTCTTCGGCGCAAACGGGCCGGCTCCCTTTGTGGACAAGAAGGGCTCCTCGCTTTGGGCCGGAAAGGTCCAGCTCGATTTTCAGGTGACGCCTGACCTGCTCGTCTACGCAGGCATCAACCGTGGCGTGAAGGCCGGCAGCTACAACGCCCAGATACCAGGGGGACTGGGTGTTCCGGCAAGTGCGATCCCATACCGCCCGGAAGTCCTGCTCAGCTACGAAGGTGGCTTCAAGTACACGACCCCGGATCGCAAGACGCGCTTCAATGCCAGCGCTTTCTACTATGATTACAGCGACTATCAGGCCTTCCTGTTCAGCGGTGTATCTGGCGTTGTCGTCAACGCCGACGCGAGGAACTACGGTGCGGAAGCGAGCCTGTTCACCGCTCCGGCAGACGGGCTCGATCTCGGGGTCTCGGTTTCCTATTTCGATGCCAAGGTGAAGGACGTGCCGCTGCGCGTGGGCGGGCCGATCACGCGTGACGTCAAGCCTGTCTATGCTCCAGCTTTCCAGGCGAGCGCCATTGCCCGCTACGAATGGGACGCCTTTGGCGGGAAGCTCTCGATCGGCGCAGACGCCCAATACAGCTCCAGCTTCTACTACAATCTCAGGAACTTCGATGCAGACAAGTTCGGTCGGTACGTGATGGTCAATGCCGGGCTCGGCTGGACCAACGATGTCTGGACCCTCAACCTGCGCGTCCGCAACCTCACCGATGTCCGCGCCGGCGTGCAGGGCTTCGATCTGGCTTCGCTCTGCGGTTGCAACGAGGTTTCCTACAAGCCGCCGCGCCTCTTCCAACTGGGTGCCAGGTATAACTTCTGATAATAGCTGCCGGGAGAAACAGGGTGTCAACTCCGATACTTAACGCATTCCCCAAAAGGGATACCGACTATTCGATCTGGTCCCTCGCCTACTGCCAGGTCGATATCATGCAGGACTTTTTCGGCGGCTCGGGTCCTTACAGCAACAAGGGCGATGTGCACGCCCCGATGATCTACACCCTGCTCGTGGGCGGTGAAGTCGGCGGCAAGCAGCATGTTGCGCTTGTCGACTGCGGCTTCCGCAATGACTATTGGCTGACGCGCTATGCCTTCTCCAGCTGGGAAGAGCCAAAAGACGTGCTCGGCCGGGTCGGCTTCTCGCCGGAAGACGTCGACACGATCCTCGTCACCCACATGCATTTTGATCATATGGGCAATTTCGAGGCCTTTCCCAACGCCAAGCTCTATATCCAGTTTGACGAGTATATGGGCTGGTCAAACGCCGTCTGCGCCGCCCACCAGCACGAGACCGAAGAGGAACGGGCCTGGATCTTCTCCTCGTTCGATCCACAGGATCTCATCCGCGCTTCACAGGGTGTCGCCGACGGCCGGATCAAGTTCGTGCGCGGTGACGAGGAAGTGCTGCCCGGCGTGATCGCGCGTCTGGCCAAGGACAGCCATACCTTCGGCTCGCAATGGTTCGAGGTCCACACTCGCAATGGACCCTATGCCATGGCGGGAGATGCGGTCTACTGGTACCATAATATCGAGAACATGTGGCCTCCCGGTTACCATCAGGGCAACGCGTTCAACCAGATCAAGGTTTATCGTGAGATCAAGGAACTGCTCAAGCAGAAGACCGATCGCATGATCCCCGGCCACGATCCGGAAGTCTGGCGGCGCCACAGTTCATGGGCCGCGCCGAACGGCAACCAGATCGCCGAAGTCAATCTTCGTGACAACGATCCGAGCCGCAAACCTCACATCACTGGCGGCACGAAAGTCTACACCTGAACTCCCTGGGGTGGCCTCGATCACGGCAAGCAGAAGTCGGTGATAGCGGTCCATTCCAACTGCTACCTGCTTCAGGGCGCATATCGCCCTGAAGCAGGTAGAGCGATTTCCAGACGATCGGAACCGATCGCTGATTAGGAAATCGCGGAAAACAGGGAAACCAGAGCGGCGATCTGATTCAATCAGATCGAAACCCGCTCCAGTCTGTCTGCAGGCCAAAGCCTGCCTTCTCGCCCGCCCTCAGGAAATCTCTGTGGCCGTGTGCGAAAGCGCTGCCGACGTGCGCGAAACCTCTTCATAGACCCCGGTCAGGAAGGAGAGGAAATGCGTGGCATTTCCGAGCTTCTCGTTCAGGTTCTCGAGACCCTTTACGCTTTCGATCAGCAATTCCCTGCGGATCACCGAGAATTCCTCACAGGCCTTCTTGCCCTTATCGGTCACATCGAATGCGTGAATCTTGCTTCCCGGCTCCTTGATCTTCTGGATCAGTCCATGGCTCTCCAGCTTACGCAAGCTGTACTGGACATTGGCAACGTCATCGCGGTTGAGCATGCGCGCGATGGTCATGCCGTTGCGCGGGCGGTCAAGCATGCGGATGACCTGCAGGATCAGATATTCCGAAACCTTCAGATCACCGTCGGCCACGATGGCGCCGGCCGTCGCGAGCCAGCGACTGAACGCTTCGTAGCAGCGGATGATGGACCACTCGAACTCGGTTACCTTGTATTCCAGCTCGTTCGAGGCAAGATGCCAATGGCTGTAGTACTTGGAATCCATGCTGATTTTCCTGCTTCTTCGGCGGCCTGCAAACGACCGGCTGCTTTTGCAATCGTACCTTGAGCAGGCGAAAGCATTAAGCAGACTCTTTGTCCAGCATGTAACGGGGCTTGCGGCTAAGATTGCCGACCTGCGTAAGACGGTCAGGGATTTTCGTCCCGCAACGCCAAGCCGGATATGTCCGGTGACGGATTAAGATTCAGCAAGGCGCCCGCTGCCGGATCATCTTGTCGAGCATCAGGAAAGTCGGGTGCGGAATGCCATGCTGCGCAGCAAGCCGCAGGACTGCACCGCCCAGGGCCTCGTGCTCCGGACATCCGCCGCCACTTCGGCCAATGCGCGTTGCAGCAGGCTCTCACCGTCCATATGGGAGAGGACAGAGCCCGCCGGCAGATCAAGCGCGGCGGCCACTGTGCCAAGACATGCGGCCAGAAGGAATTTCTCCCACAGACTGCGGCGGATGTCCGGAGCAGCCTCAACCGGAAGGGTCGTGTTTGCGAAAGCGGCCCCCGACAACCTGCTCGACCAGAGTCCGGTCGCCGTTGGTGCATCCGAACAGGATTGAAGGAGGCACCCCCACATGACGGACCGCATCACCGTCCATCTCGAAGAAACCATGTACGCGTCCTGCGGCTATGTATGCATCGGGCACCAGGCGCGCCGCCGTTTCGTGCGCTTCGACGCCGTTCTGGAGCGTCAGAATGACACCGGCCCTGCCGGCCGGGAGCGCCTGTTCCAGATCCGGCATCTTCACGCAGCAAATCGAGAGGTCGACCTGCGGCAAGCCGTCATCCGCTGCTGCGACACGGAGCGGCACTTCGATTGCCTTGCCGCCGCTATATATGATCTGCGGGGCTGCGCGGAGCGCGCGCAACCTTTGCCCCGCGCGCAATCAGCACGACATCGCGGCCAGCCGCCGCCAGGATGGCGGCGGCTGCACTTCCTATCGCGCCCGCTCCGACAACCGCAATGCGCATGTCGTCAGCCTTGGTGGGCTTCCTTCTGCTTGACCAGGTCGAGCGCAATGTCGACGATCATGTCTTCCTGACCGCCAACCATCTTGCGCCGCCCGACTTCAGCCAAGATCGAACGTGTATCGACGCCATAGTCCCCCGCAGCCTTCTCGGCATGGCGCAGGAAGCTCGAATAAACGCCGGCATAGCCGAGTGTAAGCGTTTCGCGATCCACGCGCACCGGACGGTCCTGCAGCGGACGGACGAGATCCTCGGCGGCGTCCATCAACGCATAGAGGTCGCAGCCATGGTTCCAGCCCATACGATCGGCAGCAGCAATGAACACCTCGAGCGGCGCGTTGCCCGCACCAGCGCCCATGCCGGCAAGGCTCGCGTCAACACGGACCGCACCGTTCTGCACGGCCACGATCGAGTTCGCCACGCCGAGCGAGAGATTGTGGTGCGCGTGGACGCCGCGCTGCGTTTCCGGCTTGAGCACGCGGTCATAGGCCTGAACCCGGGCGGCGTAGTCGTCCATGCTCATCGCGCCGCCGCTGTCGGTGACGTAGACGCAATGAGCGCCATAGCTTTCCATCAGCAAAGCCTGCTGCGCCAGCGCTTCGGGGCTGGTCATGTGGCTCATCATCAGGAAGCCCGAAACATCCATGCCCAGATTGCGTGCGGCCTCGATATGCTGCTTCGAAACGTCGGCTTCGGTGCAGTGCGTGGCGATGCGGACCGACTTGACGCCCATTTCCGCAGCGTGCTTGAGGTCATGCACCGTTCCGATGCCCGGCAGCAGCAGCGTGGTGAGCACCGAATGCTCCAGCACTTCGGCAACCGCACCGATCCAGTCCCAGTCGGTATAGGCGCCGAAGCCGTAGTTGAAGCTGGATCCCTGCAGGCCGTCGCCGTGCGCCACCTCGATTGCGTCAACCTTGGCCTGATCGAGCGCCCTGGCAATCGCCTGCACGTGCTCGAGGCCATATTGGTGACGAATGGCGTGCATGCCATCGCGCAACGTAACGTCCTGGATGTAGAGCTTCTGGCTCGTGGGATCGTTGAAAGTGCAGTTCAGGGTCATGCCGCCATCCTTTCGGCGATCTTTTCGGCGGTCTTCATGGCAGCCGAAGTCATGATGTCGAGATTGCCGGCATAGGCAGGCAGGTAGTGCGCCGCGCCTTCCACTTCGAGGAAGACCGAAACCTTGAGGCCGGTGAACTCGGTTTGTCCCGTGCTGGCCATCTCGGGAATGCGCAAGGGCCGGTTGCCCCCGATGCTTTCGAACTGCACGGCCTGCTTCAGGCGATAGCCCGGCACGTAGCTTTGCACTTGCGCCACCATATCGTCGATCGACTGGCGGATTGCCTCGCGATCGGCGTCCTCGCACAGGCAATAGACGGTATCGCGCATGATCAGGGGCGGCTCGGCCGGGTTCAGGATGATGATCGCCTTCCCACGAGTGGCCCCGCCGACCTCTACGATGGCCTGGCTGGTCGTCTCGGTGAATTCATCGATGTTCGCACGCGTGCCCGGGCCGGCGCTCTTCGAACTGATCGAGGCAACGATCTCGCCATAGTGGACCTTGGCAACGCGATTGACTGCCGCGACCATAGGGATGGTCGCCTGCCCACCACAGGTCACCATGTTGACGTTCGCTGCGTCAAGGTTCGCTTCGCCGTTGACCGGCGGGATCGTGTAGGGGCCGATCGCCGCGGGCGTCAGATCGATCATGCGCTTGCCCGCGGCCAGTACGAGTTCGCTGTTCCGCTTGTGCGCGCCGGCGCTGGTGGCATCGAAAACGATCTCCACGTCAGCAAATTCGGGCATGGCCAGCAGGCCGTCAATGCCTTCATGCGTCGTAGCGACGCCCATCCGCGATGCACGCGCCAGGCCATCCGATGCCGGGTCGATGCCCACCATTACGCCCATTTCGAGCACGTTCGACAAGCGCAGCACCTTGATCATCAGGTCGGTGCCGATATTGCCCGAACCGATGATGGCTACCTTGGTCTTCTTTCTAGTCTGGAGATCCATTGCAAATTCCCAACAAGGATGGCTCGATAAAACTAGGCCAAACCTTCCGGTTAAACCAGCGGCCGGAGCGACCGATTTCTCATCTGATGAGATGCGAAGCCCGCACTGCCAAGCATCGCCCCCTCGGGCTGAAAAGAGCCGAGATCGGCTTAGGCAAGCCATGGCTTCCTGAACACGCAGATCGTGCAAATCGGGAGCGCCACGCCGTTGGCACCGTCGCTTCTCCTCTTCGAGATCATAGCGATCATAAGTTGGCTCAACGCTGGTCTTCAGACAACGGCCCGGAATTTATGTCGCGGGCGCTCGACCACTGGGCCTACATCAACCGTGTCACGCTGGACTTCAGCAGGCCGGGAAAGCCTACCGACAATGCCTTCGTGGAAAGCTTCAATGGCCGGCTGCGCGATGAATGCCTGAACACGCACTGGTTCTTGTCTTTGGACGACGCCAGGAGCAAGATCGAGGCGTGGCGGACGGACTTCAACGAGACCTGACCTCACACATCCCTGGGGTTCATGACGCCTGCCGAATTTGCTTCATCGGCCGGGGTTAACCCCGGCCGATGAAGCGCCGGATCTCTCGTTCTGGCCGGTGGCAAAACCGGGACAGGGTCACTCTCAGTGTGGAGAATCCTGTCGAAAACGATCGATCTGATGCATGCGTTCATGCAAAATCGTCACGATACCAACGGCACCATCTGACAAAACACGCCAGTAGATATAATGGCGCTCATACCGGCAATAGAACCCTTGAATGCCCAGTTCCCGTGGCACATCCCGCCAGGCAAGGCGCCGCGCAGCAATATCGTCCAACCGTGCAAAAAGGCCCCGGATATATTGGTCGGCCTGATCCTCCCCCCATGTTTCACGCGTGTGGATGTAGATGTCGTCAATCCGCCGACTGGCGGCCTGCTGGACGCGATATCCGATCATGAGACTCAGTTATGAGCGTTGCGGGCTATGACCGCGTCAGCATCAAGAGACTGATAGTCGCCCTCCGGCGCGGCAAATGCGCTGACCAACTCAGCCTGGAGGAGCGCCAAGCGCTCACTCTCGACCCGTTCCTTATCGCGCCGAATCAAGTCTCGGACATATTCACTCACATTTTCGTAGGCACCAGCGTCTCCGATATTAGCGGAGACAAAGTCACTGAGAGCACCGCTGACGCGCACATTCAAAGTCATAGGCTTGGACATCAGGCCACCTTTCTGTCCACAAAATATGGAATATCGAGGACAAACGCAAGGGTCACCGGGGAATATGCGGCAAACAACAGCATCGAGCAGTCACGTTGAAATCGACCCATCTTTGCCGCGCATGGACGAAATTGGCGTTCCAGATTCCTGCCGTTCGTTCATGATGGCGGTCTGGCGCTTCGCCGCAGCGAAGGGCCAGCGCGTCCTCGACGAGCCCATTTCCAACAAGCTTGACCTGCAACTGGGCACTGGCGTGACAGTGTAGGCCAATGGGAAAACCAGCCCCGCTGTCTCGCTGGGGATCAGCAAATTATTCTGATGCAAGGAACTGAGTTACGGCTTTGAAACCAACCCCATAGGCCGTTCGGCATATCGCATTCCCATACGATCCGGGGTATTGCCGCTTTTGCTCTTGCCAACCCTTGAAAGGGTTACAAACCCTGCCCCATCTCCACTCCGGAGGTGGGGCGCTTAGCATTGGGAATGCATTGGTAAATTTCGCTTAAGCCCGAAACGCTGTCGCTATGTTAAATCTTGTTTTGCAGCTTGGCTGCGACTTTTGGGGGAAGGATAGGCTCATGCAAAAGATGCCCGTTGGGATATTGGGCGTTGCATCGCTTCTGGCGATTGCCGGTCACGCACAGGCGGCGCCCAAAACGGCCAAGCAGGTGATTGCCGATCAATATATCTGCGTGTTCAAGCCTTCCATCACGCAACCGAATGTCCAGGCTCAGGCCAACCGCGTCGTCGGGGCACAAGGCGGCAATCTACTGCGGACATATCGTCATTCGATCCGGGGCTTTGCCGCCCATATGTCGGCTCAGGCAGTCGCCCGAATAGACAAGGTCAACAGCGGCATCGCCTTTTGCGAGCAGGACCAGGTCGCCAGCGCATCGCAAGTCGCGACGGCAAAGCCCGGCAGCGGTGGCGGCAGCGTACAGCCCGCTCAAACCATCCCCTGGGGGGTGAAACTGGTTGGCGGCGGTATCACGACGTCTCCTGCACTGGCGTGGGTCATCGACTCCGGGATCGACCTCACCCACCCCGATCTCAACGTCAATAAAACCGGCAATATCAGCTTCACGCGAGACTCCTCGCCCAATGATGGCAATGGGCATGGCACGCATGTCGCGGGTATCATCGCGGCCTGCAATAACAGCATCGGCGTGGTCGGCGTGGCGCCGTGCACTGCGGTCGTTTCCGTGCGAGTGCTGGATCGCACCGGACGCGGTTCGGTTTCCGATGTCATCGCTGGCATCGACTATGTCGCCCAATATGGCCGTGCTGGTGACGTCGCCAATCTCAGCCTGGGCGCTGGCGCTTCTGACGCCCTTGATGCAGCAGTCATCAACGCCGCGGCCGCCCATGGGGTCAAGTTCACGATCGCTGCGGGCAATTCGAGCGACAATGCCAATAATTACAGCCCGGCGCGCGCCAATGGGCCTGGAGTTTACACCGTGTCCGCCTTCGACAGCAGCAGGAATTTCGCGTCCTTTTCCAATTTCGGCAATCCGCCGATCGATTTCTCGGAGCCCGGCGTATCGATCTATTCGACGACCAAGGGCGGCTCTTATGTGACCTTGTCGGGAACATCGATGGCAGCGCCGCATCTGGCGGGACTGCTTCTGCTGGGCAACGCCAACAATGGCGGCCCGGTGCAGAATGATCCCGACGGAACGGCCGATATCATAGGCATTCACTAAGCCGTGCAGAACCGCAGAGCGGCTAACGCCTCTCTGCGGTTCCTATCCTTCTTGCGTCAGAATTTGATGCTGACCATCGACCCCACGCCATAGTCCGGCGCGCCCTTGCTCAACCCCGCCGTGCCGTAGAGGGTCAGATTGAGCTTCTGCGCAAAAGGGGTGCTGAACGCGCCGAACAGTTCATGGCTGTCACGCGCAAAATCGCTGGTCGTCTCCCGATAGTCATAGGATGCGATCAGGACCGATTTGCCCAGCGCCGCGCTCACGCCGCCCGATGCGGTCCAGGCGTTGTGCAGGTTGAACCCGGATGGATCGCCCGGCATCCGATATCCGACATTGGCAAAGGGCGTCAGTATGCCGAATGTCTTGGAAAGCTCGGCTGAAACCGTGACGTCCACCTTGCCGGTGCCCAGCGCCTTGGATTTGGACGCGGTGGGCAGCTTCACGCGGGCCGACAGATCGAGGCCAAAGCCCATGCGGTCTTCCGGGATCATATAGGCCGCGCCGACGGTCACATCGCCCAGCCCGCTTCGAGTGGTGCGCGGCGCATTGGGATCGATGACGATCCCGCCGGAACCGCCACCGACAATGGCCGAAGACCCGTCGATCCGCAGCCAGGGCAAAGTCGCGGTCAGGCGCAGATTGCCGGTCTTGTAACGCAGGCTCATCGGCACGACGAGAATATTGGTGTCGACCCCGGTGCCGTAATCGCCGCTGGAATAATCGACCCCGGTCATCGCCGTCAGACTGCTGTCATCCTGGGCCATGGCTGGCGCCGCCGCCGTGATGCACACCATGCCGGCCAGAGCCAGCGTCATGATCCCCTTCATTTCTTCTCCCCTTTTGCGCAAAAGCGGGCGGGTCCATCGAACCCGCCCGCCAAACCTTGAATTTGCTTTATTCAGCCGCCCCGGCCGGGCCGCGCCGCGCGCACGGCATCCTTGATGGCCGTGGCGTTTTCGCGGACCGCCGCCGCATTGTCGCGGGCGTCCTGAGCGCTGCTCCGCACATCGGCCGCCGCCGCCCGGGCCGCCGCTGCGGTCTGACGGGCATCGCTGACCGAACCGCGCGCATCGCTGGCGCTGGACCGGCTGTCACGCAATGTCGCAACCGCCCCGGTACCGTCCTTGATGGAGGCATTGTCGCCCTTCGCCGCGGCCACGGCGGCAGCATCGGCAGCCGCCGACTTGTCGGAGGCGTGATCACGGCCCGTCACATCCGCAGTTGCCTGGGTATCAGCAGTGCTGATGGTGGCTGTCGCGTCATCCGCATCATCGCTATCGTCGCCATGATCCTGTTTGCGCGCATCGTTCCGCGCATGGGCCATGGCTGACACGTCCGCGCCTATGCCCTTAGTCTGGGCATCCTTCTGAGCCTTTGCCATGGCCGATACATCGGTGCCAAGGCCCTGGCCATGCTGTGTCGAACTGTCCGTCGTCTGAGCGATGGCCGTGCCCGCCAAGGCGATGGCGGCCACGCACGCCAGGGACCAATATCTGCTTTCCAACATCACATTCTCCTCGAGGTTGAGCGCACAAAGCGCCCCCACAGGATAAGAACGTCTGACCAAGGCCGGTTCTTCCCAGCGTCCTGCCATTCATCGGAAAAATCGCACGTCTCTCAACGGGAAAGTCTCAATGGGAGGGCTGGGGCATTCCGATGACGCCATGCCCCGGCAACGACCGGCCCCTTTTCGGCTGCCACGCCGACCGCGCCAAGGTTTCGACCGCCGCTCGTGCGGCCCGTGGAGCCGGCGCAGGCAGCAATTCCGCCAGTTGGCGAGCGACCACTGGCGAGGCAAAGGAGGTTCCCCGCATCTGCACCATATTGCCCGCAATGCCCCGGATCGAGAGGATGGCGGGGCTGGCGAAATCCACCTTCCGCACACGGCTCGCCTCCGGCAGCAGGACGCCTCGTGCGTCGACGCCCGTAACCGCGATCACGCCCTCCAGCGACGCGGGATAGAGCGGTCTGGCCGACGACCCATCATTGCCGACCGGCGCCACGATCAGGAAACCGCGCCGGACGAGGATGGAAACCGCGGAGGCCACGACCCCATTATAGGGTCCGACCATGCCGATATTGACGACCGGTACATTTTGCCGCGCCATCCAGCCCAGCGCCCTCACCATCAACTCCGCCGTCCCACCCCGGCGACCATTGCCGAAAATATCCGCGACATAGACGGCTCCAGAGGCCGGGGTTCGCGCCAGAATAGCCGCGACCGCCGTGCCATGATCGTTGGGCACCACGCCTCCGGCTGCGAAACCCTGCTGCACCAGACGCGCCTGACGCGCCACTGGCTCGGCTCCGGTATCAATCATGCCTACGCGCCAATCCCCATGCTGGCCACGCACCGGCATGCCGGGGACGCTACCCGACCCCACTGCCCCGGATGGAAAGAAGAGATGATCGGCCTCAATCGCGACATCTGGCGCAATCCGGCGCAGCGCGTCCACCATGCGCGTGACAGACCAGCCCGGATGCGTCAGCACGGTCATGGTCAGCCCCAGATCCTCGACCTGCTCCCGCCGCACGACAGAGAAACCGGCCCGCTGCGCCGCCGCCAACGCCCGATCCGGCAGATCACTCGCCAACACCTCGCCCCGAATGGCGAGCGCGCCATTGCGATCCAGCTCATAATCCTCAGGATATTGCTTCGCGGTCGTCTCCGCCTTGTCCCGCTGGTTGCGCGAAAGGCGCTCGGCCTGGGCGGCCTCTGCCCGTTCGAGACCGCGTTCCCAGGGATCGATCGGCCGCCCGACCTCGCTGGCCCGGCCATGCTCGATCGCCGCCCGCGGCAGGCTGGGCATCGGCATGTCGCGCGGCGGGCCGCCCCGCATCTGGGCCAGCGCCACCATGGCCGGAAACCCCATACCGCCAGCGATCAGCACGCCCGCCATGACGATAGACAAGATTTTTTTTGCTTTCATACGCCCTCTCGGGATTAAACGTCTCGTCCCGGACGTTTCATCCATAGGGAAGTCTAGTTTGTCCGATCTTCGACGCCAACTGATTGCGGTGCTGCCGCGCCTGCATCGCTTGGCGGGCGTGATCGTGCGCAACCGTCAGGACGGCGACGACCTGTTCCAGAAGACCATCGCGCGCGTGCTGGAACGGGAAGACGGTTGGGAACCGGGCAGCAGACTCGATTTATGGGCGGCACGGATCATGAAGAATATCTGGCTGGATGAGGTCCGCATGCGCAACCGCTGGGCCCGGCTTGTCGAGCCGATGCCCGAGGGTGACTTGCTGTCCGACGAAGGCGCAACCGCCAGCGATCTCGAACGGAGCACTGAAAACCGCTGGCTCCGCGAGCAGGTCGAAGCTTTGCCGGAGGAGCAGAGGCTGGCGATCAAGCTGGTCGTGCTCAATGAGCTTTCCTACTCGGAGGCTGCGGAGATCCTTGAAATACCCGAAGGAACCTTGACCAGCCGCCTTGCCCGCGGGCGCGCTGCGCTGTCCCGCCAGATCATGGAGGGCAGGCCATGACCGACCGCATCCATGAAGAGATCGTGGCCTATCTCGACGGCGAAATGACCGGTGCAGCCCGGTTGGCCTTCGAAACGAGAATGGCGGGCGACCCCGGACTAGCGCAGGCGGCGGACGATCATCGCGACGTCCTCACCCAATTGCACATCGCCTATCCCGTTCCGGCCGAAAAGCGTTTCGATGCAGCGGAACTGGAGAAGCTGGGCCTGTGGGATCAGGGCGTCGTCACCCAGCTCGCTCCGAAGCGAGAAGCCAGGCAAAGGCGCCGCATTTCCGTATCGCTCTGGTGCGGCGCCATCGCTGCTTCGCTGGTGGGCGGGCTGATCATCGGCCGGATGGACTGGTGGGAACAGGGCTTGGTAGTCCAACAGCACGGGCAGTTAGTGGCGACCAGTCGCCTCGATAAAGCGCTCACCGAATGGGCCGATGGCGTGGGCAGCCCGATCCATATCGGACTCAGTTTTCGCAGTGCAAAGGGCGTCTGCCGCACTTTCCGCATCGACGGCGGCTATGCAGGCATTGGCTGCCGGGACGGCAATGGGTGGACCATCCCCATGCTGGCCAATCCTTCCTCCTTAGTCCCCGCCTCGCCAGACTTCCGTCTGGCCGGAAGTGATTTTCCGGCATCTGTCATGAACGAGGTGGATGCCCGGATCGTCGGCGAACCGTTGACTCAGCGGGAGGTCGAAGATCTCCGCCGTCAGGCCTGGCGATCGCAATGATGCGCAAGGCGGAAAACAGCAGGAGATTGGAGGGATCTGACCGCAAGAGTCTTCTGCTTCAGGAAGAGGGCGTTCAAATGTGGCGATTGGAACCGACCGATGGATCACCCTCCTACTTGATCCGATCACTGCGCATTTCTGAAACAGCACCATTCGAGGATCGTGAAATTGCCGAGCAATGGTTCAACCGCGAAGTTGGACTATCCCGTCATTGCCCCTCGGTTCAAAAGAAATTGGGCGGGCGGTAAGGCCTGCTCCACGCGGCGTTCTGAAACCCCAATGAGGCCTGCTCAGATACATAGAATAACGAGTTGCCGGAGAATGTCCGCTTCCAAACGGATGACAGAATCAATCGAACGTCATGATTTGGCGCGCGGCAGACGCGAATTCGGTACCCGCTCCTCGCAGATGCGAGGAGCCAGCCAAGATCGAATTTCTGTGCCCTCCGCCAGAGTGAAGGCGTCCTCCACATCCACCCCAAGATATCTGACCGTGCTTTCGATCTTCGTATGCCCCAGCAGAATCTGGATCGCACAGAGGTTTCCGGTCGCCTTGTAGATGATCGACGCCTTTGTCCTCTTCAGGGAGTGCGTGCCATAATCTTCGCTGGGCAGGCCGATCCCTGTGATCCATTCATATACCAGGCGGGCATATTGGCGGGTGCTCATGTGGGCCGAATGATCGGTGCGGCTCGGCACAATCCGCCTGCCCGGTGCGCTTCGCCAAGGTGGGAGGCCAATGCGCAAATTTTGCTGCTCTGTCAGGTGTCGAAAGTCACGCAAATTGCTTGGGTGGCGCACTATTGAGGTGTATGCTGCTGTCAGCAACCGAACATGAGTCGATCTGAGTGATCGGTGAAATGGATCGGATGTAGCAACGCCGCCGCTCAATTCCAGGACAAGCTTTCGTAGCAAAATCCTGATGAACTGGGCGGCGACGCCATTTATCGGCTCGATATGCCTTTGCCGCCCAAGGCTGGAGCAGGTTCACTTCCGACCCTTTGCAGACGTTCAGCGGCCAATTTCTGGCGCCCAACTGCGAACCGTCAGGTTTTCGTCCCGACCGCCCGCCCCTTGGCCGATTCCAGAATGGCAGCTTAGAGGCAGATTAATCGGAATGCCGCCATCACCTCTTCGGCAAAGCAGTTGGCCGCAGATGACCGCAACGGTCTGCCCTAAAAAGGTGAGGGGTGGCGCGCCACCCCTCCCGTAAGACGATTGTTGCTTAAACGATGAACTCATCACTAATTCGCACATTGATGTGCTGGACGCCGAGCAGATCCAGGTCGCCGTCCGCTATGTCGAAGGCAAAATCGAGGTCGGCATTCAATGTGCCACTCGTCTGCTGAACAAAGCCGATATCGACAATCTTCAGAACATCATTGTCCAGCGGATCCCAAGCCGTCAGACCGGTCGTGGTGCTGCTGCCGTTCCCGGCTCCTGTAGCCCCGGTCAGGTCGATGGCGTCACCCGACAAGCCATTGGCGCTTTGCATGATCTGGATGCCCTGGATCTGGTAAGTTTCACCAGCGGCCGCGTAGTCATTCTGTTCGATGACGAGCAGGGCATCGTTGTTATCCAGCGTGAACTCGATGTTGTAGGGCGCGGGAATATTTGCGTTGCCCTTGATCAGGTCCGAGTTCTGGACGTTGATGGCTCTCGTTATTTCATCGCCGTTCGCGTCCTTCAGATCGAGTATGACGACCAGATCCTCGGACATGCCGATACCGTCGAACTTGATGACGACGCCACTAGCTTCCGTTGTCGGGTCAGTCCGCTCAGTGCCGCCGCCGGCAGCTTTTGGATTAACATCGCCGAGGATGTTCTGATCGAAGAACCGCAGCGTCAGCAGTTCACCCTTTTGTATCGTATCGCCCGCGACGCCATTGGTGTCTCGGGTCGCACTGACCCAGTCCTCGTTGGTGTTGGTAACCATGTCGTGGGCGGAACCGTTAAACGTGATGTCGCCTGCAACGGCCGCTCCGTCGCCGGACGAGTTGAACCCGAAGCCGATCTGCTGGGTGATCGAATTTCCGGTGAACTGAACGAAGAACGGATCGGGATCGCCGTTCGGGGTCAGTTGCTCGGCGACGATCAACGGATGTCCCGTGTTCCCGGTGGGAGCCTTGGCGAGCAATTCGCTGGTGTGGAGCACATCAAAGCTGAACCCGTCGATCACGTCGGTCAGAGTGAGCGTGTAGGTGTCATTGACCTTGTCGAGATAAAGAGTGCCGGCCGCCGTGGAATCCTGCACGCCAGCAGTGATCGGGTCCTTGTCGTAATGGAACGAGAAGTTGAAAGTCGCGGAGTTGATATCTTCGGAGACGAGGGTGGCGACCGCCTGGGTGATAGCCGGGGTCTGCGGATTAGAAATCGAACCCGTCAGGCTGATCTGCACGCCGGCAGTGACAGGATCGGCATCGACGAAGTCGCTGACAGGCGTCACCAGATTATAGTCAGCGGCGGCGATCTGGTCTGTCATGTTATAGCCAATCTTGCCGCTGGCTGATTGCCCTATCACATTGCCCAAATGTTCCAGCGAATGATCGCCCGTACCGCCAGGATCGGCGTCAAATGGGACCGCCGTCGGATCGGTGTCATTGAAGGTCAGCGACAGCGGCGACGCCGTCGTGCTTTGCTGCGATACTGAGTCATTGTCTCCGTCCGTGACCGTCACTGTCGCCACGACATTGATCAGGCCATTGAGGTCGAGCGTGTTGTCCTCGCCGCCGCCCTGCGAGTTGTCGTGTTCGAGCGCAACCAGCGACGTCAGCGTCACCTGCAAGCCGGACAGTGCGACCGTGAAGGCCGTCGCGTCGAGCGAGCCATTATTGTCGCTGTCATACTTGCCCGAAACTTGGAATGCCGAGTCCGCTACCAGCGTGATCGGATGATTGCCGGCCGTCGTGGTAAGACCTGTTGCAGTGCCTCCCAGGCTCAACGCGTAGCTCACATCCGTTGTGGAGCCATCGACGGCGCTCGCCGTGACGCCCGGAGCCGTGATGGGCACCGTGCTCTTGCCGCCGGCCCCACTTGCCTCGCCAACCGCAGCAGTGCCAACCGTCGGCGGCGATGTGATCAACAGCGTCGGATCGGTATCGTCGAACGTGATCGACAACGCCAGGCTGGAGCTTTGCTGCGACAAAGGATCGTTGTCGCCGTCCGTGACCGAAACCGTCGCCACGACCTTGATAAGGCCGTTAAGGTCGAGCGTGTTGTCTTCGCTTCCACCTTGCGTGTTGTCGTGCTCGAGCGCCACCATCGACCTTAGCGTCACCGTCGTGCCGGACAGCGTCACGGTGAATGCCGTAGCGTCGAGGGAGCCATTATTGTCGCTGTCATATTTGCCAGAGATCAGGCTGGCCGAGTCGGCCACAAGCGTGATCGCCTTGTTGCCCGCCGTCGTCTGCAACCCCGTCGCGGTCGAGCCCACCAGGGCCAAGGCGTAACCTACATTCGTCGTGGCGCCGTCAACCGCGCTCGCGGTGAAGCTGGGCGGCGTGATCGTTGCCTGGCTCTGTCCGGTAATGTTGCTCGCCTCGATCACCTCGAGGGCGCCAACCACCGGCGCGGCCGTGATCGAGAGATCCGGACCGGAATCGTCGAAGTTGATGAAGGAGCCAACCTCCTCGGTACGGGCATTGGGGGTCGTCGTCGAAAAATGGAATTCGGTGATGTCGCAGCCTTCATTGGCATCGACACCCTTGACCTGTAGCCGGTCCATCCCGGTGGCGGTCGTGATATCGACCGTGGTGACGTTATCGAGCCCAGTGATAGTGACAACGTTCCCGGTCCCTCCAAGCCCGGTGATGGTGACGTTGCCGCTTCCCGTCGCATAGGTTCCATCTGCCGTGATGACGGTCGCAAATCCCGACGTTCCCGTCAGTTTAATACTGGTGATGTCTACCGGATTGGTCGCGGTTCCGTCGAAGAAGTCCGTGCCCTGCTCGTTCCCCGTGTTGTTCAAGGCGGTGATGCTGATGTCGACCCGCTTATCCGGCTGGGAAGGCGTGATCTGGTTGATCGTGAATCCGGCCCGCGTGACATCCTCGACATGGCTGCCATACTGGATCTGCGAGGCGGTGCCTGCGGTCAGGTTTGCCCCGGTCACAAAATCGACCTGGAGTGTTTCGTTCGGATTGATGCTCTGGTTGTTGATGCCGAAGCCCTGTGTGCTGACGTTGGCGGTACCGCCGTTGAGACCGATCACCAGAAGCTGCTTGGACGTGTCCGTGGGCGAGTTGATGGCGTAGAAGTCATGATTGCCGGGCGCGGCATTCGCGCCCGAAAAGCTGACCGTGGTGGTCGCAGAGAGCGAGGCGAATACCTTGTTGGTGAGGTCGATGCGCTCGTCGGTGACGGTTGGATCCGGTTGGAACAACGCCACATACTGCACCAGATATAGATCCGGCGTGGTGGTAGTGGTGTTGATAAGCGCGAACGAGAAGGCGAGCGCTCCGGTTGGTTGAGGCATGGTGGTCGGGTCGGACGTCCCGATCACGCCGATGACGACATTGGCATTGTTCGGATCCTGGAACAGCCAGACATAGTTGCCATCGACCGTTCGAATGTCGCTGTTCACGCCCACGGTGGTGGAAAATGGAGTTCCAGTGAGACTCTGGGTGAGAGATACTGAGGAGAAAGTGTCGCCTCCAGTCGCCGTTGCCGTCACGAAGTCGGCCTTGAAGGCGACCTGGGGCGAACTCAGGCCGCCCGAACTGTCGAGCGATAGAAGGTAGTTCACCGTAGCGTTGTTATGAAGGGACGGGTCAACATCATCATCCTGAAAGCCCGTTGTCTCATCGATGATGATGTTTTGGGTCACGATGTCGAGAGCCATGATGATCCTCCTCAGTTAGGATGATCAACGGTGCGCTGACCACCTCGTACCAATGCATAGCATCGCGACCAAAGAGCTCCGGCAGTTGACAGGATTATTATAATATTAGTGCGTCAAAATATAAACAATCTGCGCAATTAACGCGCAATTTTATTTGCCCACTCATCGCAATTGAAAGGACATGAATAGATCTGTGAAGTGAATATGAAATTAATTATAAACGAGATCGGTCTGAAAATCAAACTTCTTATTGATGTAATGCCAATGAGTTTGATATTGTGGGAATAAAAAGAGAGTTATATCGCAGGATATATATAATCTATATTGAACTATTCGATCCTCATCCAGGTGCGATGAATAGCGCTTGCGGATATGCTCGAACTCCTACTGGATTTTGCGCGATGACCGCCCCTTGGCACGGCGTACGAAGTCACTGACCGAGACGTGCGGTGAATTTCGACGAACATATGAACGTGGTCGCACGAGAGCACCCCGTGAACGATGGTCACGCCCATCTCGGCGCAGACCTGCCGGATGATCTCGCGCACCCGCAGGCGCACTTCGCCGTGAAGCACCTTGAACCGATATTTCGGCGCCCCGACCAGATGGTAGCGATGATGAAATGTCGTGTGGCAACCGCTGCTGTAGCCCATAGCCTGTACCCATCAAATCGAGGGAGCCAGCCGGGGGGGCAGGTCACAAGGGTAGTGCATCGTGACTGACATCCAACGCTGCCGGATGTCGGGTCATCCAACCTTTCTTAACCATATCGGCGTACGATCCACCGGCGAGATCGAGGGCGAAATGAGCGTAGAAACCCAATTTTCCACTGATGATGCAGAGGAACTGCAACTACCCGAACAGTCCAAGCGGCCATGGTTCCACCTGCCGCGCCGAATGCTGGTCGGTGGCCTGCTGTTGGTCATGGCCTTCGCGGTGCTGTTACGCAGCTTTATCTTCACAGCCGGTTACAACACGACATTAGTGGCGGATATGGGCGTCGTCAGGGCGCCGATCTCCGGCGAGATTGATCGGCTCGACGCGAATGTCGGTGATCGCGTGGCGCGGGACCAACTGCTGGGACGCTTTGCCGCTCCGGTGGGCCTGTCGGCGGCTGTCCGTGCCGGATCGGAAGATGTGGATCAGCTCCAGGCGAAACTGGCCAGCATCGACGGCCGAATGGCCGCTCTGCGCGCTGACGCCGACCATATCCGCAGCGAATCGGGCATCTATCGTTCTGAAAAGCTGGTGCAGATGGATGCGGTCGCAGACGAAAGCTCCGCAGAACTTTCCGCTGCGCAGGCACGGCTGACCTTCGCACAAAAGCAACTGGACCGCACCCGTGCGCTAGCCGATCGAGGATTCATCAGCGCCGCCGGACTTCAGCGGGCAGAGCAGGATCAGCGCGCCGCTCTGGCGGACCAGAATGCGGCCATGGCCCGCCGGCGCACCAATCTGATCGAAGCACGCGCCGCAGGGCAAGGCCTGTTCCTCAACAACGGCTATAGCAACGTCCAATATTCAACCCAGCGCCTGAGCGATCTCAATCTGGCGTTGAGCGAACTCCAGGGCGAGAGGGAGAACCTGACCGCAGCGCTCGCCACCGCGCAAAAATTGAGCGGCGGCAAGGTCAGCGCCATGCGGCGGCTGCAACTTCCGTTGCAAGCAAGCATCGATGGCAGAGTCTGGGCGAAGGTCGCCGCTCCGGGGGAATCACTGCGTGAAGGCGATCCGATCTACATGCTCGCCGACTGTGCGTCCTTCTTCGCCTATTTCACCGTCGGCCGCAGCGCCTACAGCAAGCTCAACATCGGCGCGCCGGTGACATTCATCGCATTTTCGAGCGGCGATCGCTGGCCGGGTACCATCGTCAATATGGGGGTGAGCGATCCTTCCCAGCTCCGCGTCACCAGCCATGTTCCCAACCCCGCCCCAGGCGAATATCTGATCGGCGCACGGATCACGCTTGACACGCAGGGCCAGAAGCAGTGCCCGGTCGGCACGGCGGGCCGGGTGGTGCTGTAACGCAGCCATGAATGCCGCCGAAATCCCATCCTATTTCTGGGGCATGGCCACCCTGGGCCTCTGCCTGCTGTTCTTTCCCAAACTCACGCCAGCCAACCCCCTGCATCGACTGATCGTCAGCGGCGCCGCGATCGGATCGATCCTGATCTATATGATATGGCGCCTGGTAGCTACGCTCGACCTGGACACGCCTGGCGCCGCCCTGCTTTCCGTGAGCTTCTTCATACTGGAAGTCTGCTCCACGCTGGGCGGAACCCTGGTGCTGATCGTCCTGACGCGAAAGCGTGACCGCTTGAAGGATGTCCGCAACAATATAGGCTGGTTGCGCGCCAACAGGCCCAGCGCGGCGATCTTCATCTGCACCTATAATGAAGATATCGGGATTCTGGACCGCACGATCACCGGGGCGCTCAATCAGAACTATCCGGCAAAGGTCTATCTGCTGGACGACGGTCGCCGGCCGGAGGTCGAGGCGCTATGCCAGCGCCGCGAAGTGGAATGGCTGACGCGCCCAAACAATGTACATGCCAAGGCCGGCAATATGAACGCGGGTATGGCGACATTGGCGGCGCGTGGCGAGACGCCGGACTTCATAGCCATATTGGACGCGGATTTCGTCGCCCTGCCCAATTTCATATCCCATTGCATGGCGCTGTTCGGGGATCCCGCCATCGGCGTGGTGCAGACGCCGCAACATTTCTTCAATCCCGATCCGTTGCAACACCGGATCAAGGGACATCTGGACCTGCCTGACGAGCAGCGCTTCTTCTTCGACACCTTGCTGCCGGCCAAGGACGGATGGGGCACGGCCTTTTCCTGCGGAACATCGTCGGTCGTCCGCACCAGCGCGCTGACCGACATCGGCGGATTTCCGACCGACAGCGTCACCGAAGACATGCTGCTGTCGATCCGCATGAAAGAGCATGGCTTTGTCACCGCCTATCTCAACGAAAAGCTCAGCCTAGGCCTCGCGCCAGAAGGAATCGGTGAATATTGCACGCAGCGCATCCGGTGGTGCGTGGGCGCGATGCAGATCATGCGCAGCGCCGATGGTCTGCTTTCGCGCAAGGGACTGAGCTGGATCGACAGGATGAGCCTGCTGGAAACCCTGCTCTACTGGGTGGGCAGCTTTCCTTTTCGCCTTGCCTGCCTGCTGGTGCCGATCCTTTATTGGATGACCGGCCTCACCATCATGGACGCGCCGATCGGACAGCTGGCGACCTTCCTGTTGCCTCGGATCCTGGTCGAAGCCTTCGCCGTCAGTTGGTATTCCAACGGGCGCATCCTGCCGCTGTTGACCGACACGTCCCAGTTGCTGATCGCGCCGGAAATCGTTGCGGCCTCCTGCCACACCCTCCTGTTCCCAGGCGAGCGTCCGTTCAAGGTGACGGCCAAGGGCGGCGACCGTTCGCGGACGGTGATCCATTGGAAGTTGCTGTCGCGCTTTGCGATTGTTCTGCTGCTTACCGTTTGCGGGCTGCTGTTCAGCTACAGTTCGCCGCTTGCGCCGACCTTCTTCTCCGACCAGAAGGATGTGGTGGCTTTCTGGAGCGTGTACAACGTCCTAGTCTGCATCATTGCCATCATCGTTTGTGTCGAAACACCGCGAAGAGCGGAGGAGCGGGCGCCGATCAGCGGAACGGCCCTCTTCAACGCCGAAGACAGGACAATCCCAGTGCGGCTGCTCGACATTTCATCGAGCGGCGTAGCCTTCGCCAACGAAGGCAATTGGCGCATTGGCGACAGAGGCATGATTTCCATTAGAGAACTGGGCGAGGTTCCGGCGATTATTGCGCGGATCACGGACCGTGTCGTGGGAGCCAAGATGCTCCTCTCGCCCCAGCAGCAGTTGGCGCTCACGCACTTCCAATTTGCGGGCGGCCGTATGCGCACGCCAAATGTGTCCACGCTCGGTAGTGTCTTGGCCCTGATCAGAGGTCTTGCATTGAACTAAGCGAATGACGGCTTCTGGGAAGGTCACTTGAGCCCAAGAACGGCCACAATTGGCGCGTGGCGGACGCGAGACCGGCGCTGGCTCCCCGCAGACGCGAGGAGCCAGCCGACTTCAAATTTCTGTGCCTTCCGCTAGAGTCAAGGCATCCTCCACATCCACTCCAAGATACCTGACCGTGCTTTCAATCTTCGTATGCCCCAGCAGAATCTGGACCGCACGCAGATTTCCAGTGGCCTTGTAGATGATAGATGCCTTCGTCCTCCGCAGGGAGTGGGTGCCGTAATTACGCCTATGAAAAGGTCGCATGTTTCCATGTCTGCATTGATGTTTTCCTGAGGAGGTCCGATGCCCGAAAGCGTCTCCTCCCAGCCGATCAGTTCCGATCACCCCCATGGGTCGTGCAACTGAACGGTTCACTTCTTCGGCAGCGGAACAGGGACGTCATACTCACGCTGGTAGATGACGGCCAGATCGAAGCAATGCGCGTAGTGATCCGCTGCGCCGGAGAGGCTCTCGCCACATTTCTGAAGCTTCCGGGCGGGAGCGTCATAAACCCGCTGATTCTCGTTGCAGAAGTACGGCTCACCCGATCCGGTCGGGCGCTGCGGTTGATGGACAGCGGAGGGAGCCAACCTTCAGCAGAAGTCGATCAATCGATTGTGCGCCTGCTGGCTCAGGCACATCGCTGGTGGCGAATTCTTCGCAATGAGCAAATCGATATCAAGACGCTTTCAAAGCGGGAGAAGGTGACCGCCTCATGGATGACACGTGTGGTGCGTCTTGCTTTTCTTTCGCCGGCTGCCACCGAAGCCATTCTTGCGGGGCGACAGAAATCCGGGCTCTCTGTCACTGCATTGCTTGAATCCGGCGGTGTCGATCCCAGCTGGAATGAACAGGACAAGCGACTCCTGCCAGCCATGCACCAGTCGCGATGATGCGGGTTAACTGGCCTGCCGCGGAACACTCTCAGCCATGTGGGCCGGATACGATCAGCGAAAGCCCAGAGCCCTCAGCGCTTCCACCACCTGAGGTCGCATCTTCCTCATGCGTCTGCTCCTTCCTCGTAGGCAGACTCTACATCAGAATGAGGGACCTTCCGGGGGGCAGGTCACCACCCAACTGGCTACCTTTTAGACGCCGGCCCATTACAGCATCTAGGAAACAACGACTAGCTGCGGACATAAAGCCTAGGTGTTCAGGTGATCAGCGCAGAACGCCGCGCGGACCTCGTCGGGCACGGGAAGCGCCTGAAGGCGACCGGCCTCGTCAACGGTTGCCCAAACACGCTTCTCAGAAGATTGTACCGACTCTCCTGCTGCGTTCGATAGTTGATGCCGGACATCAAAGCTGCTGCGCCCCCAGCGAGCGATGAATGACAAGATTGTGATAGAGTCGCCAAATCGATTTGGAGAACTGAACGCGGCACTCGTGTCGATCATGGGATAGCCGATGATACCAAAGCGAGTGAATGCGGTCGCCGGCTCAAACCCGGCGGCCGCGAATAGCGCATCTGTCGCCGCGTTGAACATACGAAAGTAGTTTGGGTAAAAAACTATCCCGGCAGGATCGCAGTCTCCCCACTCAATCTGCAAACGTATCAAGTTTTTGAAGGGTTGATTAATCATCGCTTCTCGACTTTCGTATAATGCTGAGAGAGACTAAAATCACTCACTAGATCACGCATGTTTTCGGACTGCGAGACGAAGTCGCGATAGACTTAGCCAAATATGGGTTTTTGCCGTTGCTCGGCTCGACAAGGTATCCCGCCCCGACCACGATGAATTGGATATGACGGTCGCTAAGAATACCAATCGGCGAAACATTCTCAAATTGTCTGCTCACCATCGCACGATCCTCGGAAGAGACATCAAAGCGATGCCTAGCAATCAGCTCTTACCGCTGAGCCAAGCCCAACATGTCACGAGCCTCGGATGCGGATGCATGCTCAAGCCCGAGCTCGTGGATGATACGGACGGTGCGCGCCACGAGTTGTTCATTGGTCGCCAATTCGCCTCGGGAATAGTAGTTGTTATCTTCCAGCCCAACGCGAACGTGACCGCCCAGCAGTATGGCTTGAGTGGTTGCCGGCAGCTGAGCAGGGCCGATTGCCGAGACGCAGAATATTGACTGCGGGGGCAAGGCCGCAATCATTGCGGACAGAATGTCGTGACTATAAGGCATAGCGCCTTGGAAGCCCTTGTCTGCCCCTAGCACCATATTGATGTAGTAAGGTGGCTTGTCATAACCTTTTTGGATCAGCCGAGTCACATCTTGAAGGATATGGGTGGGACTAAAGACTTCCCATTCCGGCTTGATGCCTTTCTCCACCATACGCTTCACCAGCGTCTCGCATCTCGATGGCGTTGTAGTGACGATAATCTCTCGGCCGCCATGGACATCGACGAAGGTCATACCGTCAAAGGTGGCCATCTCCGCCCCCGCGTCACAACCTCTCAAACGCTCATCAAAGTTCGACTCGAACAAACCGTCATCTCGGGCGATCAGCATGTCGCCGTTCGACCCACCGCCAGTAGAATTGTTGATGATTATATCACATTTCTGCCGGATCTGCTGGTTAATGTCACGATAGATATCCGGGTTGCAGGTTGCCTCATCATCGGGCCGGCGAGCGTGTAACGCTGCAATAGCCGCTCCTTCCTTATATGAAAGGAGAACTGATTGGGCGATTTCATCCGGTTGCGTTGGCAGATTGGGATTTTGTTGCTTTGATGCCATTCCGCCCGTGGGCGCTACGGTAACAATTACCTTTGTTGCAGCTGTGTTGTTCATGCGCACCCCCAAAAGAGCTGGTTGCTCAGTCCTCGTGATCTGCCCCCACCGACTGGACCGATAGGTTTGTTGTGGATTAAAGCCGCTACCGCCATATCCGGGCCGAGGTGGAGCGAAGCGGAACCGGAGGCCGGATATGGCGATATCGCCGTTTCCAGGGCCGGTGATCGGTAGCCCAGGCTGCTGTGCCGGCGCGCGGCGTTGTAAAGTCACCGCCATGTATCGATCAGCACCGTGACTTCGGCGAGGCTGTAGAAAATCTCGCCATTGAACAATTCGTCGCGAAGCGACCCGCTGAAGCTTTCGTTATAGCTATTCTCCCATGGTGATCCCGGTGCGATGTAGAGCGTCTTCACGCCGATCTGCCGCTGAGATGGCTCGCATATTTGGTGGCAGCCCGCCAACTGTGTCGCGGATCATCCCATCCAGACAGGCTGGGATCGGCTGACTGGGAGCGTCCGGATCCGATTCCGCGTCGCTGCGAAGATCGCGTTCGTGATCGCCGGCGCGATGGCCGCAGTTCCGATTTCACCCACTCCTCCCGGATCTTCCGCGCCTTCCACTATGTGAACGTCGACGTTCGGAGCATTGACCATCGTCAGGATCGGGTAGTCGCTATAGCTCGCCTGCTCCACACGACCATTTGCCACGGTGATTTCGCTCATGAGAGCAGCGCCGGCGCCAAAGATGACGCCGCCCTCGATCTGCGCGCGCACCATGTCGGGGTTAACCGCCCGGCCACAGTCGATTACCGCCACGACGCGCCTCACACGCACTTCCTCCTTGGGCTCGATGGAAACTTCGGCGACCAGTGCGATGTAGCTCCCAAACGCGTTCGCCAGAGCGATCCCGCGTCCCCGCCCGGCGGGCAGCTTCGCGCCCCATCCCGACTTCTCAGCCGCCAGACTGAGCACCTCGCGCGCGCGTGGATCGGTTAAGATGGAGAGGCGGTACGCCACTGGGTCCTGCCGCGCTGCCGTCGCGAGTTCGTCGACGAAGCTTTCGATCACGAACAGACTTCGGGTGGGGCCCACTCCGCGCCACCAGCTGGTGGGTAGGCCGCATTCGACCCGAGCAAACTCGACCCTCAGATCCGAGAGAGCGTAGACCGGCTGAGCCGCGCACTCGACCGCGTCGCTGTCCACCCCCTTGAACGCCTCCGGATAGAGGCGGGCCATGATCGATGATCCGGCGATGCGGTGGTTCCACGTTGTCGGCTTGCCCGCGGCATCCACCGTCGCCCAGATACGATCGCAGTAGGCAGGGCGGTAGAGATCGTGCTGCATGTCCTCCGCCCGTGTCCAGATGACCTGTAACGGCTCCTTGACCACCCGGCCGATCTCGACGGCCCGGATTATTCCGTCGGTCTCGAGACGTCGGCCGAAGCCACCGCCCATGAGGTAGACGTGGATGCGGACCTTGCCGATGGGCAATCCGAGCAGTTTGGCGACGGCCTGTTGCGCATCGGTCGCGACCTGGGTCCCAGTCCACACGTCACATCCGTCGGCGGTAACGTGGACCGTGCAGTTCATCGGTTCCATCGGAGCGTGGGCGAGCAGGGGCTGCTGATAGACCGCTTCGATCCGCCGCCCGTCCGCCTTGCCGGGTTCGCCCACGCTACGTGCGACGGCTCCTGGGCGCGTCGTCGCCTCTGCCAGATCGGCATAGATCTCTGCGGTATTCAGTTGGGCGAGCGGGCCGCTTGACCATCCGATCTCCAGCGCCTCAAGCCCCTTCTGTGCTTGGGGCATGCTGTCAGCAATCACCGCCACCGCGTCCGGAAGGCGCACGATCCGGATCACCCCGGGTACGGCAAGCGCAGTCGACTCTTTGACGCTCTGAAGGCGGCCGCCGAACTCCGGCGATTGCGCCAAAGTAGCGATCTTTCGGGCGGGAATGGCGGCATCGATGCCGAAGACCGCTGTCCCGCGGACTTTTGCTGAACCCTCGATACGCGGCAGCGACTGACCGACCAGGCGGAACTTGGTTGCGTCCTTCAGAAACACCTTGTCGGGGTGGGGAAGTCGCGATGCCGCTTCGACCAGTGAACCGTAGGCCGCACGCCGTCCACTCGCCGCATGCACCACGTCACCATCGCGCGCGGTGAGGCTGCCAACCTCGACCTTCCATTGTTGTGCGGCGGCCTGGATCAGCATTTGCCGAGCGGTGGCGCCTGCCTCCCGCATCGGCTTCCAGCCTTCCCGGATCGACGTAGATCCTCCTGTTGCCTGTACGCCGAAGCGCTCCTTGTCCGCGGGAGCCTGTTCGATCCGCACAGAGTCGAACGGCACCTCCAATTCATCGGCGATGATCGCGGCTAGGCCAGTCTGAGCCCCCTGCCCCATCTCTATCTGCGCCATCGTCAGCGTGATGCGCCCGTCCTGTGTGATCCGTATCCAGGCGGACGGCTCGAACGACGTCGGCGTAGAGCTTCCAACTGCGAGCCCCTTCGGCGGCGCCGCCGCGATCCGCACCGGCACGAGGAGCCCGACGGCGCCCCAAGCGGCGGCCTTCAGAAGGGTGCGGCGCCCGGTTTCCGTCTGGTGCTCTTCGCTCATCGGACAGTCCCCCCGCGTGCTGCACGATGGATGGCGGCCCGTATTCGCGGATAGGTGCCGCAGCGGCAGAGGACCGTCATCTCGCTGTCGATCTGCTCGTCGGTCGGATCGGGAATGCGCCGGAGCATCGCAATGGCGGACATGATCTGCGCGGGCTGGCAGTAGCCGCACTGCACGACCGCCAGGTCCAACCAAGCCTGCTGAACGCGTTTGCCGAGCGCATCCTGGTCAACACCCTCGATCGTCCTGACCGCCATGTCGCCGACAGCGGAAATCGGCGTTACGCATGAACGCACTGCTTCCTCGCCAAGATGCAGGGTACAGGCGCCACACTGCCCAACCCCGCAGCCGAACTTCGTGCCTTGAAGCCCAAGCTGCTCGCGGAGAGCCCAGAGTAGCGGCGTGTCCTCGGACGCTTCGACTGAACGAGTCGCGCCGTTCACGGTAATCGCGTACTTCATCGCATCTCCTTGGCCGGCCGCGAAGCGGCCAGCGATCCATACATGCCCCGCAGATCCGCCGGCGCGGAGCAGGTCCGGATGAGGCCGTCCACGATCTTGCGCCGTATACGTACGAGTGAGGCGCCCGGCGTAAGCGGCTCCTTCCGCAGACGGGCAACCTCCGCCGCGTCGAACCGCAGCGCACCTTCGGGAGCGCTGGCCCCGCCGAGCCCGAAGACCACGAAGTTCATCAGCTCGGCGAGTTCTTCATTGTCACCGATAGGTGCATGCGAGACGTTCGGCAGGCGGATCAGATAGGCGCGCCCCTCGGCCGTGCAAAGGAAGTACCCCACCCTGCCACGCAGCTGCGGCACCTGCGCCGGAGCCGAACTACCTTGGATGCCGTGGCACCCCGCGCAGTGTTCGACGTAGCTGGACCTAGCGGCACCGAGTGATGACGCCGCCAAGGTCGGCAGACCGACGACGGCGGACAGGCCCGTGACGAGTGCGACGACCGCTGCGACGACCGCAAGCCGTCTGCTTCGGGTCAGCGCCGACATGGCTCTATGCCTATCATTCGGCCGCGCCTACCAGCACTGCAGTGGAGCAATGGTATTCCATGCTTGATACGCCGAAGCACCAGATGATGTCGTTGTTGCTCTGCGGACGATACGTCTGCAGTTCTCGGTCCGTTCCGTCGCAGGCGCACTGACCACATTGAGCGGCTCCACAGCAGTCGCGATAGGCGATCAGATATGCCTTGCCATCGGCTGGATTGACGCAGGTTCCGACCCATGCCGTCGGTGAAGGCTCGGTTCCTGGCGGACAGGTATGCAGACCGCCGCCGCAGCAGGTGCACAAATCACCATCGATCGCGCAGTACCGCCAATAGTCGCATTGTAGTTCATCCGTGGTCTGCGCGCGGCGGGCGAACGCGGTCTTTGCCTGGACTGATCGGTCTTTTGTCGACGCGTGGGCGCGACTGACGGGGAGTAGGGGGAAGACGGGTGCGGCGACTGCTGCGGCACCTAGCTTCGCCAGCAGTCCTCGGCGGGAGGTCCGCGCCGCGATCCCACGCGCGAAGCGCTCCATGATCGAGGGGCGGCTCGGGCTCTTCATACGCTCAACCTTCCTGAATCAATCTCTTGCGACGGCGACGCATCTTGCTGATGATCTCCCCCTGTACGCGTACGAAGGAAGTCCTGCACCGACGCATGGCCACTGTCGCGGGACACGACGAGGCTCTCCAATTGCTCCCGACTGTTGACCAGCCCCTTGGCGACGATCAGTCCACGATCGTCCAGCAACAGCGCGTGCGGGAGCTTGTCGACGCCGTAGGTCATTCCCAGCTCTCGGCTATTGACGAACGGATGGTCCGCAATGCCGTAGCGCGCGACGAGGGCACGCTGCTCGTCGTCCTCGCCGTCGCCGGCGAATACGACGTCCAGCCGCTCGGAGCGTCCGAAGCGTACCGCGATCGGGATGAGCTTGCGGCAGATCGGGCAACGCGACGATACGAACAGCACAAGTCGTCCGGTCCCTGCGGGCAACGGGCCGCCGATCGTGATCGCCGTCCCGTCCAGTGCCTCCAAGAAAAGCCGCGGCGCCGCGCTGCCGACCGAAGGTCCGCTGGCCGCGGTCAGTGCTCCGATCGGCGCGACACGTTCGAACAGGATGCCGACCTGCCTGGTTAGTGCGATTCCCGCGAAGACGAGCAGTGCCAGCACGATCCAGACGAGTAACTGCGAGACGAGTAGGACGGTGATCATTGAATGTTCCACGCGCTTCGGGTCGAGCGGGTCGGACGCGCGATCAGCGCCAATACCAAGTCGACGAGGATGTGAAGGCCAAACAGAAGCAGTCCAGCTACCAAGCAGTTGGCAAGCGCCAGCCCGCCGAGCCCGTCGGGCGCCGCGAGGACGAGGGCGGCTGTCCCTGCAAGCACGCCGTTACGGAGCACGAGCAGCCTGGAGATCGCCTGCGAGGCGAATCCGCTGCCGCAACCACAGTCGATCTGGGTCCGCCCCCGGCGGATGTTGATCTCCATCGCAGTCGCGAAGAGCAGCAACAGCGCGACCGCCGCCGCCGCGCCAGCGGGACGGAGCGGTTCGATCCAAAGTGCTCCGGCAATTGCGAGTTCCAGGAACGGCAGCACCATCGCCACTGGTGCGACGAGAACGCCGGGCAGCAATCGATAGCCCGCCACGGCGCGTTCGAATATCGCCGGATCGCGCAACTTGGACACCCCTGCGGCAGCGAAGATCAGACTCAGGCAAGTGCGCAAGGCGAGGCCAAGCGCAGCCAACACAAGCACCCCGAGCTCGATCACCGGCCACTCACGCTAATCATCCCGGCTCCGATCTCCTCTAGCCCGTGCTTCTCCTCGTAGGTCGTGGCATCGAGAACGATCATCTTGCCCTTGCCGGCCAGGAACAGCAGCGGCTTGTCGTCCTGGGTGACCTGCATGTAGGTGATCGGGTCCTTCAAGGCCCTGCGGGCGATCAGCTTGCGCGTGCCCGCGTCCAGCACCCAGAGCTCAGTGCCATCCGCCTTATGCGACCAGAATTCGCCCAGGTGCATCAGCACGAATAGGCGTCCGGTTGCCGAATGGTAGGATAGCAGCTGCCGACCGCCAGGAAGCCAGCCGCTCGTCAACGGAGCGGTCGAACCCCGCGCCATCCCCCCGGCCTCCTGTATCGACCAGGGCTTCTGCATCGCGCCCCCGCCTGGTCCGATCATCGTCTCGTAGATCAGGCCGCTGTAGCTTAGGAAGAAGGCCTTTCCGGTCGACCGATCGACGACGCTATTGTCGAATATGGGGTCGTTGTCAGCGTCGAAAAAAGGTTCGGATGAGGTAACTACAGCCTTCCGTCGTCCATCAAGCCGGATCGTCGCCAACGTGCCGTCGCCGCAGAGCGATGCGACCGCCCCGCCTGCCCCCGCGAAGGCAAGCGCGCAGCCCGGGATTTCGACGGAACTCACCAGCCTTCTGCGAGCAAGATCAACGACGTGTAGCGCTGCCGCCGGGGTCATGTCGTAGATATATGCTAGGTTGCCGTCCGCGGAGATTGCGAGGTTCTGCACGCGGTTTCCAGTCAACAGTCTACCGGGAAGCGGTATTTCGTGGAGAAGCTTCAACGTGCGGGCATCGTATATGCTGACCATGTCCTGGCGGGTGCCGCGGTTGCCCTTCGTCCAGATAGATTCCGCTACATAGACGAAGCGGCGACGCGGATCGATCGCCACATTCGACAGAGGTATGGTATGGATCGTGGCGAGCATCTTGCCGGTGTCGCCGTTGATTAGACGCGTGCCATTGCCCCATGCGCTCATCACGAAGGCCAGATGGTCGCTCATCGTCGGCAGCGTGGCGATGTCGCTTTCCTCGACTTCGGGCACCGCAGCAGGTTCGGACGTCGCAGCTGCCGGAGCTTGAGCCCCTGCAGATCCTTGCACCATCAGCGCCACCAGCGCCACATTCGTCAGTAAACCGATCATCCGCACCTGCTCAAACCCTCCGCCCGACCTCAAAGGCTCGGGCCGCAGCTGCAACCGCTCGAACCAGCCCGAACCGAGATCCGGTTATGCTGCCACGATTCCTGCCGAAGACGAGCCCCGCGAAAACACCGTGCCCCCATGGTCGTCTGGTCGAGCGAGATAGAACATATCGGCCGATCACAGACAAGGCCTTTGACCCTCCAAAGTGTTGTCGGATCAGCACCGGCTGGAGCCAGCTTACGATGCCGACAGTCTGTGCGCGCCGCGTCGCATTTGACGGGCCGCTGTCGATGGTCCGCGAGTAGAGTCGTGCACCTCGGTCAGCGTTGCTCGGACGGCGCCACCGGGTGACGATTAGGTCGCACCATCTGCAGTGCGAGCTATGGTGTTGCACTTCGCCACGTGCTGAGATGCGCACCGTTCGAAAGACGGCCTGACGCAGCCCGGCCCTCCAGGCCGACGACCGAGCCGAAGGGCTGTGCGTTGTGGGCTGCCAAGGCGCGCCCGACGCGAGCTGAACTGCGCTTCGGACGATGATGTTGTGAGGGGGGCGTTATCTATGATCTTGGTCCGCGCGACTATCGCGGCTTTGCTGATTTCCGCGACTGCGTCGGTCGCTCAGCCGCCTCTTCCGCCCGTCGCCAGCTACAATCGTGAAGCCAAAGGTACTCAGCCCTTCTGGGGCCGGCGGCTGACCGGCTACCTCACCGCCCGCGACGGGACACGCCTGCGGTACAGCGCGCTGCTTCCAAAGGGCAGTGGTCCGTTCCCGGTGATCATCAACTACAGTGGTTACGATCCCGGAGCTATCGGCGGCTCCAGCTACCTGAACAACGACACAGCGATGTCGGTCAATCTCGACAGGACGCTCGTCGAGCGAGGTTATGCGGTGGTGGGGATCAACGCCCGCGGCACAGGTTGCTCCGAAGGCGTATTCGAATTCCTGGGGCGGGAATACGGTCGCGACGGAAGGGACGCGGTCGAGTTTCTTGCGACGCAGCCCTGGTCGGACGGTAAAATCGGCATGGCCAACTGGTCATGGGCCGGAATGTCCCAGCTCGCCACCGCGTCTGAACGACCGCCACACCTGAAGGCCGTCGCTCCGGGCATGGTGCTGGGCGATGCACGTCTCGACAGCTGGGCGCCCGGTGGCGTGCCCTCCCCAGCCTTCGTCGCTGGTTGGTGGCGGTTCGTGCACTCCAGATGGACGGCGGTGCGTGCGAGTGCCGAAGCCGAAGGAGACCGACAGTGCATGGCCCAAGTGGACCTCAATCGTAAGACCGCCGAGGCGAACAACCTCTCCAACGTGATCATCCGCCACCCGCTTCGCGACGACTACATTGATCAGCGAGCTTTGGCGCTGCGCACGTCCAGTATCGAAGTTCCGGTCCTGTCCATGGAGGCCTTCCAGGACGAGGCGGTCACCTCGCGGGAAGGCTATTATCAGGAGACGCTGGATCCCGAGAAGCTGTGGTTCCTCCAGGTCAACGGCCCTCACGACCTCTACGAGTCTACCTGGTTCCGACGGATCCTGATTTCGTTCTTCGACCGTTTCGTCAAAGGCGATCGCAACGGCTTCGAGCGGGAGCCGCACGTTCGGGTCTGGTCTGAGAGCAGCGGCACCGGCGACGGCCATGCGAAGTTCGAGAGCCTCAAGCCGGGCTTCGAACTGACTTCGTCCGAGTTTCCGATGGCGGTGACGCCGGTGCGCTTCACGCTGGGGGCTGGCAACTCACTGACCGAGAATGGATCGCCGAGCGGCGAGCCGGACAACTACGCCTACCCGATCCCCGGGCCGACGGTCACCACCAAGAACGGGACCGAAGATTGGGGCGCGCAGCCCGCCGAGTGGCGCCGGGGCAGCGTAGCCTACACGTCTCCGCCATTCGCACGGACGATGATGTTCTACGGCTCCGGCAGTGCAGACCTTTGGGTATCGGCGTCGACAACGGATGTCGACTTGCAGGTCACACTGACAGAGGTACGTCCGGACGGTCAGGAGATGTTCGTCCAGCGCGGCTGGCTGCGGATGTCCAATCGCGCGCAGGATGACGGCAGGTCGACCGACTTGCGTCCGTTTCCGATCGATCTTCCGGAGACGATGCAGTCGCTAACACCCGAGCAGCCGGCGCTGGGACGGGTCGAGTTGAACAAGTTCGCCCATCCGTTCCGCAAAGGTTCGCGTCTACGCATCTGGATCGACACGCCGAGCGCATGGGGCGGCTACGGCTTCTCGCCTATATCGCAGCCTTCAACCGTGAAGATTTGGCACGATGCCACGCACCCATCCCGCCTCGTGCTGGGAGCGGTTGACAGCCGGCCGGTACCTGCCGCACGCCCCAACTGCGGTACCGTAATGATGCAGCCTTGCCGCCGTGATCCTCTCGCGAGCGGTGCGAACTAACTGTTGGGGCGCAGGAACAGGAGGTTGGAATGCAGTCTCGGGAAGAGCTAAGCCGTCGGTCCATTCTGCTCGCGGGGAGCCAGACGGCGACCGCCGTCGCAATCCTGGCGGGGGCGGGCGCGGAGGCGCTGGCTGCGCCCGATACCAGGACAGCGCTTAAGGATTACGATCCGATCAGGACTGAACTTGTGATGGATCTTGTGGTGACGTGCAGTTCGCCCGAGAAAATGGCGCCGTCCAGCGCGAGCAAGGACGGTAACCGCGACAGCATCTGGCCGATCATCGGCGGTCGCTTCCAGGGTCCCGGCATCAGCGGCACCGTCATTCCCGGCGGCGGCGACTTTCCCGTGGAGCGACCCGACGGAGCCGTCGTCATCGACGCCCTGTACCGCCTCAAGACCACCGATGGGGTCACTATCATCATCCACAACCGAGGCCTGGGCTATTCGAACGACAAATACCGTCTGGTCCCCGAGTTCATCGCACCGGTGGGCAAATACGACTGGCTCAACAAGTCGATCTTCCTCTGCACTCTGGTCGATCCGGTGCCCACTCACATGGCGCTAGCCAAGGGCCCAAATGAGAACGACCGCCTGCTTCAGGTCCACCGTGTCCTCTGAGCCCGACGAAGGTGATCGCGGGCGGCGTCTAAACACGTCGCGACACTTGGCTAAGGTAGATTGTTCGAATGTCACAACATCTGCGGAAGGCATGACGATGAGAGGTTTGGACGCAGCCGCACAGCTGCTGGGAAGAGCGGTGCTGCCGCTCCTATTCGTTACCGCCGCCTGCCAAGCCGACACCCAGACCGAAAGGCCGATGGCTGCAGGAGAGCGTGTCCTGAATCTCTTTGTCTGGTCCCCTCACCCTCCGACCGTGGGTGGAATGGGCAGCGCAGACCATTATTTGGCCGAAGGCACGATCGAGGGTTTCGAAAAAGCGACAGGGATCCAGGTCAAGGTCGTCAATTATGCGACCGACGAGGAGATGGGCCGACAGTTGGCGGAGGGAGCCGCATGGGCCGACCTGATCATTCCGTCTGATTCCGCCTACCCGGATCCGATCGCCCGGGGCTACTTCCGCAAGCTCGACAGAAATCTGATCCCCCGGCTGAGCAACGTCGATCCTGCCATCGCTCGGAAGGCTGCAGTGTCCGATCCGGAGAACGCTCATTCCGTGGTACATATGTGGGGAGCCGTCGCGATCGGCTTTGATCCGGCGAAGGTCCGCACTCTCGTTGCGGACGATCCGACCGTCAGTTGGAAGCGCTTCTTGGATCCCTCGGTCCTGAAGGCACTAAGAAGCTGCGGAGTCATGCTGCCGGGATATCCGGACGAGGCTTACTCGGTGGCGCTACTGGCGCTGGGCCGTTCACCTGACAGCACCGATCCCACCGACATCGACGCCGCGACCGACCTTCTGAGCCGCGTCGCGCCTTACGTGCAGTTCGGCTTCCCGGAAGCTAGGGACCTTCAGAGCGGCAAGCTGTGTGCCGCGGCTGGCTATGGTGGCCAGATGCGTTCGGCACCAACATCGCCGTCATCGAGGGAGATCCGGATCGTGATCCCGCGTGAAGGCTCCCGCATGTGGTTCGACAGCTACCTTGTACCTGCAAACGCGCCGCATTCCGCCAATGCCCATGCCTTCATCGACTACATGCTGGATCCGAAGGTCAGCGCGTCCACCACGAACCATACGGGTTACGGAACGATCAACCGGCTTGCCGCGCCCCACATCGCCGCAGACCGTAGACACGCCCCCGACGTGGCGCCGTCGCCCGAAGGCGTCGAGCGATTAGTGCCCACGTCTCCCGCGGCCGTGAAAGCGCGAGCCTCACTAGTCGAAGCTGGCTGGAAGAAGATCACTGCGGCGCAGTGAAGATGCGGGTCGTGCGCGCGTGAATGCGGAGGAAGAGACGGTGATCAGAACTCACCGCATCTGAGATTCAAGGCACCGCGGCATGGACATTTTCGCGTTGTCGCCCACCGCACCTCAGCTAACCTTAAACAAAGTCGCTTGAAGGAACCGAAGATGCGTTTCCGCTTGGCCATGCTGCCACTGATGTTCGCCGTGGCTCCTGTCCACCTCTTTGCGCAGATGCCAGGCGCGGCTGATCCTAAGCGGATCACGGCAGGAACCTACTCCATCGATCCGAACCACACGCAGGTCACCTGGAAGGTCAATCATCTGGGCTTCAGCATGCTGCAGGGCCAATTTGGTGCCTGGGGCGGCACGCTGAGGCTGAGCCCGGCTGATCTCGCCGCTGCGAAGGTTGATGTCACGTTCGACATGACTCAGCTCAGGACCAGCTTTGCAGCGTTCACAAAGCATCTGAACAGTTCGGACTTCTTCGACACGGGGAAGTTCGGCACCGCCACCTTCGTCTCGAGCTCAGTCCGTCCGGGCCCGAACAACACTGCCACGATTGTCGGCAATCTCACCATCAAGGACGTCACCCGGCCGGTCACACTGCAGGTGAAGCTGGTCGGCGCGGGCGACAATCCGATGGGTGACACGTTCGACGTCGGGTTCCTCGCCACCGGCACGATCAAGCGCAGTGAATTCGGCTTGGGAATGGCGGTGCCAGCTGTCAGCGACGAAGTGACGCTCGAAATCAATGCAGCCTTCACGAAGGATTGATGTCGATCGGGACCTCGTTTCGGCCAACCATAATCGCGAGGCGGCACTGGCAGTCCACCGGTGCGCCGTTGCGAAGAGCTCGGCTCGACGGGCAGCCCCTTCCATTTCTTGCACCGGAGTCTCCGTCATGCTCGCCCGAAAACTCCTTCTGACGGCCGCAGTCGCCGTGACGTCGCTGTCGCTGCCCTTCTGCCAGCTGGCCTATGCACAGTATCCGACGCCGGGGATCCTCTCGCGCGCGAAGACCTACGTCGGCCCGAAGCTGACGGAACAAGCCGCAAAGCTGGCCGCGCAGCCGGATATGACTGGAATCTGGCAGATGCTCGATCCCGAGGGCGCATGCGGCGGACCGCTGTTCAATCCGGAATCCGCGGTCTGTCCACCTCGTCCTCCTTCCGGGGAACAGACTTTTGGGCCGCTGCCCGGCACCAAGATGCAGGGGATCCCATATAATGCGAAGTACCAGAAGATGTACGACGCCTATGTCGCCGACGCCTTGCAAGGTAAGGCCCGAGACACGTTCGCCGCCTGTGTCCCTTATGGTGTCCCAAGGATGGTCGGGGCGTCTCCTGTGGCTTTCGATATCATCCAGGCTCCGGATGTGATGCTCTGGTACAACCCCTACGGCCGAACCGAGAGGCGCATCTTCCTGGATGGCCGCAAGCATCCGTCGGGTGAAGAGACTGATCGAGCGGGACCCAGCTATTCCGGTCATTCAGTTGGCCGATGGGAGGGTGACACGCTGGTCGTAGAGACCGTCAACATGATCAATGCCTTCTTCGACGAGACGGCTGCTCCACACAGCGAAAAGCTCTCGATGGTGGAGCGGATCAGGCTAATCGATCCAAAGGTGATCGAAAACGAGATGACGATCACGGATCCCGAGGCCTTTACCAAGCCATGGGTGGTGAAGCGCTACTATGGCCGGACCAAGCCGCTCACGATGAACGGCACGATGAGAACGGACCGCCTGCTCAGCCTCAATGATCGTCCATGCGTTCCGAACGTGAAGATGGATGCGGACGGCTTCCAGGTGATGATGCTGCCGCAGGAGATCGAGGAAGCGGAAGCGCGGGCGAGAGGCGCGGCCGCCCCCGCTGAGCAGTAGGCCTGCGGTCATCTCAGCACGCTCGATGGGCATTCTGATCGGCTTGGCGGCAGCAGAAGCTATCGAGAGTTAAGGACGACACAGCTTCACGGAGTTGAAGTGCCAGCAGTGAAGGAAGCACATGTCCACCTTCGGTGACCTGTTGTATGATTTGAGCCAGTATCTGCGGACCACTCCGGCTTTGGGTCTGGCGGATCGGATTGCCGCGACCTCCCTCAGCCAGTCGATCAGCAGCAACTTCTGGGCGGTCCCGGCGCTTCAGGTCGCGCACATCCTTGCGATCGCGGCTGCTTTCGGATCTGTGCTCATGATCAACATGCGCATCCTGAGGATCAGCGGGGTCGACCGAACGATGGGCGACACCGTCGCGCGGTTCGCACCGTGGATCTGGTGGGCTTTGCTCGTCCTGGTCATCAGCGGACTCGGGATGATCATTGCCGAGCCAACCCGCGAGCTCCTCAATGCGGCCTTCTGGATCAAGATGGTCCTCGTGATCTCGATGATCGGGGTGACTCTGGCCTTCCAGGCGCGGACGGTGCGGCTCAACGTCAAGGATTGGGAAGCCACGCACGCGCGTCGAACTTCAGTCCGGCTCACCTCAGCGGCGATACTCCTGCTGTGGTGCGCAATCATTTTCGCTGGACGCTGGATTGCTTACGCGCCGACTTGAGAGGATTGTCGATGGCATTGGAATCTTTGTGGCAGACGCTCGAAGCGTCTTCCTTGGCGACGTTTCTAGCCGAATCGGCTTGGGCATTCCCGACAGTCGAGTCGCTCCACGTCCTGGCGATAGTCACGGTCGTCGGCTCGATCGCGATCATGGATCTTCGCCTTCTCGGCCTGGCATCCAACGGATCGGCGGTCTCGGCGGTCTCCGATGAGACGCTGCCCTACGTCTGGATCGCGTTCATGGTGGCAGTCGCCACGGGGAGCCTGCTCTTCGTCAGCAGAGCCACTGCCTACGCTGTCAACACCTACTTCATCGCAAAGATGGTCTGCCTCGTCCTGGCGGGGCTCAACATGCTGCTGTTCCAGAGCATCACCTGGCGCGGCCGAGATCGCTGGGATCGCAGTGCCACGCTTCCGCTGGCGGCGAGGATGGCTGGCGGCATTTCGCTGTTGTTCTGGATCATGGTGGTCGTGTGTGGTCGTCTCATCGGCTTCACTCTCGCCGCCTTCTGACAGGAACCCTGAGAGAGGATCCGGAAGTGCTTCCTGTGCTTCAAGATCACCGCTTCGGAAAGATGCCGCCGGCAACCTAGGCATTCGGTGAAGGCCGCGGATCAGGCCCGCCGTGCAAACGGGAACGTGCGTTGCGCGATCACCTCACCCACTGCGCGATGCGCCTCCTCGAACGCAGCGTCGGTGTGGGGACTTGCAGCAGCATCTGAATTGGCGATCGAGATCAGACCGAATGGCTGCCGGGCGACGACACACGGTCGATCAGGCGCCTCCGAGAACACCCACTCCACGGGATCATAGAGGCTATTGTAGGTGTAAGCATAACCGTGGGGCCACCGATTGACCGTGATGCCGGCGATGTCTCGACCCGGATCGAAGCCTCCGGGCCCCAGGATACGTGCCAGCTGGCTTCTCGCCTGGCGTTCGAACTCCTCGAAGCTTATCGCAAGAAGCTCGGCGCGGCCGGCCCGATGCTGGTCCCGTTTCGTCGGCAAACCTGGCGCAGCCATGTACTTGTTCATCGCAACGACGATGGGCTCGTCCGGCGAAGTCGGGGGAACGACCTCGCCGATACCGACGCACTCCGCCAACGACACGTCCTGAAAGAACATCGTCTGGGAACTAACGCGCTGTATGCCGAGCTTCTGGAAAGCACGCCAGTTGCGCAGGGCAACGTTGGTATAGACCAGCGGACCCTTCACTCCATAGGCGAGAGCCTCGCGTTGAAGCGACGGGAGCTCGGGCACGAGATACGGGATGAACATGTTCCAGCAGGCCATGATCACATTGCGCGCGCGGACACGCTGCAAACCCTTCGCTTCCGCATCGTTGCTGCGAGCATATGTGACGATGCATTCCGTCGCTGCGGCCGGACTACCTTCGTGGCGAACGTTGAGCACCGTCGAGCTGAGACGGATCCGAACCGGCTGATCCGGTCGATCCAGCGCTCCGTAGTCGATCAGGCCGGTGCCTAGATCCTCCTGGGTCCTTGCCTTGGTGGCTCCCGGCACCAGCGAACCGACGAGCAACCGCGCGAGCGTGGCGCTGCCGTCGGGGAAATGGACCGAGGAGCCTGACTCCTTCTGGCGGCCATGATGGCCTCCGGGAAGGCTCTCGAACAGGCCATCCGGGATCGGGCCAAGCTGCAGGCCGGAGAAGCCCGGATAGCCCTGAACCCAGCCGAACAGGGCGGGGTAGGCGTCAGCCCCGACACAGAACGTCCCCTGACCAGCTCCCTGGAAGTACCAGAAGGCCTGCGGATCGATCTTGACGATCTTCAGCAGATAATCTCGATAGGATGTCTTGGCGAGCAGCGCCTTCTTCTCGGCGATGCTCCGCCCGGCGAGATAATCGGGCTGATCGGGCGCAAGCAGCCGGAGCATGTCAGCCTTGGCACGCGCCGACAGCGGACTGCGCGCGATCGCGTCCGGGCTCGGCCCGCCGCGCATGTCGGATGCTGCAGGTGGCACAACGAGCTGATCGCGCCTCCACGTCTCTCGATCGAAGAAGTGCCCGGAGCGCAGGCCGAGCGTGTCGTAGAGCTTGTAATTCGCGCTGTTCGCCTGTTCGTAGCGGTGTAGATCAACCCCTAGATCATCAAGGACGCTGCGAGCCCATCGATTGTACCGGTCGGGCGACTCGATCTCGAGCACGCCGCCGTTGGTGACGAGCAGCCGCCCATCCACGCGAAACTCGTTCCGCCTGGCGTGGCCACCGAAATCGTCGTGGTTCTCGAGGATCAGAACACGCACATCGCGCCCGACGCTCTTGATGAAGAAGTGGGCGGCCGCCAATCCGCTCAGGCCTCCGCCGACGATCACGAGATCATAGGTCTCGCCGACGTCCACCGCGGTTGCCGGATCGAGCGATCCGTCGCGCAGCGCGTGAGCCGCCTCGAACGCTCCTGGATGACTCCCGCGCATCCCCATCCGAGCGGGGGGGTAGTTCGTCGGCGGGGCCTTCCCGCCAGTCGTGGAGGCGGAGGGGGCGGCTGCTCCGGCCGTCGCGGTAGCGAGGGCTGCAATCCCGACGGCCGCGCCATTCACGAAGTCCCGGCGCGTGATGGCTCGATCCATCCCCAATGCGCGATCGTCGGCTATCGGCGAACCATTCGCCGGACGGGTGGTGTTCATTTGCTCGATCGCCTCCAGCGCAGATCATATTCGGTGGTCCAAGTCCGGCCTTGGTCCTCGGTCCCAACAGACAGTTCGCGAACGGTTCCGTCCGGCTCCCGCGACAACGTCCAGTGTCGTAGCCGGACGCCACCGCCGACAAGCGGCCGCTCGGTCACGAAAAGCACGCGGTCCTTGCTCTGCTCCGTCCCAAGGAACGATGTCGCGGACGCAGTATCCGCCGCCCATAGGTACAGCCAGCGGCTCACCAGGCGCGAGTAGGTGAACAAACCTAGTCCATTGCCGCTGCGAGGTTTGCCAGAGATCGACACCCACCGCTCATGTATGGCGCACCCATCAAGGGCACGTTCCATGGTCACGCGGGCATCCTTCTTCCCGTTCGCGTAAACATCCCACGTGCCGAGGGTGAAGTCCAATTGACGGTACAATGGATCCATCGCGCAACTCGGGGGACTCGCCGGAGCTGCTGCAGACGCGGGCGTCGCCGCGACCAGCGCCAGCATTAGAATTGCGGGCGTCTGGAGGCGGCCCACTTCCACTGCATCAGTCCAGCGCATCGAATGTGCTTCCGATCCATCATTTCATTGATCTCCGGTTCGCAAAGCGGCTTCCAGCGAGGGAGATGCCTAAATGCGCCCCCTAGGTGCTGAATAGACACCGAACCCATGGCGATCATCCGCGCCGATCCCGAAGGGTCACTCCGTCGTCGATGATCACAGCTGGCTGAAGTCACCCGCCTCATAGGCGTCGGCGGTTCGTCGCAGCCATCGCCGGAATATCGCCAAGGCAGGCGTGCTCCAGCGATCCTCGCGGGCCAAGAGCGTATAGCCGCCGAACCGTACGGGTACGAAGTCCCCCTGCGCCAACTCGACCCTCACGAGGCGTCCATCGGCCAGCTCGTCGCCGAGCAGCATCGGATTGGCTAGGACTATCCCACGATCCTGACGGGCAGCGTTCAGCGTCAGATGAGCGTGCCAAAGGCGCGGCCCCGGAAGCTCATCGGATATCGTCATGCCCTGAGCCTCGAGCCAGTGGCGCCATTCCAGATCGTTGTCCTCGTGGAGCAAGGTGTAGGACAGCAACTCCTCGACGCTCTCCAGCGGCTTCATGTTTGCCACGTAGCCGGGGCTCGCCACTGGAAAGACGAGGGGGCGCGCGAACTCGAGCTTGTAGGCAACCTTCGGCACGGCCGCCTCCTCCCATCGGCGAAGGTAGCGTATATCCCCGTCGACCTCCTTCGAGCGGAAATCCGGGCTGGCGTCCGCTGGCCTGAAGTCTAGGTCGATAGAGGGATGGTGCTTGATGAAATCGCCCAGACGATCAGAGAGCCAGAGAGAGGCGAATCCGGGAATGCACCAGATCCGAAGCTTCTTGCGCTCGGTGGTCTCGGTCAGCCGGGCGGTGGCGGTGGCGATGGTCGTCAGCGCCTTGTAGATCTCCTGATGATAGACTTGGCCGTCATCCGTCAACTGATAACCAGTCGGCTCTCGCACGAGCAGGTTCTTCCCGATCAGGCTCTCAAGCGTTCGAATGTGCCGACTAATGACCGCATGATCAATCTCCAGTTCCTTGCCGGCCTTCCTTACGCCCCCAAGCCGACCCACGGCCTCGAACGCCCGCAATGCCGCCAGCGGCGGTAGCAACTTGTGGTTCACCTAAATCCAAACTCCCGATCCCGCCGTTCGGTCGGCCCACTCGCGCGACATGATGTAACCTGTGCGACACGATGTAACCTGGTGGCTATCATACACCACCTGGGATGGTGTTCGCAACTTTCTGGTCGCGAACCTTTCGTCGATGAGTGCTGGGAACAATAGAGCCTATGATGATCGTCGGTGCAATCGGGGGGATCATCGGCGCGGTCTGTTCGTCGGATCGGGCAGCGCGATAGCCTTGATCGGCCTCGCAGCCGTGATCATCGCCTTCATCCTCATGGATCGCCCAGAGCTGCTGCGATCGACGCATCGAACGGCGGCGCGCGACCGGCCGCATCGGCTTCGTCGATCCGTGAAAACGCGTTCTGCACGTATCGAACGCCAAGCCAGCGAAAAGGCTCGGGCTCCCACCGCTTGCCTTCACTGCGATGGAACGGCAGCTTTTCCAAACCGGTACACTGATCGGTGATTAATCCGCCCAGAAGTTTCCCGAACAGGCTGCTGGTCGCAACTCCGCGTCCCGTGTAGCCGTGCAATTGCGCCAATCGACTCTGTCGATCGAACGTCACCGTGGGCATCCAGTCGCGCGGTATGCCCAGGTAGCCGCCCCAGGCATGGGTAAATCTAACGCCTTCAAGTGCCGGCCACCATTCCCGAACGCATCCGCGCATCCACTCGAACACCGTCTCGTCCCGAATGGCGGCGTCGTCCATTCGCGATCCGAACCGGTAGTTGGCGCCTCGACTACCATAGAGGATGCGGCCATCGACGGTGCGGGTCAGATAGTTCTTGGTATGCGCCAGCGAACTGAGGCATTCACCGCCTTGCCACCCGAGCTCGCTCCACAAACTCTCGCTTAGTGGTTCGGTGAGCACGATCATCGACGACATGGGCAGCAGGCTTCGATGGAAGCGGGGGAGTCCGGTGAGATACGCCTCGCCTGCCGCCACCACGGCCAGTCTCGCGGACAGGTCACCTGCGGCCGTGACGATGGCCGCATCTGCTCCCGTGCGCAGCTCGGTTGCAGCCGTTCCCTCGTAAATCGTACCGCCAAGCCGTTCCACGACGCGCGCTAGTCCCCGCGCCAGCCGGCCCGGATGAACGGCAGCACCGATCGAGGTGGAAAGGCCAGCATGGATGTTGGTGGCGTGCACTCGCTCGAACGCCTCGCCTGCACTAAGGAGGCGCAGCGGACCGTCCATTCCCAGTCTGGCGAAGGTCGCAAGCGTATTGGAGAGCGAAGCGGCCTGCTTCGGACTACGCGCGAGGCTTAGCACCCCGGTCGTGCGATAGTGGGCGTCGATCCCCTCGCGCTCGCAGATTTCCCCGACGTAAGCGGCGGCTGCCTCGACCGACTTCAGGATCGCCCGTGCTCCATCGATACCGAACCTCGAGATCAGCGCCGCTGGCTCCAACGGAAAGCGTGGCGAACACCAGCCGCCGTTGCGGCCAGAGGCGCCATATCCACACACCTCGCGCTCCACGATCGCAACTTCGAGATCGGGTCTCGCCCGCAAGAGATGATAGGCTGTCCAGAGGCCGGAGAACCCGCCACCGAGGATGGCGACATCAACGACGCGGTCGCCGGCCAGCCGGGAGCGAGCGACAAGATCCTCGCCGCAGGTCTCCAGCCAGTAGCTCACCTGCGCCATCGACTGAGCCGCGAGGCGTGGATCGCGCAGCTCGGTCATGACCCTGATCCGCCTTGCTCGAAGAGAAAGAATATCTTGCGAGTGGGCTCGAGGACGTCCCAAACTCCGGCGCTCTCGGCCGAGCCGATCGGTTCGGGCACCGGAGCGAAGCGTGGAAGTTCGCGAACGAGTCGGCTCAACGAGAAATGAATCGGTTTCATTGACGTTCCTGCCGTGTTCCGCGCATCGTATCGGCGCTGCGAAGGTTATGAGGAAGTTTCAATCGGCTCCGCTGCCGCTGCAGACGCATCATTACATCTCAGGCCTCAGAGCGGATTGAGCACACGATCCAGGAAACGCCTCGTCCGCTCGGCGCGGGGAGCGGTCAGCACCTCCCGGGCCGCGCCCTGTTCGACGACCACACCTCCGTCCATGAAGATCGCGCGATCGCCGACCTCCCGCGCGAAGGCGATCTCGTGCGTGACGACGATCATGGTCATGCCTTCGACGGCCAAGCCGCGCATCACCTGCAGGACCTCTCCGACCCGCTCCGGATCGAGGGCGGAGGTCGGCTCGTCGAACAGTATGATGCTCGGCCGCATAGCCAAAGCGCGTGCGATGCCGACCCGTTGCTGCTGACCGCCTGAGAGCTTGGCGGGATAGGCTCGAGCGAAGTCGGCCATGCCAACGCGCTCCAGCAATGTCAAAGCTTCCGCCTCCGCCTCTGCGATCGGGCGACGTAGAACCTGCACGGGACCTTCCACGACATTCTCGAGGACAGTGCGGTGCGGGAACAGGTTGAACCGCTGGAACACCATAGCGGCCTTGCGGCGAACGGGGAGCAACGTTGCGTCCGAAACAAGATCTCCGTCGACCCGGATTTCGCCCGCATCGTGGCGTTCGAGTCCATTGATGCAGCGCAGCACGGTCGACTTGCCGGAGCCAGACGGCCCAAGCAGACAGGTGACCTCCCCCCGAGCGGCGGAGAAGCTCACGTTGCGGAGAACGACGTGAGAACCGAATGCCTTACCGACGCCGTTCAACTCTATCATCGCCGGCCCATTCGACGTTCGAGGTGACGGACAGCGGCGGCGAGAGGCAGGCTGGCCGCGAGATAAAGCAACGCGACGAGCAGGTAGATCGTGCCGTTCTTGAAGGTCGAGATCGCCAGCAGCTGGCCGGCGCGGGTGAGCTCGGCGATGGTGATCGTCGAAGCTATCGAAGAATCCTTGAGCAGCATCACAGCGGTGTTTCCGAACGGCGGAAGCGCGGTGCGTACGCCGAGCGGCAGCGTCACGCGATGGAACACATTTCGATCAGTCATCCCGAGCGAGCGTGCGGCTTCGATGGTCTGGGGATCTACGGACTGGAAACCCGACCTGAAATTTTCCGCCTGGTAGACCGAATAGGCGATACCGAGCCCGACCACCCCGGCCGAGAACGGCTCCAGCTCGATACCGACCTCGGGCAGCACGAAATAGACGCAGAACAGCTGCACAATGATGGGGATGCCCCGAATTATGTTGACGAAGATGCGTGCCGGGGCGCGCAGCGCGGCCAAGCGGCTCATCCCTCCAAGCGCGAGCAGGAGCCCGAGGGCGACGCTGAAGCTCAAGGCGCATAGGCTCAGCACGATGGTCATGGCCAAGCCCTTCAGCAGGACTGGAAGGTAGAGAACTGCGTCGCTAAGGAATTCGGCCATCAGGACGCCTCCAATCCCCAACGTCGGTTGATCTCCGGAATGGCGGAGGCTCGCATGCGTTCTATCGCCAGATCAACGTGCGCCAGCAGTGGATCGCCCTTACGTACGACCAGGCACAGCGCCTCGCCGGCCGGTGCCGCGAATTCCTCAGCCAGCCGCACCGGCCGCTTCGGACCCACTCGCAGCTGATAGGCGAGGATGGGCTGATCGCCGTAACCGACGTCGATTCTACCCAAGCCGAGATCACGCAAGATGTCGCTTAGTCCGTCATAGGTCGAGACATCGATCACACCAGCCGAGCGCAGCTGGTCTACGAACCGGGTGCCGATCTGCGCACCGACGCGCAGACCTCTCAGGGAGACGAGAGAAGGATAGGTGCGTTCGGACGCCACCGGCACGACCAGCGCACCTGAGTAGGAGTAGACCGGACTGCTGAAGGACACCACGGCCTCGCGCTCGGGCGTGCGCAGCATGGCGGCCGCGATCAGGTCGATCTTGCCTGCCGTCAACGACGGAATCAGCGCGCCGAAGGAGGTGATCCGCAGATCGGGAACCCGCCCAATCGCCCTGGCTACGAGAGCGGCAGTGTCAACCATCGACCCAGTCAGTTCGTTGGACCACGGGTCGACGAAGCTGAACGGCACCCCAGTCGGCGACGATCCGATCCGCAGCTGTCGGGCGTCGAGCACCGAACGAGAACATGCGGCAACGGCGGCCGAGGCCGCCAGCACCATGAATCCGCGCCTGTGCCACTCAGCTTCTATCACGCGCAGCGATCGATCGGACCAGTCATCGGCGGATCATGCCCGCGCAGCCCGGTGCACGAAAGTCTTCAATCGCAAACCATGCGGTGTCGGAGTGACACCACGGCCGACCCGAGCCAGACGTAACCGACCTCAAATGTCGGCGGCATGCAGGCCCTCACCACGCGTGCCGATTCAACCTGCCGATCCCAGTGCCGCCGATGGCATTCCACAGCTTTGGCGGCTGAAGGGTCTCGCTCCTCGGCGATCGCCACATGCATGGGCTGGAAGGTAACCGCGGTCGTCACCGGCTCGCGACGCCTACGGTCGACCTGGAAAGCCCGCCCGTCAAGTTGAAGAGGACGTTGCCGGCGCGCGCAGCGAAAGCAGAGCAAGGGCGCCGAGGAGGGAACCCATCGCCATCGCGACCGCCACGCCCTGGAGTCCGACGCCTGTCTGGAAGAGGTATCCAGCCAGAATCGGCCCCAGAGCGGAGCCGCCGCGCCCGATCCCGACCACGAAACCCGTTCCCCCTGCGCGGACTGCCGTGGGGAAGGATTGCGCGAAAACCGCGTAGAGGCCCACGATCGCGGCATTCGTGAAGAAGCCGGCGGCGCCCGCCATCAGCGACAGGCCGGCCAGATCACTCTGCCCCCGTCCGAACAGGGTGACGAGCACCGCAGCGAGCAACATCGCACCTACAACCAGACTCCGCACCGCATATCGCTGCGTCAGGAGGCTCAAGGCAAGAGCGCCGAGCGCACCGCCGACGTTCGCCCAAACCAGCACGCTACCCGCCCGCGCCGGCTCAAAGCCCATGTCGACAACGATCTTCGGGATCCACTTCAGGATGAAGTAGAAGGTCATAACGTGCGCGAAGTAGGCAAAGGTGAGCAGGACAGTCGTCCGGGCGAGCGCCGGCTGGAACAACGCTGCCACGCCTGGGCGCGCACCGGCCGCGTCAATTTCGGGAAGCGCGCCGACCTTGTCTGCTCCAATCCTCCTCAGAACGGCGTTCGTCCTCTCGAGTGCCCGCGTGGGGCGCCTCTCGACCAGAAAGGCGACAGTCTCCGGAAGAAAAAGCCAGACGACAGGAATCAGTACTGTCGCCACTATCGCTCCGAACACGAAGATCGCGCGCCAGTCTCCTCCATCCAGCAGAAGCAGAGAGGAGATCGAGCCGCCAATGATCGCCCCCAACGGATAGCCGCCCGCCATGAGCGCTACCGCCAGTTGGCGGCGACGCGCGTTGGCGAACTCTGCAACCACCGCATTCGTCGTGGCCAGCATGCCACCGATGCCAAGCCCTGTGATGAGTCGGTAAGCCGATAAGGTGCCGACATCCGGGGCTACAGCCGCGAGCCCCATGCCCGCCGCCATGACCGTCAGGCAGAAGAGCACGATCGGCCGCCGGCCCCACCGGTCGGCGAGACTGCCGAGCACGACCGAGCCGGCCGCCATGCCGATCAACTCCATCGACAGCACGATGCCGAGTGCCGCGCGGTCGATCCCCCACTCGGCAGCGACGCCGGGAGAGGCAAAGCTGATCGACAGCACGTCAAAACCGTCGAGCGCGTTCAGGACGACGCACAGCACCACCGCCGCGATCTGGATCGGCGCCATCGGCCGTTCAGACACGAACGCGCGCGGGTCTTTTTCCATGACGACCTCTCAGATTCTTGCGGTGGTGGATCTCTGCCCAGAGACTTCGGGCGAGGCTCCCGTCAGCGTTGGGCCGTGAGCCTCACCTGCACTCGGACAACTTTGCTGACCCAGGCGCCGGTTGGATCGGATTTCATTCCGATGTCGACCGCCGCCCGGTCGAGTGCGAGGTCGCCCGACATCGTGGCCTTGTTTCCGTTGATCGCCAAGGTAAAGGGGAGTTGCACCGGAACCTTCCGACCCTTGATCTGCAACACTCCGTCCGCCACGTACTTTCCCGGCCCGGCGGCGCGGATCCTGCTTGTCGTGTAGGTGGCAGTAGGAAATGCGGCGGAGTTGAACCATTCCGCGCCTGCCAAGGTCGTCTCTTGAAAGCGATCGCCCGTCTTTGCGGACGCGGTAGCAAACACCACCACAGCCTTTGAACCCACCAGGTCTGCGGGATCGAAGGCGATCTGCGCCTTCCACTGGTCGAAGCGACCCTGAAACGGCTTCCCGGACTGGGTCCCCGCGAAGGAGACGCGGCCTTCCTGCGGCGACACCCGCCACGCTGGTGCTGCGGCTACGGCCGGGGTCGCAAACGCTGCGACGCAGATCAGAAGACGAGGCGAGATCATTGGCGGGTTTCCTTTCTTGCCTGAGGTATGTGGCGAGGGCGCACCCAGGGAGCCATGCCGGCGAGCACGTCATCACGATCGACGAGGTGATGCTTGAGTGCGGCGGCCACGTGGACGGCCACCAGCAGGATACCGCTCCAGCCGAGC
>NZ_JBEGHS010000007.1:0-23740 GCF_040676365.1 Sphingobium sp. LMA1-1-1.1
CATAGGGCGGATCCTTCTCATCGCCGATCATCCCGATCGACCCTTCAAAGCCAAGCTGCCGCAGCGATATCCCCGCCTGGGCACCAGCATGACCCGCGCCCACGATCAGAACGTCATAATAACTCATCGACGCACTATCCCCTCACTTCCTGTTGCGGCGTGCTTGGCGCGCTTTCGCAGGGCTGGCAAGCGGATTGTCGCTCCGTGCCGCTGCGACAGGGACGGTGGCCGGGACGGTCCCGGCCACGCATACCTTATTTGATCGCGCCGCCGATCAGCCGGGCGAGGCGCGCGGAAAAGGCTCGTGGATCGGTTGGCAGTTCGCCGTCCACGATCCGCGCTTCGTCCAGCAGCAGCCAGGCCGCGTCCTCGCGCAGTTCGCTGTCCTCGGCCAGGGTACCGAGTTTCGTGATAAGGTCATGGCGCGGATTGATTTCCAGCACCGGCTTTGCCGTGTTGTCGAGCCGGCCGGCCCCGGCCAGCAGCTTCTCCAGCTGGCGGTCCATCGCGTTGTCGGGCGCGACCAGGCAGACAGCGCTTTCCGTCAGCCGTTCCGATGCGCGGACATCGGACACTTCCTCCCCCAGCACGCCTTTCAAATAGGCGATGAAGCCGTCGACCTCCACCGATGGCTGCCCGGCGGGTGCATCGCCCTCCGCCGACGGGATCAGGCTCAGCTCGGCCAGCCCCTGGGTCACCGACTTGAACGGCTTGCCCTGATAATCGACGCCGGCCGTGACCCAGAAACTGTCCACCTGGTCGGTGAGCAGCAGCACTTCGATGCCGCGGGCGCGGAATCCCTCCAGTTGCGGCGAGGAGGCGAGCCGGTCGAGGTCGACCCCGGTGGCATAATAGATCGCCGTCTGATTCTCCTTGATCGCCTCCACATAGTCCTTGAGCGAGCGCCATCCTTCGCCTGATGCCGTGCTCTTGAACCGGGCGAGGCCAAGGAGCGCCTCTCGCCGGGAGAAATCCTCGTACAGCCCCTCCTTCAGGACCGCGCCGAAATTGTCCCAGAATTTGAGATAGGCGTCCGCATCCCTGTCGGCCAGCTTGTCCAGTTCGGAAAGGATGCGGTTGGCGACCCCCTTCTGGATGGCGGCAAGAACGGGGCTTTCCTGGATCATCTCGCGCGAGACGTTGAGCGGCAGGTCGTTGCTGTCGACCAGCCCGCGCATGAAGCGCAGGTAGCGCGGCACGATCTGCGCCTCGTCCGTGATGAAGACGCGGCGGACATAGAGCTTCATCCGCCCGGCGCGGTCCGGATCGAACAGGTCGAACGGACGAACGGAGGGGAGGAAGGCAAGGACCGAATATTCGTGCAGCCCCTCGGCGCGATAATGGAGGGTCAGCGCAGGTTCGTCGAACTGGCCCGCCGTGCTGCGGTAGAAGTCGGCATATTCCTCCGCCGTGATGTCGGACCGGGGACGGGTCCAGAGGGCGGCGCCATCCGCGATCTGCTTCTCCTCCGCTTCCGGTCTTTCCTTGAGGAAGATGGGAACGGGGACATGGCCCGACTGCGCGGTGATGATGCGCTGGGCGGTGAACTGTTCGGCATAGCCGGCCGCCTCTTCCTTGAGGTGCAGGACGATGCGGGTGCCGCGGGCCGGGGCCTCCGCCGGATCGACAAGCTGGATGGTGTAGCTGCCGAGCCCGTCCGACGCCCAGTGCGCGGCGACATCCACCCCGGCGCGCCGGGAAAAGACGTCCACCTTGTCCGCGACCATGAAGGCGGAATAGAAGCCCACGCCGAACTGGCCGATCAGTTGCGCGCCTTCCCCCTCCTTCGCGCCTTCCCTGGCCGCCGCGACGCGCTCCATGAAGGCGCGGGTGCCCGACCGGGCGATGGTGCCCAGCGCCTCGACCAGCTCGACCTCGCTCATGCCGATGCCGTTATCCTCGACGATGAGCTGGCGCGCGTCGGGATCGAGCGTGACGGTGATGCGCGGCTGGCCGTCCTCCCCGGCGAGTGCGGGATCGCTCAGCAGTTCGTAGCGCAGCTTTTCGCAGGCATCGGCCGCGTTCGAGATCAGCTCGCGCAGGAAGACGTCCTTGTCCGAATAGACCGAGTGCACCATCATGTGCAGCAGGCGGGCGACGTCGGCCTCGAAGGAACGGGTTTCGGGTGCGGTGCCGGTCGTGGTGGTCATGGCAGTATCAAAAGCTCTCCCCAATGGAATCCGAACCGCCAGATGGCGGGCGCAGGGACGGCTTTCAAGGCCTGTAACCTTTCAAGGCCCGTAAACTCTGCCTGGCCCCACAGGCAGGAAGGCAGGGTGGGGGAGACGGGTCAGCCGCGCTGCCTGGCAGCGCACGCCTTGCGGATTTCTTCCCTGGCACGCGCGGCGAAATAGGATGCGTCATCATGGCGGGACACCGGCTCTCTCCTTTGTCTTTTTCCCGCCATGATAGTTGGATCGGGCAGGCGCGCCCATCACCCAGCTTAGTGGGAATCGGTCTTTCCAAGGCCGGCTGAAGCAGAAACCCCGGCCGGCCAAACCCGACCCGTCAGGCGGGTACCAACTGGATGACGCGCGGCCGGGCGGGGGGAAGGCCGCCATTTTCCGCTTCCTTCAACAATTTCTCCTTGCGGGCGAGCATTGCGTCGCGAAGCTGGACCAGGTTCACGTCGGTCTTCCGGCATTGAGCGAACATGCCCTCGCCCCGCATTTCTTCTTCATGGACATGGTGCTTGATCTCTTCGGAGAGCACCTTGACCTTGGCATCGAAGAAATCGTCCGAAGGATCGCCTTCCTCTATGTCGTTGACGAGCAGCTTGGCGCCGTCATGCTCGACATAGGCCTCATCCAGCGTGTCATCCTCTATCTTGCCGCGAAAGGCGGGGTAGAAGATCTCCTCCTCGATCATCGTATGGATCTTGAGTTCCAGGCAGATCTCCCGCGCCAGCGTCTTCTTGCGCGCCGATGATCCGGCCTTTTCGAACTGTTCGAACAGATCCTCCACCTTGCGGTGGTCCGCTTTCAGAAGGGCGATCGCGTCAGTGAACTGCTGATTGGCCATGGTCTTCCTCCTCCTTGGATACTCATTCCGGTGGAAGTCGCCAGCCATGCGTCGGTTCCCGGGGACAGGTTCAAAAAAGCGCAATCCTGCTACCCGGCACACGAAGAGGGAGGATCGCAAGGGCTATCGCCCGGCGCTCCGCCGCGACTTACTCATGTCAGCAGCCCGGCGTTTTGCCGCCTTTCGGGCGAGCTTCAGCGGAACGGCGGAGTTGATGAACTGGTTGCTGCCTGATCGTTCGAGGAAGGGCAGCATGATGGATGACGCACCGCTCACCATGGCGAAACAGGATGATGCGGCGGCGCAGGCCGCAGACAGGCTGGTGGAGGCGAAGGGTGACGATCGACCGGCCGCGCGAAGATCCTCTACGATCCCCCCGGCGGCTTCAGCGCCTCGGCCAGCGAGACGGTCGCGCTGCCCCGCCGCGCGGGCTGGGCCTGGCTGGGATCCGCCTTCCATCCGCTGAGATAGAGGACCGCCATCTGTTCCGCCGTCCGCCCATCGCCATCCGCGGCCGCGGCGAAATGCCCTGCGGCCGCGATCAGCGTGTCCCTTCGCAGCGCCGGCGGGCGCGAGGCCAGCACATTGCCGGCGCCCATTCCCCGAAGATCGTGCATCAGCCGCAGCATATCGCCATAGCGCACCGTCAGCATGTCACCATCCGCCACCGGCATGGTGAAGCCCGCGCGCGCCAGCAGGTCGCCCGCGGATCGCACATCGACCTGCGGGTGGATATGCTGCCCCGCGCGGTCCCCTTCGCCCGCCAGCAATGCGGCGCGCAGCCGGGGCAGGGACCCGCCGCCCGCGAAAGCCGCCAGCATCAGGCCGTCGGGACGCAATATCCGCCGCATCAGGATCAGCGCGCCGGGCAGGTCGTTGACGCTGTCCAGCGTCCCGCAGGCGATCACCAGGTCGAAACTGTCGTCGGCAAAGGGCAGGGCGTCCTCGTCGGCCTGCACGCCGCCTCCCGCCCTGGCCGCCGCGAAACCGGGGTCGACGCAAACCACGCTCTTGCCCATCGCCTCCAGCGCTGCCCTCGCGCTGCCGTCGGGACAGCCGATCACCAGCACTTCCTTCAACTCGCGCTGCACGTCGCCCAGCCGGTCGAGCAGTTCGTCCAGCATCATGCGATAGAAAAAATCATGCTCGGCAAAACGCGCCATCATCCGGTCGCGTCGTTTCGCGCGCAAGGCTCTGTCGAAGATGTCGCTGTTGGTCATGGGGCCTTGTGCATGGGCGAAGGAGCGGGGACAAGGGAGATGATGTCCCGCCTCCCGCTGCACAAGTGCGTTCCGCTTCTGAAGACCGCGCTCCGCCCGATTGTCGATTATGCCTTGCCGCCGCGCTGTCCCGGCTGCGGCGAGATCGTGGATGCGGAAGATGCTTTCTGCCTGGCCTGTTGGAGCGGGATGCGGTTTCTGGGCGCGCCCTGCTGCGCCAGTTGTGGATTGCCTTTTGAATATGATCAGGGGGAAGGGGCGGAATGCGGTGCCTGTCTGGCTGATCCGCCGTCCTATGACAGTGCGCGGGCGGTGCTCGCCTATGGCGACGTCGCCCGCGCCGTAGCGCTGCGCCTGAAATATGGGCGGCGCGTCGGCCTTTCCCGGCTCATTGCGAAGCAGATGGTCCGGCACGTCCCTGCCGTCCAGGACCCGGTCATCGTGCCGGTTCCCCTGCACCGTTGGCGCCTGTGGTGGCGCGGCTTCAACCAGTCGGCGCTGATCGCCCGTCATCTCGCGCGGTTGACTGGCTTGCCCGTCGACAGCCACGCTCTCCTCCGCACCCGGCGGACCCGGCCGCTGCGCGGGATGACGCCGAAGGCGAGGGCACGGGCGGTCCGCGGAGCGTTCGCCCTGGCGCCGGCCCATTACTTCAAGGGCCGTGCGGTTCTGCTGATCGACGATGTGCATACCAGCGGTGCCACGGCGGCGGCCTGCGCCAAAGCCCTGAAACGCGGCGGCGCCGCAAGCGTTCATCTGCTGTGCTGGGCGCGGGTGGTGCCGGATGCCACCGATTGACAAACAGCCGCCAAACCACAATTTCGACGATCAAGGAGCAAAATATGGCGAAGGTCGAAATCTATACCAAGGCCTGGTGCGGCTATTGCGCCCGGGCGAAGGCCCTGTTGAGCGACAAGGGCGTCGCATTCGAGGAATATGACATCACCATGGGTGGTCCGAAGCGGCAGGAAATGCTGGAACGCGCCAATGGCGGGGCGACGGTGCCGCAAATCTTCATCGATGGCCTGCATATCGGCGGCAGCGACGACATCGCGACGCTCGACCGGCAGGGCAAGCTCGACGCATTGCTGGAGGCATAGGCGAAATGCGCGCGGCCATGTTCCAGATGACCAGCGGGATCGATCCTGCCGCCAATGCCGCCGCCATTGCCGATATGGCAGCGCGCGCCAAGGCGGATGGCGCGGACATGCTCTTCACTCCGGAAATGGCGGGCTATCTGGACCGGGACCGGAAAAGGGCAGCGGCGACCCTGCATTCGGAGGGGGATGACCCGGTCCTCGCGGCCGTGCGCGAGGCCGCCGCCAAGCAGGGGTTGTGGGTCCATCTCGGCTCCACCCCGTTGAAAGACGAGCGCAGCGACGGCCGTTGGGCCAATCGCAGCTTCATGATCGACGACAGTGGCGAGATCCGCGCCCGTTACGACAAGATACATCTGTTCGATGTCGACCTGGCGACGGGCGAAAGCTGGCGGGAATCGTCGGTCTATGGACCGGGCGAGCGGATCGTGGCGGTCGATACGCCATGGGCGCGCATGGGAATGTCGGTCTGCTATGACATGCGCTTTCCCGATCTTTATCGTGCGCTTACCAATGCGGGTGCGACGGTGTTGCTGATGCCAGCCGCGTTCACCGTGCCGACGGGAAAGGCGCACTGGCACATCCTGCTGCGGGCGCGGGCCATAGAGGCGGGCTGCTTCGTCGTTGCCGCCGCGCAGACGGGCCGCCATGCCGACGGCCGCGAGACATATGGACACAGCCTGGTCGTCGATCCATGGGGGGACATCGTGCTCGACATGGGTGAACCAGCCGGCCTTGCTCTTGCAGAGATCAACCTGTCGCGCGTAGAGGACGTCCGCGGGCGGGTGCCTGCGCTCGCCAACAGGCGATCCTTGCCCATGGATGTTACGCTATCGTGATCGTTTTCGACCTTAAATGCGAATCCCAAGGACATGTGTTCGAGGCATGGTTCGGTTCCAGCGCCGATTATGAGGATCAGAAGGCGCGGGGATTGATAGCCTGCCCGCTTTGCGGCGATGAACATGTGGGCAAGGCGGTGATGGCCCCCGCCGTCGCGCCCAAGGGCAACAGTCGCCCGGAAATCGTGCCGCAGGCGGCTTCCTCCGATGATGCATCCATCGCCATGGGCGCCGGGGAAGAGGCGAAGATGCGTGAATTGGTGCTCGCGCTCGCCAAGGCGCAGCAAAAGGCGCTGGAGGATTCAACCTGGGTCGGGCGCGATTTCGCGGAACAGGCCCGTGCCATGCATTATGGCGAGCAGGACCGCGCCAGCATCCATGGCGAAGTGGCGCTCAACGAGGCACGCGCCCTGATGGCGGAAGGGGTGGAGGTCGCGCCACTGCCTTTTCCGGTGCTGCCCCCCGAAGCGAAGAATTGACCGCGCCCCATTCGCAGAATAGAGCCGTCGACGGGCACCCGTAGCTCAGCAGGATAGAGCATCAGATTCCTAATCTGAGGGCCATGGGTTCGAATCCCGTCGGGTGCACCACTCCTTTCCAAAAATCCTCAGTGCCCGGGAGACCGGCGGACGGTCCGAATTACTCACGCGTTATCCGTGGGTTGTGAGGGTGTGTTTTGCTCTGGCGCAATTGGAGACCAGATTGCCCTGATGACGCAGGCGCGGCCAATGCCCGACATTCGCCGGTCGGTTGGCCGCCCTAAGCGCCGCATCCCGATCACAATGCCGCTCACCGAGATGATTGCCCCGACAATCAACCAAACCCACATCCATATATCCCAAAGGGGCCGTTGACGGATGAGCACATCGAAATCCCAGCGATGCAGCCCATCGAACAGCCAGCGATAGAGGCGGCGGCGAGCGTCCATGTCGCGCAGCACCTCGCCTGTGCGGGGGCTGATATAGACCCAACTGTCATTCATGTCGGCGAAGCGAATGCGCAACACCGGCAATTCCACGCTTCCCTTGGCTTCATACCAATAGGCATCGGACTTGGTGAGCCAGTCGGCCGCTTCCATCCGAGCGTCGGGAACCAGCCGATGGGCGGCACGGATCAGGCGGCGTGGCTCGAGCTTCACCGGCTTCAAGCTCCGCGCATCGAGGATCGCATCCTGTCCACTCGGTCGGGAGAAGATCAGCAAAGGCGTGCTGTCGGTCCATATCAGCCGCATCTGACGCGCGCCCGCAGCCTCTGGTGTGCTGCCGACATGCTGCCAGTCCAGCGCAGGGGGCATCCCTGCTCCGGCATAAGCGGCACGAGCCGCATCGCTCAGACCTTTGCTGGCGAACCAGCGGTTGGGATCGACGGAGAGCCAGCCGCTGACGATCCATGCGACCAACAGGGTGCCGCCGAGCAACCCCGCGACATGATGCCACCGCTGCCAGCCGCGATAGGGCGAAATCCGCCCGCCCTTGTAGCGGCGGCGCAGCCGCATACGCAGCACCCCGATCCACATGCCGCTGACCGCCCCTATGATGCTTGCCCCGGAGGTCCAGAGGATCACCTGCCTCCACAGTGGCTGGTCCTGACGCAGCACGGTCGGATAAATCCAGTGGGGAACCGATCCGAGCCAGTTCCAGAAACGCTCTGCCCGGATCGTGTCCAGCACCACCGTTCCGGTGGTCGATGCGATGTAGAGGACCAACCCATCTGGCCGGTCGAGCGTCACCTTCCACAATGGCCGATAGCGGTTAAACCCGCTGCCAACCGTCCATTGATCCCGCTCGATCAGATCCACGGCGGAGGCAGGCGCTTTGCCGAACGCGGCAGCGATGCCGCCAGCCTGGCGAGCCGTGACAGGAGCGATGGCGCGCCCGCTCATTGCCGCCGCCGCCCCGTCGTGCAGCCAGACGGGACCGTCCAACCCTTGTTGCAACACGGCGTCGGCCTGAACACTCCCATGGACCTGCTTCCAGTCGATGGGTGCCAATCCCGCCAGCCGCTCCTGCTGGGTCAGCGACGGGAAAGGCACATACATCATGACGATGCCCGACAGGAACCACATCGCCAGCAACAGGCATGTCACTATGCCCAGCCAGCGATGGGTCAGATACAGCCATCGCTTGCCGCGATGACGCCACCGGGCGCGTGCGTCAGAAATGAGCCGTCACCGAAATGTCGATGGAACGGGGGCGGCCCAATATCCACTGCTCGTCATTATAGGTGGTGGTCGCATAATCCTTGTCAAAGAGATTATAGACCCGCAGGTTCGCCGCGAGATTGGGGGTGAACGCATAGGTCAACCCCGCATCCACCACGGCATAGCCCGGCACCCGGTGGCTGTTGGCGTTGTCCGAGAAGCTCCGGCCGACATAGCGCAAACTGGCATTGGCCCGCAGCGCGTCAATGGGCGCCCAATAGACGGACAGGTTCGCCGCTACTTCAGGCACATTGGGTGGCGTGTTGCCGGTATAGCTGGTGCCGCCGCTGATGAAGTCATCGAAATTAGCGTCCAGCACTGTGCCATTCGCGTCGATGCCGAAGCGGTCGGTCAGTTGCAGCGTCACCGAAGCCTCCACACCCTTGGCGGACCGCTGGCCGATCTGTTCTATGGGACTAGTCGGCGTCTGCTGCGCCACCAGCTTCTTCTTGACGATACGATAGGCCGCCAGAGTGGCGCTGCCCTTGCCATCGAGGAACATGGCCTTGATGCCGCCCTCGACTTGATCGCCCGTCGCGTTGGTGAAGGCGAACTGGGTCGCATTGGTGGTGAAGGTGGTCAGCGTGCCGAGCGGATCGACGCCGGTCGAATATTGCCCATAGAGCGAGATGTTGGAGGTCGGCTGATAGACGCCGCCGATCCGCCAAGTGGTATTGCGGAATTTCCGATTGGTCGCGCCATTGGGAAAGGCATTGACCTCGCTGATGCTGCCGTCCGGGTTATAGACGATGTTCCAGCGTTGCACCTTGTCCCGCTCGTGCCGGATGCCTGCGACCACCGAAAGCTGATCGGTCAGAGCCAGGCGGTCTTCGGCAAAGACGCTATATTCGTTGGTCCGCGTGCGATAGCGGGGCGCGATGCCCTGCGTGTCGTAGAACAGGCCCGGATCGAAGTCGAAGGGATCGACAGCATCCTCCTGTGGGTCCGATCCGAAATCATTGGAATAAGTGAGCTTGATGAGATTGGCGTCGAAGCCGACGACCAGATCGTTTTTCAGGCCCGCAATCGGCTTGCTGATGCGGATGGTCGCCTGATCGCCATATTGGGTCTGGTCATGGAAGATGCCCAGATTGTCCATTCGGTTGATCAGGCCGGTGTCGTCATTGTAGAAATAGCTTTCCAGATTTTTGAACAGACGCTTGCTGGTAAGGCGATAGGCGGCGTTGGAGAGGGTGATGCCGTCGGCCACCGTCCAGTCGGCGGTCAGCGTGGTCCGATTGTCGCGATAGTGCAGGCTGGCGTCGGCGACATTATAGTTGCGCCGCTGGTTGTCCTTCACCAACGCCCCGTCGATCAGCGGCGTGCCGAAATATTCCATCGGCCGCTGATTGCCATAGTCGTTGCGCAGGGTGAGCGTGAAGCTGTCGCTTGGCCGGAAGCGCAGCGCGCCCGAGAGCGCGAGGCTCTTGGAATGGCCACGGTCGACATACCCGTCCGACGCCCGGTAGCTGGCGTCGATCCGGTAGGAGAGCATCTCGCCCAGCGGTCCACCGACACCTGCTGCTGCGCGCCAGCTATCCTGCGAGCCATATCCTGCTTCCGCGTCAAATTCGGTGCGTTCGGCATTGGGGGATCTGGTGATGATGTTCACCGCGCCGCCCAGCGCGCCCTGTCCGTAGAGCACGGAGGCGGGGCCGTTCAGCAATTCGATCCGCTCGACATTCCACGGGTCGGTGGGGAAGGTGATCGTGCCCGCAACCGGGAACAGCCGGACGCCATCAACCAGTTGCAGCACTGAACCCTGACCGGAAAAGCCGCGCAGCGACAGGGCTGTGCCGCCATTGCCCGGATTGGCGGAGGTGGTGACGCCCGGTGCACGGGTTACGGCCGACATTATGTCCAGATCGCCGCGAGCGCGGATCGCGTCGCCATCAATCTGCGCGACGCTGGCTGGCGTTTCGAGCGCGGTCAGCCCCAGGCGCGATCCGGTTTCCGTCTCCTGGAGCAATGCTCCCGGCCGAACGCCCGACACGATGATTTCGGCTGAGCTATCCGCGGCGGTTTCCGCGGCGGCCTGCTGCGTCGTGGTGGCGGCCAGCCCGGTGGCCAGCCAAAATCCTACATTTTTCCATTCCATTGCATGTCTTCCCGGCGTCACGCGACATTCGGGTGGAGACGTGCCGCCAGCGACGGTCGGCGCACGTCAGCAGCCGGACGCCATAGAGCGACCGCCACGCGAACCGATGCGGTCTCCACCGCCCGTTCGTCGCTCAAACGGAAAGATACCGTGCCTTGGCCATCCCCTGGACCGGGCAAGAGCGACCAGACGCTGGCAGGTCTCCTGGCTCGCGGGTCATAGCTTGATGCACGGCCTTCCCAGACCTCGCAGGATTTAGCGTCCGGTCCAGTGGCTGCCTCCTCACACTGGAGGAAGCGATATGCATCGCGCTCGCCGCTTACAGTTGCAGGGACAGCCCCGGATTTGGATGGCCGGAGCCATCCTCACCGCGTTCCCTTTTAAGCCTCTTTCGAGGCACCGGCGCGATCATGCCCGGGACGACGAAGCCGTCGTCCCGGGCAGAGGTGCGTTAGCGGGAGGGTCAATGCTCCGCAAGAGCCTAATCTCACGCCGCCGCGAGACCGAGCCAAGGCGAGATGGCCGATATCCGCATGAGAACCAGGCGCTTAACCAGCGACAACAGGACACGGGATATCGCGAGCATGGGCCAGAACCCGGCTGAGTCCGTCGTACAGCCGGATGCCATGGTTGCTGATCCTGATTTTCGCCGTGCCGGGCTGCTAGCCGTCAATCAAGATTGCGGCGCTATCGCGACTGCCGAATGGTCAGACTCGGCATCAACCGAAATTCCGGCTTCCTTGCGCTCGGAATAGCGATCCACAAGTTGCGCCGCATGCGGTCGCATAAGTACCGTAAAGCGGACCAATTCCTCCATCACATCGACGATGCGCTCGTAGTAGCTCGACGCCCGCATCCGGCCGTCTTGGTCGAACTCCTTGTAAGCCATCGCCACCGACGATTGGTTGGGGATCGTGAACATCCGCATCCAGCGACCCAGCAGGCGCAGCGTGTTGACGGCATTGAACGATTGGGAGCCGCCGGACACCTGCATGACTGCAAGCGTCCGCCCTTGCGTCGGCCGCATCCCGCGAATCTGGAGCGGCAGGTGGTCGATCTGCGTCTTCATGATGCCGCTGATCTGGCCGTGCCGCTCCGGGCTGCACCAGACCATGCCTTCCGACCACAGCGCATGCTCGCGCAATTCATGCACCGCAGGGTGATCGTCTTCCGCCACCTGATCTGGCAGCGGCAGGTCGCTGGGATCGAAGATCCGCGTCTCAGCACCGAAATATTGCAGCAGGCGGGCGGCCTCTTCCACGGCGAGGCGAGAGAAGGAGCGCTCTCGCAGCGAGCCGTAGAGCAGTAGAAAGCGCGGAGGCGGTTGGTCCGGTCCGAGGCCAGTGGCGGGACGAGCCAGCGCAAAGGCCTTGTCCAAGGCAGGCAGATGATCGGGGGCGGTGAGTTCACGCAATCTCATGCGGCAATGGCTTTCTCATACCAGGGACGGGTTCGCTTCACCAAGGCGACAATGGACAGCATCACCGGCACTTCCACCAGCACGCCTACGACCGTTGCCAGCGCGGCGCCGGAGGTGAGCCCAAAGAGGCTGATGGCGGCGGCCACTGCCAGTTCGAAGAAATTGGAGGCGCCGATCAGCGCCGAAGGGCCGGCGACGCACCACGCCACGCCGAAACGGCGGCTGAGCCAGTAGGCGATGCCGGCGTTGAGATAGACCTGAAACAGGATCGGCACGGCAATCAGCGCGATCACCAGCGGTTGCCGGATGATCTGCTCACCCTGGAAGCCGAACAGCAGCACCAGCGTCAGCAGCAGGCTGGCAAGGCTGATCGGGCTGATGGCGGACAGGAAATGCTGAAGTCCCTTCTCGCCGCCGCGAAGAAGCGCTCGGCGGAGCAGTTGGGAGATGATAACCGGGACGACGATGTAGAGCCCCACCGACAGCGCCAGTGTGTTCCACGGCACGGTGATTGATGCCACGCCCAACAGCAGGCCGACGAGCGGTGCGAAGGCAAAGATCATGATCAAGTCGTTCAGTGCCACCTGGCTCAATGTGTAGTTCGGCTCACCGTCGACAAGGTTCGACCAGACGAAGACCATGGCCGTGCATGGCGCTGCGGCCAGCAGGATCAGGCCCGCAATATAGGACGAGGATGCGCCTGCCGGCAGTATCGGGACGAACAAATAGCGGAGGAAGAACGTCCCGAGCAGCGCCATCGAGAATGGCTTGATCGCCCAGTTCACCACAAGGGTGACGCCGATGCCGCGCCAGTGTTGCCGAAGGCTATGCAGCGCGCCGAAATCGACCCGCAGCAGCATCGGGATGATCATCAACCAGATCAGCGCCGCAACGACGAGGTTGACGTTGGCGATCTCCAGCGCTGCGATGGTCTCGAAGGCGCTCGGGAGCAAATGGCCAAGACCGATCCCGATCGCGATGCACAGGGCCACCCACAGCGAGAGATAGCGTTCGAACAGCGACATGGTCGTCAGTCCTTCCCGGAAGCAGCCGGCGCGGTCGCGATGCCGCCGCCCAAGGGAAGCTGCATGTAAACCGTGTCGAGCCAGCGGCCTGCCTTCCAGCCCATGCCGGTGAGGCGACCGACATGCTCAAAACCGCAGGACGCGTGGAGCGCTACGGAGGCAGGTTCACCCCCGCCGATGACGGCGACCATCTGCCGGAAGCCATGGGCTTCAGCGGCCTTCAGCAAGGCCATGAGGAGCAGCTTGCCGATGCCGCTACCGCGCCTGTCGTGCGCCACGTAGATGCTGTTCTCGCAGGCATAAGCGTAGGCCGGCCGATCGCGGAACTGCGTGGCGTAGGCATAGCCCACCACCTCAGATCCATCGCAGGCAACAAGGAATGGCCAGTCTCGTCCGGTCAGCGTTCGTATCTTGGCTTCGGTTTCCTCCTCTGTCGGTGGCACGATTTCGTAGGTTGCCGTGCCGTGCAGGACGTGATGCGCGTAGATGGCGGCAATGGCACCGGCATCGCCGATCGTTGCGTCGCGAACCGAAAGGGTCATCGCCTCGTCGCTTCCACGACTTCGCCGTCTTCCTTGACAAATGGGCAGCGCTGCCCGGCCGGCAGCAGATCCAGGACTTCTTCGGAAGGCCGGCAGAGCTTCACACCCAGCGGAGACACCACCAGCGGACGGTTGATGAGGACGGGATGCTCCATCATCGCGTCGATCAGCGCGTCATCGGCCAGGCTTTCGTCGCCCAGGCCCAGTTCGGCAAAAGGCGTGCCTTTCTCGCGCAGCAGGGCGCGCGGGGTGATGCCGGCCCGATCCATGAGTTGCACCAGGAGCGCGCGGCTTGGCGGCGTCTTCAGATACTCGACCACATGGGGTTCGATGCCCGCATTGCGGATCATGGCCAGGGCATTGCGAGAGGTTCCGCAAAGCGGGTTATGGTAGATCACGATATCGGTCATCATCGCCTCTTCAGCAGCAGATAAGTTCGGCCAGCAGCGGCTCGCACAGTTCGGCGCGTCCCTGGCAGCAATCCTTGGCCAGATAGACCATCAGTCCGCGCAACGCGTCGAGATTGGCGCGCTGGATTTGTTGGCGGCCACGCTTCTCCGACAGTACCAGTCCAGCTTTCACCATGACGGCGAGGTGCGTTGAGAAGGTGCTCTGGGTCAGGCCGGAGGCCTCGACCAGCTCGCCGGTCGACAGGCCGTCAGGCTCATGTCGGATCAGCAGCCGAAACGCATCAAGACGCGTGGGATGGCCAAGAGCCGAGAGGACCGAAAGTGCTTCGCTGGTGTCCATGCATCGTAATTATCCGATGCATTTGGCCTCGTCAAGGATGCATCGAATATTTCCGATCAGTTCCCCAATTATCCGGTCAGTGACAGTATGGATCAGCCTCAAAATTGAAGGCGCATTCTGGAATCGGCTAATTCTGGGCAACCGAATTGCAAAAGCGGACCGACCGGACCTGGGAACGGAAAATCAGGAACTGGAGCAACTTGCGGAATTTGCCCTCGTCGGACGCGGGCGATTGCTGCGGGTGGGAAGTGTTCTCATGCGGTGCCGACAGGGCGCCGTCGTCCAAGATTGCAAATTTGCATCGGTACGCCAAATAATGGCGGTGCGGTCGTTACGGCTGGCGGCCTGATCTTCATCGCGGCGGCGACGGACGATTTGTTCAAGGCCATCGACATGAGGACCGGTAAAATCCTCTGGCAGCAGGCGCTCCCCGCCGGCGGTCAGGCGGCGCCGATGGTCTATGAGCAGAATGGGCGTGAATATGTCGTCCTGATGACCGGGGCCATCACTTCATGAAAACGCCGATCGGCGATCAGGTAATCGCCTGGGCGCTCCCTGTCGCGAAGGACGGGGTTCTATGACGCCTTGCCCAGCTGAAGGCTGTCGAATGTCTCCCGGGCCTTCCGAAACCGCTCCGCATTCTCGACGATCCATGTCCATAGAGGGACCATCCGGACAAGCAGCTCAAGGCCGGAATCGGACAGCTGATATTCGACGCGAGGGGGCACCTCCTCGAAATCGTGGCGGATCACCAATCCGTCGCGCTCCAACTGGCGAAGGGTGCGCGTCAGCATCCGTTGCGTAACGCCATGCATGCGCCGGCCGATTTCCGCATGGCGCAGTTGGCCGTACACGCCGAGCGTGTGAATGACGCCCAGCGACCAGCGATTGCCGGCATGGGCCAGAACCTCTCGCCGCAAGCCGTCGTCGTCGTCTCTCAGGCCGTCGCAAACGGTCTGGGAATATTCGAGAATGTCCTCCGGATTCAATAATCCGGCCCCAGTATCACGCATGTGCCTTCTTTCGCGCTTGTCCATGGATCGCCATATCAAGGCGGCAACCAATGCTGAATAGGTCAGAATTATGAATGATGCAGTTTCCATCGTGAAGTCACGGAACATTCTCGTGCTGGGGGCCGGCGAACTGGGCCTGCCAGTCTTGCGTAACCTGGCGCGTCGCGCAAAGGACGTCGATGGGGCCAGGATCAGCGTGTTGCTGCGCGCCAGTGCCGTCGAGTCCGACGTGCCCGAAAAGCAGCGGGATGTCGCCGAAATCCGTGATCTGGGTATCGAGATCGTCGTGGGCGATCTGGTGACAAGCTCGATCGATGAACTGGCGTCCGTATTTTCGCGCTATGACACGGTGATCGGATGCGCGGGCTATGCCGCCGGGATCAACACGCCCATGAAATTGGCCAAGGCTGCTTTGCAATCGGGCATACCGCGTTACTTCCCGTGGCAGTTTGGCGTCGATTTCGAAGCGATCGGTCGTGGCAGCCCGCAGGATATCTTTGACGCCCAGCTCGACGTGCGGGAATTGCTGCGCTCGCAGAGCAAGACCGAGTGGGTCATCATTTCCACCGGCATGTTCATGAGCTATCTGTTCGAACCGGAATTCGGCGTCGTCGATCTGAAGAACGGCGCAGTCCATGCCCTTGGCAGCCTCGACACCGCGGTGACGCTGACCACGCCCGATGACATCGGGGTGCTGACCGCGGAAATCGTGTTTTTCGAACCGACCATCCGCAACGAGATCGTATTCCTTGCGGGCGATACCGTCACCTATGGCGAAGTCGCGGACAAGCTGGAAGCTGCCCTTGGCCGTCCCTTCAGCCGGTCGGAATGGACTGTACCCTTCCTGATGGAAGAACTGGCCCGCGACCCGCAGAACATGATGCGGAAATATCGCGCCGCCTTTGCCCAGGGACGCGGCGTCGCCTGGGACAAGGCCGGGACGTTCAACCAGCGCAATGCCATTCCGGTTACCGACGTGGCGGCGTGGATCGGTTCCAACCTCGCCTGAAGCGATTTCCATGCGATCGGAACCGATCGCGGGCCAGGAAATCGGTGATGGCAAGAAATCCGGAGCGGTCGATCTGATTCAGTCAGGTCGACCGCTTTGTTTCCTTGTTTACCGCCATGGCTCAGCCGGAGGTGCTTTGCCGGATGATCAGTTCCACCCCATGTTCGATGCATCGGGGTTCGTCCGAGGTTCGATCCAGCAGCAATTGGGTCGCCGAATAGGCCTGATCGACGACGGATTGCCGGACGGTGGTGAGCGGCGGCCAGATCAATCGGGCAATGTCATTGTCGTCGAAGCCGGTCACCGCGATATCCTGCGGTACCCTGATCCCCATTGTGCCCAACACGCTGATCACACCGGCAGCCATTTCGTCATTGGCGGCGCAGATGACGGTCGGCCATTCCTTGCGGTCCCTGGCCAGCATGTGGCGGGTGGCCTCTGCTCCGGATATGTAGCTGAAGTCGCCATGGGCGAACAGTACGGAAGACCAGTCGACGCCATGGTGATGCAGTCGTTTCCGGAACGCGCCGGCGCGGATTTCCGAGGAGGCGTGGCCCTGAGCCCCTGCGATATATCCGAATTTGCGATGGTTGAGGGCGACGAGGTGATCGACAAGCGCGGATATGCCGTCCTCGTCGCGTGAAATCACGGCATTGGTTCTGCCGATGTCGCGCGCCGGCGACATGCGCACGGTGCGCACCCCGCGACGTTCGAGCATGTCGAGCAATTCCTGGTCGTCGGCCAGGAGCGGGATCAATATGGTGCCTGCGATCCCGACATTGTCGATAAAATTCGCCATGCTGGCGGCGATATGCTGGTCGTCGGGCGAAAATTCCTCGAAGGTCAGATATGTTCCTGCCTGCCGGCATGCCATCGACACGCCCCGCACCACATCGGCAACATAGCGTGGCCAGGGGTTGCTATTGACGATCGCCACGAGCAGGGACCGGTCGCCGCGCAGCGCGCGGGCGGCCAGATTGGGACGAAAATTCAGCTCTTCAACGGCGCGCCTGACCTTTGCGGCGGTTCGCTCCGACACGCCTGGCTCACGATTGATCACCCGCGAAACGGTGCGGGCCGCCACCCCGGCGAGGGCGCCGACATCGTGCAGCGTAGGCTTGGTATCGATAGGCATGTCGTGAGCCTTCGCGTAGGCCGGCTTTTTTGTCAACGTTGACCGATCCTTGCCAGTGGCTCGAGCCTGAGAATGTCAACGTTGACATTTTCGATATTGTCAACGTTGACATGCGCTGTTAGGAAATTGCGCTGTCGACGTCAGGGGCGACAAATTTCACCTTAAAAAAGGGGATGTTCTCGATGAAAATTCGCACGGCCTATGTTTCGGTCACCGCGCTTGCCGCAGCGCTTTCCTTTTCGCTTCCGGCCTTCGCCCAAGCGGGCGCGGGTGCAGCACTGCCGGACGGGGAAATCGTCGTCACCGCGACCCGTAACGAGACGCTTGCGTCGAAAACGCCTGTTGCCCTGACGGCCGTCAGCGGCGACGCCCTGCTATCGGCCGGCGTCACCAACCCGACCAGCCTTGGCGAACAGGTGCCCAATCTGTCGATCGACCGTAATAACGGCCTGCAGATCACCATTCGCGGCGTCAGCAGTTCCGACGGCACCGAAAAGGGTGATCCGTCCGCCGCTTTCATGGCCGACGGCATCTATATCGCCCGTCCTCAGGTCCAGGAAGTCAGCTTCTTCGACGTCCAGCGCGTCGAGGTGCTGCGCGGTCCGCAGGGCACGCTGTTCGGCCGCAACACCACGGCAGGCCTGGTCAACATCATCACGAACAAGCCCAAGCTGGGAGAGTTCAGTGGTTCGATCGACGCTACATATGGCAATTTCGACACGCAGCAGCTGACCGGAGTCATCAATGTCCCGGTAAGCCAGGGGATAGCGATCCGCGCCGCGGCCAATTACGATCGCCGCGATAATTATCTGGTTGCCGGGCCGAACTGGAATGCGCGCCTGGACCCGTTCAAGAAGAACTTCTCCGGCCGGCTCTCCGCCCTGTTTGATCTTGGTTCTGGTGAACTCGTCCTGCGCGGCGATTATTCGGCTATCAAGGGTACGGGATACAATACGGTTCCCGTCAGCAACTTCTACGCCGATTATCAGACGACCGGCGTTGACCCGCTGTACATTGCGAATGGCAGCAGTTCTGCGGAAAAGCGGACGTTGAACGCGCCCTTCAGCGGGCCGATCGGTTCCGACAACTCGACCTGGGGCATCCAGGCCGATCTCAGCTATGATCTTGGCCCTGTCACTCTGAACTATCTGGGTTCCTACCGTGAGTTCAAGCGGCACGAAGACGGCGCGTTCCTCGTCGATGGCGGCGGCGCTACCATCGCGAATCCCTATGATGGCAGTTACTGGCAAAACAGTCAGGAGCTGCGCTTCTCGACCAATGGCGACGGTCCAATCAAGGCGCAAGCTGGCATTTATTATTTCAAGGAGAAGTCAGCAATCGCGAGCTACCTGCTTGGATTCCTGACGCCGACGCCCGGCGCCACCGGTTACGCTTTCGGTGTCGAGCAGGATCCGACCATTGCCGAATCCTGGGCTGGTTTCGGTCAGCTGACCTACAGCATCACCCCATCGCTACGGCTCACCGGCGGCATCCGCTATTCGCATGACAACAAGTCGCGTATCGGGCAGTTCGTCCAATGCGGCACGATCGCCTGCGGGCAACCCACCGACCTTAGCACGCCGAACATTGCGCATCGCAAATTCTCCAAGACAACCTGGCGGATCGGCGCGGATTATGATGTGAACGACCGGACGCTGCTTTATGGTGTTATTGCGACCGGATATAAAGCTGGCGGCTTCAACGATGGTTGTGAACAGGGTACGAACAGTGGCTGCACTGTACCGGCCGGAGCGCTCTATTATAATCCTGAAACGCTTACTTCTTACGAAGCGGGCCTCAAGACGCGTTTCATGAACAATGCCGTTCGCCTGAATGCATCGGCATTCCACTATGACTATAAGAGCATACAGCTCAGCCAGTTCTCCGACACGCTGTGTGGCACGCCGTGCCGCGTCACCACCAATGCCTCGTCCGCCAAGATCGATGGCGTTGAACTGGAGGGCGTCATCATGCCGGTTGCGACCAGCAAGTTTGATTTCTCCTTCTCCTGGCTGAACGCGCGTTATGGCTCCTTCATACCAGCGCCGGGATTTGACTGGTCGGGCAAGAAGCTGGATCGGTCGCCGACCTTCGTCGTCACCGCGGGCTATATGCAGACGTTCAATCTCGCCAATGGCGGCAATGTCCAGGCCGGGGTGCGTACGCGGCTTTCGGATGACTATCGCCTCGCTTCGCTGAGCACGGTGAACCAGTTCCGCGTGCCCAGCAATACACGGACCGATCTGCTCTTGACGTACAACGCGCCGGATAACGGCTGGTACCTCCAGGGCTTTGTCCGGAATGTGGAAAACAGCATCGTCGTCACCGCGGCGCAGACCGGCATCTTCGCCTCCGCGCAGCTTGCCGATCCGCGGACCTATGGCGTCCGGGCCGGCGTCAACTTCTGATCCCTGGGATGCCGGGCCTTCGTTCTCCCCCGAAGGTCCGGCAAACATTCATCCAGAATACTTTGGATTGGGAGAGGGCGGTGCCTGCTCATCCAGCCGGCTTCCCCTTCCCCCCTGTTGAAAAGGAATGGCCTTTAATGCGTGCCCTGCTGGCGCTTTCGGTGCTTGTTCTTTCGTCCCCGGTCATGGCGCGTGGCAAGGCAGAAGAGCCAGACCAGAAGGCGGCGCGCCTGGAAGCGCAAATGACCGACGCGGAAAGAATCGGTTTGCTGTCGGCGATCATGCCGATCCCGCTGGCAGGGGTTGAAGTCGACATACCCCCCGGGGTGCCGTTCACGGCCGGCTACGTGCCCGGCATCGCAAGGCTGGGCGTACCGCCGCAACTGTCGACGGACGCCAGTCTGGGCGTCGTCAACCCCGGCCAGCTTCGCGTGGGGGATGTTGCGACCGCCATGCCTTCGGGACTGTCACTCGCATCATCCTTCGATCCCATATTGGCCGAACGGGTCGGCGTGACCATCGGGGCGGAAGCGCGGGCCAAGGGCTTCAACATCCTGCTCGGCGGGGGCATGAACCTGACCAGGGATCCGCGCAACGGCCGCAATTTTGAATATCTGGGGGAGGATCCGCTGCTTGCGGGCATGCTCGCCGGCTATTCCATTCGTGGCATCCAATCGCAGGGCGTCGTCTCAACGATCAAGCATTTCGTCCTCAATGCGCAGGAAACGCAGCGGAACACCGCAAATGCCGTCATTGCCGAGAGCGCGCTGCGGGAGAGCGACCTGCTGTCGTTCAAGATCGGGATAGAGATCGGCCAGCCGGGCGCGGTGATGTGCGGCTATAATCTCGTCAATGGCCAGAAGGCCTGCGGCAACGCGCATCTTCTGGACGATATCCTGAAGGGCGAGTGGAAATATCCCGGCTGGGTCATGTCTGACTGGGGCGCGGTGGGTGACGTATCCTACATCAATGCGGGGCTTGACCAGCAAATGGGTCGCCAGCTCGACGAGCACCCCTGGTTTACCGAGCCGCTCACGGCTGCGGTAGCGAAGGGGGACGTATCGAAGACCCGGTTGTCCGATGCTGTCCGTCGCGTGCTGCGCAGCCTGTTCGCCATCGGCATTTCCGATGCCTATTCCACCCAGCCGATCGATTACAAAGCCCATGCGAAGACGGCCCTGGAAGCGGCCCGCGAAGGGATCGTCCTCCTCAAGAATGAGGGCATTTTGCCGCTGGCCGCGAGCGCGAAGTCGATCCTGGTCGTTGGCGGCAATGCAGATTTCGGCGTGCTGTCGGGCGGCGGGTCCAGTCAGGTCACCCCCTCGAACGGCGAGATGCGCGTTCTCAAGGGCGGCGAGGGGCCGGTCGAACTGTTCAATCGCCAATCCTATTTTCCCGATGCGCCGATCGCGGCCCTGCGCGCTGCCCTGCCCCAGGCCAGCATCAGCTTTCAGACCGGCTATTCGGCTGAAGTCGCCGCCGCCTTTGCCGCGCGTGCCGATATGGTGATCCTCTTTGCGACCAAATGGGAAGGCGAGTCCTACGATTCCGGGTCCTTGTCCTTGCCGCAGGGGCAGGAGGATCTGATCCGGACGATCGCTGCCGCCAATCCCAATCTTGTCGTCGTCCTGGAAACAGGCAATCCGGTGACGATGCCCTGGCTCGACAAGGCGAAGGCGGTCGTTCAGGCTTGGTATCCGGGGCAGGAAGGCGGACAGGCGATAGCGGATATATTGACGGGGCGGGTCAATCCCTCCGGTCACTTGCCGATGACCTATCCAGCTTCGCTTGATCAATATCCCCGCCGCGCATTGCCGGGCCTGGGCCTGCCGGACAAGACGCCGGTGGAGGTCGATTACAGCGAAGGCGCGGATGTGGGCTATCGTGCCTTTGCCCGCTCGGGAGAAAAGCCGTTATTCCCGTTCGGCCATGGCCTGAGCTACAGCAAGTTCAGCCTGTCCGGACTGTCTGCGGTCAGGGGAGAGAAGCTCCGGCTGAGCTTCACGATCAGGAATGTCGGCGACCGGGCAGGGGCCGATGTGCCGCAACTCTATATGGTGGGGCGCAATGGCGAAAGGCTGCAACGCCTGATCGGGTTTCAGAGGGTCATGTTGAATCCGGGGGAAAGCAAGGCGATCACGCTGACGGTCGATGACCGCCTGCTGGCGAACTGGGGGGACGGCCAGTGGTCGATGCCTGCCGGCAGTTATAGCTTCGCACTTGGCGAGGACGCCGAAAGGCTGGAAAAGCCGGTCACGATCCGCCTGGGCGAAAAGCACTGGAAGGATTGAAGGCGATCGAGTTGTGCGTCGAACGCGCGGTCGATGGTGCGCATGGGCGCTTCAGTCTCGCGTCGTTCCAATGAATGTACGACTCGACTTCATCAAAAAAATCGACAAAATACGTATTATTGCATGAACTATCGCTCAAATGTGGGGAAATTGAAATTCATCGATATGATGTGATGTCGACGATGAGTGTGGATTGACCTGGTGATGGCGGAATTATCGGCCCGTCGCCCCTGTCCTTGCGCTTCAATTCGTTCCACCCAAGATTGCGGCCCCGCCACGATCGAGCAGACAGACAATGGGATGATGGCATGGGACTTCTGATTGACGGCGTCTGGCATGAGCAGTGGTATGACACTTCTTCCACTGGCGGCCGTTTCATCCGCAAGGACAGCATTTATCGCAATTGGGTCACAGCGGATGGATCCGCTGGGCCAAGCGGCAGTGCAGGCTTTGCTGCCGAAGCCGGGCGATATCACCTATATGTCAGTCTTGCCTGTCCCTGGGCCCACCGCACGTTGATCATGCGGGCACTCAAGGGGCTGGAAGACATGGTCAGCATTTCTGTAGTCAACTGGGTGATGCGTGAACAAGGCTGGACCTTTGCCGATGGTCCGGGGGTGATTCCGGATCCTGTTCACGGGGCGCTTTTTCTGCGGGAAATTTATACTGCCGACGACCAGCACTATACAGGGTCTGTCACGGTACCCATTTTATGGGACAAAAAGAACGGGAAAATCGTCAACAACGAGTCTTCCGAAATCCTCCGGATGTTGGGCTCCGCCTTCGATGGTCTTGGAGCCAAGCCTGGCGATTATTATCCGCAGCCGCTGCAGGCGGAGATCGATGCGCTCAACCAGCGGATCTACGATACGTTGAACAATGGCGTTTATCGGGCTGGCTTCGCCACTAGCCAGGAAGCCTATGCAGAAGCGCTTGGCCCGCTGTTCGAAACGCTGGATTGGCTCGAAAACAGGCTTTCGTCCCATCGCTTCCTTATGGGCGAACAGTTGACTGAGGCCGATATCCGTTTGTTCCCTACACTGATACGCTTCGATCCGGTCTATGTCGGTCACTTCAAATGCAATTTGCGCCGGATCGTCGATTACCCGAATCTGTGGCGCTACACGCGTGAGATTTATCATCTGCCCGAAGTCGCCAAGACTGTGAACATGCAGCACATAAAGGGCCACTATTACCAAAGCCATCCGACGATCAACCCGACCGGTATCGTTCCCCTGGGACCGAAGATCGAATATTAGAGCGAGCTTCGATTTGATCGGATCAGATCGGTAATCCAAACTCTCTGTCTTCCGCGATTTCCTGACCAGCGATCGTCTGGAATTGCTCCAGGAAACAGGCAATCGACATTCGGCCCAGGGCATCTTTCGAATGTTTGAAGCAAGTCCTCTGCCTCGCTTCAATTTTCGTGCTTCCAGGACTTCCCTATTCTTTCACGGATTGAGCGATGTGTTCGTGATCGCTTCGAAGGTCTGGGTGTAGTGATGCTGGAGCAGGGTGATCGCGCGATCGGCGTCGCGATTGATACATGCATCGACCAGATCGCGATGTTCCTGCAGCTCATTGCGCTCCAGGACCTGCTCCAGCGCGAGAAGACGGTAGCGTTCCGCGGCGTCGAACAACTGGCCGCTGATCCGCTTGATCCACCGGCTGC
>NZ_JBEGHS010000008.1:0-21593 GCF_040676365.1 Sphingobium sp. LMA1-1-1.1
GAGTTATACTGGCACATCGGCGACACGACGATCCGGTTGGAAAGGGTCAGATCGCGCAGGGAAATCGGCGAAAAGAGCGTGCTGGTCATGGGTTGAAGGCTTTCTCTTGATGGTTGAGCAGATAGGAGTGGGTTGAAAATCAGGCAAGTCCGCTGGCGCGGGCCTGGGCGAGGGCCATGACGATCCAGTCCCGCTCGGCATCGCCATCGGCGATCGCGCGCACCAGTCGCTCGCGGCAGACCTCGGCGCTGGGCAGGGGAACGCCATTGGCAGCACCCGTGGCGAGGGCGAGATCGACATCCTTGAGGGCAAGGGTTGCGGTGAAGCCGACATTATCCCAGCTGCGATCCAGGATCGCGCGCGAATAGCCGCTATAGGCCGGACCGGAAAACAGACCCTCGATCAGAATATCGCGCATCGCTTCGGGATCGGCTCCGGACTTCTCGACCAGGCTGAACGCCTCGCCCATGACCTCGATCGCGCAGGCCAGCACCATATTGTTGGTGAGCTTGAGCAGCGAGGCGGTGGCGGGATCGGACCCGGCGGCGAAAGTTCGCCTGCCGATGGCGTCGAACAGCGGTTGCGCGTGCGCGACGGCGTCGGCGGGTCCAGCCGCGATGATGCCGAGTTGCCCTGCCGCCACGGCGGTAGGCCGGCCCAGCACGGGCGCTGCGACGAGAATCTGGCCGGCCTTCGCATGCGCGGCGGTCAGGTTGCGGATCGTGTCGCTGCGGTGGGTTCCCATCGCGATGTGCAGGCCGCCGGGCGGCAGGCTCTCGATCAGGCCGCCGGGGCCCTGGGCGACCTGTGCCAGGGCTTCGTCATTGGCGAGCATGGTGATGACAGGCGCGCCAAGCGCGGCGGCCTGCGCGATCGAATCGGCCTGCGTCGCACCCAGGTCAAGCAGTTCGCGCAGCCGATCCGGCGTGCGGTTCCACACCACAAGATCATGACCCGCATCCAGCAGCCGCCGGGCCATCGCCTGCCCCATGCGTCCAAGACCTATGAAAACTACCTTCATTACAAAACTCCGTGTCCACCGCGCCCGTCCATCAATGCGAGCCGTAATAACCGACAACCGCACAGCATAGCGCCCAGAACACTGGCCATTCGCTCCCGCCAATATGCCATAACCACCGGCGCGAAACTTTGAAGTTCGCGGCTGCGGCGACAAGCAGGTAAACGCACCCGAGATAAGCGGCGCAAACCGGCAGGATGCCGAGCATCAGGCAGGCTGCCAGTACAATCTCGAGTCCCATGGCCACATAGGACCAGAACTGGGGCGGGTTCAGGCCGGCCTGCTTGAAGAAGGCTACCGAGGCCTGACGCGCAGTGATTTTCCCCACCACATGAGGGATGAAGAAGGCGCCGCACAAGACCCTCAGCACGGCATAGCCATTCGTCATGTCGAAGGCGCTGTCCACGGCGCATTCCTCCACTGCCTTTGGGCACGCCGGCCCGCCTTTATCCGCCCAGATCATGCTGCCACGATCCCACTCTGTTCGCTTTTCGGCGTCCAAGGGCGGGGTTGCCATAATTTAATATGGAGAGGCGCTTGACAGCGCAAGAAAAATCGACAAACTTTGCTCAAAGGCCAAAACTAACGAAATTTAATGCCTGTAAGTTTCATTCGTGCGAAATTACTCACGACGGCATCAAGGCGCCGGCCAAGGCAAGCTCATAGGGAGGTTCATGAAGTCGAAGGCTGCAGTCAGGAATGGCTTGGAGGGTCAGGAATGTCTGTCGCCTCAGTCCGCAATCATCGTCCGCTGATTCTGCCTTAGAATTAATGAACTCACGAATTAGAAGTATTTGGCGAAATATTGGATTGGCGATCTAATGTGATCGCATGTCGGAATTACGCTTTAGGCGTCCGAGAGGGAAAGCTGATAATGAAGTATAATCGACCACATGCTGGCGCAAGCTTCGGCACCCAGGCTAAAGACTGGGAGCGCGGCATCGATTACGACCGCTTGTTCAAGGCAAGATTGAAGCGGGCGCAGGAGGCGGTACGTCACGCGGGCCTTGGTGCGGTATTGTGCTTCAATTTCGACAATATCCGCTATGTTACGGGTACGCATATCGGCGAATGGGCGCGCGACAAGTTCATGCGCTATGCGCTTTGTCCGGCCGAAGGACCTCCGTTTCTCTGGGATCCGGCGCCGCCCGCCAAGCGGCTGTCGTCGCCGTGGATCGCGGACAATGTGGCCGCGCCGATCTCGACCATGCAGGGCGGACTTCCGCCGTGGATGAACGTGCAGGGCGATTTCGCAAAGCAGATCAAGAAGGCGCTCGTTCATTTCGGGATCGAAAAGCAGCCGCTCGGCATCGACATCATGGAACTTCCGATGCTCCGGGCGCTCGAGGCCGAGGGTATCGAAGTGGTGGACGGACAGCAGGCACTGCTGGACGCCCGCGAAATCAAGACGCCGGACGAGATAGAATTGCTCAAGATGGCTGCGTCGATGGTCGACGCCACTTATGTGGACATCGCCAAGGCGATCCGGCCCGGCACGCGCGAAAATGAACTTGTGGCGATCGCCAATGACCGTCTGTTCCGCATGGGATCGGAGCGCGTCGAATGCGTCAATTCGGTGTCGGGTCCACGCGGCCGCCCGCACTCGCACACATTTTCCGATCGCATGATCCAGCCGGGCGACATGGTGTTCCTGGACATCATGCATTCGTTCAACGGCTACCGGACCTGTTACTACCGGACCTTCATTTGCGGGGAGCCCAACAAATATCAGATCGATGCCTATGAGAAGGCGTCGAAATGGATCAGCGCCTCGATCGACATGATCCGGCCGGGTGTCACGCCTGACGAGATTGCGGATGTTTGGCCGGATGCCACCGAATTCGGCTATCGCGACGAGGCCGAGGCGTTTCTCCTGCAATATGGTCACGGCGTGGGCCTGTCGCTGTGGGAGCGGCCGATCATTTCCAAGCGCTATCGCGGTCAGAACCAGCCACTGCGCGAAGGCATGGTGTTCGCGCTTGAAACCTGGTGCGGCGCCGAAGACGGATCGGGTGCTGCCCGCATCGAGGAAGAAGTGGTTGTTACCAAGGACGGTTGCGAAATCATTACGAACTTCCCGTCGGACCGACTCATTTCCTGCGGCCTGCCGGGATGCGAGATTTTCTAGTCTCCCATGTTGAGTACCTTGATGAGAAATAATGAACGGATACGAATATTTGGTTTGATTGATAAATAACAAAAAGTTCGGTTCTCGCAGGGGGAAGTTGGGTCTTATTATAACTTTAAGGGGAATAATAATGAGGAAAGATCTTAGAATCCGAACAAGCCTACTTTGCGCAGTTGCAATTGGTGCGCTCGCCAGCCCTGCATTGGCGCAGGACGAGCCCGCCGCCGCCCCCGCGCAGGATCAAGCGGCTCAAGATCATGCGGACACGGGCGGCTCGGCCTTGTCGGGCGAGATCATCGTGACGGCGCAGCGTCGCGAGCAGAGCATCCAGAAGGTGGGTATCGCCATCACCGCCTATTCCGGCGAACAGTTGCGCGCGCTCAACGTGACCGATTCACGCGAACTGGCGGGACTTACGCCGGGCGTGCACCTCGGCGGCGCGCTTGCTGGCCAGAACAGCCAGTACACGATCCGCGGCGTCACCCAGAATGACTTCAACGATATCGTCGAGGCGCCGAATGCGGTTTATCTGGACGATGGTTACATCGCGATCGGCCAGGGCCAGACTTTCGCCCTGTTCGATATCGACCGCGTCGAAGTGCTGAAGGGGCCGCAGGGCACGCTGTTCGGCCGCAACGCGACCGGCGGCCTTGTCCGCTACATCACGCGCAAGCCCAATCTGGACAAGGTCGAGGGCTTTGTCGACGTCAATTACGGGCTCTATGACTCGCTGAGCACGCCTGGTGCGTTCCATGGTGAAGCTGCGATCAACCTGCCCATCAGCAGCACGTTGGCGACGCGCTTTGCCGTCATGTGGAACAAGGCGCAGCCCTGGCTGCGCAACGAATATCCGGCGGGCGCGGTTGGTGGTTCGCCTGGTCCGGGCGCCGGCGCCAATATGGGCGATGACGATACGCTGGCCGGACGCATGACCACCTTGTTCGAGCCCAATGACAGCGCCCGCGTGCTGCTGTCCGTCAATGCGGCGAGAACCCGGATGGCAACGGCGCCGTATCAGCAGAAGCCAACGATAGGCGTATTCAATTCGGCCGGCGAACTGGTCAATGTTTTGAATGCAGGCCCGAACGAAACGCGCGCTTCGATTGCGGCTGACGGTTCCGATGGCGGTTCAGACCCCGGCAACACCGGCAGCTTCGGCGCACCCTTCGGCCGTCCGGTCCCCGGCGGCGACTTCTTCGGCTACAAGGATCCCGATGGCAGCGGCCCTCGCACGTCGAGCGACTTTGCCTTCCGCGATCATGGGCGCGTGAGGACCTGGGGCGTTAACCTGAATGGCGAGTTCGACTTGAGCGACAGCGTCAAATTGGCGGCGGTGAGCGACTACAAGCATTTCTACAAGATCGCTTTCGTGGACACGGATTCTGGACCGGGCAACCAGTCCGGCGTGTATCAGGGCGTTCGCGCTTCCACCTTCAGCCAGGAAGTCCGCCTGTCAGGGAAGACCGATCTCGTCGACTGGACGGCGGGGCTCTATTATCTGCACATCAAGGCGAACTCGCGTTCGGGACTGAAATTCCCCGTGGGCAGCGTTGTGCCGGGGGCGCCATTTGATGTCGGCGCCGATGCGACGCTGAAGACTAATTCCTACTCGGCCTTTGGCCAATTGGATTGGCACATCGCCCCGCAACTCACCTTGATCACCGGCGCGCGCATCATTCGCGAACAGAAGGATATGAGCTTCTTCCAGGGAATATGGGGCACCACTGACTCGCGTGAGACGCAGATCGGGACACCGATCGTCATCGGCCCGATATTCGGTCCGAACGGGCCGACCGGTTATTCGGACAAGTCCAAGAAGACGCTCTGGGCAGGCAAGGTCCAGCTCGACTTCCAGGTCAACCCGGATCTGCTCCTCTATGCAGGCATCAACCGCGGTGTGAAGGCGGGCAGCTACAACGCTCCCGTTCCGGGCGGTCTGCCGGTTCCCACCAGCGCGCTTCCCTACAAGGCGGAAACTCTCACCAACTATGAGAGCGGCATCAAATATACGTTCCCGGACGGCAAGACGCGGTTCAACGCATCCGCGTTCTATTATGATTACAAGAACTATCAGGCATTCCTCTTCTCCGGCGTTGGCGGCATCGTCATCAATGCCGACGCGAGGACGATCGGTGGCGAAGCCAACCTGTTCACCTCGCCGGTCAGGGGCCTCGATGTCGGGCTTGCCGTGTCCTACTTCGATGCGAAGGTGAAGGATGTGCCGCTTCGTGCCGGAGGTCCGATCAGTCGCGACGTCCAGCCCAACTATGCGCCGCCGCTTCAGGGCAGCGCCATCCTCCGGTATGAATGGGAAGCTCTTGGCGGCAAGCTGTCGGTTCAGGGCGACGCCAGCTATACCGATCCCTTCTTCTACAACCTCCGCAATTTCGACGCGGACAAGTTTGGCAGGACTGTGATGGTCAATGCCGGTCTTGGCTGGTCGAACGAAAGCTGGGAACTGAACTTCCGCATCAGGAACCTCACCAACGTGCACCAGGGTGTCCAGGGCTTCGACCTGGCGACTTTCTGCGGTTGCAACGAGGTTTCCTACAAGCCGCCCCGCTTCTTCCAGCTCGGCGCGCGCTACAACTTCTGATTGCATCAGTCGTGAAAACGGTTCGCGCCCGGAAAAGAAGAAACAGCGCGATGAAAGTATGGATGAGCGTCCCGGCCGGTCTGGCGACCGGCCGGGACATAAGGCGATCGGGCACTAGAAGGAGGCGGTGATGGGAGGTTATCCGGCCAGCGATTACGATCCGGGTTACGAGTGGAAGGCCGTGGCGTTGCTGAGCCTCGGATTCGGCCTTGTGGGGCTGGACCGCTGGATCATCGCTCCGCTGGCGCCCGCCATCATGCGGGACCTTGGGATCAGCCTGCCGCTCATCAATGTCCTCATCGCCATCCTGGGCACGACCTGGGGCGTGGCCGCAGTTGCCATGGGCAACCTCTCGGACCGGATCGGTCGTCGCAAGGTCATGCTGCCGGCTCTTCTTATCTTCTCGCTCGCTTCTGCGTTCAGTGGTCTGGCCGGCGGCTTCACCAGTCTGCTTTTGATCCGCGGTCTGATGGGCGTGTCGGAAGGTGCCTTTTGTCCGGTGAGCTTCGCGGCGACTGCGGAAGCATCCAGGCCCTCCCGCATAGGGTTCAATCAAGGCCTGCAGCAGAGCATGTTCGCCTTGTTCGGATTGGGGATTGGTCCCATTCTCGCGACCTGGCTGCTCGGCTTCACGTCGTGGCGTGGGGTTTTTGCCATTGTCGGACTGCCTGGCATCATTCTCACGATTCTGTTGTGGAAGGTTATCAGGGAACCCGGCCAGAACCAGAAGACCATTGGCACGCCCGCACCGCCGACATCGATCCGCGAGGTCCTCATGGTGCGTAACATCCGCCTTGCAATGGTCGGTTTGCTCTGCGCGATGTGTGGCATTTTCGTGGTCAGCGCGAATGTGCCAATCTATCTGGCCGAATATTTGAAGTTGCCGTCGATGCAGGTGGGGCTTGTGACCTCGGCCATCGGTTTTGGCGGATTTGTCGGCCTTTGGATGCTCCCGGCCTTGTCGGACATCTTTGGCCGCCGGGTGATGGCGATCCTCGGCTTCACGGGTGGCGCTGCATTCACCTATTGCTTCATCTCGCTGGGTGCACAGCCAGGCTACCTGTTTGCCTCGCTGTTCGGAGCGACTGCTTTTAGCTTCGGGGTTCTTTCTCTGCTCACCGGGCCAGTGGCTGCGGAGTCCGCTCTCCCGGGGATGCTCTCTACTGCTTCGGGGTTGATCATCGGTGTCGGGGAGATCTTCGGAGGCGGCGTGGCGCTGCTTCTCGCCGGCTATATCATCGGAACCTTCGGGATCCAGTATATGCTCTATCTGGCGCTCGGTGGGCTGATGCTTGGTGCTGTCCTGATGTGCGGCCTGGTCGAAACCGCACCGCGCAAGCGCCAGAAAAGTCCACGGTGGAGCGAGGAAGCAATCGCAGATGGCTGACCTTGCCCGCCATGTTTGCTCGAGGAGGCGTTTGGCCCGACCTCGCACATGCGCCGGGCAGATTGGGCCAGCGTCTTCGCCAAGATGGGTTTATAACTATTCGCTCGACAGAATATCCTGGAGTTTTGTGCAATGAGTACCCCAATCATTGGTCTCGGGCCGCGGCTTGATACCGATTACTCGATCTGGCCTTTGGCATATTGCCAGTCGGAAATGCCGCAAGATTTCTTTGGTGGCTCCATCAAGTTCAGCAATATGGGCACAATTCGCGTGCCAATGATCTACACATTGCTGGTCGGTGGCGAAGTCGGTGGCAAACAGCACGTCGCCTTGGTCGATTGCGGTTTTCGCAATGACCATTGGGCGGCGAAATACGGGTTTGCCAGCTGGGAGGAGCCGCGTGACGTGCTGGCCCGCGTCGGTTTCACGCCCGAAGATGTCGAAGTGATCCTGGTTACCCACATGCATTTCGATCACATTGGAAATTTCGAGGCGTTTCCCAATGCCAAGCTGTACATCCAGATCGACGAATATCTCGGCTGGTCGGACATTGTGTGCTCCGCGCACCAGTATGAGACCGAAGAGGAAAAGGCTTTCATCTTTTCGTCGTTCGATCCCCAGGATCTGATCCGCGCCGCACAGGGCGTAGCCGAGGGGCGCGTGCGTTTCATTCGCGGTGACGAGGAGGTTCTGCCGGGTATCACGGCGCGGCTGGCCAAGGATAGCCACACCTTCGGCAGCCAATGGTTCGAGGTGCAGACCCGCAACGGCCCGTTCGCCGTCGTTGGCGACGTTGTCTACTGGTATTCGAACATCGAGAGCATGTGGCCTTCGGGCTATCATCAGGGCAACGTGATGAACCAGTTGAGCGTCTTCCGCCAGATTCGGGAGACGTTGAAGCAGAAGATCGACCGGGTCATTCCTGGGCACGATCCCAAGGTGTGGGATCGCCATAATTCATGGGTGGCACCGAGTGGGAATCCGATCGCGGAGGTCAACCTGCGTCAGGACGACACCACAAGGCGGCCTGACGTATCTGCCCAGAAAATCATTCACACCTGAGGAGCCGATCGCCCGTTCATGCTGTCGAATCCGGGAAGACCGAACAGCGCGCAAACCGGAATGCACTGCATGATGAATGTCAAACTGTTTTGAGGACTAAGACTATGGTGGCTTCGATCCCCATTTCGGATGTCAATCCGTTCGAGCTTGAACGGCGGCTAGAGCCCTACGCGTTCTACGAAGAACTGCGGGAGATGGGCCCTGTCGTGCACCTGCGAACGCTCGATCTCTACGCGGTCAGCCGCTTCGCCGACGTGCGCCGGGTCCTCGCCGATCAGCGGGTTTTCTCGTCTGCGCAAGGCGTTGTGCAAAATGCCGCGATGAATGCAGCGATGGCGGGGTCGATCGTCGGCACCGACCCGCCGGAGCACACCCGCCTGCGCGCGATCCTCGGCCGCCCGTTGACGCCGGCGCGGCTCGCCCCGATGCGCGACATGCTCTCCGAGCTCAGCGCACGGCAGGTCGAGCGCATCCTGGCAAACGGTAGCGAGGTAGAGGCGGTGTCCCAGATCTCCTGTCACCTGCCGCTCTCGGTAGTTACCGAGTTGGTCGGGATGCCTGACGATGCCACCGACCGCATGCTTCCCTGGGCTGCCGCCAGTTTCAATGGCATGGCCCCCGATATCATGCCCGGCACGGCTCCGGCGCTGGCCACGATCGGCGAGATGATGGGCTATATCGCGGACCCCAGCCTGCCTGGCAGGCTGCGGCCCGGCAGCTGGTCCGCCCAGCTGCACGAGGCATCGGTGAGCGGCGAGATCGACTACGAGCAGTTTCTCAGCATGCTGCAGGGTTATCTCATGCCATCGCTCGACACGACGATCTTCGCGATGTCTAACCTGCTGTGGCTGCTGGCAAACAACCCGGACCAGTGGGAGCTGCTGCGGTCCCGCACCAGTCTTATTCCGCGCGCCATTCACGAAGCCATCAGGCTCGAGAGCCCGGTACAGTTCTTCTCGCGCGTGGCAACGGAGGACACGGAGATCGACGGCACCCCGATCAAGGCCGGTTCGCGCATATTCGTCATCTATGCCTCGGCCAATCGCGATCCCCGTCGCTTCGAGAATCCGGACCGTTTCCAGATCGAACGCGACAGTACGGATCACATCGGCTTCGGGCATTCGGCGCACCGGTGCGTGGGTATGAACCTGGCGTTGATGGAAATCACCGCGATGCTCACGGCGCTCGTCGGCAAGGTTAGGGCGATCGAACTGATAGATGCCAAGCGGGCCGACAACGCCATCCTGCGCGGTTTCGAGAAGCTTTCGCTCCGCTTGGTCCCGTTGTCAGGTGGTTAGAGGACGACTGCACCGCAGTTGAAACCGATCTTCAATCCCAAACCCTTCAATTTATAAAGGACGGATATCATGTTTGTAGTTAGAAATCCCCAGTCGATCGCCAACCCGGTGGGGGCATATAGCCATTCGGTCGAGATTCCGGCCGGTGCGCGCATCCTGTCGATCGCTGGACAGGCGGGCATCCGGCCCGATGGAACGCTGGCTGAGGGCTTCGAGGCGCAGCACGAGGAAATCTGGAAGAACGTTCTGGCCATTCTCGCCGAAGCGAACATGGGTCCGGAAAACCTGGTTCACCTCAACGTCTATTCGACCGATGCAAGCGCTATCCGCTTCCTGGCGCCGCACCGGAAGAAGTATCTGCCTGAAGGTTACCTGCCGACCTCGACCTGGGTTGTAGTGTCGGCGCTCGCCAATCCCAACTGGGTCGTCGAGATGGAAGCCATCGCGGCAAAGGTCGACTGATCGCTTCGCATTTGCCCCTGGCCGCAACACTGGCCAGGGGCAAATGCAGGCATTTCGAGCGGGGAAGGCCTCAATGTTGCGAATTTGAGGCGGTACACTGGGAGGGTATTGTGAACGCCATCGTTTTTCCGGATCTCACTGACGCTATAGTTCAACTTCGCATTATCTGTGGTCTCCTGTTTATTCCCCACATCCTTGCACAGTTTACTGCCAAGGATGCCGTCTTCGGCTTTTTCGAGGCCGCTGGGCTCAAACCCGCGTGGCTTTTTGTGCGGACTGCGCTGATTGTTCAGACGCTCGTACTGCTCGGTTTGGTACTGGGAATCTACGTATTCTACGCAGCGTGGCTGGGCGGCATCTTCATGATCTGCGCGGGGTTGGCAGCGTTCAAAGTCTCCAAGGGACGTTGGGTCTGGAACCTGGGTGGTTGCGAGTTTCACATGTTCTGGGGTTTGTGCTGCATCATCGTCGGGCTTCACAGTCAGGCGTAAGGTGTAGGCACATCGAACACCCCGCTCAGGTGCTGAGGCAACCGAGCGCGCAGTCAAGTGGTGCAGGCCCGTTCGCGACGACGCCCATCGCCGCTGCGGAGAAGCCGCTGTCAATCTGAAATAAATCCCGGAGTACCGATATGGCAGTCAATATTCCTGACGTGGACGTCGATGTTTTCGCACCGGAGGCGCTGGCCAATCCGTTCGAGAACTATCGAATTTTCCGGGACACCGCGCCGATCGTGCGTCTTCCCAAATATGACCTCTACGTCATGTCGCGGTTTGCGGACGTGCAGGGAGCCCTGAAGAACAATATGCTGTTTTCCTCCGGAAGCGGCGTTGCGATGAACGACCTGATGAACAAGGCGATCATGGGCAGCACGCTCTTCACGGATGCCCCTTACCATAGCGAACTGCGTTCGATTGTCAGTCGACCGCTCGCGCCCGCCCGATTGGCCGAGCTCCGCCAGCGCCTTTACAGCCTCGCGGAAGAGCTGGTCGAGAGCCTGGTTGCGAAGGGTGATTTCGATGCCGCGGCCGAACTCGCGCCATTTCTGCCCGTTACAGTGGTCTCTGAACTGGTCGGTCTGCCCGAGGAAGGGCGTGAACGGATGCTCATATGGGCGAGCGCGGTGTTCAACTCCTTTGGCCCAAGGGGCGTTGAGCGAACCGAGGCCGCGTTTCCGATCATGGAAGAGATGGTGACCTATGCACGCAGTTGCACCGCCGATCGCGTGAAACCTGGCAGCTGGGTTGCCAAGCTGTACGAAGCGGCAGAGGCTGGTGAGCTCCGCCCCGAGCAGGTCGGGCCGGTCATGGGCGATTATCTCGGCCCGAGCCTCGACACGACCATTCTTGCAACGGGCAGCATGATCGCCCTGTTCGCGCAGCACCCCGACCAGTGGGACAAGCTGCGCGCGAGCCCATCGCAGATCCCTAACGCGATCAACGAAGCCATGCGGCTCGAGGGGCCGGCGCAGGGCTTTACCCGCGTGTTGACGGACGATTTTTCGGTCGAAGATCAACGGCTCAACAAGGGTGATCGGGTCCTTATATTGTTTGCATCCGCGAATCGCGATGAACGGCATTGGGAAGACCCGGAACGGTTCGATATCACGCGCCGAGCCGCCGAGCAGGTGGGCTTCGGCCACGGCATTCACATGTGCATGGGCGCAAACCTCGCCCGACTGGAAATGTCGGCGATACTCTCGGCATTGATACCCCGGGTCGAGCGGTTCGAGCTTCACGATGCAGAGCGCATTTTGAACAACGTCCTGCGCGGTTACAAATCGCTCAAGCTGACCGCGCATGCGGTGAAATAAACTGCCACCGGTCGGCCCGATCCACGGCCTTACCGTGGATCGGGCGGACGAGGTTTCTTACCAACCTTGGCCCGCGAAGGGGTATTCGATGCAAGTGAGCAACCTGACGAAGGGACTTCTGCAGTGAGCGCTGAAAGCCTTTCGGAAACCATCGAGGACCACGCCCTTGAACGCGTGCCGGACGACGCCCGTCAGGGATGGTTGGCCCTGTCATGGAACACGGCAGGCGTGGTGGTTTCGCTGGTGCAGTTGTTCTTCGGCGCGCTGGTGACATTTGTCGCGGGTTTCAAACTCGCGCTTCTGGCCGGCGTCATCGTTGCGATCGTGTGCATCCCGCTGAGCTGGGCCAGCGCCCATGTCGCCTATCGTACGGGCCTCTCCAGCACAGTGCTCTCGCGCTATTTCGCCTTCGGTCGTCGCGGCTCGGTCGTCGCTTCCCTCATTTTCTCTTTTATGATCATCGGCTTTCTCGCGCTTGAGAATGCCCTTCTGTATCGCGGGTTCATATTCTATTTCGAGCTTGCGGACACCGTCACGACCCGTATCGTCATCTACGGACTTATGACGCTGGCCTGGATCCTGCTGACATCATACGGCTTCAAACTGATCGCCAAGGCTTCGTCGGTCACGCTGACACTGTCGTTGGCTGTGCTGGCCTATATCACTTATCTGGTGGTGTCCGGCGGCAAGCAGCCCGTTGGTGAACTGCTCTCGTTCGGATCGCAATTTTCCCCGGACGCGTTGCAGCAGATGGGGGCGGGCAGCGAGATGGGCAAATTCATCTTTGCCGTCAACGTCCTGTTCGGAGCCGCCTGTGGCATGGCGCTTTTCGGTGCGGATATTGCCAGATATGCGCGCCGCTCGGTTGATGCCGGCGTGTCGACGACGTTCGGCGTGCTGTCCGTCCTGCTGATGCTCTGCGTTGGCGGGATCATCATGTATGCCGGTGGGCCGGCGCTGGTGGATTATTATGTCAACCACACCGGCATGACGGTAGAGGCGGCGCAGAAGGCGTCTCTGCAAAATCCGGACAGCATCGTTGCTGCGTTCGTCGTCCTGGGCGGCGCGTTTGGGGCAATCCTACTCGTTCTGGCGCAGGGGAAGACACAGGTTCTCAACAATTATAGCGCGTCTCTTTCGCTCTCGAACCTGTTCGACGCGTTGAACCTGAGGATGGGGCGACTGACCTTCGTCATTCTGGCCAACATCATCGCGCTGCTCATGCTCTATGGGCATCTCCTCGAACTGATCGAACTCTGGGTCACGTTCCTCGGTGTCATCGTAACGGCCTTCGCGGGCATCATCGTGGCGGACTATTATGTCGTCAAGGCGTGGCTGGGGAAGGAATCGACGATCGTCCCAGAGACGCCTGAGAACATCAACTGGGCCGGTGTCGTGACCCTGGTCGCTTCGGTCGGCCTTGTGCACTATGTCCTCGCGAAGATCGTGCCGATCGAGGCTGTCATGACCTTGTTCCTGTCGATGATCATCTATCCGATCCTGCGCACCACGGTGCTGAAGCCGAGCCTTCCGCATTCTTCCGCGGCCGTCCTTGAACCTGGCGCGGCGCCCCGGCGGCTTGGTGACGCGGTGGCGATTTCGGATGGCGAAACAGGCTGACCGGCGTCGAAAGCGTCGGTGAATTTCCAGAGACAATAGACCTACCAAGGAGACTAACGATGGCAATCTTGCAACAACTGGCCCAGGCTTTGTCGGCGGGGAGCGTCGAGGTCGTCGACCTGACGCACACGCTGGAGGAGCGCACGCCGATCATTCCGCTTCCCGAGCCCAATCATCAGCAGTGGCCTTTCCACATGGAAGAGATTTCCCGCTTCGATGAGCGTGGGCCGGACTGGTACTGGAACAACTTCAGCTGCGGCGAGCATACCGGCACGCACTTCGATGCGCCCGTCCACTGGATTTCCGGCCGGCATTACGAGGATGGTGCGGTCGACACGATTCCCGTGAAGCGGTTCATCGCTCCCGCCTGCGTCATCGACATTACCGATCGCGTCCATGAAGACTATCTCACCACCGTCGAGGACATCGAGAAGTGGGAAGCCGAACATGGCCGCATCCCCGCAGGATCCTGGGCACTGATCCGCACGGGTTGGGCATCGCGCAACTATACCGACGCATTTCTGAACGTCCGTGAAGATGGCGGCCACTGGCCGGGCAACCATCCCGAGGTTGCCAAGTTCCTGGCGAAGGAGCGCGATGTTATCGGTGTGGGAACAGAGCCGGTGGGCACGGACTCAGGGCAGTCCTCCACCTTTGCGGAACCGCTGCCGTGCCACTACAACATGCATGGAAACAACAAGTTCGGCCTGTCGAGCCTGAACAACCTGCACCTCCTGCCGCCTACCGGGGCAATGCTGATCACACCGCCGCTCAAGATCAAGAACGGTTCGGGCAGCCCCTGCCGCGTGCTGGCGCTGGTCGAGCGCTGAGTTGTACCATATCGGCGGCCGTCAGAACTTGCTGGCGGCCGCCGGCTGGATTGACATAAGCAGCAGTGAAAACTGGCAGATTCAGCCGATATTAGACTTCATTCCACCAATATCGTTAAGTCGCCGCTATACGCTTTTCCGACGTCTTTTGCGGGGCGATTCGGGATTGGGAAACATATCCGCGCACTGAGCCAGTTCGCACCGGGTACGACGGATATGCTCCGTCAGCAAATGCGCCGCACCCTCCGTGTCACGCCGCCTTATGGCATCGACCATGAGCCTGTGTTCTGCATGTATGATCCAGTTGCGTTCGCGACCCAGCAGGCTGGTGAACGCGCGGCGATAGTGCTGCGTCGTGTTCCAGAAGCGCTCGATCATCGCGAGCAACTGCTTCATTCCAGCGTCCGCATAGGACGCCAGATGAAACATGCGATCCAGTTTGAGGAAGGTTTCGGTGTCCGTTGATGCGGCCATGTCTTCAACCAGCCGCTCGAGCAGATCTATGTGTTCGTCGGTCATGTTAGGGATTGATTGCGCCAAGGCCAGGGGCTCCAGCCGTTCCCTGATCATGTAGATTTCGAGGCATTCCGCCAGGTCGACCCTCGCCACCCAGGCGCCGCTGCTCGGTTTCAGCACGACGAGCCCGTCACTCTCCAACCGGCCGAGCGCAACGCGTACGGGAATCCGGCTTACCGAGAAGCGGGCGGCGAGCTCTTCCTGACCGATACGGCTGCCCGGGGGCAGTTCACCCGCGAGGATCAGCGCGCGTATGCCTTCCGTAACGCGGTCGGTGGTAAGCGACGTCTCATGCGTGCTCGTTTCCGCGGGTGCTGTCCTGTCGATCGTCTCCACTCCTCAGGCGGCCGGATCGGCAGGGTGCCACAACCGTCGGGTGGTAGTCGACTCATAGCCCTTGCCTCCCGGAAAGCTCACCAACTCCAGTTGCATATCCCAGGGCGTGAGGAAATAGACCCATGTCTGCCCCCCGCTGGGCCCCGTGGCGCGGACGGTCGGCTCGCCCAGAATGCGCAGCTCGTGCCGCTTCAGATGCGCCAGCGCGAGATCGAAGTCATCGACGTAGAAGGCGAGATGATGGCCGCCGACATCGCAATTGCGGGGCGGCACCGCGTTCCGGCCGTCCCCGCCATATTCGAAAATCTCGAAATTGGGGCCAAAGCCGCATCGGAAGAAGCGCAACTCGCGCACGCGGGTGCGGGCGGGAACATTGAGGTGACGGACCATCCAATCGCCCTCGGCATCCTCGATCGGTCCGAGCGAATAGAAATATTCGCATCCGATCACGTCGACGAAGAAGCGCGTGGCCTCTTCAAGGTCCGGAACCGTGAACCCAATATGCTCCACGCCCCTCAGCCCCGGAAGCCCGCCGCGATGTTCCATGAATGTCTCCAATTGGATTCTATTCATGGAAAATTGTGCAAAATCGATGGATCAGTCAAGAAAAAATGCCAAGATCGGATCCAATCATTGACATTTCCCCGCCATCATGGTTGTTCGGCGGCGCAAGATGACCGGATAGGATACACCGTGAACGCAATCATCACTGAGCCTTTGCAGCCGAGCACTCCATGGGTGTCGCTGGCGACCAATTCCGCCGCGTGGGCAGCCGCTGATCCCAAGCTGCTCGACTCGATGTTGACGTCGATGGTGCTGATCCGCGCGTTCGAGGAGAAGGTGCTGGAACTGGCGGGGCAGGGTCTTGTTCACGGCCCCGCCCATTCTGCGATCGGGCAGGAAGGGGGCGCCGTCGGATCGGTGCTTGCCATGCGCGGTTCCGACCAGATCAACGGTTCGCATCGCGCGCACCACCAGTTCCTGGCGAAAGCGCTGCAGTATGTCGCGCCGCAGGGACTGGAATCCGCGGCTCCGTTCGGCGATGACGTCAGGACGATCGCTGATCGCACGATGTCCGAAATCCTCGGGCTGGCGCGTGGCTATTGCAAGGGCCGGGGCGGCTCCATGCACCTGCGCTGGGCGGAATCAGGCAATCTGGGCACCAATGCGATTGTCGGTGGCGGCGTTCCGGGAGCGGCGGGTGCCGCCTGGGCGCACAAGCGCGCTGGCACCGGTGATGTGGCCTTCACCTATTTCGGCGACGGCGCGGTCAACATCGGGTCCGTGCTGGAAACGATGAACCTGGCGGCGGCGTGGAAGCTGCCGCTGTGTTTCTTCATCGAAAACAACCGCTATGCAGTATCGACCACGGTGGAGGAGGCGACCGCTGAGCCGAGGCTGTCCTCGCGTGGGCTGGCTTTCGGCATCCCCGCCTGGAAAGTCGATGGCATGGATCCGCTCGCTGTATATCTGGCGTCCGAAGCGGCGGTGAAGGCGATGCGCGCGGGCGAAGGTCCGACCATCATCGAAGTCGACGTCTATCGCTATTTTCACCAGAATGGGCCACTGCCCGGCAGCGCCTTCGGATATCGGAGCAAGGATGAGGAAAAGGCCTGGCGCGCGCGCGATCCCATTGATCGGGTCGCGGCGGAAATGGCGGCTCGCCAGCTGATCGGCGATGAGCAGGTTGCTTCGCTGAGGGCGCGCGCCGCGGCGCTGATGGAAGAGACGGCAGCCGAGCTGGTCGAACAGCATGAAGGCAAGCGGCGCATTGTCCCGTCGCTGTGGCCTTCTCCCGATTTCCGCGACTTCGGGGTGCGCGGCGACCTGTCCGAACTGCGGGATGTCCGCTATGTGGAGCAGGAGGAGTTTACCGGCGAGATCACCGAGAGCCGCTTCGTCGACGTTGTTGCCGACGTGATGGAACGGCGCATGCGGGAGGATGACGGCATCGTCGTCATGGGTGAGGACGTGCACCGCCTGAAGGGCGGCACGAATGGCGCCACCCGCGGATTGTCCAGCAGTTTCCCTGATCGGGTTCTGGGCACGCCGATCGCCGAGAACGCCTTTGTCGGCCTGGCGGGCGGGATCGCGATGGACGGCCGCTTCGTGCCCGTGGTCGAATTCATGTATCCCGATTTCATGTGGGTGGCCGCTGACCAGGTGTTCAACCAGATCGGCAAGGCGCGCCACATGTTCGGCGGGGACGGCGAAGTGCCCCTCGTGCTCCGCACCAAGGTTGCCATGGGCACCGGCTACGGGTCGCAGCATTCGATGGATCCAGCCGGCATCTTCGCCACGGCGCCGGGCTGGCGGATCGTCGCCGCCTCCACGCCTTATGATTATGTGGGCCTGATGAACAGCGCGCTGCGGTGCAAGGATCCGGTGCTGGTGCTCGAGCATGTCGACCTGTACAACAGCAAGGGCCCCGCGCCGGTGGGCGACCTCGACTATTTCATCCCGCTGGGCAAGGCGAAGCGGGTGCGCACGGGTCAGCATCTGACCGTCCTGACCTATCTGGCGATGGTGCGGCCAGTGCTGGAGGCGGTGGAGAAGCTGGGCATCGATGCCGATGTGATCGACCTGCGGAGTCTGGACCGGGCTGGGGTCGACTGGGCCCTGATCGAGCAGTCGATCGACAAGACGGGCAACGTCCTGATCGTGGAGCAGGGCGCGAACGGCACCTCCTATGGCGGCTGGCTGGCCGCTGAAATCCAGAACCGCTGCTTCGACATGCTCGACCAGCCGGTCCAGCGCGTGCACGGGAGCGAAGCGTCGCCCAGCATTTCCAAGGTGCTGGAATCCGCGGCCTTTGCCGGACCGGAAGATATCGAGGCTGGGCTGCGCCTGGCAATGGCCGGCCAGGGCCGGCCCCTGGCCTGAACGCGCGAGGAATAGCAATGCCACATACGATCGTGATGCCGGCCTTGTCCGCCGGCATGGAAGAAGCGACCATCGCGCGCTGGCTGAAATCCGTTGGGGATGCGGTTGCCGTCGGTGAAGTCATCGCCGAAATCGAAACCGACAAGGCGACCATGGAACTGGAGGCGGAGCGGGCCGGTACGATTGGCAGGCTCGTTGCCGCCGAGGGAGCGACGGTTGCTCTCAACGCACCCATCGCCCTGCTGCTCGCCGAGGGTGAACAGGCGGACGATCTCGGCGCCGACGCGGTAGAGGTCGCCGGGGACGAAAAGGCCCCTGCTCAACAGGCACCCGCCCAACCGGCTTCTGTCGCGAAGCAGGTGTCTGCCGCAGCAGGATCGTCCACGGATGGGCTGGCGCATCGTCGCAGTCCCGCTTCCCCGCTCGCCCGCCGGCTTGCCCAGGAAAAGGGCGTGGAGATTGAAAGCCTGAAAGGCAGCGGGCCGCGGGGTCGCGTCGTGCGGGTGGACATAGAGGCCGCAGCCGCAGCGCGTCCGGAGCCGGCCCGCGCATCCGCGGCTGACGTGGCGCCGTCGTCGAGCCCGACACGGGCACGCCCGGCGGCACCGGTCGACCAGCCTCATGACGAAATACCACTGACCAACATCAGGAAGGTGATTGCTCGCCGGCTGACCGAAGCGAAATCAACGATCCCGCATTTCTACCTGGAGGCGGATTGCGAGATCGATGCGCTTCTCGATCTGCGGGAAACGCTCAATTCGCAAGGCGAGGGGCAGTACAAGCTTTCGGTCAACGATTTCGTGATCAAGGCTGCCGCGCTGGCGCTGCGTCAGGTCCCGGAGGCGAATACGGCCTGGACCGACGATGCGATCCTTCAGTTCCACAATGTCGACGTCTCTGTCGCGGTTGCGACCGATGGCGGCTTGATCACGCCGATCGTCAAACAGGCCGATCGCGCCGGACTCGCCAGCATCTCGGCAGAGGTAAAGGCACTGGCGGCGCGCGCCCGCGACAGCCTCCTTCAGCCTGCGGAATATCAGGGCGGAAGCTTCACGATTTCCAATCTCGGCATGTTCGGCGTGAAGGCTTTTTCCGCGATCATCAATCCGCCGCAAAGCTGCATTCTGGCAGTGGGGGCTGCCGAGCGCCGGCCGGTCGTCCGGGGCGACGCCTGCGTGCCGGCGACCGTCATGTCCTGCACATTGTCCGTCGATCACAGGGCCGTCGATGGCGCTGTTGGTGCGCGATACCTGGCCGCGTTCAAGGCGCTCATCGAGCAGCCCTTGCGCCTGATGCTCTGATAGGAGGTTTTCCATGACTTTGCCTTTAAGGGATCCGTCCCTCCTGAAAGATCAGTGCTTGATCGGTGGTGCATGGATCGGTTCACCCGAAATCGACGTGACCGACCCGGCCAGCGGCGCGAAAATTGCCGCTGTGCCGAACTATGGCGCGGATGAGACACGGCAGGCCATCGAGGCCGCAGAGGCTGCGCTTCCCGGCTGGCGGGAACGGACTGCGGCACAGCGTTCGCAGATTCTGCGGCGCTGGTATCAGGCGATACTTGATGCCGCCGACGATCTGGCGCTGATCCTGAGCAGCGAGCAGGGCAAGCCGATTGCCGAAGCACGCGGTGAGATAATCTACGCCGCCAGCTTCATCGAATGGTTCGCGGAAGAAGCCAAGCGCACCTATGGCGAGGTGATCCCCAGCCCACGCACGGACGCGCGGATCGTGGTGATCCAGCAGCCGGTCGGTGTCACGGCTGCGATCACGCCATGGAATTTCCCGGCTGCGATGATCACGCGCAAGGCGGGGCCGGCGCTCGCCGCTGGATGCACCATGGTGTTGAAGCCCGCCATGCAGACGCCGCTGACGGCTCTGGCCCTGGCTGCCCTGGCCGAGCGCAGCGGCGTGCCCGACGGCGTTCTCAATGTCGTGACCGGGCGGTCGCGCGAGATTGGCGGCGAACTGACGTCCAACCCGACCGTACGCAAGATAAGCTTCACGGGATCGACCGAGGTCGGCCGCCTGTTGATGGAGCAAAGTGCCGCGACGGTGAAGAAGATGTCGATGGAACTGGGCGGCAACGCGCCTTTCATCGTGTTCGATGACGCGGACATCGATGCGGCGGTCGAGGGCGCTATGGTGTCGAAATACCGGAACAGCGGCCAGACCTGCGTCTGCGTCAATCGCATCTATGTGCAGCGAGCGGTGGCCGACGCATTCATCGAGAAGCTGGCCAAGGCTGTCACGGGCTTGCGCGTTGGCCGCGGAACCGATGAAGGCGTGACGCAAGGTCCGCTGATCGACAACGCTGCAGTCGTCAAGGTCGAAGAGCATGTCGCCGATGCGGTGGCGAAGGGCGCCAGGCTGGTCGTGGGCGGCAAGAGGCACGCGCTGGGCGGAAGCTTCTTCGAGCCGACCGTGCTGGCGGGCTGTTCCACCGAGATGCTTGTGGCGCATGAGGAAACCTTCGGACCTGTCGCCTCCATCTTCCTGTTCGATAAGGAGGATGAGGCTGTCCAGTTGGCCAACGCCAGCGAGTTCGGACTGGCCGGCTATTTTTACAGTCGCGACCTTGGTCGGGTGTGGCGCGTCGCCGAAGCGCTTGAATGCGGGATGGTCGGCATCAACACCGGCCTGATTTCGAACGAGGTGGCGCCGTTCGGCGGAATCAAGCAGTCCGGCGTCGGGCGAGAGGGTTCATCGCACGGGATCGCGGACTATCTCGAACTCAAATATCTGTGCATGGCCGGCATCTAGTCCTGCCCTGTCATTCGGTGAAGACGTCGGCCGGAACTAAGCTGCGCTGCGATCCGAACCGGTTGACCGGACAACCAGCCGCCCGATCCCCGGTACCCCATTTCAACAGGAGTTACTCATGAGTGTGATCACCCTTGATCAGGCGAATATCATCATCGCCGCTGCCTTTGCCAAGGGCAAGGAGCTGAACCTCAAGCCGCTGTCGATCGCGGTGCTGTGCCCGGGCGGTCATCTGATCGCCTTCCAGCGTGCCGATGGCGCTTCGACGCTGCGTCCGCAGATCGCTACCGGCAAGGCTTCGGGTGCGCTCGCGCTTGGCATCAACTCGCGGGCAATCGCTGACATGGCTGCTGAGCGTCCGAGCTTTGTCGCTTCGCTGGGCCCCATTGCAGCGGCAGGCATCATTCCGGCGGCGGGCGGCGTCATCGTCAAGGATGCTGCCGGCAAGATCGTGGGCGCCGTCGGCATCACCGGCGACACGTCCGACAATGACGAGGCGGCTGCACTCGCGGGTATTGCAGCGGCCGGTCTGGTCGCACAGGGCTGATACTAGCCACGCGGCAGTCCACAGGACTGCCGCCAAACTGCCCATGCTTCTGCTGTCGCCCGGCAGCTATGTGGTAGAACCGCTTTGTTGGAGCGGGGTCGATCTGATTTAATCAGACCGACCCCGCTCCAGATTGATTCCGGGCGACCGACACCTGCCGCTGATCGGGAAATGGTTCAGGCCGAATATTCGCCCACTTCTTTGAGTGGGACGCCGGGGTCGGCGAGCTGTGCCTGGTCGAGCAGTGCGCCGGAAATGACATGGGCTCGGCCCTGGACATAATCCTTGACCGCATTGACGCAGTCGAGCGCGATGAGCCTGCCGGACTTGAGAT
>NZ_JBEGHS010000009.1:0-17615 GCF_040676365.1 Sphingobium sp. LMA1-1-1.1
AAGGCGCCGAACAGGGCGATGGTGCCCGCCACCTGGCCCATTTCCATGCGGATCAGCTCGCCCAGCGACTTCCCGTCGCGGCGCATGGAGATGAAGAGGACCATGAAGTCCTGCACCGCGCCCGCCAGCACCACGCCCGCGATGATCCACAGCGTGCCGGGGAGATAGCCCATCTGCGCCGCCAGCACGGGGCCGACAAGCGGACCTGCCCCGGCGATCGCCGCGAAATGATGGCCGAACAGGACGGTGCGGTCGGTCGCCACATAGTCGAGCCCGTCGGCGCGGCGGATGGCGGGCGTCGGCCGCGCCGGGTCCAGCCGCATCACGTTCCGCGCGATGTACAGCGCATAATAGCGATAGGCGACGAGGAAACTGCAGGCGGCCGCCACCACGATCCACAGGGCATTGACCGGCTCACCCCGCGACACTGCCACCACCGACAGCGCCACCGCGCCCACAATCGCTATCACTATCCAGGGAAGATGACGGGTCACTCCCATTCTCCTAATGGTTTATGGCTTTGTTTGGAGGAGCTTCATTGCCAATGACGATATAGCGTGGCGACCCGGAAAGCGCCCTCTGGCTCGGACCGACCGGCACGAGCGGGCACAGTGCCGTCATCCCATGGGAATGCAATTGACCTTCGTGCACAACTATATGCTTGATTGTTATGCCGTGCCGGCTTTCGTTGCGGACATGTCCGGTCCGGCTGTGGACATATTCCAGACATGTCAGGGAAAGACGGGCCGAATCGACCTATAACATTTGCGCATGAAGCTCCAACATGTCGATAATTGAGATCATTGGAGAGACGTTCCATTGTCCTTCTGCATATGAGGAAGGCTATGAAGGATCTGACAAAAGTCGTTCATCATCCGCAGGTGGATCAAAAAGGCTTCGTCAGTCTTGCCGTGCCGACCTGTCGTGCTTCCACCATCGTCTTCGATACGGCGCGGGACTACGCAGAACGCAAGCAGCGGGGACCGGACGGCTATACCTATGGGTTGAACGGCACACCCACCACGAAGACGCTGGAAGCGCAGCTCAGCGATCTGGAGCAGGCCGAGCGCACGCTCATCCTTCCTTCGGGCCAGGCCGCGATAGCGATCCTTTTCCTCGCCGTGCTCAATCCGGGCGACACGGTCCTCATTCCCGACAATATCTATCCGCCCGTCCGGGCGCTGTGCGCCGACTTCCTGGCGGCCCGCGGAATTGGCCACCGCATCTATCCACCGATGGCGGGAAGCGCGATCGAGGATTTCATCGATGACAGCGTCAAGCTGATCTGGACCGAGTCCCCCGGTTCGGCGACGATGGAGGTGGGCGATCTGCCTGCGATCGTTGCCGTGGCGCAGGCGCGCGGCATCTTCACCGGCTGCGACAATACCTGGGCGACGCCGCTGCTGTTCAAGCCGCTCGCCATCGGCATGGATTTCGTGATGGAGGCGCTCACCAAATATGTCGGCGGCCATTCCGACATATTGCTGGGTTCGCTCAGCATGCGCGACCTGCACTGGCACCAGCGCTTGCGCGACTGCGCGAACATGTTGGGAATCGGTGTGTCGCCCGACGATTGCGCGCTCGCCCTGCGCGGGATCGAGACATTGGGCGTGAGGATCGCCCATATAGGCAAGGTGTCTACCGACTTCGCCTGGCGAATGCGCGATCATGCGGCGGTCGCCCAAGTGCTTCACCCGGCCTTGCCCGACTGCCCCGGCCATGCGCACTGGCTGCGCGATTTTCGCGGAGCCAGCGGGGTGTTCAGTATCGCGCTTCAGCCGGCGCTGGACGATCATGTCGACGACACGCTGGCGGAGCTGCGCATCTTCGCCATTGGGGCATCCTGGGGAGGGACCCGCAGCCTGATCGCCCCGATGGCGATCCAGGAGCGGCTTGGTCCGCCAGACGGTAGGCAAGGGCGCTTGTTGCGTATTAGTATCGGGCTGGAAGACCCCGACGAACTGTGGGAGGATTTGGTGCATGTGCTCGACAGCCTCCTCGACCGCGGACCTGTTTGAGGAATAGGAATGCACGCAGCGTCCGCCGCCTTTGCTTTGCTGTTCGTCTTGCTTGCTGGATGCGGGGGGCAATCCAGTGCGCTCCGTCAAACCGGCATGGGTGAAACGCTGCGCGAAGTGCGCGCGCGCGGCTATGTGAGGTGCGGCGCAGGCAAGGACACGCTCGGCTTCAGTGCCCCCGACGCCGGCGGGCAATGGAGGGGGCTTGACGTCGACACATGCCGCGCGGTGGCGGTCGCCGCGCTGGGTAATCGGGACAAGGTCAGGTTCGTGCCGTTGACCGGGCAGCAGCGGATCACCGCCTTGCTAACGGGGGAAATCGATGTGCTGCCCCGCACGACCACATGGACGCTACAAAGAGATGCCGGCGGGGTCAACTTCACCATTCCCAACTATTATGACTATACTGCCTTCATGCTTCGCCGGGGTAGCGGGGCCAGGGAGCTGCGTGATTTGGTTGGTGCCTCGATCTGCATGCAGACGGGGTCGCTGACGGAGATCGTCTTTGCCGACCTGTCCCGCAGCCATGAGCTCCAATTGCGGCCCGTGATCTTCGACAATGTGCAAAGCACGCGACAGGCCTTTCTGGCGCGCCGCTGCGATGCGCTGATGACTGACGCGTCGGCTCTGGTTGCCTTGCGTGCGACCAACGCCTCCGAAGACTATATCATCATTCCCGCCAGTGCCGACATCTCGCCGCTGACGCCGGCTGTGCGCCATGGCGACGACCAATGGTTCGACATCGTGAAATTCGCCATCGAGGCGACGATCGTCGCCGAGCATCTGGGCATTGGGCGCGCCAATGTGGACAGCATGTTGGGGTCGCGCGACCCGGCCATCAAGCGCTTTCTGGGGGTGGAGCCGGGCAATGGCCGAGCATTGGGGATAAGCGACGATTTCGCCTATCAGATCGTCAGGCAGATCGGCAATTACGGCGAGATCTATGACGACAATCTGGGGCGGAGTAGCGGCCTCAACATCCCGCGCGGCGTCAATCGCCTGCGCCGGGACGGCGGCCTGATGCTGCCGATCGGATTTTATTGATGAAGCGCGGGCCAAGGCAGAGCTGGCGCTGGTGGCTGCCGCAGCTGCTGTTGATGGTTGCCCTGGTCGCCTTCGCCGCGGGGCTGGGATTGATGCTGGCCGCGAACATGGCCGAGCGCGGAATGACGGCCGATTTCGCTTTCCTGGGCAACACAGCTCGCTTTCCGATCGCGGAATCGCTCCTGCCCTATTCGCCGCTGGACAGCTTCGCCTGGGCGTTCGTCGTCGGGCTAGGCAACACATTGTTCCTGACGCTGCTCGTCATTCTGCTCTCGACGCTGGTGGGCGTGCCCGTCGCGCTGGGCCGGCGGTCGCACCACATGCTTGCCCACAACCTGGCGGGCGCCTTCATCAACCTGCTGCGCAACACGCCGCTCGTGGTGCAACTGCTCTTCTGGTACGGCGTCCTGACGATCGGCCTACCGCCCTCACAGGAGGCGCTTCAGCCATTACCGGGCGTTTTTCTGACCGATCGGGGGCTGTATTTCACGAGCTTCGGCATCACCGGAACCGCTCTGCCGATGGTGGCCACGGTCATCGGCGGGCTGCTGCTGACGGCGATATTGGCTTGGCGGGGGCGGCTGCACCAGGCCAGTCTCGCGACATTGAGCACCGTGCTGGTCGCCACCGCGATCTGGTTCGCGCTCGATCTGGGGATCGAACGGGACATGCCCCGGCTTGGTCGCTACAATGTAGAGGGCGGCTTGACCCTGACGCCGGAATTCATGGCTGTGCTGGTGGGGTCGGTGCTCTATGCCAGCGCCTTTGCCGCCGAGATCGTCCGCGGCGGCATAGAGGCCGTCCCGGCGGGCCAGTGGGCGGCCTGTCGCGCCATGGGCCTGACGGATCGGCAGAGCCTGCGCACCGTCATCGTGCCGCAGGCGCTCAGGATCATGGTCCCGCCGATGACCAGCCAGTTCATCAACATCCTCAAAAATTCCACCCTGGCACTGGTCGTGGGCTACCCAGAGCTCAACTTCATCGCGAACACCAGCATGAACCATACCGGCCAGGCGTTGGAAAGCGTCGGCTTGCTGATGCTAGTCTTCCTCGTCCTTGCTGCCACGATTTCCCTGCTCATGAACCGGCTCAACCGCCACGCGGCGAGGTGGGCGCAATGAATTATCTCCAGATCGAGCCGGAAGCCGTTCGCCTCGCTCCCGTCCGTGCGAAGGGCGATCCGTGGCGATCGATGGTCGGCAGCGTCGCCCATCTGCTGACCACGCTGGTCATCATTGTCGTTGCGATGCGCGCCATACCCCCCCTGCTGGCCTGGGGCTTTACCCAGGGCATTTGGGAGGGGGATGGAGAGGCCTGCCGCAACGCGGGCGCCTGCTGGGCCTTTCTGCGCGTGAAGATGCCGTTCATCCTGTTCGGCATCTACCCGGAGGCGGAACAATGGCGGCCGATGCTGGTGGTCAGCCTGTTTATCGGCCTGACGCTCTGGACGATGCCCCGGACACACTGGGCGCGGGGGACGCTGCTGGGCTGGGCGATCGGTCTGGTTCTGGCGCTGCTCCTCATGGCCGGCGGCCTTCCGGGACTGACGCCGGTGCCGACCTCCTCCTGGGGCGGGCTTCCGATCACCCTGCTGCTCACGATCCTTTCGCTGGCGATGGGTTTCCCGCTGGGCGTGGCGCTGGCCTTGGCGCGGCGGTCGAACATGCCCGTCTTCCGCTGGGCCGCAACCGCCCTTATCGAAGTCGCGCGCGGCCTTCCGCTCCTGACGTTGCTGTTCATCGCCGCCGTCATGACCCCGTTGCTTCTGCCGGCTGGGCTCGCGCTCGACCATCTGCTGCGGGCATTGATCGTCTTCACCTTCTCGTCTGCCGCCTATATCGCAGAGGTCGTCCGCGGTGGGCTTCAGGGGCTTCCGCACGGCCAGGCTGAGGCGGCTCATGCTCTGGGCCTGCGCCGGCACGACATCCTGCTGACGGTTATCATTCCGCAGGCCGTGCGGAAGGCGCTGCCCCCGCTCACCAGCACGATCATCGTCATTATCAAGAATACCAGCCTTGTCATGGTGGTCGGTCTGTTCGACCTGCTCAGCGCCGGCCGACTGGTGCTAAGCGATCCGGCTTGGCCCATGCCCTACGCGGAAACCTATCTGATCATCGCGCTCATCTATTTCGCGATCTGCTACGGTTTTGCCCGCTACGCCCTTCACCTGGAACGGACGGTCGGGGAGGGCAAGCCATGAGCCTCATCACGCTGTCGGGCGTTCATAAATGGTATGGCCCCTATCATGCCCTGCGCAACGTCTCGTTGAACGTCGCTTCGGGCGAAAAGATCGTGATCTGCGGGCCGTCGGGGTCGGGCAAGTCGACCTTCATCCGCTGCATCAACGGGCTGGAGCAGCCTGATGAGGGGCGGATCGTTATCGGCGAGGATGTGCTTTGCGATGATCCCCGCACATTGCGCCGCATCCGCACGCGCGTCGGTATGGTGTTTCAGGATTTCAATCTCTTCCCCCATCTTTCGATCCTGCAAAATTGCATGCTGGCGCCGATGAAGGTGAAGCATATGGATGCGCGTGAGGCAGAAGTGCTCGCCCGTGACCTGCTCGCCCGCGTTCACATCGCCGATCAGGCGAACAAATTTCCGCGCCAACTGTCGGGTGGGCAGCAGCAGCGGGCGGCGATCGCGCGTGCCCTGTGCATGCAGCCCAAAGCCATGTTGTTCGACGAACCGACCTCCGCCCTAGATGCCGAGATGGTCAAGGAAGTTCTGGATATCATGAAGACTTTGGCGTCCGATGGAATGACAATGCTCTGCGTGACGCACGAAATGGGTTTCGCGCGCGAAGTCGCCGATCGGATTGTCTTCATGGATGAAGGCCAGATCATCGAAATCGCCGAACCGACCCGATTTTTCAACAATCCGGGGCACGTGCGCACGCGCGCCTTTCTGGGACAAATTCTTCGATGAGGAGATATTATGCTTCGTATAGCCAATAGGTTGGCTGAACTGGGAATCGTGCTGCCTGAACAGTCGGCGCCGGTTGCCAACTATATTCCCTACACGCTTTCGGGCCGGGTCGTTCATGTGTCCGGGCAATTGTCGAAAGGCCCAGGTCGCGAAGTGAAAGGGACGGTCGGCGTCGATGTCGACAGGGCGCAGGCCGTGCAGGGCGCGCGCCTGTGTGCCATCAACCTTGTGGCGCAATTCCGTGCGGCCTGCGGCGGCGACCTTGACCGGGTGGTGCGCGTGCTACGGTTGGGCGGCTATATCCAGGCCGGCCCGACATTCGATGCCATCTCCACGGTGATGAACGGCGCATCGGACCTGATGGTGGAGATTTTTGGCGATCGTGGACGCCATGCCCGATCTGCGATCGGCGTGTACCGTTTGCCGCTGAATTACGCAGTCGAGGTCGATGCGGTCATTGAAATCCGCGTCTGATTTCACCCTTTTCCCGACGTGAGGTTACCTGACCAACGTCATCGATATTTCTTAGGAGTCCATGAAATGACCAATCGACGGCAGTTTCTTGCCGGGGCTGGCCTAGCTTCCTTCGCCAGCCTGCTCACCTCCCCCATGGCCCTCGCCCAAGGCGCAGAGGCGCCATTGCCGCCGCCGGCCGACTTCGGCGATATGCAGAAATGGCTCTCATCCTTTTACGATGTCGATAGGTCGATCGTGAATTTCGATGCCGCCTATTATGGCGCGATGACCAAGTCGGTTCATTCGGCCTATCTGGAAAAGGTCGCCTGGGTTAATCATTATAACTCCACCTTCCTGCGTAGCGGCGTGCCCCGCATTCCGCGCGACCGCGAACTCGACAAGTCCCGCGAAGCGGTGGCCACGATGATCGGCGCCACAGCGGAGGAGGTGGCCCTCAGCGCCGGCGGCACGGAAGGCCTCTATGCCCTGATCACGAACTATGCCCTACTCAAGGCCGGCGACGCGGTGATCTATTGCGACGTTGATTATGACGAAATGCAATATGCCATGGACTATCTGGAGCAGAGCCGCAGCGTCCGTGTCGTGCGCTTCTCACTGCCCGAACCCCACAGCCGTGCTAATATTTTGGCAGCCTATGAAAAGATACTCAAGGACACGCCCCGCGCCAAGCTGCTGCTGCTGACGCATGTCTCTAATCGCAACGGGCTGATCCCGCCCGTCCGCGAAATCGTCGCCATGGCGAAGGCGCGCGGCGTCGACGTCATTCTCGACAGCGCGCAGGCGGTGGGCCAGATGCCCTTCGACATAAAGGCGACCGGCGCCGACTTTATCGGCTTTTCGCTCCACAAATGGCTTGCCGCGCCGCTCGGAACCGGTGGCATCTATATTCGCAAGGACCGGTTGAAAGACATCCACCCTTGGCTGGGCAATCGGATTCATGCGGCCGATGACATCCGGTCGCGCATTCCGACCGGCACTGTAGACTTTGCTGCGCGGCTGGCCATTCCCGCCGCCGTCGACGTGCAAAATCGCATCGGCATCGAGCGAAAATTCACCCATCTGCGCGCGTTGCGCGATTATTGGACCAGCCGGGTTCGGGACATTCCAGGCGTCACGTTGATGTTGCCGGAAGATCGGGACAATTATGGAGCGATCGGCGCCTTCCGCCTGCCGGGCACGAACAGCATCGAGAAGGCCAGGGCCGCGCAGGCGCTGTTCGTTGAGAAGCATAAGCTGCTGGTCGTCGCTAAGGCCGGGCTGACATCGGGTGCAGTACTTCGCGTGACGCCTGCGCTTTTCAACACGTCGGGCGAACTGGATCGACTTGTAGGTGCAATCCGCCAGGAAGTCCGCACCTTTGCCTGAAGCCAGATCGCGGACCTTTTTGAATTTGGAGATGCTGATGATTTCTTTCCTTCAGCGGGGCAGTGTCTTGCCCGCCCTCGCTTTTGCGCTGTTCCCAGCTTCGGCGGTCGCCCAGGATGGCGGCACGCTGTTCAAGAGCCGCTGCGCCATCTGCCATTCGGTCGAGCCGGGCGGGAAATCCACCCTTGGGCCGAATTTGTCGGGCATTGCGGGCCGCGCCGCGGCAAGCGGTTCCTACACCTATTCCTCTGCGCTGAAGAAGGCGAACATCCGATGGGATGCACGTAGTCTCGAACTGTGGCTGGCTGGTCCCAGCAAGATGGTGCCGGGATCGAAGATGGTGATGGCCGTTGCCAATGCGGGCGAACGCAAGAAGATAGTGTCATACCTCGCCACCCTCAAATAACGATCTCGTGCGGGGTAGGGCGATGGCAGCCGAACGCGGCCGCCATCGCCCCTTTTTTATGATCGCGCGATCCAGCTGTGCCATCCACCCATAATTTCTATGCATAGACTCGTTCCAAGAGGTCACTTGTTCTGCGCATCCAGAGGATCAAGATAAGCACAGCAGAACGACATGAGAAAGCCTTCAGCATCTTAGCGAATGCTGGCGTTCTGCTGCAGGAGGCACGCAGCCCATTGGAGGTATCATGCTGAGACGATGATGTTTCAGGACCGATGTGGGTATTTTGCTGTGCCATGGCCCGGATTGCGTGAGCCATCGTTGGCTCAGGCATTCGCGCGCAAGCTGATCGTCAAAAGCCGATCGCATCGGGCCATCTGAAAATGACGCTGCCGCATCCGCTGCCTCGGCGGGACGGCACGCTATGACGGCAGGCGGTGAAAGCCTATCGTCAGTCGTCTCGCGTAGACCGGGGATCAGGGAGAAAATATACAATGATACGATATACCCGCCATCTAGCTTTGACGACAACTGCGCTGCTCGCGACGGCTAGCCTCCTGCCCTTCCAGGCAGCCCAGGCGCAGGAGTCCGTTGCGCAGGATGATCAGGGCGGTCAGGAAATCGTGGTCACGGGGTCGCGCTTCGGCAGCCGTTCGACGGCCGAATCCGTCGCGCCGGTCGACTTCATCGGCGCAGAGGAACTCAGCCGCGGCGGTCGCCCCGAAGTGCAGGAAATGCTCAAGGCGTCGGTCCCCAGCTTCAGCACGCCGCGCCCCAGTGCATCGGGCGTTGGCGATTTCACTACGCCGCCGACCTTGCGCGGCCTCTCGACTGGCCAGCTGCTGGTCCTCGTCAACGGCAAGCGTCGTCACTCCTCCGGCGATCTCAGCACCAGTAACGGCATCGGCCGTGGCGATGTAGCCTATGACTTCAACTCCATTCCCAGCATGGCGCTCAGTCATGTGGAAATCCTGCGCGACGGTGCTTCGGCCCAATATGGTTCCGATGCGATTGCAGGCGTCATTAACCTGACGCTCGACAAAACGGCGGGCGTAAAGGGCAAGATTTCGTCCGGTATCACCAAGGAGGGTGACGGCGAATATATCGATGTGGGGGCCAGCGTCGGTCTGCCGGTTTGGAACGGCGGCGTCATTCGCGCGACTTTCCAGTATCAGAACCATGCCGGCACCAACAGGGCCGTCACCGATACCCGTCAGCAATATTTCGGCCGGAATGCCAATGGCACGCTGGTGCTGCCCTCCAATTTCTACGGCTCGGGCGTTGGCTTGACCCCGTCGGCGGGCACGCTCGACCCGCGCGAGGCGACGACTGACCGCGACACCTCGCGGGAAGGGAACTCCTCATATGAGATGAAGTCGATCTTCCTCAATGCGGAGATCCCGACCAACGAAGGCGGCGCGACTTTCTACGGTTTTGGCGGATATAGCGATCTGGACGGCAGGACGCCCTTCTTCTTCCGTCGCCCGGGCCAGGACCAGACGGTCCGTGCCCTCCATCCCGACGGTTATATCCCCTATGGCAATATCCGCCTGCGCAACGTGTCAGCAACCGGCGGGCTGCGCGGCGACGACATTGCCGGCTTCACCTGGGATATTTCGACCAGCTATGGCAAGAGTCTGATCGACTCCACGAACAGCAACACCAACAATGTCTCCTTCGGTGCGAATGGCCCGACCACCATTTATCTGGGGTCGATGCGCTATGATCAGTGGACCAACAACCTCGACCTGACCCGTCAGTTCGACATGGGCGATGGCAGCCCGCTGAAGCTGGCCGTGGGCGCGGAATATCGCGAGGAAACCTATCGCCTGATCGCCGGTGAGCCGGCGAGCTACGCCAATGGCGGCGCGCCGATCCTAGACGGTCCCAATGCCGGACGGGTCGCCCCGGTCGGTGTGCAGCCGACGCCGGGCATCAGCCCGCTCGATGAGACCTTCGGCAAACGGAACAGCAAGGCGATCTATGCCGAACTGGAAAAGGAATTCTTCGGCCGGCTGACGCTCGATGGCGCTGTCCGGCATGAGAATTTCTCCGACTTCGGCAGCACCACGAACTACAAGATTTCAGGCCGCTTCGAACTGCTCGAGCCGCTTGCCATCCGTGGCTCGTTCAGCACCGGCTTCCGCGCCCCGCATCTTGCGCAGAGCTTCTTCAACTCCTCGACCACCAACTTCATCAATGGCGCGCCGGTCCTGATCCGAAACCTGCCGACGCAGAGCCAGGCCGCGCGGCTGATCGGCGCATCGGACCTAAAGCCTGAAAAGTCGAAGAACCTGTCTGCGGGTGTCGTGTTCAAGCAGGGCGGAATGACGATCACGGCCGATGCCTATCAGATCAAGCTGAAGGACCGCATCGTCCAGTCGTCCGTGTTCCAGGATGTGCGCGTGACGAACCTTCTGGCCGGGAATGGCATCACCGGCATCGGTGCCGCCAGCTACCTGACCAACGCGATCGATACCACCACACGGGGTATCGACGTGACGCTGACCGACAAGTTCGATCTGGGCAATCTGGGCACCCTGTCCGTCCTGCTGGCAGGCAATTATAACAAGACCAGCTTCGACCATATCGCAGGCACGCCGCCCGCACTGGCTGCGCTGGGCATCACCACGCCCTTGCTCGATTTGACACAGCAGGTCCGCATCTCGGACAGCCAGCCACGGTCGAAGATCGTCATGAACTTGAATTGGACGTCGGGAGATTTCTCCTTCGGTGTGACGAACACCTATTATGGCAAGGTGTCGGCCGTGGCCTTTACGACGCTGACTCCGGCTCAGATCGCCGCGGTGACGCCGGGCTATGACGTCACATTGGTTCCGGTGTCGCCCACCAGCGCCAATTCCCAGGTGATCCAGCATTTCAAGGGCAAACTGATTACGGATATCCAGGCATCCTATGACATCACGCCCGCCATCAACGTGACCGCCGGCGTCAACAATCTGTTCGACATCTATCCGACGGAAAATCTGCGTTCGACCATCGCCAGCGTCGCGGCGGGCACCAACGGGTCGGACAATGGCGGAACCTTCCCCTATAATGCGATCTCGCCCTTCGGGTTCAACGGAATGTCCTTCTTCGCCTCCCTTGGCTTCCGTTTCTAAAGGACGGCGGGTTTCCCGATGCGTGTCACGGTGAGGGGCAGCTACCCCTGTTTGCTCCTCATGGTTGCGACGTCGGTCGGGCAACCCACCTCCGCACTGCCGGCCGCATCGTCGCAAGGCGGTGCGGCCGATGGTGACATTGCCTTGATTGGGGCGGAACTGAAACGGGGCGGGACCAACTGCCGCCAACTGGTCGAAACCTATCTCGACCGCATAGCACGCACAGACGATCGTCTGCACAGCATCGTCGCAGTCAACCGCAAGGCGAGGGCGGAGGCGGGGCGGATCGACCGGCTCTCCTCGCATGAGCGTCAAGCCCTCCCGCTCCCTTGCGTGCCCCTTCTGGTCAAGGACAATATCGACGTCGAAGGCATGCCGACCACGGCGGGATCGGTTGCGCTGCGGCGGAACGTGGCGCCGCGCGATGCCGCTGCCGTCGCCACGCTCCGGCGAGCGGGGGCGATCATTCTGGCGAAGACAAACATGTCGGAATTCGCCTTCAACTATCGCGGCCGCTCCTCCGTGCGGGGGCAGACGCTCAGTCCTTTTTCTCCTGAAGAAAGCGCAGGCGGTTCCTCCTCCGGTAATGCGTCGGCGCTGGCGGCGGGATTGGGCGTGGTGGCGCTGGGAACGGACACGTCCGGTTCCCTGCGCGTGCCCGCCGCGCTGACCGGGACGATCGGCCTGCGTCCAACCTTCGGAACCATGCCCATGGACGGGGTGGCGCCGCTCAGCCCCTCGCAGGACATTATCGGCCCCATGTGCCGCCATGTGGCGGATTGCCGACGGGTGTTGGACGTACTGCGGCCGGACATGGCGCAACCGGGCGCGGCGGACCCCTTGCGCGGGCTGCGGGTCGGCATTCTTTCAACATTGATGCGCCCCGACGGCGCGCCTGAGCGCGGTGCACTCGCCGCGCTGCGCGACGCGGGCGCGCAAGTGCGCGATATGGCGCTTCGCGACCAACTCGTGCTCGTCGGGCTAGAGGCCCCGGCGGGCGAGGAAGCGCGCTTCGCTAGCCGTTCGGTCTTCGACTTCCCCGCGGTCATGGACGCCTATCTGCCCGCGCGCCGTCATGTTCCGGGAGGTGCGGACAGCCTGCTCCTGCGACTGAAACAACTGGAAGCGCAGGGCCGCACCGATCCGAAGGTGGTGGAGGATGTCGCCAAGTTCGCAGCCAACCGGGAGGGGGCGGCCGGCGACCCCCGCTATCGCATCAATGGGGAGCGGTTTCGCGATCCCTATGTCGCGGGCCGCATCGACGAAGCTTTCGCCTGCGATGAAGGCGGTTCCTGTTCCGACATCCTCGTCTATGCCTCGGTCCAGCATGTCGCCGCGGCGGCGGCAGATGGCCCGGACACTGGAGGCACGCACCGCCTGGCCGCTTATTCGGGGCGGCCCGCCATTGCCTTCCCCGTCGGCAGCGAGATGACGGTGGCGGGACCGCGGCCCGTCTCTCTTGAAATCATGGGCCGTCCGGGTAGCGAGCGGCAGCTGCTGGCGATTGTGCAGGCCTGGCAGGCACTCTTGCCTCTGCCGCACCCGCGCCCTTGTGCGAGCGGCGATGCGGTCCTGTGCCTAACCCCGTAAAGCGTCAGCGGCACGAACTGATGCGCAGGGCGTCGTTGAGCGCCGTCGTGAACTCTCGCACCAGCCTGGCGCGCTGGGCGTCGGGACGGAAAAGGATATAGGATTTGAAATAGACGGCCGGTTCATAAGGCTTGATCACAAGCCCGCGTTTCTCGAACCCGTCGGCCGCCGCAGGATTGACCAGCCCCATGCCCACGCCCTCCAGCGCCAGCGCGCAGACGGTCAGGGATGCCGGCGTCTCGACCACGATGTTGGGGTGCGCGCCGACCGCGTCGAAGCTGTCGGTCATGCGCGCGCGCGCCCGATCCTCCGGGGCCAGCGCAATGAACGCCATATTATGGACGTCTTGCGCGCGGATGATGTCGCGGTCTGCCAGCGGGTGATCTGGCGGCATGACGCACACGGCGCGAACGCTCTGGAAAATACTGTGATCGACGCCCGACAGGTCGACTTCATCCGCTGCAAGCCCGATATCGAACTGCTGATTGGCGACATGGTCGCGCACGGCGGCCGAGGACAGGATCTGGAGCGTGATGGAGACCTGGGGGTTGGCTTCCCTGAACCGCTGCACGGCGCGCGGCACAAGGGTGGAACCGAGCGCGGCCAGGCTGGCGACGCGCAGGCTGCCTGAACCGAAATCCCTGATCCGCGCTGCCGACGCGCGCAGGCTGTCCAGCCCGGTGAAGGCGTTGGTGACGTCGCGGAAGAACAACTGGCCTTCGGGCGTGGGGATGAGCCGCCCCTTGACCCGGTCGAACAGGGCAAAGCCGATGCGATGCTCCAGTTCCGATACGGCGCGGCTGACGGCCGGCTGGGTGATACTGAGCAACTCGGCGGCGCGCGATGCCGATCCGCCGACCATCAAAGCCCTGTAGATTTCAAGCTGGCGGAAATTCATGGGCCGTTTGCAGCCTTATGCGATAGGAATGACCGTCATAGACGCCATCGGTCCGCCGATGCAACCGGGCCGTGCCCCCCCCTTTGCGCTGCAAGGCCGGGCATAGCCATCCAGCGCATGCAGGAAATCAGGCCTTGATATAGCGGGTCGGCCGATAGGGAGCCAGGATCGGCGTCTGCGACCCTGTCATGATTTCCTGCGCGGCATAACGGCCCAGGATGGGCGCCAGCGTGATGCCACTATGAGTCACGACGACATAGACGCCGCCAGCGCCGGGGACCGGTCCGATAATCGGGCGATTGTCGAGCGGATAGGGGCGGAAACCGAGCAATATTTTGGTGGGCTTCGCCTCAGCGATCGCCGGCATGTATTCGGCGGTGCGGGCGATCAGCATCTCACCATGGTGCTGCTTCAGGAAGTCGCTGGGATAATCCATCTGTCGCTGCAGGATTTCGGCATGTTGGGGCAGGTCGGGCGGGCCGCTGGTGAAGCTGGTCAGGAAGCGGCCATCGGCATATTGCTTGAACTCGATGATGCTGGACGCCTCGAACACCTGCTTGGTGATGACGGAGCGCGGAGTGGTATGCACGACCAGGCCGGGCTTGTGCGCCAGCTTGAGCTCGCGTCCGACCAGCGCCATGATCTGCGGCGTATCCGTACCGGTCGCGCTGACCAGCTGGTCGAGCGCAAAGTCTCCCTTGGTCGTCTTGACGCCGACTACCCGGCCTTCCCGCATCGTGACGGCGGTGACCTGGCAGGGATAGACGATCTTCGCGCCATGGCGCTTGGCCGCGGCGAGATACCGCTGCGTGGCAAAGACCGGATCGACATGGCCGTCCTTGAAGGTCTGGAAGGCTAGCTTGACATTGTCCCCGGGGACGACGCCCGGCGTCACCTTGGTGATTTCCGGCCCGGTCAGATAGCGCGGCGGATCGTCCGTCGCCTGCAGCAATGTGGCCTTTTCCTGGAGCGAGGCCCTCTTGTTTTCATAGGCCCAGCTGGTGGAGCCTCCCCAGATCGCCCTCATGCCCCATTGCCGATCATCCTCCAGCCAGGCCTTCATGCTTTCCAGCCGCAGCTTCATATAATGCGCGTCATTGACGACCGGATTGATCCAGGCGACCGAGTTTCGGGTCGCCCCGCTGGCCGGTGCCTCCTTTTCAAAAACTATGACATCGGCGCCGGAGTGGGCCAGTTGCGCTGCGATCGAGGCGCCGATGATGCCGCCGCCGATCACGCCGATCCGCGGCTTGCGCCCGTGGGCGAGCAACCCCGTGGAATGGAGGGCCGCTGTGGCCGCTAGTCCCCCCAGAAATGTCCGGCGCCGAAAGGTCATGATATCATCTCCAATGCGATTGGACTGATGCTATTTTCGCGGAACATTAAAGTCAGCTAATGATTTTGCCTAGCTCCATGCAATTTTCTTATAGGGTGTGCGCCCTCCTCCCGTCACGGTGGCACTATTATTCAATATGATCGATCGATGCCTTGCATTTATAGTGGTAATTGCTTCCTTGTATTGGCTCTATTTATCCAAATAATCGCGCTGAAATATAAATGGTGCGGAGTGGGTGGATGTTTCGTCAATTGATCACTCCGGTGGCCGACAGCTTACCGGCATCATTCCTGATCGCGACCATCCCCATCGCAACCGTTCTGGTGTTTCTAGGAATAATGCGACGTCCTGCATGGCAAGCCTCAGCGGCAGGATTGGTGGTCGCGCTGTTGCTGGCGACAACCATTTGGGAACTGCCCTTGGGCATCGCGCTGAACAGCATCGCGGCCGGCGCGACCTTTGCCGCCTGGCCGGTGATGTGGATCGTCGTCAATGCGCTGTTCCTCTACAATATCACTGTCGCCTCCGGTCATTTCGCGGCGTTCCGCAACTGGATGATCGCGCATCTTCCCGATGACCGCCGTGTGGTGCTGGTCGTCGTCGGCTTCTCCTTCGGTTGTCTGCTGGAGGGTATTGCCGGCTTCGGGGCGCCGATCGCGATCACCAGTGCCCTGCTGATCATGCTCGGCTTCGGTGCGCTGGAGGCGGTGACCTTCACCCTGATCTTCAATACCGCGCCAGTGGCCTTCGGCGCGCTGGGATCGCCGGTGATCACGTTGAGCGCGGTCACCCAGTTGAGCGATGTTGCGCTGGGCGCCATGATCGGCAGGCAACTTCCCTTTATCGCCTTCATCCTGCCCTTTTACGTCATGATCGCCTATTGCGGCGTGCGCGGATTGAAGGCTGTTTGGCCCGTTCTGGCGGTATCGGGCGGCTCCTTTGCGCTGATGCAGTTCATATCCTCGAACATGCTAGGCTATGCCCTAACGGATGTCCTCTCTTCCCTGACCTCCCTGGCGCTGACATTGGCCTTCGTCAAGATTTGGAGACCGGCACCCGACCCGGAATTCATCCTTACCTACCGCCAGAAAACGACGGAAAACAGTGGGGAAGCATCCCGTTCCCCATGGCAAGGCTGGGTGCCTTGGAGCATCCTGTCGGTTGTCGTTATCCTTTGGGTCCATTTCGAGGTAAATCTGTTCGGTCAAGTGCAATTGTCCTGGCCTGGCCTTCATGACCAAGTCTTCATCACCACTTACGATCGCCCCTATGCGGCGGTCTGGACGTTCCAACCGCTGGCGACCGGTACAGCGATAATGGCGGCGACGTCCCTGTTCATGCTGCTGTGCCGCCTTTCGCCGCGGCAGATCTGCGTGGCCTTACTGTCCACGGTGGTTCAGGTCCGCTTCTCCTTTCTGACGACAGTGTTGATCGTTGGCCTTGCCTATCTGATGAATTATTCTGGCATCACCTATACGCTCGGCATCGGCGTCGCGTCCGTGGGGTTGTTCTTTCCGCTGATCTCGCCCTTTCTCGGCTGGCTCGCGGTCTTCCTTTCGGGTAGTGACACGTCGGGTAACGCGTTGTTCGGCAATCTTCAGGTGGTCGCCGCGCGCAAGCTAGATCTGGACCCTGTTCTCATGGCGGCAACCAACGCTTCAGGCGGCGTCATGGGAAAAATGATTTCGCCGCAGAATATTTCAACCGGAACCTCGACGACAGAATTGCGCGGACAGGAAGGAAATGTTCTTTCCAAAACATTTTGGCACAGCGTATTCCTGACCTTCCTGCTGGGTCTGATCGTCGTCGTTCAGCAGTTCCTGACGCCATGGATTATTCCCCACTAAATGTCACAGCCTGCCGTATTCCCCTGCCGGCTTGGAAAGAGGCGAAAACAGGGACAGTTGGAGCATCATGCAGTCGGACCAGACTCGAGAATTTTACCGCTTAGGAAGGACTGGTGATGGCCACTGTATCGGCGTTGTCCTCTCTGTTGATTCGGCTGTCCCCTCATGCAATTTGCGAAATGTGCATTGCAGACCGGCTGGAACTCAGTTTTCCCGGGCAAGCGAACGCCATCGTCGGACGACTCAATCCCGATGACGGCTATGAACGGTTCAAGGGCCCCTGCGCTCTTTGCGGTATGACATGGCTCGTCACCCGTTTCTTGCAAAGAGATTGCCATAGGGGTCCGGCATGAAGGGGCGCCCCTCCAGCTTTCAAACCGGCGAACATGCCTAGCACTACTTTGGCAGAAGTGCGGACGGAGGTCTGGTGAGGCTACATCGGGGATCGCACTACGACCTGTGAACCGCCCCGGGATTGCCGGAGGCCCTAACTCCTGAGAGGTAGGGTCTAAGATGAGCAAGACAACGAACAAGTTTGCACCGGAGGTGCGCGAGCGGGCAGTCCGCCTGGTGCTGGACCAAGAAGC
>NZ_JBEGHS010000010.1:0-14200 GCF_040676365.1 Sphingobium sp. LMA1-1-1.1
ACTATCAGGTGGGGCAGACCGGCAAGATCGTCGCGCCGGAAGTCTATATCGCCGTCGGCATTTCCGGGGCGATCCAGCATCTGGCGGGGATGAAGGATTCCAAGACCATCATCGCCATCAACAAGGATGAGGATGCGCCGATCTTCCAGGTGGCGGATGTCGGTCTGGTCGGCGACCTGTTCAAGGTTGTGCCTGAGATCATGGCGAAAGTGTCCGCCCCGCGATTGTGACACGTCCCGGCGGCGGGATTGAACGTGCCGGTGGGCCGGCAATCATTGGAGAGGATGATGGAGAATATTCTCATTCAATAACCATCCATCCAGACACTTTCTCTCGAATGAGATGCATGTCTGCAAGTCACCACCGATTGTGGCGCTGGTGCGTATCACGAGGTACTGGTTTGCACCCACGCCACATTGATGGATAGTGAGAGGGACGCTTTCTCTCTCTTCCAAACACAAAACGGCACTGTGCAGGATCGGCATTTCATAAGTTTCGAATATGCAGGATTCCACATTCTGTGGGAACGCCACACGGAATCTCCGAGCTACACAGTCATTCGGCGTGGTCCATTCGATCATTTCTTCGATCATGACGCTGGAGGATCTTACCGATCGTCGCCTGTTGCCGGCGGTCAGAAGATGTATTTCCTTTTCTGGTCGACTGGAGGATCTTTCCTAGCGGGTGGCCTGGACCATGGCCTTTCTGCGGACTCGTGTCGATACGGCCCTGTCGCAGCAGAACCGAGATCTACTCAAATCGATGGATCGGCGCACCCAGTTGCAGCTACGGCTTCAGGAGATTGTCGAGGGGCTCTCGGTTGTCGCCATTGAACATGAAATCGCCCTCTCACATAACTTGGCCGTGGCGATAGTGGCGCCGGCCGTATTTCTGGCCCTGTGGCTGATAAAATATCGCATCTGGCAGGGCTTGTCAGATAGAGGATGGCCAACCCAAACCCAGGCTTCGCCCGATCGCCGCTATCAGGAAAGTAAGAAAAAACTGCCGATCCTGCCTTTCGGCAGAACCGGCAGCCATACCCAACAAGGCATGATCAGAAGCTGAAGTGTGCCCGTGCTCCGATGGTGCGCGGACGGCCCCGGAAAACAATGTCGCCCGGCTCGACATAGCGCCGTTCACGAATGTCGGTAACGATCGCCTCGTCAGTCAGGTTGTTCACGAACACCCCGAACTGGACCTGGCCCAGATCGTACATCAAGCTGGCGTTGACAATGTTCTGTGAAGGAATTTCGCGGGCATCAGCCGCATTCTTATTGAAGCGAGTATAGCTGTTCGACCGATAAGTATAGTCCACATGAGCGATGAGATTGTCTTCACCGACGGGTAGTTTAAGATCGGTAGCGACGTTTAGGATGTGTCGGGGGAAAAATGGCGCCCGATCGCTGTCCCGTGCGCCGGCATTGGGAATCGGGCCATTAGCGGTCGCGTCCGTGAAGCTGTAGTTGCCCGACACGGTCCAGTTCGGGGTCAGCCGGAAAGAGCTTTCCAGTTCGACGCCTTTGCTCCGTAGCTTGCCCGCATTCTGGATGAAATAATAGCCACAGCTCAGATTGTTGCGCGTCTGGACATCGCTCCAATCGATGTAAAAGCCCGTGGCGTTGAAGGTCAGGCGCCGATCAAGGAAGCTGTTCTTGGTACCAACAGAATAGTTCCACAGGCTGTCCGCACCGAAGGTTGCCGGAGAGGAGGTGAGGCCTTGCGCCGCAAGAGCGGCGCCGCAGAACAAGTCGGGTGCCGGCTGGTTGACGCCGCCATAGCGAAATCCCTTGGCCGCCTCTGCAAAGATCATGTGGTTGTCGCTGATCTTGTAGGAGGCGTTGAAGCGGGGATTGAAACCGTTTTCCTTTGCGGTGTCCAGGACGGTCAACGGCCGGCCCACGCCCAGCGCACCAGCTACGCCCCGGAAGCTAAGATCGAAATCCTGTTTCCAGTTGAAGTAGCGCACACCCGCCGTCAGATCGAGCCCATCGGCCAGGGTGTAGGTCGCTTCGCCGAACACTGCGAACTGCCGTTCCTTGATGAATTGATCTGCGGTGAAGATGTCGTCGGTCGTCAGCGCCAGATAGTCGAGGCTGCTGAAGGGGGCGCCGATCACCGCCGAGAAGTTGGCGTCGAAGCCTGGAGAGGGGCTGTCCTGGAAGTAATGCCGCTTGAGCCGCTCGTAAAATATGCCGGCGCTGACCTTCAGTGGGCCGCCATTGTTGAAGTTGATCCGGTTTTCCTGGGTGAAGTCCGTAACGTCATTATCGATGAAGGACTTGGACGGGGCCAACGGCGTGCCCAGCAGCGTGCTCGTCAGGAAGTCAAAGGATCGTGTACTGGTCGAGAAACGATCGATATAGGAGGTGGACGAAATCAGATCGAAGTCCCCGGTCTTGTAATCGAGCGTTAAATTGTAGATCCTCGTCCGGTCCCGATAGAGTTCAGGGAAGAAGGATGCATATTCGAATTCACCCAGGCCAGAATATGTGGCATTGCGTTCATTGACGTCGAGGTCGGCAAAGGTGACCGAGGCATCAACCGTCAGCTTTTCATTGGGAGTGAAGCGAAGAGCCGCGCGGAACTGCGTCGTCTTATCCTCGTTCGTGTTATTCTTGTTCGTTCGCACATTGCGAATGTAGCCTGAGTTGGTGCCCTGGTAGCCGCTCACCCGCAGCGCAAGCGTATCGGCGAGGGGAAGGTTGAACATGGCGCGGGCATTATAGTTGAAGCCGCCGCCTTTTGTCCCGGAGCCAAGAATGTCGAAGCTGCCGAAAGTCTTCGACGCATCCGGCTTGGCCGTGATGTAGCGGATCGTTCCCGACATGGATCCGGCGCCGAACAGCGTACCCTGAGGGCCACGGATGACTTCTACGCGCTCAAGGTCGAGCACCTTGAGATCGGGGCTGTTACCCTGAAGGGACAGAGGCGTATCGTCCAGATAGATGGCAACGAGCGAACGGTCCTGCGCGTCGCTGGTGTCGAGCGCCCCAGCCGTAACGCCGCGCATGTCGATCTTGTTGGTGCCGGGCTGCTGCTCTGTGACGTTGAGCGACGGCACGGTATGGGACAGGTCGGTAAGCCCGCCGACGCCGCGGGTCGCGAGATCCTCACCGGAGACGGCCGAAATGGCGAGCGGCGTCTTCTGGATTGATTGCTCGCCGGAGCGGCTGGCGGTCACGACGATCTCGCCCTCCGTGCGATCTGCTTGGCTTGCGGTGGAGCTGGTCTGAGCGAAGGCGGCGCTTCCCCCCGCAATCGCGATGCTGGTGGACAGAAGCAGAAGGCGCCGCGCGCCTGCGAAAGAAACTAACGGCAACATCGTGTCTCACCCCTTTTCAAGAATAGGTGTACTGCCGTTGAACGGCAGCCGGCCTGCGTTCTTCAAACCCCATGTCGCAGTCCCGTTTACCCCATTGGTCCTTATGTTGGTTGCGGAAACGAAGCTAACCGGCGTGAATTGTCTTCGCCATCATCGCCGCTTAGTCTGAAGCCTCAATTTTTTAGGCGAATTCATAATTTCATCTCATTGCCGCATCTTGACGCTGGGGTTGCCGGTTGAGGGTTATGACTGAGGAGAGTTTTCCGGCGGCGGAGATTCGGTTGCTCGAGGAGCTACGCGGCAGGCGCCTCGGTCTCGCGACTGATGAGGACGAATTGCCTACCGCGCTGCTGCCAGGCGTAATCCTTCCGGGATGACGTGGGAGGCCATCATCACGCTCCGTCGTGCTCGGGGCCTTAAGGTCGCTGAACGACCGAACGGCGGTCAGAAGTGGGTAGACGGTGTCCGGTCGGGCAAAATTGCGGAGGTTTTCGCTTGCGGGACCCCGCTGCCATTCAGGCATCAGCGGCTATGGGACATCCCATCTTCTCGCTCTCGATGTAGGCCATGGCGGTCCTGCAATACCAATCGACGAAGTTGATGACGAACGGTTCGTTCAGCTTTGAATAGGGTCCTGGCACATAACCGATGCTGTTGACACCGCGTTGGTTGTTCTCCGCCAGATCCTTGTCCTGACGATTTGTCATGTCCCACATGTGGACCAGCTTTTCGACGTCATAGTCGACCCCTTCCACCGCGTCCTTGTGGACGAGCCATTTCGCGGTAACTTTGGTTTTGAGCGGACCAGTGGGATTGCAGTTGAACATGAAGGCCGAATCCGCCGTTACATGGCAGAAATTATTGGGTTCGATCGCCCAGCGCAGTGAACCGAGATTGCCTTCTCCCACATCGATGAGTGGCACCTTCACCAGCGGGCCACCCGTGACCGAATAGGATGTCCGGCCTTCATTGAACGGAAAACGGCTGATCTGGAACCAATCGGCGATGGTCGTCGGCACGTCCAGCCCCAGTGCCTGCAGGCGAGCGCTCAAGGCGACACTTTCGGCCGAATCATAGAAGTCGTTGTCGCCGATTTCGATCGGAAAGGCGGATTTCAGCTCAGGATGGCAAGCATTGCAATGATGGCATTCCCGGCCATTTTCCATTACCAGCTTCCAATTCGCGTCTTCATCCAGTTCGACGACATGCGCGATCTTGGCATCCTTGAGGTTGAATGGCGCGATCGCCGGTTCCAGCGCCGTTCGGAAGGTGTTGAAGTCGGGCGCCAGCTCCGCCAGGCAGACGTAGACGCAGCCGGCGACCAATTCCACATGGATGGGGCGCAGTCCGTGTCCGTTCAATTCGAACGTCTCATCCATGCCCGGCGCGCGCTTCAGCGTACCAGTCAGATCATAGCTCCATTGATGATAGGGGCAGACGAGCAGCGGTGCACGTCCTGTGCCCGTCGGACAAATCTGCGCTCCGCGGTGGCGGCAACTATTGTGGAAGCCGCGGATCTCGCCCGTCTTGTCCCTGATAACGACGATTTGCGATCGGCCGACCTGCGCCGCCAGATAACTGCCGCTGGACGGCAGTTCACATTCGAACCCGATCATGACCCAGTTGCGCTCAAAGATTGCGCGCAGGTCAAATTCGTAGGCGGCGGCGTCAAGATAAAGGCCTTGAGGAAGGCTGTGAGCGGGCTTTCGCTGCGAAAACAGATCGTGGATATGGTCGATTTCAAGCATGGCGTCCTCCTGCTGACGCATTCTAACCCAGGGCGGGGCGATGTGACCCATCTTGAATTTATGAAAGCCATCTAAAAATTAGATCGCTTTGGAGAGGATTTGGTCCATAGTGCCGCTGCGGTCAGCAGGATCGCACCTGTGGGACTGATGACCTTGGCCAAACTGAGCAGAGCAAAATTGCCGCTCAACGCCCTCCGCGCGTTCGAAGCGGTTGCGCAGGCAGGCAGTTTTCGCGCCGGTGCAGAGCGGCTTGGCGTGACGCAGAGCGCGGCAAGCCGCCATGTCGCTATCCTGGAGGAAATGATCGGCAAGCCGCTATTTACCCGTCATGCGCGGGGCATCGGATTGACCGCGGAGGGCGAGCGCCTGCTTGTCGCTGCTCGCCGGGGCTTTGATATTCTTCAGGATGGCATTGAAGCACTACGCGGCAGCCCGACACTGCGCATCCATATGCCCCCAACCTTTCTGCAGGCCGGTGCCATGCCTTTCCTGAAGGATTTCAGACAGCAAAATCCGGAAATTCACGTGATGATCATGAGTAGTTTCGGGGAAGGCCTGACTGCTGACGGCTATGATCTCGCCGTCGTCTTCGATGCCTGCGGCCGGGAAACGGCGTATCGGGAACTGTTGTGGGAGATCGAACTGACGCCGGTGTGCAGCGTCGACCATGTAGCAGATTTCAGAAAAAGCGGTCTGGCATCGGCCCTTGCATCGGCAGAACTTCTCCATGTCCAGATCCCTCATCAGCCTACGGACCTACTCTGGAAGCGCTTTGCAGCTCGCTATGGTCATCAGCTTAAGAATGACCGCGGACTGGTGTTCGAATCGATGTCGCTCGCCGTGGAATTTGCGGCGCAAGGATCGGGCCTCGCGCTCGCCGATGTCGACATGTTTGCTCCCCAGATCGCGCAGGGCGCCATCGCCACACCCTTCGCCAACCGCGCCACGGTGGGCTATGCCTATTATCTGCAGGTGGAGCCGGCCGCATTGGGCAACAGCGCAATCCGCATCTTCAGGAATTCCATCGTGGAGGCAGTGCGGCTGCGGCGTGCAAGGGCCGGCTAATTGGCGGAGCAAGCGATCGGGCGGGGCGGGGCCGCATCGATCTCGCTAGCGATGTTGCTCAACCGGCCCGATCCGGCGTCAGGCGACGCGCCTTTGCTCGGCCTCTTGCATCGATCGCTCTGCGGCGGTGATGGTGTTGGCGAGTAAACAGGCGATCGTCATGGGACCCACGCCGCCAGGAACGGGAGTGATAGCGCCCGCGATCTGCACGGCTTCGTCGAAGGCGACATCGCCCACCAGCCGGGTCTTACCCTGGCTCGCCGCTTCAGCATCGTCCACCGCAACGCGGTTGATGCCGACATCGATCACCACCACGCCGGGCTTCAGCCACTCGCCCCGCAACAGTCGGGGAACGCCGACCGCCGCGATGATGATGTCAGCTTCCGCGCAGATTGTCGGCAAATCTTCCGAATAGCGATGCGCGATTGTAACGGTGCAGTCCGCTGCGAGCAGAAGTTGGGCCATCGGTCGGCCCACAATGGTCGATCGGCCGATGACCAGGGCGCGTTTACCACGCAGGGAGCCAAGGTGATCCTCCAGTAACATCAGGCATCCAAGTGGCGTGCAAGGAACGATACCCTGCTGTCCCGTTGCCAGCAGCCCGGCATTCACGACATGGAAACCGTCCACGTCCTTTTCCGGTGCGATTGCGGCGAGCACCCTTTTCGTATCCATTTGGGGGGGCAGGGGAAGCTGCACAAGAATCCCGTGAACATGCGGATCCAGGTTGAGCTGAGCGACCAGTGCCAGCAAATCGGCTTCGCTTGTTTCCTCCGGAAGGTGATGGGAGAAGGAGGCCATGCCGATCGCGCGCGTCTGCTGGCCCTTGTTGCGGACATAGACCGCGCTTGCAGGATCGCTGCCTACCATGATCACGGCAAGTCCGGGGGTGAGGCCGTGGTCACGTTTCAACCGCTCCACGTCCCTGGAAAGCCGCTCTTGCAACTGGGTTGCAAAGGCCTTTCCGTCAATCAGCTTGGCTGCCATCTGAAATTTCCTTTGGCTTAAAGGCTATAGCGCAACCGCATCGATTCAGCGCTTGCGCACTCATAGCGTCTCCATTATGCCATGCCAATACACATATGTATCGTGACAGCGAGGGCGACCGTGCAGGGCTATTCGGGATGGAAAGTCTTCAAAGAAGGCCTGCGCCGGCAAATGGGCTGGCGTCAGGCCTGGCGTGATCCGGTGCCGCAGGAATCCTATGATGTCGTAATCGTGGGTGGTGGAGGCCATGGTCTCGCAACGGCTTATTATCTTGCGAAGAATTATGGTATCAGGAATGTTGCAGTTCTGGAGAAGGGGTGGATCGGTGGAGGAAATACCGGTCGAAATACAACAGTCGTCAGATCTAACTATTATTATCCTGCCAGTGCCGCACTATATGATCATTCGGTGAAGCTATATGAAGGTTTGGCCACAGAGCTGAACTATAATGTCATGTTCAGTCAGCGCGGCATGATAACGCTGGCACATAGCCGCCACGATCTGGAGGCTGCGACTCGTTGGGTCGGGGCTATGCAGCTGAATGGTGTCGACAGCGAAATGATCTCGCGCGAAGAAATCGCACGGCGGGTGCCGGCGTTGGATATGTCGCCTGCTGCCCGCTATCCTGTCTGGGGCGGCTTCATGCAGAAGCGCGCAGGCACGGCGCGCCATGATGCGGTGGCCTGGGGCTATGCCAGGGCTGCGGACTCGCTTGGGGTCGACATCATCCAGAATTGCGAGGTTACCGGCATGGTGCGCGACGCGAGTGGCCAGGTGGTCGCGGTCGACACGAGCCGGGGGCGCATCCGTGCCGGCAAGGTTGCAATGACTGTCGCAGGTCATTCAACGGTGCTGGCGGATATGGCGGGCTTTCGTCTGCCGATCACTAGCTATGCGCTTCAGGCGTTCGTGTCGGAACCACTCAAGCCGGTGATTGACACGGTCATCCTGTCGCTTGCGACCGGTGTCTACATCAGCCAGTCGGACAAAGGTGGCCTGGTGGTCGGCGGATCGCTTGACCTCTATCCGTCCTATGCGCAGCGGGGCAACCTGCCCACGATGCGCAACGTCCTAGGTGCTGTAGCGGAGCAATATCCGTCGCTTGGCCGAGTGCGATTTCTGCGGCAATGGGCCGGGATTGTCGACATTTGCCCCGATTCTAGCCCGATTATCGGTCAGAGCCCGGTGCCTGGTCTCTATCTCAATTGCGGATGGGGCACCGGTGGCTTCAAGGCAATCCCGGTAGGTGGAACGCTTCTGGCCCATCACCTTGCGACCGACGAGCCGCATGAACTGGCAAGATCCTTCTCGCTGGAACGCTTCACCACGGGGGCGCTGATCGATGAGGCTGCCGCCTCGGGCATTGCGCATTGAGATGAGGTAAGGCCATGTTGTTGATCCATTGTCCTTGGTGCGGGCCAAGGGACGAAATTGAATTTCAATGCGGCGGGCAAAGCCACATCACCCGGCCAGGGCCGCCCGAAGAAGTGTCCGACGAGCGATGGGCGCAATATTTGTTCGAGCGGATCAATCCCAGGGGATTGCACCGGGAGCGCTGGCTGCATGCTTATGGATGTCGACGCTGGTTCAATGTCGCGCGCGACACGGCAACCCATGCGATCTTGGAAATCTATCCAATGAATCATGCCAGCGCACAGGCAGTTGAACAGGAGGGGCAAGGGTGACCAGCCAAACGTTCAGGTTGAGGTCGGGCGGCTATGTCGACCGGTCGCGCCCGGTGACCTTCCATTTTGGCGGGAAAACCTATCAGGGTTTCGAAGGCGACACATTGGCTTCGGCGCTGCTGGCCAATGGCGTGCGGTTGTTTGGCCGCTCCTTCAAATATCATCGCCCCCGCGGATTAATTGGTGCGGGAGTTGAGGAAGCCAACGCGCTGGTGCAACTGGGAAGCGGCGGTCGGTCCACGCCCAATGTGAGGGCGACTGAAATCGCGCTCTATGACGGGCTGCAGGCCCAGCCGGTCAATTGTTGGCCCAGCCTTGGTTTCGATGTGGGAGGCGTCAATAACCTGGTGTCGCGCTTCCTGGCGGCGGGCTTTTACTACAAGACCTTCATGTGGCCAAACTGGCATCTGTACGAAGGCTTCATTCGCAAGGCTGCCGGTATGGGCAAGGCGCCGACCGAGGATGATCCCGACCGCTACGAAACGCGCTTCGCCCATTGCGATATTGCGGTTATTGGGTCGGGCCCTGCGGGCCTTGCGGCGGCGCGGGCAGCCGCCCGTTCGGGCGCGCGCGTCATGCTGATCGAGCAGGACAGCGTCGTCGGAGGGTCACTGCGAACCGACGAAGCCAAGATCGATGCGATGTCAGGAACGCTGTGGGCGGAACATATCGGCCGCGAATTTGCAGCCAGTCCCGACATGCAGATCCTGACGAAGACAGCCGCGGTAGGCTATTTTGACCATAACAGTCTGGTGCTGCTGGAAACGATCGGCAATGAAGCCTTGTGCGCTGCCGATCCTGCCGTGGCACGCTATCGTCTGTGGCAGGTGAGAGCACAGCAGGTGATTCTGGCCACTGGCGCGATCGAGCGGCCTATCGTTTTTTCGGGCAATGACCGACCCAACATCATGCTGGCGGGCGCCGTGCGCCATTATATTGCGCGGCACGCGGTACTGCCGGGCCGCAAGGCGGTGATCTTCACCAATAATGACGATGCCTACAGGACGGCGGTTGCCCTGTCGGACGCGGGTGCCAGGGTCGTTGCGCTTGTGGACGTGCGGTCGCATATTGCCCCCGATCTTGCGCAGCAGATGGCATCACGGGATATACCGGTTCATGCCGGCTCGGCGATCATTGACACGAAGGGCGGGAAGGCGGTGCGTGCCGCGCGCATCCGGACCATAGATGACCGTTCCTTCTGGATAGATTGTGATCTGGTAGCCATGTCCGGCGGTTATAGTCCGGCCGTGCATCTCTTCTGCCAGGCGGGAGGGAAGCTGGGTTTCGATGAGGAGCATGCCTGTTTCGTTCCGGGGGGGCGTGCGCAGCAGGCGCGATCGGCCGGGGCGGCGGCAGGGCGTTTTACCATCAGCGAGGCGGTGTCGGGAGGGCATGAAGCCATGGTCGACGCGCTTGCGGAACTGGGTTTCGCCTGCGATCGGCCCGTCCCGGCATGCGCGGAAGAACGGCAGATCATGCCGCTGGCGCCTGTCTGGCATGTTGCTGGCGGCAAGTCCAAGGCCTTTGTAGACTTCCAGAATGACGTCAGTGTGGATGATATCGCCTTGTCCGCGCGAGAGAATTTTGTGTCAGTCGAGCATCTCAAGCGTTATACGACACTTGGCATGGCGGCCGATCAAGGGAAGACATCGAACGTCAATGCGTTGGCGATCATGGCTTCGTTGACCGGTCAGAGCATCGAATCGACCGGCACAACGCGCTATCGTTTCCCCTTCACCTCGATGCCCATCGGCAGTTTCGCTGGCCGAGCGCGGGGCGCACTGTTCCGCGCCATGCGTCATTCGCCTGCACATGACCGGCATGTCGAACTCGGAGCGCATTTCGAGGATTATGGCGGCTGGCAGCGGCCAAGCTGCTACCCGCGCTCTGGCGAGACCCTTGACGCGGCGGAGCGGCGCGAGGCACGGACCGTCCGCCAGGCAGCGGGGATGTTCGACGGGTCGCCGCTGGGCAAGATTGAGGTGGTTGGCCCCGACGCCGGGCGGTTCCTCGACCTCATATACGCTAACACCATGTCTACGCTTAAGGTGGGAATGGTCCGCTACGGCCTGATGCTGAACGAGCTGGGCGTGATCATCGACGACGGAGTGGCGACGCGGCTGGCGGAGGATCGGTTCCTCATCTGCACCTCTAGCGGCGGGGCGACTCGTATCGCTGCCTGGCTGGAGGAATGGCTCCAATGCGAATGGCTCGACCTTGACGTCATTGTCGCCCCCGTCACCACTGCCTGGGGGGTGATCACCCTGACCGGGCCCAAGGCCAGGGCAATCCTGACCGATGTGGGGACAAACATCAATTTGAGCGCTGATGCCTTTCCCCATATGAGCTACAAGGAAGGTAAGGTCGCTGGCATCGATGTTCGCGTTCTGCGCGTCAGCTACACAGGCGAACTCTCTTACGAGATCAACGTGCCTGCGTGCCTGATGGCCTTGCTTTGGGACCGCATCGCTGGAGCCGGAGTGGTCCACGGCCTGACGGCGGTAGGCGTGGAGGGCTGGATGCTCCTGCGCACGGAAAAGGGCTATCTCCACATTGGCGGCGACACCGATGGCACGACTACGCCTCTCGACGTGGGCTGGAGCCACGTTCTTAAGAAGAAGTCCGATTTCGTTGGCCGCAGATCACTCCTGCAGGTTGAAAACCAGCGGTCGGATCGGTTAGGTTTCGTGGGTCTGGAGGCAGTCGAGGCCGATGTCGTGCTGCCAATCAGCGCACATATCATAGCCGAGCGGCCGGGTGGAATTGAAAGCGACGGCTATATCACCTCCGCTGGTTTCAGCCCGACCTTGAATCGCGGCGTCGCGCTCGGGATGATCCGCGGCGGAGACAGGCGGATGGGCGAGATCGTCAGTATCCGCACACCAGCTGGCATCCGGAAGGCGAAAATCGTTAATCCCGCAGCCTATGATCCGGAAGGGGAGCGCCTTCGTGCCTGATAAAAATTGGAAGCTCGCCTGCTCCTCTGTTCAAGTCGAGTGGACCTTCGATGACAGTATCTGGGTATTGCGACTGCGCCAGCCGTCTTCGCAACTGCTGGAAGCGGTTGCCGATGTTATGGGCCAGCCATTGCCGCAGCAGCCCAACAGCGTAGCGGAAGGCAATCCCTATATCGCTTGGCTTTCGCCCAGTGAATGGATGATTGGTGGGGAAGGGTTCGACGTGCGGGCATTGTCGGATGCTCTGAATGGTGCCACGGCCCATCTGGCCGATGTCGGGGCCGGTCGTGTGCAGTTTCATGTCACCGGCGAATACGCGCGCGCTCTGCTAGCCAAGGGCACCAGCCTGGATCTTCATCCGCGACAGTTTGGTCCAGGTCAGTGCGCCCAAACTCTCTTTGCGCAAACACTTGCCTTCATTAAGCCCAGCGGAACGCCAACGGGAGGCTTCAATATTGTCGCCGACATCAGTTATGCAACCCATCTCCAGCTCTGGTTCAGCGACGCTTCAATCGAATTCAGTCAGAAAGGGTAAAGTCATGACTTCCCAGAAGCCGCAATTTGTAATCGTTCTACGTTGCCCCGATAAGAAGGGGATCGTTTCCGCCGTTTCCAGTTTCTTGTCAAAACATAATCTGACTATTTCGGAATCGAGCCAATATCAGGATCCGTCGATCAACACCTTCTTTATGCGCGTCGTTTTCGAACCAGAGCAGGGAATCGCGACGAACATCGACCTCATACGCGTCGGGTTTGAAGAGATAGCGCAGGCATTTGGAATGGAGTGGGAACTGCACGACCGCGCGACCAAGCCGCGTCTACTGATTGCGGTCTCCAAATTCGGACATTGCCTGTATGACCTTCTCCATCGTTGGAAGTCGGGCCTGCTGCCAGTCGAGATTTGCGGCGTAGTCTCAAATCATGATGATATGCGTTCTTTTGTCGAGTGGAACGGCTTGCCTTATTACTATCTTCCGGTGAATAAGGAGACGAAGGATCAACAAGAACAAAAGATCATTGATCTAATTGATGACCTTGATATTGATCTCGTTGTACTCGCTCGATATATGCAGATACTTTCTGCGCGTCTATGCGGGCATCTTGCTGGCCGATGCATCAATATACATCACAGCTTTCTTCCGAGCTTCAAGGGTGCAAAGCCTTATCATCAGGCGCATGCTCGCGGCGTGAAGATGATCGGTGCGACAGCGCATTATGTGACGACTGATCTAGATGAGGGGCCGATAATCGCCCAGGATGCTCGGCATGTGTCGCACGCATATACGCCGGAGGATCTGGTGGCGCTGGGTCAGGAAGTTGAATGTGCTGTTCTTGCTCGCGCCGTTGGATGGCGGGTGGATCATCGGGTGATCAGTAACGGGTCCAAAACAGTGGTATTTTCGTGAGATAGGTAAGCGCGTCAGATTTCAGGCTGGCAAATGATCGGGCCTCCAAGGCGTAGAGGGTTGAATTTACCTGGATCTGAATTTTTTCGGGTGTGAATCGATATGATCGTGGACATTCACTGCCATTACGCCCACCCTTTCGCCGACCAGCGTGTGCGGCTTGATGAAGCCGGAATCGACCGCTCCGTTCTCGTGGCAGCGGTCGATCATCTGGAAGATGCTCACGATCTTGACAGCTACAGGCGCCTGAGGTGCGATGGACTGCAGCATGTCGGGTGGTCGGGGGACGCAGGGCCCGTCAATGCTGCGTGCGTAGAATTGGCCGCCGCCGTACAAAAACATCGCGGCCGATTCCTCGGCTTTGCGCTGCCACCCCAGGGGCGCCCAATGGCCGAGAACCAGGCTTGGTTGGTTGATGTCCTGGACCAGGGGTATCAGGGATTGGGAGAAGTAATTCTACCGGCGGGCGGCGCGGACGGTGTGGCTAATCTGTTGCGCGCCGCCCATGACCATGGGGGCTTGCCAATCCTTTTCAGTAGCTATCCACCTGCGACGGGCGATGATATCAGTCGACTGGGGGGACTTGCCGGCGAATATCCCGCCAATACGATCATTATAGGGCATTTGGGCGGCTACGACACGGCCAGGGCCTGCGAGCTTGCTCTGGCACATCCCAACATTTTCATCGACACGAGCACTAATTTCAATCGTTTAGCGTTACTGTTGTGTATTGTGGAATGTCCTGAGAAGCTAATTTTTGGAACTAATTACCCATATTGCGATCCGCATACCTCCCGGATTCACGTTGAACGGACGGTTGCGGACAAAGGACTTCTTCGTCAGATCATGGGTTTGACTGCGTGCAGGATCCTTGATATTTAGAAAGCCCCTAAAGACTGTTATTGAACCGCCCCGGGATTGCCGGAGGCCATTTGGCTTAAATTATGCTGCCATGGGTGTGTCGTCCAGCATGGCGTAGTAGAGCTCCTCGGCTTCGGCAGGCGGGATGTTGCCGATGGGTGCGAGCAAG
>NZ_JBEGHS010000011.1:0-13850 GCF_040676365.1 Sphingobium sp. LMA1-1-1.1
CCAGTGAAGCGCGATCGATACCAGGCCATAGCGGTGTTGCGCGCACGGCATTGACTATCCCTTCATCGATCGGGAGTGAATTTCGCGGCTGAGCGGTCCCATACCCGCTTTCGCCCAATCCATCCGGGCGATGGACCTCGGGAGATGTAGCGTCGGCATGCGTCCGGCAGGGGCCGCCAGCAGAAGTTCAGGAGGTCGCCCGATCCGGAGGCCTAGAGGCGTAGGCGCTTCGGATCGACGCCGACCTCCGCAGGCTTGGCACCATAGGGTGTCCCATTCGCCGTCACCGCGAGCACGAAGGCGCCTCCGGGACGGCCGTCGCGCAACGGCCGGATCCCCATCACGACCTTGTCACCAGGCCGAAACGTTTCACGGGTGATACCCATCCGCTCCAACACCACGGGCGAGACCAACTCCACGTCCCATCTCTTCGCAGCAGTGGTGCCTTCAGGGGCCGCCACGATCGAAATCCACGAATGAGGATTCAAATATGAGAACGACTTGATCGTGCCTCGCAAAATGACGAGCTTCTGATTGTCGAACATCGCCGTCGAATGATGCGCTGAAATCGGGGAGGCAAGTCCAGCGGCCAGGATCGCGATGGCCAAAAGAGCACGTTTCATCTCAACATCCTTCGTAGCTCACCGAACCGACTAGCAAAGCCATTCTTTGATTTAGTGGTGTTAGTTGCCGGTTATGGACAGTGTGTTATTAGACTAGGCTAAACGTGGTTTGTCGCTCACGCCTCGTGAGCGCACTCACGGCCGCCATGCCGAGGCGGCCGCCATGAAGCTGAGCGTCTCCTTCATCGCGTCGCCCTTTTCGAGCGGAACGTAACTCAACTTCACGACTACCGTGCGGGTGATCGGATCCACGTAGATGAACTGGCCGCACAACCCGAGCGCGAAGTACGCATCGCTGTTCTGAACGGTCCACCACTGGTAGCCGTAGCCGCCCGTCTCTCCTTCCTGCCCTCCAACAGGCGCAGTGGCCTGGCGCACCCAACCGGCGGGAAGGATCCTCTGGCCATTGCCGACCCCGTCCTGCAGCATCATCTGCCCGAAGCGTCCATAATCCCGCAACGTCGCGTTGAAGCCGCCGCCGGTGAACTCCCGCCCGATCCCAGGAGGGCCGTCCATGATGTAGAAGGCGTCCCGTTCCGTGCCGAGCCGTTCCCAAATCCGACTGGACATGTAGGCCGAGGCGCTCATCCCGGTTACCCGTTCGACAAGCCAGCCGAGCACGGCGGTGTCGATTGTCTTGTAGTCGAATGTCGATCCTGGAGCGTGTTTGCGCTTGAGGGTTCGCGCCACGTCGGCGAAGCGGACACGGTTCTGAACCAGCGCTTCCTCGTGATTGATAGAAGCGACGCTTGGGTTCTTCCAGTCGTAGCGCTCGTCGTAGTCAACGCCCGACCTCATCTCCAGTATTTGCCGGATCGTGACGCCCTCATATCCCGTGCGCCGCAGTTCCGGCAGGTAGGTGACGATACCGTCATCCAACGACTTGATCCTGCCCTCGCTCACAGCAAGTCCCACCAGCGTGCCAGTCAGCGACTTCGACATGGACCAGGAAATGAACCTGCTCTGTGCATCCGTCCCGTTCCGATAGATCTCCGTCACGATCTTGCCGTCTTTGATGATCAGCAGCGCATTCGTGTAGTTGCCGTCCAGGATTTCACTTGCCGGCTTAGTCGCTCCACCATAGGAGTAGGAGAAGTTCATCGGTGCGTCGGTGCGGGGCAGTTGCCAGGGCGCAGCTGCATGGCCGACGACACGCGTCTCGAATAACTCGTCCATGTTATGGAAGAGCACGGAGCTGATTGCCGGATCGAAGATCGCGCGGCGCGCGGCGACTACCGCAGGCGACGGGGGCTCCGCTGCTAATGGCAGCGAGAGCGTTGCCGAGATCGCCAGCGCCAGGAAACCCTTCGCTTTGCGGAGTCCAACATTCATCACTCACTCCCCGGCAATGGGATGATGCGGTCAATCGGCCACCCCATCCGTTTTGAATCAGTTCTTTACGAAAGCGGCGTTGATCTCGAGCTCGACGTCGTCTGCTACGGCCGGCGCGGCCATTGCGACGCCGAAGTCGCTGCGCTTGATATTGCCGGTCGCGCTGAATCCCACGTTGAGCGCGTTGTTGGCCATGGGGTTACTGCCGGCGCCAAGAAAACGCGCGTTCAGGGTGACGGGCTTGGTGACATCCTTGATCGTCAGGTTGCCGACGATAACGGCAGCATTCTTCCCGGATGGCTTAATCGAAGTCGACACGAAGCGGGCGGTGCCGAACTTCGCCGTATCGAAGAAGTCGGCGCTGTTGAGATGCTTGGTGAACCCTGGAGCGGTCGTGCTCAGTTGCTTCATGTCGAACGTAACCTCAACCTTCGACGCCGCGACCTTCGCAGGATCCAGGGACAGTGACCCTCCCGAAGCTCCGAATTGGCCCTGCAGCATGCTGAAGCCGAGATGGTTCAGCTTCCAGGTGACCTGGGTGTGTGCAGGATCCACCGAATAGGCTCCCGCTGTCGCCCGCGATGGGTCTGGGGTACCCGGCACCTGACCGGACAGCGCCGTTGGCGCGGCGGACAGCGCAAGCAAGATCAATCGAATGTTCATCAGGCGATCCAGTCCATCAAATTTTCTCGGTAACCTAACGAAGTGACAAGCCCCGAAAAGTCCCATTCACCCGCTTCCGTGGTGTTTCCTGAAGGTAAAGCGGTGATGAGCAGGCACCGCGCCCACTTCGTCGACAGCGCCGGCCATGCGACTTAGTCCGGAAAGTTAAGAAAGGGGGGACTCACCCAAGCCCGCGTCCGGGACGGATGAGGCTGCACTCCTGTCAAAGTGCAGCCTCATCCACGGAGATCGAGCCGTGACCGCTACGAAGAGCTGCCCGTGCAATTAGAACCGGACGGTGGCCTGAAGGCCCCACTCACGCGGACGGGCGGGGTTCTCCACGCGAGCACCGGCGGTGAAGCCGCCAGCATAATCCACCCCTCCCGTCAGATAGTACTCGTTCGTAAGGTTCGTGACGAACAATGCCGCTGACCACATCTCGTCAGCGGAGTCGAACTGCAGTCGCGAGTTGACCAGGTGATAGGAAGGCATCTCGACGGAGTCCGAGATCGTCACCGCGCTGCGTTGCCTATCGGTGTAGGTATAATCGCCCGACAGAGTGATCTTCTGGCCACCTTTCAAGGGAAGGACGTACCGCCCACCGACCGAAATCTTGTACTTAGGCGTCCGCTGAAGTTCCGTATCGCGGGTCAGGTTCGGCAGGGTGACGACCGGCCCGAGCACGCCTTCGGGATAGGCCGAATAGGTGAGCGCGGGCACTCGGGTGTATTCAGCGTCCAAGTAGGAGCCGGCGAAGTTGAAGGACAGGCGGTCGGTAGCTATCAGTTGGCCTTCCAGTTCCACGCCGCGGATGCGTGCGTCGCCAGCGTTGGCCGTCGCAAGTATGATCTGGCCGGCAGTGGGAATCAGCAGGTTGAACTGGATGCTCTTCCAATCCGTCTGGAACACCGTAGGGTTGAGGCGCAGTCGGCGATCGAACAGGTCGAGGCGCGCGCCCGCCTCATAGGTCCAAGCCGTCTCTGGACCGAACCCAAGCCCGTTTCCGGGGAGCCGTGCATCCGCAGTGAACCCTCCCGCGCGGAAGCCGCGCGATGCCTTCGCGTAGAAGAGGGCACGCTCGGTAGCCTGGAAGTTAATGCCGATCAGTGGCGATGTGTTCTTGAACATTGAGGATCCCGGTGCCGTGCCTTCGACGAAGTCGGTGCTCGTCTCCTTCGAGTAGCGCAGGCCGCCGGTGACCGAGAGGGCTTCGGTGAAGTTGAAGGTTGCCTGGCCGTAGACCGCCTTCGACTCCACGTTGCTGCGGCTCGCTGGATCAAGCGGGAAGGCATCCAGACCAATTGAAAGGATGCCGGACTGTGACCTGCTCCTGCTGTCGTAGTAGTAGACGCCGGTTGTCCACTTCAGACGTTCATCGAGCGCCGATCCGCTCGCCTGGAACTCCTGCGTAAATACCTTGGCGGTGTTGTCGTCAGGCGTGACAGACACGAAGTTGAGGGGCGTGCTGTCGGTGTCGTAAGCTGTCGAGTTGTTCGCCTTGGTGTAGGCAGTGATTGACTTCAGGTGGAAGTTCTCCGTCACGTCGTAGTTCACTACGCCCTGATAGACCTCGAACTTCTGTCGCGCAAATTCCGGCGAACCAAACCCTGCGAAACTATAGCGCGACCGCGACAGATAGCGGTCGTCGTACGGTCGCGTCTCGCCGCCCAATGCTCCGAGGCCGATGAACAGGGCGTTGGGATTGATCGCGGTCACGCGGATCGCTTGACCGTTGCTCCGCTGACGAAAGAAGTCGCCCTTGAGATCGACCGTCAGGCTCTCCATCGGCTCCCAGCGTCCTTGGACGCGGATTTGGCTGTAGCGCTCAGCTCCGCGATAGATCTGGTTGAATTCGTCAAGTACGTAACCGTCCTTCCTCTGCGACGCGCCGGTAAGGCGCACGGCAAGCGTCCGGGTCACGGGAAGGTTGATCGCGCCCTGGATGTCCGCACGATCGTAGCGTCCGACGGTCCCGTCGACGTATCCGCCGAACTCCTGCGTGGGCTTGTTGGTGATGAACTGGACGGCACCGGCGATGGTGTTGCGGCCGAACAGCGTCCCCTGCGGACCGCGGAGCACTTCAATGCGCTCGACGTCGATAAGTCTGAGGAGATTGCCCGCCGAGGAGGAGAAGTAAACGTCGTCGACGTAGATGCCGACCGCCGCCGAAGAGCTGCCGTTAACTCCCATGCCGCGGATCGCATAGCCGCCGCTCGTCGCCTGGCCGGACGTGTTTCCGACGGACAGACTGGGCGTGAAGGAGTTGAGGTCCAGCAGGCTGCGCGCGCCGCGCTCCTGCAAAGCCTCGGTCGTCAGCGCGGTCACGGCGATCGGCGTCCGCTGGATGTTGGTGGACGTGCGGGTGGCGGTGACGAAGATGTCCTGCAACCCGCCCGAGTTCTCATCCACTTCGGCCTGAGTACCCTGCGCCGCCGGTGGCTCTGCAGGCGCCGCCTGCGCCCAAGCCGTTTGCGAAGCGCAGACTAGCGCCGCGCTCGCAACCCCCGCCATTAGGGTACGACGAACCATGAACTGCACCATCTCTTTCCCCCTTGCCTTCAGCGCGTCCGTAAGGATGCGGCCAATCAGATCGTGCTTCTCGCAACCTCTGGTGGGGAACCGGTAGTCTCGCAGACCCTCGCGGAGAGGGTGTCAAATTGACACCTTATGGGAGGCGATCATCACCAAGCAAGCTCGCTCGGGCGGATGGCGGTTGTTTCGCCTCTCTTTCAGGCGGTTGTTCGACGCATGCCAGCAGTGCCTGTCCCGTGTGCAGCGTTGATGCCGCACTCGCCTGCAAATCAGCAGCATGCCACTGCACTCGGAGAGTGCCGGCGCGTCGGAATGGAAGCGCCAGTTGTATCCTGCGGTGGAAAAGGTACAAGCCCCAGACCCCTCGGCCTCGCTCCTGGTGCTCTGCGGACAACACCCGCTCGCACTTTGACACCTTTGCCGGAGGCTAGTTTCGATCAGTCTGACGAGCTTGGGGTTGGAGGCTTCAAGTCAGTTGGGGGTAGGTAGAATGGTTGGTGAGCAATCCATGTGCGGCAATCACGCGCTTCTCAGAACAGCTTCGGCGCTTGCTATTCTCGCTGCGGCGATGTGCTCCGGAACCGCTGACGCGCAGGCGGCCCCAGACGAGACGGTGGCACCGGGCAACGATATCATCGTGACGGCGACACGGAGTGCTTCATCGATCTCCAAGGTCCCAGTCAGTATCGCGGCGGTCACGCAGGAGCAGATCAACAGGACGGGCGTGCGCGAATTCGCCGACCTGATCCGCCTCACTCCGGGCGTCAACCTGACGAGCACCAGTTCCGGTTCGAACCAGATCGCGATCCGCGGCATATCCTCTGCCGCCGGAGCATCCACCACCGGCGTCTACATCGACGACGTTCCCATTCAGGTGCGCAGTCTCGGCTACTCCGCCGGCACATATTTCCCGGTCTTGTTCGACCTCGAGCGGGTCGAGGTGCTCCGCGGTCCCCAGGGAACCCTGTTCGGATCCGGATCGCAGGGGGGAACCATCCGCTTCATCCAGCCGACACCGTCGTTCAACGACTTCCAATTCCGCGCGCGGGCCGAGTTCGGCGACATCGATGGCGGCGGTCAGAGCTACGAGTTCGGAGCGGCGGTCGGTGGGCCGATCGTCGACGACAAGATCGCCTTCCGCGCAGCCGGGTACTTCCGTCGTCAGGGGGGCTTCGTCGATCGCATCGCCGGCACCCCTATCGTGGCAACAAGCGGCGGCCAGCCGGTTGTGGACGGCTCGCTTGGCCCGGACGGGCTGCGCCTCGAGGGTGCCAGGACCGTCTACGAGGATTCCAACTGGACCGAGACCATCGCCGGACGCTTCGCGCTGGCGTTCAACGTGACCGAAAATCTCGTGGTGACAGGATCTTTCAATGTCGAGGACCAGACGCTCCACGATGCTACGAATACGGTGTGGGTCAGCGCCTCACGACCGGGCCGAGGTGTCTACGCCGCTCCAGTCTTCGCGGCGGGCTCGACCACGCAGCTCCTGAACGATCCGAATGATCCCGGGAATCCCGCTACGGGCCAGCCCTTCCTCACGGGATTGGAGGCTCCGCTCTATGACAAGGGCTCGGACCGGCTCTACCTTCCATATGTGACCGTCGACTGGTCCAACGATGCGGTCCAGCTGATCTCAACGACGGCGTGGCTGGCCCGCAACCACAGCCAGTGGGTCGAGGCCACGAGCAGCTACGGCTACTCGTTCCTCGGCTTCGCAGCGCCACGCGTCGGCGATTCTGCGCGCGACATCCTCACCGACCGTCAGCGCAACTTCACGCAGGAGGTGCGGCTGCAATCCGCTAATCCGGACGCTCGTCTGCGCTGGGTCGTCGGGGGTTTCTACAGCAACAACCGCCAACGTTCGTACGAAGAGGACTATGTCAACTTCCTCGGGCGCGTGCCGTCCCTGTTCGGCGTCACCGCGGCGGACGGCCCCTATCCGGGCACCAGCGCGTTCCTCAACGCCTTCGGCGTACCGCTCGGACCGAACTCCCTCGTATACTCGGCAGAGTTCTCGTCCCGCGAACGGCAACTCGCCGGGTTCGGCCAGGTGGACTTCAAGATCGTGCCGCAAGTCACCCTCACGGTGGGTGGTCGCTACGCTTCCAACAAGGTCCGGTTCGACACTGTCCAGGGCGGTCCGCTCAATAACCTGAACGCCCCCTATGGAACGCCGTGTCCTGACGCGGCAGGCTGCACGCCGGGGCAGGGGGCGTTCGCGCCGGTGTTCCCGATCGAACGACAGTTCAACAACGAAAAGGTGTTCACCCCGAAGTTCGGTATCTCGTGGGAGCCGGACGACCGTAACTTGATCTACGCGACGGCGTCGAAGGGCTTCAGACCCGGCGGCGCGCAGGTCCGTGTTCCGCCGGTTTGCGGGGGGGATCTCACTAGCCTTGGCTACGTGGATGCCAACGGCAACCCGGCATCACCCACGTCGTACGAGTCGGACACGGTCTGGAACTACGAAGTCGGTTCGAAGAATCGAATGCTCGGCGGCAAACTGCGGTTCGACGGAAGCATCTACCTCATCAAGTGGGACAAGATCCAAACGCAGCTGCAGCTGCCGACTTGCGGCTATCTATTCGTGGACAACCTCGGTTCGGCAAAGTCACGAGGCTTTGACGCGGCTGTGACATACAGTCCCATCCCGCAACTCGATCTCAGCGCGTCGGTCGGCTACAATCGCACAACGTTCAGCGAAGAAAGCCTTGTCTTCCAGAAGGGCGACTTCGTGCCGAATGCCGGATCCCCTTGGACGATCTACCTCTCAGGCGAATACCGTATCCCGATGCGCGGAAACGAAGGGTATCTGCGCAGCGACTTTACCTACACCAGCGCCCCTCGTCGGACCGGCAGGGTCGATCCCGACAGTCCCTTGTTCCAGCCGTTCGACACTCCACGGCCGAGCGTGAGCCTCGTCAACCTGCGGGCAGGCATGCGCTTCGATCGCGTCGACGTGTCGGTGTTCGTCAATAATGCGCTCAACTACAACCGTGCACAGGGCGTCGAGAAGTACGTCAACAGCCCATTGTACACGACCAGCTATCTCCGGCCCCGTACAGTCGGCGTCACCGCCTCGTACCGCCGATAGCTGTGGCAGGTACCGTGGTTGTGGTGCAGCGCATCCGCGCCACGATCAGTTCCGCAAGGCGGTTGCCGCTAGAGGGCTGACGGGGATTGTTTCGACGCAGAGGAATACGAATTCGAGATGAGCGAGAACGACAAGGTGAACTTCCGAAAAGCACGTGGCTTGCTTTCCCTGGCCCTCTTGCTGTCCCCGTCGAGCGTCCTAGCAGGCGGCGCCGACACGTGGAGCTACTTCGGTGGTTCTCACCGCTTTGACCGCTACTCCTCGCTTGCGAACATCAACCGAAGGAATGTCGATCGGCTGGCGGTCGTCTGGAACCGTCCGGGCGTCGACGAAGCGCTGCTGACCAAGTTTCCCGATCTGCAACCATCGCCCTATTTCCGGGGTACGCCGCTGATCCGGGATGGCATCCTCTATGCCCCTAATGGGGTGGGGCTGGTCGAAGCGTTTGACGCAGCGACCGGCAAGACCGTCTGGGTTCAGCAGCCGTTCAAGGCCACCTTCCGAGAAGCGGCCGGACAGAGCAGCCGGGGCGTTGATGTTTGGGGCACGGGAATAGAGGCGCGAGTTGTTTCGGTGCGCGGCGAATATCTCTACGCCTTGAACCTCAGCGATGGGAGTCCCGTGACGGGATTCGGCGAGGGCGGTCGTGTATCGCTAAACCGTAACACGCCGGATGGCGCGGTATACTTCAACTTCAATGGCCCAATCGTAGTGGGCGACGTGATCGTGGTCGGCGGGAACGGCGGCGGCAAGGTCGGCGTAGGCTATGGCGACAGCGGCAACGAAAAGGAGGCCCTGCCCGAGAACATCCGCGGCTACGACGTTCGCACGGGCAAGCTAGTTTGGACATTCAAGGTCATCCCTGACCGGGGCATGCCAGGCGGCGATAGCTGGGGAGGAGCCGAGGCCTACTCGGGCAACATGGCCGCCTGGGCGCCGATCACCGCGGATGACGAAACCGGCCTTGTCTATGTACCTCTGTCGGCGCCGACTAACCCCAACTACGGCGGCCACCGCCCCGGCGACAACCTCTACTCGAACAGCTTGGTCGCCCTGGACGCCAAGACAGGTCGAAAAATCTGGCACTATCAGACCGTTCATCACGATCTCTGGGACTTCGACAACGTTTCACCGCCGGTGCTCGCCGACTTCAAGACTGGCGGACGCACGGTCAAGGCAGTGATCCAAGCCAACAAGACAGGTTATATTTTCGTGCTCGACCGCGCGACCGGAAAGCCGGTGTGGCCGATCAACGAACGCCCCGTACCGCCAAGCACCGTGCCTGGGGAGCACGCCTCGCCCACGCAGCCATTTCCATCGCGTCCGGAGCCGGTCGACCGGATCGGCCTCGCCGATGACGACCTCATTGACTTCACTCCAGCGCTTCGCGAGGAGGCCATGCGAATACGCGACCAATACGTGCATGGTCCGCTCTTCACGCCGCCGACGGTGAACGCGAAGGATCGTCCGGGCACGAAGGGTACAATTTCCTCCCCTGGTGATATCGGCTCGATCGGCTGGAACACCGGGGCGTTCGATCCCGAGACGGGCCTCTATTATGCGGTGTCCATGACCGCGCCTGGCGTGGTCGGAGTGAGCAAGACGACGGATCCGAAGGCGACCATAGACTACAGCTGGGACGTCGGCTTCTCGGGATCGCCGACACCGGGCAATCCGTACGGCATCGGTCCGCGAAACGAGTTGCCGCTCACCAAGCCGCCCTACGGCCGGATCACGGCGATCGACATGAAGGTCGGCAGACAAGTCTGGATGGCGGCGAACGGGGAGGGGCCGCGCAACCACCCGCTGCTCGCGGGGCTACAGCTGCCGCCGCTCGGATATCCTGGCAGGCCGGCAGCGCTCGTGACGAAATCGCTGCTCTTCGTCGGGGAGGGGAGCGATGCGGTGTTCGGCGGGGCCGGCGTTTCGGGGGAGTCCGTGTTCCGCGCCTATGACAAGGCGACGGGAAAGGTGGTCGGCGAGATCAAGCTGCCCGCAGGAACGACAGGCGGACCCATCACCTATCAAGTCAAAGGAAGGCAGATGATAGTAGTACCCATCGGCAACAGCAAGGTCGGAGGCCGTTGGGTCGCCTTGGCCGTGAACGAGGTGCCGGCACGATGAGCAGCGCACGCAGAGCCGGCACACTTGACGAGCGACGGCGGATCTCGGGATTGCGAGTAGCATGCGGGTCCGTCCTGGCGGCGCCCTTTCTGATCGCATCGGCGCCCAGCGGTCCAGAATCTCCTGCGTCCGATACTCGGGCCGTCGCAGTCCAGATCGCCACCGGCAAGAAGGTGTTCGGGGAAGTCTGCGCCGCCTGTCACGGCATGGATCAGGGCCAGCCGAGCGACGCCCATTCAGCAAGCCTGAAGGGACAGCGTTTTCTCACCTCCTGGAGCGGCAAGCCAGCCAGGGCGCTCTATGGGCGGATCCTCAGCACGATGCCACAGAACGATCCCGGCTCGCTCGAAGCAGAAACCGTTCTCAACCTAACTACCTACATCCTGGCGGAGAATGGGCAAGCGCTGCCGGATGCCGGGGTCAAGGAACCGAGCGAGCTGAGCAGCATCACGATCGGTCAGTAATTTTTGTCGAAGCCCGCGGCAAGCACTGCAACGCAGTAGAACGAGTGCAGACGAACGGACGCCGCAGCTGTCGCCGCGCAATGATCATCAAAGGATTGGAGTTAGCATGCAGTTGAGTCTCCCTCGTCGTGCCATGGATCTCGTCAAGTCGAACGCCGCTGGCCTCGCGCTTGCGTTCGCCAGCGCCGTCGCTTTGTCCACGGCCTCCGCACAGGCCGCTCCCGCGGATGGGGAGGCGCTCTTCAAAGGGCGTTGCCAAATGTGCCACACGCACAAGGTGGACGGGAAGAATGGCGTGGGTCCCGCCCTCTACGGCATCGCAAAGCGTCCTGCGGCCTCGGTGCCGGCCTTCAACTATTCCGCCGCGCTGAAGAACTCGAAGCTGGTCTGGACCGAAGCCGTCCTCGACAAGTTCCTGCTGGCGCCGAGCAAGATGGTACCCGGCACGCGGATGGTCACGGCTGTGCCGTCCGCCACCGAGCGCAAGGCGGTCATCGCCTACCTTCTCAGCGCGAAATAGGCGGGGCGAGGCGGGCTCGTTGGCGGCAGGGCCTCAGCGGCGCGTGAAGAAGAGAAGGCTGGCCTTCGTCGTTTCGCGTCGATCATCCACAGTGTAGCCAGTGCTGGCAAGCGCGCGGCCACCTGCGGTCAGCTCGCGTCGAAGAAGCCCGCCCTCGCTGCCCGCTGCCAACGCCGCTCCCGCGTGGTCTCGCTGATCTTGTTCAGGATGACCGGCGCGGTTGCCGGCGGCGCGGCGTGCTCCCATCTTTCCGAAGCGGTGATCTTGAAGCACAGGAAGCACTCCTGGATCCTCTCTCAGGGTTCCTGTCAGAAGGCGGCGAGAGTGAAGCCGATGAGACGACCACACACGACCACCATGATCCAGAACAACAGCGAAATGCCGCCAGCCATCCTCGCCGCCAGCGGAAGCGTGGCGCTGCGATCCCAGCGATCTCGGCCGCGCCAGGTGATGCTCTGGAACAGCAGCATGTTGAGCCCCGCCAGGACGAGGCAGACCATCTTTGCGATGAAGTAGGTGTTGACAGCGTAGGCAGTGGCTCTGCTGACGAAGAGCAGGCTCCCCGTGGCGACTGCCACCATGAACGCGATCCAGACGTAGGGCAGCGTCTCATCGGAGACCGCCGAGACCGCCGATCCGTTGGACGCCAGGCCGAGAAGGCGAAGATCCATGATCGCGATCGAGCCGACGACCGTGACTATCGCCAGGACGTGGAGCGACTCGACTGTCGGGAATGCCCAAGCCGATTCGGCTAGAAACGTCGCCAAGGAAGACGCTTCGAGCGTCTGCCACAAAGATTCCAATGCCATCGACAATCCTCTCAAGTCGGCGCGTAAGCAATCCAGCGTCCAGCGAAAATGATTGCGCACCACAGCAGGAGTATCGCCGCTGAGGTGAGCCGGACTGAAGTTCGACGCGCGTGCGTGGCTTCCCAATCCTTGACGTTGAGCCGCACCGTCCGCGCCTGGAAGGCCAGAGTCACCCCGATCATCGAGATCACGAGGACCATCTTGATCCAGAAGGCCGCATTGAGGAGCTCGCGGGTTGGCTCGGCAATGATCATCCCGAGTCCGCTGATGGCCAGGACGAGCAAAGCCCACCAGATCCACGGTGCGAACCGCGCGACGGTGTCGCCCATCGTTCGGTCGACCCCGCTGATCCTCAGGATGCGCATGTTGATCATGAGCACAGATCCGAAAGCCGCCGCGATCGCAAGGATGTGCGCGACCTGAAGCGCCGGGACCGCCCAGAAGTTGCTGCTGATCGACCGGCTGAGGGAGGTCGCGGCAATCCGATCCGCCAGATCCAAAGCCGGAGTGGTCCGCAGATACTGGCTCAAATCATACAACAGGTCACCGAAGGTGGACATGTGCTTCCTTCACTGCTGGCACTTCAACTCCGTGAAGCTGTGTCGTCCTTAACTCTCGATAGCTTCTGCTGCCGCCAAGCCTCGCTCGTCAGACTGATCGAAACTGGCCTCCGGCAAAGGTGTCAAAGTGCGATCGGGCGTTGTTCGCAGAGCACCAGGAGCGAGGCCGAGGGGTCTGGCTTGCACCTTTTCCACTGCAGGATACAACTGGCGCTTCCATTCCGACGCGCCGGCGCTCTCCGAGTGCAGTGGCATGCTGCTGATTTGCAGGCGAGTGCGGCATCAACGCTGCACACGGGACAGGCGCTGCTGGCATGCGTCGACAGCCGATGGTTCATCATACCCTGATCGCGGGGGTGCGAGCGCGGCGCCAGTTTGCGCTTCGCAAGCGACTTCCCCTTTTCCTAACTTTCCGGACTAAGTCCCATGGCCGGCGCTGTCGACGAAGTGGATCGCGGTGCCTGCTCATCACCGCTTTACCTTCAGGAAACACCACGGAAGCGGGTGAATGGGACTTCTCGGGGCTTGTCACTTCGTTAGGTTGCCGAGAACATTCGATGGACTGGACTGCCTGATGAACATTCGATTGATCTTGCTCGCGCTCTCCGATCGGGTGCCGGGCGCCCACCTCATTGCAGGTGACAGCGGGAGTCTATTCACTGGATTCTGCGAAGGTCGCGGCGTCGAAGGTTGAGGTTACGTTCGACATGAAGCAACTGAGCACGACCGCTCCAGGGTTCACCAAGCATCTCAACAGCGCCGACTTCTTCGATACGGCGAAGTTCGGCACCGCGCGCTTCGTGTCGACTTCGATTAAGCCATCCGGGAAGAATGCTGCCGTTATCGTCGGCAACCTGACGATCAAGGATGTCACCAAGCCCGTCACCCTGAACGCGCGTTTTCTCGGCGCCGGCAGTAACCCCATGGCCAACAACGCGCTCAACGTGGGATTCAGCGCGACCGGCAATATCAAGCGCAGCGACTTCGGCGTCGCAATTACCGGATGGATTGGGCGAAAGCGGGTATGGGACCGCTCAGCCGCGAAATTCACTCCCGATCGATGAAGGGATAGTCAATGCCGTGCGCGCAACACCGCTATGGCCTGGTATCGATCGCGCTTCACTGG
>NZ_JBEGHS010000012.1:0-861052 GCF_040676365.1 Sphingobium sp. LMA1-1-1.1
GATCGCTTCCATCGCCACCTTCGCCTTGAACTCGGCGCTGTAGCGCTTTCTCGTCGTCTTCATTCCCGTCCATTCCTTCAGGTCGGGATGAGCTTATCACCCTGTCCGAATTGCCGACACCACCTCACTGATCGAAGCCTGGCGGCGGCATTATAACACCGTGCGCTCGCACAGCAGTCTTGGATACCAGCCACCGGCCCCGGAAACGGCGACACCGCCATATCCGGCCTCCGGTTCCGCTTCGCTCCACCTCCACCCGGATATGGCGGCGATGGGCTTAATCCACTAACACTCCGATCGGTCCACTCGGTGGGGGCAGATCAAGGAATGCCGGAAAATCCCCTTGCGAACCTGGGGGCATCCACACACGATCCCGCGTGATCCGTTGCACAGACCTGGAAGCTCCGCTTCGCCAGATCGATCGCCAAGATGTATGCTTCTGCCATCCGCTCCTCCTTCGTGCACCAAATCGGCGCAATCAGCATCATACGATGCCGGGCGAAGGAGGCATCCACAGCATCAGTTCATAAGGAACGCTATTGCGGATCACGCGCGGCGCTTTGTCGCTCTTGTTGATGAGGTTTCGTGATGGTGCAAATATATCCCAGGCCAGAACCACGCCTGCGGCAAGGGCTGACATTACCCGTTCCAACGAGCCCTGGTCGTTCCGCTCAGCACCGGCCGATGGCACTGCAAGCCTTGTGTAGTGGCACTCCTGGCGTAGCAGGAGCGCGCAATCGTCCTAGACTTGGCTATATCGGAGGATGCCGGGCACCTGCATCGCGACATCAAGAGCGCAAACGAACGGGGCACGGAAATGAACAAGCATCAATACTTGCATAATGGTGTGATGATGGGGGTTGCCTTTGCCGGCCTGCTGGTGGCGATACCTGCGCGCGCTCAGGCGCCGCAGCAAGACGCGCCACCGAAAAGGGATGAGGCACAAGGACCGAGCGAGATCGTAGTTACCGCCACCCGCCAGGCGCAGGTCGCTTCAAGCGTTCCAATCAGCATCAGCGCTTATTCCCAAGAGTCGATGGATGTTCGCGGCATCAAATCCTTGGCCGACGTAGCGCGTTTCACCCCTGGGATTCGTTTCGGGCGAAGCGCGGGAGGTGCAAGCAACAACATCAGCATCCGCGGCATCGCGTCAGACGCGGGGGCAGGTACGACCGGCATCTACATAGACGACACTCCAATTCAGATACGCGGATTGGGCTTCAGTTCCGACAATACATTGCCTGCCATCTTTGATCTCGAGCGTGTCGAAGTGCTCCGCGGGCCGCAAGGGACGTTGTTCGGCGCCGGGTCGGAAGGCGGTACGGTGCGCTTCATCACGCCGCAGCCCAATCTTGATCATTTTCAGACCTATGATCGGGCAGAGATCGCTGCCGTTGCGCATGGCGGTGTCAACTGGGAAACCGGCGCAGCGATTGGCGGACCGATCGTTCCCCAGAAACTGGGCTTCCGGATCAGCGCCTGGCACCGGCGTGACGCCGGCTACATTGATCATGTCGACAACCAAACCGGGATCGTTGATGACAAGAACATCAATCAGGGCGATGTCACTGTGCTGCGGGGCGCTCTTACCTATGCGCCGGACGACGACCTCAAGATCACGCTCGGTATCACCTACCAGAAGCGTGTTACAAACGCATCTGACAATTTCTTTGTTGGCATTTCTGATCCGGGGAATGGGGTTTTCCACACCAGCACTCCGGAATATCGGGGGAGTTCCGACCGCTGGTATCAACCCTCGCTGAACATCCAGTACAACACCGGTGGAGTCTCGATTACATCGATCAGCTCATATTTTCAGCGTATGAACCGCACCGGTTACAGCGGCACGCTGTACAATCTTTCCTATTACCAGAAATGCTATCTGGATGGTTGCGGGTTTCAAAGCACTGGCCCCGGCGGCAGCACCGATGCCCATCCCGGCCCACTCTACCCTTTCCTGACGCCGACCGGCATCGATAAGAGATTGCCCTACTATCTTAGCCCATCGCACGTCACCAATACACAGCGGCTCGTGACGCAAGAACTTCGCCTGCAATCGTCGGATCCGAACGCACGTCTGAACTGGGTAGTCGGCCTTTTCTACCAGCACAGCCGCCAACGCAGCACGGACGAGCTGGTCGATCCACTCGGCAATAGCTTCTTCAATGCAGTGTTCGGCCAAAGCCTCGAAGACTTTTTCAGCTATCCGCTCTATGGACAGGACAGCTACATCAACAATTCGGTCGCCACGGAAAGCCAGATCGCCGGTTTCGCCAATGTCACCTATGGGATCACCGAAAAGCTCAAGATCGTCGCCGGCGGCCGTTACGCCGAGTCCAAATTCTCAGTGGTCAATTTCGCCGATGGCTCGCAAAATGGTTCGCGGACTGAAGGCTCCGGCAGGAAAACCGACAGGCCCTTTACGCCAAAGCTTGGCGTGAACTATCAGGCCGACCGGAACAACCTGTTCTACGCCAGCTGGTCCAAGGGATTTCGCGCCGCCGGCGCCAATCCGCCGATCCCGGTCACTCCGTGCGCAGACGATCTTGCTGCGCTTGGTCTGAACTCTGCTCCAGGCGCCTACAAATCCGACAAGGTTACGAGTTGGGAGCTTGGTTCGAAGAACAAGTTTTTCGGAGGAAAGGTCCAGATTGAAGCGTCGGCGTACACTTCGAACTGGAGCAACATCCAGCAAATAGTCAACCTGCCGACCTGCGCCCTGCGCTTCATCGCCAACCTTGGCACTGCGCGCAGCCGCGGGTTCGATCTTCAGGCTTCGCTCTCGCCGCTGCGGGGCGTGACACTGGACCTGGCGGCCGGATACACCGATACGCATTTCACGCAGGATGCGCGGTTGGCGTCGCAAGGTCAGATCGTGGTGCTGAACGGCGACGCAATCGAAGGTCCGCCTTGGACATTGAGCGTCGGCGGGCGGTATGAATTTGGAATTGGCGGCGTCGATGCCTTCCTCCGCGGCGATCTTCAGTATCAAAGCCGGCTGCGACGTCCGATACCCCAACGCGATCCTGCTAGCGCCAGCTATGACCCCGGTCTGATCGCCCCCGCGGCCACTACGTTCGTCAGTCTGCGTGCGGGCGCGCTTGTACATGGCGCGGATATATCGCTGTTCGTGGACAATCTGCTCGATAGCGCCCCCCGTCTGGCCCTTGCTCATCAAGATAGCAGCACGCTGCTTTTCGAGAATGCGACATTCCGCCCGCGTACCATAGGTATTACCGTGACGTACCGCCGGTAGCAGCGTCTGTCGCCGATGATCGCACAGCTCGATGGTCAGCGCAGCTGACCGGACGCGCGCTGATGGATCAAGCACAGCAGCGGCCGGTCGGTGTCGCGGTTGGCCATCGGAAATCTCGCATGGATTTGGGCTGCGAAGCCCAAGCTGTGGATGACACGGAGAAAACGGAAGTGCAGGCGTCGCTGGTACAGAGTGCCGACAGGCGGTTTTCTAAGGATGATCGGCTTTGTCGTGCAGTGGCTGACGCGACTTTGGGTTGGCGGACCCCTGGCTGGACCAGCGTGCTGAAAGTTTCACCGGCTGCCACAGCCGTGGTCCCATGATAGTCAGAGCCGCGCCTGCGCATCCGCTCAGAAACAAGAGAGCGGCGAGTGCGATTTCTGCAGCGTTCATCTCCGTGCCCGGAGTGCCCAGGACCAGCCGATGTAGCAGGCCTTCCTCTGGCCAGGTGGAGATCAACAGGACCAAGCCAGCCAGCCTCACTCCGATTTTCGCTGCCCCATGTTCATACCAGCGCGTCATTTCGGCATTCTCCTTCGGGGAGAATGTCCAATTGCGCATTTCGGCGTAGATTATCGAGAGCGAAAGGCCGCGCTCTGCGTTTAAATTCCATAGGATCCGACAGGATTTTCGTGCATTCCTACGCGAATCCTATGCTGATCGAATAAAGTTCCACTGGAAATATAATGTGGCTCCATGCAATGGGCGGCCGGGAAACAGCGGGTGACGGTGCGGATGACGGATCGAGCGGGTGAGGGGGTGGGCCACGGCCATCCGCAAGAGAAGCTGCCGCTTCTGGCGCTGGGTGCGCTGGGCGTGGTTTTCGGCGATATCGGCACATCACCGCTTTATGCCTTGAAGGAGAGCTTTGTCGGCCACCATCCGCTGGCCGTGGACCCCGCCCATATCTATGGAGTCCTGTCTCTGATGTTCTGGACCATGACGCTGATTGTCACGGTCAAATATGTGTTCATCATCATGCGTGCCGACAATCACGGGGAGGGCGGCAGCATGGCTTTGCTCGCGCTGATCTCGCGCAAGCTGGGGGAGAGCCGGTGGACTCCGACGATCGCCATATTGGGCGTGCTGGCGGCAGCCTTGTTCTACGGCGACGCGATCATCACCCCCGCCGTATCGGTTCTCTCTGCGGTGGAAGGATTGGAGACCGTGAATGACGGTTTCACGCCCTTCGTTCTTCCTGCCGCGATCGTTATCCTGATCGGGCTGTTCCTGATCCAGAAGCATGGCACGGCGCGGGTGGGGGCGCTGTTCGGACCGATCATGGCCGTTTATTTCCTGGTCCTGGCCGGGCTCGGCATTCTCAACATCATTCGCCATCCGGCGATTGTCGCGATCGTCAACCCGATGTGGGCCATCCATTTCTTTGTACTGGATGCAAAGCTCGCCTTTCTCGCGCTCGGGTCGGTCGTGCTCGCGGTGACGGGAGCGGAGGCGCTCTATGCCGATATGGGTCATTTCGGACGCAAGGCGATCAGCATAGCATGGCTCTACGCCGCCTTTCCCTGCCTGCTGCTCAACTATATGGGCCAGGGCGCGCTGCTGCTCGACCTCCCGGAGGCGGCGGAAAATCCCTTCTTCCTGCTTGCGCCGGAATGGGCGCGCCTGCCGCTGGTGATATTGGCCACACTCGCTACGGTGATTGCCAGCCAGGCCGTGATTTCCGGCGCCTTCTCGGTCACTCAACAGGCGGTGCAGCTAGGCTTCCTGCCTCGCCTCAAGATCGCGCATACCAGCGCCTCGGCGGCGGGACAGATCTATGTGCCGCTGGTCAATTGGGCGCTGCTGTTCCTGGTCGTGCTGCTGGTGCTGGGCTTTCGGTCTTCGAGTAATCTCGCGGCGGCTTATGGTATTGCCGTTACGGGGACCATGGTCATAACCACCTGCATGATGGCCGTGCTGACCTTCAGCGTCTGGCGCTGGAACCGGCTGATCGCCACGGGCGTAACGGGGCTGTTCCTGGTGGTGGACGGCGCCTATTTCCTGTCGAATGCGACCAAGATTCCCGATGGAGGCTGGTTCCCGCTGCTGGTGGCGGCCGTGGTGTTCATCGCCCTTACGACATGGTCGACAGGACGGAAGATCATGAACTTCTATCTGCTCGAAGGCGCGATGGATGTCGAACTGTTCATCCAGTCTGTTTCCGGCTCCCTGAAGCGTGTGCCGGGCACGGCGATCTTCCTCAATTCCCGCATAGAGGGGGTGCCGCCGGCGCTGCTCCATAATGTGAAGCATAACAAGATACTGCATGAGCGCGTGATCATCCTGACCGTGCGAACGGAAGGGGTGCCGCACCTGCCGCTCACCGGCCGGTCGGAAGTGACGGATCTGGGCGCGGGCTTCTATCGCGTGATGTTGCGCCATGGTTTCATGGAAGAGGTCGACATACCCGCCGCGATGAAAGCGGTCGAAGGTTGCGGCGGACCGATCGCCGTCAGCCAGACCAGCTATTTCCTCAGCCGCCAGACATTGATCCCATCGGAGAAGCCCGGCATGGCCATTTGGCGCGAGAAGCTGTTCGCCTGGATGATGCGCAATGCGGTGACGCCGATGGATTTCTTCAAATTGCCCACCAACCGCGTGGTGGAACTGGGGTCGCAGGTCGAGATCTGAACGCTGCGCTTCGGCGGCTCAGTGCGGGAGCGCTTAACCGCCATCGCCCTCCTTCAGCCGGTAGCCTATTCCCAGTTCATTGGCGATGATGCGCGGTCGTTGGGGGTCATCCTCCAGCTTCTGCCGCAGGGTGCGCACCAGAACGCGCAGATATTCAACATGATGCGCATGTTCGTGCGGCCACACATGGGCCATGATCTGCTGATGGGTGATCACCCGCCCGGGATATTTGGCAAGTTGCGCCAGCACGCCATATTCCTTTGGCGTCAGATGCACTTCCTGTCCCTCCTTCGTCACGATCCGCGCCATCAGGTCGATCATGACATTTCCCGCGCGGACTGCCGAAACGCCACCATCCTTGGTCATGCGATTGCGGAGCGCCACGCGCACGCGCGCGAGCATCTCGTCCGTGTCGAAAGGTTTGGTGAGATAATCGTCCGCGCCCAGATCAAGCGCCGCGACCTTCTGTTCGGTCGCGTCCCGTGCCGAGATGACGATCAGGCTGGTGTCCGAGTCCCTCTTGATGAGCGGCACCAGTTCCAGCCCGTCCCGATCGGGCAGGCCCAGATCAAGCAGGCTGATGTCCGGTCGCTCATCCCGCAGTTTCTCGAGCGCTTCCCGGGCATTGGCTGCTTCCACCGTCGCATAGTCGGCGCGGGCCAGGGCCGCATGGATCAGGCGGCGGATCTGTGGTTCGTCGTCGACGATGAGTACCTTGTGGCGGGTCGTCATAATATGTCCTCATCGGGAAGCGGAGACAGGATCAGCGTCTGGGGAAAGCGGAGGGTGAAACAGGCCCCTGTCGGGTCGCCCCGGTTTGCCGCGGAAACGCCAAGGCCCATGGCTTCTGCAAAGCCCTTGACGATGGCGAGGCCAAGGCCGGTACCGTGCTTCGCCCGGTCAGATCCCTCCATGCGGGTGAAGGTGTCGAACACCCTAGCCTCGCTGCCCGACGGAATTCCGGGGCCTTCATCGATCACCGAAAGGGTGATCGCATCATGCAGGCGCTGCCCCCTGATGATCACGGGCGTGTCAGGATCGGCGTAGCGCCCCGCATTGTCGAGCAGGTTGATGAGGATATGGTGCAATAGCGTCGGATCGACCCGGACCAAGGGAATATCGGGCAGGATATCCACCTTAACCTCATGCCCTGCAAGCGATTGGCGCGTGTCATGTACGGCGCCTGCCACTGCATCGAACAGGTCGATCGGCTCGATCTTCAGCGGCAACGCGCCAGCTTCGACGCGCGCCATGTCCAGCAGGTTGGCGACAAAGCGGGTCAGCCGCTGGGCTTCCGCCTCCACCGTGTCGGCAAGATCGGAGGGGTGCTGGCGCTTCAACTCGTGAATGGCCGAGATGATGGTGGTGAGGGGGGTGCGCAGGTCATGGCTCACGGAGGAAAGCAGGGCCGAACGCAGCCGGTCCCGTTCCCGGATCTGGCGTGCGTCGAGCATCTCCTCCTCCAGCGCCATGCGATCGAACGCGATCGAGGCCTGGTCCAGCAAGCTCATGAGCAGCGGCAACTGATCGGATCGCAGGGGTTCCCCGGCATCCTCCCGCGCCAGCCCCAGCACGCCGAGCACCCCGCGTGTCGTCCGCAAGGGATGAAACAGCCAGTCCGATGCCGTCAGCGTCGATGATCCGCGTCCCGCGGGCTGCTCATTGTCCATCGCCCATTGGGCGGCCGCCTTCTCGATCTGCTCCAACCGATCCTCGGGCGGCACGGCGGCTCGCAGCTGTGGCCCATCGGGGGAAGGAAGGAGGAGGACCGTGCGCACATCGAACAGCCGTCCGACCTCGCCGCATATGGCGTGCATCAACTCATCCTGGCTGGCAGCGGCCGTGAGTTGCCGGGAGAAGCCGGCGAGCGCTGCATTTTGCCGCGCGCTGCCATGCGCCAGATCCGCCTGGGCGCGAACGCGCGCGGCGAACTGGCTGGTGACGATGGCGACGCCCAGCAGGACGAGGATGGAGATGACATTTTCCGGATTACTGACCGTCAGCGTGCCGGTTGGCGGCAGGAAGAAGAAATTATAGGCCAGGCTGGACAGCAGCCCGGCGAACAGTCCGGCACGCAGGCCGAAGCTGGCGGCGGCGAACATCACAGGCACCAGATAGAGCAGGGCGATGTTGCCAAGCGCAATGGTCTGGACCAGCAGGCGCCCGACGGCGGTCATCATCGCGATCATCGCCGTCGACCAGAGATAGTCGGAGGGCTTGCCCCAGGGACTTGTGGCAGCGCGCCGGGTACGGCGATGATGGGCCGTTTCTTCGCCGGGCAGCACATGGACTGCGACATCGCCCATATTGCGCACCAGCCGATCGACCACTGACCCGTGGCGCAGTTCGAACCACCAGCTGCGGCTTGCCTTTCCAATCACGATCTGGGTGGCGCGTGCGTCTGTCGCATATTGACGCAGTCCTTCCACGACACTGGAGGCCGGGATGGTCGCGGTCGTTGCCCCCAGGCGCGACGCCAACGCCATGGTGTCCGCCAGATGAGCGCGTTCCTCCGCCGTGAAGGCAAGGCTACGCTGGGTTTCGATGTGGACAGCGGTCCACGGGGCCCTCAGGGCATCTGCCAGTCGCTTGGCAGCGCGCACAAGGCCCTGTGCGCTTGGCAGTTCGCTGATCGCGACGACGATGCGCTCGCCCGCCGCGAAGCTGCCAGCCAGCGCATGGGCCCGCACATAGTCCAGCATTTGGGCATCGACAGCCTGCGCGGCGCGGCGCAGCGCCATCTCTCGCAGCGCCGTCAGATTGGATTTGGAAAAGAAATGGTTGAGCGCCCGGCTGGCCTCCGCCGGAATATAGACCTTGCCCTCCTTCAAACGCTCGATCAGTTCGTCGGGCGGGATGTCAACCACCTCGATCTCGGCCGTTTCAAGGATTGAATCGGGCACAGTTTCCCGCACACGGACACGGGTGAAGGACGCGACGATGTCGTTCAGGCTCTCGACATGCTGGATGTTGACGGTCGAATAGACATCGATGCCGGCATCGAGCAACTCCTCGACATCCTGATAGCGTTTGGGATGGCGGCTGCCCGGTGCATTGCTGTGAGCGAGTTCGTCGACCAGCACCAGAGCGGGATGGCGGGCGAGGATGGCGTCGAGGTCCATTTCGGTCAGGCCATGGCCCTGATGATCGACTTCGCGCCGGGGGATGACCTCATGCCCATGGAGCAGGGCCTCGGTTTCGTGCCGGCCGTGAGTTTCGACCACGCCAACCGCAACATCGACGCCGGCCTTCAGCCGTTGCATGCCGTCGGTGAGCATTTCATAGGTCTTGCCCACACCCGGTGCCGCGCCGAGAAATATCTTGAGACGGCCGCGACCCTCCTGCGCTGCTTGACGCAGAAAGATTTCGGGATCGCGGCGCTCCGGGTCACTCATTCTGTCACAGTGAGATGTCTGCAGCCGCGGGAAGGTTTCCGGTCGGAACCCAGGGAAATCCATGGATTGCTTCAGCATGGCCCGATTGGTTTAGGTGATCAAGCGAAATCGCGGGTAAGATCCCGATAAAGACGGTCCATCTACTGATTGTTGCCGCTGTGCCAATCGCACATGCGCCAGGCAGAGCCGCAGAAGAAAGCGAACCGTAACCGTTGCTGCCTTCAATGGTTTAAGCCCGGCCCGGTCGTCAAACGGCGGCAGAGGATCCTGTGATGCCAGATCCCTGTTTCGCCTCAATCTTGGAAAAACACTCGCCGGGCGGTTTCGCCGAATATGGACTGGAGCGTCGATGCCGGATGGTGGCCAAGGCTAAGGCGCGTCCATTCCAGCGCGTTGGCATAGCCTTCCCTTGACGCCACCGGGGGGAAATCGCTGCCCCACATGATACGCCGTTCCGAAAAGGCGGTAATGATATGGTCGATGAAAGCCGTGACGCCGTCCATCTGCAACGGCATGGCGATCCGGGGGTCCAGTTCGGCCATGCGGCGCGCGAGTTGACCCAGTCCGGGCAGTTTCAGATGCACATTGGGATATTGGGCAAGTTCAAGAACGGCCTCCGCCATCTTGCTCCGGTCGCCCACATCGGGCCGCGCGAGGCCGCCGAGATGCTCCAGCACGATGGGGACGCCGGGCAGCGCCTTCACCAACGCCGTGAAATCGGGACTGGTGAAGTCCGCTGCCTTGCCCACGCAGCTTATGGGAAGCCGCAGTTCCTCCAGGCAACGCCAGAGCGCCAGGGGATCCGTGCCCGGCGAGCGTCCACCGGGACGCAGGCGCACCCCGGCAAGGCCGGCATCGGCCGCACGCCTGATGTTTTCGCATGCGTCGCCCCGTTCAATGCGCACGCCGCCGACGACGACGAAGCGGCCAGGATATCGCCGTGCGGCTTCCAGCATATACTCATGTTCGAAGTCGCCCAGCATCTGGACGAGCACCGCCGCATCGACCGCGTTGCGATCCATGGCATCCAGCAGCGTCTCTACCGGCTCATACCATTTGTCGCTGGCATGGCAGTGGCTGTCTACGATCATGGCGCTATTGCGTCCGGGTCAGGCCGCACTGGATGTCTGCGGCTTCAACTCCTCCGGCAGGGGCAGGACATCGCGCCAGCCTTGTTCTGACGGATAGGTGAAGGTTTCGGCTGTCACCCGCGACCAGTCGACCGGCGCCGTCGCCGCTTCGGGAGCGGAGCCATTGACAGCCAGCTCTCGGGCGGCGCGCAGCATCAGCCTGCGCCATCCCACGACCGCTATGTCTGACCGGCCCAGATGTTCCTTCGTGCGGTCGAGTATCCTCCCCTGGGTTTCGCTCACCGCATGATCCTGCGTCATGATGCCCTTGATACCCGAAAAATTGCTGCTCTTCATCGCTTCCCGGTCCTGATTATACCAGTTGTCGATGTTCACCAGCTTGCGGAAATGCTCGTCATGCCAGTGGCCGCCTTCCTCTATGCGATGCGGCACGTCGATCGCGAAATTATCGTCGAAGAACCACTGGATATGCCAGGTCGAATAATCGTCGCGCGGCACGAAGGCGTTGACCAGCCGGCGATCGCGGCGAAAGGCGGGCGCCTTGCCGCCATCGGGGGGAATGAACGTCCAGAAGGGCAGGACAACCTGCGTCACGCGCGCGTGACGAAGCCCCTCGTCATTACGGATAGCGCAATAGCGAAGGCCATAATTAGTATAATCGATCTCGAGCCGTGGGCGGAGATCCTTTTCATGGGGATATTTTGCTTCCTGCGACCAGGGATTTTCGCGATGCAGCACGCCGGCATGGGCGGAATCGACCGTGCCTTCCACCGCCTGGGCATAATTGCAGTCTTCCAGCAGCTTGAAGGGGACGGAATGGCCTCCCGTCATTGAAAGCCAGGGGAAATCGGGGAAGGGGGGCTTTTCTTCCGCCGGGCCCATATAAGCCCAGATCATCCCGCCCGCGACATGGGTGGCATAGGCCTTGGCGCGCATCGCCTTGGCCAGGGTTGCGCCTTCCGGTTCGGCGGGCGTGTCGACGCACTGGCCGTTCACGTCGAATTTCCAGCCATGGTACAGGCAACGCAGGCCGCAATCCTCATTCGCGCCCAGCGCCAGTGAGGAGCGGCGGTGGGGACAATGTTCCTCCAGCAGGCCTATGCGGCCCAAACTGTCCCGAAACGCAACCAGATCCTCCCCCAGCAGCCGGATGCGTACGGGAGTTCCATCATTATCGGGAAGTTCGCTTTCAAGAAGGGCCGGCAGCCAGAAACGGCGCATTAAATTGCCCATGGCCGTTCCCGGGCCAACGCGAACCAGAATCTCATTATCTTCTCGAGAAAGCACTGCGCAACTCCACATTGCTATACAATTATGAATTCTATATAGAAGGTTTTTGGCGTTGTCACGCGAATTGGAGTGTGGGCGGATGGATTTGGACGATGCGATGGATGTTCTGGGGTTTGACAACGCCACATTGGCATTGATCGCGCAGCGGCTGGAGGCGTCGCGAAGGGACGAGCATCTCATCTACAGGGAGGCCGAACTGGACGAGGTGTGGCGGCTGATCGACCTGCGGCTTGCTGATCGCGCCCATCTTTCCGATGCGGAAATAGGCAGGCTGACGCGTCTGCGGGAGATCGTCAACGAAGCCCATGACCTGGTCGGCGTGGCGTATCAACCCGCGGCCGCCGCGCGCAAGCTGCGGCACGCCGTCGAGAATGAAATATGATTTTCCGGGTTTGGCGGCCGTTTACGGCCTAGAGGTCCCTGGAGGCGAGCATCTCGATGACGAGGCGCTCAAATCCCTGTCGGCGCGCACGCCTCTCATTTATGAGCTTGGGGCGGTTCTGCTCCGCAAGCGCGGCGACCAGGCTATGCTTGTTCACGATGTCGCGCTCTTCGCTGACCCGGCGCGGCAGAGGCAATAATACCCTGTACCTGTCCGTGAGCATCCACAGTCGCATCGCTTCCCGCACGATGATTTTGCGTGGCGACAGATTGAAGATCATCCGGTGGAATTCGCGATGTTGCTCCCACCATTCCGTACGGTTTCCGGCATCGAGCAGGCCCTCTAGCTCGTGGGCGCGCTCGTCCAATTCCTTCAGTTGCGCCTCGTCGGGCCATGCGACGGATGTGAGCAGTTCATCCTCGATAAGGTGCCGCATGACGAACAACTGTTCCGCCTCGTCCCGCGACAGAGGCGTGACGAAAAAGCCCCGATTGGGGTCGTGTTCGACTATGCCCTCAGAGCTCAGCAGTTTGAGTGCCTCGCGTACAGGAACCCGGCTTGCCTGGAACCGCTCCGCAAGTTCGGTCTGACCGAGCCGCATGCCAGGCGCCAAAATTCCGCGCGCAACAAGTGCCCTGACCTGCGCGGCAATATGGCTTGGAACCCCGCTCCCATCCGCCTGAGCCGCTTTCATTCGATTTGCCTCAATCTGACTGACACAATTGAATGATCACCTACTCCACCAATTCCGCGCTGGAAAGCCGCTTTTGTAAAGGACCAGCGGAAAAGGGCGGAAAACAGTCCGAATGGCGCCATTGACGGCTACTAAAAGATTGTTATACAAAAATGCATCCAAATCCATTAATGGGGACGGCCTTGATTATCGATTGCCATGGGCATGTTAGCGCCCCTGCCGAATTGTGGGTCTATAAATCCATGCTCCTTTCCCATCGGGGAGAGCATGGTCGAGCCTTTCCCGAATTGAGCGATGAGGAGATTTTGTCGCACACCAACCGGAAGGAAATGGCGCCCTGCGGCCATCTGGACATGCTGGATCGGGTTGGCACCGACTATCAGTTGCTGAGCCCGCGTCCCTTCCAGATGATGCATTCGGAAAAGCCCGCCAAGCTGGTCCATTGGTTCACCGAGGAAACCAACAATATCATCGCGCGGCAGTCGCGACTGATGCCCGATCGCTTCGCGCCGGTCGCCGGCCTGCCTCAGATTGCCGGTGAACCGGTCGAGGTCGTGCTGCCGGAACTGGAAAGATGCGTGTCCCGCCTGGGCTTCAAGGGGTGCCTGCTGAACCCCGACCCGTTCGAAAATAGCGGGGTAGAGCCGCCCGCCATGGGCGACCGCTACTGGTATCCTCTTTATGAGAAATTATGCGAACTGGACGTTCCGGCGCATATCCATTCGGCCGGATCCCGTTCGGCGCGGGCGCCTTATACGCTCAACTTCCTTCTGGAAGAGACGATGGCCGTATATGGCCTGCTGGAATCCAATGTGTTCAAGGATTTCCCGAACCTCAAGATCGTTGTCAGCCATGGTGGTGGGGCTATTCCCTATCATATCGGTCGATTCCGTTCGTCGGCCGCGCGCCGCGGCTTCGAATTCCTCGATACCATGCGGTATCTTTATTATGACACGGTCCTTTATTCGGAAGAGGCGCTGCGCCTGCTGATCAAGACCGTAGGCGCCGACCGTTGCCTGTTTGGTGCGGAATGCCCAGGCGTGGGTTCGGCGATCAATCCGGATACGGGCAGGACCTTCGACGATATCCGTCCCTGTATCGAAAGTTTCGACTGGCTGTCCCAGGACGAGAAGTCGGCAATTTTCGAAGGGAATGCGCGCGCGCTGTTCAAGCTGGATCGGGTGGAGAACTGAGCCATGGCGAAAATAGTGCTGGGTATTGGCACCAGCCATGGTCCGATGCTGGTGACGGAGACGGAAGTCTGGGGAGCCCGTGTGCCGGCGGACAAGGCCAATCGCCATGCATGGCAGGGGCAGAGCTGGACCTTCGACGAACTGGTCGCCGCGCGCCGTGACGAAGGACTGCGGGAACAGATCACGCAGGAGGCATGGGATATGCGCCAGCGGCTTTGCCAGGCGGCGATTGAGGAACTGGCCGACCGGTTCGAGGAGGCCAGGATTGATGTCGCCGTCGTGATCGGTAACGACCAGATGGAAATATTCGACGAACGGCTGATTCCCGCTTTCGGCGTTCATTATGGCGACACCATCACCAATCATGAATTTTCGCCCGATCGGATGGCCAAGCTGCCGCCTGGCATTGCGGAATCGGTGCCTGGCTATATTCCGGCGGGCGGCGCCGACTATCCGGGCCATCCGGAACTGGCGAGAGCCATCATTGCGCAGGCGATGCAGGACGAATTCGACGTCGCGGCAATGAAGGCCCTGCCGAAGCCGGAAACACCCCACGCCTATGGCTTCGTCTGTCGCCGCCTGATGCGCGACAGGCCAGTGCCGATGGTGATGGTGACGGTCAACACCTTTTACCCCCCCAACCAGCCGACCGTGAAACGATGCCATGCGTTCGGCAAGTCGGTGCTGAAGGCGATCGCCAACTGGAATAGCGATGCGCGGGTGGCCGTCATCGCGTCGGGAGGGCTGACTCACTTCGTGATCGACGAAGATGTCGACCGCGTCTTCCTCGACGCGCTGCGTTCCGCCGACATGTCACAGGTCGAGGCGCTGGGGGAGGCGATCTTCCAGGACGGAACATCGGAAATGAAGAACTGGGTGCCTGTCGCTGCCGTGATGGCCGACCTGGGTCTGGCGCCGCACGTCGTGGATTATGTGCCTTGCTACCGCAGCGAGGCCGGCACCGGCAATGCGATGGGCTTCGTCTACTGGGATTAAGGACTGAAAACATATGAGTGCAAATTCCTCCGATCCCCTGCTGCGGCGTTTGCGGCGACTGGATGTATGCGCAGTCTCGGACGCGCTCGACCGGCTGAAACTGGGTGGGCAGGTGACCGGCCTGCGCCAGGAATCGGGCGACCGGCGCATAGCCGGCCGAGCGATCACCGTCCTGCTGGGCACTGGCAGCCCGCCGCCCGGACCGCCGCGTCACCTCTGCACGGCGGCCATCGAACAGTCGGATGACGAAACCATCATCGTCGTGGAGCAGCGTTCAGGTGTGGAGGCAGGTTGCTGGGGCGGTCTGCTGACGCTGGGCGCCATGCAACGGAATGTCGCGGGTGTTGTCGCCGATGGCCCGGTGCGCGATATTGACGAGGCGCGCGGCTATGATTTTCCGATTTTCACCAATCGCCTGACATCCCTGACGGCGCGTGGGCGCGTGGTGGAAAAGGACACGAACGTCCCGGTCCGCATAGGGGATGTGACCGTGAATGCCGGAGACTATGTGATCGCGGATCGCAGTGCGGTGATCTTCATTGCTGTCGAGAATATCGAAGCTGTTCTGGAAGCGGCTGAAGAAATCGTCGCGAAGGAAGCAGCCATGTCCAAGGCCATACTCGCGGGCGGGCGCCTTAGTGAAGTGCTGGGCGGAAACTATGAACATATGCTCGATGAGGCGCGCAAATGACCGAAGACAGGAATATTGTCCGCGCGGCAAAGCTGGATACCGCGACCGTCAGCGACGCGCTGGACAAGCTGGGCATCGTTGGCCAATGCTACCAGATCCAGGGGCGCGATCCGGCGTTCCGCATGGCGGGCCGGGCCTTCACGATGCGCTGCGGCCCAGCCGCCAACCCGCCGGGGACGGTTGGCGACTATATTGACGATGTGCCGGCAGGCAGCGTCGTGGTCATCGACAATGGCGGCCGCGAAGATGCCACCATATGGGGCGATATACTGACGGAAATTGCGCATCGCCGAGGGCTCGCGGGGACGCTGATCGACGGTATCAGCCGTGATGTGGCGCTATGCCGAAAGCTTGGTTATCCGGTCTTCAGCCGCGGCCACTGGATGCGTACGGGCAAGGATCGCGTGCAGGTAGAGGAAATGGATTGCGTCGTCACGATCGGCGGCGCCCGCGTTGCCCCCGGTGACATCCTGTTGGGAGATGCGGATGGCGTAATCGTCATCCCGCGCGAGCACGAAGACGGGGTGCTGGAAGCTGCCGAAACGATCCATGAGGCGGAAGAGCAGATCAGGGCGGCCGTGCGCAATGGAACGAGGCTGGACGAAGCGCGGCGGCAATTTCGTTACCATCAACTCCAGACGCGCAGCGAAAAGGCTTTCCACCCGTCAACGGAGAGATGAATGCCACATTTCCTCATCGAATATAGCCAAAAGGGTAGCGATGAAGATCGCGAGCGGCATCGTGCGGATCATATCGCCTACCGGAAGGGGGAAGGCGATCGCCTGGTCATGGCGGGCGCTCTGTTGGACGAGGCAGGCGCGGGAGCGGGTAGCGTCGTCCTGTATGAAGCCGACACACTGGCTGAAGCGACCCGCTTTGCCCAGGGTGAACCCATGATGGTCCACAATATATTCACGCTGTCATCGGTCAGGCCATTCCGAGTTGCGGCCATCAAGGCGCCTTGATTGATTAGCAGGAAGCCGGTTGAATCGATCTTCCTATATTCGGCGCCGGGAACATGTCGATCCAATAATGACAAAATTTTCGGAATAAAAATGCCTCTCATAACAAGATAAAAATCAAATAAAATTACTGACTACAATTTTGGAATGCCCACAGCGGCAGGCATCGCGATTGCGGTTTCTCGCAATCAGATAGCCAATATAGTTTCCAGCGTAGGGAGAGATCGATGGGCGGCGAACGTGATGCCCCAAATCCGGTCAACTTGACTGAGTTCATGGATTCGACGTCCTGGACGCTTCAGCAGAAACTGGTGCTGGCTCTTGGCGCTCTGGCCTTCATGATGGATGGTTGCGCGAACCAGATATTGGGCGTCGCCATCCCTGCAATATTGGCCGAATGGCAGATATCCAAGGCGGCCATGGCGCCGGTGGCCGCAATCGGCCTGGCGGGCATCACCTTTGGCGCAATATGCGGCGGGCTCATCGCTGACCGCATCGGCCGACGCTGGACGCTGATCATGGCCCTGCTGCTGTTCGGCATCTCCACCATGGGTGCGGTGCTGGCGCCCGATCCATTTACGCTGGCGATCGTCCGCTTCTTCGACGGCCTCGGCCTGGGCGCGGCCATTCCCAGCGGCGCGGCGATGCTGACGGAAACGAGTCCGCCGCGTCGGCGTGCCATCGCCATCGCGATCGGCATGGCTTTCATCCCCTTTGGCGGATTTCTGGCGGGCGTGCTCGGCGGCCTGATGCTGCCGGTCTTTGGTTGGAGAAGTCTGTTCCTGCTGGTCGGCGCTGCGGCCATCGTCACGTCGCTGCTTTTCGTCCTTTGCATGCCCGAAAGCCCGTTCTTCCTCGCTCTCCGGCCTGAACGGGAGAGGGAGTTGAATAAGGTCATGCGGCGGCTCAAAGGGCCGATCGCCTCGTCCAGCCGCTTCTTCGATGTCGCTCCTACGCACGAGCGGCGAAAATTTTCAGCCCTGTTTGCAGGCCGGTTGCGGCTGGAGACGATTTCCGTTTGGCTGGGCTTCTTCTTCTGCCTGCTGGCGACCTATTCGCTGTTCAGTTGGTTGCCGACACTGCTGCATGGCCGCGGCTTCGGGGTGGCGTCGACCAGCTTCATCATGGGATCCTTCAACGGCGGCGCGACATTTGGCGGCCTGTTGAGCGGGCTGCTTATCCAGCGCCATGGCGTTCGTTTGCCCTTGATGGCCATGACAGCCATTGCTTCCGGCATCGCCCTGTTGTTGTGTGCGCTGCCACTGGATCCGGCTTTTCCGGCCCCCATCCTGCTCATCTTCACGTTGCTCGGGCTGCTGCTGGCCGGCGTGCATAACGGCTTCTACACGCTGTCAGCGCTCATCTACCCGTCCGAATTGCGAGCCACCGGAATTGGCGCGGCGGCAGCATTTGGCCGGGTTGGCGCGATCGCCAGTTCCTTCACCAGCGTCATCGCGATGAATTTCGAGGGGGGAGCCGCTTATTTCGGCCTGATCGCGCTGGCCCTGATCGCGGCTGTGTGGAGCGTGAAGATGGTCAAGCTGCCGGCGGGCGCGCCGCTGCTCGCGCGCTGAAGCGATTTGCCAGCGATCCGAACTGATCGGGGAAGACATCGCGGAACGGAGAATCCCGAACGCAGATCTGATCTTTATCGACAAGGATCAGAGAGGAGCGGTCGATCAGATTTCAGGACCATCAATTAATAACGGCCCATGAAGGAGATCATGGACCGTTATTACCTGTCTGGTGCTTTTGATAAAGCACTGGCCTCCACATTGTGTGCAGTCAATATGAAGGCCAGTGCTTCTCCGGATCAACTGGACCGGAATTGAGCAACCAGCGTCTGTATATGGTCAAGGAGGAGGCCATATCAGGGATCGTCGTGAAATCGATGATCCGGGCTTTGTGCTCTCCTGCTGGTTATGCCCTTTCATGCAGTCATGCAAATATAAAATACAATCGATTGCAAAAATTATCGGAATGTTTGCCCGTCCAGGATGTGGCCGGGTCGCTACGGTTATTCCGTTTCGGCGATGTGTCCGATCGATGGGCTTCCGTCCCTCTGCGGATAACCGTCCTGCAATGGCGGGGCATGCTTCAACAGGGGAGGGGCTGGTTCGGTCCTGGCGGCCAGGAACGGTCGATAATAACCGAAATAGCCCAGTAGCGTCAGTCCATTGACGATGATTTCCGCCGGACCTGTAAATATCGTCCGGATAGTGTGCGAAATGAACGTGTTCAGGTAGAATATCGTCATGCTGGTCGGAACTTCGAGCACGAGCGCCAGCGGCACGAACCGGTTGAACAGCAACATCAGTCCGATGAAGCCTTCCAGCGTCTTTATGGCTGGAAATATGCCCATTTTTTCGAGCATGTCGATGAACTCGAAGGAAAGAGAGGCAGTCATCATCGGCTGCATGTCGGTGAACCAGTAGCGCAGCGACGTCCAGATCAGATGGGCGGCGTAATAGAGCCGCAGCGCAGTGATCGCATGATGGATGGCCGGCCGGCTGCCGGTCTCGCGGCGCGCCAGCACGAAGGCGCCGATCACGCCGAAGATGATCGGGAAACCGTACAGGAAAAACGTGCTGACCCCGGACATAAGCGCAAATGCCAGGCCCGCGAGCAGGGCGACTATCGCGCCAGTCCATAGCAGCTGCACCTCGCGCGGCGAATAGGAGTTCGCCATGGTGATTTTTCCCGTCATGATTTTGCCTTTCGCCCCAAGCTTGCGGATTGCATTACCGTCTCCCTGCGTCTTATGTTGATGTTGCCGCGTTTCGCAGGCCTTACTCGTCTTCCGAGGTCCACCGGCTTGCGGCGCTGGACGGCGTTGCGGAGGTTTCCACAGGCACCGTCGTCAGGCCTATTTCGCCGTCCGCTTCGCGATACAGGCAGACGTGCCGGATCCAGTTCGCGTCCGCTTCGGGGAAGTCGGTGCGCCCGTGCCCGCTGCGGGTTTCCTCACGCGCCCGTTTGGCGCGGGCCACCAGTTCCGCCGCCAGCGCCAGATTGGCGGCCTCTTCGGCGGCGAAAACATCCTCCCCGGCAACATTGCTCTCCGCCTCCGCGCGGATTGCCGCCAGGCGGGCGATCACATCGTCCAGCCGTTCCCGGTTGGATACGACGCCGGCATTTTCCCACATCAATGTCTGGATGACGGGTATGAGCGAAGAGGGATCCTTCGTCCCCTTGCGCCGTGAAAGCCGGGTTCGTTCCGCCTCGATCGCGGCTTCGTCGATCCCCACGCGCGGATGCGAAACGGCATAGGCGGCCGCACTTCGCCCCGCCAGCATGCCGAAGGTCTGCGTTTCCAGAAAGCCGCAGCCCTGCATCCGGTCGCCGCCGTGCACGCCCCCTGATGCCTCGCCTGCCGCGAACAGGCCCGGCACCGCCGTCGCGGCATTGGCGTCGATCCGCGCCCCGCCCATCGAACGCTGGAACATGAGCGTGATGGGAACGACCTGGCCCGCTTCATATTGGTGGCCCACCGGCGCGCGCGAACGGGCGACTTCACCCTCCTCGACATTCCAGACGACCGGACCACGGCCTTCGAAATTTTCGCGGTAAACCGCGCGCGCCATCATGTAGCGCGGCGCGCATTCCAGGTTCACGGGGTCGTAACGCTCCATCACGCGCTCGCCCAGGGCGTTGACATATTTGGCGCCGAAAATCGGCCCGGCGGGCGGCGAATCGCGAAATTGGGTAAATTCGACGTCGATGATGGGCGCGCCCGCCTCGAAAGCGAGGCGCCAGGAATCGCCCGTGGTGCGGCAATGATGTTCCTTCACCTCTTCGCACAAAATCGAATAGAGCCGATTGGCACCGCCCGCAGCCAAAACCACGGACTTGGCGGAAATGACCAGATGGCTGCCATCGGCGCGCACCACATAGGCGCCTGCCACATGGTCGCCCCGTTTGAGCAGGCGCGTGACCATCATATCTTCCGCCAGCACCACGCCGGCTGCGATCACCGCCTGCCGCAACGGCGCGATGACATTGGCATGGACGCCCTTGCCCAGCCCCTTGGCCTGTAGCGTCCTGCGGACGGAATGGCCCGCCCGCTTGGAAATGAACCAGCTGCCATCGGGGTTGGCAATGAAGGAAACGCCACGCTTCTCCACATCTTCCGCCAGCGTCCGACCATGCCGTGCGCACATCGTCACCAGGTCGCGGTCGCATATGCCGCCTGAAGCCTCGACCCAGTCGTCAATGAACAGCTGCTCGCTGTCCTGTTCGTCCAGCAGGGGCACGCTGAAGCCGACGAGCGCATGTGGGCTCGATCCGCTTTCGCTGACCCGGCCCTTGTCGACCAACAGGACGGAAACGCCCGCATCGGACGCTTCCAGCGCCGCCCGCGTGGCGGCCGAACCGCCGCCAATGACTAGGACGTCCGTTTCCATTCTTTCCATCACTTCAGCCATCGCACCATTTCAGAAATCAGTCCGCAAATTCAAAGCGATATTCAAAATCGCCGATCTGTTCGATCGCGCGCATGCGTCTTCGGCAAAAATAGCAGGTGAGGATCTCCCCTACCTTCAGATAGTCGCCAAGGCGGTCGGCACTATCCTTGCCGCAACTGGGGCAGCGAAAATCATAGCCGGGCAGGGGGCCGCAATGGCCACCGCCGCAGCAATAGTCGGGTTCAAGTGCAAGTGTGAATTCGGATCCCGGCGATGCTGAACGGGCGTCGGCCAGGTCCGCGGCTTTCTTTTCTGACAAGCTCAGCTCCTCGTAGCCGATGAGATATCTGCATATCTGATCGTTAGGCAATTATTCCAATTGGTCGCATATGGAAAGGGTAATCGACAGCCTTCGTCTGATTTCTCGGTGAGGTGGTGCCATTGGCTGGGTAGCGGTTTTATCGCTTTCGCCTCCCGCCACACCATTCAGAGGCGTGATAGCTGGAAGTTTGACCTGCCCAACAATAATGAATACACGATCGTATCATTATTATGAAGCTGTTCGCTGCCGCAGGCTTGCGGCGCTCGGCCTGTTTGTGGAGGATATTTCATGATCGACCCCAAATCGCGCGTCCTTACCGGGGGTTTCGAGCGGGTGGCCCCCGAAATCGTGGCGCAGGCGCAGGGATTGGCTTCGGCCACCGTGCATGAAGCCGGGGGAAAGATCGGGGTCATGCCGCGTGCGATCAAGCCGGTTCATCCGCATTTCCGACTTTGCGGACCAGCCATGACGGTGCACTGTCCGCCGGGCGACAATCTTTGGCTTCATTACGCCATCTATGCGGCGCAGCCTGGCGATGTCCTGGTGGCCCATTGTTCGGGCCAATATGACCATGGATATTGGGGTGAGGTGATGGCAACGGCGGCCAAGGTGCGCCGACTGGGCGGGCTGGTGCTGGACGGCTGCGTCCGTGACTTCGACCTGCTTGCCGAAGTCGATTTCCCGGTCTTCGCCAGGGGGCTGTGCGTTCGCGGCACGAGCAAGGACCGGCAGGCGATCGGCTGGATCAATGCGCCGACGCTGTTCGATGGACTGGTCGTCCATCCGGGCGACCTGGTGATCGGCGATGCGGACGGAGTGGTCGCCATCCCGCGCGGTCGGGCGGCCGAGGTGGTGGAGGCCAGCCGCCGCCGCGACCTGGATGAGGCGGAGATTTGCAGTCGGCTGCTGCAGGGTGAAACGACGCTCGACATATATTCGCTGGGCTGACGATGAGGGACGCCCTTCGTTCGGGAAGGGCGCGCGCCGGCCGATGGTGCTCGCTTTCCTGGTCAGTTCAGAAATAAATTGCCTATCATAATTGTATTCAATAAAAGGAAAGTCCTTCAGCACAGGGGATTATCCATTGAACGCGATCGTCGATTCGCATGCTCACGTCCTTTCCGGCGATTTCGAAGCATTTCCTACGCTGCCCCTGCCGGAAGAGATGAAGGCGCGCTGCCGGGCGTCCGAATTTTCCGCCGAACGGCTGCTTCAGCAGATGGATGAAAATGGCGTTGGCATGGCGCTGATGGTCCAGCGCCGCCAGGTATATGGTTTTGACAATCATTATATCTGCAGCGCGGCTGCAATTGCCCCGGATCGCCTGTTCCCCGTGGTGGCGATTGATGCCACGAGCGAGAGCCAGGTAGAAGACGCCATATTCTGGCTGGAACGCGGCGCGGTAGGATTCAGGCTGATGCAACGGCCTGGCATGGCCGGAATGGACTGGCTGGGCGGAGAGATGGCTTCGCCCTTGTGGAGGCTGGCGCAGGAGCGGCAGGTTCCGATATGTGTTCACCTGTTTCCGGCGATGCGACCGGAAGGACTTCAACTGCTGGCGCGGCTCGTTGCCGATTATCCAGATGTGCCGGTGGTGATCGATCATCTTTCCAACCAGTCGTACAGCGATCCTCTGGATGGCCCGGACGCGTTGATCGCGCCTTTCGCCGACATGCCGAACATAGCGTTGAAATTCACTGCGATCCCACTTGCGCGCATCGTGGGGGACGGGTTTGATCCCATGGCGATCCTTCAGCGCTTCATCGCCCGGTTCGGCGCCGATCGCCTGATGTGGGGGACCGACATTTCCCAGTCGCCCGGAAGCTATGAGGAGCTGGTGGAACTGGGGCGCAGCGCCGTGGCCGGGTTGTCAGAACCGCATCGCGCGCTTCTGTTGGGTGGCACCGCGGCGCGGATCTATGCGCTCGACAAGGCAGGCAGCAACGTCGACCTGTTGCGCAAGACCGTCTGAAATCTTTCTCGATGCGCCGCAGGAGCGGCGCGATCGCTGCTCCCGTTGCCATTTCCCGACGGCGCCCGCGCATTTTGCCGGCAGGTGCGCCGGGACTGCAGGCGCCCTTGCGGCGATGGTCGCAGCGCGAATTTGGCCAGACGGCGGCTCACGACCGCGCTGGCTGCTCAGGAGGGCGAACGGCGTCGGACGCATAGTCCTGTTGGTTGCGTTCCAGCAGGCGCGCCGAAGCGGGCTGGCGGACACAGTTCCAGATGCACAGCAGCGCCAGCAGCGTTGCCAGGACCGCGCCAAAGATCATGCTGAAATCGGCATTGCCCATCAGGTCGCCGACCGCCGCCATGGCGAGCGGCGCCACCACGGCGCTGACGCAGGTGAAGAATAGGAGGAAGCCCGCGATCGCACCATGCCGCGCGCGATCGAAGCAGTTGATGCCGGTCGAGTTGATCGTCGGATAGAGGACGGACATGAACAGGCCGGTCGCGGGCAGTGCCAGCGCGGCTACACCTCGGCCCAGCAGGACCGAGGCAAGGAACAGCGCCGCCATCGCGCTGCTGCAGATCACCAGCACCACCGTCCAGTCCAGCCGCCTCAGCAGCCAGGAGCCGATGAAACGCCCGGCTGCGCGCAACAGGAAGAAGATCGAGACGACATAGGCCGCCATCCATGCATTCTCGCCGGAATAGCCGCTGAAATAGGTGGGCGCCCAGACATAGATGGCAGCTTCAGCGCCGACATACAGCATCAGCAGCAATGCGAAGAACAGGGCGATCGGGTCGCCGAGCATGCTGAAGGCGCTGCGGGTGTCGGTTTCCTGCACTGCAGACCGGGAATGACGGGGGAAGGGCGTCATGAGCGAGCCGGCGATCAGGATCAGGCACAGCAGGGCAGCGATAATATAGACCCATTTCCATGTCGCGCCGGAAAGCAGCGCGTAGGAAACGATCGCCGGACCGATGATCGCGCCGATGCCGAAAAATCCCTCCACCAGGTTCATCGTCTGGGCATGTTCGCGCGTGGACGTTGAGATGTCGCCGATCAGCGCGAGCGCGCCCGACTTGAAAATGCCGATTCCGAGACCTGAAACGAACAGCATCATGACGAAAAGCCCAAAGCGGCTGCCGGTGGCGACCAGCGCCGAACTGATACAGAACAGGCCCAGGCCCATCAGGATCGTCCATTTACGTCCCATCCGGTCGGCAAGGAAACCGAGCCCGATAGCAGAGAGGCCGATGCCCGACATGGTTGCGTAATGGAAGGATCCGGCCGCGGTCATGCCAAGCTGATATTCGCGGATGATCTGCGGGATGACGGTGCCGACCGAATCGGTCGTCATCGCAAAGGCCGCAAACATCATGAATATCAGTAGCTTCAACGTGGTGGTCGAACCATTGCGTGGCATGGATCCGGCTGTGCGCATTTCCATTTTTCTCTCCCGCGCGCCGTGCCTCCGGCGCCTTCAATTCTTCTTCACGCATGCATTATGAAATCGATTGTGAAAAGGGTTGATATGTGTTTATAGAAAATAGGCGTGGTTATGGCACCGGCGATCTCTGCACCTGTTCCTATCAGACAGAAGTGTGGAGTGACGGAGGGCATGGCCTGCCTCGGCTCTGCAACCGGGTATCCAGGCATGTTATGGTCATGGTTCCTTGGCTCTGCCATTTAAGCTAACTATTGTGTATTCAAATTTGATGTCGTAGGACATAGGTCAGAAAACAGCGGTTCAAGCTGCATTGCAATCGATTTAATGGGAGGGTGATATGAAATTTTCCAACAGATATTGGGCTACCGCGGGGATGGCTTCCTTCATGGCGCTCGCCACTGCGCAATATGCAGCGGCGCAGACCACGTCGGCTGATGCTTCGCCGGCGCCGTCCGCTCCGCAGGGGCAGGAACAAGGCAGCAATGATTCGGCCGATATCATCGTCACGGGGACCAACCTGCGTGGAGTGGCGCCGGTGGGTTCGGCCGTCATCGCCGTCGGTCAGGCCGCCATGCAACAGACGGGCCTGGCCACCACGACAGATATTCTGAAGACGGTGCCGCAGGTCTCGTCGCTTGGACCGGGCGAAGCTACGATCGGCAGCACCGTCAACAACGCTGCGCTCAACACGACGCGCGCCAATGGCCTCAATCTTCGCGGCCTGGGCGTGCAGGCTACGCTGACGCTGCTTGACGGCCGTCGCGTGCCGCCGGCCGGCATCACTGGTTCGCTGTTCGACCCGTCCGTCATTCCGGCCATCGCGCTGGAACGCATCGACATAGTCGCGGACGGCGCCTCGGCCACTTATGGTTCAGACGCGGTGGCGGGCGTCGCCAACCTCATCCTGCGCAAGAATTTCAATGGCTTCGAGACCAGCGGTCGCTACGGGTTTGCCGATGATTATCGCGAATGGCAGGGCAGCGCGGTACTGGGACGCAAATGGGACACGGGATCGGTCACGATCGCGGGCGAATATTATTATCACAGCCGTCTCCGCCAGGAAGATCGTTCGAATCTCTTTCCTTGCAACCAGGTCGCGTTCGGCGGCACGAACAATTGCTCCTTCTTTGCGTCTCCCGGCAATGTCACCGATCCCGCAACCGGCATACGCTATGGCCTGCCGGGCGGTTCGGGGCGGAATCTGACCCCTGCCGACCTGTCCACCACGCCCAATTACGCTCAATCCTACCAGGGGCAGGATCTGTTACCTGAAACCGATCGGTGGAGCCTCGTGGCGCGCCTCGACCAGGAGCTGGGTTCGTCGCTCAAGGGCTGGGTCAGCGGCTTCTATGCAAAGCGCATGATCAATTCCCGCAATGGCCGCATTGATGTCAGCGCGCTCGTGCCCAGCACCAATCCTTTCTTCATATCCTTCGCACCTGGCCAGACAACACCACAGACCGTCGAGTTCGCGCTGATCGATGATGTCGGTCCGCCGATCATCAAAGCTGCCGAATCCAATTATCAGATCGCAGGCGGCCTGGACTGGGATATTGGCGGAAGCTGGCAGATCTCGGCTTACGCGTCGCACAGCTTCACGGAAGGTCGGAGCATTTCTCCGCAGGAAGAGAATATCAATCTTCTCACGGCCGCTCTGGCTGATCCTGATCCGGCAACGGCGCTCAACCCCTATGGTTCGGGCGGCGTCAATGGGGAGCGTGCACGCTCTTTGCTGGGACACTTCCGCATCGCCGGCAGCTACAAGATGGATCTTGCGAGCATAAAGACCGACGGTGAACTGTTCCAGCTTCCGGGCGGCGCGGTTCGCGTTGCGGTCGGTGCTGAGTTCCATCATGACGCGTTTTTCAATGGCGCTTATGAAAACTTCACCACGCCGACGCTGTCGCAGGAAAATGTGCTGTCTGGCACCAGCAATAGTCGTGACGTCTGGTCATTATTTGCCGAAGCCAATGTCCCTCTCGTCGGCAGCGCCAACGCAAGTCCTGGTCTCGAACGGCTGGAGCTGAACGCAGCGGTTCGCTATGACAACTATAGCGACATCGGATCGACAACCAATCCAAAATTCGGCTTGCGTTACGATCCCTTCAGTGACTTGTCGCTGCGTGCGAGTTACGGCACGTCCTTCCGCGCACCGTTGCTCGCGGACGTCAATCCCGCCAGTGCGGCCGCCGTTTTCTACATTCCCAATTTCGGTCCCTTCGGCAATGTCGTCGAATATGCCGGCGGCAATCCCAATCTGAAGCCAGAGACCGCAACCACCTGGTCCTTGGGCGCGAAATATACGCCTGCAAGCACGGGTTTCAGCGCCTCGCTCGACTATTTCAACATCGTCTATCGCGACATTATTGAAACGGCGCCCTTCTTCAGTCCGCAAGTGTTCACCGATCCCGCCTATGCGCAATATGTGATCCTTAATCCCACGCCTGCGCAGGTCCAGGAAGTCTATTCTCTGCCCTGGGCCGGCACGCCGTTGATCCCTGCGGCCAATGTGAATGCGCTTGTCGACGTGCGTCGGAACAACGCCACTGCAGTGAAGATGCAGGGCTTCGACTTTGCGGCAAACTATCTTTTCGAACTTGCTGACGGGACAGTGAATACGGGTATCTCGGGAACCTATTTGCTGAAATACAAGAAGCAGCTCGCGCCGGGTGCGGGGGCCGTCGATCGTCTGAATGAAGTCAATTATCCGCTCCGTTTCCGGGCGCGCGGTAATCTGGGCTGGTCAAACAAGATCGTCACCGCGAACCTGTTCGTGAACTATTCCAACAGGTACAAGAATACTGTCGGCTCGATCGCGCCAGTGCAGCGGGTGAAATCCTATACCACCTTCGACCTGTCGCTCAACTACGATCTGGGAGCCAATGGTGGTGTGATGGATGGGCTGAGTCTGTCTGTAAGCGCGATCAATCTGTTCGACCGCAAACCTCCGTTCGCGGCGGTAGCGCTCAATCAAGTCTATGACTCTACGGTCGCAAGCCCTCTCGGTCGGATGATTGCTTTCAACATCCGCAAGAAGTTCTGATTTCGGGGATATCGGGAGCGACGAAAAGCTCTCGACCTTCCCGTTGGGATTGTGGCTGGGATGTGCGGTGCACATCCCAGCCTTATTTTTTTGCGCGTGAGGTGAACAACAGAAATAGGTGGTGTCGTGCATGACGCCGGCGATGCCTTGCAGGCGGTCGGCTTGGCAGATCGGCATTTACGAGGGTCTTGATCATGTCGATCCATCCTGTGCCGGATCGATCTGTCGCTGGAAATAAAAAGACCCGCCGGGAGCGGCGGGCCATGAAGGAAAATAGGAAATCAGCGCATGGACCCGATCCTGGGCCCATGGCTTACCGCGATAGATGACTGTCGAAATAGCGCAGCACGGTCTGAAAGAAGTCCTTGGATTCGGGAATATCGGGATTGTAGATGAAGCCGTGGGGCAGACCCTCCCACATGTTCAACTCCGCTTTGACTCCCGCATTCACGAGCTGGCGATGGGCATAGATCGCAGCACTATAGTCGAATGCGCGCGTGCTGGTCGCAAACATGGTCGGAGGAAATTTGGCGAGCACATCGGGGTGCAGGGCGGGTGCCGTCAGTGGCCCTTTCAGGTCGGCGCCTTCGAAATAAGGCAATACCGGCGCCTTCTGTCCCGGCTGAAGCGGCGGCGGCGGCACAGCCGCGTCGCCAAGGGGCAGGCCGATATAGGTCGCGTCGCCGCCATAGGCGACATCGCCGAAGGACAAGCCGGAGCAATAAATGCCCGCAGCACCGGGGTTGGGCAGCCCCTCCTTCTGGATCCAGGCCAGGAACTGGCCGACCAGCATACCCCCGGCGGAGCAGCCATAGACGCCGATCTGGCCAGGCTTGTAGGATTTGAGCAGTTCGCGATAGACGGCGGTCACGTCCTCGCTGGCGGCGGGAAAGCGGCTTTTCGGGCCCTGCCTGTAGTCAGGCGACACGACCTTGATGCGGCCCAGCCCTGCAATCGGCAGGGATTCCAGTTCGGTGCATCCTGGAAAGCAACCGCCAAAACCGCCGCCATGCAAATTGATGAGCACGCGCCGCCGATTTTGCGGAAGGACGCCGTCGCGCGGCGTATAGACATAGCTGTGGACACCGCCAATGCTGGTGTCCTGCCGTTCGACATTGAATTGCTTCCTGGCAGAGGCAAGATAGCCCTTCATCCATTCGGGGACACCATTGTCGTCGATGGCACCAATGCCTTTTTGGAAGGCATTGAGATGTTCAGCCACGAAAGCCTTGCCCTCGGGCGACAGGTAGGACGACAGCGGAATCGTCATGGGTGGTGTTTGGATCGTCCCCTGTTCGTCCACGCGCAATGGGGTCGGCTGCTGCGCGGACGGCGCGGGCTGGGCGAACGTTGCCGTCGCGACGGCAAGCAGAGACGATGCCAGGATCAGCCGAGGCAGGGGGCCGGCAAGCCGGCCCTCCTTGGAACAGATACTCATGATGATTTCCCTATCACAGCGGCTTTCCCGCTCCCGCTTGCAAGAAGTGGAGCGGGCCGTTCACGGTCGCGCTTTGTGCATTTCGACCGGCTGTTCATCTGTTTCGTTCAGCGCGCCAGATGCTTGCCGAAGAATTTAATCATCACGTCGAACGCATCCTGCGATTCCGGAACGGCCGGGTTCATGAAGAAGCCGTGGAACAGGCCATCCCAAACATGGAGGTCCGCCTCCGCCCCCGCCTTCACCATGCGGCCATGCGAATAGATGGCCGAGCTGAAATCAAAGGCGCGGTTGCCCGTGATAAACAGCGTTGGCGGGAATTTGGCAAGCAGTTCCAGGGAGTTGGCCGGGGCCACCAGCGGGTCGTCGTAGCGGACCTTGTTGAAATAGGGGATGGGCGGCAGGCCAGCGCCCTTGGGCGGCGGCGGTTCCGCAGGCATCTGCGCTTCGCCGAACGGGGCGGAGATGAAGTTCGCGTCGCCACCGAACTGGACGTCGGACAGCGTCATGCCAGCGCAGAATATTCCCGCCGCGCCGGGCATGGGCAGCTTTTCCTTGTCGAACCAGGCGAGCGACTGGCCGACCAATATTCCGCCCGCCGAACAGCCATAGATGCCGATGCGCTTGGGCGAGTAGCTTTTGAGCAATTCCCGATAGACCTTGGCGACGTCCTCGCTTGCTTCAGGGAATTTGTGATCAAGTCCCTGACGGTAATCGATCATGATCACCTTGTACCCGCCAAGTGCGGCCAGGGGCATCGATTCCAGCTTTCCGCAGCCCGGATAGCAACCCATGAAGCCGCCGCCATGGAGATTCAACAAGACGCGGTTTCGATTCTCCGGCTTCACACCATCCTTCGGCGTAAAGACCATCGCCGGTATGCCCGCAACTTTGGTCTCCTTGATGTCGACCTTGAACATCTGCTCGGCGGACTTGAGATAGGGAATCATGAAGAAGGGCAATTCGCCACCGGGCGGCAGGATCTTCGAGCGGGGGTCCTTCATGCTCTTGAGCTGATAGGTGAGGAACGCCTTCCCCTCCGGCGTCAGGAAGCTGGAGGTGGGGACGGTGAGTTCCGGCACATGGAGCGTGCCGTCGTCATCCACCTTTATTTCCGGGTGCCCCTTATTATCCTGTGCTGGTGCCGAGGCTGGAACAGCCCCCGCGCCCAGGAGCAAGCTGGCGGTGATGAGGCCCAGGGAAGGGCGGCGCCCTATGCGCATTTCAGTGCTCTCCTGACTATATGGACGCCATTCTCTTACTGGCGTGGAAATGGCGGTTTTGCACGATTGCAATTGATTGTAAACGGTCAGTGCGGCAGGATCGGGCAATGGTCTAAAAGGAGAGGTTATGAAGCGACAAATGGCGCTTGCCATGGCGATGACTATGGCGCTGACCGGTGCGGTTCATGCGGGGACGGCGTGGAGCGCCGGCGCGGCAGGCGCGGATGTCATCAACCGCCGCCTCAGCCCCGGCGAACTCACCCATGCGGCTTCCGTCCCGGCCATAGCGGTCGATCCGCGCGATCCCGATCGAATCGCCATAATCTGGCGCACCCTGTCCACCAATGTCGCCGCCACCAGCGGTGAAGGCCGGGAAATGCGGTGCTATGTATCGCTATCCACCGACGGGGGCGTGCGTTTCAGCAGCCAGCCATTGGAGTGGGGCACGCCCGACACGCCCAAATGCAATGCCCCCGACGTCGATTTCGATCGCGACGGCAAGCTGCTGGTTGCCGCAACTCTGGCCGGTGAATTGCCGCAAAACGCACCGAAGGACACGCCACCGCCGGGCCGAGTCGCGATGCGTGCTTCGGCCGATGGCGGGGCAAGCTGGTCCCCTCTGGTCGCGCCAATCGCCACGGGCATGCTCGACAAGTTCGCGCCCAACCCGGCCGTTCCCGAAGTAGCGAAGAAGACGCCATGGGATGGCGCGCGCCTGTATGTGGACAAGGCGGACGGAACGATCATCATGTCCGGTGGCTATCCCGCCCCGCCGGAGGGGGCGGCGCACTCTCAGCGTTTCTACGTCACCTCCAAGGATGGTGGGGTCAGCTGGGCTCCGATACAGGCGTTTGGCGACCTGCAATGGCCGCAGCGCTGGGATGGACATATTGCCGCGGCCCACGGTCGGATCGCTTTTGCCTACATGGCTGATCATGTACCGCTGACAGGGGTGGAGTGCCTGTGCGTGGTGTTCGCCAGCGGCCCGCATGGCGGACAGCCGGTTCATCATTTCGTCGCGGCATCCAAGGAAATGGACACGCTGGTCCATTATCCGCCGCTCGCGGCGGATGAGAGGCGCGAGAATGTCTACGCGCTGGCGATGATCAGGAAGGATCGGCCCAGTCCCGATGTAATGGTCACGGGCGACAGCGGCACGACATGGCAGACCGTGTCGGCGGCGACCGTCGATGGGGCTGTGGTGCGCGCGTCCCGTCCTGCGCTCAGCTATGCGCCGGACGGGACGTTGGTCCTGATGTGGCGCGGCTATTATCAGGACGGCGCCTATGACGTGTTCGTGGCGGCGGCGCCGGACGGAAAGGCGTTTCGGCCGGCGGTGCGGCTGTCGACAGCCCGTTCGATCGTGCCGACGGCCTTCGCGAAGGACTATGCGGCGCGGGGCGATTTCATCAACGTCGTAGCAGCCAGCGCCGACTATGTGCATGCCGCCTGGACCGACTGGCGAACGGGCATGGGCCAGGTGGTCTATGGTCGCGTCCACCTTGCATTCCTGTCGGACTCGCACTGAACGGAGCGCAGGACAGACCCCATTGGCTGGCACTGGAGCATGATGCGTCGGCGATCGTGCTTCAGTCCGGCATCAGCCTTTGCTGTGTCGCAGCAGAAAGTCGAGGATTTGCGGCATGGCAATGCTGTAGGCGCTGCCATGAGTGCCGCCGGGAACCATCAGATACTCGGTTTCAACGCCATTATTGGCCGCCGTCTTACTGAGCGCCTTGGCCCAGCGGGGGTTGGAATGGTGGTCGAACTCGCCATGGACATACATGATGGCCAGATGCGCGTCCTTGAGGCGGCGGAACGGATAGGCCCAGCTGCCGACAAGGCATCCCGCGCTCGCGACGGCGGCCCATAATTCAGGGTAGCGGGCGGCCAGATATTGCGTCCCGCACCCACCCATCGAATTGCCCGTCAGGTAGATGCGCTTCGCATCGACATGATATTGCCCCTGAACCTGTTTCACGACGTTGAGGACGTCATGCTCGCTCATCTCCGCTGATTTGGGATCGTTGAGCAAACCCGCCGGCATCTCGATATAGTCTTCTGGTGCGGCGGACGGCGATCTGGCCTGTGCTGCCGGTTGCGGGACCGATTTGGGCGCGCTGGCGACCTGATTGCCCGTCATGGCGATGACCTGTTGCTTGGATGCTGCCGTGGTTACGATGGGAAAGAAATTCCCGTATCCGCCGCCGCTTGGATAGCCCAGCGGCGCCACGACGATCACCCCGCGCGCTTCCGCGAGCGCCCGGATGTCCGTATTTTCGAACATTTCATTTTCGTCCGATCCGCCGCCGTGCAGCATCACCACCAGTGGATAGGCCCGTTTCGGATCATAGCTGGTCGGCACATAGAGGCGGTAAGGGCTGCGCCGGCCAGCTTCCAGATAGTCATAATCGCGGTGCAGGTCGCCCGTCGCGGCCGCAGGTGTGCCTGACACGGGACTTGCGACGGCCAATCCGGCGAGCGCCAACGGCAGCATCAAGCCGGTCGAATGCAGGAGCTTATTCATCGCATCATTCCCATTCATACTGATATGCTGGAAGCGTGGCGGCCGTTCCGATCGCCGATGGAGCGCGAGCCAGCGCGGATCGACCGGGTATGCCAGTCAATCCGCGTCGACCCTTATCCCCTATTTCCCGAACGCCCTGCGCAGGGCATCCAATTTCGACTTGGTGAAGCGGGCAGCCGGTTCCGTATCGGCGCCGATGACATCGAAGCCGTGGAAAGCGCCGGGAACGACATAGAGTTCGGTGGGAACACCAACGTCGATCAGGCGGCGGGCATATTCCATGTCTTCGCTCACGAACAGATCGATGCTGCCCACGCCGATCCATGCGGGCGGCAGATTGGAAAGGTCGCTGACGCGCGCCGGCACGCCGGCGGCAGGGACGGTTGACGTACCCGGTTGCTGGCCCAGAAAGGCCTGCCAGCCATATCGGTTCGCCTCCGGTCCCCAGCCGATAGCGCCGATGAAGGGCGGCACGGCCCGTGAACTGGCGGTACGATCGTCAAGCATGGGATAGACCAGCACCTGCAACGCGATCGGCACCTCGCGCCGATCACGCGCCGTGATCGCCAGCCGCGCGGCATGCCCGCCGCCAGCGCTTTCACCCATCAGGGCGATATGCGTCGTATCAAGGCCGATCTGGGCAGCGCGGTTGTACATCCACTTCAGCCCGGCATAATTATCCTCGATCGACCCGGTGTAGGTCGTTTCCGGGGCAAGCCGATAGTCGACACTGATGATGATGCAGTCCATTTCCTGCGCCAGCTTCTGGAGGCGGGGCACTTCCCACTTGGCCGAACCTGCGATGTAGCCGCCGCCATGCGTGTGCAGGATGCCAGGACGGCGGTCGCCCGGACGGGCATTGATGACATAGACCGTGACATCGGGCGCCCCGCCGCCGACGGGCACCTGCTGTTCCTGGACCGGAACGTCGGGAAGGCGCGCACCCGCGAATTTTTCGCTCATGCCGCGCATGTCCTTCAAGACCTTGGCATCGATTGAGGTGATCGGCGCAAACTTGAGTGTCTCGCGCGCCGCCGCTTGCAGCGCCGGATCCACATATTTCAGCGCATCGGCGCCAGCGCCCGCCGCGGGCGTGGAAGCAGCCATGGCCGCGGTCATCGACCGGACCGGCATGACGGCCGCCGCCAATGCGCCGACGCCCAGCATCGCAAATTCCCGCCTGTTCATTCTCTCTCTCCTCAACTTGTGATATCGCGCCGCCGGTCTGGTCCGGCTGGTTCGTATCGACCCTTATCCGCCCGCCTCTTCAAGCGCCTGCTCGGCCAGTATGAGCGCGCCGACGGGGCCTGCATCATTTCCCAACCGGGGCGTGGTTATCAGGTGAGACAGAAGTTCGTCCGTATAATCGGGCAAATATCCGTTCAATATGGCAGGCACCCTGGATTTCGCCATGTCCAGAAGGTGGGGCTGGCGCAACGTCACGCCGCCACCCACGATGATCCTTTCAGGCGACACCGTCAGGATCAGCGATACGAACAATTGCGCAAGATCATGCGCGACAAAATCCCAGCGAGGGTCGGTCGGCAGAACGTTCGGCAAGGACATGTCGAACCTGGCTGCGAGGGCGGGGCCGGACAGCAGTCCTTCGGCGCAATCCTGGTGGAAGATGCATGCGCCCGCGAAATCGTCGCCCGGCGCGCGCCGCAGGGCCAGGTGCCCGATCTCGGGATGTAGCAGCCCCTGCGCCGGCTTGCCGTCCAGCAATACGCCGCCGCCCAGGCCGGTGCCGATCGTGAGATAGACCAGGCTTGCGCATCCGCGGCCATTGCCATGCCGGTGCTCTGCCAAAGCGGCTCCGTTCACGTCCGTGTCCAGCTTGACCGGGCATCCAAATGCAGAGGCGAAGGGCGCCTTGACCTGAGTCCAGCTCCAGCCAGGCTTGGGTGTTGCGAGTATGGTGCCGGAATCGGGGGCGGTGGGAGAAACGCGGACCGGGCCGAAGCTGGCAATGCCGATCGCATCGATCCCATGGATATCGCGCCAACCGTTGATCGTCGCGATGGCGCGAGAGATCGTCTCCTGCGGGGTGGTGGTGGGAAATTCGACGCGTTCGTCGATATGGCCATCGCGGCCCAACGCCAGGATGGTCTTCGTGCCGCCCAATTCAATCGCTACCAGCTTGCCCATGATGCCTATGTCTCCAGCCGGGCCTGGTCACCTGTCAGGCGCAGGTGCAGGAACGGCGCGAACGTGCCGCCGAAATGCGATCGGCCCGCCGGCTTCCGTTCGGCGTCGGGATCGTCGACACCCCAATAATCGACGAAGCTGGTTACGGAAAGATCCGGCAGAACCCACCAGCTATAGGTCTGGAAGGGCTCATTTTCAGGGGTGGCAAAGACCAGCCCGTCGCCGTTCAGGAGGCGCCAGGGCCCCTTCAACTGCTCCGCCACAGCGCCATAAAGTCCCGTAGGCGCGGTGATGCCGGGCGCGAACACCTTCGCCTGGGTAGACCAGAACAAATAGAGCTGACTTCCATGTTCGACGATATGCGGGCGTTCCAGTTCGTTATTGACGCCGCAGGCATCGACCAGCGGGGCCAAGGCCGTAAAGGCGCCATCCTCCCCCCGCAGGGCGCAGCCGATCACACCGTTGAACCGATCCCGGCTTTGCGCGGCCGAGGCAGTGAACAGCAGATATTGTGACCCATCGCTATCGGTCCAGGGAAACGGATCGCGAAAAGCCTTGATCTCGCCAATTTGTCCGGTTCCTTCGTGCTGGCTGACATAGAATATGTCATCGGGTTTCACCAGTTCACGTGGTTCGGACCAGCCGGTGAATATGGTTTCGGGATCGTCGGAAAGGCGTGTCGTAGATGCGAACAGGCGCTGCTGGAAACTGATCGCGTCTTCATCACGATAGCCGGCGGCGGTGAAATAGAGAGTGACTTCATCACCATCCAATATCGCCGACCCCGACCATTCGCGGCTGCCTGGCGAAAACCCGTCGGGAAAGGTAGCCGCTATATGTTCGAAGCGGTCGGTCCGAAGAAAGTGGTGGATGCGGGCATGGGCGTGCCGAGCCTCCGGATCGTCAAAAGCGGGCGCTGCCAGCGCGAACCACAATTCTCCTCCTCGCCAGGCGACCGGGGCGCCGGAACGGTCGGCAAGGGGCCATGCGTCCCACACGTCCAGGTCATTCAGGACGCGATGGATCTCTGAAGCGTCCAGGACTGGCGCGCGACTCGGTTGCGCAGCCCGCCGGCAGAAGGCTGACGCTCGCCACTCGAGAGGCGAGAAGGAGACAGAATGTGGATTGTCGGATTCGATCATTGCGAGAGATTTACAAACGATTGCAAGAAAGGCAAGAAGTTGTGATCGGAAGAACAAGGCAATCTGTTCCGCGAGATAAGCGAGTCAGGCATGTCGGCGCATGCCGCCCCATTCGGAGACGCCCTACTGGCGGCTCAGGCGTCAGCGGGCGGGGATAACTTCCTTCCTAATCAACCTGCAAGATGATAAGTGACCATCGTGATGAAGAAGCGCAAAACCGCAAAAGAAGGCGTAACAGCTCCGCCACCCACCATTACCCAACCCGAGATCGTGAGGACCCTTGCAGATCTAGCGCGCATCGCCGGTGTTTCGACGGGTACCGTTTCAAGGGCGCTTGCCGATAAAAGCATTGTGAATTCGGAGACGCGGGAACGTATCCAGTCATTGGCCAAGAAACATGATTTTCGGCCCAATCAGATGGCGAGTAAATTGCGCTCTCGTCGTACCGGATTTGTGGGTGTGGTCATTCCCCTGGGCCACGAAAGACGCCAACATATTTCGGACCCATTCTTCTTGACCCTTCTTGGCCACCTGGCGGACGAGCTGGCCGAGTGCGGATATGATTTGATGCTTAGCCGTGTCATTCCGGACGGAACAAAGGACTGGCTCGAAAAGGTCACACGCTCGGGAATGGTCGATGGCGTGTTGGTTATTGGCCAGTCGGACCAGTTCGACATTATCGAGGAGGTGGCGGCGCAATATGAGCCATTGGTCATATGGGGACACCAGCGGGCACACCAGCGCCATTGTGTAGTCGGCACCGACAATCTCGCCGGCGGACGGCTGGCCGTCGAACATCTCGTCGCCACGGGCGCGCGCAAATTGCTCTTTATGGGCGATGCGGCGGGGATCGAAATCCAGATGCGGCTCGAAGGCGCCAAAGCGGCGGCGGCAGCGGCGGGCATCGCTTTGAAGCATGTGAAAATCACGCTCGCAGGGGAGGATATGGGGCCACAGATCGAGAAATCCTTGTCATCAAGATTCTCCTATGATGGCATCGTGGCTGCCTCTGACCTGATCGCGCTCTCAGCCTTGAGCGCCCTGCACCGCATTGGAAAGCGGATACCTCAGGATGTTCAGGTTGTAGGGTTTGACGACCTTCCCCTGTCTTCCTACTCGGCCCCACCTCTGACCACTATCCGGCAGGAAATTTCCCGAGGCGCCAAATTGATGGTCGAGAAGCTCAAGGAAAGAATGGGAGGGAAAAATACCCCGAGTGTGGTCATGCCTCCCATCCTGGTAGTTCGTGAGAGCACCAGGTCTTTATAGAAAAGACACGAAAACCGTTCTGTCCCGAAGATCCTGAGCAGGAAGGTGAAGCAATCCTTACCAAGGCCTGCTTCGGCCGGTGATATGCCGAAGGCATGATCTAGTCAGGACTGGTTATTCTACCCTTCATTTCCGCCGATAATTTCCTTTTCCATTCAAATTTTATTTTTGCCGATCATTGGCCGGACTTACCGTTACGTGGATTGCGCCTTCGATTCCCCGTCCCGCTGTTGCCAGGATGGCGTCATGCACTGTGTCCAATCCGAAATCGTGACTGCACATCCTGTCAATCGGCCACATGCCGCTCGCGATGATGTTCAACGCCGTTTGCACTGCGCCATAGCTGTGGCCGCGGGGCGCCCGGACAGTGAGGTAGCGCTTCTTGATCTCATTGATCGGCACTGTCGCGCCAAGTCCGTTGAGGCTCAACCACGCGCCCTTGGCGGAAAGGGCGACCGCCTGTTCGGCTATGGTGCCATCGGGATCCCCGGTGGTATCGACGACCACGTCAACACCCTTGCCGTCCGTAGCCGCCGCCACAATCCGCGAAAGATCCTCTTGTTGCGCATCGACAGCGATGTCCGCGCCCAGATGCAAGGCGAGGTCGAGACGCACACGGTCGCGACTGAGCCCTACGATGATGACTTTGAGCGCGCCCGCCGCCTTGGCCGCGAGCGCGCAGCTAAGCCCCTGCTGCCCCGGACCGAACACCAGCACGGTTTTGCCCAGGCCCGCGCCCCCATCCAACACCGCCCATTGTACGCCATTGCCCAGCGGCACTGCCATCGTCGCATGACGCGCGTCCATCGTGGCCGGGATCCTGTGGATCACCGCATTGGGGGCGAGATACATATATTCTGCAAAGCCGCCCCACAAATGGGGAGGGATGTCCGCGTTGCATGTGCCATAGCGCAGGGTGTTGAAGCGATCCTTCACATTGAAGAAATCTGCTTCCATGCACAGGCGGAAATCGCCCTGCCGGCACCAGTGGCAATGCCAGCAGGGCAGATATTCGTGCAATGCGATGCGGTCGCCCGGTTTGATGCCCCAGCGCCTTTGCGCGGCCTGGCCCAGATCCACGACCGTCCCGACATTTTCATGGCCCATGATGCACGGCGCGGCATTTTCCCGGCGATAGGTTTCAGGGTCGCTGCCACCCACGCCGGAGGATTCGACGCGTAGCAGGCCATCGCCGTCGCCAAGCCGTGGCAAGGCGAATTCGCGCAGCTCGGTCTTCTCCACGCCGGTCTTGACCGCCGCGCGGCTTGTTTCCGTCATCACTCCAATTCCTCTCGCAAGCCGGTCCGCGTCAGGCAAAGGCGTTCATCGCCTTGAGCTTCTCTTCATAGGCGACGCGCTCTTCGGGCGGCAGGAAATGCCGGAAATGCGGCCCTTTCGACATTGGGGGCAGGCCGCGACCGATCTGGGTCCAACTTTGGGCGTTGTCGAAGCTTGCGAAAAATTCCCCACAGGCAGATCCTGTGTAAAGTTCGACACCGCCTTCTTCGGACACATGCATCGCAGCCACTTCCAGATTGCCGGCGACTGGATCGGGCATGCCATTCATCGCCACCTGCCAACTCTGGCCGCGATCCGTACTGGTCATGAACTTGGGATAGGCCGTGCCTGCCGCGCCCCAATTGGGATTGGGGTTCATGCCGGCCCCCACCATGAACAGCAGGTCATGATGCGGGTGGATGAAGAAGGGGTCGGGATAGGCGCATTCGTGCGACGTGTCGGTCAATCGCTCCCAATTTTCGCCGTCGTCGCTGCTGTGGTAGAGCCCGATGCCGGTGGTCAGATAAAGTTCTTCGGCATTGTCGCCAACGAATATGACGCGATGCTGATCGCGGCGGAACTTGTCGTCAGGCCGTTCCATCGAATTGATCGACCGCCAATTTTCTCCGCTGTCGTCACTGCGCAGCAGATCGCCTTGTTCCACGCATATATAGATGGCTTCAGGACGGGAGGGGTGTGACGCAATATGTTTGATATGGGGTGCCGAGCGCGGGAAGAACCAGTGTTCAGTCCCTTCAACCTCGGTGCATTTGGGATAAGCCTGCCAGCTCTTGCCCAGGTCGAAGCTGCGATAAAACATCACTGGTTCGGTTCCCAGGTTCAGGATCGTGGCAGAGCCGACATGCTGCACCAGCAGCGAATAGACATGACCCGAATCCAACCCGGTATTGCGTGGCTCCCATGTGGCGCCTTCGTCCTGGCTGACCAACAGTCCGCCTTCGAAATGCAGCCCCGCGAAAAGAAGGCCGGTGGGTTCGTCATAGACGAGCGCGCTGACATGGCGGCCAGGCAAAAGCCTTTCATCCTCCAGCTTCCACGGCGCGCCCGGCCCGCTGCGCCTGAAGTCGAGCACGCCGTCCGCCGTGGCGACAAGCATCCGTCGCGCCGCGCGCTGGCTGGAGGAGTCGGTCTTGCCATTGGCCGACACGCAGATGATCGTGTCCTGGACATGCTGCGCCATGAGTGTTCCTATCGGATAATTGATATAATTAATCGTATAACGATCTTATGCACATTTCGCCGTCGCTTTCAACGCAGTTCCTTGATCCGCTGATTTCCCGGTCGGGAAGCGTTTCCATCCACTGCGAAAGCGCGCGAGGTAGCGGGGTGCGTACCCCAGACGGATTGGGATGCGCGACGCTACATCGGCGATGCGGATGCCACACATCGCGGGCATCCTTTTCGACCTGGCTCGCCGACCCCCTATTTGCGGGAGGGCAGGGCGAAGCTGCCTGGCTTCAGGCCCGCCATCGCCCGGCCATATGCCGGCATGGCCCGGTCCCAGGTGAAGGCGAAATGCTGCGACGAGGCATTAATGTCGCGGAACATCTGCTGCATTCGTTCCCCGTCATAGATGGCGGTGCCGCCCGACGCTTCGAAGATGCGGTTGGCGGAATGACGGGCGCGCTGCACGGCCCATGCCCAATCGCGGGATATGCGGGCGCTGATCAGCGGCGTGATTTCCCGCGGATCCCGGGCGCGGTCGATGGTTTCCGCGTCTGCGATCACCAGCGCCAATGCGGCGTCCACCTCTGCCGAGACTTCCGCGATGCGCCCAAGCGTTGCGGACTGTTCGGCGACCTCCAGCGGATCCGCCTCGGCCAACTTGCTGCCCAGATCGTCGGCGAAGCGCTTGATCATCCCCTGTGCCATGCCCAGAGGCGCGCCAACGATGGAGAAAGGGGCGACACTTGAGAAGGGCAGGCGATAGACGGCTGATTCATGGAGCCGGGCACCCGGCGTGGAGCCAGCCAGCATGTCCGCCAACGAACAACTGCGGTGGGCCGGAATGAAGGCATCGTCGATCCTGATCGACCGGCTGCCCGTCGCCCGCATGCCCATTGTGTGCCAGTCGTCCAGAACCTCCAGATCCGACCTGGGTATGACGAAGAAGCGCGGCTCCATGCTGCCGTCGGATTTCTTGACCGCATTGCCGATGATGACCCAGCTCGCATAATCAATGCCCGAACAGAATCGGCCAAGGCCTCCCCGCAGTCGATAGCCGTCCCCTTCCTCCACAACCTCGCCATTAAGGCGAAAAACGGTGGCGAGCAGCGTGGTGGGATCTTGCATCACCTCTTGCTGCGCATCGGCGGGGAACAGGTTGATCAGCCAGCTATGGCCGGCCAGAACGCCATAGATCCAGGCCGCCGAGCCCGACACGGCCCCGATTTCCGCCGTGACCCTGACCAGATCCGCAAAGCCCAGTTCGGAACCACCCAGATCGCGCGGCATGACGATGCCGAACAGCCCGGTGGCTCGGATCCGGTCGACCACTGCGTCGGGCAGGCGCCGGTCGGCTTCGAACTGGCTGTCCTGCTGTGCCAGCAGGGGAAGCAGGGCGCGCGCCTCTGCCAGCGCATGTTCGCTGGATTGCAGGATGGGCCGGCCATTCGTCGCATGGCGGCCGACAATATCCGTCGGAGCGGTCATGGCCATTTCTATCCCTCTCTATGCTTTAGCGGCAATATTGTTAGTCCATTTTGATAGGCGATATTGGAGTGGCGATCAAGGGGGTTCCTTGTTGAGCAGCCCCGCATTGTCTTTTCGGCATTGGTGGCATGCATCAGAGCGAAGAATATTTTTACGTACGCCGCAGCTGGCGAGCATATATGCCAAGGCTATATGAAGATATTCGTCCGAAGTTGGCAATTTGCCGCTTCGTCAGGACCATTCGTCCCGGTGCGTCAGGATGCGGTGAGTTCTACCCCCTCGTTCGATTGGCGGCTTTCCGCATCATGCCTTTCTGTCGCGATCAGGTCTGCCAGCATGCGGCGGGCGGAGACGGGAGCCGCGTCGGTGGGAAGAAGGATCGGGCCCAGTTCGTTAATATCGCTCACAGCGCCCATATTGGCCTGCACCATCTCGATCATCGGTTCATCTTGCCGGGCGAATGCCATGTCGAAGAAATCGAGAAGGGCCTTGTCAACTTCGGGTTCACCCTGCCGCCGATTGCGCCCGTTGATGAAGAAATAATGCGATGTAAACTCGGTTTCCGGTGTGATGATGTGCAGTTGGGGAATGTGGATGCCCTGTTCGCGCTCCTGCCCCATTTCCCAGCTGCCCAGCGCAAAATCCAACATCGCGGGGGGGTACCATGTCATGGTGAGGTCGGATTCGACCGGTATGGCCGGGTCCATGCCGAACAGCCGGACATGGGCGGAGGACGGCCCAAGGCCGGTGCGGATGCGGTGGTTCACGATCGACCTTGCGCGCCGTTCCAGGCGCTGGCTGGTAGCGGCCAGTATCTCCTCGGGCGTGTTGGCGCCGCCGCTGAACTGAGGGTGGATGAAAGCGGCATGGCTTAGGTCCAGCAGATTATCCACGACCAGTTCATAATGGCCGCGGACATGGAGCCGGCCCTTGACCAGCGCATATTCCTCCGGCTTGTCGAGAAAATCGATCGACGGAAGGCTGGATTCATCCGCCTGTTGCGGGTCGCCTGGCCAGAACCAGATAATGCCGTAGCGTTCCATCACGGGCCAGGACGGGATGTCCGCCGCCCGCAATGGCCCCTTTGTCTTGGAATGCGGATTGTAGACGCATTCGCCAGCGCGGTTGAAGCGCAGTCCGTGGTAAGGGCATTCCAGTGTGTCGCCATCCTGCCGGCCTGCGGAAAGGGGTGCGAAGCGATGGGGACAGCGGTCCAGGATCATGCCCACCTTGCCATCTTCGCCGCGGAACAGGGCGACCTTTCGCTCGACCAGGGTCCGGGACAGCGGCTTATCGATCACCTCATCCGAAAAAGCCGCCGCATACCACGCATTTTTGAGGATCGAGAGCAATATTGACTCCGTGACTTGCGCCATGAGCGCCGACAGATTTGCTGGCGGCATGTCCTTCATGGGCCTAAACAACGCTGCAGAAAATATATTAAAATGTATAACATTCAAGTTCCGATTTGACAGCGGAGTCGCGACGTTCGGTCGGGTGAACGTCCGCCTGTTCATGTCCGCCGAGCAGCTGTCGAAAGACTCCTATGCACTGGAGCGGGCTGGGAGGCCTGGCTTGCTCTGGAAGGTGCGCGGTTGTTGAACGATCGTGCCGCAGCTCTGCTGGACGCTGCGTGGGAGCAGAACGACGCCCTATCCGGACAGCAGTGGTCGGAAACGGTGATCGGCATCGTCACTGCGAAGGTCGTGTCGGTACGCGGCAGGATGGAGATCACAAACGCATGTTCGATATAATGGGCGCGCGATCGACCACGGGACATTTCGGTTTCGACCGCTTCTGACGCAATTTGCGCACCCACGCCCTGATGACCCGGTCGACTACAAGCTGCGGGAACTCGGGGACTGGGCGCTCAACGATCAGGAGCCGCTGCCTACCTTCTACTCCTGATTGCCTCCTGCTGCTTATGCAGCAGCGGATCAGCACATCGCTGCGCAATAAGAAGCATGTCGGCAGAACGGTTTGGAAGAAAACCGATGTAATCAACTGAAATATAAAGATATAATAAAATTGGCACGATTTCTGCTTAGTGAAGCTCGTCCACAAGGAAGCAGTTCGATGACCAAAATGCTCAACGTTACGGCCATTGCCGGATCACTGCAGCAGCCCTCCCGCACCGAGGCGTTGCTCGATGCGATAATCGGCGAATTGCAAGCCGCGCTTCCCGCTCGCGTTCGCACGGTGAAGCTTTCCGAAATCGGGCCGCAGGTCGGCGGCGCAATGCAGCGCGCGGATCTGCCCGCCGATGCCTTCGCTGCCGTTCAGGCGATCGAGGAGGCGGACCTGCTGATTGTCGCCAGTCCCGTCTACCGGGCATCCTATACCGGGCTCCTCAAGCATCTGTTCGACTTTGTCGGGCGGGAGGCGCTGGTCGGGCGTCCGGTGCTGCTCGCCGCGACGGGTGGCACGGAGCGGCACATGCTGATGATCGATCATCAATTGCGCCCGCTATTTGCCTTTTTCGACGCAGTGCCGCTCCCGCTCGGCATCTACGCGGCCGAAGGCGACTTCATCGATTTTCGCCCGGCCAATCCTGCCCTCGTCGAGCGCATCTCAAGGGCGGTCGATGCCGCTCTCCCCTGGCTCAACCGGCTGGAGGCAACGCAGGCCGCCATTCTGCGCCAGCCCTTTCTGGCCCAGCTCTGACTCCCCCCAATTCTTCCCCATCACGACAGGAGATTGCCCATGTCCTCCCCCTCAGTCGAACCAGTTCGCTTTGCCTATTGGGTGCCCAATGTCAGCGGCGGCCTGGTCGTCAGCAAGATCCAGCAGCGGACGAGCTGGGACATCGATTACAACCGCAAGCTTGCCCAGATCGCGGAAGCGGCAGGCTTCGACTATGCGCTCTCGCAAATCCGCTTCACCGCAGGCTATGGCGCAGAATATCAGCATGAGCCGGTTGCCTTCAGCCAGGCGCTGCTGGCGGCGACGACCAGGCTGAAGGTCATCGCCGCGATCCTGCCGGGGCCGTGGACTCCGGCCGTCGTTGCCAAGCAGCTTGCCACCATCGATCAGATCAGCGGGGGCCGAGTGGCCATCAACCTCGTCAGCGGCTGGTTCAAGGGCGAGTTCACCGCCATTGGCGAATATTGGCTGGAACATGACGAGCGCTATCGCCGCTCTGAGGAATTCATTCGCGCGCTCAAAGGCATCTGGACTACGGACAACTTCAGCTTCCGTGGCGATTTCTACCGTTTCACTGACTATACGCTGCAACCAAAGCCGCTGCAGCGGCCGCATCCCGAGGTGTTTCAGGGCGGCAGTTCGCGCGCGGCGCGCGACATGGCGGCGCGCGTGTCCGACTGGTACTTCACCAATGGCAACAGCATCGAAGGGATCAAGGCACAGGTCGACGACGTGCGTGCCAAGGCGGCGGCCGAAGGGCGCAGCGTCAAAATCGGTGTCAACGCCTTCATCATCGCGCGCGATTCTGAGGAAGAGGCCCGGCAGGTCCTCGACGACATCATCGCGCAAGCGGATCCGGAGGCGGTCCAGGCGTTCGGATCGGCGGCAAGCCAGGCAGGCAAGGCTTCGCCGGAGGGTGAGGGCAATTGGGCCAAGTCGACCTTCAACGACCTCGTCCAGTATAATGACGGGTTCAAGACGAACCTGATCGGCACGCCCCGCCAGATCGCCGAGCGCATCATCGCGCTGAAGGCTGTCGGCGTCGACCTCATCCTCTCGGCCTTTCTGCATTTCCAGGAGGAGGTCGAATATTTCGGCCGCAATGTCCTGCCGATCGTGCGGGAGCTGGAAGCCGAAGCGGCGCTCGAAGTGGCTTGATCCCGATGCGTAGCGCACCACCCGTCCTTCTCGCGCATGATGGAGCGGAGCCCGCCTGCGGCGGCGGCCGTCGACCATGTCTCGTGGGCAGGCGGGTGAACCTGCCGGCGCGAAAACGCCGATCACCCCTCAGAAGGAGGCAAGGCATTGGCCAATAACGATTCCTTCAAGACCTATTCCGATCCGCGCTTGCTCACCAAGTCGGTGCGCGCGTCTGCGATGATGTTCGAAGATCCACTGTCGAGCGCGCCACCGAGCCGTCACGCGACCCCGCCGAACAGCAGTTTCTCCGCAGATGACACGGCGCTTTCATTCGACAGCCGTGCCGCGCTGCTGCCGTTTCGCAGCATCAACTGAACAGACAATCCGTCCATTCCCGCTTCAAAAGGAGTATCGTCATGAATGCGATCAACAAGCCCCATGTTCGGGAAGGCGTACCGCCGCTCGCCCGGCCCGCCGACCCCGCCCACATCATCCGCAGCGATGCCGAAGCGATCGAGACGGCGGAAAGGCTGGCTGCGCGTTTTGTCGAGGGCGCTGCGGAACGCGACCGCGAGCGCATCTGGCCAGTCGCTGAACTCGACGCCTTTTCGCAAAGCGGACTCTGGTCGCTCAACGTGCCGCGTGACCATGGCGGGCCGGAGCTTTCCTATCGGACGATCGTGAAGGTCATCGAAATCATTTCGGCCGCCGATCCTTCATTGGGCCAGATTCCGCAGAACCATATCGGCGTCGTCGCGGCGATCCGCACCACCGCCGAGCCGGAGCAAAAGAAGATCCTGTTCGAAAAGGTGCTGTCGGGCACGCGGTTCGGCAATGCCTTTTCTGAATTCGGATCGAAACGCGCCGCCGAATTCGAAACCAGCTTCGCGGAGGACGGCGACGATGTGATCGTTTCGGGCCGCAAATTCTATTCGACCGGCGCCTTGCTCGCGCATCTGGTTCCGATCGTCGCCGTCGATGGCGAAGGCCGCGCCTGGTATGCCATTGCCGAGCGGGGCGCGCCGGGTCTGACGGTGATCGACGACTGGTCCGCCTTTGGTCAGCGCACGACGCTGAGCGGTACGGTGATCCTGGACAATGTTCGCGTACCCAAGAGCCATGTGATCCCAGGGTGGAAGGGCTATGCCGAGCCAACGGCCGACGGCCCGATCTTCCAGATCATTCAGGTCGCGGTCGATACCGGCATCGCCGCCGCCGCGATCGAGGACACCATCCGGTTCGTGCGAACCAAGTCACGGCCATGGCTGGACAGTGGCCTCGACCATGCATGGCAGGATCCCTATGTCATCCAGGCGGTCGGTGGGCTGAAGCTGCGCCTCAACGCGACACGCGCGCTGCTTGATCGCGCGGCGATCGCGGTCGATGAAGCTGTCGCCAACCCGAATGCGGAAACCGTCGCGGCCGCGCAGATCACCACGGCCGAAGCCAAGGTGCTGAGCACTGAGCTTGCCATCGATGCAACCAACAAGCTGTTCGAGTTGGCCGGCACGCGCTCGACGCTCGCCGAACATGGGCTTGACCGGCACTGGCGGAACGCGCGCACCCATACGCTGCACGATCCGGTCCGCTGGAAATATGCGATCCTGGGCAACTACTATCTCAACGGCGAAAAGCCGCCGCTTCACGCGTGGAGCTGAGCCATGGCCGCCCCTGTCCCTGACAAGATCAATGTTCTCTGGTTCCTGCCGACGCATGGCGACAGCCGCTATCTGGGCACGCAGGAGGGTGGCCGGGCGGTCGACCTGCCTTATCTGAGGCAGGTGGCCCAGGCCGCGGATTCACTGGGCTATTATGGCGTACTGTTGCCGACGGGCCGCAGTTGCGAGGATAGCTGGGTGGTCGCCTCCGCACTTGCGCCAGTGACGGAGCGGCTGCGCTTTCTGGTCGCGGTGCGCCCGGGCCTGCAGTCCCCCACGCTCGCCGCGCGGATGACAGCGACGCTGGATCGCATTTCCAACGGTCGCTTGCTCATCAACGTGGTCACCGGCGGCGACCCGGTGGAAAATGGCGGCGACGGCATCTTTCAAAGCCATGCTGAACGCTATGAGGTGACCGAGGAATTTCTCGGCATCTATCGGGCGCTGCTGCGCGGCGAGGTCGTGGAGCATGAGGGCAAGCACTTCCGCATTTCTGACGGGCGTCTTTTGTTTCCGCCGGTTCAGACGCCCTATCCGCCGCTCTATTTCGGCGGATCGTCCGATGCCGGGTCGCGCATCGCCGCGCGCATGGTCGACAAATATCTGACCTGGGGCGAACCCCCGGCGGATGTCGCCGGGAAAATCGCCAATATTCGTACGCTGGCCAGGGCGGAGGGGCGTGAGGTCAGCTTCGGCATTCGCCTGCATGTGATTGTCCGGGAGACGCGAGAGGAGGCCTGGGCTGAAGCCGACCGTCTGATCAGCCGCCTCGACGACGACACCATCGCCAGCGCGCAGAGCGTGTTCGCGCGGATGGACTCGGTGGGCCAGCAGCGCATGAGCAACCTGCACGGCGGCCGCCGCGACCGGCTGGAGATCAGCCCCGACCTGTGGGCGGGCGTTGGCCTCGTCCGGGGCGGCGCGGGCACCGCTCTGGTTGGCGATCCGGAAACGGTGGCGGCGCGCATCGACGAATATCGACGCCTGGGCATCGACAGCTTCATCCTGTCGGGTTATCCGCATCTGGAGGAAGCCTATCGTTTCGGCGAGCTGGTGCTGCCGCGCCTGCCGCTTGCCCATGCGACCGGGCCGAGAGCGGCCATCAGCAATATGGGACCGTTTGGCGAAACCATCGCCGGCGACCACCGCCCGTTGCTGCGAACCGGTCAGTCCTGAGGAAGATGGCGTGACAAACGATCTTCCTCCAGCGGTAGCGATCATCGGCGGCGGTTTTTCGGGCGCGGCGACTGCATATCATCTGGCGAGGATTGGGGGCGATGCCGTGCGCATCCTGATCTTCGAACAGCGTGATGCGATCGGTGCGGGCCTGGCTTATTCAACCCTCGATCCATCGCATCGTGTCAATGTTCCGGCGCGTCGCATGACGCTGGACCCCGATGAACCGGACCAGTTCAGCCAATGGCTCGACCAGAATGACGCGCTGGGCGACGATCCGGATGCGGTGCTGCCGGACGGGCGCCGCTTTCCGGCAAGGCATTTGTTCGGGCGCTATGTCCGCGAGATGCTGGAACCGGTGCTGGCGAGCGGGTGCGTCCGCCATATCCGGTCCGCAATCGCCCGCGTCCGTCCTTCCACCCGTCTTGGCTGGGCCTTGGAGACGAGCGGAGGAGAGCTATATCAGGCAGATGTGGTCGTCATCGCCACCAGCCACCCCCCGCCCATGCCTCCGGAGATATTGACCGGCGGATTGGCGGGACAGCCCAAGTTCGTTGCCGATCCATGGGCGCCGGGCGCGCTGGATGGCATTGATGCCAGCGACAGGGTACTGATCGTCGGGACCGGGCTGACCATGGCTGACGTCGTCGCTTCGCTGGAGCGCAAGGGACATGCGGGCCACATCACCGCCATTTCCCGCCGCGGCCAGCGGTCGCGAGCCCATGCCCGGAAGCCGGTCGAACCCTATGGCGATTTCCTGACGCCGCCTTCGCGTACGGCACTCGACCTGGTTCGCCGCGTGCGTCGGGCGGTGCGGCCGGACCGCCCCTGGCAGGGTCTGTTTGATTGTCTTAGAACGCAGGGCCAGGGCATCTGGCGCGCATTGCCGCTTGCCGAGCGGCGTCGTCTCATTCGCCATATCCGTCCCTTCTGGGATACGCACAGATTTCGCATAGCGCCGCAGGTCGACGCGCTGCTCGATCGACGATTGGCGAGCGGGTCGCTCGACATATATGCCGCATCCCTGCGATCGGCCGATGCCGACGCTGATGGCTTGCATGTGTCGTTCAAAAGGCGGTCCGGACGGACGGAAAGACAGACTTTCGACGCTGTGGTGGCAACGACGGGGCCGGGTCATTCGGACGTTCTGACGTCCCAGCCCTTTCTTGCCGACTTGTTGAACGCGGGCCGGGTCGTGGTCGATCCGACCGGGCTTGGGCTGCCGGTGGACGAGAAAAGCCGATTGCTCGGCAAAGGCGGCGCGAATGACTCGTTGTTCGTGGCCGGTCCACTGGCTCGGGGGCAATTTGGCGAACTGATGGGTCTTCCCGAAGTGACACATCATGCGGTGCTTGTCGCCAATGGCATCATCGAGGCCCTCTCATGTGTCATGGCCTCAGCCGCCGAATGACAAGGGACAGGGCCGTCGGCTTCATCCTGTCGGATTGGCGCTGATGTCGTCCAGCCGTCGATTGATTTCGAGGACATTGACCCGCGCTTCGCCCAGAAAGCCGAGAAGCGGCTGCCGGATGCTCCTTTGCACCAGCGCGCGGACCTGGTCAGCGTTCAGTCGACGTGCCCGGGCCACCCGTTCCACCTGGAAAAAGGCCGCATCGGGGCTGATATCAGGGTCCAGCCCCGACGCGGAGGTGGTCACCAGGTCGGATGGAACGGGACGACCGGGCGAGTGAAGGGCTTTGACGTCCGTTGCGACCCGCTCCGCCAACGCTTTCGCCGTGGGACCGAGGTTGGAGCCGGAGGAGGCGAGGCCATCATAGCCCTTGCCCGCTGCGGACGGGCGTGGATGGAAATAGCGGTCTTCGGAGAAGTTCTGGCCGATCAAGACGGAGCCGACCGGCCTGCCGTTATGCCGGATCACGCTGCCATTGGCCTGAAAGGGAAAGAGCGCCTGGCCAATGCCGGTCAGCGCCAGCGGATAGATGAGCCCCAACAGCAGCGCGAAAAGCAGGGTCATGACCAGCGCAGGGCGCAGGGCGGTCTTCAGGTCGGTAAACATCGGAAAGTCCTTTCCTCCGTTCGCGCGAAACGAACGGCTGTTGCGCTGCGGGTCAGGCCAGGCCCAGCCCATTCACGGCAAGGTCGATCAGCTTGATCCCTACAAAGGGCGCCACCAGCCCGCCAAGCCCGTAAATGGCGAGGTTTCGTGCCAGCAGCGGTCCCGCTCCGATCGGGCGATAGGTCACGCCTTTCAGCGCCAGGGGTACCAGGCACGGGATGATCAACGCGTTGAAGATGATGGCCGAAAGGATCGCGCTCTCCGGGCTGGCGAGGTCCATGATGTTGAGCACCCCAAGGCCGGGATAGAGCGCCACGAACATCGCCGGGATGATCGCGAAATATTTGGCGACGTCATTGGCTACCGAGAAGGTGGTCAGTGCCCCTCGCGTCATCAGCAGTTGCTTGCCAAGGCCCACCACCTCGATCAGCTTGGTCGGATCGCTGTCGAGGTCGACCATATTGCCCGCTTCCCGCGCCGCCTGGGTGCCGGTATTCATCGCCACGCCGACATCCGCCTGCGCCAGCGCCGGCGCGTCGTTGGTGCCGTCGCCGCACATGGCGACCAGCCGTCCCCCCTGCTGTTCCTTGCGGATCAACGCCAGCTTGTCCTCAGGCGTGGCCTGGGCGAGGAAATCGTCCACGCCCGCTTCCGCCGCGATGGAGGCTGCGGTCAATGGATTGTCGCCGGTGATCATCACCGTGCGGATCCCCATTTGCCGCAGTTCCCCGAAACGTTCCCGGATGCCCGCCTTGACGATATCCTTGAGGAAGATCGCGCCGAGCAGCCGCCCGTCCTTCGCCACCGCCAGGGGCGTGCCGCCCGCGCGCGCGATTTCGTCGGTGATGCGGCGAAGCTCCTGTGCCGCGGGCTCCTCCTCAAGACCGGGATTGGCCCGCAGGATGCTGTCCACGGCACCCTTCTGGATGGTCGATCCCTGGAGCGTCACCCCGGAAAGGCGGGTCTGGGCGGTGAAGGGAATGACCACCGCTCCTTCGGGCAGCGTATCCGCGCTTTGCCCGAACTTCTCCCGCGCCAGCAGGACGATGGAGCGGCCCTCCGGCGTTTCGTCGGCCAGGCTGGCGAGCAGCGCGGCTTCGGCCAATGCGGCCTGGGTTGTTCCCCCGACGGCGCGGAACTCGGTCGCCTGACGATCGCCCACGGTAATGGTGCCGGTCTTATCGAGCAGCAGCGTGTCTATGTCGCCGGCCGCCTCCACGGCGCGGCCCGACTTGGCCAGCACGTTGAACCGCACGAGCCGGTCCATGCCCGCAATGCCGATGGCCGACAGCAGGGCGGCTATGGTCGTCGGAATGAGCGTGATCAGCAAGGCGGCGAGGATCGCCACCGGAATGCTACCGCCCGCATAGCTGGCAAAGCCCGGTATCGTGCCGACGGCGATCAGGAATATGATGGTCAGGCCCACCAGCAGCAAAGTGAGGGCGATCTCATTGGGGGTCTTCTGCCGTTCGGCGCCCTCCACCAGGGCGATCATGCGATCGAGAAAGCCCTGTCCGGGATTGACCGTGACGCGAACCCGGATCTGGTCGGAAATGACGCGCGTTCCTGCCGTCACCGCGCTGCGGTCGCCGCCCGCTTCCCTGATGACCGGCGCGGATTCGCCGGTAATGGCCGCTTCATTGACCGAAGCGACACCGGCAATGACCTCGCCGTCGGAGGGGATAAGGTCGCCGGTTTCGACCAGCACGACGTCGCCCATCCTGAGCAGGCTGGCCGGGACTGTCTCGACCGCGTCGCCCCTCAGCCGCTTTGCGGTCAGTTCCGCCTTGGCTGCGCGCAACGAGGCGGCCTGCGCCTTGCCGCGTCCTTCCGCCAGCGATTCGGCAAAGGTCCCGAACAGCACCGTCAGCCACAGCCAGACCACCAGTTGCAGCTTGAAGCCGATGCCGAGATGGTCCTGCCCCACGGCGAGCAGCAGCGTCAGCAGCACGGCGACCGTGGCGGTCGTGAACATCACTGGGTTGCGGATCAGTTCCCGTGGTTTCAGCTTGCGGAAGGCGTCGCCGATCGCGGGAAGGATGAGGTCGACGGTGAAGAGCGATTTGGCTTCGGACCGGGGCATGGGCTGGTGATCCTTAAAAGAGCTGGCCATGGATCATCGCGAGATGATCCGCGATGGGGCCAAGGGCGAGGCCGGGCAGGAAGGTGAGGCCGCCGACGATCAACACGATGCCGACCAGCAACCCTGTCCAGAGCGGTCCCGTGGTGGGGAAGCTGCCCGCGGTTTCCGGCGTGTATTTCTTCGCCGCCAGTCCGCCGGCGATGGCCAGCATGGGTATGATGACGAAGAAGCGCCCGACCCACATCGCCACGCCCATCAGGCCGTTGTAGAAGGGCGTATTGGCGGAGATGCCGGCAAAGGCCGACCCATTGTTGGCGACCGCGCTGGTGAAGGCGTAGAGGATCTCGCTGAACCCGTGCGGTCCCTTGTTGAGCGGCCCCGCAAGACCAGCCGGCAGCACGCTCGCCAGCGCGGTGAAGACCAATATCACCAGCGGCAGCACGGCGATGGCGAGAACGGCGAGCTTCACCTCCCGGCTCTCGATCTTCTTGCCGACATATTCCGGGGTGCGGCCGACCATCAGCCCGGCGACGAATACGGCGAGGATGGCGAACAGCAGGAAGCCATATATGCCCGCGCCGACGCCGCCGACCACGACTTCGCCCAACTGCATGTTGAACAGCGGGACCAGGCCGCCGAGAGCGGTGAAGCTGTCATGCATGGCATTGACCGCGCCGCAACTCGCCGCCGTGGTGATGACGGAGAAGAGGGCGGAGGCAGCGATGCCGAACCGCACCTCCTTCCCCTCCATATTGCCGCCGGGCACCCCCAGATGGTGGAGGATGGGGTTGCCCGCCGCCTCCTGCCAATAGGTGACAGCTACGCCGGCGAGGAACAGGACCATCATCGCGGCAAGGATGGCCCATCCCTGGCGCACATTGCCGACCGCCTTGCCGAAGGTGTAGGTGAGGCCAACGCCGATTGCGAAGATCGAGAGCATCTGCACGAAATTGGTGATGGCGGTCGGATTTTCGAACGGGTGGGCGCTGTTGGCGTTGAAGAAGCCGCCGCCGTTGGTGCCCAGTATCTTGATCGCCTCCTGCCCCGCGACCGGGCCCAGGGCGAGGGTCTGCTTCGCGCCTTCCAGCGTCGTGATGTCGATCGACCCCGCCAGCGTCTGTGGCACGCCGCTCGCCATGTAGAAGATGGCAAGCACGACGGAGAGCGGCAGCAACAGGTAGAGCGTCACCCGCACCGTATCGGCCCAGAAATTGCCGATGGTGGCGCTGTTCCGTCGCGCAAAACCGCGGAACAAGGCGAATGCGAGCGCGATGCCGGTCGCGGCGGAAAGGAAATTATGGAGGGTGAGCGCCAGCATCTGGCTGAGGTTCGACATGGTCGATTCCCCCGAATAGCTCTGCCAGTTGGTGTTCGAGGTGAAGCTGATCGCGGTGTTGAAGGCGAGATGCTCGTCAATCGCGCCCAGATGCTGCGGGTTGAACGGCAGCATCGCCTGCATCCGCAGCAGCGCGTAGGTGAGGAGCAGTGTTGCCGCGTTGAAGATCAGCATGTGCACGGCATAGCGACGCCAGCCCTGCTCCTCCTGCGGGTCGATGCCGCAAAGGTGGTAGAAGCCGCGCTCGACCGGGCCGAGCACGGCATGAAGCGGCGTACGGCGCCCTTCGTACAGCGCGAACAGCCACAGGCCGACGGGCTTTACCAGGACAAGCAGCAGGCCGACAAAGGCCGCGATCAGCAGCCATCCCTGAAAGGTCATGAAACGCCCTCCCTAAAAGCGTTCAGGCCGCGCAAGCACGGCGACCAGATAAAGGAGAAGGCCGATGGCAGTGAGCCCGGCGAGCCAGAGGTCGATGGTCATGACGCCACTCCTCACGCCCGCTCGCACAGCGCGGCATAGCCGAGGCTGGCGACGAGAAGGAGGAGGATCAGGCCGATCCAGAGCATGTCTTGCATAAGAAAACTCCCGCAGCCGAATCTGTCGCGCAGGGGTGCGGGACGGGCTATCGTCTGTCGCGGGTCAATTAGGGCATGGCGGCGTTTGAAATCGAGACAGGGGAAATGAGCGAGACATAGAAATTGCGTATGAAAATGATCCGCTTCGCACCGCCGCCCGCACAGCGGCTCATGCCCTTCACTGCGGGGCATTGCCCGGCACGGCGTCATGGATCGAGCAACGGGATGGCGGATATGGCGCCGTCATTGCAGATGGAAGGGAACGGTTCTTGTCCGGTGCGATTGTTGACTATGGCTGACAACCGTTCCTGCCGCGTGCACCAATGCGCCCATTGCGGCGTCCGGCCCGATCCGATCTTCCGGCGGCGCAAGATGCAGGTTCAGGGCAGAGGGAAAGGCTGCCGCGGTCGACTGATTTTCCCGACCTTGATGCTTTTACCGGCTGCAGGAGACAAACTGATACAATGACCGACACGCGTGCTCGCATCAACGCCATCGGGTGCGCCGTGCCCACGCTGGACATGCATGCACCCTTCGTCCGATGGGCGACGGGGCAATTGGACGACCTGCACGAACGACGGCTGTTTCAGCGCATGGCGGAGCGATCCGGCATCGAACATCGCTGGTGCGTGCTGCCGTCTACGGCAGACGGCGGGTCGCCGGTCGACCCTGGCGGCTTCTATGCGGGCGAAATGCCGCCGACCTCGCTGCGCATGCGCTGCTACGCAGATCACGCCCCCCGGCTGGCGATGGAGGCGATTGCCCGATTGAAGGCGCAGGTACCGGTCGAGGGGATCAGCCATCTTGTGGTGGCAAGCTGCACCGGCTTCGTCGCTCCCGGCATCGATCAGATCATTGCCGAGCGGCTGGGCCTGTCCGATGTCGAGCGGACCCTGGTCGGCTTCATGGGCTGCTATGCCGCCGTTGCGGCGTTGCGCACGGCGCGGCATATCGTCCGGTCGGAGCCCGATGCGCGGGTGCTGGTGGTGACGGTCGAACTGTCTTCCCTGCATTTCCAGCCGGAACGGAAGATCGAGCGGCTGTTGATGATGCTCCAGTTCGCGGATGGCGCGGCGGCCGCGCTGGTGACGGGCGCTGGCGCGGGGATTGCGATTGACCGGCCATTCTCGCTCAACCTCGCCGACTCGGCGGAACTGATCCGCTGGGACATAGGCGATAGCGGCTTCATCATGCATCTGTCCGGCGAGGTGCCGGGGCGCATCCAGGCGGCGCTGGCCGATCCTGCGGTGCGTCGCCGCCTCTGGGGCAATGAGGATATGGCGGCGATAGAGCGATGGGCGGTGCACGCCGGCGGCCGGTCGATCCTGGACGCGGTGGAGCAGGGACTGGACCTTGGCAGGGATGCCCTGGCGCCGTCACGGAGCGTACTGGCGCGGTTCGGGAACATGTCGTCTTCCACCCTGATGTTCATCCTGCACGACATGCTGGAGGGCGTGGGGCAGGGAGTGGCGCTCGCCTTCGGACCGGGATTGGCGGCGGAGGGATTTCGTTTCGAAGGACTGGCATGACGACGCGCTTGCCCGCGCTGGTCGTCGGTGGCGGGCCGGCGGGCGCGGCGGCGGCGATCGCCCTTGCACAGGCGGGGGTGGAGGTGCAGATCATCGACCGCCAGAGCGGCCCCCATGATAGCGTGTGCGGTGGCTTCCTTGGCTGGGATGCCTTGGCGGCATTGGGCGATCTGGGTCTCGACGCGCACCTGTTGGGCGCGCGGCCGATCCAGCGATTGCGCCTGTTGGCGGACGGCCGGCATCTGGAACTGCCGCTGCCCTATGCGGCGGCGGGGCTGTCGCGGCGCACGCTGGACGAAGCACTGATCGGCCGTGCGGCGCAGGCTGGAGTTGTCATCCGGCGCGGCCGGGCAGTGCGTGCCGCCGATCCCGCAGAGCGCTCCATCCGGCTGGACGATGGCGAACATCTGAAGGGAGACGCACTGTTCCTGGCGACGGGCAAGCATGAATTGCGCGGATTGGCCCGCGATCTTGCCCGGTACCGGGAGGCGCCCTGCGTCGGGATACGCGCAACCCTTCCCGGCGGTGCGGACCTGGCGGGCGTGATCGAGATGCATCTGTTCGACGGCGGCTATGCAGGGTTGCTGTTGCAGGAGGATGGCTCCGCCAATTTCTGCCTGTCCGTTGCGCGGGACCGCCTGTCGGATGGCGTCCCGGAGCTGATCCAGGCCATCATGAAGGAAGCGCCGCATCTGGCCGATCGCATGGCTGGAAAAATGCCGCACTCTTTCGAGGCGATTGCTGGCGTACCCTATGGCTGGCGCGCGGCGGCGAATGTGCCGGGCATCTTCCGCATCGGGGATCAGGGCGCGGTGATCGCTTCCCTGGCAGGGGACGGCATCGCCATCGCGCTCCACAGCGGGGCAAGTGCGGCGCAGGCCTATCTGCGCGGCGGTGCGGAAGTGGCGATGGATTGGCAGGAAGAATGGCGCCGTCGCAGCCGCCGGCCGCTGGCGATTGCCGAAGCGTTGCGTCACGGGGCGGCGGGACCATGGGGGCGCGGGATGCTGATGCAGTTGCTGCGCCGGGTGCCGGCCCTTGGTGCTCAGGCCGCGCTGTTCACCCGCATATCCGCTCCACGCACAGGCGGAAGGAAAAGCGGCGGATGATCCGGACATCGTCCAGGCTTACGCCCGCCTGGGGCAATATTTCCGCCCAGTCGCCGGGACGGAAGGACCGGGCGATCGATAGCTGACCATCCTCGCGGACGATGCGGTGGACGCGCAGCAGGCGCGCGAGCAGCGGAAAGCCCCAATAGGCAAAGCCATGCCGGTGCAGGTCGCAGATCAGCCACCCCATGCGCGCTTTCGCCTCCATATGGCGCAGGAACGTCATCAACTGCGCGTCCGTCATATGATGCGTCACCTGGCTGGAGATGATGAAGTCGAATTGTTCGGGCTGGTCCAGATAGTCGCCGGCGCGATAGTCGATGATGAGGTCGGGCGGCGTGGCCCGACGAGCCGCGGCAAGACTCTTTTCATTGAGGTCGACGCCAATGAGTTCCGCTTCGATGCCCCGCCGCCGTGCCCAGCGCGCAACGGCACGCAGGACGTCGCCGTCGCCGAAGCCGACGTCGAGCAGGCGGAAATGCCGTGCCGAACCGATTGCGCGGTTCAGGAAGGCGATGGTGGGCCACGCGGTGAACGTCCAGCGGTTCACGCGCGCCAGATCGTGCAGCACGCGCTCATAGACGGCGGGATCCAGGTCTGGCGCGTCCATCTGCTCTTCCTGCCGCGAACGGATCGAAAGATCTGCCATAAGCCCTCTCTTCTTTGCCTGCATCATAGCATATCTTCATGGGCGTGGAGGTGCATGCCATGGGATTATTCGCCGCGTTCCTGCTCCTGACGGCCGGAGTCCAGCCAGCGTCCGTAGAGGGGCAATGGCTGACGGAGGATCGGAAGGGCGTGGTGCAGATCGCGCCATGCGGGGGACAGATGTGCGGACGGATCGCGCGGGTACTGGACAGGGGACCGGGCGTGCCGGCGACCGACATCAACAATCCTGAGCCGAAATTGCGCGGGCAGCCGATATTGGGCCTGCTCACCCTATGGGGTTTCCGCCGTGTCGGCGCGATGTGGAAGGATGGGCGCGCCTATGATCCCAAATCGGGGCGCAGCTACCGCGCGACGCTGGGGTTGAACCCGGATGGAACGCTCAAGCTGACGGGTTGCGTATTGTTCATCTGCCAGTCGCAGCGCTGGACGCGGGTGCGTTAGAGGGATTTTCAAGCGATGGAACCGATCGCTGGTCCGCACCCTTTTCCCAAAGGAAAATGCCATAGCGCATGGCGCCTGTGCGAAGCGCGAGGATCAGGCGCGGCAAACTGAGGATGAAGTCGCGGCTCCGGGTACGGGGGTTGAAGGCGAGGCTTCGCAGCATCGGATCGTGGATCATCGCCAGCACCAGGCGCCGCAGGCAGATGGTCCAGGTGCGGCGCACGCGAACGCTTGCATCCTCATAATCGCGTAGGACGAACCCCGCTTCGGCCGCAAGCGCCTGATAGTCCGCCCGGCTACCCATGCTGGGCAGCCGCCCTTCGCGACAGATGGGATGCAGGAGGTGGCGGACCTCCCATGGCCGCGCTCCTTCGCCCTCCAGCCAGGCGCAGACGACCAGCCGCCCGCCGGGCCGCAATATCCGCGCAGCCTCCGTGAAAAAGCGGGTCTTGTCGACCATATGTTCGGAACTTTCGATCGCATAGGCGCCGTCGAAACCCGCATCGGGCAGTTCATTATGCAGCCAGTCGCGACGCAGGCAGGTGAAGCGGAAGAGCGCGCGCGCTTTTGCAACATTCTCCTGCGCGGCGGAAAGGGTGAGGCCCAGGATATGGACATCGTGGCGGGCGATGATCCGGGCGGCGGTGGCACCATAGCCGCACCCTATGTCGCACAGCGTCTGCCCCGGTTCCGGCGCCAGACGGGCCTCCACCTGCGCAACCAGCGCTTCGGCCGCCTCGGCGGGACTTTCACGTCCCGTCCGCCAGTAGCCATGATGGACATGCTCGCCCCAGATCCGCCGGTAGGCGAGGTCCAGTTCGTCATAATGAACGGCGACGCCCGCCGCGGTAGAGGGGCTGTCCGGTACGATCATGCCGCTTGTATCACCCGCCGAACCGGCAGGCGCAACGGATTTTCAGAAGCGAGGTCGCGCCTTCACCCCGCCGCCAGCAGCTTCGCGCTGAGCGCGGGCCATTCGGTCATATCCCAGCCTTCGGGCGTTTCGCGGGTGATGATCTGGTCCGCACCGAAGCAGTTGGCAAGATCGATATCCTCGGCCTTCACAAAGCCGCGGTCGGAGAGGCAATAGAAGGGCCGCACCACCGGCAGCGTCAGATCGTCCGCATTCTGCTCCACCACGATCGCCAGCCGGTGCGAGCGCAGGCGAACCAGCGATCCGACCGGATAGATGCCGACCGCCCGCTGAAATGCCTGGAAGATTTCGGGGTCGTAGAGCGTCTGCGCCTCATCCAGCATCAGCAGGGTGCGGGACGGGTCTTCGCCATGGCGGTGGATGCGGTTGGACGTCATCGCGTCATAGGTGTCGCAGATCGCCGCCATGCGGGCGAACCGTCCGATTTCCTCGCCCTTCAGCCCATGGGGATAGCCGCTGCCGTCCAGCCGCTCATGATGATGAAGGCAGACGTCCAGCACGGCGTCGGGCATTTCTCCGCCCAAAGCCAGAAATTCATGGGCCAGCGTGGTGTGGCTCTTCACCACCTCCCACTCCTCCGGCGTGAGCGGATTGTCCTTGTCCCAGGTTTCCTGCGGCACATGGCCCATGCCGACGTCCATCAGCAATCCGGCAAGCCCGGCCTGCTGCACCTCCTCGGGAGAAAGGCGGAGCTGCTGCGCCAGGCTGATCATCAGGGCGCAGACCGACAGGGCGTGGAGATAGAGATATTCGCTCGTGTTCTTGAGCCGCGTCACGGCCATGAAGGCATGAGGGTTACGCTGGATGGAACTGGAAATCTCGTCGATCATCGACTCAAGCTTGTTGAGCTTGATCGCATTGCCCAGCCGGGAGTCGTCGAAGATCTTGTGCATCGCGCGCACGGACTTGCGGACGAGGCGGTTCGCGTGAACCATCTCTGCCTTGGTCGAAAGCCGGTCCTTCGACAGTGGATCGAAGGGACGGCTGACAGGAGCCGGCGTGGCGCGCCGGGCTATGGTTGCGCCTGCGCGGCCGAACGGGCGGTCGCGCAGGTCGTTCGCCGGTGCGCGGGGTACGGCTGGCGTTTCCCTGGGTTTCAGGTCAGCGCCGCGCGTCGTGTCGATCTGTACCCATTCGACCTTGCTCGCCTTCAGGTTTTCCAGCTGATCGGCGTCCTCCAGCAGCATTCGGCTCTTCCAGAAGGGGTGGGAGAACCAGGACCCTTCCATCTTGTGGAGGAACATGCCCAGCTCGACATGCTCGGTACGAATTCTTTTCAACATGATGATGCGCGGCCCCGAGTTGAGAGTCCGTCCTGTCTGAACCGAAGCGCGCTTCTCCGTACGTGCCGGGCCCCCTCCCGGACGGGTCGCGCTCTCATCCAGACGATATGGACTTCCAGAAAGGCATTTCGCCCCTAAAGCCTTGCGGAAAGGTTAAATTCCTGATTGCCAGCCCAGGCCAAGCGCCTTTTGCAGGGCGATATAATCCGCCGTCATGGCCGCTGTTCCCTGCGTCAGCGCCTGTGCCGCCGACAGGCTCTGCCGCTCCGCGTCGAGAAGCTGAATACGCGTGGCCGTTCCGGCGTCGAAACGCTGGCGTGTCAGCGCGGCGGTGCGGTCGGCCGAAGCCTTGGACCGGGCAGCGCTGGCGACACTCAGCCGACGGGCGCCGAAGCGGGAAAGCGCATCCTCGCTGTCGCGCAGGGCGTTGAGCACTGCCTGCCGATATTGCGCGGCCGCCTCGTCCCGCACGCCTTCGGCCTGGCCCACGCGGGCGGCGTTGCGGCCGAAATCAAGGAAGCTCCAGCTCAGGCGTGGCATGGCGATGGCCGCCAGCGTACCGAGATCGACCAGATCGCCCGGATTCGTGCCGCCGATCCCGATCAGGCCCATGAAGCTGAGGCTGGGAAAACGCGCCGCTTCCGCGACGCCGATCCTGGCGGTGGCGGCCGCGAACTGGCGTTCCGCCGCACGAATGTCGGGACGGCGTTTCAGCAGCGCAGCCGGATCGCCGACGGCGACCTGCGCGGGAGGCAAGGGCACGGGGGCGAGCGTGGCCAGCATGCCGTCAAGCGCGCCGGGCGCTTCCCCGGCGAGCGTGGCCAGCGCGTTCAGATAGGCGTCGCGCTCCGCACTGAGCGGCAGCAGCGCTGCGTCGCTCTGCTCCAACTGGTTGCGCTGCTGTTCCACCTCCAGCGCGGACGCAGTGCCCTGGGCACGGCGCTGCTCCGTCAGGCGCAGCATCTCCTGCTGCCGGGCCGTGGCCTGCTGTGCGAGGGCGATCCGCTGCTGGCGATCGCGCAGATTGACATAGGCCTGGGCGATTTCGGCGGTCAGGCTGACCTGCGCGTCGGCGACATTGGCTTGCGCCGCCTCGAACTGCGCCCGTGCGGCCTCCATGCCGCGTCGCCGGCCGCCCCACAGGTCGATCTCCCAACTCGCGTCGAAGCCGAGATTATAGAAGTTGAGCGACTGGCTGTCGCCACCGTCGGAACTTCCATCGTTCGAACTGCCCAGGTTGACGCCGGGAACGTCGGCATGGACGTAGATGGCGGATGCATTGACCTTGGGAAGGGTGTTGGCGCGCTCTGTCCGCAGGGCGGCGCGGGCCTGCCGCACCCGCGCCTCCGCCACGGCCACGCCCGGATTGGCGGCAAGCGCGCGGGTTTCCAGCGCGTCGAGAACCGGATCTGCCAGCGCCGTCCACCAGTTCGCCGCGGCCGGTGCCTGCGGGCTGATGTCAGCGGGCGTCCTGGCGAAATTGGCGGCCGGGCTGACGGGCCTGGCCGCTTCCGGTCCATGATAATCCGGTCCGGCGGTGCAGCCAGCCAGGATCAGCAGGGGAAGGGCCGCCGAGAAAAGGACTTTCGGGGGGAAACGCATGGAACCAGCCTCAATGCATCGCGATCGCTTGCCCCTTGGGCAAGGGACGCAGGAACAGCACCAGCGGCAACACGGCAATGATGCCGACCGCCAGCATCGTGAAAATGTCGTTATAGGTCATCACCAGCGCTTCCCGCTGGATCGTGCCCGCCAGCGAGCGAAGCGCGGCGTCCTGCCCGCCCAGCGAATGGGCCAGGCCACCGATATAATCCTGCACTTGCCCGCTATTGGCGCTCAGGCTTTCCTCCATGCGGCGGCTGTGCAGCCAGCTTCGCTGGTCCTGGATGGTGGCGATGCCCGCCAGCGCCAGCGATCCGCCCAGATTGCGAACGGCGTTGAACAGCCCGGCGGCATCGCCTGCATCCTCGGGCGGAACTGCTGCGATCGCGGCCTGGTTGAGGAAGAGGAAGCCGAACACGTTGCCGATGCCCCGCAGTAATTGCGACTCGACGAAATCATGACCCACCGCCTGATTGGTCAGCACCGTGTCGATCCCGCAGCTTGTCGCCATCACAAGCAGGCCCGCGCCAACGGCGATGCGTATGTCGAGATGCCGGATCAGCAGCGGGGTGAGCGGCATCAGCATCAGGCTGGGAATGCCCGACAGAAGGACGATCCGTCCCGATTGCAGCGCATCATAGCCGGCGATCGCCGCCAGAAACTGCGGAATGATGAAGGCGGTGCCGTAGAGCATCATGCCGATGACCAGCCCCATCAGCGCAACGGCGCCAAATTGCCGGTCCAGCAGCAGCTTCAAGCGGATGACCGGCCTTTTCGCGAAATATTGCCCCGCGAACAGCAGGATGAAGCCGATACCGCAAATGATCGACATCAGGACGATCTCCCGGCTCTGGAACCATTGTTCCCGCTGTCCCTCCTCCAGCACGATGGTAAGACCGCCCAGTCCCAGCGCCATGCCCGCAATGCCGAGCCAGTCGGCCTGCCAGAATTCGCTGGGGCGCGGCTTTTGATGCGGCATCGTCACCAAAAGCAGAGTGATGAGCAGGATGCCCACGGGCAGGTTGAGGAAGAAGGCATAGTGCCAGCTTATATTCTCCGTCAGCCATCCACCGACCAGCGGGCCGAGCACGGGGCCCAGAATGGCGGTGACCCCGAACAGCGCATTGCCGATCGGCTGCTGGGAACGGGGCAGGCGGGTGGCGATGATCGTCATCGCCGTCGGAATCAACGCACCGCCGGTAAAGCCCTGGCCGACCCTGCCGATGACCATTGTCGTCAGATCGCCCGCCATGCCGCAGAGCATGGAAAAGCCGGTGAACAGAAAGGCGGCGGTGAGCAACAGGGTGCGTAGCCCCAATAGTCGTTCCAGCCATGCCGCCAGCGGAATGATGATGATTTCCGCGACCAGATAGGATGTCGCGATCCAGGTGCCCTCCGTGCCGCTGGCGCCGATTTCGCCCTGGATCGTGGGCAGTGCGGAATTGACGATGGAAATGTCCAGCGTCGCCATCATTGCGCCTAGGCTGCCTGCGATGACGGCCAGCCATGCGGCGGCGTCGGCGCGTTCGGGCGCGGTCGTATAGACAGGGGCGTTCATCGCTCGGTCCGGGCGTTATGCCGCTCCTGCTCCCGCCGGATTTGGGCGGCGGCATTCCTGGCCGAGCGGGTGTCGACGGACACTTCGACCGACATGCCTGGAACCAGCAGTTTTCGGGTCTCAGGCCCCGCGCTTATGGCGATGCGAACCGGTATGCGCTGGACGATCTTGGTGAAATTGCCGGTGGCATTCTGCGGCGGCAGGATCGAGAACTGGGCGCCGGTGCCGGGCGCGATGCTGGCGAGCTTTCCTGGCAGTTCAACCCCCGGCAGTGCATCCACCTCGATAGTCACGGGTTGGCCGACGCGCATCAACCCCAGTTGCGTTTCCTTGAAATTCGCCTCGACATAGAGGCTGGCCTTGGGGACCAGCGTCATCAGGCGGCTGGCGGCCTGGACGAACTGGCCCTGCCTGACGCTCTTGTCGCCGATCCGGCCATCGGCTGTTGCCCGCAAAATGGTCGCTTCCACATTGGTGTTGGCGGCCGAAAGTTGTGCGCGTGCAGCCTCGCCCTGTGCCTGGGCCTGTCGGACCTGTGTCTCCAGCGTGGCGATCCGCTTCTGGGCGCCGTTCAGCGTCGCGCGGGCGGCGGCCGCCCTTGCCCGCGCCTGCGTGGCCTGGTTCTGAAGCTCCGACAGGCGTTCGCGCGTCTCTGCGCCGCTCGCCGCCAGCGGGCGATAGCGCTCCACCTCGCTCGCGGCGAAGCTTGCGCTGGCATTGGCGGCATTGAGATCAGCCTCGGCCTGGGCGATGGCGGCCCGTTGCTCGGCCATCTGGGCGACGACGCCAGCCGCATTGGCCTTGGCCAGGTCGATCTGCGCCACGGACTGGGCCGCCTGCGCCCGGTAATCGCGCGGATCGATCTGCGCGAGGGGCTGGCCTGCCTTCACATCCTGATTCTCGGCGACAAAGACGCGGTCGACATAGCCCGAAACCTTGGGGGCAATGGTGATCGAATCGGCCTGGATATAGGCGTCATTGGTCGATTCCTGATATTTGCCGAAGGTTTCGAAGCGGATGAACCACAGCACGCCGCCGCCGATCAGCGCGAGAGCCACCAGCAGCAGGATCAGGCGGACACGCGGACTTTTGAGCGGGGAAGGCCGGCTCTGGCCCGAGTCGTCGGCCGTGCTGGGGGAAGAAGCCATTGTTTCGGAATTCATAGGGGAGCCTGCTGCATTCAATTCCGTTTCATATGCTCGCACTTGCACTATAGCGCAATACCATTTATTGAGGTTCCTCATGAATGGTGCAGACGAACAGCTACTGACGGACCTGTTTCGGTTGATCACACTGATCCGCCGGTCCTTCGACCGTGCCATGACCGGGCAGGGGGCTTCGCTGGCCCAGACCAAGATATTGATGTGCATAAAGGCGCAGAATGGATCGGCGCGCGCCGCCGATATCGCGGAAATGATGAATCTGGCGCCGAGGACGGTGACGGAGGCATTGGACGGACTGGAGCGCGAGGGTCTGATCCTGCGCGTGCCCGACAGGGATGATCGGCGGGTGAAGCGGCTGGCGATCACCCCTGCAGGGGAGGCGGCGGTGACCGTGACCGAGCCCCTTCGTATCGAACTTGGAGCGAAGCTGCTGAAGCCCCTGACCCCATCGGATCGTCGCCAATTTCATGCTGCACTGCAAAAACTATTGCAGGGACTGGCCGATAGCTGACCTTTTGATTTCCGTGAGATTCTCTGTTAGCATTGCTCCGCCTGACCGGCCAAGATCCGGCGGCGAGGGAGAGTGCGATGGAGCGTATGCATTACAGCATGTGCCAATGCAGCGTCGGACTGCTGAGCCTGTTCAGCGCGTCGGCACTGCTGTTGACCGGCACGGTCTACATCCTGCTTCACTGATCGCTCGTGTATGAGCAGTCTCAAGGTCGCGCCGCATCGCTGAATGCGGCGCGCAGTTCGGTTATCAATCCTTCTCTACCTGACCCACGTCCCGCACCGCGCCGCGCGCGGCATTGGTGGTGAGCGCTGCATAGGCGCGCAGGGCGGGCGAAACATTGCGCTTCCGCCCAAATGGCTTCCATGCCTTGGCGCCGCGTGCCTCCATTTCCACCTTGCGGGCGGCGATGACGGCGTCATCCAGGTCCAGCTTGATCAGGCGATTGGGAATATCGATGAGGATGGGATCGCCGGTCGCGACCAGGGCGATCAGGCCGCCCTCTGCCGCTTCCGGCGAGACATGCCCGATCGACAGCCCCGACGTGCCGCCCGAGAAACGTCCGTCGGTGATGAGTGCGCAGGCCTTGCCCAGACCCTTCGATTTCAGATAGCTGGTCGGATAGAGCATTTCCTGCATGCCAGGGCCGCCCTTTGGCCCTTCATAGCGGATGACGACGACATCCCCGGCCTTCACCTCATTGCCCAGGATGCCGGCGACCGCAGCGTCCTGGCTTTCATAGACGCGGGCGGTGCCGTGGAAGGTCAGGATGGATTCGTCCACCCCAGCCGTCTTCACGATGCAACCCTCCGGCGCGATATTGCCGAACAGCACGGCGAGGCCGCCATCCTTGGAGAAGGGGTGCTCCGCGCTGCGGATGACGCCGGTCTCGCGATCCGTGTCCAGTTCCTCCCAGCGGGCGTTCTGGCTGAACGCCTGGGTCGTGCGGACGCCGCCGGGCGCCGCCCGGAAGAAGTTGCGCACCTCCTCGCTGTTGGTGCGGCCGATGTCCCAGCGATTGAGCGCGTCGCCCAGTGTCGGCGCATGGACGGTGGGCAGGCTCGCATCGACCAGTCCGGCGCGCTCCAGTTCACCCAGGATCGCCATGATGCCGCCAGCGCGATGGACATCCTCCATATGCACGTCGTTCTTGGCCGGCGCGACCTTGCAGAGGCAGGGAACGCGCCGAGACAGGCGATCGATGTCCGCCATGGTGAAATCCACCCCGCCTTCATAAGCGGCGGCGAGCAGGTGCAGCACCGTGTTCGTGGAACCGCCCATGGCGATGTCCAGGCTCATGGCGTTCTCGAACGCGGCGAAGGTGGCAATGTTACGGGGCAGGGCCGACGCGTCGTCCTGCTCGTACCACCGCTTGGCCAGATCGACGATGGTACGGCCTGCTTCCAGGAACAGCTTTTCCCGGTCGGCATGGGTGGCGAGCGTCGATCCGTTGCCCGGCAGCGACAGCCCCAGCGCTTCGGTCAGGCAGTTCATCGAATTGGCGGTGAACATGCCGGAACAGGAACCGCAGGTCGGGCACGCCGACCGCTCGATCACCTTCACCTCCTCGTCAGTGTAGCTGTCGTCCGCCGCGACTACCATGGCGTCGACCAGGTCCAGCGCGACGATCTTGCCGCGCAGTTCGGTCTTGCCGGCCTCCATCGGGCCACCGGAAACGAAGATGGTCGGAATGTTGAGGCGCATGGCGGCCATCAGCATGCCCGGCGTGATCTTGTCGCAGTTGGAAATGCAGACCAGCGCGTCGGCGGTGTGGGCGTTCACCATATATTCGACGCTGTCCGCGATCAGATCCCGGCTGGGCAGCGAATAAAGCATGCCGTCATGACCCATGGCAATGCCGTCGTCGACCGCGATGGTGTTGAATTCCTTGGCGACGCCACCCGCAGCCTCGATCTCCCGCGCGACGAGTTGGCCCAGATCCTTCAGGTGCACATGCCCCGGCACGAACTGCGTGAAGCTGTTGGCGATGGCAATGATGGGCTTGCCGAAATCCTCATCCTTCATGCCGGTGGCGCGCCAAAGGCCCCGCGCGCCCGCCATGTTGCGGCCGTGGGTGCTGGTGCGTGAACGATAATGCGGCATGGTCTGTCCTCGGTTTTTCTCCTGCCGTCATACGCCGTTGCGAGCAGGTTGTGAAATATATTGCAGCCATGCTATAAAGTCGCAGGATGAATGAATAAAATGGATCTGCGCCAGCTCAACCATTTCCTTGCCGTGGCAGAGGAATTGCATTTCGGTCGTGCCGCTGAGCGGCTGGGCATGACGCAGCCGCCACTCAGCCAGTCGATCATGGCATTGGAACGCGAACTGGGTGCGCCTCTCTTCATCCGGACAAAGCGTCAGGTGGCGATGACTCCCTTCGGCCGCCAATGGCTGGAACATGTCCGGCCGGCGGTGGGCGCCGTGACCGATCTGGCTGCCGTGGCGCGGCACTTGCGGGCAGGGACGGTCGGGCGACTGGCCCTGTCCTTCGTCAGTTCGGCTGACTACAGCATTCTGCCTGAACTGGTGAGGCGCTATGCCCATGCCTTTCCAGAGGTGGACATGACACTGATGGAAGCGACGAGCGACGTTCAGGTGGAGGCGTTGGTCGAAGGGCGAACGGACGCGGGGTTGCTGATCCCGCCTGCCTCCGGCCTGCCCGCCGCCATCGACTATCGCCCGTTGCTGAGAGAGCCGCTGGTGGCGGCCGTGCCGGAAAATTGGGCGGAGGACGGGCGTCTGCCGGTCAAGGACGGCAGGTTGGCCGGGGAGGACTGGCTTGACCAGCCGCTGCTGCTTTTCCCGCGGCATGTTTCGCCCACCTTCCACGACCTGGTCGTCGACCATTATCGGGCCATGGGACGGGAACCCCATGTGCGCCAGCGGGCGATCCAGATGCAGACGATCATCAGCCTCGTGTCCGCCGAAATGGGAATGGCACTGGTTCCCGCCTCGCTCCGCAATCTGGCGCGAACGGGCGTTCGCTACCTGCCGTTGGCGGACGAGGCGCCTGTGTTGGAAACGGGCCTGGCATGGCGCGGGGCGGACGAGGCTCCGACGCTGCGCGCCCTTGTGCGGATCGCTCTGAGCCCGGACGGGTAGGATGGGAGACGACGCTCAGCCTGCCCTGGCGGCGAAAGGCGGGCTGGACAAGGGAATCATCGGCGCCGTTTCTTGCAATCCGGTCCTGACGATGATCAGCCTTTCATGGCCTGCGCGGACATTGGCGAAGTTCCTGCCCATCCAGGCGGGAATATGTTCGAGCATCGACTTGCTCCATGGCTCTGGTCACCGACTGAAGAGAGAATTTCAGTTGCGCGCAGGACGTTCCATGGCGGCGTGTTGCGCCATGGAAGCATTCAGAACCAAAGAGACATGGGTTGGAAAAGATACCGTCCGGGCGGACGGGGCCGATCCTTCAATATTTCCTTCCCTCTCGCCTACAGTATTTCGAGGGCGACGGCGGTCGCTTCGCCGCCACCGATGCAGAGTGCCGCCACGCCCTTTTTCAGGCCTCTCGCCTTCAAGGCCGCCACCAGCGTGGCAATGATCCGCGCGCCGCTAGCACCGATGGGATGCCCCAGCGCAGTGGCGCCGCCATTGACGTTGATGCGGTCGTGCGGGATGTCGAGGTCGCGCATCGCGATCATCGCGACGGCGGCGAATGCCTCGTTGACTTCGTAGAGGTCGACCTCACCAGAGGACCAGCCAGCCTTATCTAGCACCTTGCGGATCGCGAAGACCGGGGCCGTCGTGAACAGCGCGGGAGCATGGGCATGGGCTGCGGTGGCGACGATGCGCGCTTCTCTTGCGAGGCCCAGCTTCTCCGCGACGTCGGAACGGGTCAGCACCAGCGCGGCCGCGCCATCCGAGATGGAGGCGGAGGACGCCGCCGTGATCGCGCCGTCCTTGGCAAAGGCAGGCTTCAGGGAAGGAATCTTCTCGGGCCTGGCATTGCCGGGCTGCTCGTCCTTGTCGACCTGGACCTCGCCGCCACGCGTCCGGACCGTCACCGGAACAACTTCCCCAGCGAAGGCGCCGCTGGCGATCGCGGCGTTGGCGCGAGCGAGGCTCTCGACCGCATAGGCGTCCATCTCCGCGCGCGTGAACTGATAGTCGCGGGCCGTATCCTCGGCAAAGGCGCCCATGGGCTTGCCGCGGTCATAGGCGTCCTCCAGCCCGTCCATCATCATCGTGTCGATGATCCGGTCATGGCCGATGCGCGCGCCGGAGCGATGCTTGGACAGGGCATAGGGTGCATTGGTCATGCTCTCCATGCCGCCCGCAATGACGATATCGACGGTTCCCGCGCTCAGCGCTTCTGCGGCCATGATCGCCGCCTGCATGCCGGAACCGCACATCTTGTTGACGGTGGTCGCTTCGACGGACTGTGGGAGACCTGCGCCAAGCGCCGCCTGTCTGGCGGGCGCCTGCCCAAGCGCGGCGGGCAGGACGCAGCCCATATAGATGCGGTCAATGGCTTCCGGCGCGGCACCCGAACGCTCGACCGCCGCCTTTACCGCCACGGCGCCCAGTTCCGGCGCGGAAACGCCGGAAAGCGCGCCTTGAAAGCCACCCATCGGGGTGCGGGCATAGCCGGCGATGATGATATCCTTGCTCATTGCTCTTTCCTCAAGCGGTTCGGGAGCGAACCCTGCACCATATCATGGCGCGAATCGCAACAAGGGTTTCCGCCCGCGTCGCTCGCCTCTTCTCCTATCGCGACCATGCGCGCAACGGAGGTGTCGCTGAAGGCGGCGATGCGGTGGGGCCCTTCAGCCGTTACGCTTGGGGACCGTCGACCCCCGACGATTGGGCATGGTGACGGAACCGCTTTCCGGGTCGTCCGCCTTCTTCTCGCGCCGACCCATGCGCTTTTCGATCAGGAGGAGCAGGGACAGCAGGACCAGCGCGATCAGCGATCCTGCAAGCACGAGCACATATTGGCCGGCTCCTGCCGTGATCCCGACGGCTGCCGCCATCCACAGGCTGGCGGCCGTCGTCATGTTGCGCACATCGCCGCCGCGCACGAAGATGAGGCCACCTGCAATGAAGCCGATTGCCTGGGCAAGACCCTGAACGACGCGGATCGGATCGCTGTCCTGATGGGCTTCCGCCAGTTCCAGTGCTGACAAAGTCAGCATCGCCGAACTCAGCGACACCAGTCCATGGGTACGCAGGCCCGCATCATGACCGTGACATTCCCGCTCAAATCCCAGCGCAAGGCCCAGCAGGGTTGCGAGCAAAAGGCGGATGAGCGTGGTACCGAAATCATTGGCCAACATGGCCATAATACACGCGAAGGAAACTTGCCGTTCCATCCATGGCGACGAATTCGACAAGCCGCGTTCGCTATGGGATGTTAACGGTCGTCGCTGTCGGAAGAAACATGTGCAATCAGGCCGTTGACCCGCATTTCATTTTCAGCGGTGCATGCGAACAACTGACAGAACCAATCCATCCATCGCGTCAGAATCGCCATGGTTCCTCTCCCTCATTACGTGCGATGATAGCAGTTCGGGCGAGTGAAGAGAAGTGTAACCATCGCAAATCGGCGCACCGCTGCGGGTCGGTGAATTCTTCGCCTTTTACGACCTTGCGATCGGGCGAATGCAGTCTTATCAGCGCCAGTGCGACAGGTTCCCCGTCAGGGGATGAAAAGGGAAGTCGGGTGGAACGCCCGCGCTGCCCCTGCAACTGTAAGCGGCGAGCGATCCAGCCATCGCGCCATTGGAACCAAAGGTTTCGAGAAGGCGGCCGGAAAGCGTCGACCCGTGAGCCAGGAGACCTGCCTGACGCGGTCGTTCTTCGGCCGGACAGGGTGTGCCGGACGAACGGGGATATCCTCGCCGAGCGACAGTCATCGCCTTGCCGGCGCGGCCGTGCAGGGGAGTCCTGTCGCCTGCCCGATGCCGGCCAGTCCTCTCCCGCGCGGTTCCCGACAGGGCATATGCCGTCGGGGCTGGAGGATATGATATGACTTTTTTGCGGGACCATCGCTGATGTTGCGGCCTGTGGGGCCTGGGGCTTCGGTGGTCGTTTGTTCGACCTGCCGCCTTTCGGCGGAACAACGGGAGGATGCGGCGGGGCGGCGGGGCGGCGCCTTGCTGGCGCAGGCGATGCAGAAGATACGCGACGGCGATTCCGCCTATGCGGGCATCGCCGTGCAGGACATGCCCTGCCTCTTCGCTTGTCAGCGCCACTGCACGGTGCATGTGCGCGGGACCGGCAAGGTCGGCTATGTGCTGGGCGATTTCACTCCGGATGAGGACGCCGCGCGCGCGATCCTCGATTATGCCGTGCGCCATGCCGAAAGCGAAGAGGGCGTGGTGCGCTATGCCGAATGGCCGCAGGGCGTTAAGGGGCATTTCATCGTCCGGACGCCGCCCGAAGGTTTTGTCTGCTCATGATCCGGTTCAGCGACAGCATGGCCTTTGCCGTGGCGCTGAAGGATTTGCCGGCTCCGGATGCAGAGTTCATCGATGCCGCAGCGGCGCGGCAGGCCATATTGACGAAGCCCGCCGGTTCCTTGGGGCGACTGGAGGAAATCGCCCTGTTCATGGCTGGCTGGCAGGGCCGGGAGCGGCCTGTGGCGGAGCGCCTCCGCGCCGCGATCTTCGCGGGCAATCATGGCGTGGTCGCGCGGGGGGTCAGCGCCTATCCCGCCGAGGTGACCGCGCAGATGGTGGCGAATTTCCGTCATGGCGGAGCGGCAATCAATGCGCTGGCCCAGGCCTGTGGGGCGGAACTAACCGTGGTCGCGATCGATCTGGACAGGCCTACGGGCGACATCTGTGTCGAGGCCGCCATGAGCGAGGCCGATTGCCTGGCCGCGATCAATGCGGGCGCGGCGGTGGTGGAAGCGGGGCTGGACCTGCTGCTGCTGGGCGAAATGGGCATTGCCAACAGCACGCCGGCCGCGGCGCTCTGCGCCCAGGCATTCGGCGGTCCGGCGGGTCATTGGATCGGGCGCGGCACGGGCGTGGACGGCGAGGGATTGATACGCAAGGCCGATGCGGTGGAGCGGGCACTCGCCGTGCATGGAGGGCAGTGCATCAATGCGTTCGAAACCCTGCGGCGACTGGGCGGGCGAGAGATCGCGGCGCTGGCCGGAGCGGTGTTGGCGGCGCGAATGCGGCGCGTTCCCGTGATGCTGGACGGGTTTATCGGTTGCGCGGCGGTCGCGCCGCTGGCGAAGGATAATCCGGCGATCACCGGCCACTGCCTGGCGGCCCATCTGTCGGCGGAGACAGGGCATCAGCGACTCCTGGCTGCGCTGGCCTTGGAACCTTTTCTGCGGCTCGACATGCGGCTGGGCGAGGGAAGCGGTGCGGCGGTCGCGGCGCAGATCGTCCGCTCCGCCCTTGCCGCGCATCGGGACATGGCGAGCTTTGCCGAAGCGGCGGTGGCCAGCGCCCTGTGAGCGCCTTTTCCCTCCATCTGATGCGGCATGGCGCGCCGCAGCTTGCCGGGCGTCTGCTCGGTCATCTGGACGCACCGCCGGAAACGGAGGGCATCGCCCTCTGCGTCGAGCGGGCGCGGGGGCTGGATTTCGCCCGGCTGGTGACATCGGACCTCGCCAGAGCGCGAGTGCCGGGCGCCGTCATCGCGGCGGAGCGCGGAATCGAACACCGGGTGGATGCGCGCTGGCGGGAGTTGAATTTCGGGGATTGGGAGGGGACGGACCCCACGAGCCTTCCGGCGGACGACCTGGCGCGATTTTGGGATGATCCGGATCGATTTCCGCCGCCGGGTGGGGAAAGCTGGACTGGCCTCTGCACCCGGATCGGCGAGGCGCTGAGCGCATCTGGTGAGCCGGCGCTGGTGGTTTGCCATGCCGGGGCGATGCGGGCGGCGCTGGCCGTGCTGTGCGGCTTTGACGTGAGGCAGGGATGGGCGGTGGATCTGCCCTATGGCGCGATTTTGAGCCTGCGGGTTTGGCCGGAGAGCCGGTCGGCACAGATTATGGGCCTGATCACATGAAGCGGCTGGTCCTGGCCATGCAATTGATGACGCGCCTGCCATTGCCCGCCCTGAATGTGGATGAGCATGATTTCGCGGCCGCGATCCGCTGGTTGCCGGCAACCGGCATGGCGGTCGGCCTGATCGTGGCGGGCGGCGCCGGGCTGGGGATGCGGATCGATCCATGGGTGGGCGCTCTTTCCGGACTGGTGGCCTGGGTCGCGGTGACCGGCGCGCTGCATCTCGACGGACTGGGCGATATAGCAGATGCGGCAGGGGCAGCGCATGGCGGCCGGACGCGCCTGTCCGCCGTGCTGGCCGATCCGCATATCGGCAGCTTCGGCGCGGTCGCCATCGGTCTGCAACTGCTGGCCAAGCTGGTGCTGTTGCGGTCGTGGTTGGAGAGCTTTCCACTTTGGATGCTCGCTGTCGTGGCGATGGTGGCGCGTATCGGACCGTTATTCTGGACGCGCTGGTTGCCGCCGCTTCACGAAGGGCTGGCGAGCCGCTTTCGCGCAGGCTGGCGGCCGGAACCGTGTGTCCTCTGGTCGATGCTGGCGCTGGTGGCGTGTCTTCGGGAACCCGCCCTTTTGGCGGCGATCCCATTGATTCCGCTCTGGGGACTATGGTTGCGGTCCCGGGTCGGCGGCATTTCAGGTGACGGGCATGGCGCGGGCATCGAATTGCTGGAAAGCGCGCTGTTGCTGGCGATGGTGTCGGCGCGATGAGCGCCTTCACATCCCACGGCGGCCGCCTGGCTGATGCGCGCGCCCTTTATGGCGGCGATGACTGGATCGACCTTTCGACCGGGATCAGCCCGTTCACATGGCCTGGGGGCGATCATCTGGCCGTCGACTGGCGGCATTTGCCCGATCCGCATGATCTGGCGGCGATGGAGGCAATGGCGGCGGCCTGCTTCGGGGTTCATCCCGACCATCTTTGCACCCTGCCGGGCAGCGAGGCGGGATTGCGGCTGGTCGGACGGATGCTGGACATGCCCGGCCGCTGGCTGGTGCCCAGCTATCGCACCCATGGGGAGATTTTCGCCCAGGGCGCCCCCATGCGCGCAGGGGAGGAGCCGCCCCGCGAAGCTATGGCGCTGCTGCTGGCCAATCCCAACAACCCTGATGGCCGCATCCTGCCGCCAGCCCGCCTGCTGCAATGGCTGGATCGGCTGGAAGATGCCGGAGGATGGCTGATCGTTGACGAGGCCTATGCGGACGCGGTGCCGGCATGCAGCCTGGCGGGCATGGTGGGGGACGAGCGGCGGCTGATCCTGTTGCGGTCCTTCGGCAAGTTCTTCGGGCTGGCCGGGGTGAGGCTGGGCTTTCTGCTCGGACCGCGGGCCGTTGTCGCGCAGGTGCGCCGGATGATGGGAGAATGGCCCGTTTCCGCGGCGGCGATCGCCTTTGGCACCGCGGCCTATCGGGACCGGAACTGGATCGACGAGACGGTCGTGACCCTGGAGGAGCAGGCGGCGAAGCTGGACGGCGTGCTGGCGCGGCATGGATTGCAGGGGCACGGTGGATGCCCGTTGTTCCGATTGGTGGAAGTGGATGACGGCCTGGCCCTGTTCGACAGGCTGGCGCGCCGATCAATCCTGACACGCCCCTTCGATGAGGACAGGCGCTGGCTGCGGCTCGGCCTCCCCGCCGATGCAGCTGCCCTTGCCCGACTGGACCAGGCTTTGGCCGATGTTTGAGCCGGTGGCTGTGACGGCGCTGATGATGGATGCGGGACTGGGCTGGCCAGGCTGGCTTCATGCGCGGATCGGCCATCCGGTGGGCGGCTTTGCCCGGATCATCGGCACTGTGGAGCGGCGATGGAACCAGGGTCGGTTGAACGGCCGCCTACGTCGCTGGACGGGACTTGCCCTCCTCTTGCTGTTGCTCGGCGCGGGAGGAGGCATGGGTCTGGCGCTGGAATGGACGATCCGCCGCTGGGGCGGCCCCTGGGCCTGGCTGGGGCTGGCGCTCGCCGCCTGGCCAGCGCTGGCGCAGAACAGTCTTTATGTCCATGTGCTGCCAGTTGTCCGCGCTTTGGAAAGAGGCGAACTGGATGCCGCGCGGCGGGCGGTGGCCCGGATCGTGGGGCGTGACACCGCGGCGCTGGATGAAGCCGGTGTGGCGCGGGCCGGCATAGAGAGCCTGGCGGAGAGCTTCTGCGACGGCGTCGTGGCGCCGCTTTTCTGGCTGTTGCTGCTCGGGCTGCCGGGAATATGGGCTTATAAGGCGGTCAATACGGCCGACAGCATGATCGGGCACAAGGAAGCGCCCTTCACCGATTTCGGCTGGGCCGCGGCCCGTTTCGATGATCTGTTGAACTGGGCGCCGGCACGGTTTTCGGGCGTCATCCTGTGCATCGCTGGCGGTGGCGGATGGGCCGTGCTGCGGCGGGATCGGCGGAGGCATGCCTCGCCCAATGCCGGATGGCCGGAGGCGGCGATGGCCGGTGTGCTCGGCATACGGCTGGCGGGGCCAGTCCAATATGAGGGCGTTCTGCACGACAAGCCGTGGATAGGGACGGGCGGAGAGGCGGACGTCCACAGCATGAGGACGGCGCTCGGCATCTACTTGCGCGCTTGCCTGCTGCTGTGGGTTCTGGCCGCGATATGGGAGAGTGTTGGATGAAGCGGATGCTGGTGCTGGGCGGATGTCGATCCGGCAAGAGCCGCTTTGCGCAGGAGCGATGCGAGGCTGTTGCTACTGGCGATCTGGCCTATGTCGCGACGGCGCAGGCCTTTGATCCGGAGATGGAGGAGCGCATCGCCCGCCATCGAAGCGAACGCGGAAACCGCTGGCGGACGATCGATGCGCCGATGGATCTGCCCTCCGCCCTGTCGGAAGCGGCGCTGCGGGCCGACGCCGTGATGGTGGATTGCCTGACGCTCTGGCTGACGAATCTGATGCTGGCGCAAGCGGATGTGGCGAAGGCGCGGGCTACGCTGGCCGAGGCGATTGCGGCCTGTCCCCTCCCTGTCGTTCTGGTGAGCAATGAGGTGGGTTTGGGGATCGTGCCGGACAATGTTCTGGCCCGTCGGTTTCGCGATGAGTCAGGATGGCTGAACCAGCAGATGGCAGCCCTGTGCGATGAGGTCATATTGATGGCGGCCGGACTGCCGCTGAGGCTGAAAGGGTAGGACATGCCGGCGCCTTTCGCGAGCGAAGGGAGCCGGCAGCAGTATCATTCTTCCCTGAAATCCGCCCCGATGACCCGATAGAGCAGGATGCGGTTCGCGATCAGCGTCAGATTGGTCGCGATCGCGCTTTGTTGCGCATTGTAGAGGCTCCGCTGGCTGGTCAGGCTGTTGAGGAAAGTATCTATGCCCGCGCGATAGCGTTCCTCGGCCAGCGCATAGCTGCGCTGGCTGGCGAGGACCAGACGTTGCTGTGCAGCCTGCTGCTCGTCGATCGTACCCTCCCGCGCGAGCGCATCGGACACTTCCTGGAATGCCGTCTGGATCGCCATTTCATATTGGGCCAGATACAGGTCGCGTTGAGCCTTGCTGTAGTCGAGATTGCCGCGCGCGCCGCCGCCGAAGATCGGCATGCTGGCCGAAGGCGCGGCGGACCAGGCGAAACCGCCGCCGGTGAAGAGGGAGGAGAGGGCCGAACTCGCAACGCCAATGGCGGCCGTGAGGCTGATTTTCGGGAACATGGCGGCACGCGCCGCGCCGATGTTGGCATTGGCGGCCTTCAGCTGATGTTCGGCCTGCAGCACGTCGGGACGCTGGAGCAGCACGTCGGAGGAGAGGCCTGCCGGCGTCTTCGCGATGCCGTCGGTGAGCGTTTCAAGCGACTGGGGGAGCAGGGCGTCCTCGACCGGTGCGCCCGCCAGCAGGTCGAGCGCGTTCCGGTCCTGCGCCACCTGCGTCACATTGGCGGCAATATCGCTGCGTGCCTGTTCCACCGTGGTTTCGGCCTGATGCACGTCCAGCTTGCCGGTCAGCCCCGCACCATTCAGCGAACGGGTAAGGGCCAGTGTTTGTTCGGCGCTCGCCAGGGTCCGGCGGGACAGCGACAGCAGTTCCTGGTCAGCGGCCAAGGTGGCGTAGGCCGTGGCGGTTTCCGCGATCAGCGTGATGCGGGTCGCGCGCGCGCCTTCCTCCGTCGCGAGGTAGGATTCGAGTGCTGCGCGGCTCAGGTTCTTCACCCGGCCGAACAGGTCTATCTCGAACGCGCTGAAGCCAATATCGGCGCTGTAGCTGTTCTGGCGGTCGTCGTTGCGGCGGGCGAAGCTGGCAGCGGCATAGCCGGTGACGGTGGGGAGTCGGGCGGCGCGCTGGACCCGATATTGGGCGCGGGCGGCCTCCACATTGGCGAGCGCGGCGCGCAGGTCCCGGTTATTGGCAAGGGCGCGCTCTATCACCGCCTTGAGGCGTGGATCGCTGATCAATGCTGTCCACGGCAGGCCCGGCCTTTCCGTGGCGGTCGCCGACGGATAGGCGGCGTCAGCCGGGAAGGTGGCGGGAATCGGGGGCGAGGGCCGGACATAGGTTGGCGCCATGTTGCAGGCCGACAGCGCAGCAGCCGAAGTCAGGGTCAAGAGCGTGCGTTTCATGCCGGAACCTCCGCAGCGGGAGCGGCGGGTTGCGGCGGATCCTTGCGGCTGAAGATGCGCATGATCGTCAGGAAGAAGAGGGGAACGTAGAAGATGGCGAGCACGGTCGCGGTCAGCATGCCGCCGACCACGGCGGTCCCGATGGCGACGCGGCTCTGTGCGCCGGCGCCGGTGGCGGTGGCCAGCGGGATGACGCCCGCGATGAAGGCGAGCGATGTCATCAGGATCGGACGGAAGCGCAGGCGCGCGGCCTCCAGCGCGGCGGACATGGCGTCCTTGCCCTGCAGATAGGCGAGCTCTGCAAATTCGACGATCAGGATCGCATTCTTCGCCGCCAGCCCCATGGTTGTGAGCAGGCCGACCTGGAAGTAGATATTGTTTTCCAGACCGCGCAGCGTCACCGCCAGCGCGGCGCCGATCAGGCCGAGCGGAATGACCAGCAGCACCGCGAGAGGAATCGACCAGCTTTCATACAGTGCGGCGAGGCAGAGGAAAACGACCAGCACAGACAGGCCATAGAGCAACGGCGCCTGTCCACCTGAAAGCTGTTCCTGATAGGAGAGGCCGCTCCAGGCGTAGCTGGTGCCCGCAGGGAGCTGCTTTTGCAGCTTCACCATCTCGTCCATCGCCTCGCCCGAACTGGCGCCGGGCGCAGCCTGCCCCTGGATTTCATAGGATGACTGACCGTTATAGCGCGACACGGTCGTCGGACCCATTGTCCAGTGGGTGGTGGCAAAGGCCGAGAAAGGCACCATTTCACCGGTCGTGCTGGACCGCACCTGCCAGTTGTCGAGGTCCGTCGGCAGCGCGCGATAGGGTGCATCAGCCTGCATGTAGACGCGTTTCACCCTGCCGCGGTCGACGAAATCGTTGATGTAGGTGCTGCCCCAGGCGGCGCTCAGGACATTGTCGACGCTGCTTTGCGTCAGGCCCAGCACAGCGAGCTTTTCAGAGTCGATGTCGACCTTGAGCTGCGGCGTATCCTCCAGCGTGGCGGCACGTACGCCCGCCAGCTTGGGATCACTCGCCGCTGCCTTCATAAGCTGGTTGCGCAGCGCGAGGAAACGGTCACGGCTGAGGCCGCCGGTGTTCAGCAGTTCGAAGGTGAAGCCGTTGGATTGCCCCAGGCCGCGAATGGGCGGCGGGGTCATGGCCAGCGCCTTCGCATCGCGGATCGCGGCCAATTGCCTGGTGGCGCGGTTGGCGATCATCGTCGCGCTGTTCGCCGACCCCTTGCGCTCGTCCCATGGGGCGAGATTGATGAAGCCCTGGGCGGTGTTCTCGCCCTGACCGGCGAAACTGAAGCCCTGGGCGATGAAGGCGAAGGCGACATTGTCCTTTTCATCGGTCAGGAAATAATTCTGGACGCGCTCCACCGCTGCGGCCGTACGGGAGGATTTTGCGCCGGCGGGCAAGGTGATCTGGACCATCACCTGGCCTTGATCCTCCACGGGCAGGAAGCTGGTCGGCAGGCGGACGAACAGCAGCCAGAGCAGAACGAGAATGACCGCATAGCCGATCCAGAACCATTTCCGGCGGCCGATGAAGGCGTGGAGGCGCGTCATGTAGCCGTTGGTGACGCGGCTGAACCAGCGGTTGAACTTGCCGGTCCAGCCATGATCGCGATGCTCGTGCGAAATCGGCTTCAGGATGGTGGCGCAGAGAGCGGGAGACAGGATCAGCGCGACCAGCACCGAAAGCAGCATCGAAGAGACGATGGTGATGGAGAACTGGCGATAGATGACGCCGGTCGACCCGCCGAAAAAGGCCATGGGCAGCAGCACGGCAGAGAGGACTAGCGCGATGCCCACCAGGGCGTTGCCGATTTCGCCCATCGACTTGATGGTGGCGTCCCGTGGGGAAAGCCCTTCCTCCTCCATGATGCGTTCGACATTTTCCACCACGACAATGGCGTCGTCGACCAGCAGGCCGATGGCCAGCACCATGCCGAAGAGCGTCAGCGTGTTGATGGAATAGCCGAACAGTGCCAGCACGCCGAACGTACCCAGCAGCACCACCGGAACGGCGACGGCGGGCACCAGCGTCGCGCGCCAGCTTTGCAGGAACAGGAACATCACGACGACGACCAGCCCGACCGCCTCGATCAGGGTCTGGACCACCTCCTCGACCGAGAGCTTGATGAAGGGGGTGGTGTCGCGCGGGTAGACGACGGCGTAGCCGTGCGGCAGATTGTTCGACAGTTCGTCCACCTTGGCCTTGACCAGCTCGGCGGTCTTGAGCGCGTCGGCGCCGGGGGCAAGCTGCAATGCCATGCCGGAGGCCGGATGCCCGTTGAGGCGGGCCAGGGAGGTGTAGCTTTCATTGCCCAGTTCGACCCGCGCCACATCGGACAGGCGGACGACGGAACCGTCGCTCTGCGTCTTGACGATGATGTTGCGGAACTGCTCGGGCGTCTGCAGGCGGGCGCGGGCCGTGACGGTGGCGTTGAGCTGCTGCCCCTCCGGCGCCGGGTCGGCACCGATCTGTCCGGCCGACACTTCGACATTCTGGCTGGCGATGGCGCTTTGCACGTCGGACGGCATCAGCTTGACGGTGGCGAGCTTATAGGGGTCCAGCCAGATGCGCATCGCATATTGCGATCCGAAGATCTGCGACGAACCCACGCCATCGATACGAGCGATCGGATCCTGGAAATTATTGACCAGATAATCGGCAATATCGGCCTGCGATGCCGTATCGGTGCGGTCGTACAGGCCGACCACCATCAGGAAGTCGTTCTGCGACTTGGTAACGGTCAGGCCCTGCTGCTGCACGGCATTGGGCAGCCGGCTCAGCGCCTGCTGCACCTTGTTCTGCACTTGTACCTGCGCGGTGTCGGGATCGGTGCCCTTGTTGAAGGTGACGGTGATCCGCGCCTGACCGTTGGCCGTCGACGAAGATGAGAAATACATGAGGCCGTCGATCCCGGTGAGCTGCTGCTCGATGACCTGCGTGACGCTGGTCTCCACGGTCTGGGCCGAGGCGCCGGGATAGTTGGCGCTGATGTTGACGGACGGCGGCGCGATGTCCGGATATTGCGCGATCGGCAATGTCAGCATGGCGCCCAGGCCGGCCATCATGATGCCGATGGCGATGACCCAGGCGAATATCGGACGTTCGATGAAGAAGCGGCTGAGCAAGGTTCCGCTCCCTTATTTCGCGGCCCGGTCGATCGGGACGGCCTTCACCGTGTCGCCGGGATTCACCTTGTCCGTGCCTTCGACGATCAGCCTGTCGCCTTTACGCAAACCGTCGGTGATCAGCCATTTGTCGCCCACGGCTTGCGCAGCGGTGACGATGCGCCGTTCGACCTTGTTTCCCCTGCCCACGACCAGCGCGGTCGCATTGCCCTTCGGATCGCGGCTGATTCCCTGCTGGGGCACGAGGATCGCGTTCGGCACCACCGATTGCGGCGCGACCACGCGCACGAACATGCCGGGCAGCAGCAGGCCGTCCGGGTTGGGGAAACGGGCGCGCAGCGTGACGGTGCCGCTGTCCGGATCGACGATCGGTTCGGCGAATTCGATGCGGCCTTCCAGCGGATAATCGGTACCGTCGTCCAGCTTCAACCGGATGGTCGCGCTGGCGGGCAACGCCTTGCCCGCCGCGAGCGCGCGGCGCAGCTGGAGCAGTTTGGCGCTGGACTGCGTCACGTCGACGAAGATCGGGTCGAGCTGCTGGATGACGGCCAGGGGTGTTGCCTGGCTGGCCGTCACCAATGCGCCGGGCGTGACGGCGGACCGGCCGATCCGTCCGTCGATGGGTGCCCTGACCTGCGTGAAATTGAGGTTGATGCCGGCGGTCTGGAGCGTGGCGCGCGCCTGCTGCACGGCGGCGGCGGCCTGGCGGGCCGTGGCGATGACGTCATCGCGGTCCTGCGCGCTCACTGCTTCGCTCTGACCCAGCGTACGGTAGCGGCTGGCCTTCGCCTGAGCGGCGGCGGCGGTCGCCTGCGCACTGGCCAATGCGGCCTGCGCCTCGTCGCGCGACGCGCGGTAGAGCGAGGGATCGATCTGGTAGAGCGGCTGCCCCGCCTTCACGATCGACCCTTCAGTGAACAGGCGCTTCTGGATGACGCCGGCGACCTGCGGCCGAACCTCCGACATCATGGTGGATGCAGTGCGTCCCGGCAGTTCGGTCGATACCGTGACCTCCTGAGTCGCCAGCGTCACCACTCCCACCTCCTGAGGCGGCTTTTTCGACGCTTCCTTATGTCCGCAGCCGGTGATCAGGATGCAGAACGCCACAGGTGCGATCCGAAGGACGGAGAGGCGGCTGAGCATGGTCGACAGGCGGTTCCACAGCGGAAGGAGGGACTTCGCCCGGCGCAGGGGGAGGGAAGGGCGCGCCGGGCGAAGGTCGGCTCCGGTCAACGGCGCCGACCTCCCCCTAATCCATCCAAGGCGCGTCGCATTGTAGAGCGACTTTTCATCCGGCTGGATCATTTTGTAGCGGATTGTATCGATATGTAACGACCGCAGCGGCGAGCGCAGACTCGCAGCGTCAACGCCACTAGAAGGAGACAATGCCCGACATGCCGCCATCCCGCCCATTCCGCGTGATCGTCGTCGACGATGACGAAGATATCAGGGGTCTGATCGTCGGCCAGCTCGCCCAGGAGCATTATGAGGTTCTGGCGGCCGGCAGCCTTGGCGAATTGCGGGCGATGATGGCGGAACATGAAGCCGACCTCATCGTGCTCGACCTCAACCTTCCTGACGGCGACGGGCTGTCGCTGTGCCGCGACCTGCGGGCGCAGGGCAGCGGTGTCCAGATCATTATGGTGACGGCGCGGGGCAGCGCCATCGACCGGGTGCTGGGGCTGGAACTGGGCGCGGACGATTATCTGACGAAGCCGTTCGAGCCGCGGGAATTGCTGGTGCGGGTGCGCAACCTGCTGCGCCGGTCACGGAACGAGGAGCCGGCGCGGCTGAAAACCGCGCGGATTGCGCGCTTCGGATCGTGGCGGCTGGACCTCTTCCAGCGACGGCTGATCGCCAGCGACGATCGGTTGATCATGCTGTCCTCTGCGGAATTTCGCCTGTTGTCCCGCTTTATCGACGACCCCAATGTGGTGCTCTCACGCGAGGCGCTCGTTCCCGAACGGCGGGCCACGGCAGCGTTCGATCGGTCCATCGACCTGCAGGTCAGCCGGCTGCGGCAGAAGCTGGCGGACAGTCCAGGCGGCGACGGGCTGATCCTGACGGTGCGGGGGGAGGGCTATGTGCTGGCCAGCACGGTGACCTATGAATGATGACTGGCTGATCGGCACATGATGGTCTCTGTCGTGGCGCGGGCGCGCAATTTCTTCCGGTCGCTGGTCGGCCAGATATTCCTGCTGCTGACCGTCGGCATGACGGTGGCCGCCGTGCTGGCGCTGCTGGTCGCGGAGCAGGCCCGGCATCTCGACTTCGAGCGCTGGCGTCTCCAGCGCGTGGTGGCAAGCGCGGCGGACATCGCGCAGCGGCTGAGCCACGACCCGGTGAAGATAGAGGCGATGTTGAAAGACCAGCAGATCATGGGCGCACGGACCGCGCCGGAGGGCGTGGCTCTGACGGACCCCGACCCGACGCTGGCAGACGCTCTGGAGGCGCGCTTCGGGCCGCAGTCCAACCCCGAAGCAGGCCAGGTTCCCATCGGTCTCTGTTTTCCAGCAAGCAAGGTCGATCCGAACAATCGGGCGGCCGGGCTGATCGACGCGCCGCGCCCCGATTGCTGGGTCGTCCGCTTTACCGACAGGACGGGCGAGCGGCGTTCGCTCGCGCTCTACCTGCCGCGCCTCGTGAAGCCGTCGAGCAATCTTGCCAGGCCGATCTATCTGCTGCTGATCCTGATGTCCTCGGCCGGACTGGCCATCATCGTGGCTCGTTTTGTCGCCAAGCCGCTGCGTAGGCTGGAGCAGGCGGCGGAAGCCTTTTCGGTATCCGTCGATCCGGAGGAAATCCCGGAGCGGGGCCCGGAAGAGGTGCGGGCTGCGCTGTCCACCTTCAATCTGATGCAGCGCCGGGTAAGGGCGGGTTTTGCGGAGCGGACGCAGTTGCTGGCGGCGATCAGCCATGATCTCCAGACCCCTCTCACCCGCCTGCGCTTGCGGCTGGAATTGGTCGAAAACGAGGAACTGCGTGGGCGGCTGTTGCAGGACCACCAGGCGATGATGACGCTGGTCCGCGAAGGGCTGGATCTGGCGGCCAGCACCGAAGCCCATGAAGACTGGTCGGTGATCGACATCGATTCGCTGCTCACCAGCATGGCGGAGGATGCGCAGGATCTGGGATCACCCGTGCGGTTCCTGTCGGGATGCGGCGGCACTGTCCGGGTCAAGCCCAATGCCCTCACGCGCTGCATCAGCAATCTGGTCAACAATGCGGTGAAATATGGCGGCAGCGCGGACGTCAGCTGCTCAAGACAGGGCGGGCGCGTGCTCATCGAGGTGCGCGATCACGGTCCGGGCATCCCGCCCGATCAGCTGGACCAGATGTTCGAACCCTTTACGCGCGGCGTGGCGGGACAGCCGGGCGGACGGCACGGAACGGGCATCGGCCTGACCATCGCTCGATCGCTGGCGCTCAGTTTTGAAGCGTCGGTCCGTCTGGTCAATGCGTCGGACGGCGGGCTGATCGCGACGATCGATATGAGAGCTTGAGATCATCAGTTCTCGGGGCGGGGGTGAATCCTCCGCCGGCGGGGCAGCATGTTACGCAACGGAACCAAATCGGCTCTGGCGAGATTATCTTCTTTGCCCTCTTCCCTCTCCGGGCCTCAAGTGACACTATGCATTGGATCGCGGCGGGGGAACGTCGCGCTGATTTGAAGATGCTGCATGACAGCGGCGCGGCAATATTTGTCGGTCGTAAATTAATGCCCCTATCGTTGCCGGCAATGTTTTTGCACGGCCGGGCAAGCATTGCGTAATTCCTTGCAACAGGCGCGGATTAAAGATTGGACAGATTCGAATTTTTTACTCTGCGCGCATGGTATTGCACTGTTTTTACAGGCCATAAGGGTCTATATACATTCCATGGCTACTTTAGCGGGAGTCGCCAGTGACAAAGAATGAGCTGTTTTCCAGCTTCACGCGGAAGTTCGATGATCGGCGTCAGGCCGAAATGTCCATCGAAGATTATCTGCTGGGATGTCGCAATGATCCACTGATGCATGCATCGGCGCCCGAACGATTGCTCGCGGCGATCGGTGAGCCGGAGATCATCGACACTTCACGCGATCAACGGCTGGGCCGTATCTTCATGAACCGGACGATCCGGCGCTATGCGAGCTTCAGGAACTTCTACGGCATGGAGGGGACGATCGAACATATCGTCAGCTTCCTGCGCCATGCCAGCCAGGGATTGGAAGAGCGCAAGCAGATACTCTACCTGCTTGGCCCGGTGGGCGGTGGCAAGTCGTCGCTGGCGGAGCGGCTGAAGGCCTTGATGGAGGTTCATCCCATCTATGTGCTGAAGGCGGGAGAGGAGATCAGCCCGATCTTCGAAAGTCCCCTCGCGCTGTTCGATGCGGAAACGCATGGCGACTTCATCGAAGAAAATTACGCGATCCCCCGGCGGCGGCTGACCGGCATGATCAGCCCCTGGTGCCGTAAGCGGCTCGACGAGTTCGGTGGCGACATTTCCCAGTTCAGGGTCGTGCGCATGATGCCCTCGCGCATGCGGCAGGTCGCCATCGCAAAGACCGAGCCGGGGGACGAGAACAACCAGGACATCAGCTCGCTGGTCGGAAAGGTCGACATCCGCAAGCTGGAGATGCTCTCGCAGAACGATCCGGACGCCTACAGCTACTCGGGCGGCCTCAACCGCGCGAACCAGGGAATGCTCGAATTTGTCGAGATGTTCAAGGCGCCGATCAAGATGCTCCATCCGTTGCTGACCGCAACGCAGGAGGGCAATTATATCGGTACGGAAAATATCGGCGCCATTCCCTATACCGGCATCATCATGGCCCATTCCAATGAATCGGAATGGGCGAATTTCAAGAACAACAAGAACAACGAAGCATTCATCGACCGCATCTATGTCATCAAGGTTCCCTATAGCCTGCAGGCGACAGAAGAACGGCACGTCTATGAAAAATTGCTGAGGGAATCCGATCTCAACAAGGCACCCTGCGCCCCTGGGACCCTGGACATGCTGGCGCGCTTTTCCGTGCTGACGCGGTTGCGTGAGCATGAAAACAGCAACCTCTACTCCAAGATGCGCGTCTATGATGGCGAGATGCTGCGGGAAATAGACCCGCGCGCGAAAAGCCTTCAGGAATATCGCGATGCGGCGGGCGTGGACGAAGGCATGTCGGGCATTTCGACCCGCTTCGCGTTCAAGGCGCTGTCAGCCACGTTCAACCATGATACCAATGAGATCGCGGCCGACCCCGTGCACCTCATGTATGTGCTGGAGGGGATGGTCCGGCAGGAACAGTTCCCCACCGAGGTGGAATCCCGTTATCTGGAGTTCATCAAGGGCGAACTGGCCCCGCGCTATGCAGAGTTCATCGGCAATGAAATCCAGAAGGCTTATCTGGAATCCTACCATGACTATGGCCAGAATCTGTTCGACCGCTATGTCGCCTATGCGGACGCGTGGATCGAGGACCTGGATTTCAAGGATCCCGATACCGGGCAGCTTCTCGATCGGGAGATCATCAACCAGGAACTGTCCAAGACCGAAAAGCCCGCCGGCATCGCCAATCCCAAGGATTTCCGTAACGAAGTTGTGAAATTCGCCCTGAGGATGCGGGCCAGCAATGACGGGCGCAACCCTTCCTGGACCAGTTATGAGAAGATCCGCGAGGTTATTGAGAAGCGGATGTTCAGCCAGGTCGAGGACTTGCTGCCGGTCATCAGCTTCGGATCGAAAAAGGACGGCGAAACCGCGACAAAGCACGATGAATTCGTGGCGCGCATGATCGAAAGAGGCTATACGGAACGACAGGTCCGGCGACTTGTGGAATGGTATATCCGCGTGAAGCAGGCCGGTTGATGGAGGGCCTATAGGGCACCATGCACATTGTCGACAGACGGTTGAATCCGGGGGGCAAGAGCCTGGTCAACAGGCAGCGCTTCCTGCGACGGGCAAGGGCATATGTGCAACAGGCGGTGCGCGACAGCCTGAAGGATCGCAGCATCAAGGATCTGGACAAGGAAGGCCAGATTTCCATCCAGCGCGATGTCATCCACGAACCGACGCTGCATCGCGCGGCGCAGGGGGGAAGCCGCGAACGGGTGTTCCCCGGCAACCGTGATTATATGGAGGGGGACAAGATCAAGCGCCCCGACGGCGGCGCGGGCTCGGGGTCGAAGGCCGGGCAGGGCGATGGGAATGACGATTTCCAGTTCGCGCTCAGCCGGGAGGAGTTTCTGGACCTGTTCCTGGACGATCTGGAACTGCCCGATCTGGCCAAGAGACGGCTGATAGGCGGTGCGGTCGATGGTATCCGGCGCGCCGGATATTCGACGGCCGGCAACCCTTCCAACCTGTCCGTCCCGCGCACCATGCAGAAGGCCATGTCGCGGCGACTGGCCCTGCGTCGTCCCAAGGGCGCGGATCTGGCGCGGATCGAGGAGGAGATCGCGCTGATCGAGGCGCGCGATCCTCCCTCGCCCGACGATGCCGTTCGTCTGGAAGCGCTGCGCGAGGAACGATCGACCATCATCCGGCGCCGCAACCTGATCGCCTATATCGACCCTGTCGACCTGCGCTACCGCCGGTTCGAAACGGTGCCAAAGCCCGTGGCCCAGGCAGTGATGTTCTGCCTGATGGACGTTTCCGGTTCCATGACGGAGCATATGAAGGATCTGGCGAAGCGCTTCTTCGCGCTGCTGCATCTGTTCCTGTCGCGCTGCTACGAGCATGTGGAGGTGGTGTTCATCCACCATACCGACCGGGCGGCGGAGGTTGACGAACAGACCTTCTTTTACAGCACGGTGACGGGCGGCACGCTGGTGTCGAGCGCGCTGGAGAAGCTGATCGAAGTGGTGCAGGAACGCTTCCGTCCGGATGATTGGAACATCTATGTGGCGCAGGCGTCGGACGGTGACACCATGCAATCCGACAATGGCCGGGTGGTCAGTCTGATGCAGCAGGAGATCCTGCCCTTCAGCCAATATTTCGCCTATCTGGAGGTTGGGCGAGAGGAATTCGCCGATATAGAGATGGTCGGAACGACGACCGGCCTATGGCAGGCCTATGCGCCTGTGAGCGACGCCAACCGCAATTTCGTGATGCGAAAGGTGCATCACCGGCGCGAAATCTATCCGGTGTTTCGCGAACTGTTTCAGCGCAAGGGCGTGGCGGAGCGGAGTTCATGATGGTGGCATTGGCATGACCGTCGCTTTGGCACCTGCCCCTCTGTTTTCAGGAAGCGATTGGGATTTCGCGCTTATCAATCGCATCTATGAAACGGTTGAACCCATCGCGCTCCAGGAAATGAAGCTCGACATCTATCCCAACCAGATAGAAATCATCAGCGCGGAGCAGATGCTGGACGCCTATTCCTCTATCGGCATGCCGCTCTTCTACAAGCACTGGTCCTTCGGCAAGCAGTTCGTCACCAATGAGATGATGTACCGCAAGGGGCTGCGCGGCCTTGCCTATGAGCTGGTCATCAACTCCGACCCGTGCATCAATTATCTGATGCAGGAAAACAGCGCGACGATGCAGACGCTGGTCATCGCGCATGCGGCCTTTGGGCATAATCATTTCTTCAAGAACAATTATGTTTTCAAACAATGGACTGATGCGGAAGGTATCCTCGACTATCTGGAGTTCGCCAAGCGCTACATCGCGCAGTGCGAGGAGCGCTATGGTCAGTTGCCGGTGGAGCGGGTGCTGGATGCCGCCCATGCGCTGATGAACCAGGGCGTGCATCGCTATCCGCGCGTCCGGCCGAGGGATCTGAAGGCCGAGGCGGCACGGGAAGCGGAACGGCAGGCCTATCGCGATCGCATCTATGACGATCTGTGGCGGACAGTGCCGACAGGGGCGAGAGCCGATGCGATCCCCAGCGACGCCCGGCGCGCGGCGCTGGGACTGCCGCAGGAGAATATCCTCTATTTCCTGGAAAAAACGGGGCCTCGGCTGGAAAGCTGGCAGCGCGAGATATTGCGGATCGTGCGCCTGATCGCCCAATATTTCTATCCCCAGCGCCAGACCAAGGCGATGAATGAGGGCGCCGCGACCTATACCCATTATCGCATCATGACGACGCTGCACGAACGGGGATGGCTGACCGACGGTGCCTTCATGGAATTCCTCTCGTCCCATACCAATGTCGTCTATCAACCCACTTATGATTCAGGGCAATTTGGCGGTTTCAATCCCTATGCCCTGGGCTTTGGCATCATGTCGGATATCGAGCGGATCTGCCTGGAGCCAACCGAGGAGGATCGCGAATGGTTCGGCGACATCGCCGGATCGGGCGACCCCATGGAAGTGCTCAAGGACATTTGGGCCAATTACCGCGACGAAAGCTTCGTTTCGCAGTTCCTCAGCCCGCATCTGATACGTCAATGGCGACTGTTCAAGATACTCGACAAGCAGGGCGACTCGGAACTGCGGGTGGATGCCATTCACGACGAGCGTGGTTATCGCCGTATCCGGCGATCGCTGGCGCGGGAATATGAAATCGGGCGACAGGAGCCGGACATACAGGTGGTCGATGTCGACCTGTCCGGGGACCGCAAGCTGATCCTCGAGCATTCAGTGCTGGACGGCGTGCAACTGGATGAGGGCGATGCTGCTATGGTGTTGCAAAATCTCGCCAATCTCTGGGGGTATGAGGTGCTGTTGAAGGAAGTGGAATCCGAAACGCGCAAGGAGCTGAAAAGTCATAGCGCGCAGCCGAACATGGCCTGGCTGCGCTGAACCGTTGCACCCGGCGGACGGGACAAGTGCCGGAACGAGATTCTGTTTTCAATCGATGATAGGAAAGGCTAAGTTGAGCCCCGTTTTTCGTGGCTGAATTCGGATCTCTCGCTCTAAAGGCGGTGGAGAAGATGATGTCCGCGACAGGCAGGAGTTCGATTCATGACGAATGCTCTTACGCCAGAAGAATGCCTTGACCGGGCAAGAATGCATGATCAGTTGGCGGCCACGACCGCTGATGCTTCCGCGAGAATGATGCATCAGGCCATGGCCGCGGAGTTTCGTCGCCGCGCCGAGACCGCATCTGGCGGCATGCCCCAGGCCGCCAGCAGGCCCATCATCGAACTGATGCCGAACGTGGCCTGATGGCCTTCGGGCCGGTCAGCCGGGCCCGCGTCTTCGCAGAAGATAGATGTCCATGATCCAGCCGTGCTGCCGCCGGAGTTCGGCGCGGCATGAAGTGATTTCGTCCCCCTTGATCGCCAGGGGTCCGTGGATCAGCCTTTCCTGCGGCAGTCCCAGATAGGCGCCCCACCAGATATCGAAATCCTCAGGCAGCAGGGTCTGGAAGGCGCAATGGCCATCCAGCATCACGACCAGGGTGTCGGCGCAGGCTGGCCAGCCCTGCTGGCCAAGGCGCCTGCCTGTGGTGACCAGCACCGGTTGGGCAAGGTCGTTGAGGCAGATCCCATGGGCAGCCGTCAGCGCCTGTATGCTGGTGATGCCGGGAATGACGCGCACTGTTGCGCCCGGCAGGCGGGCGGCAATGCGCAGGCTGCTGTCATAGAGCGACGGATCGCCCCAGACGAGCAGCGCCAGCCTTCCGCCATTGGGAAGATGCAGGGCGATCTGTTCCATCCATAGCCCTGCGATGGCCTCATGCCAGTCGAGGACGGCGCCGAGATAGTCGCTCCTGTCGGTTCGCCGCGGCATGTTGAATTCCACGATCTTCACGTCCCGCGTGAGAAGCTGCGCGCAGATGGCGCGGCGCAGGTCGACAAGGTCGGACTTTGCATCGCCCTTGCGCGGCAGCAGGATCATGTCGGCCATGTTCATCGCCTTCTCCGCCGCGCGGGTGAGGTGATCCGGATTGCCCGTGCCGATGCCGATAAGGTCGATGCTGATCATGGGGCGGCTTTCGAGGATTGGGCGACAAGGTGGAAGAAACCGCCGGTGACGCGGCCACGATGCGATCCCGTGGAGGAAATCGGCTGCCCCTCGGCGTCGGTCACCTGGGCGAGCGGGTGGTCGGGTTGCTCGACGATGGTGGAATAATGGAATTCATGCCCGTTCAGCACCGTTCCTGCGCGCATGCCGCCCATGGGCGCCAGCAAGCGCGCGCGCCGGTAGCCCAGATGGAGGCGCCGTTCCGCGAAGCTGGTGACGAGGCCGAGCAGGCCAGCCATGGCATGCGCCTGCCCATCGGCGTCGATCAGTGCCTGCCCCAGCACCATATAGCCGCCACATTCGCCATGGATCGGGCGGTCCGATGCGTGGCGTCGCAGGCCGGACAGGAAGCGGCCTGCCCCCGCGATCCGGCCCGCATGCAGTTCAGGGTAGCCGCCGGGCAGCCAGACCGCATCGGCATGGGCCGCCGGGGCTTCGTCCGCCAGCGGGGAGAAGGGCAGGATTTCCGCGCCAGCATTGCGCCAATCCGACAGGATATGCGCATAGGTGAAAGAAAAGGCTTGGTCCTGGGCAACGGCGATACGCTGGCCGGGCGGCGGCATCGACAGGTCCGATCCGCTATAGTGCCGCGCGCCGGAACGAGCTGCGCGCCGGACGATATTCAGGTCGACATGGGCCTCGACGATGTCGCCCATGCGGTCGATGACTCCGTCCAGATCAGCCTGTTCGGCGGCCTGGACCAGACCCAGGTGACGTTCAGGCAGGCGTAGCGACGCGGAACGCGGGATTGCGCCGAATATAGGGATCGCGGTCTCCTCCATTGCCGCGCGGATCATGCGTTCATGGCGTACGCTGGCGACATGGTTGAGGATGACGCCGGCCATTGAAAGGTCGGGGCGCAGCCCCCGAAAGCCGCTGGCGATGGCGGCGGCGGATTGGCTCTGGCCCGACACGTCCATGACGAGAATCACGGGCCAGCCGAACAGCGCGGCGAGATCGGCGCTCGCGCCGTTGCCAGCTTCCCCTGCGGCGGGGGCGCCATCGAACAGTCCCATCGCGCCTTCGGCCACCATCAGGTCCGCGTCCGCGCCGCCCACGATCGCGGCCATCTGCGATGGGGACATCGCCCAGCTATCGAGATTAAACGAAGGACGGCGGCTGGCGGCCTGCTGGAAGGCCGTGTCGATATAGTCGGGGCCGGATTTGAACGACTGGACCCTGATGCCCATACGGGAAAACGCGCGCAACAGGCCGAGCGTGACGGTGGTCTTGCCCGATCCGGATCGGGGCGCCGCGATCAGAAGGCCCGGCGTCATGGCTTGCCGATGAAGATGGAGTCGGCGCTGGCCGGTCGGAAACGGCGGTCATAACCAGGCGCATAGAGGCTGCTTTCCGCAAAATCCTCGCTGTCCAGCACCGGGCCGACCAAAATGATGGCGGTCCGTTCGGGCCCATCCGCAGCGGCCGCCACGATGGTGCCAAGCGTTGCGCGAACGATCCGCTGATCCGGCCAGCTTGCGCGCCATATCACCGCCACGGGGCAATCGCCGCCATAATGCGGCGTCAGGTCGCGCACCACCTGCGCGAGATTGTGGACCGAAAGATGAATGGCAAGCGTCGCGCCGGTTGTCGCGAAAGCAGCCAGGCTCTCACCCCGCGGCATGGAACTGGCACGGCCCGGCGTCCGCGTAAGGACCAGCGACTGGGCGATTTCGGGCAACGTCAGTTCAGCGCCGATGGCGGCGGCGGCGGCGGCGAAGGAAGGGACGCCGGGCGTAATGCTGAACGGTATGCCGATTGCCTTCAGCCGGCGAAGCTGCTCGCCCATGGCCGACCAGATGGACAGGTCGCCGGAATGCAGGCGCGCGACATCTTGCCCCATTTGATGGGCCTCCGTGATGATGGCGATGATCTCGTCCAGCGTCAGCGGCGCCGTGTTGACGATCCGCGCGTCCGGGGGGCAGTGATCGAGCAGGGCCGCCGGCACGAGCGATCCCGCATAGAGGCACACCGGACAGCGCGCGATCAGGTCGTGGCCGCGCAGGGTGATAAGGTCGGGCGCTCCGGGACCGGCGCCGATGAAATGGACAGTCATTCGCCAGGACCTTCGGCTATGGCGCAGCTTGCGAGGCGGTCGGAAGAGAGCGCGCGAGGCGCGAGAAGCCGGCCCTTGGGCCTCAGCGCGGCAAGAGCCGCCGCTTCGGCAACGCTGCCCGCGCCATAGGCGGCCATGCTGACAGGGGATCGGGTAAGCACGGGCTGATCCGACAGGCTTTCCACGCTGACCGCTATAAGGGGAAGGGCGAGGTGGCGTGCCAGGGGCGCAAGCTGCCCGGCCTTGTGATCAATGGTGGCGAGCGCATCGACGGCGATCATCGCGCCCGTCGCCCCCTCAAGCGCTGACTGCAAGGAAGCGAGCGAGGCGCTCTTGCGGAAGCCGAAGCCCGCGACGATCATAGCGACACGCTCCATTGCACCAGCGGATAGGCGGAACGCCAGCCGCGCCGACTGCCCAATGGTACCGCCTGCGCAAGTTCGATGCGAAGCAGGTCGCCCCCTTTCTCCGCATGCCATTGGGCGAGCAGCGCTTCGGATTCGAGGGTGACGGCATTGGCGACAAGTCGCGTTCGGCCACCGGGCATCGCGAACAGGGTCTCGAGCAGGGGCTGGCTCAGTCCTCCACCGATGAAGACGGCGTCGGGGGGATCGCGCCCGATCAGCACATCCGGCGCCTTCCCCGCAACCATGGTCAGACGGTCGGCGCCCAGACGGACGGCGTTGGCGCGTGCGCGCTCGGCGCGTTCCGGATCAGCCTCGAACGCGATGGCTCGCGTGGAGCCATGGGTAAGCAGCCACTCTATGGCGACAGAGCCGGAGCCTGCCCCGATGTCCCACAGCATCTCGCCGGGGCGGGGGGCGAGGGCAGACAGGGTCAGGGCGCGGGCGGGACGCTTGGTGATCTGGCCGTCATGGTCGAACCAATCGTCGGGGATACCGCTGGAGCGAGGGAGCGTCCTGCCGCCGCCCGCCACGGACAGGCCGATTGCCACCGGATGGGCGATGTTGGCGATGTCCAGCCTTTCGGTGCTGCATTGGCGGATACGCTCGCGAGGGCCGCCCAGCGCTTCCAGCACGTGCAGGGTCGAGGAACCGAAGCCCTGTTCCGTCAGCCAGGCGGCGAGTTGGGGCACTGCCCGTCCGTCGCGCAACAGCAATATGGCGCGCCGTCCCGGTACCAGACACGAGCGCAGTCGCGTCAGCGGCGCGGCATGAAGGCCATGGCATTCCACCTCCTGAAGCGGCCAGCCCAGCCGGGAGGCGGCAAGCGAGAATGAGGAGGGGGCGGGATGCGCCGTCCACTCGCCGGCTTCCAGATGGCGTGTCACGACGGACCCTGCGCCGAACCAGAAGGGATCGCCGGAAGCAAGCAGGACGGTCGGCATTCCCCGGCGGGCGAGCAGCGCCGGAATCCCTTCCGCGAACGGGGCTGGCCAGCTGAAGGTTTCGGCTCTAAGGGCTGGCAGCAGCGCAAGATGGCGCGGCGATCCGGCAATGAACGCGGCCTTGTCCAGCGCGGCGCGGGCGGCGGATGACAGGCCGCTGGCGCCGTCTTCGCCAAAGCCGATGATCGTCAGCCAGGGACCGTCAGGAGTATCGGGCATTTCCAACATCCTCATATTGGGCGGGACCACCGAAGCCAGCGCGCTCGCGGCAGCTCTTGCCGAGCGGGGGACGCGCGCGCTGCTGAGCTACGCGGGGCGCACGGAGAAGCCACGGGCGCAGCCGGTGCCGGTACGCGTCGGCGGCTTTGGCGGGATTGCAGGCCTCGTGCGCTATTTGCGGGAGGAGAGCGTCACCCATCTGGTCGATGCCACCCATCCTTTCGCCGCGACGATGAGCGAGCATGCCGTTGCCGCGGCGCGGGAGGCGGGGGTCGAGCATATCATGTTGACCCGTCCACCCTGGACTGCGGCTGAGGGGGACCAGTGGACGCGCGTGCCCGACATGGCCGGCGCGGTGGCGGCGCTGGCGGGAGCCGCCCGCCGCGTGATGCTGGCGGTGGGTCGCATGCATGTCGATGTGTTCGCCGCACAGCCGCAGCATCATTATCTGCTGCGCTTCGTCGACACGCCTGATGCTGTTCCGCAATTGCCCCGACATGCACTGGTGGTCGACCGGGGCCCCTTTACGGTGGAGGCCGAAATGCATTTGATGCGCGCCCATGGGATCGACTGCGTGGTTTCGAAAAATGCTGGTGGCGATGGCGCGCAGGCGAAGCTGATTGCGGCGCGGCAACTGGGATTGCCGGTCGTGATGATCGAGCGCCCGGCCTGTCCGGCCGCGCTGATGACGCATGAGGTTGCCGCGGTGCTGCAATGGCTGGGTCATGCGGCGGAGCGCGGCGTATAGAGGATCGGCGGCCCTGATCGGGTAATCAGCCGGGTGCGGCTGGAACCGACGATGACCATGGTGCGCATGTCCGCCATCTGCGCAGTCGCCTCGCTCAGCGGCACGATGCGCAGAGTTTCTTCGGGCGTGGAAACGGCGCGAGCGAACAGGATAAGCCGATCCTCGCCACATTCCTCGCGCAGGATCGTCAGCGCCCGCCCGAAGCCCTCCGGCCGGGAGCGGGATCGCGGATTGTAGAAAGCCATGGCGAAGTCGGCCTGTGCCGCGAGGCGCAGGCGGCGTTCGATCAGCGGCCAGGGCTTCAGATTGTCGGACAGGTTGATGGCGCAGAAATCATGGCCAAGCGGAGCGCCCGCGCGCGCCGCGGCGGCGAGCATGGCGGTGATGCCGGGGAGCACGCGGATATCGAGATCGCGCCAGTCCTGCGGGCCTGCCTCCATGGCTTCGAACAGGGCCGAAGCCATGGCGAACACGCCCGGATCGCCCGAAGACACCACTGCGACCCGCCTGCCCTGGGCGGCAAGGCTCAGGGCAAGGGCGGCGCGTTCAAGTTCGACGCGATTGTCCGATGCGTGGAGCATGAGGCCCGGTCTTTGCTCCACGCGGGCGACATAGGGGATATATCCGATGACGTCGGTTGCCTGCGCAAGCGCCTCCGTCACCTCTGGCGTGACGAGCGCATCCGCGCCCGGCCCAAGACCCGCTGCCACGATCCAGCCGGTCATGGGCGGCGGCCCTGCCCATGGATCAGCAGGATCGAGAAATAAGCGGTGACGTCGGTCGCCTCCGCCAGCGGCCTGATGCGCTGATCCGCCATCGTCGCATATTCGATCAGCCAGGCGTTGTCCTGCCGGCCGGCCGCTTCGATTGCGCGGCGCAGCTTGGGGAGGTTGCGGCCGATCTTCATCACCGCCAGCGCATGGCTGTCACGGATGCGGCGGACGAGTTCCTCTTCGGGCAGCGTCGCCATCAACACGGTCAGGACATCGTCTCCCCAACTGATCGGCGTGCCGCTGGCGGTCCAGGCGCCGGACATGCCGGTGATGCCGGGGACGATCTTCACCGGCGCGGCCAGCCGGCTGTGCAGATGCATGAAGCTGCCATAGAAGAAGGGATCGCCTTCGCAGAGGACGACCACATCCTCTCCGCGCGCGGAGAGTCCTTCCAGATGCGCGGTGCAATCGGCGTAGAAGGCCGAGAGAAGGTCATTGTAGCGGGGGTCGGACAGCGGGATTTCCGTCGTCACCGGATATTCCATCGGGAATTCAATGGCATCGGCGCGCAACATGCCCTCCACGATGCTGCGGGCATGGCCCGACCGTCCCCGCTTGCGGAAATAGGCGATATGTCGGGCGTCGCGGATCAGCCGGTCGGCACGGACGCTCATCAGGTCCTGCGCGCCCGGTCCCAGGCCAACGCCGTGGATGGTCCCGCCGGTCATTCCGCGGGGCTCGCAATGGCATTGACCGCCGCGACCGTGACGGCGCTGCCGCCAAGGCGGCCCTCCACGACGCAGCAGGGGACGGGTTGGGCGTGCCAGAGCGCCTCCTTCGATTCCGCCGCTCCGACGAAGCCGACGGGACAGCCGATGATCGCGGCCGGGCGAGGACAGGCGGGATCCTCCAGCATGTCGAGCAGATGGAACAGAGCCGTCGGCGCATTGCCGATCGCAACAAGCGCGCCTGCCAGATAAGGCCGCCAGAATTCAAGCGCGGCGGCAGAGCGGGTGTTGGACATGCGCTCCGCCAGCGCGGGCACTTGCGGATCGTTCAGCGTGCAGAGGATCGGATTGGCGGCCGGCAGGCGCTTTGCAGTGATCCCTTCGGACACCATACGCGCGTCGCAGAGGATCGGGGCGCCGGCCTGAAGAGCGGCGATGGCAGCTTCTGCGAAGGAGGGAGAAAAGCGGATCCGGGACGCAAGTTCGACCAGTCCCGCCGCATGGATCATGCGCACGGCGATGCGCTCCTCCTCAGGCGAGAAGCGGCCGAGATCAGCCTCGGTGCGGATGATGCGAAAGGACTGCCGGTAGATGGCGGCGCCATCGGTTTCATAGTTTTGGGGCATCAGGGCCTTCCAAAATGGGCGAGGACTTGGTCGGCGGTCATGCCGGTCAACTCCGGCGATGATCCGGCGGGGCCGTTGCGGGACAGGTCGAAGCGGCCCTGCCTGCCGGTGAGAACAAGGTCGGCAGGCGCCTGTCGGGCACAGCCCTTGGCGCAGCCCGACACATGCAGGGAGCCATTGACCAGCGGTGCGAGCCGGGAGGCGAGGCTGCGGGTCGCAACGCTTGCCTGCGGGCATGCAGGTGCGCCAGGGCAGGCATCCATCCCGAGCAGCCGGTCAATGGAGACGTTGTCGGCATCCTCCTTGGCCCCTTCGAGGATCAGGCCGCGCCAGGGGGTGATGCGCACGGCGCAGACATTCCCTTTTTCCGCCAGCGCGATGAGGCTGTCGGCATGGAACTGGCCGAAGGGAATGCCGTGAAACGAGCCGGCTGCCGCCGCCAGCGCTTGGGAAGGCGGGCGGGACGGCGCGGGCGCGACATCCGCAACGGTTGGCAGAGGCGCCCTGTGCCGGGCTGCGCGGCCAGATGCTGCCCCGCCCGTGGCCAGAAACCAGTGGAGAAGGGCGCTCAGGTCGCGAGCCGCGTTTTCGCCCCTGGTCGGGGAACCGAGCATCCGTCCGTCCATCCTCAGCAGCAGCACGCCCGTTGCGCTGCGTTCGAAGCGGAAGTCAGCAGGAACAGCCGCAAGGCAGGGCGCCGGGCCGGCGTCGATAGCGATCCCGATCTTGGGGGGAAGTTCGGGCATTTCATCAAGATGCTCGATCAGGCTGAGGGCGATGTTTTCCGTGTCGTCCCCTGGCGAGGAATCTGGCGTGAGCAGGACATTGCCGCGAGCCTCACGGCCGGGATCGGGATCGACGAGACCAAGAGCGATGAGTTGCCGGAGCAGTGGAGCATGGCTTTGCTCCGTCACGCCGCGAAGCTGGAGCGCGGCGCGGTTGGTAAGGTCGATCAGGCCGTTGCCGTGCGAACGGGCCGCTTTTGCAAGTCCGATGGCCTGCGGCACGGTGAGGCGGCCCAGGCGCGGGCGCACCCGTACCAGCAACCCGTCGCCTGCCGTCATCGGACGCCATGCCGATGGACACCAGCCGCGAACGGCGGCGGACGATGCGCTTTGCGCGTCTGGCAACGAACTTCACCTCCCACGTCGCAACGACGACCGGAGGATGTCCCCCAGCCGCATTCGTCGCCCGTGCGGAGAACCGAGCCGTGACCATCCCCTGGACCATGGCTAGAGCGACCTTTGCGTTCGGCAGGTATCCTGGCTTGCGGGTCGTCGCCTTGGCACGGGCCTTCCCGGATTGCTCCAGTGGCTGGCCACCCCGGATGGGGGGGCCGTCCTTGCCTTGCTCGCCGCTTACAGTTGCAGGGACAGCCGCGGATTAGGGAGTATCCTCCCGCACCGCGTTCCCATTTAAGCCCCTCGCGGGGCACCGACGCGATCGATGGAGCGGGCGGAACCCGTTCCAGCAACGCCTCATAGGCGGGGAGGACGGGAAAGGAAAGAGCCGTTCAGCGGCAATCGTCAGCGCGTGACGATCGCGGAATGCCAGTTGGTGCGATGTTCCCAGCCCCGTCTTTCCAGTTCCGGCGTCGCCTCTTCGCTTACAGGATAGCCCAGGCATATCAGCCCGAGGCAGCGCCAGTTGCCGGGAATGGCAAGCATCGCATCCACCGTCGCGGGATCCAGTATCGACACCCAGCCCAGCCCAATGCCGCGCGTGCGGGCGGCAAGCCACAATGTGTGGATGGCCATCACGCAACTGTAGCGTCGCGCCTCCGGCATAGTGATTGCGCCCAGCCTGTGCCCTGTTTCAGTGCCTTCGTCGCAATAGACGGCGAACAGCACGGGCGCTTCGCGCAGCCCGTGCAATTTGAGGCTGCGGTAAAGCCGGTCCTCCTCCCCGTCATAGATCTTGCCTGCCCGGGCAATCTGGGCATCGACATGGACGGCGAGATCCTGGCGCAGCCCCGGCGTTTCGATCCGGACGAACCGCCAGGGCTGCGACAGCCCCACGGACGGGGCGCTGTGCGCAAGGGCGAGGAGCCTTTCCACCTCGCTTTCGTCCAGCGGGTCGGTCAAAAAATGGCGAACGTCGCGGCGCAGGTGGACCAGATCCTCGAAGGAGGCGATGTCGAAGGCGGTGTGTGTCAGAATTCGATTCCCGGCTGGGCCTTCACGCCGCTGCGGAAGGGATGTTTGACAAGCGTCATTTCCGTGACGAGATCGGCCGCGTCGATCAGCGCTTCGGGCGCGTTGCGGCCGGTGATGAGCACATGTTTCATCGGGCTTCTGGCGGTCACGGCTTCCAGAACCTCTTCCACGGGCAGGTAGTCATAACGCAGGACGATGTTGAGTTCATCGGCAAGGACCATGTCATAGGCCGGATCGGCGATCATGCGTTTCACCTCATCCCACGCTTCGCGCGCCAGGGCAATGTCCCGGGTCCGGTCCTGCGTATTCCAGGTGAAGCCTTCGCCCATCGGCTTGAACTCGACATTGTCCGGAAACGCGTCGAACACCCGTTTTTCCCCGGTGGTCATCGCCCCCTTGACGAACTGGACGACGCCCACCTTCCTGTCATGGCCAATGGCACGGACCACCATGCCCAGGGCAGCGGTCGTCTTGCCCTTGCCCTTGCCGGTGTGGACGATCAACAGGCCCTTTTCCTGCGTCTTGGTGGCCATGATCCTGTCATGGGCGGCCTGTTTCTTCTTCATCTTTTCGGCATGTTGTTCGGGCGTGCGTTCGATCATTGCGAGGCATCCTTGATTTGGGAGAGAAGCATGGCGGCGCTGTTCGACCGGGGTTTCCAAAGGGCGCGGTCCAGCGCCTCGTGGAGGCGGGCGGCGGTTTCACGCAGGGCTGCCGGATTGGCCTGCGCCATGAAGGCGCGGACCGTCTCATCCTCGATGAAGGCAGCATGGACGGCGTCGAAATGATGGTCCTTGACGGCATGGGTCGTGGCGGCGAAGGCGAACAGATAGTCGACCGAGGCCGCGATTTCGAACGCACCCTTATAGCCGTGACGCATCATCCCGGCGATCCATTTGGGGTTGGTGACGCGGGCGCGGACGACCCGGCCGATCTCATCCTCCAGCGTGCGGACGACAGGACGTTCGGGGCGGCTGTGGTCGTTATGATAGCTGAGCGGTTTCCTGCCGGAGAGATGCTCGACGGCGGCGGCCATGCCGCCTTCGAACTGATAATAATCATCGCTGTCGAGCAGGTCGTGCTCGCGATTGTCCTGGTTCTGTATCAGGGCGTCGACGTCGGTCAGGCGCCGGGCGAAGAGGCTGCGTTCGCTGTCGCCCTCCACCCCGCCGCCATAGGCATGACTGCCCCAGTCGAGATAGACATTGGCCAGGTCCGACCTGTCATGCCAGATCCTCTCGTCGATCATCGCCTGAAGGCCTGCGCCATAAGCGCCGGGTTTCGACCCGAAGACGCGGCTGCCTGCCCGGCGCAGCGCGACCTTTTCCGCCATGCCCTCCGCGATCAGGGCCGCGGTTTCCGCCTGATGGCGCGCTGCGGCCGGGTTGTCTTCCTCCGGTTCGTCCAACGCCATGACGGCGCGGGCTGCGCTGTCGACAAGGTCGATCTGCTCCGGGAAGGCATCCCGGAAAAAGCCCGAAATACGCAAGGTGACGTCGACGCGCGGGCGGCCCAGTTCCGCGATCTTCATGACCTCGAACCCGATGACGCGGCCCGAAGCCCAGTCCCAGCGGGGACGCGCACCCATCAGGGCAAGCGCCTGCGCAATGTCGTCGCCGCCCGTGCGCATATTGGCGGTGCCCCAGGCCGAAAGGGCGATGGCGCGGGGATAGTCGCCCTCGCGCTGAAGATAGTCCTGCACGATGAGATCGGCGGAGCGTTGCCCGAGATTCCAGGCGGCGACCGTGGGCACCGCCCGGGTATCGACCGAATAGAAATTGCGGCCGGTGGGAAGGACGTCGGGCCGGGCCCTGGTGGGCGCTCCGGAAGGGCCGGGAGCGACGAATTTGCCGTCGAGGGCGTCGAGGAGCGCGGCCTTTTCGGCACGTCCGCAGGCATCGACGCGGGGCGCGAGATCGGCTTCTATGGCCTTGAGAACGGCCTCGCTTAGCGGGCCAGGGGCGCCCGGCCGCTGAATGCCGTCATGCCCCTGTTCGCGGGACAGATGGTCCACCAGGTCGATGGCAAAGAGTTCCAGCCGTTCGACCGTGTCGCCCCTGGTGCGCCAGGGGGCCTTCGCGACAGCCTCCAGGGCGGCCGGGCGTGCGCCGGTCCATGCCTCGCCCATCACGCAATCCAGGGGATCGAAATCCAGTGCCAGATCATCGGCCAGCGCACGCAGCAGCGATTGCTGGCCTTCCTCCATCCCTCTGGGACAGCGGGCGAGGGCGATGAGGAGATCCCGGCGGAGACGGCCTTCCGGGCTCTGCGTGAAGACATGCAGTCCATCACGGATCTGCATTTCCTTGAGTTCACACAGATAGTTATCGATCGCTGCTAAGGCCTCGTCTCCGCTTCCTCGCGCGCCTGCATCCCTGTCCAGTCCCTGTGCGGCGGCGAGCGCCAATATGTCCTTGCGCAGCGTTTCCAGCCGGCGCGGGTCCATGCCGGCGGCAAGATAATATTCATCGACCAGCACCTCCAGCTCCTTGAGCGGACCATAGCTCTCGGCGCGCGTCAGCGGCGGCGTCAGATGATCGACGATGCACGCGCCTATGCGGCGCTTCGCCTGAGTGCCTTCGCCGGGGTCGTTGACGATGAAGGGGTAGATTTGCGGAATCGGTCCGGCGCAGATTTCCGGGAAACAGCTTTCCGACAGGGCGACGGCCTTCCCCGGCAGCCATTCGAGATTGCCATGCTTGCCGACATGAACGACGGCATGCGCTCCAAACGCGTCGGCCAGCCAAATATGGAAGGCGAGATAGGCATGGGGCGGCGGCAGCGCCGGGTCGTGATAGCTGTTCCTGGGATCGATATGATAGCCGCGCGAAGGCTGGACGGCGACGACGATGTTGCCGAAACGGTGCGCCGGCAGGTGGAAGGCGCCGTCGCGGAAAAAGGGATCTGCTTCGGGTGCGCCCCAGCGATCCTGGACCGCATTAAGCGCCGCTTTGGGTAGCGAGGCGAAGGCCACCTGATAGGCGCCGAGCGGCAGGCTGACCTCGCCGGGGCGATCTGGAGAGGCATTGGTGACGGCGCCGGTCATGAGGTGCATCAGTGCGGTGCCGTCGGTGGGAGCAGTACCCGTCCGGTAGCCCGCCTCCGACAGGGCCTTCAAAATGGCGGCGGCGCTTGCGGGCGTGTCCAGCCCGACGCCGTTGCCGATGCGGGCGTCGCTGTTGGGGTAGTTGGCCAGAACCATCGCGACCCGGCGTTCATTGGCTGGTAACTTCCTGAGTTTTGACCAGTTTGCAGTAAGTTGTGCAACGAAGTTGACACGGTTTTCCAGAATATGGGGTGTCACGATGCTGCATTCCGTAAGCTCGTCAAACCGCGCCACAGCCTTGAAGGCGAAGGCGCGCGTGAAGAGACGACCGTCCACCTCGGGCAGGGCGATATGCATCGCAAGATCGCGAGGGCCCAATCCCCGCGCGCTGGCCTCCCAATTGTCATGCTCCGCGCTGGCGAAGATCGTCTGGAGGATGGCGCAGTCCGCCTGCTCAAGGATCGAGGGCGTGCGCGGCTCTCCCGGCGCGCTGGCGGCAAAGGCGGTGGCGTTGAGGATGACGTCCGGCGGGGTTCCCGCCATCAGATGGCGCAGGAAATCCCTGGCAAATGGTTCGCGCAAGGCACGGACATGGACAGGAAGGACATTAAGGCCGGCGGCCTCCAGTCCCGCGATCATGCGGTCCACCGCATCCAGCGTACCGGCGATCAGCAGGGCACGGTAGAAGAGGAAAAGGGCGGTGGGCCGACCGGCCTGCCATCGGGCCTTGACCTGATCCAGGGTCGGGCGATCGTGACCAGGCAGATAAAGGCCCGCATCGGCCACCGGGACGGGCGCATCGGCAGCGCCCGCGTCGAAGCCGGCAAGATCAGCGGCCTTTCGCAGGAAAGCGATGGCATTGGCTATGCCGCCCTGCCTCAGATAGTCGCGCAGCAGACCGCAGCTTTCCGGGCCGACGGTCGAAGCGGCGCGCAATTCGGGATCATCTTCCCGATCATCCGCGATGGCGGCGAAGGCAATGCCTTTCTCCCGCGCGATATTTGAAATCTCATCAATGCCATATGGCCAATAGCTCTTACCCCCTAGCAAGATGATGCAGACGAATTTGGCATGGGCCACGACCTTCTCGACATACATGTCGACCGAATAGGGATGTTTGAGCTGGAGAAGGTTGGCGAGCCGGATGCGCGGCGCGCCTTCCCCCAGTTCCTGCGTGAGCGCATGGGCTGCGCTGGCGAAACAGGCCAGTTCGCTGTCCGCCACGGTCAGCAGCACGATGTCCCCCGGTGACTGGCCGAGGTCTATGGCTTCGTCGCCATTGGAGACGGTGCCGGGCGTGGCGGTCAGCAGATGCATTCAAGCGGTCGCCATCTGGGCGCTCAGTCCGGCCGCTATCGCGGCGCGGTCCATGCCGCGCTGGCCAATCACCACCAGCCGGGACCGGCGCGGCTCGCCGGCCTGCCAGTGCCGGTCATAATGATGCTGGATGCGCGGACCGACCGCCTGAAGAACCAGGCGTGCCGGGCGCCCCTCAATGGCGAGGAAGCCCTTGACCCGCAATATGTCATGGGCGGCAATGCTCTGCGCGAGCGCCGTCAGCAACGGCTCTGGCCCAGCAAGTTCGCCCAGATCCACGACGAAGCTGTCAAAATCGTCATGGTCATGATCCTCCTCATCGTCATGGTGGGAGGGGCGGGCATCGATCTGGTCCTCCACGCCCGCGTCGAGACCGAGCAGGATGGCGGGGTCAATCTCTCCTCTGGCGGTGCGGAGGATGCGGACGCCGGGTCGGATTTCCCGGGCCAGCTCCTGCTCCAGCACCGCCAGGCGATCTGGCTCCACCAAGTCGGTCTTGTTGAGCAGGACGAGGTCGGCACAGGCGAGTTGATCCTCGAACAGTTCCTCGATCGGGCTGTCATGATCCAGCGTCGGGTCGGCGGCGCGGGCAGCCGCGAGCGCCGCTTCGTCATGGGCGAAGCGGCCGGCGGCCAGCGCGTCGGCATCTATCAGGGCAATGACCCCGTCAACCGTGGCCCGCGTCCGGATGTCGGGCCATTGGAACGCCTTCACCAGCGGCTTGGGTAGGGCCAAGCCGCTGGTCTCTATGATGATGTGATCAGGCGGGACAGGGCGATCGAGCAGTTTTTGCATGGTCGGCAGGAAATCGTCGGCCACGGTGCAGCAGATGCAGCCATTGGCCAGTTCGATGATGTCGTCATCCGGGCAGGCTGCGTCGCCGCACCCCTGAACCAGCGCGCCATCGACGCCCACATCCCCGAATTCGTTGATGATAAGGGCGAGGCGGCGGCCGCCGGCATGCTGGATGAGGTGACGGATCAGCGTGGTCTTGCCGGCGCCCAGAAAGCCGGTGATGACGGTTGCAGATACCTTTTTCATGCGGGATTTCCTTGCGGTTGGCGGCTAGCGGCGGGGATGAGTTCGATCTCGTCGAAGCCCTTCCAGCGATAGAAGGCCCAACTCGCCAGCCAGCAGGCGGCGAACAGGCCGATGATGATGAAACCGAGGCTGTTGAAATGGGCGCCCAAATCGGCGGCGAGGGTCCAGATGCCGCCGCTGAGGCCGAGCTTGTCGCCGAGCAGCGCCGCCGCCTCGATCCCGCCGATCAGCAGCGCGACCAGCGCCGACATCAGCGTTATGGTGATATTATAGTAGAGCTTGCGGATCGGTTTCACGAACGCCCACTGATAGGCGCCCATCATCAGCGCGCCGTCCGTGGTGTCGATCAACGCCATCCCCGCCGCAAAGAGCAGGGGAAAGATAAGGACGGTCGCAATGGAAAGGCCGCTGGCGGCCTGGCCGGCGGAAAGCCCCAGAATGGCGACCTCTGTCGCGGTATCGAAGCCCAGACCGAAAAGAAAGCCGAGCGGCGCCATGTGCCAGCTTCGCGTCACCAGCCGGAAAAGCGGGCGGAAAAGGCGCGACAGGAGACCCCGATTGCTCAAGAGAATGTCCATATCTTCATCGACATAGGCGCCACCCCTTCGAACATGATTGAAGGTCTTCAGCACGGATTGGAGGATGACCAGATTCATCGCCGCAATGGCAAGGAGGAAGGTCGCGGACACCAGCGTCGCAATGGTGCCGCCAATGGCTCCTGCGGCTTCGACGCGGCTGAGAGCATTGGCGGCGAAAGCGATGAGGACAGCGGCGATCAGCACGATGCCGCTATGGCCGATGGCGAACCAGAAGCCGACCGTAAGGGGCCGCTGGCCGTCCTGCATCAGCTTGCGGGTCACGTTGTCGATGGCGGCGATATGATCGGCGTCGACGGCATGGCGCAGGCCCAGGCTCCAGGCAAGCACCGCCGTGCCGAGCATGACGGGATCGCCCGCGAAGATGGTGAAGGCCGCGATCCAGGCGGCCAGATTGGCGGCGATGAGACCGGCGAACATGCCGGTGGCGCGGCGACGCAGGCCGCCAGGAGGCGCCTGCATCGATGCTGGCGCATCGGAGGAAATGGTCATCGGACGGTATCCCGTCGGCGTCTGCGAAACCGGACGGAAACCGCCTTCATGCCGGGCGGACGCTCTTGCGCCCGGCATGCGGACAGCAGCTCCCGCTGCGAGAAGCGTCGCTCAGACGGAGGACCGTGCCGCGGCCATCCCCTGGACCAAGGCAAGAGCGACCAGACGCAGGCAGGTTTCCTGGCTTGCGGGTCACGGCTCGGCGCATGGCCTTCCCAGGCCTCGCATGGTTTAGCGTCCGGCCCAGTGGCTGATCATCCGGTGTTCCGGAGGATCGCTATGCGTCTCGCTCACCGCTTACAGTTGCAGGGACAGCTGCGGATTCATCACCGCATTCCCTATTAAGCCCCTTGCGAGGGCACCGGCGCGATCATGAAGACCAACCGAAACCGGTCTTCACGGCCGTGCATAGAGGCTGGGAAAAGAAATGGGAAGGGGCGGCTTCATCGGCGCCTTCATCAGCGGTCGTTCCCTGATGAAGCATTGGGCGATGAACCCCGTCATGGCGGGGTGGCGCATCGGCTGTCGCTGGAAGTGATTCCGGTCGACCGGCATTCTTCGAGCAGGGTGTCGAGGAACGCCAGGCCGGTGGGCGACAGTTCCCGATCGTGGATCAGCCAGAGCGAACTCATGACCGGCAAGTCGAACGGGCGGTTGACCACATTGTCAAGGTGTAGCCGCGCCATTGACAAGGGTATGACCGTAGGCCCGAACCCCGCCGAAACCAGGCCCAGCAGAGTGGCCAGGCTGCGGGCTTCATGGGAGATTTTGGGGACGAAGCCAGCCTCCGTGCAAAGGGCCCGGAAATGTTCCGTGAAGCCGGTGCCATTGGGTGCGCCGTACAGGACCAGCGGTTCATCGAAAAGGTCGGCAATCCGGGGAGGGGCCGCCCTCAACGCCAGCGGATGATCCGCGCGCAGCGCCAGGACCATCTCTTCCTTGAGCAGGCATTGCGACAGCAAGCCATCAGGCAGCGTCAATGCCGTGAAATCACGCAAGATTCCAAGATCGAGCTGGCGGCTGGCGACCCCCTCTATCTGTTCGTCCCGGCCCTGTTCGCGCAGGATCAGTTCGACGTCGGGATGGGCTTTGCGGAAGCGGTAGAGTGCGCGCGCGATCGGCGGCACGAAGGGTCCGGACGTAGTGAAACCCAGTCCCAGCCGCCCGATCTCCGCACGCTGCGCCATGCGCGCGATCTGTGCGGCGCGGTCGGCCTGGGCAAGCGTCCTGCGGGCTTCCGGCTCGAACAGCCGGCCGGCCTCCGTCAGGCGCACCTTGCGGCTGGTGCGATCGAACAGGCGGACGCCAAGCTCCTCCTCCAGGGCGCGGATTTGCTGGCTGAGCGGCGGCTGGGATATGCCAAGGCGAAGCGCGGCGCGGCCAAAATGCATCTCTTCAGCGACGCACAGGAAATAACGAAGGTGGCGCAGGTCCATATATCATGTCGTCAAAGATATCGATCATGCCATATTATATATTAGACGTGGAATGTCCAAGGGCGCATGGGCGTTTCCGAATGCGGCGGTGTCCCATGACCGTCGGGCGGAGGTGCGCGGGCTATGCCCCCTCATTGCCGCAGCACTCCGCCATGGTCGGGGATGTCGTCGCATTCTTGGGCGCTTTGTCAGGCAGGCCGGTCATCGACAATCGCCTGAAAATGCAAAAAAAGATATGCGCATTTCCTGGCGCTGTTCGTCCCTGGTCCCAGAAGGCGAAAATATATTCGGAGAGGTCGCGTTTCATGTGCGGCGGGGATCACCTGGCGGCGCTTGCGTGGAGTCGTGAATGATCGATATCGTCAAGGTTGCCCTACATCGTCCGCTGACCTTCATCGTAATGGCAATCCTGATCGCGATCGGCGGGGTTCTGGCGGCCGTGCGCACCCCGGTCGACATCTTCCCCAACATCCGCATCCCGGTGGTGGCCGTTGCCTGGCAATATGCGGGCCTGTCGCCGGAGGACATGGCGAACCGCATCGTCAATCCCTATGAGCGGGTGCTGACGACGACGGTCAATGATATCGACCATATCGAGAGCCAGTCGCTTCAGGGTATCGGCGTCATCAAGATCTATTTCCAGCCGGGCGCCGACATCCGGACCGCCACGGCGCAGGTGACATCGGTGTCGCAGACCGTGCTGCGCCAGATGCCGCCGGGAATTACGCCACCGCTGATCCTGAACTATAGTGCATCGACCGTTCCCATCCTCCAGCTTGCCCTGTCGGGAAAGGGGCTGTCGGAACAGCAATTGTTCGACATGGGCATGAACCAGGTCCGCCCGCCTCTGATCACGGTGCCCGGTCTTGCCATGCCATTCCCGTCCGGCGGCAAGCAGCGGCAGGTTCAGATCGACCTCAACCCGCTGGCGCTTCAATCGAAGGGGCTGTCGGCGCAGGATGTGGGCGCTGCCATCGCGGCGCAGAACCAGATCAACCCGGCCGGCTTCGTCAAGATCGGCGAAACGCAATATAGCGTGAAGTTGAACAACGCCCCGTCCTCCATCGAGGCACTGAACGACCTGCCGGTCAAGGTCGTGAACGGCGCGACCATCACCATGCGGGACGTCGCGCATGTTCGCGACGGCAGCGGTCCGCAGCAGAATATCGTGCATGTCGAGGGCAGCCGGTCGGTGCTGCTGACCGTCCTCAAGAACGGCGCGACCTCCACCCTGGCGATCGTTGACGGCGTCAAGCAGAAACTGCCGCAGATTGCCGCGGGCCTGCCCGACACGCTCAAGATCCTGCCCATCGGCGATCAGTCGCTTTTCGTGAAGGCAGCCGTGGAAGGCGTCATTCATGAAGGCGCGATCGCTGCGGCGCTGACATCGCTGATGATCCTGCTGTTCCTGGGATCCTGGCGTTCGACGGTGATCATCGCCCTGTCGATCCCGCTCGCCATATTGGCCGCCATCGCGGCGCTGGCGGCTTTTGGCCAGACGCTGAACGTCATGACGCTGGGCGGTCTGGCCCTGGCGGTCGGCATATTGGTCGACGATGCGACCGTGACCATAGAAAATATCAACTGGCATCTGGAACAGGGCAAGGGCGTGATCGAAGCCATATTGGACGGCGCGGCGCAGATCGTGACGCCGGCCTTCGTATCGCTGCTGTGCATATGCATCGTTTTCGTGCCGATGTTCTTCCTGCCCGGCGTCGCAGGCTTCCTGTTCGTGCCGATGGCCCTGTCCGTCGTATTCGCGATGATCGCGTCCTTCATCCTGTCGCGGACGCTGGTGCCGACCATGGCGATGTATCTGCTGAAGCCCCATGCCGAGGGGGGCGATATGCACCTGGCCGGGGCGCCCGCTTCCCGCAATCCGCTGGTCCGGTTCCAGCGCGGGTTCGAAAAGCGCTTCGAGAAGACCAGGCGCGGCTATGTCGGGCTGCTGCACCGGGCTCTCCATGCGCGCAAGCCCTTCCTGCTGGGCTTCATGGCCATTGTGCTGCTGTCCTTCGCGCTGCTGCCGATGCTGGGCAGCAATTTCTTCCCCTCGGTCGATTCCGGCCAGATCGCGATGCATGTGCGCGTGCCGGTGGGCGCGCGGATCGAAGACAGTGCCGCGCGCTTCGATCGCATCGCGCGGGAAGTCCGCTCGATGATTCCGGCGGAGGAACTCGCCTCCATCACGGACAATATCGGCCTGCCGGTCAGCGGCATCAACACCATCTACAACAATAGCGGCACCATTGGCCCGCAGGATGGCGACATGCTGATCGCCCTGACGAGGGATCACCGGCCGACCGACGAGATTGTCGCGAAGCTGCGGCGGGAATTGCCCCGTCGCTTCCCTGGAACGAGCTTCGCCTTCCTGCCGGCCGACATCACCAGCCAGATCCTAAATTTCGGCGCGCCAGCCCCCATCGACGTGCAGATTGCGGGCAAGAATGCCGATGGCAACCGCGCCTATGCCCAGAAGCTGCTGGCGAGGATGGCGGCCATTTCCGGGCTGGCCGATGCCCGTATCCAGCAGCCGGCACGCTCGCCCCAGCTCGAGGTGGAGGTCGACCGTTCGCGGGTCGGGCAATATGGACTTTCGGAGCGCGACGTGACGACCAGCCTGGCCAGCCAGCTTGCGGGTACTTCGCAAACGGCACCGGTCTATTTCGTGAATCCGGAAAACGGCGTCCAGTATCCGGTGGTCGCGCAGGCGCCGGAATATCTTGTGGGATCGATGAGCGATCTCAGCAATGTGCCGGTGTCGAGCAGTGCGTCCGGCGCCCCTGTTCAGCCGCTGGGCGGGCTGGCGACGATCCGGCGGTCCAACACGGTGCCGGTTGTCACGCACTATGATATTGCGCCCGTGCTGGACATTTTCGCGACGACGCAGGGACGGGATCTGGGCGCGGTCGCCGCCGATGTTCAACGGGCGATCAAATCATTGGAGAAGGAACTGCCCAAGGGCACGACCGTCACAATTCGCGGCCAATATGCGACGATGAACACGGCCTTTTCGGGGCTTGGCTGGGGTCTGGCGGGGGCGATCGTGCTGATCTACCTGTTGATCGTCGTCAATTTCCAGAGCTGGGTCGATCCCTTCGTGATCATCACCGCCTTGCCCGCGGCGCTGGCGGGCATTGTGTGGATGCTGTTCATTACCGGCACGACATTGTCCGTGCCGGCGCTGACCGGGGCGATCATGTGCATGGGCGTGGCGACCGCCAACTCCATCCTGGTCGTCAGCTTTGCGCGGGAAAAGCTCGCCGAACTCGGCGATGCCGGCAAGGCCGCGCTGGAGGCGGGCATGGTGCGCTTTCGCCCGGTGCTGATGACCGCGCTCGCCATGATCATCGGAATGGGACCGATGGCGCTCGGCCTGGGCGATGGCGGCGAGCAGAATGCGCCGCTTGGCCGCGCCGTCATCGGCGGCCTGATCTGCGCGACCACCGCAACCCTGTTCTTCGTCCCCACCATTTTTGCCTTCGTCCATCGCAAGCATGGGCAGAAGGCGCCTTCCCTGGAAATGCAGCCCCACCATGTCTGAGCACAACCCCATCGAACATCCCGAGGCACAAGGCCCCGACAGCCGCACGCTGAAGCGGGTGGGCGTCGGTGCGGCGGTCATCGCCGTCGCTGTTGTCGGCCTGGGCATCGCATCGCGCATCCACGCGACCAATGAGCTGAAGCAGGTGGCCGCCGACGCCGCCATACCCACCGTCGCGGTCGTGATGCCCGCCACCGCCGGCGAGGGCGACGCGCTGGTTCTGCCTGGCAATGTTCAGGCCTATAACAGCGCGGCGATCTTTGCCCGGACCAACGGCTATGTGCGGCGCTGGCTGGCCGATATCGGCGATCATGTCCGGGCCGGCGAGCCGCTTGCCATATTGGACGCGCCAGAGGTTGACCAGCAGCTCGCGCAGGCGCAGGCGGATTATCAGACCGCGCTCGCCAATGAACGGCTGGCCGCCACCACCTCCCGGCGGTGGTCGTCGATGTTGGCGCAGGATGCCGTTTCACGGCAGGAGGCGGACGAGAAGGCCGGCGATCTTGCCGCGCGCAAGGCGCTGTCCAACGCCGCGCTCGCCAATGTGAAACGCTTGCAGGCGCTGCAAGGATTCACCCGGCTGTCGGCGCCGTTCAGCGGCGTAGTGACCAGCCGGTCGGCGCAGATCGGGGCGCTGGTGGTGGCGGGCAATGCGGCGGCCCAGCCCCTGTTCACCGTGTCGGACACCCACCGGATGCGCATCTATGTGCGCGTGCCGCAGGGCTATTCGGCCGCCATCAGGCCCGGCATGGCGGCAACGCTGACCCTGCCGGAATATCCCGGGCGCAGTTTCGATGCTATGCTGACCAGCAGTTCGGGTGCGGTAGATGCGCAGTCAGGCGCGGTGCTGGTGCAGTTGCAGGCGGACAATGGCGACGGCGCGCTGAAGCCGGGTGCTTACGCGCAGGTCCGCTTCAAGGTGCCGGCGGGATCCGGCAATGGCGTGACCTTGCCGGGAAGCGCGATCCTCTACGGCAATGACGGACCGACCGTAGCGGTGGTGGGCGGGGATGGCCGCGTGGCTGTAAAGCCAGTCACCATCGCCCGCGACGAGGGCAATGTCGTGTTGCTTTCGGGTGGGGTCCGGCCAACAGACCGGGTCATCGACACGCCGCCCGACGCCATTCGCAGCGGCGACAAGGTGCACGTTCAGAGAGCTGCCAAGGATGTGGCCCATGGGGGTTGATCGCAGGATTGCGTTTCTGCTGCTGGTGGTGGGGCTGGCGGGATGTTCGATGGCGCCGGACTATCGGCCACCTGCAACCCCGGTGCCGCAGAATTTCAAGGAATTGGAAGGGTGGACGGCTGCGACGCCGATGGATCAGGCTCCGCGTGGCCAGTGGTGGGAAGCCTTTGGCGACCCGGTGCTGAACGATCTGGAGGCGCGGGCGGAGCAGGCCAGCCCGACCCTGGCGGCGGCGTTGGCGCGCTATGACCAGGCGAAGGCGGCGGCAGGGATCGAGCGGGCGGACCTGTTCCCACAGGTAAACGCAGGGGGCGACGCGAGCCGTCAGCGGCTGTCGGGCAATCGCTTCGGCGGCAATGGGGCGGCGCCGGTCTATGATGATTTTTCGGTCGGGGCGACGCTCGACTATGAGTTGGACCTGTGGGGCCGCATCCGCAACAGCGTGAAAGCGGCGCGGGCTGACACGCAGGCAAGCGAAGCCGATCTTGCGTCCGCCCGGCTTAGCCTTCAGGCGGCTGTGGCGGATGCCTATGCCCGGTTGCGCGGGCTGGATGCGGAGGCGGAACTGCTGCGCCAGACGGTGGATGCGTTCGGCAAGGCCTATCGCCTGACCACGACGCGGCATGATGGCGGCATAGCGTCCGGCATCGACGTCAATCGCGCGAAGACCGTGCTGGACAATGCGCAGGCGCAGATTTCCGCCGTCGCCAATGAGCGGGCGGCGACCGAGCATGAGATCGCCGCGCTGGTGGGGGCCATAGCGTCCGACTTTTCGATCCCGGTGCGGGTGCAGCCGCTCAGGGCGCCCGAACTGCCGGTCGGCGCCCCTTCGCAACTGTTGCAGCGAAGGCCGGACATTGCCGCTGCCGAGCGGCGAATATTTGCGGCCAATGCACGGATCGGCGTGGCGAGGGCAGCCTTCTTCCCGACGCTGACGCTGGGACTGTCCGGCGGCTATCAGGCCAGTCATGGCGAATTGTTCAGCAAGCCAAACAGCTTCTGGGGTTTAGGCCCGGCATCCGCAGTCCTGGCATTGTTCGACGGGGGACGGCGCAGGGCGGGGGTCAGAATGTCGCGCGCGGAATATGAGGAAATGACGGCGGGCTATCGGGAAACCGTGCTGGGCGCGTTCCGGCAGGTCGAGGATGCCCTGGCGGCGAACCGGCATCTGGCCGATCAGGCGGTGAGCCAGCGCGGCGCGGCGACGGCGGCCGGGCGGACCAGCGAACTGGCGCTCACGCGATATCGCGATGGCGCGTCCGATTATCTGGAAGTGGTGACGGCGCAGACCGACGCGCTGGAAGCGCAGCGGGCTTTGCTGGCGGTGCAAACCCAGCGGATGCGGGCGAGCGTCGCGCTGGTGAGGGCCTTGGGCGGGGCCGTTTGAAGAACCCTGGTTGAAGCGATTTCCAGTCGGGTGGCATCATCCGAAGGTCAGGAAATCGCGGCAGGACACATGGGCGGTCGTCCGATCCGATCGGATTGACCGCTCCAGATCCGCCGCGATCTCAGTGCACTTCCGCCCTCAGCCGTTCGACCAGCTTTTCGATCTCCCATGGCTCCAGCACCCAGGTCCGTGTCTTGCGGCCTTCGCGATGGACTGGCTGGGTCAGCAGGATGCGCGCCTGTTCCTTCGCATGGGGCTTGAAGATCGCAAAATGCTGGGCGCAATCGCGGATCGTGCCGATGATCGGCGCCTTTCCGTCGAGGTCGATCATGGTGGCGGGCTGGTCCCATGGCATGTTGAGCATGATAGATTTCCGTTTTCTGATATTCAGCGCTGCGGATCGCGGACGACACAGCGAAAGCCGATATGGCTGGTGGAACTGTCCACCGCCTGCGGGTGGCGTGCGGCAGGGCGATAGCGCTGGCAATAGCTGGGCGCACACAGATGGGATCCCCCCTTCAACACCTTTCGCGGGATAGGCACGTCGGGATTGACGGGATCGAGGCTTTCGCGCTTCGTGCCGCCCCGCGGGTTCGCGGGAACGCAGCAGCTTCCCTTCGTCTTGCGCGTGATCCTGGGCTGGGCATACCAGTCGGCCGTCCATTCCCAGACATTGCCGATCATATCGTAAAGGCCATAGCCATTGGGCGCATAGCTGCGCACTGGCGAGGTCCGTTCATAGCCGTCCTCCAGCAGATTGCTGCAGGGAAACAGGCCCTGCCAGTAATTGGCCTGGCAAACGCCACCAGGCGCGAGTTCATCGCCCCAGGCATAATCCGCGCCGTCCAGCCCGCCGCGCGCCGCAAATTCCCATTCCGCCTCGGTCGGCAACGCCTTGCCCGCCCATCGGGCATAGGCGTCGGCGTCCTCAAAGACGACATGAACCACAGGATGATCCCAAAGATCGTCCAGATTGCTGTCGGGACCGTGGGGATGACGCCAGTCCGTGCCGAAGCTGAAATGCCACCATTGGCTGACATCGTTCAGATCGACCGGCATGGCGGTGCGCTGAAACAGCAATGACCCGGCGCGCGCCATTTCGGGTGGCATGCCGGGATAATCCTTCGGGTCTGGCGGGGTTTCCGCAAAGGTGCGGTAACCCGTCGCGTCGACAAATTCCGCGAATTGCCGGTTGGTGACGGGCGTCTCATCGATCCAGAAGCCGTCCACGCGTACCTGCCGAACGGGCGCTTCCTCCGGGTAGAAGCGGTCCGAACCCATCGCGAAGAGGCCGCCATCGATAAAGCGCATGGCTGTGGCGATTGCGTTCCCGGTCTCGATCATTCGCCGACCATAGCGGCGGAGAGAACGGCTGTATCGCTCAAAATAAGGACGCCGAAAGCCGCTCCGGCCTTCGGCGTCCCGATCACAGGCGTCTTTTTAGAAGTCCTTGCGGACAGTCACGCCGATCTTGCGCGGTGTGCCGATATTGTAACCCAACCGGCCCCGGCCGCCGCGCTCGCGGTCCAACGAATACAGCGCATTCTCGTCGAACAGGTTGTTCACATAGAGGGTGACCGAAAGGCCGCTGTCCCAACTGACGCCGGTCGACAGGTTGACCAGATTATAGGCGCCCAATCTGTAGGAACCGAAGTTGAAGGCGCCAGTGCCGTAGGCGCCGGTTGCTGGATCATAATAGATGGAATTGGCGAAGCTGCCCGCACCCGGTTCCTGATCGGCAAGCTGGGTGTAGCGATCGCCCACATGCTGGACACTGGCGGTGAAAGACCAATCGGTTTCCGCCGCGATCTCCGCGGTATAGGTTGCCGCTGCCGCCATCTGGAACTTCGGCACGGTGGGCAGGCGGTTGCCCTTGCGGATGCCGGCGATGATCGCGCCGCCCGCGTCAGTGACGTTGCTGTCGATCTTCGAGTCGATATAACTGCCGCTGAGCGACAGATCGAAATTGGGGGAAATGCGGGCGCTCAGTTCCGCTTCCAGGCCCGCCGTATGAGCCTTCGGCACGTTGAAGAGGACGCGCGAGGAACAGCTTCCCGCATCCGCCGTGACCTGCAGGTTCTTGATGTCGTTGTAGAAGAGGGCGGCGTTGAACGTGATGCCTCGGCCTGACGCCTTGACCCCGGCCTCATAGTTCCAAAGCGTCTCGTCCTCGAAAGTCGGACGGTTGCCATAGGTCGCCGCATCCGGCCCGGTGGCGCCGCCGCTGCAGAGCGGCAGGTTCAGCGGATCGTTGACCCCGCCCAGGCGGAAACCCTTGGACGCCTGCACGTTGAAGGTCAGGTCGCGATTGGCTTCATAGCTGGCGATGAGACGGGGGGAGAAGCCGGTCGAACCGGTCTTGTCGCCCACGCGGTTGTCGCCGTTGGAAAAGAGACCACCTGTCTTGAAATCGCGCGTCTCCTTGAAATCATAATAGCGACCGCCCGCCGTCAGCTTGAACTGGCCAAGCTTGTAGCTTGCCTCGCCAAATGCGGCATATTGCTTGATGATGTAAGGAATGTCGGCGTTATAGGGCGAATCGAGCGGGAAGCCATTGGCTGCCCCGGCCGAAGTGCCCGCACCCAGTGTCGCGTCGACAATGGCGTCATAGCCCGGCGTCGGCAAGCGCTGTTCATAGGTGCGGTCGACATGGCTGTAGAAGCCGCCCAGCACCCATTGGAACGGCCCTCCGCCGGTCGAGGCAAGGCGCAGTTCCTGCGTCCATTGCTTGAGCCTGGTCGTGTCCCTCAGATTGGATGGGAGATTGGCGAGAGCAGGCGCCACGCCCAGGGACATCACGAAAGGCGTGACCGACACCGACCCGGTCAACGCGGACGCATCACGGCTGACCAGAATGTCGCGGTGAATATAGGTGGTGATCGAGGTCAGCGCGATGTCCGACCCCATGTCGATATTGGCCGTCAGGTCAGCGAGCGTGGTCTTGTCGCGGAATTCCTCGCGCAGCTTCAGATATTGAGTGCGTTCCGGGAAGACGTCCGACGGGCTGATCAGCGGGTTATAATAGAGGTGATAGCTGTCCTCCCGGTTGAAGCCGTTTGTCCTGATATCCTGATAGATGATGCGCGGCGTCACCTTGATGCCCGGCGCGGGTTCCCACAGCAGGCTGAGACGTCCGCCATAGCGGCGGCCGTCATTGATATTCTTGCCCGCGGCCGGGCCGATGGCGTCGATGAAGCCCGCATAATGTTCGGCATAGCCCACGGCCCGGATTGCCGCCGTCTCGCCCAGGGGCAGGTTGATCGCGCCCTTGCCCGAATAACCGACATCGCCACCCTTCAGGACATTGGCGCCGCCTTCGACCGTGCCCTCGGTCTGGCCGAGTTTCGGCTGCTTGGTGATGTAGCGGACGGTGCCGCCTTCCGAACCGGATCCGAACAGCGTGCCCTGCGGTCCGCGCAGCGTTTCCACCCGGTCGAGGTCGAACAGATCGAAATCGGGCGTGAACAGCGACATGGAGATCACGGACTCGTCCAGATAGACGCCAACCTGTTCCTTGACGCCCGGCTGGTCGCGAACGACCTGGCCGGCGGATACGCCGCGCACGGAGACCTGGCTCTGCCCCGGCCCTAGATTCTGGACCGTCAGGCCGGCAACGCTGCGCGATACGTCTTCGATGGAGGTGGCGCCCATGCGCTGCATGGCTTCGGCGGTCTGCGCATTGATGGAGAAGGGCACATTCTGGATAGATTCGTTGCGTTTCGTGGCAGTAACGATAATCTCGTTACCCGACCAATCGGAGGAATTGTCCGTTTCTTGCGAAAAAGCGGCGGTAGAAATGCTCGACAGTGCCAGAACAAGGCATGAGGCCGATAAACGCAATATGTTTTCGTGGCGCGGAAATCCCGTCATCTCATCCTCCCTTTTAACAAACTGACTATTATAATTATGTTTATTGACTGATATGGGCCTGCGTCCATTTCAGGAATACTATTCAAAACCTAATCTAGATCAGCCCCATCACAGGATGCAATAAAAATTGCGCAAGAGAGATCGATTCTTACGCGACTGTTACCTCCCTGCCTCACCTTCCAGTAGGAGGAGCTGGAACGGGCCGCTTCCAAGTGCCTTTCACCTTGCGGCGCGGCATCGGGCGGCGTTATGACGACCCGATCAAGCAGCAACGGCCATTAGATCGCCGTTTGAGCTTTTTACCGCGATTTCCTGACCGGCGATCATTCCGATCGCTTGGAAATCGCTCTAGGGGGCCCTGCACGGACATATCCGGCAAGGTTTGGGGGACAGGTCTTGGGCATATTGGGGAAGCTGGTTGGCGGTGCTGCCGGATGGGCTGCATTGAGTCTGTCCGTGACGGCGCATGCGCAGGCGACGGGCGACCGGCTATTGCTGAGCGACAGCTTTCGCATCGGCAGCGAGGGCGGCGCCCTGTGCCAGGCGCAGAGCGCGTCGGGCGATCCCTCCGCGCGGACGATGTTCGATCGCGCGTGGACGCTGGTGTGCCGGGATGCAGCTAGTCCAGTAGGTCAGATTTTCGCGCTGCGAAGCGGTTCGGACGATGCTGGTGAGGCATTGCTGGATCGGCTTGCAGCCTCCCGCAAGGGGGCGGTCGAATGCGGTGCGCCCGGCGGTGTCAACCTGCCCGGAATTGGCGCGGCGCTCATGCGCAATTGTACCGGCGCAGTCGGCCCCTATCGCATATTGACCGTCGAGCGCGGCAAGACGGTCTATGTCGCGCAGGGCTATGCAGCCTATGCAAGCGCTCTTGACCTTGGGCTCCGCTCGGTCATTTCAGGGCGGATCGTGCCGGGTAAGCTCGATATCGCGACCGTGGGTGCGAACGGCGCCGGCTATGCCCGTTTGCAGGCAGCGACGCTGGACCCGCAAACGGTGCTTGCTGAAGGCTACAGGCGCAATGCGTCGGGCAATTATGCCGAAGCGGCGGAGTTCTTCGACAGCCTGACGGACCGGCTCGCGCGCGATCCCGATACGGCGAAGCTGACTCCGACCGAGCGGGCGAACCGGGCGCATGAATATCTGGTCAACCGGGGCCTTCAATTGTCCAACCTGGGTCTGTTCGATCAGGCGGACACGGCCTTCGCGGATGCGCGCGGCATTGCCACCGCCGATGCCGTGCAGATCCGGCTGCGCCGCAATTTCGAGGCGATGCATCACATCAACCGGCAGGACATAGCGGGCGCGCTCGCGATACTCGATCGCCCCATGACCGCCGGCGCGACTGCCTCGACTGACGGCGATGACGCGGTTTCCCTGCCGCCGGAGCTGGCTGCGGAAATGAGCAGCGGGGCGTCGCAGGCACGGGCTCTGGGAGTGCGGCAGGACAACAGGCTGACCCCGGCCGAGCGGGCGGCGATCCTGGACGCGCAGGCGCAGCAATTGCGGGGCACGATCCTGCGCCTGTCGGGCCAGCCGGGGCCGGCGCGGGATGTGCTGACAAGAGCGCTGGCCAGCGCCGTCGCGATCCGTGACGGGCGCGTCACGTCGATCACCCGCCTGCGCGCCCAGCTTCTGGGAGAGATCGCCCTGACCTATGAAGCGCAGGGGGATTATGGGCAGGCGGAGCGTCAACTGAACGAGGCGCTGGCATTGCTGGGCGCGCAATATCCTGAAACCATAGCATTGAACGGCGCACGAGCGCGGCTGGGCGCATTCCTGATCCGGCGGGGTCGCAATGAGGACGCGCTGAAGATTTATCGCGGCATCGTCGCCTCCGCCATGGAGAACCGCGCTGCGCTGACCGGCATGGCGAACCAGCTTCAGCCCTATTTCAGTCTGTTGGCGCAGGAAATTCCCACGCGACCTGAACTGACCGCCGATCTGTTCGCGGCGTCGCAGATGCTGATGCGCCCCGGCGCGGCCGATACGCTGGAGCAACTGAGCCGCGAGCTGTCCGCCGGTGACGGAGAGGCAGCGCGGCTTTTCCGCCAGTCGGTGTCCCTGTCGCGCGACATAGAGCGCGGGCGGATCGCCCTGGCGCAATTGCGGCAGGCGGCCGAGGGGCAGGGCGCCTTGTTGCCCGACGTCGCGCAGGCGCAGGCCGACATTGACCAGCTTGCCGCCGATCAGGCCAGTACGCTGGCAGCATTGGCGGCCTATCCCCAATATCGTGCGCTGAGTCCGCAGGGGCTGACGCTGGCCGAAATGCAGGCGACGCTGAAACCGGGCGAGGGCTATTACAAGCTGGCGCAACTGGGCGACGCGCTTTACGCCCTCTGGATCGATGCCGACGGCGCGACCGGATATCGGCTGGTGGCCAGCGCGACCGATGTGGCGCGCAAGGTGACGGCGCTGCGCGAGACGATCTCCATCGATCTCAATGGCGCGCAGACCACCTACGCGCTGGACGTTCCGGTGGCGCGCAGCCTCTATCTCGACCTGTTCGGACCGGTGGAGCAGCGGTTGAAGCCGCTACGGCACCTGATCTTCGAGCCCGATGGCGCGATGCTGCAACTGCCGGTCAATCTGCTGATCGCCGGTCAGGCGGGCGTGGACGCCTATGAGGCGCGTATCGCCCAAGGGGGCGACGAGTTCGATTTTCGCGGCATTGACTGGCTGGGCCGCGACCATGCGGTCAGCACGGCCCTGTCGGCGAGAGCCTTTCGCGACGCCCGGGCGGCGGCGCCCTCCAGCGCGACGCAGAGCTATATCGGCTTTGGCGACAATGCGCCGCTTGCCGGGCCGGTGCTGGCGGCCTCCAGCCGGGGCGCATTGTCCAGCGGGTCCACGGCCGATTGCGGCTGGTCGCCCTTGCAATGGAACCGTCCCATCCCCGCCACGGAGTTGCGGGAAGCGGCGCGGGCCATTGGCGGGCAGGGCAGCGAACTGATTACGGGCACTGCCTTCACGGACGAAGCGGTGATGGCGCGGAGTGACCTCGATCGCTTTCGCATCCTGCATTTCGCCACCCATGGGCTCGTGACGCCGCCGCATCCGGGATGCCCGGCGCGCCCGGCCCTGCTCACCAGCTTCGCGCCGGACCGGAAATCGGACGGCCTGTTGCAGTTCAGCGAGATTTTCGACCTGCGGCTGAATGCTGACCTGGTCGTTTTGTCCGCCTGCGACACGGCGGGCGCGGCCGGTGTGGAGACAACGCGGGCGGCGGGACTTTCGGGCGGCGGCGGCGCACTGGACGGGCTGGTGCGCGCCTTCATCGGTGCGGGAAGCCGCGCCGTCATCGCCAGCCACTGGCCCGCGCCAGAGGATTATCATGCGACCGAGCGGCTCATGGCCGGCCTGTTTGCCGCCGGGGCGGACCAGCCCATGGCCGAGGCGTTGCAGGCCGCACAGATCAGGCTGATGGATGATGCGGAAACCTCCCATCCCTTCTACTGGTCCGGTTTCGCCATCATCGGCGACGGCGCGCGTCCACTGATCGCGCGCCGCTGATCATCATGCCGATGCGGGGCCTGCTGCGCCGCGGCGCGCGACTGGTGCGGGAGACGGGACGCTGGCGCCTGGCAGCGACGGGGGCGCTTTTGCTGCTGGCGCTGTTCCTGGCCGGGTGGGACTGGAACCGTCCCCTGGGCGGCGGAAGGGCGCGAGAAGTCCTGACCGCCGATGCGGAGAGAGGCCTGTACGACTGGCGAGCCGCGACTTTCGCGCCCCGCGTGGCGCAGGACCAGCGCATCCTGATGCTGGTCTATGACGACCAGACCCTGATCGCCACGCGCAAGCGGTCGCCGCTCGACCGGGGCCTGCTGGCGCGGGCGCTTCGGAACATCGATGCCATGGGGGCAAAGTCGATCGGGATCGACATCCTGTTCGACCAGCCGCAGGACGAGGATGGCGAACTGCTCTCCACCCTCCACGCCATGCGCACGCCGGTCTGGCTCGGCTACGCCAATCTGGGCGACAATCAGGAACAGATCATCTTCGAGCAGCAGCAATATCTTGATCGCTTCATCGGCGAGGCGCGGACGGCCAGGGTCCGTCCCGCCAGTATCCGGCTGGAAACCGATGCGGACAATGTGGTACGAAGCTGGCCCGTTCCGACGCCAGGACAGCCCCCCTTGCTGACGCTGGCGATGCAGCCTTCCGCATCCTTTCGCGACTATCGCGGCGCGATCCGCTTCCGCCTGCCGATCAGGCAGGCCGACGGGTCGGAGGAGCCGGTGATTCCCAGTCTCCAGATCGATACCCTGGCCGATCCCGCCATGGCCCCGGCGCTCGCCGCCATGGTGCGCGGGCGGCACGTGCTGATCGGCGGTGATATCGTCGATATCGACCAGTTCGAAACGCCATTATCGGGGCGGCAGGCACGTTCGACCATGATCGGGCTTGAAGTGCACGCGACGATGCTGGCGCAATTGCTCGACGGCGCACGCCTGGCCGCAGTGCCGGAGGGGTGGCGCTGGTTCGCGGCGCTGCTGGTCGTCTGCGCGGCGGGCTTGACCAGCCTGGCGGAATTGCGATGGTTCGCGCTGGTGCCGGCGCTGGTCGTACAGGCCGGGGCGATTGCGGGCGTACCCCTCTGGCTTCAGGCACGGGGATGGGACACCAAGGGACTGCCGGCGGTCGGATGGGTGCTGGGCTGGGTGCTGGCCTTCACGGCCATCGGCGTGGCGGCGCGGGCCGTGACCTCTCAGCAGCGGCGCTTCGCGCAGGCGGCGCTGGGCAAATATCTGCCCCGCGACATCGCCGCGCAGATATTGGCGGAGCCGGAGAAGCTGGCGCTGCACGGCGAAAAGCGGTTGATCTTCACCCTGTTCACCGACCTGGAGGGCTTCACCAAGCTCAGCCACGCCATTGCGCCAGAAATGGTCGCCCAGTTGCTCAATCGCTATCTCGACATGTTGAGCGATGTGGTGCTGGCCCATGGCGGAACCATCGACAAGTTCGTTGGCGATGCGGTGGTCGCCTTCTGGGGGGCGCCCATTGCCCGGCCGGACGACGGACGCAACGCCGCGCTTGCTGCCTACGCCATGTGGCGGGCGGGGGAAGCGTTCCGTCGTGACCTGCCCCCCGGCGTGCCACCGATCGGGCGGACCCGCGTCGGATTGCATCATGGCGAAGCGATCGTCGGCAATTTCGGCGGCGAAGGGCGCATCCAATATACCGCGCTCGGCGACAGCATGAATACGGCATCACGGCTGGAGGCGGCAAACAAGGCGCTGGAAACGAACGTCCTGGCAAGCCGGGAAGCGATGTTGCTGTCGGGGCTGGACTGGTGGCGTCCGATGGGGCGGGTGCGACTGCGCGGCCGATCGACCCCGGTCGACCTGTTCGAGCCGGCGCCGGACTTTCCCGCCGGAGAACGCGCGGCACTGGCGCAGATATTGGCGGTATTCGATGGCGAGGATGCCGACGCGCAGAACGCTGCGCGGCAACGTCTCAAAATGATGGTTAACCATCATCCGGACGATGCGGCCATCGCCAATCTGCTATATCGTTATGAGCATATCGGGGAAGGAAGTAGCTATGGTCTGGGGTAAGCTTGCCGCGCGCGGCGCATTGGCCGGATATGTCGTTGCGGGGCTGGGCGGGCAGGCCGCAGCGGAGACCATGGTGGTGCGCGCCACCGGACCCTCGGCCGCGACCTACAAGCCGGGCAGCAAACTGGGCGATGGCGGATCGCTCACGCTGAAAGCGGGCGATGTGGTGACGCTGCTGGATGCGAAGGGCACGCGGACGCTGCGTGGGCCCGGCAGCTTCAACGTCGCCGCCGCCGCCAGTGCGGCACCCGCCAATAATGTGATGCTCTCCGCCCTGCTGGATACCAAGCGGGTGCGGCGCGCCAGAACCGGGGCAGTACGCGGCACCATTGGCGAAACGCCGGCCGCTCCACCACGCCGACCCAATCTCTGGATGGTCGATGTCGCGCAATCCGGAACGCTTTGCGTTGCCGATCCCGCCGCGGTGCGCCTGTGGCGTGCGGATCCGGCCAAATCGGGAACGGTACGCGTCATCGGCGATGGCGTGCAGGCGACGGCAAGCTTCGCCGCCGGCGAATCAGTGACTGGCTGGCCGGTCGCCGTGCCAGTCCGTGACGGTGCCGCCTATCGCCTGAGCGACGGATCGCGTGCAGCCGATGTTCGCTTCGCACTGGTCAGCCCGGAAACGGCGGGGCTGGACGGCATCGCATCCAGCCTGATCGCGCGCCAATGCACGGCGCAGCTCGACCTGCTGGTGGACACGGCGGCGCTGTCCAACGGGGCCGCGCGGAATTGATTGTCGGGACGCGCCGGCGCTGTTAACCGGCGGTCAGTCGCGGGGAAAGGGTGATGGGCAAAAGCCCGCGCCTGAAGACAGGGAGTGAGGCAGCCCTAAGGGAAAGGCTGCCTTGGACCGTTTGGGGACAGATATGGGGAACAAGGGGCACATGCGGGCTTCCGCCTTGAGCGGATCGGCGGCGGCGCTGGCGCTGGTGCTGCCGATCGTCTTGCCTGTGGCGGCGGCGGCACAGGTCGCGCCACGCGCTCCGACGCGCGAGGAACTGACACGCGGGCAGTTGACGGACGAAGCGGCGACTCGGGGCAGCCGCCTCACCGTGGTCGGCGGCGTCGAACGCGCGCCATGCCCCTTGGCCGATCCCCGCTATGCGAGCGTTCAGGTCAATTTCGCCGATGTCCGTTTCGAGGGACTGCGCATAGTCGATCCGGCCGCGCTGGAGGATAGCTGGCGCGAATTTGCCGGGCGCGAAGTGCCCATAGCGACCTTGTGCGAAGTGCGCGACCGGGCCGCAACCATGCTGCGGCAGATGGGCTATCTGGCGGCCGTGCAGGTTCCGCCCCAGCGCATAGAGAAGGGTGGGACCGTCCGCTTCGACATTTTCATGGCCCGTCTGGTGGCGGTGGAGGTGCGCGGCGACGCGGGCAACAGCGAAAGGCTGATCGCCGCCCATATGGAAGTGTTGAAGGGTCAGCCGGTCTTCAACGTGCGCGACGCGGAACGGCATCTGCTGCTGGCCCGCGACCTGCCAGGCTATGATGTTCGCCTCGCCCTGCGCCCCGCCGGTACGGCGCCGGGGGAAGTGGTGGGCGAGGTGCAGGTGGTGCGCCAGCGCGTTCAACTGGACGTCAATGTCCAGAATTACGGCAGCAACGCTGTCGGCCGCTTCGGCGGGCTGGCGCGGGTGCGCTTCAACGACATGACCGGGCTGGGCGACAGCACATTGTTCAGCATCTTCAACACCGCTCAACCGAGCGAACAGACGGTGCTGCAGGTCGGGCACAGCATGGCACTTGGCAGCGATGGGCTGCGCCTGTCGGGCGACCTCACTTACGCTTGGAGCAAGCCGGGAATCCGCGGCGTCCCGCTGTCATCGGAAACCATGATAGCCACGGCGGGGCTCGCCTATCCGCTGGTGCGGCGTCAGGCGCGCACCCTGCTTGCGACGGGCGGCCTGGAGGTCGTCAACCAGGATCTGCGTTTCGGCACCGCCACCCCCAAGATACCGCTGTCCCGCGACCGGCTGCGCGTGCTGTTCCTGCGGCTGGAGGGGGAATTGATCGATCCCGAGAGCATCGTCAGCACGATCGGCTATTCCGGCGTGGAGCCTCGCTGGCGGCTGGGCGGGATGGCCGAGCTGCGCCAGGGGATCGAGGGGCTGGGCGCGAGCGAAACGTGCGGCGCGGCATTCGTCAACTGCGCCTTCCCCAGAACGCCGATCAGCCAGTTGGACGGCGATCCTTCAGCCTTCGTGCTGCGAGCGAGTGTCCAGGCGGAGTATCGGCCGCGCCCGGACCTGACCTTCGCATTGTCGCCCAGGGCGCAATATAGCCCTGACGTGTTGCTTTCCTATGAGCAGATGAGCGCTGGCAATTATACCGTTGGCCGCGGTTATGATCCCGGCGTCATCACCGGCGACAGTGGCCTGGGGATCGGAGCGGAACTGCGCTACGGGCGAATCACGCCACGGGAGCCAGGCGCGATCGCGCTCCAGCCCTTTCTTTTCTTCGATGCGGCCTGGATGTGGCATCACAGCGCCAATTTCGCCGGACTTGATCCGCAGAAACTCTATTCGGCGGGCGGCGGTCTGCGCGCGACATGGGACAATCATGCGCGGCTCGACCTGACGGTGGCGACGCCACTGCGCAAGGCGGGTTTCCAGACCGACAGGGGCGCTACGCGGCTGCTCCTTTCCCTGACCACGCAAATCCTGCCATGGAGGCGTTGATGAGGACGAAGCATGGCGCTTTCTCGCTCTGGACATTGCTGGGCCGCACCAGCGCGGTTGCACTCGCGGTCGGTCTGGGGGCCGGCGCCGCAGTGGGCCAGAAAGCGTTTCAAGGCAGCTATACGCCAAATCCCGACGTCTATATCTCGCAGGGCAGTTCCCCTGGAAACGATGCGATCTCGCTGAACTCGACACAAGCGGTCATTGACTGGACGCCCGATGATAGGGGGGCGGCCAGCGCCGGCACGATCGACTTCCTGCCTCAGGGCAGGACGGTCACATTCAGTTCTTTCAGCGACTTCACGGTTCTGAACCGCATCCTGCCTCTGGATGGCAATGGCCTGCCCGTATCGCGCGTGATCGCGCTCAACGGCACGGTGCAGAGCCAGATCATCGGCAGCCCGACCACCACCGGCGGATCAGTCTGGTTCTATGCGCCGGGCGGCATCATCGCGGGCGCCAATAGTGTCTTCAACGTCGGGTCGCTGGTCCTGACCACCAACGCGATCGACACAAGCAACGGACTTGACAGGAACAATATCCGTTTCGTGGGTCCGGCGGGCAGCACATCCTCGGTCGAACTGCTTCAGGGCGCTCAGGTCAACGCGCTTTCATCCGGCAGCTATGTGGCGCTGGTCGCGCCGCGCGTGGTGCAGGGCGGAACCGTCAACGTCAATGGTTCAGCCGCCTATGTCGCCGCGGAAGCCGCCGATATCAGGATCAACAACGGCCTGTTCGACATCGCGATCACGGCCGGCACCACCGATGCCAACGGCGTCGTCCACAGCGGCACGACAACCGGCCCGGCCTCGACCGGCGGTACGGATTTGCAGCGCGTCTTCATGGTCGCGGTGCCGAAGAACAATGCGCTGACCATGCTGCTGTCGGGCAATGTCGGCTATACTCCCGCAACGTCGGTGACACCGGACGGCAGCGCCATCGTCCTTTCGGCCGGGTCGGACATCGTCCATGACGCCGGCGGCAACCTGATCGTGACGCGCAATGCCACCGCGACGGCCGCCGCAGGTTTCAGCATCGGGTCAGGCGACTGGCAAAACGACGTGACCGGCGCGGCGACCGGCGACATCGTCATCCGCCCTGCCACGGCCACTCATTTCCTGGGCAATGTCGCGCTTTCCGCCGAACGCAGCATCACCCTGCAGGCCGACCAGTCCGGCACGATCACCGTCGACCGCGACATGAACCTGAAAGCCGGCAACGGGGGCACAGGCGGGCGCATCGACCTGCTGGCCTTCGGCGGCAGCGGCGCGCCCTCCACCAACGGACAGATCGGCGTTACCGGCACGCTGTATCTGGATGCCAGCGCGGATGGCGAAGCGGGCGTCAGTTCGGTACCCCTGGTCGGCGGCGACGCCAATGGCGGCGTCATCAATCTGATCGCCACCGGCGGATCGATCACCGCCGCCAGCCTGACGGCAAATGCGGTGGGCTATGCGGGTTATGGCAGCGACAGGTCCGGCAACGCGACAGGCGGATCGATCACCCTCTCAGCACTGACCGCTGCCGGGCCCTCCGGCACGGAAGGAGGGAGCCTGGGCTTCGGCAGCACCACGCTCGACGCCTCGGCGGGAACGGCGTTCCAGGTGTCGGTGCCGCCGGTGGACGGCGGCAATGCCGTTGGCGGCAGCATCGCGATCAACGGCACGTCCGGCGCCTTCATACAGGGTGGCCTGGATCTGGGCACCGTTCGGGCCACAGCGCAGGCGACAGGCGGCATCGCGAGCACGGGCGCGGCGGGCAGCGCGACGGGCGGCGATATCCGGGTCGCCATCTCCGCGGGCAGGCACGATTGGACAAGCTTCTTCGCTGACGTCAGCACCGCGCCGGGCTATGCGACGGACGGCGGCAGCTATGGCGCGGCGATCCCCGGCGCAACCGGCATCGACATCGATGTGGGCGGCACGGGCAGCCTGAATATCCTCACATCCGTTTCGCTCTACGCCGATGCGACGGCCTATGGCGGAGGGGCGTCGGGCGGCACGCTGCGGGGCGGGCGGATCAACATTTCGGCGCATGATGGCGGCGGCCTCGCGATCGCGCAGGACCTGTTCGCCACTGCTGACGCCTTCGGCTTTGCCGCCTTTGCGGGATCGACCTTCCTGACGCCGCGCACTGCCGACGCCCTGGGCGGAAGCATCACCATCGGCGCTGCGGGCGGCAGTTTCAGCGCGGCAGGGCTCTATGCCAGCGCGGGTGGCTTTGCCGGCGATGCGCCCGGCCTGGCGGGCAGCGGGACGGGCGGGGACGTGACCCTGTTCGCCAGTGCATCGGGCGGGCAGCGAGGCAGTTTCTCGCTCAGCGACTGCCCCAGCTACTCGTGCCGCATCTCCGCCAATGGCGGGGGCGCATCGGGCGCGGATGGATCGAACGGCACGGGCGGATCGGTCCTGCTCTACGCCAGCGATGGCGACTTTTCGGCGCTGGGCGACATGACGCTGCAAGCCAATGGCGTCGGCAGCAGCGCAGCTTCGGATGGTGTCGCGGGTCGCGGCGGCGACGGGCTGGGCGGCAGCATTCTTGTGGAAAACCGGGTAGGCTCGGCAGGTGACGGCGCTTTGCGCTTCGGCAACCTCTATCTGTCGGCGGAGGGTGCTTCGGCGCCCCCGATCGATGGCATAACGTTCAACGGTGGCGATGCCGGCAATGGCACTGGCGGCACGATCAACGTCAACATATTGGCGGGCAGCCTGACGGCCGATCTGGTGGATGCGAGAGCGAACGGCTCTGGCGGCGCCGCCGGCGAAAACTGCCTTATATGCGAAGGCGGCGGCACAACGTCCTTCCGTGCAGGCAACGGGCAGGGCGGTACGGCAGATTTCCTTATCGCGGGCGGCGGTGCCACTCTCGGCACGCTGCTGCTGAGCGCGCAGGGCACCGGCGGGGAGGCGGACGGTGCGAATAGTCCATCATCAGCCGCGGCGATCGCGGGGGCGGGCCTTGGCGGCAACGCTGCGCTGCAATCGCGCGGCGGGACGCTGGGACTGACGACGCTTGGCATCGATGCGGGCGGCACCGGCGGCATGGGCTATCCGGTCTTTCAGGCCGACGGCGCGGATGGCGGAACCGGCACGGGCGGTACTGCCGGGTTGCTGTTGGCTGCGGGAAGCAGTGGGGCCGTCACGATCACGGGCGCGACTATCGTCCGCGCAACGGGCAAGGGTGGCGATGGCGCGGAAACAGGCGCCGACGGCGCCGGATTTTATCGCGCCGGCGCAGGCGGTCTTGGCACGGGCGGGACGGCGGACGTGACGCTGGCGGGTGGCGTGCTGACCGCGCCGTCGCTGCTGATCTCGGCGGAGGGCATGGGCGGCGCTGGCGGCAATAATGGCAGCGACGGACCCGGCGCGGCGGCCGGCGACGGGCTGGGCGGTACAGCAGCTTTTTCCTATCTGAACGAAGGCCATGCCATTGGCACTGTCACCGTCGATGCCGACGGGATTGGCGGTCAGGCGGGTAATAGCGGCTTCAGCAGCTTCGACAATAATGGCAACTCGATTTTCTTCTACGGCACTACGGGCGGCGGTGCGGGTGGCCGGGGAACGGGCGGCAGCGCCGCGATGCTCGTCGACGTCGATCCCCTTTTCGCGAACCTGACCGTCAGTGCCGACGGCATCGGCAGCATGGGCGGCGGTGGCGGGACCGGCGGCGCGGGTGGCGTCGGAATGGGCGGCGCCGCGACACTCGGCCTCTCATTCGGCGCGACGACAGTGAGCGGGACGCTGCGCGTCACCGCTGCCGGTCTGGGCGGTACAGGCGGCACGGGCTATGATGGCAGCGGCGGGCGCGGCGGCGATGCATTCGGTGGAAGCGCGTCGCTGGGCCTGACCGGACCCTCGACCCTGCTGGATGCCGGCGACATCGGCGTGCTGGCGGAAGCGATCGGCGGGGCAGGCGGCCAAAGCGGCGTGCGCAGCGGCGCGGGTCTTTTGGGTGCGGACGGCGGCAATGCGACCGGCGGCGCGGCCTTGTTCGCGCTTGGCTCCGGCGCGACGGCGACGACTGGACTGGCGCTGCGCATCAGCGGCGATGCGACAGGCGGCGATGGCGCTCTTGGCACCGCCGGGCCGATCGGCGGCAATGGCGGAGCGGGCGGCAATGGCCTGGCTGGCTCGGCGACATTACGGATTGCGGATGCGCGCATTGTGCTGGGCAGCGCCTTGCCTCAAATGCCCGCTTACAGCATCACTTCAAATGGCCAGGGCGGGCTCGGCGCCGATGGCAGCGTGGGTAGCAATGCGGGCCTGTCCGGCGGTCTGGGCGGCAACGGTGGAAACGGCACGGGCGGCCTTGCGGCGTTCGATTCCAGCAATGGCGATTATGTGCTCGGCGGCATGACCTTGCGCGCGGACGGACAGGGGGGACTGGGCGGAATCGGCGGCAAAGCGCCGGGCGGCGCTTCTGCCGGTGGCGTCACCGGTCTGGGCAGCGGCGGCACCGCCAGCTTCGCCAATCGTGACGGCGGCTTGCTGTCACCGGGCGCGCAGCGGTTGATCGACGCATTGTTGATGAGCGCGAGTGGAGACGCGAGCGGTCTCGTCAGCCTGACCGACGGCAGCACGGCCACCAATGGTGGACTGAGGGTCACTGGATCGGTCCGGCTTTCCAGTCTCGGCATCCCGACCGCCGGCTTTTCGGGCGTTTCCGTGGGCGCAACCAACGTTGTGCGGATCGGTGGCAATGCCGACCTCGTGAGCGACGGGCCACTCTCCTTCGCTTTCGCTGGGGCTGGCGATATCATGGTGACCGGTGCGCTGACGGGCGTGTCGGGAACAGGCATCGATTTCAGCCATGTCGGGCGGCCGCAGGGCAGCGACAGCATTTTTGCGGACAGCATCCTTTTCACCGCGCCGGGCAACATCACCATGTCCTCGGCGGGCAGTCTGCGCGCGGTCAACAATCTGACGATCCTCAGCGCGGCGGGCAATATCAATCTCGCCGCCGGCAGCGTGCTGACCGCTGGCGGAAATCTGACGCTGTCCGCGCAGGGGATCAACGCCGCCAGCCTGGTTGCTGGCGGTCAGAGCCTGTTGGATGCGGGCGCCGGCAGCCTGGTGGTGGACGATATCGCATCGGCGGGTGCGATCACGGCGAGTGGCGGCGCGGTCAGCCTGGGCGCGACGGGCGGCATGACGATAGCGCAGGCGACGGCATCGACAGGAGCGCTGCTGCTGAATGCGGGCGGCGCTCTGTCCATCGCCGATGCCAGTGCTGCAACCGGCATGACCCTCTCCGGCGGATCGATCAATGCGACCAGACTTTCGGCCGGAGATTCGCTGACGGCCACGGCTGCTAGTTCGGCAATTTTCGGCGATGTGATATCGCTGGCGGGCGACATCCTGTTGAATGGCGGGGGCCTGCTGACGCTGACCGGTTCCGCATCTGCCCGGACGATTACGATCGGATCGCGCGACATTGTCCTGGGCGGTTCGGCCCAGCTCGGCAGCGTGAACGGAACGAGCCAAGTCATCTTCAATGCCATCAACCTGCAGCAGCCGGCCTATATTGGCGGGAATGACGTCGCCGGAACCTACAGCCTGTCAGCGGCGGAACTGGCGCGGGTAACGGCGACGCAGATCGCCTTCAATGCCCCGGCGCGCGGCGTTGCGGGATCGCCGGACATCATCGTGCAGGACCTGACACTGGCCGCGGCCAATCTGGCGAGCGGCGGGATGCTGACGATCGGCACCAGCGGGCATCTGCGCGTCCAGGGCGCGGTGCGGCTGACCGGGCGATCAGGGCAAGGAGGGCTGGCCCTCACGGCAGGCCGACGGCTGGAAATCATAGCCGGCGCCGGCCTGATCGACATCAGCGACGGCAATGGCGCACTGGGCGGCGTGCTGACGCTCGACAGCCCAATCATCATGGCGGCATCTCTTTCGGCCATAGCGGACATCGGTTCCACAGGATCGATCACCGCCAGGGATTTGCGCCTGGCGCAGAATGACGGACCGGTCGACGATGCCGGCATCCTGCGTGCAGGAACAATCCGGGCCAATGCGTCCCAGGCCTTCTTCATCCAGAATAGTGGCCTCTCCGTAGCGATCCCGGACCGGCGTGGCTTCACGGCCAATAATCTGGTGATCGGTTCCCAGGGTCCGGCTTTGCAGATCGCCATCAATGGGCGGCTGGCCCTCTCGACGGGGGTGTTCGCGCAGGGCCTGGAAACGATCCCGCTGGTCGCCGTCAACGGCGGCTATGCCTTGGGATCGAGGATCAACGGTTGCCTCATCGGCAGCCCCGCTGCCTGCACCAGCGTCAGCTTCGACAGCCGCGACACATGGAACGGCGTGCTGGACCCTTCGGTATCGGTCAGCCGCATCTTCACCCTGTCCCTGATCGAACTGCGCGACATCGTCACACAGGGCTATCCGCCCCTGATTGACGAACCTGTGACAGGCGCGGGCAATGAGGATCTTTGGGAACGCTCCTGCGGTGGACCTGACGAAGCGGGCTGCGGGGACGGTGGTGCGCACTGATCGGGCGGCGCGGGCAAAACGTGATTGAAACAACGGGTTGATCCCGTAGAGAGAAATGCGCGGCTGACGCAGGGGAAACTGCCCGAATCAGCCTGCACGGGGGCGTGACAAATGAGGGGCAAGGTCGGGGTGATAGGCAGGTCCTTGGGCGGGATGGCGCTGGGCGCCATGCTGCTGGGATGGCTGCTGCTGTCCGCTCTGCCGGGTGCAGGTTCGGGTGTGGCGGATGCCGCGTCGGCTGTTCGCACCTATACTGGCGTCGCTTCCTGCGCCGGTTCCACCTGCCACGGCCGGATGGAAGGCGACGGCAAGGTCGTACGCCAGGATGAACTTATGCGCTGGCAGGAGCCTTCGACGCCGGGCGGCGCCCATAGCCGCGCCTTCGCGGTGCTGAACGGCACGCGGGGGCGACAGATCGCAGTGACGCTGGGACTGGGCGACCCATCCTCTGCGCCCGCGTGCCTTGGCTGCCACTCCACGCCGGCCGCAGCGCGCGGCACGCGTTTTCTGGCGCAGGACGGCGTCGGCTGCGAGGCGTGCCATGGCGCGGCAGGCGGCTGGATCGCGTCCCATTATGCGGTGGGCGCAAGCCATGCCGCCAATGTCGCAGCCGGCATGACCCCACTCGACCAGCCGGAGACGAGGGCATCGGTCTGCCTCGACTGTCATTTCGGCAGTGCACGGGACGGTCAGTTCGTGACGCATCGGATCATGGCGGCAGGCCATCCACGCATCTCCTTTGAGCTCGACCTCTTCTCATCGATGCAGGCGCATCATGATGAAGATGCCGATTACGCACGACGCAAGGGGCGGACTGACAGCCTGAAGCTCTGGGCCGTGGGGCAGGCGATGGCGGTGGAACGCGCCCTGGCCCTCTATGCCGGTTCACGGGGCACGGAGGGGACTTTCCCCGAATTCTACTTTTTCGATTGCCAGAGCTGTCACCGCCGCATCTATGACCAGGCGGAACGCAGCAAGACCTGGGAAGCCAATCCGGGCCGCCCGATCCCGGCAGGCATGCCCCCCTTCAATGATGAGAACATGATCCTGCTGTCCGCGGCGGCGCGCGTGGCAGCGCCGGGACTTGCGGGGCGTTTCGACGCCGACAGCCGATCGTTCCACGCGGCAATCGCGCGGGATCGCCCTGCGGCGATAGCTGCCGCTGGCAAACTGGCAGGCAGCGCGCGGGCCCTGGCCGATGCCTTTGCCGCTGGGGGAATGCGGGGCGACATGGCCTTCGCCATCGTGCGCGAGATTGCGGGCAGCGCCATATCGCCGCGCTTCACCGATTATGAAGGATCCGTGCAGGCCGTCATGGCGATCGATACATTGCTCAACAGCCTGGTGAAATCCGGACGCGTCACCGTGGGCGCGGCGGCGGGGATCAGGGCGGACGTCAACCGCGCCTATACCGCGGTCAAGGAACCGAACAGCTATCGCCCCGGAGATTTCCGTGCATCTCTTGGCAGCGCGGCGCGCGGTATCGGGGCGCTGCAATGAGGGGCAGGCTCCACCGGTTGAGCGCACTGGCCGCTAGCGCGGTACTGGTTCTTGCCTCCTGCGGCGGCGGTGGAGGAGGGGGTGGCAGCGGCGGCGGTACGTCGACGCCTGCGCCAACGCCGACACCGTCCAGCTTCTACGCAGCGCCTGCGCAGGAGTCGCTTACGATAGCGGATGTCGAAACCGTGGTGGCGCATGCCGTTGCGGAGGCGAAGGCGCGCAATCTGCCCGCCGTGGTCGCCGTGACCGACCGGGTGGGCAATGTGCTCGCGATATTCCGCATGGCGGGGGCACGCGCCAGTGCCATCACCAGCGCGGCGCCCAATGGTGATAATATCGACGCGCAGAACCTGACCGTTCCCGCCGAGGCCGGCGCCATCGCCAAGGCGATCACCGGCGCCTATCTGTCGAGCGGCGGCAACGCCTTTTCCACCCGCACGGCGAGCATGATCGTCCAGCAGCATTTCCCGCCGGCACCGACCACCGCCGGGCTGGAAAGCGGGCCGCTGTTCGGGGTGCAGTTCAGCCAGTTGCCCTGTTCCGACCTGTCGGCGCGCTTTGTCTCGTCCGGCTCACAGGCGATGATCGGGCCGAAGCGCTCTCCATTGGGGCTGGCAGCCGATCCAGGGGGCTTTCCGCTCTACAAGAATGGCGCGGTGGTTGGCGGCATCGGCGTCATGGCGGACGGGGTCTATGGCTCCGACAGCAATGTCCTTGATGATGATAATGATCCTGAGGAATATGTCGCGCTGGCGGGAACCCTGGGGTTTGAGGCGCCTGAGGCTATCCGCGCCGATCGCATCACGGTGGACGGCACTTCGCTGCGCTATTCCGATGCAGCCTATTCCGGCCTGATCGCGACGGGTGCCGTGAGTTTTGCCGCGATCAACGGAAGTGAGGGTTCGCTGGTCACGGTGCGCGGCTATTATGGCGATCCGGCGCCTGCGATCCTGCCCGGCGTCGCCTATGGCACGGAGGCGTCTGGCATCCGGCCGGCGCGATCAGCCGAATTTTCCAATATGGACGCCTTCGTGCTGACGGACGGATCGGGCAATGACCGCTTCCCGATACGCGCCGGGACCGACGGTGGCGATGTGGCGCAGCCGCTCACTACGGCGGAAGTGACGGCGATCCTTGAAGAAGCCTTCGCCGTCATGAGCCGGGCCAGGGCGCAGATCCGCCAACCGCTGGACAGTCGGGCGCAGGTGACGATCAGCCTGGTCGATACGCGCGGGCAGGCGCTGGGGATCGTCCGATCGCCCGATGCGCCAATCTTCGGCACCGACGTCAGCCTGCAAAAGGCGCGCACGGCGGCTTTCTTCTCCGGTGCCCATGCGGCGGCAGACCTGTCGGCGAGCAGCAGCGCCGATGTCGCCGCCTTCGTCGGCAAGGCGCGGACGTTCCTCAACGATCCCTCCGCGCTGACCGGGCAGCATGCCTTTACCGATCGCGCCAATGGCAATCTTTCCCGACCCTATTTCCCCGATGGGGAGGTCGGGCGGCCGAACGGACCCTTCTCGCGTCCCATCGCGCAGTTCAATCCCTTCTCCACCGGCCTGCAATCTGCGCTGGTGGTGGGCGACCTTGCCGCACATCTCGCTTATGTGACGGGCGCGAGCGCAACCGACACGCCCCAGCGCTGCTCGGCTGTCCCGACCGTGTCCAACCGGAACCGGGTGCAGAACGGCATTCAGATCTTTCCTGGTTCCGTACCCATTTATCGCGGCAATGTTCTGGTCGGCGGCATCGGCGTATCGGGCGACGGCATCGATCAGGACGACATGATCAGCTTTCTTGGCCTGCACAATGGCGGTGCGCGCGTCGGCGGGATCGGCAACGCGCCCGCCGCGATCCGCGCTGATCAGATCGTCGTCGATCTGGGCAATGCGACGGTGCGGCTGCGCTATGTAAGCTGTCCCTTTGCGCCGTTCCTTGGCAGCGCATCGCAAAATGTCTGCGCGGGGCTGTAGGGCATGGGTCTCGTCTCCCTCCTGCCCCTGTTCGCGCTGGCGCAGCCGGGCGAGCCGGTGCCACCGCCTCCGCCGGATAATTGGCAGGAGATACTGGACGCCGACGGCCAGTCCATAGAGGGTCGCCGTCGCCCCGGATATGAGCCGCCGTTGCCCGACGCGGTGACGCAGGACAACAAAGGCGCGGTCCGCGCGCCTCCGCCAGAGGCCTTTCCGACCGATCAGATTCCAATCCCGGACCGCTGGCGCCTGATAGAGAGCCTGGGCTTGGTGAAGGAACGCTGGTTCGACCCCTATAACCAGAACACACTCAAGGGCGATCGTCCCATCGACCGCGAAAAGGTGAAGTGGTTGCCGATCAAGGGCGACGACTGGTTCTTCGTCGCCAATGCGGTGAGCGATACGGTGCTGGAGCCGCGGTCCTTTCCAATCCCGGTCGGGGTGCAGACGACGGAGCGGCCGGGCAGCATCAATGTCTTCGGCAAGGATGCGAGCTACATTTTCAGCCAGACCTTCATCGGCGGCGTGGCCCTCATCAAGGGGGCGACCGCCTTCAAGCCGCCGGAGATCGAATATCGCCTGACACTGGCGCTCAACGTCAATCATGCCAACGTGCCTGAGCGTCGCGTGCTGTTCGTGCAGCCATCCAGGCCGTCCCATCGGACCGATCATTTTCTGGGCGTGCAGGAAGCTTTTGTCGACTATCACCTTGCCAACACGTCCGATCGCTACGACTTTCGGTCGTTGCGCGTCGGCATCCAGCCCTTTCAGTCGGATTTTCGCGGTTTCCTGTTCAATGACCAGCAACTGGGAATCCGTCTGTTCGGCAATCGCGACAATAACCGCTTCCAGTTCAATCTGGCCGCCTTTTGGCGATTGGAGAAGGACACCAACAGCGGCCTCAATTCGGTTGTGCAGTCACCGCGCCGGGACTGGATATTCCTGGCCAATCTCTATCGCCAGGACTTCCTGATCCCTGGCCTGACCAGCCAGATCACCGCCGTCTACAACATGAACCGCGAGAAGCGGGACATCGAGATCGACGATAACGGCTTTCCGGTCCGTCCGGCGCTGCTCGGCGACCTGCGCGGGCGGGAATATGATGTCGTCTATCTGGGGTATAATGCGGACGGACGGATCGGGCGGGTGAACCTGACGGGGTCGCTCTATGGCGCACTGGGAGAGGATCGCAACAGCTTCTTCACCTCGCGTCCCGCGCAGATCAGGGCGTTCTTCGCGGCGGCCGAAGCGAGCATCGACAAGGACTGGATGCGGTTCCGCATCTCGGGCCTGTACGCCAGCGGCGATGGTGACCCTCATGACAATCGCGAAAACGGGTTCGATGCGATTTTCGAAAACCCAGTCTTTGCGGGAGCCGACACCAGCTACTGGATCAGGCAGTCCATTCCCTTCGCCGGCGGCGGGCGCGTCATTGGAATCAACGGACGGAACGGAATCTTGAACTCCCTGCGCTCCTCGAAGGAACAGGGCCAGTCGAACTTCAACAATCCCGGCACCATCCTGCTCGGCGCCGGCGGCGACTTCGACCTGATGCCGGAACTTCGCCTGTCGGCCAACGCCAACCATCTATGGTTCCAGAATACGGCAACGCTCCAGGCGCTGCGCAATGAGGGCAGCATTCCCAGGTCCATCGGCTGGGATCTGTCGACCGCCGCGATCTGGCGACCCAAGGCGACGCAGAACGTCGTCTTCCGCCTGTCGGGTGCAACCCTGTTGCCCGGCGCGGGATTTCGCGACCTTTTCACCAACAGCGAGCGCAACCGAAACTATTATTCGGTGCTCGCAAATCTGATCCTGAGTTACTGATGCACCGGCTTGCTGCCTCCCTATCGAATTATCGTGCTCCCGCGAAGGCACGCGCCGCGGTCGGACCCCGGAACAGGATTTCTGCCCTTGCGGGAATGGCGCTGCTCCTCCTGCTGCTCGCGGCCCTCCTCATCCCCGTCGCCATCCTCCACGCCTCCGACGCCGAAAAGCCGGTGGAGCGCCATTACGCCCTCGCGCCGCCCGCACCGATGAGCCAGACCGCCGGGCAGGTCGCCGCGAAATCCGATGGTTGCTATAGCTGCCATAGCAAGACGGACGAGCCATCGATGCATGCCACCCCGGCGGTCATGCTGGGTTGCACCGACTGTCATGGCGGCAATGCGGCAGTGCGTGGCGATCCGGCTCTGGGCTTTGAGGATCCTGCCTATGTCGCCGCGCGGGAGAAGGCGCATGTCCTGCCGCGCTATCCCAAGAGCTGGCATTATCCCTCCTCCGCCAATCCGCAGCGCACCTACACGCTGCTGAACCGGGAGGCGCCGGAATTCGTCCGCTTCGTCAACCCCAGCGACTATCGCGTGACGCGGGAAGCGTGCGGCTCGTGCCACATGCAGGTCATCGAGGCGGCGGAGCGATCCCTGATGGCATCGGGCGCGATGCTGTGGGGCGGGGCGGCGTATAATAACGGCATCGTGCCCTTCAAGAACTATATCTTCGGGGAAGCCTACACCAAGGACGGCAAGCCGGCGAAGATCGTCTCGCCCGGCAGCCCCCCCGGCACCCTGACCGCCGGGGAGAAGGCGCGCGGCGCGCTGGCCGAACTCTATCCGCTGCCGACGTGGCAGGTGATTCCGCCGGGCGACGTCTTCCGCGTGTTCGAGCGCGGCGGGCGCAACATCAACACGCAATTCGCGGAAATAGGCCTACCCAATCCCACTGGCTCGATCCAGCGGCTGGAAGAGCCCGGGCGGCCCGACCTCAAGCAGTCCAATCGCGGGCCCGGCACGGGGCTGCGCGTGGCGATCCCGGCACTCAACATTCACAAGACCCGCCTCAACGATCCCTATATGTGGTTCATGGGCACGAACGACCAGCCCGGCGATTATCGCCATTCGGGTTGTTCGGGGTGCCATGTCGTCTATGCCAATGACCGCGAGCCGCGCCACAGCCTGATCTATGCGCAATATGGCCGCGACGGGCAGACCGCCACCATCGATCCGACCATTGCGGCCAAGATCAGCCATGGTGGGCTGAAGGGGCCGCATGGCGAGACGATCACTCCCGATCATCCTGTTGGCGCGGTCAAGGAAAGCGGTCATCCGATCCGCCACGCCTTCACCCGCGCGATCCCGACCGCGCAGTGCATGAACTGTCACATGCACCAGCCCAATATCTTCCTGAACAGCTATCTGGGCTACACCATGTGGGACTATGAGTCCGATGCGCCCCTGATGTGGCCGGAAAAGCAGAAATATCCGACCGCGGCCGAGGTGCACCAGACGCTGGAACGCAATCCCGAGGGAGCCAGTCCCCGCGGCAAATGGTCGGACCTGGAATTTCTGCGCAACGTCTATGACCTGAACGACAAGGCGAAGGACACGCAGTTCGCTGACTACCATGGCCATGGCTGGAACTTCCGCGGCGTGTTCAAGCGCGACCGCGAAGGCAATCTGCTCGACGCGGATGGCAAGACCGTGTCGCCCGACGATCCGGAAAAATGGCGCAAGAAAGGGGAGGGCAAGTTCGTCCCTGTCGGCACCAATCCGGGCAAGTCCGTGCATTTGATGGACATCCACGCCGAAAAGGGTCTGCAATGCGCCGACTGCCATTTCGCGCAGGACAGCCATGGAAACGGCTTCATCTATGGCGAGGTGGCCAATGCCATCGAAATCGGGTGCAAGGATTGTCATGGCACGGCCGACGCCTATCCCACATTGTTGACATCCGGGCCGGCCGCCCCGCCCAAGGGGACGAACCTCGCCCTGCTGCGCAATCCTGACGGCAAAAGGCGGTTCGAATGGTATTTCGACGCCAGCGGAAGGCAGAGACTGATCCAGCGATCGATCGTCGACCCGAAGCTGGAATGGGAAGTGAGTCTGGTTAAGGATTCGGTCGATCCGGCCAATCCGCATTTCAACGCCAAGGCTGCCCGCGCCAAGCTGATGAGCCGTTCGGGCGCGGAGGACGGCAGTTTTGCCTTCGGGCCGGGCATCGCCAAGGAAGATCGGGCGCATGGTGACGACAGCATGGCGTGCTTTACCTGCCATCTGAGCTGGACGACCAGTTGCGGTGGCTGCCACCTGCCAATCGAAGCGAACTGGAAGACCTCGCTTCACCATTTTGATGGAGAGGAAACGCGCAACTTCGCGACCTATAACCCGCAGGTGGCGCGCGACGAGATGTTCCAGCTCGGCAAGCACATGACGACCAAGGGCAATGAAACGGCCCCGGTTCGCTCGACTTCGGCACTGGTCCTGTCGTCCACCAACATCAACCGCGAACGCATCTACATCCAGCAACCGCCGATATCGGGCATCGGCTTTTCGTCGCAGGCCTTTGCGCCCCATTTCCCGCATACCGTGCGCCGGACGGAGACAAAAACCTGCACGGATTGTCATTTGTCGGCCAAGGACGACAATAATGCCATCATGTCGCAGTTGCTGCTGCTCGGCACCAATTTCGTGAATTTTGTCGGCCTGAACGCCTGGACCGGGCTGGAGAGCGGATTCGAGGCGATCCGCGTCACCGAATGGGACGAGCCGCAGGCCGTGATCGGCAGCTATCTGCAGAAATATGCCTATCCCGATTACTGGAAGCTGCACGTCGAGCAGAACAGGCGCGAACTGAAGAACTGGGTGCGCGGCAAATATTTCGACGGCAGGGCTTCCGGCGAGACCCATGCCGTGGAAGAGTTCCGCAATGTAGTGAAGGGGACGGCCGATCGCGTCGGATGCCTGCAATTGCGCGGCGAATATATGTATGTGGCCGAAGGGAAGGGCGGTTTCCGCGTCTATGACGTGGCATCCATCGCGAACAAGGGTATTTCCGAACCGATCCTGAGCGCGCCCTTCTCGAAGCTGGGCCACAACAGCGGCGTTCCATCCAGGAACGCGACCTGCATGGCGCTTGCCACCAACCAGCCGGTCAACCCGCTGCGCAACACGCCGGAACTGCGCCGGATCAACCAGGAGCAGCCTTTCCTGCCGATTTACAGCTATGCGGCGGTGACGGACAGCGTCGAAGGGCTGATCATGGTCAATATCGAGACCATGGCCGATGGCGATTTCCGCAACAATTTCCTGAAGCGGGCAGTCACGTGGAATCCCGACGGCGTGCTCGACGGGGCGCGGCATATTCAGCTTGCGGGGCAGATCGCTTATATCACTGCCGATGTCGGACTGGTCGTGGTGGACCTCAGCGACCCGCTTCACCCCCGTCTTGCCGCCGTCCGCCCGATGAAGGACGCGCGGGCCAGCGCGATCCAGTTCCGCTATCTGTGGGTCACTGATTCAGAAGGGCTGAAGCTGTTCGACGTGACGAAGCTCACGGATCCGGTGGCGGTGGCGTCCGCCACCGTGCCGCTGGCCGATGCGCGCCGGATCTATCTTGCCCGGACCTATGCCTATGTGGCGGCCAAGTCCGAAGGGCTTGCAATCATCAACATCACCAATCCGCTGCGTCCCGTCGTCTACGCCAAGGAGACGTTTGGCGGCCAGATGACCGATGTGGAGGATGTGATCGTCGGCACGACCAACGCATCGTTGTTCGCCTATGTCGCGGATGGCCGAAATGGCCTGAAGGTGGTGCAGCTCACCAGTCCGGCCAGCCAGCCCAATTTCTACGGCTTTTCGCCCGCGCCCAAGCCGGAGCTGATCGCCTGGGCACGGACGCCTTCGCCGGCCTTGACGCTGTCCAAAGGGCTGGACCGCGACCGCGCGGTGGATGAAACGGGCGGGCAGATCGCGGTGTTCGGTCGCCTCGGCTCGCGCCCCTTTACCCGCCCGGAAATGGAGCGGCTGTTCCTGACCTCCCGGGGAATACCCTATAAGGTCAGCGACGAAGTGGATATGAAGGGCTGGCGACCGCCTTTGCTTCGGTAAGACGCCGGGTTGGACTGGCCCGGCAAGAGCGCTGGGGCGTGGCTCAGGCGCCCGGCACGCCCAATATCCGCGCCTCATCCCTGATCCGCCCTGCCTGCGCCGGATTGGCCGACCGCGCCTGCGCATAGGCCGCCGCCGCCTTGCCCGTCTCGCCCAGCGTCATGCGGCTGCGCATCAGCATGATCCAGCCGTCGACATTGCCCGGATTGGCCTTCAGTCGGGACTCCAGACTGGCCACCATTCCCCCGACCATCGCGTCCTGCTGTCCCTGGGGAAGCTGTGCCGCGGCCTGCATCTGCTCGCGGCTGGGGCCAGGGATCGCCGCTGTCGCCACGGACATGCCGGCACCCAATGGCGGGTGCGGCGCGGTCGGCTTCACCGCCGCCAGCCGCTCCGCGACATCAATACCGTTGATCTTTCCCACCTGCTCTATCGTCCGACGCAGATCGGCTTCCCATGGCGCGCCCGGTGGCGTGTCGCCCAGCAGGGCGAGCCAGTCGCGGATCGCGCCCTTATGATCCTTCGCAAGATCCTTGCGCACCGCCAGGAAGTAGCGCGCCCTGGGATCCTTCGGATCGAGTGCGATGGCCCGGTCAAAGGCGTCCGCGGCTTCCTTCGGCATGGGATCACGCTCGCTCTCCATCACCGCGGCCTCGCCCAGCGACGACCAGAAGGTCGCATTGCCGGGCGCCAGCTTTGTCGCGTGACGATAGGCGCGCACCGCATCGGCATGGCGGCCGCTTTCGAAATAAGCCCAGCCCAGCCTTTGCCAGCCCTCCGCATCGTTGGGATTGGCCCCGACCCGGTCCTGAAGCGCGCGTATCGCCGCCTCCGGATCGGCAGGCTCCTGGCCAGCCGCCAATGGGGAGGATAGCGCTGGCACCTTCGTTTCCTCGGGCGCGTGCGTCAGATTATAGCCGATGGATAGAGCGGCGATGCCAACCGCGCCCATCAGCAACACGCGCCTCCAGTTCCAACCCATTATTCTTGCACTCCCCGGTTGTTCCCCGCGATCTTCTCTAGCGTGACGCTGCGGAAATGATAGAGTGCCGCCCGGGACAGCGTCCGGTAACAGCCGGAACACAGGGGCATATCGGGGGACAATCATTGAATGACCGCGTGCGTATCGCGATCGTCGGATCGGGGCCGGCGGGGCTGAGTGCGGCCGCGCGCGCCGCTGCGCTGGGGCTTTCGCACCTGCTGATAGAAAAGACGGACCATCTGTCCGACACCATCTTCAAATATCAGAAGGGCAAGCATGTGATGGCGACGCCCAGCCAGCTCGTGCTGCGGTCGGACTGCGATTTCGAGGCGGGCAAGCGCGAATCGATTCTCGACCGCTGGAACGGACAGGCAGACGCGCAGGCCATCAATATAGCCTATAATGCGGAAGTGAAGGCGATCGTCGGCACCGGCGATCCGATCGCGGGCAGCATCCAGAAGATCGTTGAGCGCAAGCGTGACGGCACGAGCGAAACGAAGGAAATCCAGCGCTTCGCGCCACCTTATCGGCTGACGCTGAACGACGGGAGGGAGGTGATTGCCGATGCCGTCGTCATGGCCATCGGCACGCAGGGCAATCCCAATCTGATGCGCGTGCCGGGCGCCGACCTGCCCCATGTGCAATATCAGCTGGACGATCCAGCGGAATATAATGACGAGCACATCTTTGTCGTCGGGACGGGCGATGCAGGCATAGAAAATGCCCTCGGCCTCGCTGCCGATGAGGCGCAGGGCAATGTCGTCACCATCCTCAACCGGTCGACCGAGTTCGCCAGCGCCAAGGCTGCGAACGTCAAGGCGCTGATGGCCGCCGCTGAAGCGGGGCGCCTTGCCATCATGACCGAAAGCACCACGGCAAAGGTGGAGCCCGGTTTCATCACGCTCGACAGCCGCGACGGCGAGGTGAAGCTGAAATGCGATCGCATCATCGCGCGCATGGGTTCCGCTCCGCCGCGCGCCTTTGTGGAGAGCTGCGGCATCGAATTCACCAGTGGGGACCGGCTGGCCTTCCCGAAATTGTCGCCGGTGTTCGAAAGCACCGCGCCCGGCATTTTCGTGATCGGCGCGCTGGCGGGTTATCCGCTGATCAAGCATTGCATGAACCAGGGCTATGACGTCGTCGAATATATCAACGGCAATCGCGACCTGAAGCCTGCGGACGAACCGATCCTGGCCGCCAAGTTCGCGGGATTGCCGGAGAAGAAGAGCGTCGCGGAATGGCTGGAGTATCTGCGCGCCAACGTTTCGATCCTGGAGGGACTGTCTCCGCTCCAGATGCGGGAATTCATGCTGGACAGCGAAGTGCGCGCCTATCGCAGCGGCGACCTGATCTTCGAGAAATTCGACCCGGGCTCCTCGCTTTTCGGCATAGCGCGGGGGCGGGCGCTGGTGGAGGTCGCCTCCGGCGTCGAGATACCCATCGACCAGGGCTCCATCTTCGGGGAGGTGGGCCTCATTTCCGGCCGCCGCCGCGGTGCGACCGTACGGGCGGGCGCTGACTCGATCATGGTGGAGGTGTCGCGCACAGCGGCGCTCAAGCTCATGTCCTCCAACCCGCCCGCCAAGCGCGCCATCACCCGCATCTCGACCGAGCGGCAATTGCTCCAGATGTTCGGCGCCGGCCTGACCCCGGCGGATCTTGCCGACATTCTCGACACGGCGGAAATCCGAACGGTGAAGGCGGGGGAGGCGATCCTCACCGAAGGCGATATCGGCAATGACATCTATGTGATCCGGGTCGGGTCGATGATCGTGGAAAAGAAGATCGGCGGGAAAAACGTCTTCCTGTCCTATCTTCCCGCCGGCAGCTATGTGGGCGAAATGGCGTTGATCGCAGGCGGCCCGCGCACCGCCACGGTCAAGGCGACGGTCAAGTCCGAGGTCATCAGGCTGAACGGCGATGCCTTCGCCCGGTTGATGGCCGCCAAGCCTGCCCTGCTGGAACGCGCCCGGCGCGACATGGCGGCTCGGCAGGACGTCAACGCCTTTGTCGAAAGCCGCAAGGACAGCTTTTCGACCGTCGTCGACATGTATTCGGAAACGGCGAAATTCCTGGTCGACAACGGCATAGGCGAAGCGACCGACGTTCTCCTCATCGACGAACATCTCTGCGTCGGCTGCGATAATTGCGAAAAGGCCTGCGCCGACAGCCATGATGGTCTCTCCCGCCTCGACCGGGAAGCGGGCCGCACCTACGCCCACCTGCATGTGCCGACGAGTTGCCGCCATTGCGAGCATCCGCACTGCATGGCCGACTGCCCGCCCAACGCCATCCATCGCGGGCCGGATGGAGAGGTCTTCATCGACGACAGTTGCATTGGTTGCGGCAATTGCCAGCGCAACTGCCCCTATGGGGTGATCCGCATGGACAGCGTGCCCCCCAAAAAGCCGGGCCTGCTCAGCTGGATGTTCTTCGGTGCTGGTCCCGGCCCGGGCGAACCGTCGAAGAAATGGCGCTACAAGAATGCGGAATCCGGCGTTGAAAAGCCGAAAAAAGCCATCAAATGCGACATGTGCTCGGGCATTGAGGGTGGCCCGGCCTGCGTGCGCGCCTGTCCCACTGGAGCGGCCATACGCGTAGCACCGGAGGATTTCCTGACGGTAGCTCGGCTTGGCGGGGAGGCGCGCTGATGGCGACGCCTGCTGCCAGCCCCATTCGCCGCGCCAGGGGTGAGGTGCTGCATGACGGCTTCCTTCGCCACGCCGGTTTTCGCTGGCTGAAGATCGCGACGATAACCTGCGTCCTGTCGATTGCCAGCTATATGCTGGTCGACGTCACGCCGCACCATAATGGCGGTAGCTGGTACGGCTATACCATGGGCACGATCGGCGCGCTGCTGATCCTGTGGTTGACCTTGCTTGGCCTGCGCAAGCGGGCGATGACGCGGGGACGCTGGTCGCTCAAGGCATGGACATCCGCCCATGTCTATCTTGGCCTCAGCCTGATCGTCATCGCCACGCTGCACACCGGCTTCCAGCTTGGCTGGAACGTCCATACGCTCGCCTATGCGCTGATGATGCTGGTGATCCTTTCGGGCCTGTTCGGCATCACCGTCTATGCGTCCTTGCCTACAGCCCTCAGCAACAACCGCGCCGAAATGACGCAGGTGCAGATGCTCGACGCGGTGCGCGCCATCGACCGGCAACTGCATGATGCCGCGCAGCCCCTGACTCATGAGCAGGCCGCGCTGGTGCGCCAGTCGCTGGAAGATGATCCCTTTGGCGGCGGCCTGGTGGCGCGCCTGTCCGGCCGCTATCCCCGTTGCGCCACGGCCCGGGCGCAGGCGGCGTTGCGCCGCTGGACGGGCGACACGCCGGATACCGGCAATGATCCGCTGGAAAGGGTCGATGCGCTGCTGGAACGCAAGCAGGCTATGCTGGCCCGCCTGCGCCGACACCTGAAGTTGAAGGCGCTGCTGGAAATCTGGCTTTACATCCATGTGCCCGCCACCTTTGCCCTGCTGGCCGCGCTGACCGCGCATATCGTCAGCGTCTTCTTCTACTGGTGAGCGTGAGATGAGCTTCCTAGTCCGTCAGATCAGCCTCACCGCCGATGGCCGCGAGATCGTTCGCGCCACGTCAATCGCCAAATCGCAACTTTCGCTGGGTCGAGCGGCGGAAAACGACATCCACTTGCCTGACCTGGCGCTGGAGCCTGACCATGCCCGGATCGAGCAGGTCGACGAGCGCACCGTCCGCCTGCGCGCCACCGGCACGCTGGGTTTCGAGCTGGAGGGCCGCACGGTCCTGCGTGCCGAGATCGATCCCGCCCAGGGTGCGGAACTGCGCTTCGGGGGGCACCGCATCACCCTGTCGCGGGGTGAGGATGGAGCAACCATCCTTTCCATCCGCCGCATCGACGCCGTGTCCGAAGCTTCGGAGGAAAAGGAGGAAGCGAGGGTCTTCTCGCTGCGCGGCCTGTTGCCGGGCAAGCGGCTGACGGCGTGGGGACTGGCGCTGGCGATCCTGATCGGCTTCCTGGCTGTCCCCATCTGGAGCTATGCCAGCCGGCCGGCAAACGACACGCGGAATATCTACACGGTCGCAGGGGACAGGAGCTGGTCCTCGGGCCCGCTCAGCCAGGCGCACCACGCGCTCGAAGGGCGCTGCGAAACCTGCCATCAAAAGGCGTTCGTTTCCGTCCGCGACAGCACCTGCCAGACCTGTCACAAGGACGTGCACGACCATGCACCCGCCGCCCGCATCGCCATGGCGCGGGCAGAAGCGGGGCTGGGGGGCAAGTTGCTGGCAGGAGTAGCTGCCGCCTTTGGCAAGCCGCCTGAGGGTGCCTGCGTCGATTGCCACCGCGAACATGAAGGTGCAAGTCCGATGCAGCCTGCGCCGCAAGCCTTCTGTGTCGATTGCCACGGCACCTTGAAGGACCGGCTCAAGGACAGCAAGATCGGCAATGCCGCCGATTTCGGTACCAGCCATCCGCAATTCTCCGCGCTGGTTCAAACGCGGCCGGGCAAACACCCCAGCTTCTCGCGCAGATCCCTCGATAGCCGGCCGACAGACGACAGCGGTCTCAAATTCCCACATGACATTCATTTGTCCGCGACCGGCGGTGTCGCGAAAATGGCGCGGACGATGAAAGCGCAATATGGATTTGGCGATGCACTTGCCTGCAAGGATTGCCACAAGCCAACCGCCGATGGCGTGCGCTTCCTGCCGGTGGACATGGAGCGCGACTGCCAGATGTGCCACAGCCTTGCCTTTGAGACGATCGGCGGCACAGTCCGCACGCTCCGCCACGGCCAGCCCGATCAGGTGATCGCAGACCTGCGCGCTTATTTCCGGTCGACCGGGCCGGTCGAGCCTCCGGCCTTGGGCGGCGTGGCGCGCCGTCGGCCCGGCGATTACGCGCAGGGACGGATCTACCACGCCTATTTCGGTGCGGCGGCCACTCGCCCCTCCCGCGCCGACGACGCGATACGTGCGGTATTCTCAAAGGGCGGTGCCTGCTATGATTGCCACACCGTCACGCCACCTGGCACCAATGGCAATGCGAATTGGCAGGTGCTGCCGGTGCACCAGCCGATGCGCTACATGATGAACGGCTGGTTCGATCATGCCGCCCACAGGACCGAAAAATGCGAAAGCTGCCATGCAGCGCCAAGATCGCATGACGCCAGGCAATTGCTGCTTCCGAAAATCGACAGTTGCCGTAACTGTCATGGAGGGGAAAAGTCGAAGGCGGACGTGCCTTCGGGCTGCGCCATGTGCCACAGCTATCATATCGGCGACGGTGCCCCATGGGCGCCCGCCACCCCGTCGCTGGACAAGGATATGCACGATCGGGAAAAATTGACCAACTCGGCCAACCCCGCGCTTCCGCGCATGCCGGAACCGGGCTGAACCGCAGGATCGAACAACTGCCTCTGCAGCAACCAACGCACATAAGGTCAGACAAGGGCAATAAGAGGGGAAGCAGACCAATGCTGATCGCGCAGGTCACGGACATCCATCTGGGCTTCGACCCGGACAACCCCGCCGAATTCAACCGCAAGCGGCTGGATCAGGTATTGAGGGCGTTGAATGACGGCCCCAACCGCCCCGATCTGCTGTTGGCGACCGGTGACCTTACCGACCGGGGCGATGCGGACAGCTACCGCCGTCTGGCGAACGCTTTCAGCCAGTGCGATTTTCCGGTCTGGCCCTGCATGGGAAATCATGACGACCGGGCGCATTTCGCCATGCATTTCCCGCACATTCCCGTCGAGGACGGCTTTGTCCAATATGTGATCCATCAGGACGGACGGCGGATCATCATGCTCGACACCCTGGAACCGGGGCGTCATGGCGGCGCTTTCTGCGAACGGCGCGCGCAATGGCTTGCCGCCCGACTGGACGAAGATGACGCCACCCCGACATTGATCGTCATGCACCATCCCCCCGTCGAAGTGGGCATTGACTGGATGAACACCCATCCCGACGAAGCGTGGGTGCTGCGCTTTGCCGCGACGATCGCTGGCCGCGCCAATCTGCAGGCGATCCTCTGCGGTCACATCCATCGTTCCGTCGTCGCGCCCTGGAAGGGCACGACGATCGCGATCTGCTCATCAACCGCGCCGCAGCTTGCCCTCGACATGCGGCCGATGGACCCGGAGGCTCCCGACAACCGTCCGATGATCGTTGCGGACCCGCCGGCCTTCGCGATTCATCGGTGGACCGGAAACGGATTGATCACGCATTTCGAGACGGCGGACGATCATGTGATGCTGGCGAAATTCGACGCGGGCATGCAGTCGCTGGTTCGCACGTTGATGGATGAGCGGCCCTGACCTCTGGCGAAAGACGATGAGCGGCACGAACCGCCTGAACTAATCAGGCGCCAGTCAGGCTGCAAGGGCCCCCTGCGTCGAAGGGAACAAGAGCTTTTCTGCCAGAGCGAGGCATTCGTCCAGTGACGGCCCCGCCAGATGCGTGTCATGTCCATCCCAATGCCGAATGCTCAATTCCCAAAGAGTTTCGCCGTCGATACAGGCGGAGCGGGCATTCTGACCGGAGAAGTGCAACGTTTCCCCGATCCGTTCCCTGTGGAGAAGATGACGAGCAACCGTTGTGTGGCTTTCAAGATGCGCATTGAAACGCAACTGGATATTTTCGCTGTTGGCCGCCACCCAGGGAAGAAAATCGCTGTCCATTATCCGGCCTGCTTTTCTTGAAACGGGCGTCGTAGGGGTCCCACTCAGGACCAATACTCCCAGCCCTGCCCAATGTTCCTCAAAATTGTCCTTCTTTACGCAGATCAATCAAATAGGGCGCATCTTTGGAACAGGGGCGGCTGAGTCGTGTCGGATATGCATTACAGATATACCGATCCCGCGGCGGTCAGGTGAACGGGAATAGTCGTTCGGTCAATGCCAAGAGGATGTTTCAAAAGGACAAATAGCAGACTGTTCAAATTCCGTTGTTATTTCAGCACTTCTCCCGCCCAGGCAAAAATCGCCATATCGGTTGAATATAGCGGGCATCTATTGGCCCGTAGGGACGAATATGACGGGCAGATCGCCCAAGGCGCTTCCTTCGGTTCGTCGCAAGATGCGCTCCAACTGCCTAAACAACTACTGGACTGCGCCAGACTGTTCATGCAGCAGAAAGGTCAAGGTTAACAGGCAGAGCACCCATGGCGCTCGCTCGTGGCGTCATGAAGGATTTGTGGGAAGACAATGGAGGGGTTTCTGACAGCCGAATACGCCATCATGCGAACGGCAGTCGGACGAAAAGCTGCGGTAACGCAGGCCCGACTGATCGAATTTGGAGGAGCAGCGTGATGAGTGTCATATCCAACAGCCCGAAATATCTGTTCGTTCTTGCCCTGCTGGCCGGCGCTTCGTCGGGCAGCCTGGCAGCACAGACGCAGGATCCGCCGTCAGCCGATGTGTCGGCGACCGCTTATCTCCCGGCCGAGAAGACCGAAGGGCCGGAAATCAAGGGCATTATTTCTGCGCGTAGCGGCGACAAGATGCAGGTGACCGCGGCCGACGGCACCAAGTCGGTCATCGTCATCGACGACGCCACGAAGATCAGCGCCAGCAAGGGCTTTTTTGGCCTCAACCGCAGTAGGCTGGCCGCAACCTCCCTGCTGAACGGCCTGCCGGTCACGGTCAAGACATTGCAATCAGGCGGCGGCCTGGTGGCGAGCCAGATCAATCTGCAGAACAAGGATCTGAAGACAGCGTCGATGATCCAGAACGGCACCGCCCAGGGTTTTGAGGAACAGACGGCTGCCACTGCGGCACTGCGCGGCCGGATGGGCGAGATCGACCAGTATAATGTGAAAAGCACGACGAACGTCAATTTCGACACGGGCAAGGCCGTGCTGTCGGCACAGGCCAAGAACGACCTTTGCGCGACTGCGGCAACGGCCGAGGGGATGAGCAATGCTCTCCTGCTGGTAGTCGGCTATACCGATTCGACCGGAGGCGATGAATTCAACCAGGTGCTGAGCGAGAAGCGCGCCGGCCGTGTGGTGAATTATCTGCAGCAGGCCTGCGGCTGGAAACCTTATCGCATGTTGACGCCCACCGGCATGGCCGAGGCTGATCCCCTGGCGAGCAATGACACCCTGGAAGGCAAGGCGCAGAATCGCCGTGTGGCGGTGAACATTCTGGTCAGCAAGGGGCTCGACGGCCTTTAAGATGCGTGGGGTGGACGGCAGTCTACCCCACCATGCTTTTCCAGCATCTGTTCGGCACTGGGCTGAACAGATGCTGGAACTGCCGACACAAGTTCGGCACTATCCGTGCGAGGGCCGTCGACCAGCGCACTATTCAGGATCAATGACCCTTCGCAGCGAGCGGGTGATGTTTAGCCAGGAAGGCAAAAACGCCCTCGTTGAACGCGTCGTTGCGATCGCCCGCGACCATGTGTCCGGCTCCGGGCACATTGAAAACCTCCGTCTGCGGAACCCGCTGCAACATGTCGGAGACGCTTTCGTCATCGACGATATCGCTGTTCCCGCCCCTCACCAAAAGAGTGGGCACCGTCACCGCGCTGCTCACCTCTTCCAGCTGGCGCAATCTTGAGGGCGGCTCCGATGTCGGCCGCTGCGCCATGAGACGCGGATCCCAATGCCAGTGAAGACGTCCATCGTCTCGCAGACGCAAATTCTTCATCAAACCTGACAGATTGCGGGGCCGGGGGCGATCGGGATTATAGGCGGCAATTGCGGCCGCAGCCTCCTCCAGCGTGGCAAAGCCATTTGGATGGCTTGTCATGAAACGATGTATTTTATCAACGCCCGCCGCCGCCGGGCGCAGAGCGATGTCCACCATCACCAGTGCGCTGACCGATGGGGCGGCGCCACTGCCGATTGCGAAAAAGCTCGTTATACCGCCCATGGAAGCACCGACAAGCGCGACGGGTCCACTGAGGGTTGAAAGGATCACGCGCAAATCCGACGCCAAGGCGGGAAGGGAATAATCGCCAGTCGGCGACCAGTCGCTATCGCCATGGCCGCGGGCGTCATAATTGATCACCAGATACCCTTGCTCGATCAGCTTCGTCATTGCGCCGGACCAGGAATGGCGGGTTTGCCCGCCACCATGCAGCAGAACCACGGCGGGCGCTTCGAGCGACCCACCAACATCGCCAACAAGTGTCAGCCCATCCGAATTGCGATAGTGCCTCAGCGACAAATCAATCATCCGGGCGGTCTAGCAACGGCATGGGACCAGGTAAACCGCTGGCCGCAGATCGGACGGTCTTTCGCGTGACCTGCTATACGGTCGAACCACTGCGCGAAGGACTCGATCCGATCGAGATCGAGGATGTATCAGCCGTCCAGAAGGTCGACAGAGGGTCGCAAAATGCAGGACGACGGCGGCGTACGCCCCTCAGCCAACGACGCGCGCCCGGCTCAGCCGGGCATTCACAAGCGGTAGCGAATCCACGCCGAAATACATGTCGGTGTCATCGAGGAAGAATGTAGGCACGCCAAAAGCGCCGCGCGCAATGGCCTCGTCGACTTCAGCGCGCAGGGCGTCCTTGACCTCCTGCATGGCTATGCGGTCCAGCAGCCATGGTCCATCTACCCCGACCTGATCGCATATATGGAGCAGGACCGCATCTTCGCCAAGCGGCTGCTCGTCGCGAAAGATCGCCTGGAAGCAGGCGCGCGCGAAAGGAACAAGCTTGCCCACCGGCCGAAGGACGAGGCATGCGCGCATCGCCCGGACGCTGTTCACAGGGTGCCCGGCCGGCGGAAAGGCGATCTTCACGTCGGTCACGTCCGCCCAATCCTGCATGACTTTCAGGTGATAATCGACCTTGCGCCTCGGCATTTTGTCCTTTGACTTGAAATATTCGATGCCAGGGTTCACCGCATTGAAGATGCCGCCAGCCAGCACAGGGCGCCAATCCACGCTGACGCCAAAGCTTTCTGCCAACGGAATGACACGCTCGAAGGCGAGATAGCTCCACGGGCTGGAACAATCAAAAAACATTTCAAGCTTCATTTTTCTGCTCCTCAAGACCTTGGGGTCGCTGGAAGGCGCGGGAGCGCATGACATCGATGCCGCCGCCCGCGGCAATGCCGCGCTGTACGGCCGGCCGCGCGCGCAAGAGCGCGAACCAGGCCTGGAGCGCTGGATAGTCGTTCAGGCTCAAGCCCTGCGCCTTGTGCGTCATGATCCAGGGAAAGCATGCCATGTCCGCAATGGAGTAGTTGTCGCCAGCCACAAAGGCCCCGGTTCGCGCGAGTTGGGCATCCAGCACGGCATATAGCCGCCGGACTTCGCTGCCAAATCGGGTGATGGCGTAGGGCAGCTTTTCCGGTGCATAGAATAGGAAATGCCCGTTCTGTCCCGCTGCCGGACCCAGGCCGGCGGCCTGCCAGACAAGCCATTGGATCACGGCGTAGCGATCATACGGCGCGGGATCGAGAAACCTTCCCGTCTTTTCCGCCAGATAGAGCAGGATCGCTGCACTCTCGAAGATGGCCTGTGGCTGCCCATTCATCCCATGGCGGTCGACCAGCGCAGGGATCTTGCCATTCGGGCTGGCGGCAAGGAATCCCTCCGGCAATGTCCCGGCCGATGTCACGGGGCAGATTCGATAAGGCAGTCTCATTTCCTCCAGGCAGATGGTGATCTTCCATCCGTTCGGCGTAGGCGCGTAATAAAGCGCGAGATCGGAGCCGGTTTCGGTCAAGGCACTTGCAGTGTGGACAGCAGGCGACGAGTGAGGGGATAGCCGCTGTCATCCGGTATGGAGATCCAACTCTTCCCGCTGTCATCATCATGCAATTGCGGCGAAATCGGCCGACATTCGATTGTCGCCAGATGTGCATCGGCCGCCGTGAAGTTGGGATGCTCCGCCAGGCGTTCCAGATTGCACAAAGTCGGGAAAATGACTTTTGCAAGGCCTGCTTCCGCTTCGGCGATCGCATCAGTTGCGGTGATCCAGAGCGCCCGGCCCACCTCGTCCGGGTCGACCCGAACAGTGCGATCACCGTCGTGGCGCGCGATATAGAAGCGCGTGTCGAAACGACGATGCGACAGGCGAGGATGCCACTGCGCCCAAGGGCGCAGCGCCAACATATCGAGGCTGATCCCGGCTGTCGCGAGCAGGTTGCTGAACAATGCCCCCTCTTTCAGCGCGCGTTGCATGGCCGGCACATCGACCGCGCCTCGCTGCGCGAACCCCACGGCCAGGCCGGTTTCTTCCAGCGTCTCGCGAATGGCGGCCACGCGATGAGAGCGTTCGACCCGGTCCTCAACCTGAACATCGACGAACCTGACATCGGCCGCGATCAAGCCATCGTCCTCGTCCACCTGCCCGCCCGGAAATACCAGCGCGTTGGGTGCGAACCGAAGTTTAGCGCTGCGCTGGATCATGAGATGTTCCGCAGGTCGGTCCGGGCGGTCGGAGAACAAGATCAATGTTGCCGCGGCGGTACCGCAATTCGCCTCTACGGCTTTTTCGCTCTCGCTCATCCTGTGCTCCCCGCGCTGTTCGACCATTTCGTATCATAAATAGTGCAATTGACCTATATATGGCGATAAAATTGCCATATCCCCAACAAAATATGACAATTCTGCATTTCCGTTGGTTGCATAGAATATAAAACGATGCTTTATCTTCATTGAACCAATGAGGATGATGCGGCGCCCGGTGCGGGCTTCAGTATCCGCCCGGTTGCATAGGAGAGACTGAGATGCTCGACGTCAGCGGGCGCGTGGGATTTGAGGATAGTCACGCGCAATTCCGAGATTCCGTGCGTAGATTTCTCGCCAGGGAAGCCGAGCCCTACCTCGATCAGTGGGAGGCTGAGGGCATCACCAGCAGAGCCTTTTGGAGGGCAGCAGGCGAGGCGGGATTGCTCTGTTCGAGCATGCCGGAGGCCTATGGCGGCGTTGGCCTCGATATCTCCTATGATCTCGTATTTCTCGAAGAGCTTTTTTATATCAACGCGCCTGTGGGTGTCAGTCTCCAATCCCTGATTACCGCACCCTATCTTTTGAACTATGGTTCGGAAGAACTCAAAGCCCGTTATTTGCCGGGCATGATCAGCGGCGAAATCGTCACGGCTTTGGGAATGACGGAGCCAGGCGGTGGCTCAGACGTCAAGAATTTGCGCACTACCGCACGTCGTGATGGTGATCATTATGTCATCAACGGCAGCAAGCTGTACATTTCCAACGGCCTTCTGTCTGATCTCGTATTTCTGGCGGTGCGGACGGGAGAAGAGGGCGCCAAGGGCGTTTCGCTGATCCTGGTGGAGGCCAATACACCCGGCTTTGAGCGGGGACGCAATCTGGACAAGATCGGCCTACATGGCGCCGATACGTCGGAATTGTTCTTCAACGACATGCGGGTACCTGTTTCCAACCTTCTGGGCGAGGAAGGGCAGGGCTTCCGCTACATGATGTCGGAGTTGGGGCAGGAAAGACTCGCCATCTCGACCAGCGCGCAAGCCCAGGCGCAGCGGGCCTTCGACGAAGCCGTCCGCTTCGTCAAGGAACGAACGGCGTTCGGTCAGCCGATATTCGAATTCCAGAACACGCGGTTTACCCTGGCCGACATGGCGACGCGGTTGCAGGTGGGATGGGCGCATCTCGACTGGGCGCGAATGCGGCATTTGCAGGGTCTGCTTCGCTCGGAAGAGGCAGCCGCGGCCAAATTGTGGCATTCGGAGAATCTTTGGCACATCGTTGACGCGGCGTTGCAACTTCATGGCGGCGCCGGGTACATGAACGAATATCCGATAGCCCGGCTTTGGCGTGACGCGCGCATTCACCGCATCCATGGCGGAACTTCGGAAATCATGAAGGAAGTGATCAGCCGGAAAATTCGTTAGGCGTTGTAATCTGGGCTACGACCAACCGGGGAAATCGAAAGGAATAATGGGTTGTCCAGCTTCATTGATGTCCATTCGCATGTCTCGCCGCTCTCTTTCCCGGCGGCCCCAAATGACAAGGTCGCATCGCGTTGGCCGTGCATGCAGTGCCAGTCTTCGATTGAAGGCACGTTGATGATTGGCGAGACGCCTTTCAGGAAGCTGGATGCGCGTTCCTGGGACGTGGCACGCCGGATCGAGGACATGGACCGCGATGGCGTGGACGTGCAGGTCCTTTCGCCCATGCCGGAGCTGCTGTCCTATTGGCTCGACGTCGATGACGCGCATATAGTGTGCGACGCAACCAATCACCTGATCGCCAGCATGGTCTCTGCTGCTCCATCGCGTTTTAGAGGGCTGGGGTCGGTTCCCTTGCAGGACCCGCATGTCGCGGCTCGCATGGTTTCACGACTGAAGGCGGAATTCGGCCTGGTGGGAATTGAAATCGGCAGCAATATCAACGGAAAGCTGCTCGGCGGCTCCGAATTTGATCCCTTCTGGGAAGCCGCCGAAGCGGAAGGCATGGCGGTTTTCATTCATGCGCTTCATCCGATTGCGGCAAAGACGCTCCCGGCTGATGTTGGCTTCACAGGATTTGCCCTTTTCCCAGTGGACACCGGCATGACAGCGGCCGCAATCATCATGGCGGGCGTGTTGAGCCGTTTTCCTCGCCTGCGTGTAGCCTTCAGCCATGGAGGAGGCACGCTCGGCGCGATGTTGGGGCGGTTGCAGCTCGGCTGGCTAGGCACCAATGGATTTGAAGGGAAATGCACTATTGGTCCAATCGATCAGGCGCGCCAATTCTTTTACGATACAAATGTCTATGATCCGGACTATCTCACCTATCTGGCAACGCAAATGGCACCTGGGCAGGTGTTCGCCGGGACGGATTATCCCTATATGATCATGCAGACAGACCCCGCTCGCTGGATACGCTCAATCGGCTTACCCGCCGACGTAGAGCACAGCATCTGTTCGGGGGCAGCCGCCCGATTCCTCGCCGAAACCCCTTTGATGGCGATGACAACTGCGCGCTGACGCCCCGGTCCGAACGGCCCATGATATTATGGGGACGTCTCGATCTTGATGGTGGGTCTTGGTTGCAGATGCAATTCAGCATAGATAAAACATCTGTATAAACTGATGCAGCAGTGCCATGCACATGCTGGACGGAGATGGAATTCATGGCGAATGAAGCGAGCAGAGGTCCGCTGGCCGGCATCAAGGTGCTGGAGATCACCCAAATGGTGGCTGGCCCGCTGGCCGGGACGATGCTGGCGGACCTTGGGGCATCGGTGGTCAAGGTTGAGGGGCTGAAGGGAGATCCCTTCCGGAACGTCAAGCCGCAGCATAAGGGCATGTGCTCACATTTCTTTGCGGTCAATCGGCATAAGCGCAGCATAGCGCTGGACCTGAAGAGCGAAGAAGGGCGCGCCGTCGCGCAATCTCTCGCGGCGGAATGCGACGTCATGCTGGTGAACGCGCGGCCGGCGGCACTGCAGCGGTTGGCGCTCAATTATGAACAACTCAAGCTCAGGAATCCTGGCCTCATCTATGTGATGATAACCGGCTTCGGACCCGATGGGCCTTATGCCGACAGGCCGGCTTTCGACCAGGTGATTCAGCCCCTCACCGGAGCCATGGCGCTGCAGGGACCTGAGGGCCCGCCGATGCCGCTGCGGTCCATGTTCGTGGACAAATACGCAGCCAGCACCGCAGTCAGCGCGGTCAACGCGGCGCTCTTCCATAGGGAGCGTAACGGCGGCGAGGGGCAGTTGATCTCTGTTCCGCTGATGAAATCCTTCGCCTTCTTCTCGCTGGTCGACAATCTGCACAACCTTTGTTTTATCGAAGGGGACGAACGCACGCCGGTTATCAATATCACCCGCCCGTTTCGAACAGCCGACGGAATGTTCATGGGACATATTCAGACGGACGAACAATTCGCGGCGATCAGCAGGGTTCTGGATGCAGAACATCTTCTGGAGGATGATCGATTTTCCAACCCGATCAGACGTGTCCAGAATTACGAAGCCTTGTGGCACGAACTGGAAAAGGGTGCGCTGAAATTCACATCGATGGAACTGGAGGAGATCGCTGTGCGCGAAGGCCTTCCGGTAGGCAAGGTCAATACGGTCGAGGAGTTTCTTGCCGATCCGCAGGCGCGTCACCTGAAATGTGTCAGGGAGTATGACACAGAAGACTATGGGCCTGTGCGTGTAGCCGCTCACCCTGTCGACTATTCCCATTCGCCGGCTACGGTGGGCGGTGTAGCGCCCAGGATCGGGCAGCATAGCGATCAAATCTTGCGCGAAATCGGGATCCACGAAGAGCAGATCAATGCAATGCGGGCATCCGGCGTCATCTGCTGACCGTCGGGGAATATATCGAAATACCCGAAGAATGTGAGGGCAGGGCCAACACGCCAGAGCCAAGCGCTATAATCTGTCGAGCTTCAATTGTCCGGCGATCGGTCGTCCGAAGGCGAAGGCGGAGATGATCGGATTATAATATTCGCGATAATGCCGGACCCTGCCATCATCCAGATCGATGCGCAGGACATAGCGATTGCGATATTCGGCGCCCGTCGTCATCGTGACATGCCCTTGTCCTTCGAAGAAGATGCGGGATCCATCCGGACTGACGAAAAGCTCCATCTCCGTGAAGGGGTGCAACTGCTTTTCGAACTGGAAAGCGACACGCCAGAAGTCGAGGCATTCCGGAATTCCCTGATAGACGCGAAAAAAGCCGGATTCAGTTCGTCCGCTTTCGCTGAACGGCAGGTCGATGACGATATCCTCGTGCATCAGCGCCTCAAGGCCTGCAAGATCCTTGGTTTCAAGCGCGAGCTGCCAGGCCCGCAACACCGACAAGGAGCGCACCCGTTCTTCAGCGTCGTCCGGCGGACTGTCATAGCCTTCAATCAAGGCGTCGAGATGTGTCGATCGGTCCCGCATGCCACTCATCATGCCTCCGGAAATTGATTCAGGCGCCCGGCTGACCCGCCGCGGCGCGTCCCGCCAGCATTCCGAACGTCGACGATGAGGAAAGCGACGTGCCACTGAGATAGCCGGCTCCATGGAAGCCACCAACGACTTCGCCCGCCGCGTACAATCCCTGGATCGGCTCGCCCATCCAATCGGTGACCGCCATGTCCCCATTTGTGGTGATCCCACCATAAGTGGAGGTCAGCGCATTGGCGGTGGCGGCAATGCAATAGGGCGGCGCATCGACCGTCATGAGGTTGCTGGTCCGTCCGAAATCCGGATCGCTACCATCGCGGACATTGGCGTTGTAGCGTTTTACCGTCGCTTCCAGAGCATCCGGATCGATCGCCATCGCCCGCGCCAGATCGGCGATCGTATCGGCCGTCCGGATATAGCCGGCAGCGATGCCTTCGGGATAATTGTTGACCGAGCTGTCGTCGAACGCAGTTTCAAGCAGCTTGCTGTCGAACACCTGGAAGGCGATGCCCCCCGTTTGCGCCATGCCCGCGCCGCCCAGCGCCTTGTAAGGCTGCCCTTCGTTGACAAAGCGCTGACCCTCGGCATTGACCATGATGCCACCCGACAGGAAGCTGAAGAGCAATGGTGGAACCTCATCCGCACCCTGCACGCCATGGGGATAGTTGCGAATGGCGCCACCAAAGGAGCCGGAGACGTAGCCCAGATCCGCAAGCCCCGCCCCGAGATCGCATGCCAGCATGAGACCATCGCCGGTGTTCGCGACTCCTCCATGCTTGACGGCACTCAGCAGTTCCGGCGCGAACACACCGATCAGTTCGCGCGAACGCGAAAATCCGCCGGTGGCAAGGACGATGCCGCGTTTCGCCTCGATCGACATGACTTCGTCGCCATAAGCGACCATGATTTCGCGTACGCGACCGGTTTCCCCGTCGCGCATCAGCTTCATACCCGCGCATTTCGATGCGTAGACGATGTTGGGATGGGCAAGGGCCGCCATGTGCATGTTGGTGACCACCCGACCCGTACCGGTTTCGTGGAGGCATCGGTCCATCGAATTGAGTTTGAACTTTGCGCCATGATCCTTGAGGAAGCGATAGGCTTCCAATTGATGCTTGACGAATGCGTCGACCAGCACCGGGCTGTTCCGGTTCTTTCCGGACGAAAAAAGACGCTGGCGCAGCACTTCTGGACCGTCATCGAAGCCTGCTTCCTGCATCAGGTCAGTGCCCGCAAAGATGAAGCCCCCCCCGGCCATGGCTGAACTGCCGCCCGCCTGAGACGCTTTTTCGAGGAAAAGGACCTGAGCGCCGAGTTCGGCAGCCTCCAGCGCGGCGCAATGTCCGGCAATGCCGCCGCCAAGCACGACCACATCGGCAGAATGAGGAATTTGACCCGTTTCGCGTATCATGGGTTCTTCTCCCGATCAGGCATCATAGCCGGCGCCGTGTCCCGTCGCGAGGCGGACGATGTCCCATGCCTTTTCGGGATAGCCCCTGCCGCGCCAGGCGATGTGAAGATCGGGGCGCAACAGGAAAACCGAGCCCTTCAACGTATCACGAACATGGGGCTCGTCCAGCCTTACGACATCAAGTGGCGCGCCGATTTCGGCAAAGGCGGACTCCATCTCGGCGCTGTCATATGTGCCGGTCAGATCGAGCAGAGTGTAATCGTCGCCAAGCACATCCTGCAAAGCGCGTCCGTCCTTCAACCACATATGCGGAATACGAATGCCGGGCCGACCGTGGGGAACGATGCGGCTGAATTCCCAATGGGGCATATTGCCGGGTTCATGCGCCACGAGCGTGGAGCCTGCGTAGGAATAGCAGGTTTCGGCACCGACCATGCCGTGCATGCGCCCGTGCTGGCGCACGAAGGTGGCGCCCAGCCGCTCGCGCGCGGCTTCGCCCACGGGACCGAATTCATATACCTCCCGCGTGATGGTGGCGGGCCAGTAGGCCGCACCGTCGGCGGCCCAGCCCGACGCCTCGATGTTTCGCTGCGCGACCGGGCGTCTTTCTAACTCGTAGGAGTTGAGCAGTTCCGGTCCGCCCCATCCATGGATCGTTCCGGCGAGTTTCCACGAAAGATCGATCGCATCGCCGATGCCGGTATTCATGCCAAGGCCGCCCGTAGGGATCACAAGATGGACAGAATCGCCGGCCAGCAGCACACGGCCTTCGCGGTAGCGCTCCGCGAGGCGGAGATGCGGCCGCCAGGTCAGCACATGTTCGATGTCGATTTCGCAGTCGAAACCGATATGCTCGCGCAGGACCTTCCTGAAGTCCGTGTCTTCGGGCAGCGGCGTGTGAAAGGTGAATTCCTGGCGAGACCCTTGGGCCACCAGCGATCCGCCGGAGAGGAAGCTGTAGTGGCGGCCCTTCGGCACAGCCATCCGATCGTAAAGATCCTTCGATTTGAAGATGACCTGGCGCATATCGACGGGCGCGGAAACACCCGTAAGCCTGATGCCCAACTGCTTGCGCACCGTGCTGCGTCCGCCGTCGCAGCCCACCAGGTAACGGGCGCGGAATGTCTCCACCTCTCCGCTGCCGTCGGTGCGTTGCGCCTTAACCGTGACGCCCGTTTCGTCCTGCTCGATGCTCGACAATTCCAGACCGTAGCGAACGGTCGTGTTTGGCGTCTCGCTTTCTGCGACTTCCCGCAACAGCGGTTCGATCGCATTCTGGGAGACAAGTTGATAGGGCTCGAGCGGGATCGTGCCGTCGTTCGTGGCGGCCACCAGAGCGCGCTTTTCATCGACGCAAGGGAAGGCGATCTGAGCCAGGGGCGGCTCGTTCATCGTCCGGACCAGCAACACATCCATCGGATTATCGCCCGGATAGCCCAGCGCGCGAATCCGATCGACTATGCCCATCCGGCGGTAGATTTCCATGGTACGGGCGTTCGACCGGTCCATTTTAGGCCAGGGAGCGGTGCTTGGATCGCGTTCCATGATCATGGTACGGATGCCCCGGCGGCCCAGGTCGATGGTCATCGTCAAACCGACCGGCCCGGCGCCGGCGATGATTACATCGAAATCGAATGCCTCTTCGCTCACCGCGATGTCTCCTCTCCGACGGATTGTTCTTGCCGGATTGATGCCGTTTGCATGTCGGGGGCGGCAGTGACAATTTTATCAAACCGGGTATGCGATCTGAAGACCGCTTCCTTGACCGCCAAGCACGTCAAGGCGTAGGCTTTCTCCATCGATTTAAAACGATATGATAAGGAGTGATGCCATGGGGAGCCAATGTGCGCTATCGTCTCCCGTCCCTTAACGCTCTACGTGCGCTGGAGGCAGCCGGAAGGCGTGGCAGCCTCTCCGCAGCGGCCAAGGAACTTGGCGTCTCTGTGGGTGCTGTCAGCCGGCACATAAGCTTGCTCGAGGGCTTTTTCGGCCGCACCCTCCTGCGCCGTCAGACCTCCGGCGTGGAGCCGACACCCGACTGTGTCGCCTATCTTGCGTCACTTGCGCGCGCGTTCGGCGAGATCGACAGTGCGAGCCACCGCCTCGCGACCGATCGGCAGCGCGACAATAGATTGAGGCTCCGCTTCTACTCGACCTTCACGACCGAATGGTTGGCAGGCCGGCTTTCGGATTTCAGGGCGCTGCACCCCGATATTCACCTCGATCTCAGCCTTTCGATCAAGGACGCCGAGTGGCGGGACGACGATTTCGATATGGCATTGACCGGCAGGCCGCCGCAGGGCGATGATTTCCGCTGCGATAGGCTGTTTGACACGTACCTCGCACTCATATGCTCTCCTGCCTTGCTGAAGGGACGGCAATGGATCGAGCCTCTGGATTTGGAGCGGGAAACCTTTCTCACCTCACCCCGGGAGTCGGAGCTGTGGTTGCCGCTTTTGTCGGCATTGGATGTGCGCCAGTTCCCTATGCAGCATCGTATCGGATTCGATTCCCTCAGCATGACGTACCAGGCTGCCCGGCAGGGCGCGGGCATCGCGCTTGGCAATCTCTTTCTGATTGCAGATGACTTGCGCGCCCGTCGCCTGATGATGCCCGTCAATCAGATTTTTGACGCCCATCTGCCGCACTATATCGTAACCCGACGGGGCCGGCCCGATGGGCCTGCGCTGACGGCGTTCCGGACATGGCTGTTGCAAGTCACGCGCGATGCCGAGGGGCAGCTTGATGCGCTGGTTCAGGGATATGTGCGCCGCGACCTGCCGATTGATCCGAAGACGATGGGTTCCGGCACGCCGCCAGCGTGCCGCGCCGGCCTGGATTAGGACACCGGCCTTCCATCGGCTGAAAGGTTGCGATAACATTGCTGGATGGGACGTTCCTGATATCGCTTGCAGGCTCGTCACCGAACCGAAATTGTCGTTAGCTCACCATTTCTCACCTGGTCGATCAGGACGAACTTCTGGACCTTGCCAGTTGGATTGAGCGGAAAGCTGTCTGTCGGGACCCACAGGGCAGGAACTTTGAACGACGCCAGCCGATCGCGGCAGTGCTGATGCAGTTCCTCGAAATCGAGCTGGTGCCCATCGGCAGCCTGCACGATGGCGACGACGATCTCACCCCATTTATCGTCAGGAACGCCGATCACTGCGGCTTGCGCGACGTTCGAATGTTCGAACAGGACATCTTCCACTTCGCGGGGATAGATATTGATGCCGCCGCGGATAATCATGTCCTTCAACCGGCCGGTGATCGACATGTAGCCGCGCTCGTCGAGCATGCCGAGGTCTCCCGACCGCAACCACCCGTCGGGCGTGAACGCCGCGCGGGTTTCTTCCTCCCGCCCATAATAGCCCAGCATGACCTGTGCGCTCTTGAAGCACATTTCCCCCTTCTCTCCGGGTGGAAGAGTGGCACCCGTCTGCGGATCACGAATTTCGATCTGCATGCCGGGCAAGGCGCGGCCCAGGGTATTTGACAATTCGTGCGCGCCGTCGCCGATTGCGGTGTTGGTGACCGGCCCGCCAGCCTCGGTCTGGCCGAAACAGATCATCATGCGGCAACCGATGCGATCGGTCACCCGTTCCAGCAAGGCGGGCGGCACGGGCGCCGCGCCAGCCACGATAAAATCGATGCTGGAAAGATCATATTTCGCGAAATCCGGCCGATCCAGCATCGTGACCACCATGGTGGGGACTAACAGCATCCCGTTGCAACGCTCGGTTTCGATCAGTTCAAGGGCCAGATCAGGGTCCCATTCACGCATCTGTACGAAGGTGCCATGTTTGGAGATCGTCGCCAGCAATGAAACGACCGCTCCCCCGATATGGTACATGGGCATGACGTTGAGCCAGACACCATATTCGGGCAAGCCGCAACAATTGGCGACATTGCGGGGCGGGTTGATCAGGCCATGATGCAGGATCGCGCCCTTTGGCCGTCCGGTCGTCCCCGATGTAAACTGAATGATCACCGGATCACGCGGATTTACGTGCGGCAGTTCGCGCGCAGCGTCTCCGTTCGTCAGGAATGCATCCCAATCGGAAAAGGAAATGAGGGCAAGTTCAGGGAGCGTATTGTCGCGGACTCCCGCCGCGACATCGGCAATATCGTTCGCCCGCCAGGAATCTGCATGGAACAGCGCAGTCGCCTCGCAATCCTGCAGAATGCCCGCCAATTCCGCTTCGCGATACATCGGATTGGCGGGGACCAGCACCATGCCCGCCAGCGCGGTGCCGAATTCGAGGATCACCCACTCCGGGCAATTGGGCGAGCACACGGCGATGCGGTCGCCTGGCTGGAAACGGGCAAGAAGCGCGCGCGCGGTCTGCTCGGCTTGCTGCAACAACTGGGCGTAGGTCCAGCGCCGCCTCCGCGCGGCGTCGGCAACGCCATCGACCATTGCAATACGGTCTCCTGCTTCCTCAGCAGCTCGCCGGATCAGGCCTCCCAATGTCATGTCGGAAGACTTGGCATCGAAGGAGGAGTCTCCAACGGCATTTGAGTGTTGCAAGCCTGATCCGTTGGGCTGATCGGCAACCTCGTTCGACACCATCACTCTCCCTGGCGGCTTGATCCGAATGACCCGTCGCGACTATTTATCCTGACGTCTATCGGCCTTGTCGATCCACAGTGTCCGGCTGGCTGAATAGCCTTGCCAGCCAGGCTTTTCAAAGAAACCCTGATGATCGATGTTCTGATGACTGCATGCCCGCTGTCAATTCGTATCCTGTAACTACCAGATATATGGCAGTTTCCGCTTCACCTCGTTCGTCGCTGGAAGTGCTGCTATCCAACTACCTGAAATTGAAGTGCGGAATGTCAGGGCTGTCCAATCGCGGGCACGAGAATCCGGCGGCGCGCAGGGCTTGTCTGACCGGCAGAGCACAGGAAGAATGGAGAGACGAATATGACCAGCGCCAAAACGTCGCTTACCATCGTCGAAAGGCGCGGGCCGATCGAGATCCTCACGCTCAACCGCCCGGAAGCCCTGAATGCAATGAGCCCTGAACTGGCGGACGAACTAGCCGCCTATTTTCAGGATCTGCATGCGCGCCGCGACGTGCGCGTGGTGCTGTTGCGCGCGGAAGGACGCGTCTTTTGCGCGGGTGGAGACCTGAATTCCCCGGCCTTTGCCGCGCCCGGTCCAGGACGGGTGCAGCGCCAGTACGACATCCAGATCCGCTATTCGAACGTAATTCGTGCCATGCGGTCCTGTCCGCAACCCATTATCTGCCTGGTCCAGGGTCCGGCGGCAGGTGCCGGATTTTCCCTCACCCTGGCCTGCGACGTGCGATATTGCACCCCCCAGGCGAAGTTTCACGCAGCCTATGTCAGGATAGGCGTCGGCGGCACGGACATGGGATCGGGATATTTCCTTCCGAAGCTCGTCGGCCTCTCTGTCGCGTCCGAATTCCTGCTGTCCGGGCGTTTCATCTTTCCGGACAGGGCGCTGGCGACCGGTCTGGTGAGCGCGGTTGTCGAAGCGGAAGAATTGCTTGACTGCGGGCTGGAGCTTGCGCGGGACATGCTGAAGGCGTCCCCGATGGGGCTGCGCATGACCAAGGAGTCGATCAATGCGCAAGCGCAACTCGGCAGCATTGAAGCCGCTCTCGCGCTTGAAGACAGGCAGCAGATCATGCTGATGGAAACAGCAGATCATCGTGAGGCGATCGCCGCCTTCAAGGAAAAGCGAGACCCAAGCTATACGGATAGCTGACCGTACTCTTTCATCAGAGAGAGGATGAAGGTGCGCGAAGTATTGTCACCCAGGATTACGAGAGGACAGCGGCCCGGTTGATGCGTTCAGCGGCGCAACGACTATGTCCGGCGCCAGAACGATGCCTCAGATGCTCAAGGCCAGTCTGGTGGCCTGGTCGATCGCGCGTACGGCATCGAGTTCGCCTGCGACATCGGCGCCGCCGATGATATGCACCCTTTCGACCGGCATCCGTGCAAGCAGTTCCTCATAAAGGGAACGTTGCGATACCTGGCCGGCACAGACGATGATGGTGTCCGCCGCGATCCGGCGCTCTTCTCCATCGACCGCAACCACCAATCCGGCCGGCTCGACACGGCGATATTCCACCCCGCCGAGCATCTCGACCCCGGCTCTTTGAAGCTTGTCCCTGTGAATCCAACTGGTGGACACCGATTGCGCAATGCCGGCGGGCCGCGCATTCTTGCGCTGCATCAGCGTGATATGCCGGCGAGGACGGGACTCCCCGCGCTGTACGATCCCGCCAGGGGCCCGCAGGCTCATGTCCAGTCCATATTCCTCGGCGAATTCGCTCAGCGTTGGAACATCATCCGGATCGCCGAGCAGGAATTCTGCAACATCAAAGCCGATGCCGCCAGCGCCTATGATGGCGACGTTCGTGCCGACTGGCTTGTGGTTGCGGAGTATATCGACGTAGCTTAGAACGCGCAGGTCGTCGACACCGGGAATGTCGAGTTTGCGCGGGACGACGCCGGTCGCGATGACCACCTCATCATAGCCGCCCTGCACCAGTTCGTCCGCGGAACATGGATGATTCAGGCGGATGGAGACATTCTCTTCGGCCAGACGCTGTTCGAAATAGCGCAGCGCCTCGTTGAACTCGAATTTCTCAGGCACTTCGCGCGCCATGAGAAGTTGGCCGCCCAGCCGCGCGCCCGCTTCGAACAAGGTCACATCATGCCCTCGCGCGGCTGCGTTGAATGCGAAATTCATGCCTGCCGCGCCGCCGCCTGCGACCGCGATCCTTTTGGACAGGGGAGCAGGCGTGACGACCAGATCAATCTCATGCCCTGCCCTGGGATTGACCATGCACGAAACACGCAGGCTCCGCAGCGCGCGGTCGAGGCAGGCCTGATTGCACGCAATACAGGTTGCGATGCTTTCCGGCCGATTGGCCTTGGCCTTGGCCGCGAACAAAGGGTCCGCGAGGAGGGGGCGCGCCAATGAAACGAAATCTGCGACACCTGTAGACAGCAGGTCTTCCGCCACTTGTGGATCGTTGATGCGGTTGGACGCTATGACGGGGATGGATACGACCTCCTTCACCTGCCTTACGGCATAGGACCAGGCCGCACGGGGGACCATTGCCGCAATCGTGGGTATGAAGGATTCATGCCAGCCGATGCCGCTATTCAACATCGATGCCCCAGCCTTCTCGACAAGCATGGCCAGAGCCTGCGTCTCTTCCAGCGTCATCCCATCCGGAACGAGATCGACCGCGGAAATGCGGTAGATGACAAGGAAATCATCAGGCACCTGCCGCCGCACGGCCCGGACGATTTCCTGCGGCAGCCGCACCCGGTTTTCGAAGGAACCGCCAAATGCGTCGATTCGGTCGTTGGTCGCTTTGGCCGTGAACTGATTGATCAGATAGCCTTCCGATCCCATGATCTCGACACCGTGATAGCCCAGTTCATGGGCCAAACGCGCCGCCTGGGCGAAATCGTCGATCGTCTGCCAGACTGCGTCGGTTGGCAAGGCCGTCGGCGCGTATCTGCTGATCCGGGCTTTTAGAGCGGATGCACCAACGCATTCAGGAAGTTTTGCGTAGCGCCCTGCATGAAGCAGTTGCATGCATATCTTCGTCTCCGTGCCGCGCACAGATCCGACGATGGCGCTATGCCATGCTTCATCGCGCCCGCATTCCAGCCAGGGCGCTTCCTCATCCAGTCGGCCAACGGCATTGGGGGACACGCCGCCAGTAATGATCAATCCAACACCGCCTTCGGCGCGCTCGCGATAAAATGCGCCAATTCGCTCATCAGCGCGATCCAGCCGCTCAAGCCCGGTATGCATCGCACCCATGACAAGGCGATTGGACAGTGAAACGCCGCTGCGCCGCCATGCGGCGAACAACCGGGGATAGGCTGGATCTTCTGTCTGCATTTGCGTCATCGGGTTACGCTCCAGATTCGGCTGGTACGCGGACATGCCAGGCAAGACCAGTCGCACGCTCCAATTAACGAGGATGCGAAAAGCAGCCGCAAAGCAGGGCTGAGCGCGCTGCCCGTCTTTTACATCAGCGACGATGGACTATCATCCCGATGCCGTTCGGGATCAGCACGGACACCCAGATTTCACAGCTTTGATGGAGAGGCAGGATGGAGGCCCAGGACATCTACGAAGCGCACCGCGCTTATCTGCGGCGCTTTGCCGAGGCTGAAATCAAGCCATTTTCCGCCATCGTCGATGAAGAGGCACGATTTCCAACAGAGTCTATCGCAGCAATCCGGAAGCTTGATCTGCCTGGGCTGGCCTTTCCCGCCGCGTTTGGCGGCGGCGACGGTGACCTGATGGCCCAGGTGCTCGCGGTCGAGGAAATCGCACGGGTTTGCGCCTGCACCGCTCATCTGATGCTCACCAGTTGGGTGGCGATCATGCCGTTGGTCGTCGCAGGCAGCGCTGAGTTGAAGGAGCATATTGTACCGCAAGTGGCGGCGGGGCGCGCGCAAGCCAGCTTCTGCCTGACGGAACCCGGCGGCGGTTCCGACGTGGCGGGTATCCGGACGGTGGGCGAACCAACCGCCGGAGGCTGGCGGCTGAATGGCGCGAAAAGGTTCATCTCCAACGCCGGAGTTGCCGACTGGTACGCGGTGCTCGCACGGAATGCGACCTGTGGCTTCGGCATCTTCATGGTCCATCGCGACGATCCCGGCATCTCCTTTGGCCGAGCGGAACGAAAAATGGGTATGCGGGGATCGCCGCTTGCCGATGTGCTCTTTGATGATTGCTTCGTGCCGGAGGGCCGCGTGGTGGGTGATCCGACCGCAGGATATGCAACCATGATGGACATATTGACATATAGCCGGCCGCTGATTGCGGCGCATGGGCTGGGCATCGCTCAGGGAGCGTTGGACGAGACGATTGCCTATACCAGCCAGAGGATGCAGTTTGGGCAGCCCTTGTCCCGTTTCCAGATGATCCGCGGCATGGTTGCGGACATGATGGCGGAGGTGGAGGCGGCGCGCAGCCTGCTCTATCGCTGCGTCGCCATTGCCGGAAAGAATGACGAGCGTGCCCGCGCGTTCGCCAGCATGGCGAAGCTGCTATGCACCAACGCGGCGATGTCCATCACGACCAATGCCGTGCAGCTTCACGGCGGTTACGGGTATATCGTGGATTATCCGGTGGAACGAATGATGCGCGACGCCAAGGTCACTCAGATCTGGGAGGGGACCAACCAGATTCAGCAACTTCTGATCGCAAAGCACGCTTTCTCGCCGTTTGAGAGTCAGGATTCCTGACGCCACGGCAGGGGCTGTTCAGGCCGCGACGACGACCCGCACCATTCCGGCCGGACGCTGTTCCAAAACAGCGAACGCCTGTTCCGCGTCTTCCAAAGCGAAGCTGTGGGTGACAAGGCCGGCCAAAGACAATTGGCCGCTCCGCACCAGTTCCGTGACGGCCCGTAAATCGCTCAACGTCGACGAATAGCTGCCAACGATCTCGATTTCCCTGGTCATGAGGCCAGTGTAGCTAGTGGCCAGCGAAACCCTTTCGTCACGCACCGAACCAAGCACCAGCCGCCCACCCTTGCGCAGCATGCGGATCGCCTCGTTCGGCGCTGCTTCCGCACCGCTGAAATCAATGACCGCGTCCATTTCGCCAAAATCCGCCTTGCACGCCCGGCCTGCGCCCTCCAGGCCGTGGATCACGGGAATGCCCAACTCGCTGATCCGCCTGGCTGTTCCCTCGCTGTTGACGACCGCGACCAGATTGACGGCCGGATCAAGAGCGCGGCTTATCTGCAATATGTTGGTGCCCACGCCTCCGGACCCGATCACCGCGAGCTTGCCGCCTTGCGGAAGGTTCGACCGGCGCAGTGCATGGAAGGCGGTGGCGACCGCATCGGGCAACAGAGCCGCCTGCTGGGGGTCCAGGTCGTCCGCAGGCACAAGCCGGTCTGATCGCCAGATCATCTCCTGAGCAAGGCCACCCGCACGATGAACCCCCAGCATTTCGCCGGATGCGCAGTGATTTTCCCGACCAGAGATGCATTCCTGGCATCGCCCGCACGTCAGCAGCGGATGAAGAACGACCCTGGAGCCGGGCTGCGGGCCACATCCAGGATCAGCCTCAATCACTTCGGCCGCAACTTCATGCCCTGGAAATATGGGATAGGCGGCGCCCATCGGCAGCTTCATGCCATGCAACAAATGCAGGTCGGTGCCGCAGATGCCGCATGCCAGCACCTTCAGGCGCGCCCAGCCGGCCGGGCGCGCCTCCTTCGGTGCATTTTCCAGCAACAACTGACCTGGTGAAACAACGAGGCGAAGATTGGCGGGAGCTGCGTCCATCACCGCAACCTATCCCAAAGCGAACGATTGGCCATCACACCTCTCCGTCATCCAGGAAGATAACGAGGTGGCGGTAATAATGCTACAAAGGCTCGGTTTGGCGATGGCCGCGTTGACTCCACGCAGGAACTAAAACTAGCGTTTTCTCGACATAGCCACGCATGTTGTCCGGCCTTCAGAGCTCCGCTCTGGACAAGGCCACTGAAAAATCAAGACATGCGATCACGGAGCAGGATGAGAATGAGCCAGATAATCGCCCTCGGCAAATTCCGGGAATTTTTCCTGACGGAGGTCGAGGAGGCATATGCAGAAGTGGAACGCACCGATTCGCTGCCCGATCATGTCCATCGACGTGCCGCCGAAATCGGCTGCTATCGACTGACGCTTCCCGTCGAATATGGCGGCTATGGCATGAGCGTGACCGAATATCTGCCTTATCTCGAAGCAGCGGCTGAAGGACCGGGGGTGGGGCGCATGCTGGTGCACACAACGAACGGGATATGGCGCCCGATCCATAATTTCGGGAGCGAGGAGCAGCGCGCCATCCTTCCCAAGATGGCTGCGGGCGATGCTGTCGTGGCTTTCGCCCTCACGGAAATGACGGGCGGGACCGGACGGGATCTGAAATCGGTCGCACGGCGCGACGGCGACTTCTGGTATGTCAGCGGCGAAAAGCATCTCATCACCTGGGCGGATCGCGCCGACTGGTTCCTCCTCGTGGCAGCGACGGATGAAGGCGGTCAGAAGGACTCGTTGACTGCGTTTCTTATCCCGCGGGACACCGATGGTTTCGAGATTGACGCTACGCAGCATACAATGGGGCTGCATGGCACGGGGCATGCCTTCCTGCGCTACAAGGATATGGCGGTTGCCGACAAATATCGCCTGGGCGCGGTGGGCCAAGGGCTGGAGGTCGCCCTGTTTTTCCTCGATTACAGCCGTGTGTCGCTTTCGACGACGATGGTCGGCCTGGCGCAGAGGGCGTTGGATGAGGCCGTGGCCTTCGCGAAACGACGCGTGACCTTCGGCAAACCGATCGCCACACGAGCGCAGATCCAAACCCACATCGCGATGATGCATGCGGACATCGAAGCGGCCCGACATCTTGTTCGGTACGCCGCCAGGCTGTGCGAAGATGGCAAGGATTTCACGGCGCAAGCTGCGACGGCGAAGCTCTTCAACCTCAACATGGTGGGCCGGGTGACCGACCTGTCGCTGCGCGTGCATGGCGGTTGGGGCTATACAAAGGCTGCCGCGATCGAACGCATTTATCGTGATGCGCGGGGATTCTGGTTCGAGGAAGGCACTGCCGAGATCCAGCAACTGGTGGTTGCCCGCCATGTGCTAGAGCAAAGTTCGGCCGCTTGATGCCTTCGGCTGCTCCATCGGCCATGGGGTTGCCCGATGGCTGCAGCACGCCTGCCGAACGATCCGGAGCCATCAGGTGAACGGGGTCGACGCACTGTTTCAGCCCTTTCAGTTGGGTGATCTCAAACTGCGCAACCGGATCGTCATGCCGGCGATGACAAGGCATCGTTCACCAGGCAATGTTCCCGGTGACGATGTGCGCGACTATTATGCCCGCCGCGCAAAGTCCGTCGGCCTGATCGTCACCGAAGGAACCTGCATCAATCATCCTGCCGCCAACGCCTATGAAAAGATACCGTTTTTCCATGGCGCCGATGCACTGGTGGGTTGGAAGCGCGTGGTCGATGCCGTACATGACCAGGGTGGAAGCATCGTCCCGCAGCTCTGGCACACAGGTTCGGCACGACATCCGGGAGCTTCTCCCGACCCGTCAATACCCGCCTTTACTCCCTCGGGGCTGACTCAATCGCTCGAGCCCTTGTGTCACGAAATGAGCCAGGAGGACATAGAGGCGGTAATCGAGGCTTTCGCAGCGGCTGCCTCCGACGCGAAGCTACTGGGGTTTGACGGCGTGGAAATCCACGGCGCGCACGGATATCTGATCGACGAATTCTTCTGGGAGAAAAGCAATCGGCGTACGGATCGATATGGCGGCAATATAGCCAATCGCGTCCGGTTCGCTGCGGAGATCACAGCAGCCATAAGAGGGCGGGTGGGACCGCACTTTCCGATCATCCTTCGATGGTCCCAATGGAAGCAGCAGGACTATGACGCGCGCCTGGTCACAGATCCGGCATCGCTCGAAGCATTTCTGGACCCGCTGGTGGATGCTGGCGTGGACATGTTCGATTGCAGCACAAGACGCTATTACCAGCCGGAATTTCCCGGCAGTGACCTCAATCTCGCTGGATGGGTGAAGAAAATTTCCGGCAAGCCGACCATAACCGTGGGGAATGTCGGCCTGGACAGCGATTTCGTGTCGGGGAAGGACAGCCGCGTCACGTTCCAGAACGCACAGACCGGTTCACTCGACAATCTGCTGGAGCGGTTGACGGCGCACGAATTCGATCTCGTGGCGGTGGGGCGCGCCATCATCGCAAACCCGGACTGGGCGGAGCGTGTACGTGACGGCGATCTGCAAGCCCTGAAGCCGTTCAGCAAGGACATGCTGCGACAACTATACTGATCGCGGTGCGGCTACATGGATCCTTGTCGGCGCCGCCCTTGTCATTTCGATTGTCCGACATGGGCGAAAGACAGCGATCTACCGCTCCTTGCCTGGCGTTCGAAACCGATTTGCGCTTCGAGCTCTATACCCTGTTCCATCGATACCAGGCTCACCTTGTCGATGAGGGCCTTGGTTTCCGCTGGTATGCCGGGCGCACCGCCGACAATGGCACGCGCCATTTCGCGGGCTGTATCCAGAAGATCCGACGCAGGCACCACGCGATTGACCAAACCCCAGTCAGCGGCTTCGCGGGCAGGAAGCCGCCTGCCGGTCAGTTCCAGTTCCTTTGCGCGATAGATGCCGACGGCCCTGTGCAGGCGAACTGACAGCCCCCAGCCGGGCAACAGCCCGACCCGTGAATGGGTGTCAACGAAAACAGCATCCTCCGAAGCGAGTATGATATCGCAGGCTACCGTAATCTCCAGCCCGCCCGTGACCGAGAGTCCGTTGATCGCCGCGATCACCGGACCTTTCCATTGGCTGATCGTCCGCGCCGGATTGAAGGGCAGAAAAGGCTCCGGACCGGATTCCTGCAAAACCGCGACGTCAAGACCAACACAAAAGGCCTTGCCCTTGCCCGTCAGGATGACGGCTGAGATGTCAGGATCATCGTTGAGATCCTGCATGATGCGGTCAAAGGCCGCGAGCATTTCGGGAACAAGCGCGTTCAAGCGGTCCGGTCGGTTCAACCAGATCGTGGCAAAGCCATTGTCCCGTTCAACCTCGATCAGCCTGTCATTTTCTTCCATAATTCTTTCCAATGAATGGCGTGTGGAGAGATTTTCGTCGCAGCGCAGCGCTTTTGCACGCCACATCTGCGACAATCAGAGGGAGATGAGACCAAGCCCTCCAGTGACCCTGATGCATTCGCCGGTGATGTAATTCGACATGTCGCTGCCGAGAAACTCGATGGCACCGACCATATCCTCGACCTTGCCGAAGCGGCGCAGCGGGATCGCCCCCGCCTGATCGCTCGTGCCCATGCCGCGCGCTGCGGCTGCGGCCGCGACCCGCGGGGTGTGAATGAGTCCCGGAGCAACGCAGTTGGCCCGAATGCCGATCGGCCCCAACTCGACCGCGAGATGCCTTGTATAGGTCAGCAGGGCGGCTTTTGCGCCGGAATATACGGCATATTTTCCCTTGCTGTCGCCCGCGAACGCGCCGAAGGTGACGATGTTTATGATGGCACCGCCGGGCCTGTTCATCAACGGGACGGCGGCCTGGCAGCAATAGACCGCGCTCAGGAAATTGACGTTGATCAGCAAAGCCATGTCGTCGTCGGGCGAGGTGGTCGCATAGCTCCGCTCGGCAGGAGTGATGGCCCCGCCGGCGTTGTTCACGAGGATGTCGATCGATCCAAGCTCACGCGCGGCCTGTTCGACGGCGGCCTGGGCTTCCTCTCGCCGCGAAAGGTCGGCCTGCACCGCTACGACGCGTTGGCCGAGGTCACGAATTTCCTGCGCGACACTCTCGGCTTCATACTCCCCGGCATGCTTGCCAGCATCGAGATCCTTGTCGAATATGGCGACATCTGCCCCAAGCTTTGCGAGATGAAGTGCGTAGCCGCGCCCCATGCCTCCCGCGGCACCTGTGACGATAGCGACCTTGCCCTCAAGCCTGCGGTTCGTCATCGACCTCTCTCCTCATTTTATCGACTTGCTTTAGCATTGGTTATACATAATCTCATGGTTCCAGCGAGTTGACGAGAACCGGTGATGGCGAGGCAATTCGTTACTCGCGGAAATATTCGGGCTTGCCCTGCGTCCATTGCTCACCCCAAAGCTGGCCGCCGCCATCGACACGAAGGAGTTCACCCGTGGTGAAGGAACTCGCGTCGGAACCAATGAAGAGGCAAGCCTCCGCAACTTCCCATGGATCGCCAAGCCTCAGCATCGGATTGCTGCGCGCGAACGTCTTCTTGGCCTCTTCAGGGTACCCGGCCATGCCTTCGGTGAAGATGGTGCCGGGGGCTACGCAGTTGACGCGGATCTTCAACGGAATCCACTCCACCGCGACGGTTTTGGAAAGATAGATCACCCCGGCGCGAGCCGCCGCCGTATGCGCCGCGCCCAATATACCGCGATCTACCACCGCGACCACGTTGACGATCGAACCGGGCATATTCGTGTCGCGCCAATAGCGCGCAGCAGATTGCATCATCGACCAGGTGCCCAGAAGATTATTGTCGATGACTGCGCGAAAGCCGTTGGCACTCATGTCGATTGCGGATTGCGGAAATTGGCCACCAGCATTGTTGATGAGCAGGTCGAGCCGGCCGTGGTGTTCCCGTATCTGGGCAAAGAGCGAAGCGACGTCCTCAGACTTACGGATATCGGTCGGGACGGCCAAAATTTCATAACCTTGGCTGGCCAGTTCATCGCGCAGAATATCCAGCTTTTCCACCGAACGTCCGCACGTCACCACTTTCGCGCCCATGCGCGCCAACATCCACACCAGTGCCCGTCCGATGCCGGTCGCACCGCCCGACACCAGCACCACCTTGTCACGAAACAGGATTTCGTTCAGCGCGATCTGGCGTGTGGCCATGATGGCGGCATCCGGTCTGGCGGCGATCGCTCCCAGATCTGGTTCGACTTTCATCGGACAAACTCCCGATAATGAGCAAATCTACCCTCGAACCTTGTCGCGCATAGGATTTTCCTGGGTTCAGCGTTGGCCATGCGATTTCATCCGCCAATCAACCTGGCGATCGCGGTCAGCGCGGCCTCTGTCCTGATCAGTCGGTTGGCGCTTGCCAATTCACCCTCCAGCGAAACCGTGATAGGCAGCGCCGCCTTTTCAACCACGGCGGGATAGCCGGTCAGCACGCTCACAATCTCCCGCATGACGACGGCGCTGCCGGTATCGAGTGCACCTTCGGCTTCCGCGGCGTCCACTCGTTGAATATGCTCCGAATAGGCTGCCTCGCCGCAATAGGTCAGTTGTGGCTGGGCCGGCGGCGTAAAGCCTTCCGCCATCATCGCTGCCACCTTCGCGACGGCGGCAGGCAGGAGATCTGCCCGCTCAGCGACTATCTGCGTGCCGGGCCGCAACAACCCCATCTCTTCGGACTCCTGGGCTGACGTCGCGATCACCCCTGCCTGCAGCGCGGCCAGGGCATGCGCAAGCCCCTTTTCCGGCCCATGTCGCTCGACGCATCGCAAAAGCAGCTGGGTGCAGCCTCCCCAAGCCGGAATGAGGCCCACCTTGATCTCCGGAAGGCCTGCCCGCAAGCCCGCATGCGCGACCACTGCGTGGGAATGGAGCATGATCTCGCATCCACCTCCAAGCGCGAAGCCGTGGACTGCTGCCACGACCGGCACGGATATGGCAGACAGCGTCTGACACAGACCTTGGCCTTTCTTGAAGTAGGTGGCCAGGGCTGGCCAATCCCCTGCCGATACCATGCCGTGGTTATATGCAAGGTCCGCCCCCGCCGAAAAGGCGCGCGGATCGTCGTTGCCGATGACCAGCCCGCCAAACGCGTTGCCCGCTGTCGATATCGCGAACTCCAGCACTTCAAGGGCCTGAACATCGAGCGTATTCATCTTCCTATGGACTTCGAAACAGGCGATGCCTCCACCAAAGTCCCACAAAGAGGCGCTGTCATTGGCTGCCATAGGGCGCGCGCTCGCGCGCATGCTCTTGACGGTGCCGTCTGACATTTCGACTATTTCCTTTCAGATTGATGGCCTTTGGGTGGGTGACAGCCGATCCCGGCAGGCGGATTGGAGCCGGATCCCCGGTGCTGACGGCGCCTGCCGCCCTCAGAAGGGGAACTAGCATCCGGAACCTTTTGCGGGGATCGCATGGGCACTTCAATGCCGCTTTACGAGAGGACGTCATCTTCCACGTACACGGTATATGGTTGCGAACAAAGATTCTGCATGGAGATGGCCAGCGCTTGGTTGCTATCTGGTCCGGACGGTGGATGATGATGCGGCAACGATCCGCATCCGTTCGATTTAAAACAACCATATTTATCTTCTCTGGAGGTCTCATGTCTGCCTATTTGAAGAATTATGAGAAGTTGCTGTTCGATTTTCCTGCCGATCGCGTACTGCGCATCACCATGGGCGATCCCGAGAAGCTGACTCCCGTTTGTGGTCAGATGCACGCGGAGCTCGTTACGATTTGGCGGGACATAGACGACGACGAAAGCATTTCCTCGGTCATTCTGACGGGCGGCAAAAAGGCGTTCTCCGCTGGCGGTGATTTCGCAATCGTGGAGCGCTCGATGACCGACTATCATTTCCGGAACCAGATCTGGAAGGAGACGCGGAATCTCGTCTACAACATCATCAACTGCAACAAGCCCATCATCAGCGCCATGCGGGGTCCGGCGGTCGGTGCTGGTCTGGTCTGCGGGTTGCTGGCGGATATATCGATAGCGTCCAAGAATGCGCGCCTGATCGACGGCCATACCCGCCTCGGCGTCGCCGCGGGCGACCATTCGGTCATCATCTGGCCACTGCTGTGCGGCATGGCGAAGGCCAAATATTATCTGCTGACATGTGACTCGGTTTCCGGCGAAGAGGCGGAGCGCATGGGGCTCATTTCGCTCACCTGCGAGGATGAGGAACTTGACGACAAGGCTCTCGAAATCGCTGTGCGGCTGTCGAACGGCGCGCAAAGCGCGATCCGCTGGACCAAGACCTCGCTCAACAACTGGTTCCGCATGGCAGGTCCGTCGTTCGATGCATCCGTCGCATATGAGATGCTGGGCCTGACCGGGCCGGAAGTGCGCGAGGGCGTCGCTTCGCATCGCGAGAAGCGGGCACCGAAATTCGATCCGACCTGCAAGATCTGATCGGCAGCAATCATTTTCACGAGAGGGTGTCCAACATGACGGACAGATTCAAAGGCAAATCCATGGTGGTGACCGGCGCCGCCTCTGGCATAGGCAAGACGATTGCCCGCATGGCGGCGGAGCAAGGCGCGCGGGTCTTTGTCGCCGATGTCAATGAGGAAGGGGGGAAGGCAGCCGCCGAGGAAATCCGCGCCGCTGGCGGCCAGGCCGAGTTCGAGAAGCTAGACCTGACCAACCGGCCAAGCATTGATGCCTTTGCAGCGGCGGTGCTCGGCAAAGTCGGAACGCTCGATATCCTCGTCAATGCGGCGGGTTGGGACCTTGTTGAACCGTTCCTCAAAAGCAAGCCGGAAACCTGGGACTTGATCGTAGCCATCAACTATCTGGGGCCAGTCCATCTTTGCCATCATTTCGTCCCCGGCATGATGGAGCAGGGTGGCGGCAAGGTCGTCAACATTTCCAGCGACGCAGGCCGGATCGGCAGCCCCGGCGAAGCGGTCTATTCGGGCGCGAAGGGAGGCATTATCTCCTTCACCAAAACGCTTGCCCGAGAGGCCGCGCGCGGCAAGGTGAACGTCAATTGCGTCGCGCCCGGGCCCACCAACACACCTCTTTATCATGTCCAGTCCGACAAGCTCAAGGAAGGGCTGAAAAGCGTCATTCCGTTTCGCCGCGTCGCGGAGCCGGAGGAAATCGCTCACGCCGTTCTGTTTTTCGCCAGCGCGGAATCCGACTATATCACTGGCCAGACGCTCAGCGTCAGCGGCGGCATGTCGATGGTGAATTGATCGTTCTGTAGATCGACCTCAAGGATGCTCGATCCGGGTTGAAGCCGGAGTCGAGCATCGCCGTGCCCCGGGATCAGGACAGGGTGAATGCAGGCAGCGCGTGAAGCGGTTGATCTTATCAGATCGACCGCTTTATACCTTTGTTTGTCCCGATTTCTCAGCCGTCAGGCGATACCCTCTGGCTGGCCATTACTCTAGGCGCGCCCATTCACAAGGCTACTTCTCGGGAACGGTCAATGAAGCCCGATGCAAATCCATTTTGACCGGCCATCACATATATGTTACCGATTTAGAACATACGTCCTAATGACGCACCAAAGCGGCGAGGAACGGATGGTACAGGCGCGGTAGCGAGGAGAGGAGTTGACATGGAACTCATGGCCGAAATCGAGCGTGATAGGGAAGGAGCGACTTCTTCGGATGACGGGCTTAATCAGCCTCAGGACAACATGCAGGAAAGCCCTGGCAGACCGGCCAAATGGGAAGCGCTGCCCCTCAATGTCGTGAAATCCACCGGGAGAACCATGCAGATCCTGGAGTATTTCGATCATCATCAAGGACCGGCCAATATCGCACAAGTGGCGCGCGCGCTCGACTATCCCCAGTCCAGCACCTCGGAGATAATGCGCAGTCTGAATGTCCTTGGATATCTTGCCTATAATAATGGCGATCGCACCTTCATGCCTACCAGCCGAGTGCGTCTGCTGGGGTCTTGGGCACTCGATCAATTGCATGGGGAAGACCGCCTTTCATCCTTGTTGCGCAAGGCGAACCAGATATCGGGCCAGACTGCCTATCTGGCCATCCGCAACAAGCTGGCGTCCCAATATATACAGGTTGCGCAATCCACGACGTCCTTACGCCTTCACCTGACGCCTGGACAGAAGCGGCCATTGCTCCGCTCGGCAAGCGGACGAGCTCTTCTGAAAAACCTGTCGGATGCCGAGATCAGCAAGCTTGTCCGCCGCATCAACGCGGAAAGACTTCCGGAAGAGAGCATCATCTGCCTCGACGCACTGCTGGCGGACGTCAATTTCATTCGCGAAAACGGTTATCTGTATATCGAAAGAAGCGAGATCAGCCCTGGAGCCGCCGTAATTGCGATGAGTTTGCCTGAAAATGTATTCCCGGTCCCGACAGTGATAGGCATTGGGGGAGCCGCCGAAGTGATCGCACCCCAGAAGGAACTGCTCGTGCAGCGCCTGCGCGAACTCGTCGAAACTCATCTTCTGTGTCGGGACAGCGGATCGCAGGCAGCCTGAAAGCCAGGCAGCGCGGCGCTCTGACACATATGTGGTAATCGGAAGGTCGTTCGGCTTGGGGGCTGTCTGCCGGCATCACACCCGCTAGTCTGACCGACGCAGCAGATGCAATGGGGGACGTTGCTATCCACCAGCCCCCTCTGTCAGGGCCAGGCGCCGAATGAAATTTCTAGTGATGATCGCCGGCGGTGTGGATTGCCGCGATCAGAAGATAGATGTGCCCGCCGCTTTCAATCATGGAGCCAATAAATGATCAATCCCATGTCGCTGGAGAACAGGTCCGTGATCGTGACCGGCGCGGGCCAGGGAATAGGTCGCGCGATCGCGAATGGAATCCTGGCACTCGGGGGCAGGGTGGTGGCGATGGATCGAAATGCCAACGCATTGCGGGAGTTTCAAAATGAGGTGGACACCGATCGACTGATGATCGCCGACGGCGATGTCACCGACGGCGCCTTTGTGATGGCAACCGTGGAGGAGGCCGACAAATGGGCCGGAGGAATTGACGGGTTGGTGAACAATGCCGGAATCTCTCGTGCAGCCATGATCCACAGGATGGATATCGAAACCTGGGACGCGGTCATTGACGTCAATTTGACGGCGCCCTTCCGCCTGATGCAGGCGGTTGGCCGAAAGATGCTGGAGCGGGCGGCCGCCGGTGACAAGGCCCCCGGGGCGATCGTCAACATCTCGTCCGATGCCGGCCGTCGTGGCACGGTCGGCCAGATCAACTATGGCGCGGCCAAGGCCGGGATCAATGGCCTCACCATGTCGGCGGCACGTGAATGGGCGGCCAAGGGCATCCGCGTCAACGCCGTCGCATTCGGGGTCGTGGAAACGCCGATGACGGAAACCGTACGTGGCGAAAAGTTTCGGGACACCTATCTGGCCCAGATACCCATGGGTCGCTGGGGTACTCCCGAGGAAGTCGCAACGCCCGTCTGCTTCCTGCTGTCGCAGGCGGCCTCCTACATCACGGGCCAGGTCATTTCGGTGAATGGCGGCTACCACATCAGTTCGTGAAGACAGGTGAATTCGTGCAGGTGACGACGATGCAGGCAACGCGGCCGGACAAGGAGTATCTTGAGTTTCTGGCCCAGGGCAGGTTCATGCTGCAACGCCGACGACCTGATGCGACGCCCTTTTTCTATCCGCGGGTGGCCGAACCGGGCACCGGCAGCACCGATCTGGAATGGATCGAGGCATCAGGATTTGGCACCGTCCATGCGACGACGGTCGTCCGGGTGCGGCCGCCGCAGGCAGACTATAATGTGGCGATCGTGGAACTGGACGAGGGCCCACGCATGATGAGCCGAATTGAAGGGGTGGCCGCCGCGGATGTCCGCATCGGTATGCGGGTACACACGCGCATCGTGCCGTTCGAAGACCACCACGCAGTCATATTCGTGCCTCTTGATGGCGAAACGCCTACAGAGGAGTTGCAGCCATGATCGGGGATCGTCGCACGCCGACTGCGCTCATCGGTGCGGCTACATTCGGGATTGGCGAGGCGCCAGGGTTCACATCGATGGATCTGGCCAGTCGTGCCGCCCTTGCGGCGCTGGAAGAGTCCGGTCTCTCGCTCTCGCAGGTCGACGGCCTGTTCATCGCGCTTCCGAACGATTTTCTAAGCGGACTGTCTTTTGCCGAATATCTTGGCATTCAGCCAAAGCTCACCAACAACAATCGCACCGGCGGATCTGCGTTTCTCACCCAGATGAACGTGGCGGCCCATGCGCTGGCCGCCGGGGAAATCGATGTTGCTCTTGTGGCCTATGGCAGCAACCAGCGTACCGGCGTCGGTGGCCTGGTCAGTGCTGCGGGGCCGAATCTCTACGAAAAGCCATATAGTCCCCGGCTACCGGTCAGTGGCTATGCCTTGGCGGCGAGCCGTCACATGTATGAGTTCGGCACCACCCGCGATCATTTCTATGCGGTCGCCAAGACCGCGCGTGAATGGGCCATGCTCAATCCCGAAGCCTTTTTGCGAAAGCCTTTGAGCCGCGAGGAGTATGATAATGCGCGGATGGTTTCCGATCCGCTTTCGGTACTGGATTGTTGCCTGGTGACGGATGGTGCGGCGGCGGCGGTCATGGTGCGCAAGGATTGGGCGGACGGACGCACGGCAGCCTATCTGCTTGGAGTGGGCGAGGCGACCGACCATTATCAGATCGCGCAGATGCCTGACCTCACCACTTCAGCGGCAAAGGCGAGCAGCGCGCGCGCCTATGCGCAGGCCCGCATTACGGTCTCTGACATCGATGTCGTGCAGTTATATGATGCCTTCACGATCAACACGATCTTGTTCCTCGAAGATCTCGGCTTCTGCAAGAAAGGGGAAGGCGGCGATTTCGTCGCTTCGGGCGCTATCGGACCGGGCGGCCAATTGCCGGTCAATACGAATGGCGGCGGCCTGGCCTGCGTTCACCCCGGCATGTACGGTCTCTTCACCATCGTCGAAGCCTATCGGCAGCTGACCGGCACTGCCGGAGACAGGCAGGTTGCCGCGGATTTGGCTGTTGCACATGCAAATGGAGGTTTTCTGTCCAGTCAAGTGACTGCCGTGCTCGGCAGCGCGGCCACGCTGTGATCGCGGGGCATTAACGGATTTCCAGTAACTGGTTGCCGACATGCAATTGACGTTTCATGCGCCGCCCGCCGCTCCTAAACCAAGGAAATGGGGTTTCTTTCGCGAGGAAAGGGCCGGGGAGTTTTCCGATGTCTGTAATGTCCGGTGTCAAAGTTCTCGACATGACAAGGGTTGTTGCAGGACCAACAGCAACGCAGTGCCTGGGAGATTTTGGCGCCGACATCATCAAGGTCGAGCGGCCTGGTGAAGGCGACGATGTGCGTCATGTCGGTCCCCCATGGCTGATCGATACTGATGGAAATGAAACCAGAGAATCCACGTATTTTCAGGCCGCCAATCGCAACAAACGCTCTATTTCGGTCAACTTCCAGAGTGATGAAGGCGCACAACTGCTCCGTACCCTGGCTTCCAGGGTTGATATTTTCATCGAGAACTTCAGGCCGAGGACGCTTGAGAAATATGGTCTCGACTATGAATCTCTCAAGCGACATAATCCTGGCCTGATCTATTGCTCGGTCAGCGGTTTCGGACAGACTGGACCATATGCGTATCGCAGCGGTTATGATTTCCTGATGCAGGCCATGTCCGGTTTGATGAGTGTAACCGGCGATCCTGACGGTCCTCCAATGCGGGTGGGAGTGCCGATTGCAGATATCCTTGCCGGGAAGGACGCCGTCATTGGCATATTGTTGGCGCTCCGGGAGCGCGACAAGACAGGGCAGGGGCAGTCGATCGACATTTCACTGTTCGATTCTCAGGTGTCCGCTATGGCGAATACCTTCACAGCATGGTTCAATGGTGGATTTGAGATGCCACGCACGGGCAATGATCATCCGAGCGCGTCCCCCTATGGCGTCTATCGAACCTCCGACGGCTATCTGCTCGTTGCGACGTTCAATAATCGGGAGTTCGCCAGATTGGCGGTGGCGGTCGGCTGTCCGGAATGGGTCGATGACCCTGCGTTCAATTCGATGGGTGCGCGGGTCGCGAACCGTCACGATGTCGCCGCCGCCCTGACCAAGATCCTTGTTCAGCATCCTCGCGAACATTGGATCAAGCTTCTCAATGCCGCGGGCGTGTCATGCGGTCCGATCAACCGCATGTCCGACCTTGAATCCGATCCTCATTTTTGTGCGCGCGACATGAAAGTCAAACTTCCTCACGCTCTGTCAGGTGAAATCACGGTCGCCGCGAGCCCGATCCGATGTTCGGTATCGGCACCCGAATACCGCCTGGGACCGCCCGTCATCGGCGAACACACTGCAGAGGTGCTGCGAGAAATGCTGGGCCTCGACGAACGAGCGATGGCCGAGTTGTCGGCCAAGGGTGTGATATGAGCGCGACAACCAGCCTCTCGCATCGGCGGCCATGTTCCAAAAAGCGCGCGCCTTCCTTGAGGAGCTCGTAGAAGCATGATCCAGGCCTATGACGCTTTGATGGATATGACGCCCGTGGTCATGGAGCAAAGCTATTCCGGCAAGGATAGCTGTATTTACGCGCTGAGCGTCGGTTGCGGAGTCGATCCCAGCGACGATTGGGCGCGTCAACATCTGGGGCCGGTGCCTCCGTCTCGCGCATTGCCGGCAATGGCTACCGTACTTGCTGCACCACGCCTTCATACGATGGGGCTGGGGCTCACAATGTCGGCAGTCCTGCATGGTAGCCAAGCTATGATTTCACACGCGGAATTGCCCGTTGAAGGACAGGTGACCAGCGAAACCCGCATGGATGGAGTCTTCGATCGCGGTGAGGGGCGTGGCTGCGTGATCAATATGGTGCGAGATCTTCGGGATAGCCAGTCCGGTATACATTATACCTCATTGTTCATGTCTTTCCTGTGTCGCTCCGACCAGGTAGCCGGAGCGCCTCCCTTCGAAGTCGCCCCTTCGGATGTGATGAACGACCGCGCCCCGGACCGGGTCTGGGAAGTACCCACATCCACGCAGGCGGCGCAGCTCTTCGCGCTCACGGGAGACCAGAATCCGCTTCACCTGATCCCCGACGTGGCCGCCAAGGCCGGCTTCCCGCGTCCCATTCTGCAGGGCGTGGCGACTTATGGACTGTGCGCCGCTTTTGTCGAGAAGGCGCTGTGCAATGAAGATGGCGCCGTGGCCAGCGGACGCCTTGGCTCGTTCTCGGGCAGGTTCAGCGCGCCAGTCTTTCCTGGCGAGACGCTGGCGCTCGCGCTTTGGCGGGATGAAGCCGGCGCGCGGCTGGAGGCACGGGTGTCCGCCCGCGACAAGGTCGTCTTCACCCAAGGCCGTGTTTCGATCGACAGGAGTCGTTGACAATGGATCTGACATTCGACGCCGCCGACCGCGACTTTCGCGACATGATACGCGACGAGATCGCCGCCCTGGTGCCCGAAGATATCAGGACGCGCGTCAACAATCTTCAGCATCTCACGAAGGACGACTATCTGCGCTGGCAGGCCATTCTCGATCAACGTGGATGGGCAACGCCTGCATGGCCCGCCGAATATGGTGGCCCCGGCTGGTCGCCAATGCAGCGCGTTCATTTTGAGGAAGCATGTTTTCTGGCCGGCGCGCCCCGGCAAATTCCCCACATCAACATGATCGGCCCAGTCCTCCAGCATTTTGGCACGGCCGAGCAGAAGCAGCGCTATCTTCCCGGCATCCCGACGCTGCGTGACTGGTGGTGTCAGGGATATTCCGAGCCTTCTTCAGGTTCGGACCTGGCCTCACTCCGGACCAAGGCCGTGCGCAAGGGCGATCGCTATATCGTCAATGGGCAAAAAATCTGGACGACATGGGCGCATTGGGCGAATTACATGTTCTGTCTTGTGCGGACGTCGGATCACGGCCGGCCACAGGAAGGGATCACTTTCCTTCTCATGGAAATGGACTTGCCGGGGATCACCGTCAGACCCATTAGGTCGCTGGACGGCGCGCATGACGTGAACGAGGTCTTCCTTGAGGATGTCGAAGTACCCTGCGAAAATATCGTGTTAGGGGAAAATCAGGGCTGGACGGTCGCCAAGTTTCTGCTGAACGCGGAACGAACGGAAATCGCTGGACTGGGCCAGTCAAAACGGTTGTTGCAATTTGCCGTCCGAATGCTCGACCGCATGACTGAACAAGCTGTTTCGCCTGACCGGCTTCGCGCTTTGCGCGTGCGGCTGGACCGCATCCGTATCGATCTCAAGGCGCATGAATGGACCTTGATGCGCGTGATTGCGGCCCAGCCTGGCGATCCGCGCGCGCCGTCCGCCTCCATTCTCAAACTGTGCGGCACCGATCTTCTGGAACGGCTTTCGGCGCTGCTCATGGACATGGGCGGACCAGCGGGTCTTGCCTACGATCCGCTGGCCAGGGGAGGGGAGTCCGATGCGGCTCCGCCCTATGGCCATGTCCTGAACGGCACGGCGGCGACATATCTGGAGTTCCGCAAATCCGGCCTGGTCGGCGGGACCACCGAAATTCAGAAAAATCTGATCTATCGGGAAACCGTGCACTGTGGGGGGTAGGATGAACTTCGACCTTACCGAAGATCAGCGTGCGCTGGTCGATACTGTCGAGAAATTTGCCGCCAGCGTCATCGCCAGGCGAACCGACCCCAGCTCCACTGAAGCAATGGCCACGGGCACGATCGATCGATGGCAGGAAATGGCGGAACTGGGTCTTGCGGGTCTCATGATCGCAGAGGACGACGGCGGTCTCGGCTTGACGATGGCCGAAACGCTCCTGATCTGTGAGGCATTGGGACAGTCGCTCGTGCAGCCACCTTTCATATCCTATGCGGTGATCGCGCCCAAGCTGATCGAAACGTCCAGTTCAACAGATGTTCGCACCGCCTGTTTGCAGGGGATTGCCGGGGGCAGCATCCGCATCGCAATGGCAAGGGATGAGTCCATCCTGAATTTCGACCAGTCACAATTGAATTCGCGGGTTGAAGACGATGGCGGAACCTTGCGATTGTCGGGCACCAAGGAACTCGTGATCGATGGCGTCACCGCGACGCATTTCATCGTGACGGCGCAATTGGCAGAGACGGGGCCAAATGCGTTTCTCGTCGCTGCAGGTCAGCCTGGCCTTTCCATTAGGCCGCTGCGCGGATTGGGTGGAGGCTTGATTGCGCGCCTATCGTTCGATGCCGTTGAAGCAATGGCCCTGTTCGAGGGCAACGATGCCCCGGTCAAGGTCGACCGGGCGATCGATCATGGCATAGTCGCGTTCTGCGCCGAGGCGCTGGGCCTCATGAACCGCATGCTGGCGCTTACAGCCGGCTACCTCAAGACCCGCCACCAGTTTGGCAAGCCAATAGGCAGCTTCCAGGCCCTTCAGCATCGTTTTGCCGACATGGTCGTGGCGGCCGAACAGTCGCGCTCGGCAACGTACATGGCGGCGGCGGCACTGGCTGAAGAGGACGCGCCGACGCGCAAGCAGGATGTCTCGGCGGCGAAATCGCTCGTGTGCCGCCATGGCCGCGCGGTGCTGGAGGCCGCTATCCAACTGCATGGCGCCATCGGCATCACCGACGAATATGAGCTCAGCCGTTACCTGCGCCGGATGCTGGAAATCGAAAAGACATGGGGCGACGCGATCTACCACGAGGATCGTTTCAGCGCGGAACTGATGTCCCGGACGTGAAAGCAAGCTATTGAGGATGAAGGTACGCGACGAACGCCAAGTTGCACCGCATCGCCACGTCATCCTGTCCTGCTCACATGACGCCAGGAAGTGGATGCCCCTCGTCACCAACGGGTTCTGGAACAATAACAAGACAGTCCAGGCAGAAGAGACGTTGATGGCACTGTAAACCAAGGATAACGGCCATTAACGAGCATGCGTTAATACATTCGTTCGGATGGTGCAGGGGTTAGAACACTTGCTCAAATCCGCTATCTGCATGACATAGAAGATGCAGCTGTTCAACGGTCTGTCCGACGCATTTCAAATCGCACCACGCCGAAAGACGCGCGGACGAAATGCGGCTGTGCCCCGTTCGGGGTATAAAACAAGGGAGGGAGCATCATGAAAAGCAGTTATCGCATGGCGAGCCTTGCCGTGCTGGCGATGGCCAGCATGGCGGTTCCCGTCGTGTCCGCGCAGGAGGTGCCGGCGCAGAATGACGCGGCCGTCTCCGCAGAGGCGCGTCAGAACATGGATATCATCGTTACCGCCCGTCGGCGTAACGAGACGACGCTGCAGACACCGGTCGTGCTCACGGCATTTTCCGCGGAAAAGCTGGCGGACCTCAACGTTACGAACATCACCGACGTCGCCAAGCTGACGCCGATGCTCATCATTTCGCCAGCGACAGGCCCCTATGGCGGCAACCTGACGCTGCGCGGCGTCGCCAGCCCGACCTCCAATGCATCGTCCGAGCCCGCGGTGACCATCAATATCGATGGCGTTCCCCTCAGCTATGGCGGCGTCGTGCGCATGGGGAACATCGACATCGGTCAGGTCGAAGTGCTGAAAGGGCCGCAGGCGCTCTTCTTCGGCAAGAATTCGACCGGCGGCATCGTCTCCATGAGATCGGCCGAACCGACGAGCACTTTCCACTCGCAGCTCAGCGCCGGTTATGAATTCAACGCTCACCAGGTCGATCTGGACGGCTATGTGTCGGGTCCGGTAACGGACACGTTGGACATGCGCCTGGCTGGGCGCTTCTCCCGCCAGCGGGGCTTCTTCCGCAACGTCGCCCCCGCACGGTCGATCGATTATGCTCCTGGCACGGACGAGGAGGGCGTTCGCCTCAGTGCCAACTGGATGCCGACAGATCGGCTTACCGTAAAGCTGCGCGCAACCTATGATCACGTCCGCGAAAATGGCAGTTACACGACCAGTCAGAAGATCGCTTGCCCGCTAGGTGCGGCGCAGGGGCCCGGCGCCATTGCTGGCACCGATGATTGCAAACCCAACGACACGGTCGTCTTCGCCGCCATTCCATCCGCAGCCATTCAAGCGGTCACGGGCAATCCGGCATGGAATTCAGACAGTAATTTTCTGAAGGTCCGCCAGTATCTGATAAGTTCCGATATCTCCTACAAATTGACGGATGATATCACGCTGAACTCGGTCACAGGGTGGTATGGCATCCGCCAGAGGGTCATCGACGCGCAGACATCAGGCGCCCGCTTCTTTATCGGGGGGCTGTCGTCGGTCAGGAAGAATGCCTTCAGCCAGGAGGTCAGGCTCTCATACGCGAGCCCAGATTCGCCGATCGACCTGATGATGGGCGCTTTCTACCAGAAGGACAATTTGCGCGTTCTGGAGCAGGGGGTGATCAACACGACCGCCATAGCGCCGCTTTCTCCTTACTGGAATTTCCCTCTCCGCTCGCAGTCCATCTCCGCTTTTGGTCAGATGGACTGGAACATGACCGATCAATGGAGCCTTTCCGCGGGCGTTCGCTATTCCCGCGATCGCAAGTATCAGGACATCGTTCCGCCGGCTGGACTGCCCAACAAGTTCACCACGCCCGAGGTCCAATTTTCAAACTGGTCACCTGAAACGACCCTGTCCTATAAGCCGTCGGAAAATACCAACCTGTTTGTTTCCTACAAGCAGGGATACAAGTCCGGCGCCTATCAGATCGGCTTCAATACCTACAGCGCCGCCCTGGCGAACCCGGCGATTACTGACATCCCAGCCTTCTATCGTCCTGAAACAGTGAAAGGTTTCGAGGCAGGCTTCAAGGCATTGATGTTCGACCGCCAGCTACGCCTGAACCTTGCCGCCTACACCTATCGTTACAAGGATCTGCAACTCAGCCGACTTGACCCCGCCACGATCGTGCTGTTGATCCTCAATGCCTCTTCGGCACGCGTCAAAGGTCTGGAAGGGGATCTTACATTTTCGCCCCACGCCATACCGGGTCTGACGCTTACGACTTCGGCGGCCTTGAACTCGGCGAAATATGATTCACCCTTCCTGTCGGCCTGCTATGTCGGGCAGACGATCGCGGGCGGTTGCACCACGGACGGTCCAGACGCGGGCACCGTGCCGGATCAACAGCAGATGCTGGGACGTCCGCTGCCCCGTGCACCCAAGTTCAGCGGGAGCGTCGGCGCCTCCTATGAAACAGCGGTCGGCGACAATCTGAAGGCCAAGTTCAACCTGAACGGCGTCTACACGTCGCGATATTTTCTGTCTCAGGAACTCAACCCGATCGGCTTCAATCCGCAACGCTTTCTGCTCGACGGGTCGATATCGGTCGGTTCGCAGTCCGGCGGCGTAGAAGTCGCGCTCATAGGCCGCAACCTGACCAATCGTTATTACGCCTATTCCGGCTTTCAGTCGCCGGGCACCGGGAGAGGTACAGGCACCACCGTCGGAGTGTTGCCGGACTTTGAAGGCCCAATCTCGCGCGGTCGCGAAATCTGGCTGAAGATAACGCTTCGACCAGGCGAACTCTGAAACATCATAGGCTGTTAAATGGGGGAGACGGCTCCTGCATCCTGGAAGGTGCAGGGGCCGTTGCCCTTCAAAGTGGCGCAGGCAAGACAGAACAATGCATTTAGGAGGCGATCGCCAACCGCCCGCGCGGCTCATGGTCGCTCCTGATGCGTATGGATAAGTTAGATCATCTGTTCCAGAAGCCGTATGACTATCGGCTTCGGTCCGCTTGGTGGCTGTAAAAACAAGGACTTGATAATGAAGGAAGCCTATATCGTATCGGCCGTCCGGACCGCCATTGGGGATTTTGGCGGCAGCCTCAAGGATTTCGAACCTGCGCAACTGGGCGCGCTGACGATCGCCGAAGCTGTGCGACGAGCGGCTATCCAGCCGGGTGATGTAGAACATGTCATCATGGGGCAGGTTATCCAGACTCGGCCCCAGGACGCTTATCTCGCGCGTGTTGCTGCATTGCGTGCCGGCATTCCGGAACGTACGCCAGCGCTGACATTGAACCGCTTGTGCGGATCGGGCGTGGAAGCGATCATCGCCGCGGCGCGGGCAATCGCCCAGGGGGAGATTAATATAGCAGCCGCCGGAGGCGCCGAAGTGATGAGCCGCGCTCCGCATCATGTGACGGATGTGCGTTTCGGTCGAAAGATGGGCGATGTCGCGATGATTGATGCGCTGGTCGCTGTGCTGAGCGATCCCATAGACGGCTATCACATGGGCGTCACGGCGGAGAATGTTGCGCGTGATCATCACATAACACGTGAACAGCAGGATGTGCTGGCGGCGGAAAGTCATCGCCGCGCTGCGCTCGCTCAAGCCGAAGGACGTTTCAACGACCAGATCCTGCCGGTGATGGTCAAGGTCGGGCGCGCAACTCGTGAATTTGCGGTTGACGAGCATGTCCGGGCCGAAAACGACCTCGCCGCGTTGGCGGCATTGCGGCCGGTATTTCAAAAGGATGGCACGGTCACTGCAGGAAACGCCTCAGGCATCAATGACGGCGCAGCAGCCGTCATCCTGGCTTCGGCCGATGCGGTCGCGCAGCACGACCTACGGCCGATGGCACGAATTCTCGGTTGGGGGCATGCCGGGGTTGCACCCTCCCACATGGGACTAGGTCCGGTGGAGGCGGTGCCCATCGCGCTCGCGCGGGCGGGATTGACGCTTGATGAGATCGACGTCATCGAATCCAATGAAGCATTTGCGGCCCAGGCTTGTGCCGTTTCGACGATGCTTGGATTCGATCCGGTGAAGGTGAACCCCAATGGGTCGGGAATTTCGCTGGGTCATCCGGTCGGCGCGACAGGGACCATCTTGACGGTGAAGGCCATCTACGAACTTGGCCGCACGAAGACACGCTACGCCTTGATCACGATGTGCATCGGTGGCGGTCAGGGGATAGCGATGGTCATCGAGGGGATGTAAGGAGCAATTCCCCAGATGTCGCCTGTTGAAGGTGATAGCTGGATATGTGGCAGTTACCGTCAGGTAACGCGACCTGACATTCCTTATGCGTCCCTTATGCGTCCCTCTAGTCGCAATATTCCCAACGCCCGGCATTGCAAGCGGCAACGGCGCGCCGCCACTCCGTCATCTTGCGCGCATATTCACCGCGAGCATCCGCATAGCCATCACCTTGCCCTTGGGCTCGGCGATAATTCTGCATGATCTTCGCGTCGCGCTCCCGGACATAGGCCAACTGCTGCTGGTTCATCCGTTTGATGATTGCCCGATCGCGCGCGCGGGCCGCAGTGCTGCGCATGGTCGGATCATTGGGATCATCTGCGTGCGCTGTCATCGGCAGTAGAACTGCTCCAATCGCAAGCACCAATGCACAGGATCCGATCTTCATCAATGCGCCCCCATTTTCTCGTCGGCTTTCTATGCCCGGCGCAAAGCGGAAGGCAATCGATTTGCGATAGATGGAGGGACTCCATAGCGCTGTAAGGGGGCCGGGGAGCCCATCGCGACAATCGGGTGGTGGGGCATCAAGCCTGGCAATGCCTGGCGCTCCACTATGGCTGCTTCGTGGAAGTCCGTCTTCGACGCGGCGTCAACAGAGCGGAACTAGAGTTAACAGCTGATTGTTTCTCCGTTCTCATAGGTGGAGGATGGCGATGGTTGATGTTCATACTGATCGTTACACCGGCGAGCGGGTTGTCATTCATAAACATCGGGGCGGACGGACCGTCGCAATCGCCTTGATCCTGGTTCTGGTCGTGGTGGGAATATTGTTCGCAACCGGCTTCTGGAAGGCAGATGTGTCGGGCGGCGATGTGCCCGAGGTCAGCGTGAAGGGTGGGGAACTTCCCAAGGTTGACGTCGATTCCAAAGTGGTGGTTGTAGGTACCAAGAAGGAAACCATTGACGTCCCCACCGTGGGCGTGAAGGACAATGGTGAGAAATAAGGACCGTTCGGAATTACACGAAACGGCCAAGCAACTTCGCGGCTTGAGAACGGATTGGATTTCAGGACAAGACAGCAGCCCTGTTCCTTTTGGAACAGCGCCGCATCCTCGACCCGAAGTTCGCCGCGATCCACGCGCCACAACGTATCAAAGCGCGAAAACTCGCCATGGCTCATCGCCGCTACCGTCATAAGCGCGTCCTCCGGAACTGCCAGGAGGATCATGCTACCAAGCTCTGTTAAGGACGCCCGAGAGTGTCACTTCTATCCCGCACTTACACTATTAAAGTACGATAATATATCTTATGTTAAATTATAGCATGTAGAAGCGGCCTAAATTGCCTGCTTAGTGCCATGCCAGCGCCGGGCCGCCCGATCATTCCGAAAGAGCCGCCGAGGCCGGCCGCCGCTCTGTTCTACGAACACGCTCCAAAAATCTGTGGACTCATAATATAGGCGAACTTAGAACATATGAACTAGATAATAGGATTGAGAGGATGAGTGACCTATGACCGGCGCCCACTTTACAATATGTAGCTTCTTGACGTCGATCTGTGCGAAAGCTTCGCTCGCATGACCGCGGGCTTCGATCTTGGGCTTGCTGGGGTTCCCGCGCTGGTGACCGGCGCGGCATCCGGAATCGGCCGGGCAACCGCGCTGCTGCTCGCCGAGAACGGCGCCTTTGTGGCAATCATAGACAAGAATGCCGACGCCGCCAGGGCCGTTGCCGATCAGATCAATGCAGCCGGAGGACGCGCAATCACGATCATTGCCGATGCCAGCCAGGAGACAGACGTAAGCCGCGCGATGGCAGAAGCGGAAGCTGCATTCGGCGTGATCCGCGTGCTCGGGAACAATGTAGGCATCGGCGAGCGGCGCGCGCTTGTCGATATCCCGGTCGACGATTGGCGGAACGTCATCGACGTGAATCTGACATCAGTGTTCCTCTTCAGCCAGATAGCCGCGCGTCGGATGATCGATCAAGGGGTCAGCGGCTCCATCGTCAACATCGCGTCAGTTGCGGGGGAAACGGGGGTCGTCAACCGCAGTTCATACGTCGCCTCCAAGCATGGTGTCGTCGGGCTGACCAAGACGCTCGCACTGGAACTTGCGCCGCATAATATCCGGGTAAACGCCGTCGCGCCAGGCACGGTGGCGACTAACCTGACCGCTCATCTGCTGAGCGTTCCAGAGCTTGTCGCACGCACCAACGCGGCACACCCGCTGAATCGCGTGGCCGAGCCACATGAAATTGCCAATACAGTTGTCTTCCTGGCATCCCCTCGATCAAGCTTCACCACCGGATCGATCGTTGCTGTCGACGGCGGCTTCCTCGCCGGAAAGGCCGCTTGATCCACAACCCGTTTGGACGATCCTGACAACGTAAGCCAGTGGCCGGGCAGAGCCCGCCGAGTTTGCCGCCATGATCCGTCGCCCGGAGCCCCCCCGGGACATCCATGAACGCGTCGAACAGGCCCTATACCGCCCCTCCCCTGCGACCACGGTGCGGCGGACCTCTGCCGGTCAGGATTGCTGTCAAGGAAGCAAGGTGAAGGAAACAACATGATGGACTGTCCCGTGCTGATCCTCCGTTCGCCACATGATTACGCCGATCTGGTCGGAACCGAGTTCGGGCCCGGTCGATGGATGCTTCTTGACCAGCCGCTGATCGATCGCTTCGCGGAGACGACCGGCGATGACGCCTGGTTCCATGTGGACGTCGAACGCGCTCAGCGTGAATTGCCGGGCGGACGCACCATCGTGCACGGTCTTCTCACCCTCTCACTCATTCCCGGCCTGCTCTATGAACTCATCAAGTTCGAGCATGTGTGCCGGGCATTGTCCTATGGCTATGACCGCCTTCGGTTTCTCGTTCCCGTGCCGGAAGGTGGCAGGATCCGGCTGCGCGGCCGGATATGCGGGGCGGAACGGCGGGAAGCTGGTCTCTTCGTTACACTGGAATGCGTGGTGGAACTGGAGGGGGCAGAAAAACCCGCGCTCGTCACCAACATGCTTGAGCTAATCTTTGACGAATAGGACGGCGACGCGATCTCCCGTTGCGCCCCGTGGCGGGTCCAACCACTTCAATGCGCACGAAGCACCGGGTTGACCGACAAAAACCCTACACGACCATGTAGCCACCATCGACCGGAATAGTGACGCCATTGACGAAGCTGGCATCGCTCGAGCAGAGAAACGCAATAACCTTTGCGACTTCCTCCGGTCGCCCCAGCCGCTTCATGGGGCAATGAGTATCCAGCCAGGATTGAAGTGTCTCAGACGCGGATTTGACCAGAGGTGTCTCGGTGTAACCAGGCGCGACGGCATTTGTGCGTATCCCAAAGGATGACAGCTCACGGCACAAGGCCTGGGTGAACGCTTTCACGCCCCCTTTTGAACTGCCGTAGCCGGCATTGCTGAAACCGCTGCCGAGGCCAGCGATCGAAGATATATTGACGATCGCCCCCTTCGTATTTTTCAGGGCTTCCAGGAATGCAACGGTCATGTTGTAAGATCCCGTCAAGTTGACCGAAATTGATCGATCCCATTCGATCGCTGACTCTGGACTGCCAAAACTCGCGAGACCAGCCACACCAGCGTTGTTTACAAGCGCCGATGCGTCACCCATTTCCCGGCGGACGGCTGCGGCGACATCACGCGATGCGTCGCGATCGGCCACATCCAGCATATAAGCCTTGGCACATCCACCTTGCGCTGAGATTCGTTCGGCTGCTTCTCTTGCGGCCTCACCGTTCCGATCGATCAGCGCGCATCTTGCACCGCGCGATGAAAACTCCTGAACTGTCGCAAATCCGATACCGGAAGCGCCTCCCGTGACGACGACAAGCTGATCCTGATAGTCCATTTTCATGAAATCCTCCCTCGGACCTGCCTCGCCAGCGACACGACATCGAGCAGCGACCTCAGCATGTCATTGAGATGTGTGCAGCCCGATGGGCCACGCAGCTGCGCCGGCACCTGTTTGCGCAATTCCGCAACATGGTGGCCGAGCAGCATTGCAGCCGTGGCAGGAGCCGCCTCACATGTCAGATAGGGCAAGACGTGCGGCGTGACATCAACCGACTCCAGCGTGAGCGCTTCGGCATCAACCTTGGCCAATAAACCATATTCATGGAATATTCGTCGCTTGTCTGGATTCCCGAAGATGGCGCAGCTGTCCTGGAACCAGGCATCGACGAAGAGCGCATTGCCGTCCTGCCAGACATCGGTGCGCCGTAGCCTCCATTCGTCCGGACCATCGTGCTTCGCCACCGCGTGAAAGGCCTGCGTGTTGGTGAACGCAGCCGACAGCGGTCCTTCCGGCTGCCTGGCGATTTCCTCTCTGCCGCGACCATCGGCCCTGATCGAAGGTGATCCAGGAACGTAGCTGATGCAGACGTCCGTTACATCGCGGTCGGCCGGAGAGGGCATGCCGGTTCGTTCGACATAGGAATTCAGGCCACCTTCCCACCCATGCCAGGCGGCGAAAGCCATGAACGCGGCCCCGGCAAGATCGTCAAGGAGCCGGTGGAGGCAGGTCGCGTTCATTGCCTCGTCAGACAGGACGTTGGACATCGCCTTTCGCATCTCTCCGCCGGGCTTCAGGCCGGCGAAGCCACCCAATTGAAGCTGGCAGCGACTGCCGTCGAGCGAAACCAGTCGGCCGTCAAGGCCGAGCTTTGCCTCAAGGTGATCTTCGGCAACAATGGCGGCTTGCTGACCCGGCGATTGTTTGACATCACGCGCACGGCCGACAATTGTCACGATCTGCTCGTTACCCAGACTCCACAGACTTTGCAGTGAGCTGGTGCGGCGCACCGAGCCAGGCCGTAGTCCGCGTTCAGGATCAGCGACCTTTGCGACTGCCTCGTTGCACGAAATATTCCCATTCACCTTAATGATCTTTCCCTCGGTCGGTGGCGGCGGTGGACCGCTGCTCATGCGCTGCCCGGCATTCACATATGAAGAACGCGAAGCTGAGCGGCGCAGCATCGTGCTTGCGCTTATCCACTCGGCCATTCGTCCGGGTCTTGCACCGTAACAACCACCTTGCCGACATGCGCGTCCCTTTCCACTGCGCGGTGCGCGTCAGCAATGTTCTCCAGTGGGAAGCGATGAGCGACCGGCATGCGATAGGCGCCGCTGACGATCCCGGCCCGCAGGGCTTCGATCGCCGCAGGCCCGCGGTCCTCATCGCTCAGCAGTGAAAACATGTTGAAGCCGCGCATCGTCAGGCAGCGACGCATTGCGAGGGGCCGGGGAAAGGTGGTGGGCTCCCGCGACAAGCCGCCGTACAATATCAGCGTCCCCTCCTCCGCCAGGCTGTCCATCAACAGTTCGGCGAAAGCGCCTGCGATCGGATCGAAGATCAGGTCGGCGCCACGACCACCCGTGATCCGACGGATCTCGCCGACGACGTCGTTGTCCTCAGTGATCAATATATGATGCGGTCCAAAATTGGCTAGCTGGTCGATCTTCGCCGGCGTACGCGTCGTTGCGATCACATTGGCACCCAGGTTGCGCGCGATCTGCATTGCCGCAACTCCGATCGCCGACGATGCCGCAGTGATTATGGCGGTCTGCCCCGCCTTCAGCCCGCCGCTGTCTCGAAGGCCGCCCCACGCAGTGAGGAAGGCAACCCAGCTCGCCGCCCAGTCGACGGAATCCAGCACATCGGGCAGCCTGACAAGACCGGCGGCTGAGTAGAGAATTTCGCTCGCATAGGTACCATAGGTTCCTGAAGCGGCCGAAAGCGTCGCTACTCGCGTTCCCACTGGCCAGCCCGTCACACCCTTGCCGGCAGCGGCGATGCGGCCGACGGCTTCGGTGCCAAGGATCGCGGGGAGCGGCGGCTTCATTGGTGATTGCCCGCTCCTGATCGTCGCTTCCAGGCGATTGATGCCGATCGCCTCCACCGCGATTCGCACCTCGCCCTCTCCCGGCGCCGCGACCTCCATGTCTTCGATATGCAGCACGGCGGGATCGCCGAACTCATGGATACGAACGACCTTGGCCATTCCTGTCTCCCTTGAACTAGCCATATTGAACCCGATTTCGAGAGTCGGTGCGGCGCAACGGCTGGCGCCGCGGATCATTGGATCTGGACGAGGTGGGTCTTGCCGGCGACGCGGAAGGACATCCAGATCAGGACTGGCCAGACCAGGAGCGACAGGATCACCAATCCCTCCCGCAGCCCATGCCCCTCCCCTGCCACGGCCGCGCCGAGTTCCACCGCAGCGAGCGGCGCCAGCCCATAGCCGAGCACAGCCACGATCAGCAGGTATATGCTGCTCACACGGCCACGCATCTGCGGGGGACCGAAAAGCTGGATGCTCAGCGGCGAAACCACCGAGAAAGCGGTACTGAAGAACATCCCGACCCCGAAGCCACAAAGCAGCGGTACAAGCGAATCCATCATCAGCCCCGCGGCAAAGGCGGGCGCCGCGACCAAGGCAGGAAGCCTGAAGGTACGTACGATGCCGCCCGTCGGGTCCGCCAACTGCTTTCGGGTGGCAATCCATTGCCAGAAGAAATTGCCGACGAGGCCGGCTGGCACGCCGACAAGGCCGATCAGATAGCCGGCGCTGGATGGGCTTAACCCCTGCTCACGCGCCAGCAGTGCGGGAAGCCAGGCGATGATCGCGAGACTGTACAGGCTGTTCAGGCCAGTGAGCGACAGCAGCGGTCCGAAGAAGCCGAAACGCGTGCGCAGATAGGTGAACACAACGCGTATGTCGGCATCGGCGACCGACGGGTTCCGAGCCTCACGCCGCGCCGGCACTGTGGCGCTCAGTACGAATATCGCCGCAAGCAGCAACCCAGGCAGGCCCACGAAGATGAAGGTCATCCGCCAGGCGTCAAGACCGGTATGGCCGCTCACCCGGGCCGCCAGGTCCATCGCCGCCGCGCCCACGGCATATGAACCGATCGCCATGACACCGGCGACGGAGGCAAAGATCGCCACGGGCATGCCCCTTCTGTGCCGGGGATAGAGATCTGCGATGAGGGAGATCGCCGCGGGTGTCAGCACCGCTTCGCCAAGGGCAACGCCGCTGCGCAGGATCAACATCATCCAAAAGCCGTTCGCAAAGCCCGACAGGATCGTCGAGAGGCTCCAGACGACCACTCCGGCGGTCACCACGATGCGTCGGTTGCGCGTATCAACGAAATGCGCGAGAACAAGGCCACCCACGGCGTAGAACAGTGCAAAGCCAACGCCCAGCAGGAGCGCCAACTGCCGATCATCCAGGGCGAGCGACTGGGATACAGGCAAGGCCAAAAGCGCCAGGATGCTGCGATCGACGTAAGAAACCGCATAAAGCAGCGTCAGCAGGGCGACAGTGATCCCTGCTCCTTTCATGGGGGTTTCCTCACTGCCTGCGGCCGGCATATCGCTCTCCAGCTTCAGGCTGGCTTCAGTCCATGACACGAAGCTATTCTCCTAGAACGATCGATCTAATCTTAGATGTCATGATCTCGCGTCGACCTCATATATTGCATATAAGACGATGTTCCATCATCGGTCACGGGAAAACTAATATTCAATTTTCTTGATAATCAATTGTTTTATCTGATCGCCATGGCGCCGCCGCAGCCTACTTCTCGTGACAACGCGCACCGATGTAGATTTATCGAATATCTCTAATAATCAAACCGTCTTTCGTAGTTTCGTAGCCATGCCTTTCGGCAGAAAGTCAGATGGCCGCCGTCAGACGGCGATCGATCTGAGAAGCGTCGCGGCGCCCTCGGTTCAGAGACAAGCGGTGCATGGCAATGAGCATGGGCGAAGGCACAGGCCTTGGGGCATGCGGCAGATTTTCAAGGGGAAGAGGTGTTCATGACCCAAGATCGTCAGATGGCGCTTGTCGCATTCCTTCAAGCGCAAAACTGCTCGAATCTTCCCGCGTCGTGGAGGCATCCGGCGGCGGCCGCCGACTTCCTGCAGCCGGAATATTATCAGCGCATCGGCCGCACCTTGGAGGAAGGGAAATTCCACCTCGCCTTCTTTGATGATCGGCTCGCGATCCCGGACGTCTTCGGCGACGACTATCGCATGACCGTGGAGCAGGGTATCCGTGCGGTGAAGCTCGATCCGATGCTGTGCGCCAGCGCGCTGGGTCATGTAACGCGCCATCTTGGGATCGGAGTTACCTATTCCACGACATATTACGAGCCCATCCATGTGGCGCGGACCTTTGCCACGCTCGATCAGCTGACGGGCGGAAGGGCGGCCTGGAACGTCGTGACGTCCCTCAATGATTCAGAAGCAGCCAATTTCGGCCGTGATGCAGCGCTCTCTCACGATCTGCGCTACGATCGCGCCGAGGAATTTCTGGAAGTAGTGCAGGGACACTGGCGCAGTTGGGATGACGATGCGTTGGTAATCGACAAGGAGCGCGGCCTGTTCGCTGATCCGGGCAAGGTCCGCCGCCTGGAACATGCCGGGGAATGGTTCAAGTCTCGCGGGCCCTTCACGGTCCCCCGTTCGCCGCAGGGCGAGCCGGTCCTGATCCAGGCGGGACAGAGTGGGCGCGGCCGCGCCTTCGCGGCGAAGTGGGGCGAGCTCGTTTTCGTCATCTATCCGAACCTGGAGGTGGGACGCCGGTCCTATGGCGAATTCAAGGACCTGCTGGACCAGATCGGGCGCGGCAGGGATTCGGTCAGGATCACGCCCGCCGTCTACGCCATCGTCGGCGAGACGCAGGCGCAGGCGGAGGATAAGAAGGCGCTGATCGACGGCCTCACCAAGCCGATCGACGGATTGGTGCTGTTGTCCGAGGTGCTCAATTTCGATTTCTCGACGAAGGGCTATGATGAACCGTTCACGAGCGAGGAGATGGACGCAATATCCGGCATACAGGCGTTCCGCGACCGTGTCGTCCGTTTGAGCGGGCGCACCAATCCCACGCCGGCCGACTTCGTGCGCTTTACGCAGCGCGGCACGCTCGCAGAGTTTCCCACCTTCGTTGGATCGCCAAAGCAGGTTGCCGACCAGATGGAAGAGTGGTTCGGTTCCGCCTGTGATGGCTTCGTGCTTGCGGCGGGCTATGCTCCCGGCAACTATGAGGATTTCGTCCGCCTCGTCGTACCCGAGTTGCAACGCCGTGGCCTGTTCCGCAAGGATCATCAAGGCATCACGCTTCGCGACAATCTGGGAATCAGGAAGCCATCGATATCCGGCGGCTGATCGCCTTCCCAGCGAACCGTTGAGGCTCTAAGATCAAAGCATGGATCAGGAACTGACCCGTTTGAACCTTAATCTCTTGCGTGCCTTTTTTGCCGTGGGGCGGCATTGTTCGTTCGTTCGCGCAACGGCGGAAGTCGGCCGATCCCAGGCGACGCTCAGCATGCAGGTGCGCGAACTCGAACGGCAGCTCGGGGTCAGCCTTCTGGAACGGACAACGCGAAAGGTCGCCCTGACGGAGGCTGGGGCAGCCTTGTTGAAACGCGTGGAGAGCGGCTTCGCGGAGATTGCCGACGGCTTGTCGACGGTCCGCAGCATCTCCACGATGCGGCAGGGACGCTTGGTGATCGGCTGCGTGCCTTCGATATCCGGCAGCCGCCTGCCGGCGATCATCGCCTCGTTCCGGCAATATGATCCCACCCTACGGATCGATGTCGAGGAGCTTACCTCGCCGGAGGTCGTTACAGCCCTATCCGAGCAGCGCGTGGATATCGGCATTGCGCCGTGCCCATCGCCCACGCCTTCAGGAATCAGCTTCGCCCCAGCCGTCGCCGAGCCCCTGTGCATTGTCATCTCGCGCAAGCTGAGCGCGCCCACTGGCGAGGCTATGAGCCTCATGCATCTGGCGACACTGCCGCTCATAACATTGTCAGGATCGGTGCTGCTGCAATCGGAGCTGGAACAGGCCATGCAGTCGCACCAACTCCAGCTTCAATCGCGGACGGAGGTGCGCCACATCCATACGGCCGTCGCCATGGTGCGGGCCGAGGTCGGGGCGGCGGTAATCCCCCGGCTCGCACTGCCGGATCGATTGGACAGGGACATTGAAGCCCTGCCGATCGGCTCTCCGCCACTCACCCGTGCGCTGGGCATTCTTACGCGAAAGGGTCATGCGCTGCCCTCTTCAGCGCTGCGCTTCTCACGGCATACCCGCGCCGCCCTGATCAAGAGCCTGGCCGCAATCGCGCCGTAGGAATCCGACCCGCTGCAATAGCGCGACGCAATCAAACAGCCCAGTAACGGAGGTCTGCATGACCATAATGGCTCGTCGAAGCGCCCTCTATCTGCCCGCGTCCAATGCCAAGGCCATCGCAAAGGCGCGCACGCTCGATTGCGACGTGGTCATCCTGGATCTTGAGGATGCCGTCGCCGCAGATGTCAAACATCTTGCCCGCGAACAGGCTGTCGCCGCACTTGCAGAAGGCGGCTTCGGGCCGCGTGAGCTCATCGTGCGCGTGAACGGCCTTCAGACCGAATGGGGCGCAGCGGATCTGCGCGCGATCGGACCAGCCGGCGCTGACGCTATCCTGATACCCAAGGTCAGCACGGCCGAGGACATTGTTCGATATGCAACACTGCTCGAGGGTCACGATGTCGACCTATGGGCGATGATCGAGACACCACTAGCGCTGTTCAGACTCGAAAGCATAGCGGCGACCGCCGAATCCACGCGCCTGCGCGCCTTCGTCATGGGCACCAACGACCTCGCGAGAGAAACCGGCGCCACGCTCGACACTATGCGCACAGCATTCACAGGCGCGCTTGGCCTCGCCGTCGCGGCGGCACGCGCGCATGGCCTGTCGATCCTCGATGGCGTATATAATCATCTCGACGATGAAGCGGGTCTTGAAGCTCAAGCGCGACAGGCGGTTCTGTTCGGGTTCGACGGCAAGACCCTGGTGCACCCTCGCCAGATCGCCGTCTGTCACCGGGCGTTCACGCCCGATGATGCCGCGATTGCGCGGGCGCAACATATTATCGCCGCATTCGACGCCCCTGAAAACCTGGCCAAGGGCGCGATACAGGTTGACGGCCAAATGGTCGAACGGTTGCACCTGGAAGGCGCCCGGCGTACCCTCGCAATGGCGGCCCTGCCGGCGGCCTGAGACAGCATCTCCACACCTGCATTGCAGCGGTTGCCGCTGCACTTAAGGCCGCGAACCGGAGGACGGATCCCTATGCCCGCTCCTTCGATGGGCACCGCCACAAGCCCGATACAGAATCGTGTTGGCAAGCAAATCGCTCTTCATTAGATAATGTAAAACGTTTGACTAAATGTAACATATCATCCTGCGCGATGAAGCTTTGCCGGCAGAGATCGGCCTTGGCCAGGACGGGAAGGCTGCACCCCATGATTCAGGCGTGATCCGCTTATCCAGTTGAACCGAACAGACCTATGGAAGGAACAAGACGCATGGCCGAAATTCTAGCGCTGGGCATCAGCCACTATCCGATGCTGCTGTGGCCCGACAAGAACATGTCAGGACTGCTCAAGCAAATGATGACCAATCCAAAGCTGCCTGAGCCGCTCAAGAGCGCGGCCGGATGGCCAGCGGCCATGCAAGAGGAATGGGGCGACGACGAAGGCGAGGCGGCAGCAGCCCTCCATCGCGAGAAAATGGTCGACTGGACCCGCAAAGCGCGACAGGCTCTGGATGACTTCCATCCCGACTTCGTCCTTTTGTGGGGCGACGATCAATATGAGAATTTCCGCGAAGATGTCGTCCCGCCCTATTGCGTGAATGCGCACCCCGAATTCCGTTTTCACAACTTTCCGAACAATATCTGGGGAGAGCCCGTCGACAAGGAATTCGTGTTGCCCGGCGTGACGGAGGCAGGCAAGCATCTGGTCAGCGAACTGATTTCAGCCGGGTTCGACAGTGCCTATTCATACAAGCCGCTGCATCATCCGCTCGGCCACGCATTCACGAATGCGATCTTCTATCTGGACTATGACCGCAAGGGCTTCAATTACCCGATCCTGCCGGTCTCCATCAACTGCTATGGCCGACACGTCATCTGCCAGAAGGGCGGCCTGCCCTCTTTCACGAAGGAACTTACAGAAGCGGATCTCGATCCGCCGGCCCCCATCCCGGCCAGGCTGTTCGACATGGGAGCCGCGACGGCGCGCATTCTGTCGCAATCCAAATATCGGGTTGCCATCATCGCATCGTCGAGCTGGTCGCACGCCTTTCTGACCAAGAAGAATCACTATCTGTGGCCGGACATCGAAGCTGATCGTTCCCTTTTCGAGCCGATGGCGAGCGGTGACTATGCCTCCTGGCGCGACTATCCAGCCTCCGCAATCGAAGATAGCGGGCAGCAGGAAGTCCTCAACTGGTTCTGCCTCGTCGGCGCCTTGAACGAACTGGGTCGCGGCCGACCCGACGAGATCGGCTTCGTTGAAACGTGGATTTTCAACTCGACCAAGGCCTTCCTCGTATCGAGGCCCTAAACCGTACAGATTGCAGGCCGTGCGCCCGCCGGAGCCACGGCGAGTGCACGGCTCCGCTTTAGGCTTGAGGCCTGCCGTCAGTGGTCGCCGAGCGGGGCCGGGATCTTAATCCTGCACATAAGGTCACGCGCCTGTGCGATGCCGGCGAAAATCGTGCCGCGTTTTTCCGATGACGCCGAGCACAGCCCTAGGATACCTAGGGGTTCCAGCCTCTCCGCGGCCTCAAGAATGGCGATCGGATTTCCGTTCGCTGGCAAACACCCCCGCATCAAGATTTCCCAGGCAATCGATCCCTTGGCAGCCTGCTGGACTGAACCGTTCACCATCCTCGTTGCAGTGGCTTTGTTAAAGCATATGACCTATGTTGATGTTGTAGACGATCTTGCTTTTCTCCAAGCTCAGCCATGGGAACGAACGGAGCCGAATTCCTGGAGCCGTCCGGAGAGAAGCGTCAGCCCGCTTCGCATCACGCTCGACATGGGAATATAGCAGAGTGTAGCGCATTCCCAAACCGCCCGAACGACCGATCCGATCAACCGATCTCACCTTGCCACCCGGCCATGGTCCACACCCACGAGACCCAAAGCCGGCGAAGTTTCAGCTTGACAGCCAGGGCGAGCTTCGAACAGATAGAACGTATGCTTTATATTCTGTCATTCAGTCTCGAACCAGCGGGTTCAGGGCGAACGAATGGCAAACTGCCATGATTATGGAATTACAAGGCACCGGGCATCGCGCCGGCCATTGCTATGGAGAGTGAGTATGGACTTCAATCTTCCCGCCGACGATGATCCCCGCCGCTTGGAGGTGCGCAAGTGGCTCGAAGCGCACCCTAACGTAACCTATGAGGAACTGGCGCAGAAGGGCTACACCGTTCCGCACTGGCCGGCGCCATGGGGCCTCTCGGCGGATCCTGAAACGCAGCTGATCATCGAACAGGAGATCAAGCGCGCCGGAATCACGCATCCTCATACCCTCAATCCGATCGGCGTGAACCAATGTGGCCAGTCGCTGTTGGTGTACGGCACTGAAGAGATGCAGCAGAAGTTCCTACCGCCAGCGCTTGCCTGTCGCGACACCTGGTGCATGCTGTTTTCAGAACCGTCCAGTGGGTCGGACCTGGGCGGCCTGCGCACTTCAGCGCGGCTGGAGGGTGATCATTACATCATCAACGGCCAGAAAATCTGGAATTCGAACGCTCATATTTCGCAGGTAGGCGTTGTTATCGCAAGGACCGACCCCACGGTACCGAAGCATCGCGGCCTGACTGTCTTCCTCATCGACATGAAGGACCCGGGCGTTGAGGTACGCCCGATACTCGACATGTCCGGTCATGCACCTGAATTCAACGAGGTGTTTCTAACCGATGTCCGCGTGCCCGTCAGCAACCGGCTCGGCGAGGAAGGCCAGGGTTGGCGGATTGTTCTCGAACAGTTGCAGACCGAGCGGATGGGCATGGTGAAACCGGGCGCGGTATGGGGTTTTGGCCCAACCGCGCGGGAGCTTGTTTCCGGCCTGATCGAGACGCGCAAGATCAATGATCCGCTCGTTCGTGACGAAGCCGCGAAACTCTATGTCGAGGGCGAACTGCTCCGTCTGCTGGCCGATCGCAACCTCAGTAACCGGATCAACGGCAATCCGCCCGGCCTTGAGGCCAACCTTGGCAAGATGATTGCCTCGCCTCACGGCCAGCGCCTCTCGGATCTGGCCAAACGGACAGAGGGTATAGCCGGGATGCTGCGCGACGAGGATGAACTGCCCCTGCCCAAGCAGGACTATGGCTTGTTCAACAGCTGGGACTATTGCTACTGGTTCGGACCGGCTGGCACGATCGGTATCGGCACGACGGAAATCCTCAAGAACACGGTCGCGGAGCGTATCCTTGGCCTACCGCGCGACATCGATCCGTCGGCAAAGTTGCCGTTCAGTGAAATCGGGCGCCCGCAACTGGCGGCCTGAAACATCCATCGCGCCGATGTCCACGCCCCTGCAAACGCCAGGACATCGGCCCTCGACCGGGGAACTTATCCAATGAATTTCACCCTCAGCGAAGAGCATATCGCTCTCAGGGATAATGCGCGCGCCTTCCTCTCGAAGGAAGTCAGGCTCGACCCTTATCTCAAACCGGAGGCAAATGAGCAGCCTGTCGCGCGCGATGGCCTCTGGGATGAAATCCGGAAGCTTGGCTGGACCGGCATCGTCATCCCGGAAGCTTATGGCGGATTGGGCCTGACCTATATCGACCTTGTCATGATTGTCGGTGAAACGGGCCGCACCCTCGCGCCGTCGGCTCTTTTCGGGACGCTGGCGGGCGCCTGGGCCGTCGAACGCTGCGGCAGCGAAGAACAGAAGCAGGCACTGCTGCCGCAGGTGGCCGCAGGCGAGCTTTCACTCGCGCTGGCAGTCGCGGACCCGAATGGCGACGTAAACGGTCTGTCACATGGCGCCAACGCTTCGAAGGCGGGGGACGGCTGGACGATCAGCGGGGAAAAGTCGTTCGTCGTCGAGGCAGCCGATGCAGACAAGATCGTGGTCATGGCGGACGTCGAAGGCACGCCCGGCTTCTTCATCGTGGATGCCAAGGCCCAGGGCCTGGCGATGGAGCGCCTCGACTGGCGCGATATCACCCGCCATGTGAGCCGCATTTCATTCAAGGACGTGCCGGCCGAGCGGCTGCCTCAGGCCGATGGCGACAGCTGGTCGTGGATCCGCGACCGGCTCTACCTCATTCTCGCTGCGGAAAGCGCCGCAGGTGCCGAACAGGTGCTTGACGACGCCGTGGCCTACGCGAAGGAGCGTATCGCCTTCGGCCGCCCCATCGGCTCTTACCAGTCGATCAAGCATGACCTGGCCGAAGTCGCCGGCGGTAACGAATGCGCCACTGCCGGGGTGCAATATGCCGCATGGGCGTTAAGCGAGGGTACCGCCGACGCCAGCAAGGCCGCAGCCATTGCACAAAGCTATGCCAGCGAGCAGTATCGCGCTGCCACCGCCTGCAATATTCAAGTGTTCGGGGCCATCGGCTTCACCTGGGAAATGCGGAACCACCTCTACTACAAGCGGGCGCGCGCCAACGCCGAGTTGCTTGGCACGCCTCGCGAACAGCGTGAGCAGATCATGCGGATATTGGAAAGCGAGCATAAGCACGCGGCCTGAGAGGAAGCGGGCGCAAAGGAAGATAAAATGGTTCTGGTACGATTTGTCGATCCGGCGGGGCAGGAAACGGACGTCGCGATCGACGATGGCATCTCTGTCATGGAAGGGGCGGTAACGGCAGGAATTGCAGGGATTGACGCCGATTGCGGCGGTCAGCTCTCCTGCGCCACCTGCCACGTATATCTGGGCGAAGCTTGGGTCGGGCTCGTGCCAGCCCCATCCGAGGAGGAGGACGCACTGCTCGATTTCGCGGCAGAACGTCAGCCCAATTCGCGCCTGAGTTGCCAGATCATCGTTCAGCCTGAGCTGGATGGTCTGGAAATCGGGATTCCCGTTCATCAGGGTGGCTGAAGGACCGACCCCGATGGCAGGCGCTGTCGCGTCTGGTGCGATCCATACGGAAGTGGCGTTTCGGGCCGAAACCATCGATCAGTTGCGGGAGATGCTATGACTGCGACTACTCACGACGAACTCGCCAGCCGCCTGCGCGAGGCTTATCGTTCCGGTGCTGTGCCACCGCTGCGCGACGGCCTGGACCCGCTCGATATGGCGGGTGCCTATGCCGTACAGACGATCAACACGCGCTACTGGGAATCGCAGGGACGCCGGATCGTGGGGCGCAAGGCTGGGTTGACGGCCAAGGCCGTTCAGACACAGCTAGGCGTCGATCAACCCGACTTTGGCGTGCTGTTCGATGATATGCGGATCGCCGACGGCGGCAGGCTCGACCCCGGTGCCTGCCTTCAGCCGAAGGCGGAAGCGGAGATCGCGTTCGTGCTGGGCACGGATCTGCCTTCCACACAGACGACGGCTGAAGAGACGGCGGCGGCAGTGGCGACGGTACATGCCGCCATCGAGATCGTGGACAGCCGGATCGCCGACTGGAAAATCACCTTCGCCGATACCGTGGCGGACAACGGCTCCTCCGCCTTTTTCGTTCTGGCGGAAGAAGGGCACTCCTTGCCCGGCCTTGATCTGTGGTCTGCCGGGATGGTGATGGAGATTAATGGGACGATCGCATCCCTGGGCGCGGGCGCGGCGGCGCTTGGACATCCTTTGAATGCAGCGGCATGGCTTGCGCGGACGCTGGCAGAGCGCGGCGAGCCGCTGAAGGCTGGCGACGTGCTGTTGGCGGGCGCACTCGGACCCATGGTAGCCATCCATCCGGGCGATCAGGTGCGTGCCGTGGTGGGCGGCATCGGGACATGCAGTTTTAGATATGGAGAGGCTTGATTCATGGCCAGGGTGAAGGTTGCCATCATCGGATCGGGCAATATCGGTACCGATCTGATGATCAAGGTAATGCGCCTGTCGGATACGCTGGAGATGGGGGCGATGGTCGGCATCGATCCGGCGTCGGACGGGCTCGCGCGGGCGCACCGGCTGGGTGTTCCGACCACATATGAGGGCCTCGACGGGCTGCTCGCCATGCCCCAGTTCAAGGACATCCAGATCGTGTTCGACGCCACCAGCGCCGGTGCGCACCAGCGCCACAGCCAGGCGGTACTGGCTGCGGGCAAGCGGATGATCGATCTGACACCGGCCGCTATCGGTCCCTACACGATCCCGCCGGTAAACGGCGATGCCAACCTGGACGCGGCGAACGTCAATATGGTCACTTGTGGTGGCCAGGCAACAATTCCCATCGTGGCCGCGGTCAATCGAGTGGCCAAGGTGCATTATGGCGAGATCGTCGCTTCCATCAGTTCAAAAAGCGCGGGCCCCGGAACCCGTGCCAATATCGATGAATTCACCGAAACGACCAGCCAGGCCATCGTCGCCGTAGGCGGAGCTACCCGCGGCAAGGCGATCATCATTCTGAACCCGGCCGAACCGCCACTCATCATGCGTGATACCGTCTATTGCCTGTGCGATGAGGCGGACCAGGATGCGATCCGTCGCTCCATCGACGACATGGTAGCCGAAGTGCAAAGCTATGTTCCAGGTTATCGGTTGAAGCAGTCGGTACAGTTCGAGCATATCGGTTCCAATCGTCCGCTGCACATTCCCGAAATGGCCTCTACGGGAACCTCGGACTTCACCGGGCTCAAGGTCTCGGTCTTCCTGGAGGTCGAAGGCGCGGCGCACTACCTGCCCGCCTATGCCGGCAATCTCGACATCATGACGTCCGCAGCTCTGAAGACCGCCGAGAAGATGGCCAAAAGGATGGCGCTATGACCTTTGATCCCCATCAGACCAAATTGTACATCCAGGATGTGACGCTGCGTGACGGGATGCATGCGATCCGCCATCAATATGGTCTTGATCATGTTCGCGCCATCGCCAAGGCACTGGATGCAGCAAAAGTCGACGCCATTGAGGTGGCGCATGGCGATGGGCTGCAAGGCTCTTCCTTCAACTATGGCTTCGGCGCCTTCACCGATTGGGACTGGATCGGCGCGGTAGCCGAGGTTCTGGAACATTCAGTGCTCACCACGCTGCTGCTGCCGGGTATCGGAACGGTGCATGACCTCAAACATGCCTATGAGATGGGCGTGCGCTCGGTCCGCATCGCCACGCACTGCACCGAAGCCGACGTTTCCAAGCAGCATATCGAGGCGGCCCGCGCTTTGGGTATGGACGTCTCCGGCTTCCTGATGATGAGCCACATGACCACGCCGGATGCGCTGGCGACGCAGGCCAAGCTCATGGAAACCTATGGCGCGCATTGCGTCTACGTCACCGACAGTGGCGGCGCGATGAACATGGACGAATATGCCGCTCGCCTGCAGGCCTATGATCATGTCCTGAAGCCGGAGACCCAGCGCGGCGTCCACGCGCACCACAATCTCTCGCTGGGCGTCGCCAACTCGATCGTCGCCGTGCAGAATGGCGCAATACGTGTCGATGCGAGCCTCGCCGGCATGGGCGCTGGGGCCGGCAACGCGCCGCTGGAGGTTTTCATCGCCGCTGCCGATCGCTACGGATGGAATCATGGGTGCGACCTTTATGCGCTGATGGACGCAGCGGAAGATCTTGTCAGGCCGCTGCAGGACCGCCCTGTGCGGGTCGATCGCGAAACGCTGACCCTTGGCTATGCCGGCGTCTATTCCAGCTTCCTTCGTCATGCGGAAAAGGCCGCGCTCGACTATGGCCTCGATACCCGTTCCATCCTGGCCGAGGTCGGCCGCTGCAAGATGGTCGGCGGGCAGGAGGACATGATCGTCGACGTCGCGCTGGACATGTTGAAGTCCGGCAACTGACATGTCACGGCTGTTGGCATTTACCGTCCGCACGCCGCGCGAACTGTACAGCCGGTTCATTCTCGGCGGCCCTTGGCCATCGAACGACTTGATGGAGACTGGATGCCTCACTTAGATCTCGGCGATATCTGCCTGCATTATGAAGAGCATGGCGTCGGCCGCCCCATATTGTGCCTGGCGGAACTGGGCGGCAGCACACGAACCTGGCGGCACGTTGTCGGCGCCCTGGCCCAGGACCATCGTCTCCTCCTCCTCGACATCCGCGGAACCGGACGTTCGGAAAAGCCGTGCCAACCCTACAGCATGGCCAACATAGCCGATGACGTGCAGCGCTTCCTCACTCGGCAGGAGATCGACAGCATCGATATCATGGGATGCGCGATGGGATCGATCGTCGCGCTTGAGGTCGCCCTTCAGGCGCCGGCGCTGGTGCGCTCGCTGTTGCTCTGCTCGGTATCGCCCGACATCCCTGAAAAGACCCGCCTCTATGCCGGACAGCGCGCAAGCGACATTCGCGCGGGTGGCATGCGTGTTGCCTCCCGCACGAGCGCCGAACTGTCATTTCCCGAAGGAATAGCGCTGCCGTTCGCGGTTGCCCGATCGGAATATGAAGGCGACTTCCTGGCAAATGACCCCGATGCCTATGCAGCGCTGACCGAAGCGCTGCTCGATTGGCAGGGCGGTCCGCGCCTCGCCAGCATCGCATGCCCCTGCCTGTGTCTGGCGGGGGATCAGGATTTCATGTGGGATCCCGCCGTGGTCGAGGCCGCGACACACGCGCTTCCGAACGCATCGTTCGACGTCGTCGAAGCAGCCGGCCATTTCCCTCCCCTCTCCTCCCCGGATGGTTTCGTGGCAAAGGCGCGGGCCTTCCTCGACTCGCGACCCGACTGAGCGAAAGTATTTGGGAGCGACGGCGGATGGTCCCGTCCGCGGGACATGACAGTGCCCCAAAGTACTTAACTGGGCAGGGAGGCAATCGCCTGCTGTGCTGAATTCTCGTCGGATTGGCAGAAACGGCACGCATCATCCTGATCCGATGCAATTTGTCTCGCTGGAGCGACGCGCACGCGGCGCTCCGCCACCATTGCGACTTTCTCAAGAAATCCTTGAAGACACACCTTGAAAGCGCTTATCTATCAGATCAATGCATAAGTGCGGACGATGAAACCGCTCGGCCGCCAGCCGCGAGACCCCATATGCATATCAATCTCAACTTTCTTCAGACCTTCATCAGCGTGGCCGAACATGAGAGCTTTCGGCGTGCGGCAGAAGAGATGGGGCGGACACAATCCGCGATCAGCATGCAGATCCGTCAACTGGAGGAGCAGATCGGTGCTCGACTGTTCAATCGAAGCACGCGGCGCGTCGAGTTGACAATGGAGGGCGAGCGTTTGTTGCGCTTTGCGCGTCGTTCGCTCGCCGACCTCAACTTCGGGCTCCGCTCGTTGAAAGAAGAACTCAAGATGCGGAAGGGATTCGTCTCTTTTGGCTGCATCCCGACGCTATCCTCCTCATTGCTCCCGCACCTTATCTACAGCTTCGAGCAGGAATTCCCTGGCATCACCATGAGCGTCCGCGAAAGCTCGATGCAGGACCTGCTCGAAAAACTGCGCAGCAAGGAGATCGAAATGGGGATCGGCCTGAATGTCGAAGGCGCAGTCGACTTCGTCTTCGAGCCATTCCTGCAGGAAGAGATCATGGCGTTCATCCCCCCGCCCTTCCAGAACCGTTCGGCGACCAGCATCACGCTGGCCGAACTTGCAGAACTTCCGGCCATCGTGCTCGACAGTGCCACGGCGCTGCGCGGAGTATTGGATGCGGAATTGGCAGCGCGCGGTCTCAAGCTGCGGACACGCTACGAGGTCAGCCAGGTGCAGACGCAATATGCGATGGCCGTCGAAGGTATTGGGGTAGCCATCATGCCAGCCTGCGCCATTCCACGCGGGAACCGAGAAAATCTCCAGATCCTCCCCATCGTGGACCCGCGGCTGAGCCGCACGATCTGCATCATTACTGCCCGCGGCACTGTTTTGCGCGAAGCGGCGCGCGCTTTCGCGGACTTCACGAAAAGCATGTTGAGCGCACAGTCGGCCCGCCCAGTCCCACCAGCCTGAGCGCGCGCCTGCCGAATGCCTCAAGCTTCGGAAGGACCTCGCACTTCCCCATTTGTTGCTTCGTCTGATCCAGTCCGCCTCACAATCAGGCAGCCGAAACTGCGACCCGCATAGCTCCTATCTGGTCGATATGCACGTCGATGATATCTCCAGGTGCCACCGGCCCCACGCCGGCCGGCGTACCTGTGAAGATCACGTCCCCCGGCAACAGCGTGTAATAGCTGGAGGCAAACTCGATGAGCTTGGGGACGTCGTAGATAAGATAGCTGGTATTCGAAGCCTGCCGGGTCTCGCCATTGATCTTGAGCCAGAAGTCCAGCTTGCCCGGCTCAGCGATCTCATCGGCGGTGACAAACCACGGCCCCAGAACCGCATAGCTGTCGACAGAGGCACGGAATGTCTTCTGCTGGACGCCCCGCACTGTCATGTCGAGGCCCACGCAATATCCCGCGACATAAGACATCGCTTCTTCAGCTGGAATGTTGGTTCCGGTCTTACCGATGATGACGACCAGCTCCGCCTCATGGTCGGTGCGGCGATCCGGGAAGCGTAACTTCACGCCGTCTCCGGCACCGACCAGCGAGCTGTTCGCTTTGAAGAACAGACCCCAATCACCGATGGGCTTGATGACGTTGCCCTGCGACAGGTTGGGATCGGCGCGCGACTCGGCGAGATGATCATTATAGTTGACCGGCGCACCGATGATCTTGGACGGATTAGCGACAGGGCTCAGCAGCTTGATCTCCTTAAGCCCGCGGCGCTGCGCGGAGGGCGCAAGTTCGGTCACGCGGGCAAGAACAGCATCAAGATTGCTGTAGAGCAGATCGGCCATCGGCAGCGGGTAACGGCATTCCGGAAGGATTTGCAGCGCCTCGGTCACATCCAAAACGCTGTCGCCCTGCACAAGGCCGAGCCGGTTGTCGTCAAAACGGCAGATCCTCAACGCCTAATCTCCTCCTGAAAAAGTCTGATACAACACCGGCCCTGGGCAGCGGTCCTTCCTGGACATCGCCGTCATCGCCTCATGCATCGATCGTGTCGTATTCCTTGGGAATGGTGATCTCAAGGTTGCGGGCGTCGGGCGAGTAATCAAGCACGGTATGCGCTATGCCCGACGGCATCAGGCAACAGTCGCCCGGCTCCATCAAAACCTCGCCATGGCCCTCGAACTCCAGTTTCATCCAGCCTTCGAGCATGTAGAACATCTGCACTTGGGTGATGTGCCGGTGACGTTTGCGTACCTCGTCCGTGCATGGAGGAACGAGTTTGATCACATGAGCATGCAACATGCCGTCGGTCACCTCGGCAAATCCCAGATCGCGATATTTCGCAAAAGGTCGCAACCCGTCAGACTTGAAATCCTCCTCGCCATGCAGCTTCGCAACCACAAGCTTCGACACCACGAGGTTTGAAGTCGCGTTTGATGCCTCATTGTCCACGATGCATCCTCCTTATCATTGCCATATACCAAAGCCGACGCCATGCCGGCTGTACGCTATCGTCAGACTTCGCGATCGCGAAGTGTCGTCCTCGCCCACGCCCTCGTCACACCACGCGTTCTTGCATCAGTTGATCGATACGGTCCCGATTCAAACCCAGCAGCTCACCCAGCACAGCCTCCGTCGATTGGCCAAGTGCAGGACCGGCATGGCTGAAACGGGGCGGCGTCACGGACAACCGGGGCAATGGCGCAGGGATAACGAGCTCGCCGACCCTCGGATCCTGAATCCTGAGCAGATTCTCGCGAGCGGCATATTGCGGATCGGCGAATATGTCGGCGATGTCGAGCAGCTTGCTCGCCGGCGCCTGTGCCGCCTCGCAGCGCGCCAGGATTTCGGTGGTCGGCAGGCGCTTCACCCAGTCGGCCACGATCGCGTTGACCTCTGCGCGATGGCGATTCCGTTGGACGAGCGTGGCATAGCGCGGATCCTGTGCCAGCTCGGGCCGGTCCATTGCCCTGGTCAGCCGCTCCCACATCCGATCGTTCGAGCAGGCCAGCGCAACCCACGCGCCATCCGCCGTTTCATAGTGGCTGTGGGGCACGATATTGACCGTATCGGGGCCCATCCTTTCGCGCTTGTAGCCGGACGATGCGAACGCGGGCGCCAATTCATCCAAGACGCGGAATATGCTCTCATAGAGGCCGATGTCGACGACCTGGCCGCGTCCGGTCTGCTCCGCCACGCGCAGGGCAACCATCACGCCGAAGGCCCCGAACAGCCCGGTCATGTAATCCGCCAGCGAGGTGGAGCCGGGAACCACGGGCGGGCGGCCAGGCTCTCCTGAAAGATAAGCCAGGCCGCTGAATGCGTGTGCGATACGCGCGAAGCCGGGCTTGTCACGCATCGGCCCGGTCTGGCCATAGGCGCTCACGCGCAGCATCACCAGCTTCGGATTGATGGCCGCCAGATCTTCGTAGCCCAGCCCCCATTTCTCCATCGTTCCCGGCCGGAAATTCTCCAGCACCACATCGGATTTCTCGACGAGTTGGCGGAAGATGTCCGCCCCTTCCTTCTTCCGCAGGTCAAGCGTCACGGACTGGCGGTTTCGCGCCTCGCTCAGCCAGACGAGCGTGTCACCGCAGGAGGTGGCTGTCCCGAAGCGACGAAGGGAATCGCCTTCCCCTGGCTGCTCGATCTTGATCACCTCTGCACCGAAGTCTGCCATCAGCGTGCCGCAGAATGGCGCCGCGATGAACGTCGCAACGTCCAGCACGCGAATGTCACTGAGCGCTCCGGCGCTCAAGCGACGGCCCCCTGGAACAGGGTCGCCCGGGCAAGGATTTTTTCGGCCAGCTTGACATGCGCGCGATCGATAAGAACGCCTTCGATGCCAATCGCTCCCTGGCCATCCGACGCCGCCGCCGCCATGCGATCGGCGATGCGACGCGCCCAGGCGATCTGGGCGGGCGTCGGAGAGAAAATCTCGTTCGCTATCGCCACCTGCGAGGGGTGGATCGCCCATTTACCCTCGAACCCCAGTGCCCGCGCTCGGATCGCGCTGGCGCGATAGGCATCGGGATCGCCATAATTTGCGAAGGGCCCATCGATCGGACGCAGGCCATGGGCGCGACAGGCATTGGCGATCCGCGCCAGCGCGAAGTGCCACTGGTCGTTTTCCGCGCCACCGACCGCATATTCCGGGTTGGGCGCTCCGAACACCGTGTCGAAATTCTCAAGTTCGATCGAATAATCTCCCACGCCGAAGATGATGCCTTCCAGCCGCGGCGACGATGCGGCGATCGCTTCCACCTCTGCCAGCCCGCGCGTCGTTTCTATGAGAATTTCGATCCCTACCCCCCTTTCCCGCGGCGTTTCGAGTTCCATGCAGCCGAGCAGCCGGTCGACGAAGCGGACATCTTCGCTCGTCTGCACCTTGGGCAGCAGGATCATGTCCAGCCGCGGGCAGCGCGCAACCGCCATAATGTCCGCGATCGCCCAGGGCGTATCCAGGCCATTGACCCGCACGGAAACCATCTTGGCGCCCCAATCGACCGCGTTCAGCGCCTCGACCGCGTTAGCGCGCCCTTCCTCCCGCCGGTTCGGCGCGACGGCGTCCTCCAGATCAAGGAAGATGGAGTCAGCGGGTCCCTGTGCTGCCTTTTGAAAAAAATGGGGTGATGTCGCCGGAACCGCCAGTTCGGAACGCTGGACTCGCTGAATTCTCGCAATATCTGCCATTATTGTTCCTGGCCCCACCTAAGCCGGTGCGCGTGCAAGCGCCGCGGCTTTGGCAGCGCTCCCTTCCATCAAACCGATTGTCCGCACTGGCTAGACGAAAAGCCAAAGTCTGTCTCATTCATCCTTCTGATGAACTCATCATAAAAATTCATGCAGCGTGACGACAAGAGTGTCACAGCAAGAATCGGGCCGACACCGTCATGTTGACAGTTCGCAGTGATCGAGAGTAGTCAGCTGGTGACGCAGCTTTGGCGGTGATGGTCCCGCAATTTATGCAAGAGCATGCTGCTTCAACATTGAAAGTCTTCGTGCCGCACATTTAAGGGCTTGGACACACAGTTTTCTACCAAGTCTCTGGTTGACTGCCGAATATGTCGAGCTATTCAAAGGAAGCTGATATCCTGTGACAGCTCCAGTCGTTTGAACCTTTTCAAGGGCAATTCCCGGCCGAATGTGGCTGGGGGCTTGAATCCGGCAGGGCACTAGTTTTCATTTATGGAGAACGGTGAGTGGAGAGTGTTTGGCAAGGCACGACCTGTTCAGGGTCGGAAGTTCCCTCAGTTCATACCACTGGGGCTTATGGATTCGACAGACGTTTTAGCAAGTCGACCATATTTTCCCTGCCCACGCCGAACATGCGCATGAAGCACGCCCGGCGGCGCAAGGAAGGATATGGAGGGGACCGCCATGAGTGATATGGACTTCCGCGGCCGAATGGCCTTCATATCCGGGGCAGCAAGTGGCATCGGCCGGGCCACCGCCATGGAATTCGGGCGACGGGGGCTGAAGGTCGCCGTCGCCGATATCGATCTTGTCGGAGCAGAAAGGGTGGCTGCCCAGATCGAAGGCGCATCTGCGGTGCTGCTCGACGTCCGCGATGCGGAAAGCTGGAATACCGCGCTGGATGAGGCGGAAGATCGTCACGGACCCCTGGCCGTTCTGTTCAGCAATGCCGGTGTTGCGGGCAGCACCGATCCCGTAAGCCAAACGTCGCAGGCCGCCTGGGAATGGTCGCGCTCAGTTAATCTTGACGGCAACTTCCATGGCCTGACGCAAGGCCTGCACAGAATCGTCGCGTCGGGCCGTAATGGCCATGTGGTGGCGACCGCGTCGCTGGCGACGCTCAATGTCAAGGCACGGACGGGCGTTTATACCGCGATGAAGGCCGGCGTGGTCGCATTGTGCGAGGCCCTTCGCGACGAACTGAGCGGCAGCGGCATAGGAGTTTCGGTTCTGATGCCCGGGCCGGTCAGGACATCCCTGCTGGAGGCGAACGCCGCTCGGGCGCCTGCTCAGCTTTCAACAGGCGACCGGATGGAGACTATGGAGGAAGTCCTGCGCAACGGCATCGATCCCGCTGAGGTCGCAACCCTGGTGGCCGATGCCATCGGAACGGAACGCTTCTGGCTGTTTCCCAATCGGGATCTTGAGGATCGAATTGACACGCGCGCCGCGGATATGAAGAAGGCGTTTCATACGCTGGCGTCCAATTGACCACCCGCGCGCGACGTTGAAGCCGACCGAAGAGGCGGCAGGCTGCACAAGCCAGCCTGATGTGGCGGCGGACCAAGTTGGCGAGTGATCGATCGAAGGGGATGAATGAGCCCCCTCGCTTGGGAGAGTATGCGTGGTCACGACAGATACTGATAGCGAACTCGGGTCGGTCGCCGCAGAGGCTGCGTTGGCCGGCGCTGGTCGCGGGCGGGTCATTTGGACGCCGACGGCGGCCGATCGCCAGCAGTCGACGCTCACCATGTTCATGACCTGGCTCAAGCAAAGCCGCAACCTCTCGTTCGAGGGATATGACGAGCTCTGGCGCTGGTCGACTACAGACCAGGCCGAATTCTGGGAGGCAATCTGGCACTATTTCGCTGTTGAAGCTGATGCCCCCTACAACAGCGTGATGGAAGGCGCGGGCTTTCAGAATACGCAATGGTTTACTGGGGCAAGGCTTAATTTCGCGCGCATGGTGATGCGGCACGAAAAGCGTCTCGCTGACCATGTGGCGATCTCAGCCTTTCATGAAGATGGCAGTCACGCGCGCTGGACATGGTCAGAGCTGGGCACAGCGGTTCGACGGGTCGCGACGGGCTTCCGCGCGATGGGGATCGGGCCCGGTGACCGCGTTGCCGCCTATCTGCCCAACGTCGTGGAAGCCGCGATCGGTTTTATCGCCGCAGCGGCGGTCGGTGCGGTCTGGTCGTCGTGCAGCCCCGAATTCGGCGCCGGCGCCGCAACGGACCGCTTCGCGCAGATCGAGCCCAAGCTGCTCATCGCGACCTCCCGCTATGATTATGCCGGTAGGCTGCACGATCGCAGCGAAAGCGTGCGTGAACTCGTCAAGGGTCTGCCAACGCTGGAGCATCTGGTCCTTTTGCAGGATGATGCCCAGAATCTGATCGATCACGGCCCCCTGCTGCGGAGTTGGTCATCTCTTGCCGCGACGCCGGAACCGACATATGACGACTTCACCTTTGAGCCGGTACCCAGCGACCACCCCTTGTGGGTTGTCTATACATCCGGCACGTCCGGTGCGCCAAAGGCGATCGTTCACACGCATGTCGGTGCACTTCTTGGCGCGATGAAGGACTTGACCTTCCATCTCGAGGCAAGGGAAGGCTCCGTCCTGCTATTTTATGCCACGCCGAGTTGGATCGTCTGGAATACGGTGCTCACCAGCCTTGCCCTTGGGACGCACGTGGTGCTTTACGACGGGAGTCCGTTCCATCCGGACCTGGGCAGCCTCTGGTCCATCGCCGAACGCGCCGGCGCGACCATAATGGGCGTGAGCCCAGGCTTTGCCGGACGAATGAAGGATCGGGGATATAACCCTGCCGCGCAGCATGACCTTCAAAGGCTCGAAGCGCTCATTCTCTCGGGTGCAGTAGCCGAAGCCCCGCTCTACGAATGGCTTGCGGATGTCTTGCCCCCGCACTGCCGGATCCTCTCGCAGGCCGGCTCTACCGAAGTTTGCGGCGGCTACGCCGGCGGCGTACGCCTGCTGCCAATCCATGCCGGTGAATCAACGGCAAGGATGCTGGGCATGGACGTGGACTCCGTGGATCCGGAGGGCAGATCGCTTCGCGGCAGGGCTGGCGAGCTTGTGATCAGCACCCCCTTCCCCAACGCTCCTCGATGCCTCTGGAAAGATCCGGACGGCACCCGGCTGGCCGCCAGTTACCTGTCGCATTTTGGTGGCCGCTGGCAGCAGGGCGACATGATAATCATCCACTCCGACGGAGGATGCAGAATCCTTGGTCGATCCGATGCCACGATAAACCGGCATGGGGTTCGTATGGGGACCAGCGAGTTCTACCGCGCTTTGGAAGATGATCCGGCCATCACGGATGCGATTACCGTTTTCCCGCAGGCGGGACGATATCGCGACCGACTGATGCTGTTCGTGACCCTGACGGATGGACGGGCGCTGGACGAAGACTTGCTCGCCACTATCGCGGCACGGATCAGTGCTAGGTTGAGCCCGCGGCACGTGCCCGATGATATTTTTGATGCGCCTGCCATCCCCTATACGTCGAACGGCAAGCGCATGGAAGTGCCTCTCCGGCATTTGCTGGAAGGGCAGATTCATGCGCAACTTTTCGGAGCCTCCCTGCAGCACGATCGTGCAACGGCAGACTGGTATACGGCATTTGCCGGCGAACCAGCCCCCGACAGCGAATGAAACAGGCAGGCAGTTTTTTCTCCGCCGCGGCGTTGACAGCCCACCGGCCCTCCGTCCCGCTCGTGCAATGGTCATTGACCCGCGCGCGTAGCATCGCTGTTGCCCCATTTTTCAGGCCATTCGAGACTCGCCAAATATTTTTGGACTCATAATCCAGTCAAATTTAGAACATTTGCACTATAAAATGCTACAGAAAAGGCGATGGGCAATGACGATAAAGCCAATGGCTTCTCACTGCCCTTCCGCGCGAACACTCTGATCCGCGGCTTCGACCTCGGGCTCGCCGGTATTCCCGCTCCGGTCCCTGCCGAACGGCGGTTGCTCGACCAGGAGGCGGTTCAAATCAAATGGAAAATATCATCGCGCCGGTCACGCCATGTCGACAGGCCCTGATTAAACGCCAGGACAAGAGGATGGAACATGGAACGTCAGCAAGAACTTGATCTGACCGGAAAAATCGCAATCGTGACCGGTGCGAGCCGGGGCGTCGGCCGGCAGGTCTCGCTTGATCTGGCACGGCGCGGCGTCAAGGTGGCGCTGGTTGCGCGCACGGTTGATCGCGATCCTGACCTGCCGGGCAGCCTTGGCGCGACGGCGCGATTGATCGAGAAAGCCGGCGGGGACGCGCTGATTGTGCAGGCCGATCTTGCTCAGCGGGCTGATCTGAAGCAAATCGTCGATGAAACTGTAGCCCGATTTGGCGGGGTTGATATCCTGGTCAATAACGCTGCATCCACGGTGGGCTCGGTTTGGTCGAAGCCATTTCTCGATATCAGCTTCGAAGAATGGTCGCGGGATTTCGACATCAATCTCCACGCACCGTTCATCCTGATGCAACTTGCAACCCCGATCATGGCCGCTCGCGGTGGCGGGCGAATCATCAACATCACCACCGGTTCCGCCGAAGCGCATCGTCGGGTAGAAGAAGAAGTACCGGCGGCCGGGTCATTCGGATTCAGTGGGACCACGCCCAGCTACTTTGCCAGCAAACGCGCGCTGGATCGACTTTCCAATGTCATTGCGCCCGAATTGCGGGCACAAAATGTGTTTGTCATCGGTCTGCATCCCGGCTGGGTAGCATCCGAAGTGGTTTCGGCACGATTGGCGTCCAGGGGGTTTGCTCCGAAAGAAGGCGAGCCGCGTCCAATCGATACGGTCATCCCGTCACGGATGATCATCTATTTCATCGCATGCGCTGACCCGGAAGAATATACGGGGCGCCTGTTCGTGGCGGAGCGCGAAATGAGAGCACTGGGCATCAGCCGTGCAGAATTGGGTGATCCAGCGCTGGCCGCGCCAGCATAGCCTTGGAAATGTAGTTGCAATAAATATTTTCGAGGCTCTACAGACTTCGGCATGGCCATCGAAATGCGACCGCTTGGCGTCACTCCGCTACGAAAGCTGGATCGTCATGATCCCACTGGATCAGCCATGAAAGCTGGTAGTTTCCTCGAGGGGACTGCGCCCTGTCCGTGCGGCGTTGGCGGCGACGGACATGTCTTCAAATCCGAAGGATATGCCATAGAGCAGTCGCTGGTCCGGTCCAATTCCCAGTTCCGATCGCACGATATCAGGATAATAGCCCAAGGCTCCCTGAGGACAGGACGCAATGCCGAGCGCCGTCAGCCCCAGCATCAGCGTCTGGGCGTAGAGCCCACAGTCAGCGATCTCACGCGACAGCGCCCAGTCGGGCACGAAGAGAAAGGCAGCGTGTGGCGCATCGAAAAATTCGAAATTACGCAACGCGGCATGATTGCGTCCTGGCCGGTCGTCGCGGGCAATATCCATCGCAGCGTAAAGTTGGCGGGCGCTATCCACCTGCCTGTCACGATAAATACCGGGGTAGGTCAACAGCCCCGGAAAATCCGGCTCAGCGGCGATTCCAGCCGACACCGCTTCCACAAACGCGTGGCGGATACGCGCCAGAGGCTTGCCGCTCACGACATGCACCAACCATGGTTGCACGTTGCAGTTTGACGGCGCTGAAAGTGCAAGCTCTAGAGCGCGCCGTTGGATCGACATCGGCACCGGGTCGGATAGGAAGCCGCGCACCGACCGGCGGCCCCGCGCAATCCGTTCGAGTGCTTCAAAATCGCCTTGTTCCCTTTCGTTCATCGCACCGTCCATGACCGTGAAGTCTCCTTCCGCTCGCCGCCTCCCCTCAGCGTTGCTCTGGCTCCTTTTCGTCCGCGAACCAAGTGTGTCGCCTTTGTGGCGACGCAGACTGCCTCATACCCCCTGCTCCAGTTCAGCTTTCAGCTTTTCAGTCACAAGCGCCGTCAATTCTCGCTTCAGCGTCTTGCCCCCCGCCGATCTCGGAAACTCCTGCATGATTTCGAGCCGCTCAGGCAATTGCCATGTCGCGAGGCCCTCGCCACGCAGGAATTCCAGCAATCCCGCCAGTTCCAGTCCCGCTCCCGGCCTTGCTATGACAAATGCACAGGCCCGCTCGCCCAGCACAGGATCCGGCATTGCCGCGACCGCTACGTCCTGGACGTCAACATGCTTGATCAACGCCTCTTCGATCACAAGGGGCGAAACATTACGACCGCCCCGGAGGATCATGTCCTTGATCCGCCCGACAATCTTCAGGTAACCGTCTTCGTCAAATTGACCAAGATCGCCGCTTTTGTAGAAATGGTCCTGCGTAAATACAGATCTGGTCTGGTCATCGGCCCCTAAATATCCCCATGACTTGTCAGCACCACGCCAGGTCACTTCACCGACGGTGCCCGCTGGCAGTGCGTTACCGTCCGAATCGCGAATTTCGCATTCGCAACCCGGGACGATGCGGCCGACAGTGCCGAGCCTTTTTTCCCGCGGATCATCGGCAGTCGTCAGCGTGGGCGTCCCGGCATCTGTCGCACCATAAATGCTCTGGATCACAGCGCCTGTCAGTTCCTCGACCTCTCGCGCCGCGTCATAGGGAAGCGGAGCACCCGCGTTTGTGATCACTCGCAGACTATGAAAATCGTCCCTTGGCCTGGACCGGAATGTGGGCAATAGCTTGATGAGCTGAGCTGGAATCGCGGTCGCGTAGGTGCAGTTTTCCTTGACCATCAGATCCGCCGCATCTTCAGGATTGCTCCAATGTGGCAGCATTACTGACGTGCCGCCGTTCAGCAGGGGCATGAGCACAGGATAGACATATCCGGTCGCTCCGGTTCCGGCGGGCGCAAGGGCGGCCGCCACGTCGGTTTCCACAAAACGAGCGCCATCTCTGGCGGCATTCAGCATGGCCTGAAGATCGTTGCTCGAATAGCGGCTGATCTTCGAGATTGCCGTTGTCCCCCCTGACAGCATCAGCGCCGCGGGATAATCGGGATCAGACCGGAGCGATGCAATCTGCTTTGTGCCTAACGGTTCAGCCGCAACAAGCATTTCGAAGGGTTTGATCCCATCTCCCGCGCTTTCGCCGATAACAAAATGCGTCTTCAGGTCAGGAAGATCGGGCCTCAGGTCCCTGATCATCCGGACATAATCGAAGTCGCGATATAGATGCCGCGAGATAACCACCTTCACCTTGGCCTGCGCCAGCAAGTGCCCGACTTCCAGTGCACGCCAGCTGTCATGCAGCGGCATGTACAACATACCCACCATATTGCACGCGAGATGCAGAACGGGAATCTCGTAACTATTGGGCAGTTGACCGGCGATTACATCGCCGGGTTCGAGGCCCTCGGCCAGCAAGCCATTGGCCACGCTCAGTACGTCTCGCTGAAGCTGTCGGTAAGTCGCACGCCGGCCATCTACGATAATCGCCAGCTTGTCCGCAAACCGATCAGCCTGCGCAAGAAACCGCTCGCTTAGAGTGACGTCCTGCCACAACCCTGCGGCACGATATTGCCTGGCCTTTTCCGGGGACGTGAGAGGAAGTTCCATAGTCATCTGTCTGGCTCCTAGCGATAAGGAGAGAAGTCTGGCCTGCGCTTTTCAATGAAGGCACGTCCCCCCTCTTCCTGTTCTCCGGTTTCAAAAAAGTTGGGCGCCACCTCTGTCACCACGTCAGAAACATTTTTGCCCATATATGGCAGCATGTGATCCTTGAAGGATGACTTGACCGTCTTGAGCGCCGTAGGGCTGAGAGCGAGCAATTCATCGCACCACTTCCTGACTTCGGCGTCGAGTTGTGCCGCTGGAACAACCGCGTTGACCAGTCCCCATTCGAGCATTTGCGCGGCCGTATAGCGCCGGCACAGCATCCACATCTCTCTTGCACGCTTATGGCCTATGATGCTGGCGAGATGCGAGACGACATATCCTCCCGCGGGCGACGCCACGCGGGGGCCGTTCTGCCCGAATATGGAGTCTTCCGAAGCGATCGTGAAATCGCAGAAATAGTGGAGATGATGGCCACCCCCGACTGCATATCCCTTCACCCGCGCGATGACCGGCTTCAGGCAGGAAATGATATCTTCGCCCAGCCTCCAGTCATGTCCCTTCAAACCACCTTCAACTTCCCACTCGATGTCCCCACCAGCGCTGAACGCCTTGTCCCCTGCCCCCGTCAACACGATGACCCCGACCGCGCGATCGTCGCCGGCCCGTGCGACCGCATCGCGCAGCTCGTCGATCGTATGCCCGTTGAATGCGTTCAGCTTTTTCGGTCGATTTATGACGATCGTGGCAACACTGTCCGCAACATTGTAAAGAATATCGCTATAGCTGCCGGCTTCATCTGCTTTATGATCGTTCATTGCGCTGTCCTACTCGCTCGAACGGACCAGCAATCCGACGCCAGATGCGCCCGGAACCGGCCGGCCCTCTTCCGGTTTTGTCGCACTGCCGGCCTGGCTAAGCCTCACAGCGCTCGATAATCGTCGCCGTCGCCAACCCGCCGGCGCAACAGATGCTCTGAAGGCCAAACCTGCCGCCGCGACGTTCAAGCGCGTTGAGCAAGCTTGTCATAATCCGTGCCCCCGAAGCTCCCAAAGGATGGCCAAGAGCGATTGCGCCTCCGTTCACGTTCAGGCGATCGTGACCGACGCCATGTTCCTTCATCCAGGCCATCGGCACGGTCGCAAACGCCTCATTGACTTCGAAAAGATCGATATCTGAAAGGCTCAACCCGCTGCGTTCCAAAATCCTGCTCGTCGCGGCGACAGGTCCGGTCAACATGAGTTCGGGGTCCGAACCGACCACCGTGATGGCCCGAATCCGGGCACGGACCCTCAATCCCCATCGATCGGCAGCGGCTTGCGAGGCCAGCAGGACGGCCGCTGCGCCATCGCAAATCTGGGAAGAATTTCCAGCCGTCACCCGTCCATCGTCACGGAAGCTGGTTTTCAATGTTGCCAGCTTTTCCCGACTCGTGTCCCGGCGAATGGTTTCGTCGACCAAGACTGTGTCAGTGGCTTCCAAGTCCCGTTCGACATATTCGGCAAGATTAACCGGATTGATTTCGCCATCGAAGTCGCCACGATCAGCTGCGACGGCCGCGCGCCGGTGGCTTTCAATGGCGAAATCATCGATCTGATCGCGCGTGAATCCGTAACGGTCGGCAATCTTCTCGGCGGCCTCACCCTGCGAAGTCAGATTAAAACGTTCTATCAATCTCCAGCCAAACACGTCTCCATGCAGGGCACGGTTGCTGCCCATGGGAACCCGCGTCATATTCTCCGCGCCGCCGGCAACGACGATGTCAGCCAGGCCGCTGGCGATTTCGCCTACTGCAGTGTGAATCGCGGCCTCGGACGCTCCACATTTGCGATCGACTGTCATGCCTGGGATATGCTCTGGCCATCCGGCGCTGAGCAGTGCCGTCCGCGCAATATTCCCGCATTGTTCCCCAATCTGGGTAACGCAGCCGAACACAACATCGTCGACATGGTCCGTCGAAAGGCCATTTCGATCAACGATCGCACGCAGGACATTCGCCCCCAGATGATCGGCGCGCACGCCGGAGAACGATCCCCGAAAACGGCCGATCGGGGTCCGAATGGCATCAACTATCACTATTCCCGTCATATAGCTTCACCTTGAACAGGCCCGCATGTCAAAGCGTGCGTGCTATGATCTCGCGCATGATTTCTGACGTTCCGGCGTAAATGCGCATGACACGGGCGTCACGCCAGGCGCGACTGACGACGAACTCGTTCATAAAGCCATAGCCGCCATGCAGCTGGACCAGATCATCGAGGATCCGGTTTTGCATCTCGGCGCCCATCAACTTGGCCATGGCTGCGCGATCCGCGCTGAGTTCGCCACGCAAAAACTCCGCAAGGCAGTCATCCACGAAAGCCCGCAGCATCTCCAGCTGGGCACGCGCATCGGCCAGCTTGAATTTGGTATTCTGAAACGAAAACAGTGGAGCTCCAAATGCGCTTCGGTCCTTCGTATATTCGACCGTCCGCTCCAACATGGCCTCGATCGAGGCAGCCGCGCGGATCGGCACGATCATCCTTTCCTGCGGCAATTCGGACATCATGTAGGAGAAGCCCAGATTTTCCTGGCCGAGCAGATAATGTGCCGGGACGCGAACATCTTCAAAGAACAGTTCGGCAGTATCCTGCGCAAGGAGACCGATCTTGTCGAGTTTCCTGCCCTTCGTGAAGCCCGGCGTACCTTCCGGAACCACGATCAGCGATACGCCCTTGCGACCCGCGGAGGGATCAGTCTTGCAAGCAAGAATGATCAGACCACAATTTATACCATTGGTAATGAAGGTCTTTGAGCCGTTGATGACATATTCGTCGCCCTCGCGACTGGCCGTCGTCCTTATGGCCTTTACGTCGCTCCCGGTTCCGGGCTCCGTCATGCCCAGGGCTCCAATAGCCTCTCCCGCGATCAGCCGCGGCATCCACTCCTGCTTCAGTTCTTCTGTGCCGAACTTCGTAATATAGGGAGTAACCACATCGCTGTGCATCGAGAAGCCGAGCCCAGTCGCGTTCTCCCGGGCAAGTTCCTCTATTATCACGGCGGCAAACCCGAAGTCACCTCCAGCACCGCCATATTCTTCGGGAGCCATGGGGCATAGCAATCCCCACCTGCCGGCTTCGCGCCACACGTCGCGCGGTACCAGGCCTTGCTTCTCCCATTCAAGATGATGCGGCACAACATGTTGTTCGAGAAACGCGCGAACTGCATCCCGAAACATTTCGTGCTCGGCGGTAAATACAGTCCGTGCCAAGTCACTCTCCAAATCCTAGATTTAATTCACAACCTGCATATATCCCATGGCGGCTTGATGACGGGGTCCGTCATCTATTCAGCGCTGCCCTCCATGGGCGCAGTCTTGATCAGACATAGCCCCCGTCAATCGTCAGTATCGTTCCGGAAGTGTAACCGGATAGAGGTGAAGCCAAAAAGGCCACAGCGTCACCGATTTCCTCCGCCTTCGCAGCCCGACCGAACGGCAGGTGGGAAAAGAGTTCCTCCCATCGATTGGCGCTGCCGAGTTCTCGCTCCGCTCTTGCCTGCATCATCATCTTGACGCGATCGGTCTGAACAAATCCGGGATTGATGCCAACGACCCGAACACCGTCGTGGAAAGATGCGCGACCCATGGCTTTGACAAACCCCATGAGCGCCGCATTTCCTGCCGATCCGGCAATATATTCAGGAGGAAAACGTTCACCTCCTGCACCGATGACGTTGATGATGACGCCCTGACGCTCGGCAAGTTGCTTGTAAAACTTCTGGGTCAGCGCGAAGTAGCCAAAGACCTTCAGATCCCAGGCCGATCTCCAACGCTGCATATCGATCTCTTGCAAGGATCCCGGAGGAATCGCGCCGGCATTGTTAACCAGGATGTCCACTGCACCGCACTGTGCAACCAATGCATCCTGATCGCCCTCACGACTGAGATCGCAAGCAATGCCGTCGGCAGTGATACCAGCAAACCTCAGTTCCTGAACGGCCCGATCAAGCACGTCACCATCCCGTGCCGCGATCACAACTTCGCACCCTTCCCTACCGAGGGAGAAGGCAGCAGCAAGGCCAATTCCCTTCGAGGCTCCGGTAATCAGCGCCCTCTTGCCCGCCAGCCTCAGATCCATCTGCGCATCCTTATCCTCTCAAATTCATGGTCGGGCAGCACCGCGCGACTACGTCTCGCCGATTGCCACCTCCCATCTTCGTAGATCGACAATAAGGCATTTATAATCTAGCACAAGCGTTCTAACTTGCTTTCTCAATTTTTGACGAGGAGAGATTTATGAAGCTCGATGGAAGAGTGGCCATCATTACCGGAACCAGCCCGAATATCGGCGGAGGTATCGCAGAAGCGCTGGCGGCGGCCGGCGCGTCTATCGTCGCGGTCGACGCCCAGCAGCAGAATGCCGACGGTTGCGCCAACGCGATCAGGGCAGCCGGTGGATCGGCCATCGGGATCGTTTGCGACGTCACGGACGATGCAGCCGTCAAGGCAGCCGTTGACAAGGCAATGGAAACCTACGGTCGCGTCGATATCCTCGTCAACAATGCGGCCTATTTCCACGAACGAACCGTCGCTGAGATGGAATTGCCCGGCTGGCGCAGGGTGATCTCTGTCATTTTGGACGGATCATTTCTCTTCACGAAATATGCCGCAGCCAAGATGCTGGAGGGCGGCCGAGGCGGCGTTGTCATCAACGTGATCTCGACCACCGGTCACCAAGGTGCTCCCGGCAACATTGCCTACGCCACCGCCAAGGCCGGAATGCTGAATTTCACGCAAAGTGCAGCGATGGAATTCGCTGCCCAGAATATCCGGGTCGTCAGCCTGACGCCGACTGCAACAAGTTTTGAAGAAAAGCCTGCCCGAGCCAAGCGTTGGAACGTCGATGTCGGTTCGATGGATCACGTCGGCCCCATGAGCCAGAAATACGCTAAGCGCATCCCCCTGCAGCGATTGCCGAACGCGAGTGATTACGGTGCCGCAGCCGTCTTTCTGGCATCAGACGACGCTTCGATGATCACGGGCATCGACCTGCGCGTCGATGGCGGCGCCGTTGCCCGCTATTGGGCGTGGGATCCTAGCAATCCCTGAACCTTCGCATTGCCTTCGCATGTCGTCATTGGTCGATATTGACCGAAGCGCGATAGATTGAAATTTTCCGCTGACGGCTTGCTGGTGGTGAGGAATATCCCTGGCCATCATCAGGTCAACTCCGCCCCGTCATGATGGACATGGCGCGTTAGAAACCTGTCTGGGAAATCTCCCCAGACAGGTCAGCACCGGATCGCAGAATCCATCCGGCTTTCCATATGCCCTGACGCGACCTTGAGCGCGCGCCATTAAGTCAAACGCAGGTTCGATGCTTCAAACAATTGTTTTCGCCTTGTCCAACGCGAAAAACCGCAGCAGGCATGTGCGACTGCCAATCCCGTAACGTCAGTTCGCGAACGCTTTCCAGTCGCAATGAAAAGACCCCGCATCGCCGATGCGGGGTCAAACAGCCTTATGAGATGGCCATCAAAACTCTGAGGGTCTCAGCGTTATCCGAAGCCAGATTTCCCGCCCCCGGGAAACCGACCCTTCGTAATCCGCCAAAGTGCCCACTGTGGTACCGGTGCCGCCGCCAGTACCCGGGGACTGGAATCCGACGTTGAGGAACTGCTTGTTGGTCAAATTGCGGCCAATGATCGCAAATTCCATGCTCTTCGATTTCGAAGCAAAGGTCAGGCTCGAGTCCAGGAGAAAACGCTTCGGCGTTATGCCAATCGGGCTCAGTTCCTGGGAAACATATTGACTGGATGTATAGACGCCGTTGGCGTTGAACGTTGCATTCCAATCATCCGCGATCGGCGTTTCGTAGCTCATTCCCACGCTGCCGCTGAACTTCGGCGCACGCGGCAGAGGTCGTCCCAGGAACTGCTGCGTGTTGCCTGCGCCCACGCAACCCGCTGCGATGGTCTGCCCGGTATAGCATGGCCCGAAAAAGCTAGATGCGTAACGGGCCGAATTATAGGCGGCGGACCCCGTCAATGAAAGCCCGGGTAGAGCATTGGGCGAAAAGGTGAAGTCGCCCTCCAGACCCTTAATACGCGCAGATGACGCATTAAGTATGGAGATTGTCACGGCGATCGGATCAAGACGGCTAAGCTGAAGATCCTTATAAAGGTAGGAATATGCCGCCAGATTCACGCGAAGCTGCCGATCGAGCAGCAAGGTTTTCAACCCAACCTCGAAACCCTTCGCTTTTTCGGGCGCGTAACTGTTGTCGATCGAGGTCACTGCGGGATTGGCAAGCGGCGCATTGAACGCTGTCGCGCTGATGTTGTAGGATCCAGCCTTGAACCCTTCCTTGTACGATCCAAAGAGGTTGAAAAACGGACTCGGCTTGTAGGCCAGCGTCAGCTCTGGCGACCAGTTGCTGAACGTGCGGGAAGGCCTTGAGAACTTGTTCGGCAAGCCATTGGGAGGCGTGATGTCCTGACTCTTCTTGTCCTGAGAATATCTCACGCCCGCCGACAAGCTGATCGCATCGATGATATCCCAGCCCATCTGACCGAAGACGGAATATGTTTTGCCCTCAATCGGGAAATACCAGACCGGCGTAAGTGGAACGATGACGGGAGCGGCGCGGGTGCCGGCATTCCTTACAACCTGCTGCTCGAAATTGAGGCTGTCATCCTGATAGAACCCACCGAGCATCAAATTGATCGGCGAATCGGGGCTATTGTAGGTAAGCCGAAGCTCCTCGCTGAATGTATGCTTTTTAAATCGTCCCTGATCACCCAGGAAAAACGGCCTGCCCGACGATGTTGAATCCAATGCGCTTTGCCGGATACTGTAGAATCCGGTTACCGAATTCATTGTGACGGAATCATTAATTTTATATTCGATGTCGCCCGAAAGCAGAAATTGAGTCGCCTTGTAATAGGCACTATCCGAATCCCAGCGGGGATTGCCGGTTGCGGCTCGCGCAAGGGCAGAAGGAATGCGAGCTAATGAAATCCTGTTGTCGGCCTCGCAATCGCCGATGCCCGGCAGTGAAGCTGTGCCGGCAGGAACCCCGGCGGGACACCCAACCTTCTGGTTTGTTCCATAGCCACCATTTTCGTGCACATGATGATAGGTGCCGCGAAGCTTGACCGTCAATTGATCGTCCGGCTGCCAGTTCAGGCTTAGACGGGTCGCTTCCTCGTCGGTCCCAGGTGCATATCTGGACGAAGGGTCAGGATCGGTGTTGCGGAAATAGCCCCGCTGCCGCGAGAAGCGCCCGGCAAGGCGCATGTTGAGAGTATCGGTGACGGGGCCGGAGACATATCCTTCGAGATCCACCTGTCTGGCGTTGAATTCATAAGCTCCGCTGATTTGCGCCTTGAATACATCGGTAGGCTCAGCGCTGCGGATGGATATGATGCCGCCACTGGAATTTTTGCCGAAAAACAAGGCTTGCGGACCTTTGAGGATCTCCACCTGACCAATGTCAAATGCCGAAATGCGCAACACCGACCCGTAACTGACCGGCACGCCATCGATATTGATTGTAACGGCACCCTCAGCACCAGGATTGGATGTCGGACTGGAAACACCACGAAGTGCCAGAATGCCGCCATAGGACCCATTGGCAGCACCTATGGAAAGCTGAGGAGTAAGCTTGGCGACATCAACAAGGTTTGTCACGTTGAAGCGCGCCAGTTGCTCGCCCGAATAAGCGCTGAGCACGACTGGTGTCTGCAGCGATGTCTCGCTGCGACGTCGCGCGGTGACAATAATGTCGTGAGCATCTGCAATATCACGAGCACCCGGTGAGTTCTGCTGAACCTCGTTTTGCTTCGAACCTTGCGAATCTGCCACGGCAGAATCTGATACCGCCGTCTCTGCAAAGGCAGGCGCCGCGAGCAGTGAAAGCGCCAATATTTCCAAGCTGACGATTCCGATCTTTCCTTTCAAAAGTCCTCTCCCCATTAATTTATCGTCCTGTCGTCGAACTTGTCGTTCGCGATCATGATCGAATCACATCGAAAGCGACCGCCGGCTTGAACCTTCAAACCGGTCCAAAAAGATAACGCCCGGTCAAATCCAAATCCACGATACGCACACATTATCATAAGAACAAGTGTATTAGACATTGGCGAGGAGTTTTGTTTTCCCATCTCCGTTGAAAAGGGGCGCATGCGCTGGATTCGGTATGCCCACGGAGGCGGACAGGCCTTTTTGAAAGTGAGGCGCGCCTCTTTCGGCGAGTGTCGCTGCGGCTGCTCCATAGACCTTGTCAGGCTTCTGCTCATCCATCAGCTGATCAGGCAAACCAAATCCATCTCCCGTCCCAGCAGGTTCACACCTTAAGGTAACAAGCCACATTTAGGACATGACCGGGACAGATCATCATATCTAGTTCATTTGTCCTATATTGCGCGATTGTCGGACAGCGGGTCAGGTCACATACCGTATCAAGCGCCGCATGCGCCAAAGCGTTATCAGCAAGCCGTCGAGGTGATCATTCTTGCGTGGGCAGCTCCCGGCGCGACGCATGATGTGATGCGATTTGCCATTTCGCGTTGGATCCGACGAGTACCCAACTTATGCCGAAGCGCCAGCGAACCAGCTCCCCTTCTAGCTCCAGGCCGAAATAGGCCAGGCCGCCGGCACTTATAACCGATGGCGTAATGACTCTGAATTCCTGCCAATCGAAACTGATCGTTTTCAATGACGACAGCGGTGCAAGCTCGAAATATTCTGCCACGCCCCGCTGGCCGATGTACATCTCCGGCAGCGACCCGAAGAAAATCGCGTCCTGCGTGTAGAGATCGATCAATCCGGCGCGATCTCCCCCGAGGCCAAGTCTTGCCCAATCTGCGGCCATTTGCTTGACTATCGCCTCAGCGTCGACATCGGGATTAACCGGAAGAGAAGCTTCAGCGCACATCGGTGAAGCCCTTATTCCCGACGATCAATCGCTCGATCAGCGGCGATGGTGCAAGTGCTGCCCCATGCCTTGCCTCAAATGCCTGCAGCTTGGCGAGGATTTGCGGCAGACCCTGCTCATCGGCCCAGAACATTGGCCCACCGCGGTATCGCGGCCAGCCATAGCCATTGATCCATACCGTATCGATGTCAGAGGCTCGCTGCGCGATGCCTTCGTCAAGAATCTTCGCGCCCTCGTTCACCATTGCCAGCAGGCAGCGATCGAATATCTCCGCGTCATCGACCGCGCGGCGGCTTATGCCCTGTTTTCGCGAGAAATCGATCGCCGCCCGCTCGGCGGCGGGTGACGGCGTGGCACGACGATCGGCATCATAGTCGTAATAGCCGCCGCCGCTCTTCTGGCCATGGCGACCGGCCTCGTTCAACACTTCGCGCAGCGTCGATGAGGCCGATGTTTCGCGTTGCCAGCCTACATCAAGGCCGGCAAGGTCGCGCATCGCAAAAGGCCCCATGGCAAAGCCGAATTCCTGAATGACCCGATCGACGTCCCACGGCATCGCCCCTTCCGCGACGAGCGAGTCGGCCTGCACATGGCGAGCCGCGAGCATCCGGTTGCCGACGAAGCCATATCCATTGTTGACGACCACGCCCACCTTGCCGATCCGCCGAGCGAGATCGATGGCGGGGAGAAGCACCTCGGCGCCAGTCTTTTCGCCGCGCACAATCTCCACCAGCCGCATGACGTTGGCGGGTGAAAAGAAATGGAGACCCACCACCCACTCCGGCCGGCTCGTAGCGGACGCGATCGCATCAATGTCGAGATAGGAGGTATTGGTGGCAAGGATTGCGCGAGGCTTCACGACCGCGTCGAGCTGGCTCATTACCTCCTGTTTGACCGTCATCTGCTCGAACACCGCCTCGATCACGAGGTCGCAATCGGCAAGCGCCTGCAGATCAAGCGAACCGGATAGCAGCCCCATCCGCTTTTCCACCTGCTCAGTAGTAAGCCGGCCCTTCTTCGCGCTCGTCTCATAGTTGCGGCGGACCGTGGCGAGACCGCGATCCAGCGACTCCTGCCACGAGTCAACGAGGATCACGGGGATGCCGACATTGGCGAAGTTCATCGCGATGCCACCGCCCATGGTGCCGGCGCCGACCACACCCACTTTCCTGATCGGCAACGTCGATCCGTCGGTCGTCAGTCCGTCTATCTTGGCCGCCTGCCGTTCCGCGAAGAATAGGTAGCGGAGCGCGGCAGATTGCTGGCCGCTGATCAATCCATTGCACAGCTCGCGCTCTCGCACCAGCGCATCGTCGAACGGAAGGGTGGCCGCCGCCTCGATTGCGCGGATGATCGCCTCTGGCGCTTCCAGATTTCGGAACGTCCGATGATTGGCCTTTCGGAAGGCGTCAAAAATGCCAGCCTCGGCCTCCAATGGCCGGTCGCGAATTTTCACCAGCGGCGCACCGATCTTGCCGCGTGCAAACGCAATCGCTTCACCGCGCAGGTCGTCCCCCGGTATCAGAGCATCGACCAGTCCGATCTCGGCGGCAACGTCGGCCGTAATTGGGTCGCCAGAAGTGATCATCTGGAGGGCACGTTCGACCCCAGCCACTCGTGGCAGCCGCTGCGTGCCGCCCGCCCCCGGCAGCAGGCCGATCTTGACCTCGGGCAGGCCAAGTTTTGCCGTCGGCACTGCGACGCGGTAATGTGCCACGAGCGCGAGCTCCAGCCCACCGCCGAGTGCGGTGCCATGGATCGCGGCCACGATCGGCTTGGTCGCATTCTCGATGATCGACTGCACTTCAGGCAAGAGGGGCTGGATCGGAGGTTTGCCGAACTCTCTGATGTCGGCGCCCGCAAAAAAGGTACGGCCGGTGCACAGCAGAACAATGGCAGCCACGGCCACATCAGCGACAGCCTGGCGCATTGCAGCCGCAATACCTGCCCGCACCGGCGCACCGAGCGCGTTGACCGGAGGCGAGTCGACGGTGATGACGGCCACGTCACCTTCCCGGGTCAGGGTCGTCACCTCATTGATCTGCATGTAAGCTCCTCACGAAATTCGACACAGGACGCAAGGCACAGGGCGGGTGAACAACCGCTCCCTACGCAGCCATTGCAGCGCCATCTGCCTGCAAGTGAGTACGGACAAAGTCCGCGCTCGTGCCGCCGCATTGTGAAATCCGCGCCGCACCGACCCGCGTGGCCCAGTATCTTTCAGAGCCGAATGCAAGCTGCCACTGCTTGACGCGCCTGGTCAGCAACTGGAGATCATATTCCTCTGTCACCCCGATTGCACCGTGAACGGCGTGAGCGATGGCACTGACCTGATGCGAGGCCTCGCTGGTGCGGCACTTGGCAAGAGCCACCTTGAGCGGATCGAAATGTGCGCCGCTCATTCCCAGATTGGCCGCGACCTTCGCGGAAACCACCTGTTCCGCCATTATAGCCAATTGTTGCTGGATCGCCTGGAACTTCCCGAGCGAGCGCCCGAACTGCTGCCGCTGCTCGGCATATTGCAGTGAGAGATCGAGCAGCCTGCGCATCGCCCCCGCCATCTTCGCCGCGGTGAGACCGGCAGCAATCACTTCGAGGTCAATGCCGCCGGCCTCGATCGTGGCGATCGGATCAGATTCCGTCGTCACCTGCCCGCCCAGCGCGTCAAACGGATCCGGCTGGATCACCTGCCTGGGCAGAAGAATGATCGCCGCCTCCCGCATTGCCAGGACATGTGTCGCGACGGCTGCAAGCGGAACAATCGGCGAGGGCGGCGCCAAGACGATTATTGCCCCTTCCGGCGCGGCTACTCCACGCGCGTGAAGCAGCGCTCGGGCGACGACCGTCTCCGCAAAGGGTACGGGCAGACAAAAGGCACCGCACTCGGCAACAAGCGGGAAGATATCCGCCAATGTCAGCGCGCTGCCGCCCACATCTTCCGGCAGCAATGCGTCCAGGAAGCCTGATCGCTCGATTTCCTGCCAGATTTGCGAAATGTCGCCGCTCGCCTGAACGGCACGCACCTGCGCGGGCGTGGACAGGTCCGCGAGCATCCGCCGGAACGGCTCAACCAGAATGTCCATATCCATCATCGCAGTCCCAGCCCCCGCGCAATCATTCCCCGCAGAATTTCCCGCGTGCCGCCGCGGAGCGAGAAAACATGATTCAGCTGAAGCAGAACCGCGAGCGTTCGCAGCAATTCCGGATCGACCGTTCGCTCCGGCGTCGATGCGATGGCGTCGGCGATGACGTTCGGGATAAGCTGCTCCAACTCCGTTCCGGCATCCTTGAACAGGGCGGCCTCGATGAGCGGCGATTCGCCGATCGCCAGCTGGCCCGTGATCGCGACCGACATGGCGCGGAGCACCGCCAGCCGGGAAATCAGACTGCCCAACAAGGCTATGTCTGCGGGGTCTGCATCCGCGCCCAGCATCGATGCCCACAAGTCAAGAAGAACCAGGCTGGAATAGATGCGTTCGGGGCCGCTGCGCTCGAACGCCAGTTCCGCGTTGACCTGCGTCCAACCATTTCCTTCGAGACCGACCAACGCGTCGTCGGACAGCAGAACATCCTCGAAATGCACTTCGCTGAAATCGCTTTCTCCAGTCCCCAGCTTGATCGGACGCACAGAGACGCCCGGCTGCGACAGATCGATGATGAACTGCGAGAGCCCCTTCTGGCGGTCTTCCGGCGTGCCGGACGTACGTACCAGCGCGATCATGTACTGCGATTCATGCGCGTAGGTCGTCCAGATCTTCGATCCGTTCAGGCGCCATCCACCGGGTTCTTTCACCGCCCGGGTTCGCACGCTGGCAAGGTCCGACCCCGCATTTGGTTCGCTCATGCCGATGCAGAAGAATATTTCGCCACGGCAGATGCGCGGCAGAAAAGTCTGGCGCTGCGCTTCGCTGCCGAACTTGATCAGGAGCGGCCCGCTCTGGCGATCGGCGATCCAGTGCGCCGCGATCGGCGCGCCTGCCGCCAGCAGCTCCTCGACCAGGACGAAGCGGCTGAAGCTATCCTTTCCCGCGCCGCCATATTCCTTCGGCAAGGTCAGGCCCAGCCAGCCACGCTGCGCCAGTGCGCGACTAAAATTCGCATCGAAACCCGTCCATGTCCGCGCACGTCGGTGCGGGGGCATATTCGCCAGCGCGTCGGCAAGAAATTCCTTGATCGGCGCGCGCAGCGCCTCGGCCTCAGGCGGCACCGCGGTTAGCGGAAAGGCGTCCAGAATGGTCGTCATAAGGCCGGTTCCATCGCGTCCCGCTGCCAGTCCGAACAGGTGTCAGAACAACTCATCCGACACACTGAAAGGACGTACCACGGTCGCGTCAAAGAATGATGCTGATCTTGCCGTGGGGCTGAAGACTGTTCATGCCAAGCATGATCCGCTTGGCCCGGATCAAAAGATCCTCGCCTTCATCGACGAATGTGTAGGCAGCATGGCCGATATAGGTATCGGTTATATTGTTTTTCGAGCGATAGGTGACAAAGCTGCACATCACCTGCGTGCCGCTTTCGTCGCCCCCTTCGATCCGGACGTTACCGATCATCCGAACATGGGCCGAGCGCGGCCACTCGGCATACGCGGTCATCTTCAGCAGACGGTCGACCCGGTGGCGCAGCCGTGCATGATCATCCGCAATATAGAACAGGCTGCTGTCCGGTCGGGCGTCGAGCCCCTTGCCGAATGTCGGCACCTCATATGTCGCATCCGGCGCAAAGAGCGCAAACCACTCCTCAAGCCGCCATTGGTCGAGAAGCGCGGCTTCCCGATAAAGAAAGTCCTCATAATCCGCACGCGTGCGCGGCCGCTGAACCGCATCTGCCATAACATCCCCCATGATCATCGCCCACCCTGGATGCGACGGTTCCACTCGCGCCAGAAGGTTCGCATCTGCGACTCGTCGTCGGCGCGCGGTTGATCACGCAACATTCCGCGGGAGATATCATTCCAGGGCGCAAACTTTGCCGAGGCGTAGCCACGTTGCGCGCATTCCAGCGCCTCGACATCGTCCGGCGTGGCAAAACCGCCCGGCCCGAGAAATTCGAGAAAATTGTTAAGACGGCGATGGCGCGCCTCCGGCGCTTCCCCGACTGGCGCGAGCGCCCAGGAACGGACCAGCATCAGATCGGGCTGGACCGGATAAAAGGTGCGCACCGTGATCGCCATGATATCGTTGATGACCAGATTGGGGAAAAACCCCGCATTTCTGTCGCGATCCGCGATGCGCAACGCAAGTTCGGGGCCGACCCGCTCGTTCAACTCAGCCACCATCGCGGCTTCCTGCGCCTTCCCCTCTTCCCCCCAGGTGGGAATCGATCGGGCGACCGGCCGGCCCCAAGGTGCCCTTGCTTCCGTGAAAGCATGGCCTTTCGGGAACGTGTGCGCCCGGTTGATCTCCTGAAGGGTCTTGATGTCGGCGAGCGTTTCCGGACCCAGCTCGGCCATCAGATAATCGAAATAGGTCTCATGAGTCTCTGCCGCGTGATAGCCGTCATAACTGTTCTCGAGCAGCAGCTTCCAGTTGGCCCGGATAGAATATTCGTGCGTTCCGCCAACAATCTCCATCCCATTGGGCGAATGGTCGGACACGATGTCGAGGATCTGGATGGCATCGCCCAGGAAATCCGCCAGCGGCTCGGCGTCGACATCATAGTTGATGAAGAAGAAGCCACGATGGGATTCGAGCCTTGGTACCTTCGGCAGATCGACGTCGCCCGCACAGTTGAACGATTCAGGATAGGTACCGGGAGTGGACCTGGTCGCGAACTTCCCGTTATTGTTGAACGCCCAGCCGTGATAAAAGCATTTGAAGCTGATCGCATTACCTGTTGGTTCGCGAACGACCTGCGCCCCACGATGCGGACAGGTATTGAAGAAGGCCTGAAACTCGCCCTTGCGGTTGCGATTGAAAATCAGCTCCCGCCCGGCGACGCTCCGGGTCAGGAAGTCATTGGGCTTCGCAAGTTCCGAAGCATGACCCAGATAGAGCCATGCACGATCGAAGATTCGCTCCCGCTCCAGTTCCAGCACTTCCTGGCTGGTAAATGCGTTACGGTTGACCTTGAAGACACCCGCGGCCGGATCGTCCACGATCCAGCGGCCATTGTGCTCATCAGGTTTCACAACACCCGACATATTCCTCTCCAACTATCACCGCTGCGGCCTCACGCTTTGCGGCACTGCCAGAACAATCGCATACCGCCCGATCGAAACCATTTCTAGAACGCTTGTTCTTTCTGTGCCTTTCTTGAACCCTGTTGAACTGTTCGTCAATCCCTCCGCCGGAAGATCGCTCGTCAAACGACCCGATAGCGAGCCGTAACCGACAGATCGGATCATCGCATTCCCATGCACGCTGGCGCGGCGGACCGCAGGCAGAACATATCGACCCTGAAAACAGCTTTCGCACAGAGGCAACCAGAAATCGGCCGTCTCTCACATGCCAATGGAGGCAGAGCGCGCGCAAGGCGGCAGGGCGCGCGATTATGCATCGGAAATAGATTTCAAAAAAACACTTGTCATTTGGTGACCTACAAGAGAAAGTGCCCTCGGATAAAACATACGACCTATCGAATGGAGGCGGAGGATCTTGAAGGCTCGCAAGGGCATTCCAGCTTAGTCGAAGCATCTCGACATGACGAGAGACTGGGGTTTGCAACCCCGTGCCCCGACTATGTCTCCGCATCACTGCCGCTGGCGCAGTTGCCGACGATCGGCCGATTCGTCAGTCACGAAAGTTCGGTCAGGCACAGTAATCCGTAGCGCGCAAGATAACAGGGATAAAAGTAGGAGCTTATCATGGAATTTGAAAAGAAGTTCGTTCAGGTGGACGGTGCCCGCATCGCTTATGTGGACATAGGCGAAGGCAAGCCGACAATCCTGCTACAAGGTGGCGGCCCTGGCGCCAGCGGCATCAGCAACTATCGCCGCAATGTCGACGAACTGTCGAAGAGCCGCAGACTGATCATCCCCGATCTGCCGGGCTATGGCGACAGCGAGGACAAGCTTGGCTTCCATGAAATCTACAAGGCCCTTGGAGAATTCCTGATCCATTTCCTGGATGCGCTGGGCCTCGACAAGGTCGATTGCGTCGGCAATTCGCTGGGCGGCATGACGACCGTGGGCGCATTGCTGCATTCCTCGCACCGCATCAACAAGGCGGTCCTCATGGGGCCGGGTGGCTTCCAACCCGTCTTCACGCCGATGCCGACAGAGGGCATGCGCCGGATGGGGGTCGTCAACGCCAGCGACAATCCTACGCGCGAGCAAATGCGCGGCGTGATCGAACTACTCGTGAATGACAGCTCGTTCATCACCGACGAATTGCTTGATGAACGCGTCAAGGCGGCGTCGAATCCGAATCGGTTCAAGCCGTTCGCCCGTTCGTTCGGGGAAATGTGGCGCGAGGATCTGGGCAGCGTGAAGAATGAAATCCTGGTGATGTGGGGTCTCGAGGACCGGGTCTGCCCCGTCGACATGGCGCCGGGCATCATCAAGGCATTCCCCAACGCGTCGCTCCACCTCCTGCCTAATTGCGGCCACTGGGTACAGTGGGAGAAGCCCGACGATTTCAACAAGCTGGTGGCGTGGTTCTTCGACCGCAATTAACGCCCATCTGTTACCTAAGGGAGTGCGCTTCTGGCGGGCTCCCTTACGACGCGTGTGACCTTGATCCCTTTCATGTGTCCGATGCGAACGCTGCCACGGGTCATGGGCCGTGAATCGCTCGCCAGTTACCTGGGATTGGCACCTCAGCTTTTCATTCGCCGGACCGCGTAACCAATGGGCGGGTGCATGCAATTTCGATCATGGCCCCCGGGACCAAGAGGCTTCAATGGAAGATTTTCTGCTTTACGAAAAAAGCGGCGGCGTCGTTACCCTGACAATGAATCGGCCCGAAACGCGCAATGCACTCTCGACGCCCGAGATCTGCGCCGAATTCGTCGATCAGCTCAAGGCGATCGAACGTGACCCATCCGCAAACGTCGTCATTCTGACGGGGGCTGGCCCGGCTTTCTGCGCTGGCGGCGACATCAAGAAGATGCGTGACCGTTCCGGCTTTGCTCCGATGAAAACGGTCATCGACACCCGCGACAGCTATCGCAACACCATCCATCTCGTCGCAAAGATGTTCAATGGGCTGGAGGTGGCGGTCATTGCGGCGATCAACGGCCCCGCAATCGGTGCGGGCCTTGACCTGGCATGCATGTGCGACATGCGGATCGCAGCACAGTCTGCACGATTCGCAGAATCCTTCATCAAGGTGGGCATCATCCCCGGCGATGGTGGCGCATGGTTCCTTCCCAGGATAATCGGTATTTCCAGGGCCAGCGAACTGGCTTTCACAGGCGATATGATCGACGCTCAGGAGGCCGAACGCATCGGCCTCGTCTCGCGCGTGGTCGAAGATAGCGAACTGATGAGCGCCGCCCGCGCCCTGGCATCGCGTATCGACGCCAATCCCGGTCGAACACTGCGCATCACGAAGCGCCTTATCCGCGACAGCAGTCAGCTGTCACTGGACCACCATCTGGAAATGGCGGGGGCGTTCCAGTCCATTATCCATGAGACCGAGGATCATCGAGAGGCCCTGGATGCGCTGCTTGAGAAGCGGAAGCCGTCATTCAGGAATGTTTGAGGGTCGGTGAACGGATTTTCTTGTCCGCGCGTCATCGGCTGCCATCTGGCGATCGATGATGGCAGCGTCGTTATCGTCGGGCCACTCGTCGCCTGACAGGGAAAAAATAAAGGTGAAAGGCACGCAACATGGCTGACGGAGTCGACGAGGGGCCGCTTTCAGGCATCAAGGTCCTGGAGATCTCTCAAATGGTGGCCGGCCCTTTGGCGGGAACCATGCTTGCCGATTTGGGCGCGTCCGTCATCAAGATGGAGGATTTCCGCGGGGATCCCTATCGGAATGTCGAACCGCAATATAAGGGAATGTGCTCGCGCTTCTTCGCGGTCAATCGTCATAAACGAAGCATACAACTCGATCTGAGGAGCGAGGAAGGGCACGAGATCGCGCGGTCCCTGGCCAAGGATTGCGATGTCTTCCTGGTGAATTCCCGGCCGGAGGCAATGAAGCGCCTGAAGCTCGATTATGAAAGTCTCCGGATGTTAAATCCCGGCATTATCTACGTTCTCATCAGCGGCTTCGGTCTGGACGGCCCCTATGCCGATCGCCCCGCCTACGACCAGGTGATCCAGGCAATTACCGGCGCCATGTATCTTCAAAATCCGGAGGGGCCACCCATGCCTCTCCGTTCCTTCTTCGTCGACAAGTTCGCCGCCACGGCGGCCGCCAGCGCGATAACGACAGCCCTGTATCGTCGCGAGAAAAACGGAGGCAAAGGCCAGTTTGTCTCGGTACCTTTGATGAAGACCTTCGGCTTCCTCAATCTCGTGGACAATTTGTACAATCACTGTTTCGTCAATGGCGACCAGCAATCGCCGCACATCAACGCGATGCGGCCTATCAGAAGCGCCGATGGCACGTTCATGGGCTATTTCCAAACCGATGCCCAGTTCGAACTGATTTGCCGCGTTCTCGGCGTTCCGCATCTGCTGGAGGATGAACGCTTTACGAACCCTATCATGCGGGTCCGAAATATTGGTGCCGTCTGGCAGGAATTGGAAAAGGGCTCGATCAAAATCACTTCCGACGAACTGGAAGCGCTGGCGATCGAGCATGGCTTGCCCATCGCCAAGGTCAAATCCGTCGATGAATTCCTCGAGGACGAGCAGGCTCGCTACCTGGAATGCGTAAAGGAATATGACACCGACGAATATGGCCCTGTTCGCGCCGCCTCTTATCCGGTGGACTTTTCCGAAAGCCCAGCGGTCGTAAAGGGTACCGCCCCCCGTCCGGGCGAGCACACAGATCAGGTTCTTCGTGAAGTCGGGTTTGACGATGACGGCATTGCCCGCCTGCGCGAAGCAGGAGTCGTGCGTTGACCGATCCACAACTTGCGCAATCACCATGCAGAAGCTCAATCGCACATCGGCCCGTCTGCATGAACATAATACGATCGATTTACTATATATCGAACGACGGCAATATCGGGAGTAGGCCATGAAGCTGGAAGGGAAAGTGGCGATCGTCACGGGGACCAGCCCCAACATCGGCGGCGGGATCGTCGAGGCGCTCGCCGGCGCCGGTGCCGCGATCGTGGCCGTGGATGCAAAGAGCGAAAATGCGGACTGTTGTGCCGCGGCGATCATCGCTGCAGGTGGTCGCGCGATCGGCATCACCGCCGACGTGACGAACGAGGACGAAGTCCGCGCCGCCGTACAGCGAGCCGTAGCCGCTTTCGGTCAGATCGACATTCTTGTGAATAACGCCGCCTTCTTCAATCAAAAATCCATTGCCGACATGCCCTATGCTGAATGGCGCAAGCAGAACTCGGTCATCCTCGACGGCGCGTTCCTCTTTACGAAATATGCCACGGCCGAAATGATGCCGCGTCGGACCGGTGTCGTCATCAACGTGATCTCGACAGCAGGCCATCAAGGCCAGCCGGGGAATATCGCCTATACGACGGCCAAGGCCGGCATGTTGAACTTCACGCAGGCGACCGCGATGGAACTTGCCGCTCATGGCATCCGGGTGGTCAGCCTGACGCCTACGGCAACCGAGACGGGCGAAATGGTGGAGCGCGCCGAGCGATGGAAAATGGACCTTGGCCCGCTGCCGGATTACACCGAGATCACAGCGATGTTCGCCAGAAGAATTCCCATGAAGCGTTTACCCAAGCCCAGCCATTATGGGGCTGCAGCGGTCTTCCTCGCTTCAGACGATGCAGCGATGATCACCGGAACGGATTTGCGGATCGATGGCGGTGCTGTCGCCCGTTATTGGGCGTGGAATCCAACGGACGGTTGAACCCCGACTATCGGCGGCGCCTGGCGTCGCTCATTGCGGTGCGATGCCCGAACGCCCGATCATGACGAGCATCCGTTAAACAAGGCGATCGGCTGGGCTGGGCGATTAGATCACTTGTTTTACAGCGGAAATCACGACAGATTATGCACAGGCCGAGTCCCATGCAGGATCGGTGCAATATGAGGATGCCCGACGATGGAAGCGCTCTCCTTGACGCATGGGCCAGGCGAATATGCCTCGTTCTGCCGAATCTGCACTGCCGGCTGCGGCGTCCGCCTGACGGTCGATGAAAAAGGGCATATCATCCGTATCGTAGGTGACGACCAGAATGAACTGTCATCCGGCTATGCATGCTTCAAGGGGCTCCAGTCCGGTCTTGCGCACCGCGATCCGCAACGCATCCGGCGCCCGCTAAAACGGCAACCCGATGGCAGCTTCCGCGAGATCGGGATCGAGCAGGCGCTCGACGAGATCGCGGTCCGTATTGCCGATTTGATGGGTCAGTCCGGGCCCAATGCGATTGCGCTGTTCGCAGGCAACGGTTCCATGATGAACCAGTCCGCAGTCGGCATGAACCGCCATTTCCTGCACGCAATAGGATCGGAGCAATATTTCACGACGATCACGATCGATCAGTCCGGGAAGATGGTCGCGGCGGGCCGAACAGGCACATGGGGCGCCGGTGCGGTCGATCTCGATGACATGGATGTGCTGTTGCTGTTCGGGGTGAATCCGTTCATCGCGCATTCCACCATGTCGGTATTGGGAGTCGATCCGATCAAGCGGCTGAAGCGCGCGCGGCAACGCGGTTTGAAGCTGGTCGTGGTGGATCCACGGCGCACGGAAACGGCTGCGCAATCGGACCTTTCCTTTCAACCCTATCCGGGTGAGGACGCCGCCATCGCATCGGGCCTGATCCGACTGATCCTCGCAGAAGGTTGGCATGATGCAGAATTTTGCCGGCAATATGTCGGCGAGGAACGCTTGGCGGCGCTTCGCGACGCGGTCGATCCGTTTACACCACACATTGTGGAAGCACGGGCTGGATTGGAACCGGGGGCGCTGTGGGCGATCGCGGACATGTTCGCATGCCAGAACAAGCGCGGCCCCGCCATGACCGGTACCGGCCCCAACATGTCGCAATATTCGAATCTGGCCGTTCACATGGTCCAGTTGCTGAACGTGATCTGCGGCCGTTTTCCTCGGGCGGGTCAAAAAGTCACCTCTGTCGACATGCTCAATCCTGCCAGGGACATGTACGCGGAAGTCGTTCCCGCATCGCGTCCGTGGGAAAAGCATCCCGCCAGCCGCATTCGCGGCGCAGGTAATTTCTTCGGCGAACGCGTATCGGGTACGCTGACGGACGAAATATTGACAGCCGGGCCGGACCAGATCCGCACCCTGATCGTCGATGGCGCCAACCCGATGACATCGCTACCGGATCGCGACAAAGCCTATAGCGCGTTGCGCTCCCTCGACATGCTCGTCGCGATCGACACATGGCACACCCCCACGACCCAGCTTGCCGACTACGTCCTGCCAGCAAAGCTTCAATATGAGCGACCGGATATGTCGCCGGGACATCCGGCGCTCAAATTCTATCCAGGCGCGTGGGCCCAGTTCACGCCGGCGATCGTCGCGCCTCCGAAAGACGCCGAGGTCGTCGATGACTGGTATGTGTTCTGGGCGCTGGCCCGGCGGCTGGGCGTCACGATCAATTTTGCCGGCATCCGCTCCATGGATAGCGATCAGCCCCCTTCCACGGAGGATCTGATAGAGATCCTGCTCGAGCGCAGTCAGACTTCGCTTGACGAGTTGCGCGCCTATCCGCACGGGCATCAGTTCCCGATCACGGATGCCGTCGTCAAACCGCCTCGCCAGGGTCATAATGCAAGATTCGACGTCATGCCGGCCGACGTGCTCGACGAACTGCACCGTTATCGAGCCGAACCCGTAGCGCAGCACCGTGCCGGGCCCGATCGCGAATTCACCCATTTATTGTCGTCGCGACGCATGCGCGATCTCTACAACAGCTATGGCGTCCTCATGCCGACGGTAAGAAAGCGCAACAAATATAATCCGGCCTATCTCAACAGCGAAGATCTGGAGCAGTTGGGATTGGCGGATGGCCAGTTGGTCGAAATCATTTCAGCCCATGGCCGAACCCAGGCAATCCTCAAATGCGATGATACGATGCGGTCTGGAGTGGTGGCGTTGAGCCAATGCTGGGGCGGCACGCCGGGAAAAGAAGACGTCATGGTTGACGGAAGCTGCGTCAATGCTCTGATCGACACCGATACGCATTTCGAGAGCATCAACGCGATGCCGCACATGTCGTCGGTCCCCGTCCGTTTCGAACCATCGCCGCAAAAAGCCAAAGCCGCGGCATGACACGCGCCGCGCGGCGACGATAAGCCGTTTGCCATTCATTCACGTCCTGGTCCGCGGCGGCGCCAAGGGTCCTTACGGCTCCAGGTCCACATCGAACCCTGCTCTATGCTGGCAACGCTGGGCCATGGATCATCTCGCCCAATGCACCGCCAAGGAAATCTCACGCACCCGCCCGGATCACAACGCGGCCATCAGCAAACACGCATGCGTCTCGCTTCGGCACGCGGGCCTCGATATGAGCGCCGTCTGTCTCTCTCCAGAATGCCAACTGGATGGTGTCGCCGGGGAAAACCGGGGCGCTGAACCTGCCCGAAATTCCGACAAGCCGGCCGCCTTCGCTGCACAACGTCTTTTCCGCAAAGGCCGCGCACAGTCCATATGTTGCCACGCCGTGCAGGATCGGCTGCGGAAATCCAGCCTGCACTGCCGCTTCGGGTATCAGGTGAAGAGGATTCTGGTCCCCGGTGAGCGCAAATATCTGGGCGGCCTGCGGCGATGTCGGCACATTGACGACCAGATCTGGCGCGCGCTCCTTGACGCTGACCGGTTCCGCTTTTGCATAGGGCGGGGCACCGGCAACCTGATCGGACCGGCAAACAAAGGTCATCTGCATGGATGCATAATGGGTTTGCGTCTGCGCATCATATAATTCGCGGGTCATAGCGATCACGCAACCGCGGCCCTCTCCGCGATCGAACACGCCGCTCACGCGCGTTTCGCTCCTGACCGCCCCTTCGACCGGCAGCGGCGCATGCAAAAGCATCCCTTGACTGCCGTGCAGCATTCCCGAAAGCGTCGCTCCAAGTCCCATCGCATGAGGCCGTGGAGCGGCAAGCACGATGGCCATCGCTGGCAGGGCACGTCCCGGCGGAAGCGGTCCAAGGTGCCGACGCGTCCAATCGTCGGACGGGTCCAGGCCGCAGCCAACGCCCAGGGCGTAGATGCAGCTCTCCTTGGCCGAATAGCGCTGCTCCATGACGATAGGCGCCATGCCCATCAGCCTGTGGTAATCCATGATCATCAGGCCCTACCCCTCCTGAAAGACAGTGATCGCTCTTGGCAAGCGGGATCGCGCAAGCGAAACGGACGGACAGATGCCACCAGTTTGCGCCTGGCATGCCTCGCCCCTTTTACCGCTATCTGCGAGCACGGCTGAGCCCGCCGTCGACCGGAAGGAGAACCCCAGTCAGGTACGCCCCGGCCCTGGAACACAGATAGACGCAGGCACCGGCAATGTCGTCGGGCTGGCCCAATCGGCCCAAGGGTATCAGTTCGGGCATCTCTGCCATATGCGCCCTGTCGATGGCGGCCGTCATTCGCGTCGAAAAATATCCCGGCGCGATCGCGTTGACCGCGATATGCGATGCGGCCAGTTCCGCCGCCAACATCCGCGTCAGATGATGCACCGCAGCCTTGCTCGCCGAATAGGAAAAGGTCGGTCGCAATGGCAAGGCATGACCCGCGAACGAACCCAGGTTGACGATCCGGGCCGGGTCATCGGGCGTCGCTGCGTCGCGCAACAGCGGCAGCAATTCGCGGATGAGCGTGAAAGGCGATTGGACATTGATCGACATGAGGTCGGGCCAGCTCTGGTCAGCCAGTGTTTCGATCGGGCCTCCGGCGCTCTTGCCCGCGTTGTTGATCAGCACATGCAAAGGCTCACCCTTCGCCTTGACCTGATCGGCAAGCGCCACGGCGCCGTCGGAGTGAGACAGATCGGCGACCAGGCCGGTGCAATGACCGAATGCGCTGAGTTCCTCTACAGCCTGTTGACTGACCTCCGCCTTGCGCGAGGTGATCGTGACGCTCGCGCCGCGCCGCAGAAATTCCTGAGCGATCATGTGCCCCAGACCTTGAGCGCCGCCAGTGATGAGCACATGCTTATTTGTCAACGCAAACAAGTCGGACATGTCGATCCTCTCAATTTCTATAATGGGAAGCGATGATCAGGGACAAAGGAGTCCCGCAAGGAAACCTGCCACCCCATGGTAGTTCATTTGTTCTAATTGGCAAGATGCAGACTCTTGTTGGCGGGGATGGCATGGCGCTGATGGCGCATAGCAACGCAGCGCAGAATGCATGCCGCGGAACTCTGGTTGATTGTTGCGAAAAGGCGTTCCGCCCACAGCAAGGGTCAGGCCTGCGACAAAATAGAGATCATCCATTCCCTGCGCACGACACACGTGCACCCAATGCAAAGATCGAGCACAAGCACAAGCTTGGGCGCGTTGCGTTACGTCAAATCCCGCCGTTGAGTGAACGTGCTTTCAGGCGCCGCCTGTTGAAATCGTTACGTGCTGCCGCTTCCTCTTGGAGCACCAGCAACCCGTGCCCCGTGCGTCGCGATCGCCCCTATATCAAGGTGCGATGAGCTTGACTCATCAGCAGTTGGTAAACCCGCGTGCCACGCCCCGATTGTTACCAGTATGCTGATGCATCAGCGTCATGCATCTTGATATATGCGCCGACTGCGGCGACCCCGTCTAGTCGCTCCGCTTGGTCCTGCCTCTTTTTGGCGGTGCAGGATCTGGAGCAGCCTGCGGAATGCCCGCCTCGATCAGAGCTGTCGCGGTTTCGACAAGGTTGAGCTGCGGATCGGTCTCCGTCCACAAATCGCTACGCCGGCGGCTGGCCAGCCAGGCCTCACGCGCTGCCTCGACCGAGAGAGTATACCACGCGAAGAAGATCAGCCGTTGACGCAATACCGGCGCCGGAATGTGCTGGCAAAGGCCACTGATCAGTTGCAGCAGCCGCCGGTACACCAGGATATTCATTCTATCCAGATAGGATGCGACGTCCTTGCGGCGCACAAACATCACGCTGGCAAGAAATCGGATCGCGGTGGGCGAAGGGTCCGTGTAGATATCGGGATTTGGCGCGCGAACGATGATATCCACGACTTCACGAACGCTGGTCGGACCACCTTTTCGATCCAGTTCGGAAATGCGCTCGAACCAGACGACGCTCAGATCATTGAAAATCTCGTTGATCAGTTCAAGGACGAGTCCCTCTTTCGACTTGAAATAATAGTTGAGCGAGCCGCCATTCTTCGCACCCGCCGCCGCGACGATCTCACGAACCGTGACTGCTTCCAGGCCATGCTCGGCAAACAGCCGGCGTGCCGCAACCTTTATGTTTTTTCGCGTGTCCGTACGCTCGTCGAGCACATCCTGGGCTACTTTAGTCGAACGTGGCATCTTCACATGAACCATTGTTTGGGCGCGGGTCAGAAAAACGCGCTTGCGCGCGATATAGCGATTAGCCGAGCTCCGAGTAAAATGGAATGACAAAACGGCATTAATTTTGCGTTGCGCCCCATCCTCTGCACGAAAGCAGCGGCGTACATCATCGCTCGATCATGTCTCGGCTTCCTGACCGGATTTCCAGCTCATGGCGCGCGAGCCTCTTGACGTCCTGCCTGCGGACCAGCCGTCAGCGCGCGTGATAAAACGGTGCGGCGTGAACCATGCCTTCCCTATGCTCCGCATTGCGAATGTGATGACCCATGACCTCTTATTGACGCATCATGGAACCGCTGCCACTCACAGCCCTCAAAACCATAGCAAGAGAGGCGCTGTCATGATGGAAAAGGCGCAGGACCTTCCCGACGCAGGTCAGGCCAGCGCGCAAGACGCCGATCATGGCTGGCAATCTGCTGCGGACGAATGGCGGCGGAACTGGCGGGTCGGCCTTGCTGCGTTCCTGGTGATCGGCTTGTCTCATGGCGCATATCAATCGCTGTCCAGCCTGTTCGTCCTGCCCCTGCAGGAAGCATTTGGCTGGTCGCGCGGCCAGATCGCCTTTGCGCATTATTCATCGCTGATGGTGGCCTTCGCTGCGCCCTTCATAGGTCGCGCAATAGACAGGTTCGGACCACGCCGGATCATGCTGGGCGGCATGGCCCTTTCCATCCTCATCTATCTGGGCCTGGCATCGATGAACGGCTCCCTGGCGCTGTTCTACCTGCTCAGCGTGCTAGCCGGCGTCATTGGCCTGTCGGCGAGCGGACTCACCTGCTCCCGCGTCGTCAGTCAATCCTTCGTACGTTCGCGCGGCGTTTCGCTCGCAATCGCGCGCAGCGGCCTGGCGCTCGCCAGCGCAGCTTTACCGACCATCCTCTTCGCCATCATCGCGCGTTATGGCTGGCGCGCTGGCTATATGACCGAAGCGCTGCTCGTGCTGGTGGTCGCATTGCCTGCCGCCTGGTTCTGGATAGGTCGTTCACGCACGCCCGCAAACGTTCAGCATCGACACATGGATGCCGATCTTCCAACCTGGCTGCATTTGCTGCGGGAACGGCGCGTATGGCTACTTTGCCTGGGCGCTGGCCTGGGCTACGCCCCTGCCACCGCGATCATGACGCAACTGCAACCGCTCCTCATCAGCAAGGGCGTGGAGGCAGGCAGCGCCGCCGCGCTGGTGGGCATGGCCGGAATTGCCAGTTTTGCCGGCGCGATCATCACCGGCAGCCTGGTCGATCGGTTCTGGGCGCCGGGCATCGCTTTCCTCTTCGCCTGCGGTTCGGCGATCGGAACATGCCTGCTGGCGTGGCACGGCGCGATCGAAGGACCGATGGCGGGATTAGCCATATTGCTGATCGGCTTCGGCCTGGGTGCGGAAATCGACGTGGTGGCTTATATGGTGGCGCGCTATTTCGGCATCCGCTCCTTCTCCACCATCTATGGAATGGCTGTGTTCTTCATCGCTTTTTCCGGCGCACTGGGCGCATCGATGCTGGGAACCGCGTTTGACCGGCACGGCAATTATGACGCGGCCCTGCTGGTCATCGCTGCCAGTTTCATGGCGGCGGGCTGCGTTTATCTCATGATGGGCCGCTATCCTCAGCATAAGGACTGAATGCGAGCCGACGTGCCGCTCTATTTTGTTGCCTTCAGCCGCGGGTAGCACAGCATCATCATCTATCGGAGAACATCATGTCCGATCCTACGCCTCTTTCCGTCTTCGGGCTTCAAGGCAAATTGGCCATTGTCACCGGGGCGGGGTCCGGTATCGGCCAGGCCACTGCCACGCTGTTCACGCAGGTTGGCGCCCGCGTCCTGTTCGTCGACATCGACGAGGCAGCCGTTCGCGAAGCCGCCAAAGCAAGCCAGTCGCCCTATGCGGTCTGCGATATTGCGGACGAAGCGCAGGTCATCGCCACGTTCGGTGAAGCGAAGAGGCTATTGGGCAGGCTGGACATATTGGCCAATGTCGCAGCCTATCGGCGCAAGGCGGATACCATGACGATGCCTGCCTCTGAATGGGATATCATGCATGCGGTCACCACGCGCGGCACGTTCCTGATGATGCGCGAAGCCATCAGGATCATGCGCGATCAGGGCAGCGGCGGCTCCATCGTCAACGTGTCGTCCGTAAGCGCGGATCATCCGACGATCTTCAACAACACCCATTATGATTCCGCCAAGGCCGGCGTCGACGCGATGACCCGCGCAGCCGCCGTCGAATTCGCCGAACACAGGATCCGCGTCAATTCGGTGCAGCCCGGCGGCACCGCAAGCGGTGGCGCGAAAAGGATGGGAAGCGATATGCCGATGCGCGGACCCATGACGGCTCCGGGACGCATTCCACTCGGCAGAATGTCCGATCCAGTAGAACAGGCACGAGCTATCCTGTTCCTAGCCAGCGATGCAGCAAGCTACATCACTGGCCATCATCTGACGGTGGACGGGGGCTACAGCGTCTCCTGACCCATCGGCACCGTCCGAACGCCGTCAGGCCTTTTCCTGCAACCCGGCAAGGATCGCCAGCCCCTCCATCGCCAGCCCCTGGTCAAGCTCCCTGGCCAGTCGCGCCTTGATATCCCGCGTCAGAAGGATGCGGGTATAGCGATTGGCCAGGGCGGGACGCGCGACTATGGTGCGGGCGATCTCGCGCGCGCGCGGCATCAGCGCATCAGGTGCCAGTACCTCGCCGACCAGTCCAAGGGCCAGGGCTTCGGTTGCGCCGATCTCCTGTCCCGTCATCAGGAAATACCGTCCACGGTTCGGCCCCAGCAGCATCGGCCAGATGCTCTGCACGCCATCGCCAGGCACCACGCCGGCCAGCGCGTGCGGCTTGTCGGCGAAGGCAGCGCCCTCGGCCGCCAGCACGACATCGGCAAGCAGGGCGATTTCAGCATGGATGAAGGCGGGGCCATTGACGGCGGCCACCACAGGAATCTCGATCGCCAGCAGATTGTTGAGCAGCGCCCTGCCCTCCCGGAAGATCACGTCCCATGTCGCGCCATTCATCGGCGGCATGTCGCAGTCCATGTCGAACTCAGCGCAGAAGGTGTCGCCCGTTCCGGTGATCAACAGCAGGCGAGCGTCGGGATCAGCCGCGATTTGCGCGAAAGCGATGCCCAGTTCCTTGTGCAGTCCACCCCATAGCGCCCATTTGGCCGGCCCCCCATGGTGATGGATACGCAGTTCCACAATGCCGTCATCCTGCGTCATCGTGATATTGTCGAACTGCTCTGCCATCTCTCTTCCCCTCGTCCTTTTCCGTGCTATCAAGCACACACTTGATAGCCGGCGTCGACGCCGTGGCAAGCAGGAAAGGCGAATGGAAGGATGACGAAGGTCAACGACGCGGTTCAGGACACGCTCGACCGGCTTGTCGCGGAAGGCAAGGAAATCGGGATTCAGGTCAACGCGTGGCTGGGCGAGGAACAGATTGTCGATTGCTGGTCGGGCCTCGCCGATGCCGCCACCGGCCGGCCCGTCGACGGCGACACACTGTTCAACGTCTATTCCGTGTCTAAGGCGGTGAGCGCCACCGCCCTGCATATCCAGGTCGAACGCGGCCTGGTCGACTATGACGCGCCCGTCGCGACCTATTGGCCGGAATTCGCGCAGGCCGGAAAGGGCGACGTCACCATTCGCCACGTCCTTTCCCATGTTTCGGGCGTGCTGCGCATGCCACCGGACGTGACGCCCGAACTGATGACCAATTGGGACTGGATGTGCCGCCGCATCGCGGAGATGGAAGGTGTCTATCCTGCCGGTAGCCGTTCTTCCTACCAGTCGATGACCTTTGGCTGGATGGTGGGCGAAGTAGTGCGCCGGACCGATCCCAAACGCCGCCCCTTCGGTCAGTTCATCAAGGAAGAGATAGCGGACCCGCTGGGCGCCACCGATCTTTGGCTGGGCATTGCCGATGCCGTCGAACCGCGCATCGCGAAGCTGGATGCCGCCGCCGTCTATGTCGCGCCCGACAACAATATGATGCGGGAGGCGCAACCGCTGATCGTCGACCTGATGCCCGACCCCTTCGAACGCCCCTATGTGCGCCGCGCCTGCATTCCGGCTGTGGGCGGCATTTTCAGTGCGCGGAGCAACGCCCGTTTCTGGGCGATGTTGGCCAATGGCGGGCAATTCAACGGCGTCCGCCTCCTGTCCGAGGAGCGCGTCGCCAGTTTCGCCGCGCCACGCCCGCATTTCGAGGATGCGGACCCCGTCTTCTTCGGCATGGTCGTTCCCATCGCCTGGTCCGGATTCTGGTTGGGCGGCGCGGAAAACCCGCCCGTCTCAGCCCCTCGGAACATGCGGGCGCTCTGCCATCCGGGCATGGGCGGCAATATCGGCTGGGCCGACCCCGACCTGAAGCTGGCGGTCGGCATCTGCCACAATCGGATGTTCGACACGATCAATATCGCGGAAGACAGCCGCACCATCATTGGTGATGTCATCCGGGCGGCGCTGTGATGACACACGACTATATTATCGTGGGCGGTGGCTCCGCCGGCTGCGTGCTGGCCGACCGTCTGTCGGAAAATCCGGCGAACAGCGTGCTGCTGCTGGAAGCGGGACCCGAGGATCGAAACCCCTTCATCCACATGCCCAGGGGCGCCGCGAAGCTCTACACCGACCCAAGGCATGTCTGGTATTTCCAGACCGAAGGACATGACAGCGTTCCGGCCGAAACCTGGATACGCGGCAAGATGCTGGGCGGCTCCTCTTCCGTCAACGGCATGATGTATTTTCGCGGCCAGCCCGAAGATTATGACGGGTGGGAGGCGCTGGGCGCAAAAGGTTGGGGATGGGACAGGATCGGCGCCGCCTTCCGGGCAATGGAGGGGCATGAACTGGGCAGCGACGGGGTGCGTGGCGGCGAAGGGCCGTTGAAAATCTCGGTCGAACCCATGCGCGATCCCCTGACCGAGGCCTTTATCGCGGCGGGCGAGCAGATGGGCGTACCGCGGGTTGCCGATCTCAACCGTTCGGGCCGAGCTGGCGTGGGGTACACACCGCGCACCATCTGGAAGGGAAAACGACAGAGTTCCGCCCAGACTTTCCTCAAGCGAGCCCGCGGCAGGGCGAATCTGCGCATCGTCACGGGCGCGGTGGTAGACAAGATCCTCTTCACGGGGCAGCGCGCAACCGGCGTCCGCGCCAATGTGAACGGGGTTGTTCAGGACTTCGCCAGCGGGCGTGAGGTCATCGTCAGCGCTGGCGCGCTGATGTCGCCGCAAATCCTCCAGCGGTCAGGCGTCGGCGCCGCCGAGCATTTGCGCGGACTCGGCATCCCGGTTGTTGCCGATAGCCCCGGGGTCGGCGAACATATGCTGGAGCATCGGCTGCTTTCGATGGTCTATGACCTTGCCGTTCCGCACAGCCACAACAAGGACCTGGCCGGCCTGAAACTCGTCGGCAATGTGCTGCGCTATTATCTCACGCGCACCGGGCCGATGGCGGCGGGCTATGGCAATGTCGGCGCCTTTGCGACCGTGCTGCCGGAATCGGAAACCCCCGATATAGAAATATTGCTATCGCCCGCTGTCGCTGCGCCGGACGCCAAGGGAAATATGGTCGCGGATGCGGCGCACAGCGTCACCCTGTTCGGCTATCCCCTGCGCTCGCGCAGCGAGGGGGCGGTCAGTATCACGGCGGCCGACCCGACGGCTCCGGCGAAGATCCGGGCGGGCTATCTGACCGATCCTTATGATTGCGCCGTCACGGTCGCGATGCATCGCTATCTGCGCGACTGGATGTCCCGTCCCGCCATTGCCCCGATGATCGCGTGCGAACGCGAGCCGACCCGTTCGCTTCAGACCGACGATGAAATCCTCTCCGCCTTCCGCCAGATCGGACAGGCCGGCTATCATGCCTGCGGAACCTGCCGCATGGGCGATTTCCACGATGCGGTGCTGGACGAAAAACTGCGCGTCAAGGGCGTGGACGGCTTGCGCGTCATGGACGGATCGATCATGCCCACGATGGTTTCGGCCAATACCAACGGTCCGATCATGGCGGCGGCATGGAACGCGGCCGACATTATCCTGGAGGGACGCAATCGCTAAAATCCTGACAGACGAAGCTGCCTCCGCCGAGGATGGGGGGCGGGTACGCCGGCGGCGGCGCACGCGCGAGGACGTGGTCCAGCGCATCTGCGATGCCGCGCGGCAATTATTCGCCGAACGCGGCTATGGCGGCACGGCAACACGCGAAATCGCCCGCCTGGCAGACGTCAGCGAGACGTTGCTGTTCCGCTATTATGGCGACAAGGCCGGACTGTTCAATGAAGTGGTCATCGCGCCGTTCCACGTGCTGATGGCGGATTTCGTCGAACTGCATCCCGATCCCACCGCCCCCTATCCCAAACAGGCGGAAACGCGCCGTTTTACCCGGCAGGTCTATGAGCTGTTCGAGGGGAACGAGGCAATGTTCCGAGCCCTGCTCGCAGGAACGCCAGCCAGCGGCGAGGATGCGCCGCCGGGGTTGCGCGGGCTTGCCCCCTTCTTCGAACAGTCCGTCGATCAGGTCAGGAAACGCTATGCACTCGCCGGGATCGATCCGCCCTTCGACCTCAGCATCGGCGTTCGGCTGGGCTTCGGCATGATCGCTGCCAGCGTGATCTTGCGAGACGCCCTGTTTCCCGACCCTCCCGGACGCGGGGCCGTGCTGGACGTGCTGGAGCAGCTGATCGCGCAATCGCTGGTGGGACCACCACTTGATTGACAGCGCACGCGGGTCAAATTATGTAGCATATACTACATAGGAGAGATTCCAATCATGGAAGCCGCCGTCAGAATCCAGGAATATGACGATCCGAGCTATGATCCGTTCAGTGCGGACGACATCAATTTCGGAGATATGCTCGATCCCTATCCCCAGATCGCGCAATGGCGCGCACAGGCGCCGGTGCTGGAGGGCGATTACCGCCCTAAAATGGGTCTGCAGTCCGCCACCTATCCCGATCGCAAGATGTTCACCATTGTCGGTTCCGACGAGATATTGACCGTTCTCACCGACACGGATCGCTTCTCCAACCATGGCTACAAGTTCAACATCGGCGAAACCTTCGGCCATGGCAGCATCAGCGTCATGGATAACCCCGAACATGGCCGCTGGCGCAAAATCTTCCAGAAGATCTTTCTGCCTCAATATGTGAAATTATGGGGCGAAACCATCGTGGACCCCGTTGTCCACAAGTTGATGGACAAGTTCGTGGGCAAGGGTCGCGCCGATCTGGTCGAACAATTCACGCTGCTCTATCCTTTCGAGGTGATCTACCGGCAACTGGATCTGCCGGCGTCCGACGTCCGGACCTTCCAGCGCCTGGCGATCGGCCAGACCGATTACATGCACATCGACAAGGCGCAGGAGGCGTCACGCAAGCTGGGGGAATATTTCACCGCCCTGGTTGAGGAACGGCGGCGCAATCCCGGTGAGGATCTCGTCAGTCTGCTCGCCAATACCGAAGTGGATGGCGATTATCTGCCGCCTCTGGTGCTGATTTCCTTCCTGCGGCAGCTGATGAACGCGGCGGGCGACACGACCTATCGCGGCACCAGCGTGCTGCTGACCGCGCTGCTGGAACATCCCGACCAGCTCGACGCTATCCGGACGGATCGCAAACTCATTCCTTTCGCAATCGAGGAAGCGCTGCGCTGGGACGGTCCCGTGGCTGTTCAGCTCCGCATGGCGAAGCAGGACGTCGTTCTGGGCGGCATGGAAATCCCGGCCGGGTCGTTGCTCGACGTGGTGGCTGGCGCGGCCAATCGCGACCCTGCAATATTCCCCGACCCGGACAGGTTCGACATATTTCGCGAACGCAAGGCGCATTTTTCCTTTTCCCGCGGGCCGCATATATGCGTGGGACAGCATCTTGCGCGCGTGGAGATGACCCGCGCGCTCCATGCGGTGCTCGATAATCTACCCAATCTGCACTTCGATCCCGACAAGCCGCGACCGGAAATACGCGGCACCATGATGCGTGTGCCCAGGCATCTCCATGTCCGCTTCGGCGACTGAACTTCGTCCCAAAGGAATTATCATGCCAAATCTGATCGTAACGACGCGCGATGGCACGGAACGGGAAATTGCCGCCGCTACGGGGCTTTCCCTGATGGAGGCAATCCGGGACGCCGGCGTCGATGAAATGTTGGCGCTGTGCGGCGGCTGCTGTTCCTGCGCCACCTGCCATGTGAAGGTCGATCCCGCCTTTGCCGGCCTTCTGCCCCCCATCAGCGAGGATGAGAGCGACCTCCTCGACAGTTCAGACCATCGCGATGAATATTCACGGCTGTCATGCCAGATCCCGCTCACGAGCGAACTGGACGGCCTGCGGGTTGCGATAGCGCCGGAGGATTGAAGGGCAGTGGACGTTAATGGACGGCGAACTCCATCGCATGTGTGAAATCCTTATCTGCCCACGGGCATGTTCTTGCTCCGCTCGTCCGCAGGGTCGAAACAGTTTCAGAGAGGACGACTATGAGCGCTGACGTGACAATCATGCCCGAAATCGAGTTGGCTCCGCGCCCGGACCATGTGCCGCCCGAATTGGTACGCGATTTCAACATCTACGACGTCCCTGGTTCGGCCGAGGACGTTCAAGCCGCTTATGCAGCGGTGCAGCAGGCCAACCCCGATATTTTCTGGACGCCCTATAATGGCGGTCACTGGGTTGCGACGCGGGGTGACGACATCGTCGCGATGCAGCGCGACTATCATCATTTTTCGCACAAGCATATCGTCCTGCCTCCCATGCCGGAGGGTACGCCGCGTCAGATTCCGTTGGAGATGGACCCACCGGAACACGCCCGATACCGCCGCCCCCTGATGCAGTCATTGATGCCGGCAGTTGTTTCAGAACTGGAAAGCACGGTGCGCGACGTGGCGGTGCAAGCGATAGAGCGCGTCCTGCCGCAGGGCGAATGCGAATTTATCGAGGATTTCGCCAAGGTTTTGCCGATCCACGTGTTCCTGGAACTGGTCGAGCTGCCATTATCCGACAAACATCAGCTTTTGCCGATTGCGGAACGTTCGGTGCGCGGTCACACGGCCGAGATAAGGCTGCGGGCGCAGCAGGAAATGGGCGGATATCTGCTGGACAAGATCCGTGCCCGCCGCGACAATCCGGGCGAGGATCTGCTGAGCAAGCTGGTCAATGTCAATGTTGGCGATGGGCGGATTTCGGAGGATGAGGCCGTCAGCTATGCGACATTGGTATTGTTCGGCGGGCTCGACACTGTAGCAGGCATGATCGGTTTCATTGCGCGTTTCCTTGCGATGAATCCGGGACACCGCAAGCAATTGGTCCAGAGGCTGGATGACGAGGATTTCGTCAAGCATGCCATAGAAGAGATGATTCGCCGGCATGGCCTTGCCAATACATGCCGCGTGATCGCCGAGAATTTTGATTATAAAGGCGTGGAGTTCCACGCCGGTGATCGAATATTGCCTGGCAATCTTTGGGTGGGCCTGGACGACCGCATCAACGAAAATCCGTTGGTCGTTGATTTCAACCGGGAAAAGCCGGTGCATGCGGCGTTCGGAAATGGCGCCCATGCCTGCCCCGGGGCGGTATTGGCGCGACGGGAAATCCGCATCTTCCTTCAGGAATGGTTGAGCCGCGTCCCGGACTTCCGGATCAAGCCGGGAACGAAGCCCGTTCTGGCCACGGGGTTAGTGAACGGCGTCCTGCGCCTGGATCTGTGCTGGCCCTGAGCCGCCCCGCCATCCACCGCTGACATGCTGGTTGGCGAATGGCGCAAAATACCCTGATAGCAAAAGACGCGCGCTCGTCGCGCGCGCGCCCTCCAACATTTGAACAAGGCGAATGACGCGCCCTGCGGGGCGCGTCAAAAGCGGGTCAGATCAGGCCCTGGCGACGCGCCGCCTTGGCGACGGCGGTGAATTCATCATAGACGGTCAACGGTTCATGAGCGATCGCGCCGTCCGTGATGCTGTCCCAATGCGCTGCAATATCTTCAACGCTGGGGGGGGTGGTTCCCAAGGGCGCGACCCAGCCGTCAGCAGCGCAGATGCGGACCTTTGCGTAGCGGCCGCTGTTCTGCGAATAGATGCCGTGGGTAGAGGTGCATTTTTCGCTGACGAGATACACGGCAAGAGGCGTATTGAACGGCACTTCGATGCGGCCTTGGCTGGCGGCATAGTCAGCGCCCTTAACCGCGTCGGCAAAGGCCGGTATTTCCATGAAACCGGCATCCATTTCCGCTGCCAGCCGGGATTGGGCGGTAGGCAGCAGGAGGTTCGACGTGATGCCATAGGCCGAACCCTCTATCGCGACGATATGGCTGAGACCCATCAGGCCACCCTTTGCCGCGGCGTAGTTGGCCTGCCAAGCATGGCCGAACATCGCCGAGGCGGAACCGGTGAAAAGGAAGCGTCCATAGCCGTTCTGGCGCATTGCGCGATAGGCCGGCTGGGCCACATAGATGGCGCCCTTCAGATGCACGTCGATGATGGCGTCGATCTGCTCGTCGGTCAGATCCTCGAAACGGCCATTGCGCAGGAACCCGGCATTGTTGATGCAGATGTCGACCTTGCCGAACGCGTCCAGAGCGGCCTGGACAATGGCCGCTCCCCCCTGGCGGGTCGATACGCTGTCATAATTGGCGACGGCTTCCCCGCCCTGGTCGCGGATTTCCTGAACGACCAGGTCCGCGGCATTATGCGATTGCCCCTGCCCCGATCCGCTGCCTCCCAGATCGTTGATGACGACCTTCGCACCGCGCCGGGCAAGTTCCAGCGCATAATCCTTGCCCAGGCCATTGCCTGCGCCGGTGATGATCGCCACGCGGCCGTCGAAACGCAAATCGGTCATGCTCATCCTCTTCCTCAGCTCTCATTCGCCCCGCACTCGTTCCGCGCGAACGGGCCATCATCCATGGCGGCAGCGGGTTCGATCCTATCCATTCGCCCGAAGGGCGCCAGCGCGAGGACGAAAGATCGGCTATTCGATGAAATGGCCGCCAGGCTCAATTCACGCTCTGCACCTGCCCGCCGTCCATCCGCACATTGGCCCCGGTCATATAACCCGCGTTCGGGCTGGCGATCATGCAGACCACATGCGCGATTTCCTCCACCCGGCCGATGCGGCCGACGGGTATGGGCGTCAACTCGCGCGCGGCGCGGGCTTCCGCTTCCTCCAGCGATATGTCGCCCCAGCCCATGTTGCGCTTGAGATTGCCGAGCCAGGCCTCGACCGCCGGAGTGAGGATCATGCCGGGGCTGACGCTGTTCGCCGTGACGCCGCAAGGGCCCAGCGATTTCGCCAGGCTGACCGTCATGTTCAGCATGGCAGCCTTTGCCGCGCCATAATCCGGGCCAAGCGCTATGGGCTGCGTGGCTGCCGCGCTGGCGACGTTGATGATGCGACCCCATCCCCTCGCCTGCATCCCCGGCAGAAGGCGACGGATCATGCGCGCCGCGGCAATGGCGTTAAGCTGGTAGGTGCCCTCCCAGCCTGCCTCATCCACCTCCGTCCAATGCATGGCCGATGTCCCCACGGCACCTCCCGCATTATTGACCAGAATGTCGATCTCCCCCGCGGTCTCGACAACCGCGTCCGCACCCGCATTGGTGGAGAGATCGCCGACAGCCACCCGGGTGTCGCCGCCAATGGAGTCCGCTACCGACTGCGCCTTTCCGGCATCGCGGCCATGCACCACGACGGTGCAGCCTTCCGCCGACAGCATGCGCGCTATCCCCGCGCCGATTCCCGAACTGCTGCCCGTTACCAGCGCGCGCTTCCCTGCCAGTCCAAGGTCCATTTCTGTCTCTCCTATGCTTTAACGACATGCTCTATGGCGAGCATGGTCGCGTAATCGCTGACGAATTCGGCGACATCAGCCCCGATCACGGCAATATCCTCCGGCGTCCTGAACAGGCCGCCGCGCAACGCGGCTTCGCTGGGGAAATGAAGGTGCGCCATGCCGAACCACGGATCGGCCGGCGACAGGCGATCCTGCACATAGCGGTTCATGCCGACATGGATCTCGCAGGCGAGCGGAATATGCTCGTCCCAGTGCCGTTCCACCTCCTGCCGCGACAAATCGGCAAGGGCGCGGATGAAGGAAAGCTGCGAAAGGCCCGGCGTGACGCCGACTGCCGGAGCTTCCGTCGCGGCCTTGCCGACGACCTGCGTCGACGAACGCACTTCCACCTGTTCCCAATCCGAACGCAGGCTGTCCACATCGAAGGCGGCGTCGGTCCAAAGTTCGATCACCGCATCATAAACCGGCGGCGATGGCGGACCGCCTTCCTCACTTGGGGTATGCTGCCCCACATGAACCACGATCCGCTCGGCCATTCCGGCCCAAGGTTGCGCCCCAGCCCATTCGGACGGGGATGCCGCCATGGTCGACCGCGGACCGCGCAAAAGAATGACGCGCTTCATCTTTTCCTCTCCTCAACTGGTCTTGCGCGTACGAATCGCACCGATTAGAAATAAACGGTACAGTTTTATTATCCCGGAGCAAGCGTGCCGCAAAATGCCATCGAGAAGCCACGCCGAGGCAGGCCCACCAATGCGGATGTGCCCCTGCGCGAGGCTGAACTGATCGATGCGGCCGCCCGCGCCTTTCTGCTGCGCGGCTATGCAGGTGCGAGCATGGATCATATCGCCGCCGCCGCCCGTGTCAGCAAGGCGACCATCTATGCCCGGTTCGGCAACAAGGCCGCCTTGTTCGAAGCCGTCGCGCTCCACAGCGTCGCATCCATGCGCAGCGATGTACGGATTATCGCGACCGAGGGACGACGGCCCGTCGATGTGCTGACGGATTTTGCCCTGCGCATCACCAGCGAGGTGGCGGACGCGGAGCGGATCGCCGTGCTTCGGCTGGCCATCGCGGCAAAGGACAGCTTTCCTGATATCGCCCGCCGGCTGCACGGCCATATCGGCGATACGGTGGCGCCGATTACCGAATATCTCCACACTCTGCGCGAGGCAGGATACAGAATCGACGATCCCGCGCGATTGGCGCAGCATTTCATCAACCTTGCCAATGGCGGACTGCGATTTCTGTTGACCGACGACTTTGCGGATGCCGCTTTCCGCCGGCAATGGGTGAACGGCGTGGTCGCCCTGTTCCTGCGGGGGATTGAAGCGTGAAGGAGCATCGGCGCATTGGCCGCCAGGGCGGGCATCACGAATATGCTGTCTTGCGGCCGCGTCTCGCCCCCACAATTGCCGATCGCGGATATTTATGGAACGCCGGACGACAACGGAGCGAAGACTGCTCAGGGGACGCAGGCCATCCCGCTGCCGGGCAGCGCCGCATGCGCGCCGCACGATACGGACGATCAAGGAGACGGGCATGAAACGCTGGCTGATCACGGGCATTTCGAGCGGTATCGGCGCAGCCCTGGCCAAAGCTGTACTGGCGCGGGGCGACCATGTGATCGGCGTCGCCCGCAACCGGGACGCGTTGACCGCATTTGAGAGTTCGGGCGCGGGCCGGACCACCGCTATCGTCGCTGACATGGGCGATGCCGTGCAGGTCGCAAGGCTTGCGAAGGAGGCGCTGGCGGCCGGCCCCGTGGACATATTGGTCAACAATGCCGGCCAAAGCCTGTTCGGTGCCGTTGAAGAAGTCGACCTGGAGGAGGCGCGCGGTCTCTTCGAGGTCAATTTCTTCGGACCATGGGCGCTGACCCAGGCGCTGCTACCGCATTTTCGGTCCCGTCGATCGGGCGTTATCATCCAGATATCTTCGGGCTGCGGTCTGATTGGTACGCCGGGGCTTGGCGCTTATTGCGCCAGCAAATTTGCGCTGGAAGGCTTGACCGAGACGCTGGCGCTGGAGGTCGCGGCTTTCGGCATCCGCGCCATGCTGGTCGAACCAGGCGCGATCGCCACCCGCTTCATCAGCCACGGCACCCGCGAGGCGAAGGTCCGCCTGGCCGATTATGATATGCTGTCCGGACAAGGCAAAGCCGTGCTCGACGGCTATTATGCTCAGGCGGCGAACCCGCCTGAAAAAGTCGCGGAGGCGATTTTGTCGGCGCTGGAAAGCGACGCGCTGCCTTTGCGCCTGCCCGTGGGCGAGGATATGCGCGGCGCGCTCGCGCAAAAAGCGGCGGCGCTGGCGGCACTGGCAGAGGGGTGATCCCGCGCTGACGACCGGCAGCGCCCGCCGGATTTTCAGGTCGTGAGAATGATTTTGCCGTTCAATCCGCCCGCTTCCACCAGCCGATGCGCTTCCGTCGCCTGATCGAGCGGCAAAATCCGGGCGATGGGTACGGCAATCCTGCCTGTCGCAACGGCGGCGGCCAGACGGGCGGCATCCGCCCCATCGGGCTGCACGGCGAAAAATTCGGGTGCGACGGACAATTCATCGGTAGGGATCGGCGTCGTGGCGGCGGTCAGGACGCGGCCGCCGGCTTTCAGATGTCGGCAGAGCGCACCGACCGCCGCGCCACCGACCGTGTCTATGACATGATCGAAGGGCGCGCCGGTCCAATCCTCTTCCCCCAGCACGATGACGTCGTCAGCGCCCAAAGCGCGGACTTGCTTCACATGGGCCGGACGGACGGCAGCGATCACGTCCGCGCCACGCTCCTTCGCCGCGAACAGGGCAAAACGGCCGACAGAGCCCAGCGCCCCGGTCAGCAGAACTCTCTGTCCTGCTTGGAGGTTCAAGCCCCTCTCGACCATCTGCAAGCCGGTAAGGCCAGCGGTTGGGATTGCAGCGGCGGTGGGCAGGTCGAGTGCATCCGGCACCAGGGCGAGATGGTCGGCGGCGACAGCCACCTGCTCGGCATAGCCGCCCTTCAGAAAGGGATCGAGCATGCCGAAGACGCGGTCGCCGAGTGCAAAACCCTCTCCGCCCACGACTTCGCCCGCAATGTCGTAACCCAGAATATGAGGAAAGCCGACGGGCGCGAAATCCTTGAACATGCCGCTCCGCCATTTTCCATCCGCCGGATTGACAGCCGCCGCCGCGATGCGCACCAGCACCTGTCCCGGTTGGGGCTGCGGCACCGGCAGATCGGCAGGTTCCAGGACTTCCGGCCCGCCATGACGGTTGATGACGATTGCTTTCACCCTCTCATCTCCTCACTCGGTCAGGGTCGCGATCAGCCGCGCCTGCCTTTCTTCATTCAAGCCCGCCGCCTCGCGCAGATAATGGGCGACAGACCCATGATCTCGGCTGATCCGGGCGTGACTTGCCGCAAGATAGGAGGGCCGCACCCCGGCCAGCGCGATCAACGCGCTTTCCTGAACCTCCTTGCCCAGTGCCGCCTTCATGATCCGGCGCGTCGCCGCCACGACAGCCGGATTGGGGCAGTCGCCGCTGCGCAGATAGTCCGCCATGATCGCGTCTTCCGGTACGCCGAGCGCGTGCAGCAGCATCGCAACGACAAAGCCGGTGCGGTCTTTGCCCGCCGTGCAATGGACCAGCAGGGGCGTCTCCCCCTGGGCGAGGTGATCGAACAACAGGGCGAGATGCGGAGCGCAAGCGGCCGGCAATGCCTCATAGGTATCGATCATCAGGGCGACGGCGCCCGCCTCCCCCGGATTTTCACGCATGGCGGCCAGCGGATCGGCATCGGCGCGGAAATCAGCGACGACGTCCATCGGCAACACCGTCGCGCTGCTGCTGGGCCAATGGCCAGCCGCATGCGCCCTTTCGGCTTCGCTCCGCAGGTCGCACACGGTCCGGATGCCCAGCGTGGCGAGCCTTTCCGCCTCCTGCGGCGCGAGCGTCGGTATGGCTTCGGAACGGTACAGCCGGCCATGACGAACCCGCCTGCCCTCTGCGGCTGGTTGCCCGCCGAGATCGCGGAAATTTGGGGCACATGTAAGGATCATAGAGGCGCTCCCTTGCCGCTGATCTTGTGGCGAATCCGGGCTTCATCGGGAAGCGCGCGGGGCGCAATCATCACGTCGGTGATTAGGGTCCGAGGAAGCGAGCGGCTAATCTTCCGGCACATTCAACGGGAGCAGGAATATGGAGAGACTGAAGGGCAAAGTCGCCGTCGTCACTGGTGCAGGCCGCAATATCGGCCGGGCCGAAGCGATGCTGCTGGCGGAGCAGGGCGCGAAGGTGGTGGTGAACGATCTGGGTGGCGGCCCCTACGGCACGGAGAAGGGCGACGCATCGCTCGCCGAGGCCGTGGCGCAGGAGATCCGCGACGCCGGCGGCGACGCGGTGGGCCAATGTTCCAGCGTCGCGACTCGCGAAGGCGGGGAGGCGGCGGTGCAGGCGGCGCTCGACGCCTTCGGCCGGATAGACATTCTCGTCAACAATGCCGGGATCGTCCGCCCGGCCCGGATCGACCGGATGACGGACCAGGACTGGAATCTCTGCATGGACGTCAGCCTGACGTCCAGCTTCTACACCTGCCGGGTCGCGGCGGCCCATATGATCGCGCAGCGGTCCGGCGTGATCGTCAATACCGGCTCGCCGTCGGGCTTTGGCCATTGGGGCATGGCCAATTATTCCGCGGCCAAGGAGGGGCTTCTGGGCTTTACCCGCACCATTGCGCGCGATCTGGGCGAATACGGCATTCGCGCGAACCTGATCCGGCCGGTGTCGCACCTGACGGGCACGCATACGCCCGAAATCGATCAGACCATTGCCGAATCAGCGCGACTCGGCATTCCGCTGCTGTGGAACAAGCCGATGGCTCAGCCGCGCATGACCGCCCTGCCCGCCCATGTCGCGGCGCTGGTTGTGTGGCTGTGCACCGATGCCGCGGCGCATGTCAGCGGAAGGGACTTCTACATCCAGGGCGATGAAGTGGCGCTGATCCCTGAACCGGAAGCGATCCGCACCAGCATCCATCCCGGCGGTTGGACGCTGGATGCATTCGACGAACAGGCGAACCGCGACTATCTGTTCGGGTCGATCCAGAACCGGTTCGTGAAGTCGCAGGATCCGTCCTGACCTGCAGGAGTTCAGTCCGCAACCGGACTGAACTCCCATGTTCCAAAGCGGGTTCTTGATCAGCGATCGGTTCCGATCGCTTGGAAATCGCTCTATAGCGGACCCACTGGCGGGGCGGCATGGTCGACCGCGGCCCAGCCGAAGCGTGGGGCGGTGGCGGCGTTGTTCTCCTCCGCCTGCCATTCGACGGGATTCACCATCCAGTAAAACAGGCCATAGACGATATGGGCGCGGATGGCGCGCCAGGCCTCCTCCTCCGACGGCGGATTGGGGACGCCGTAGCGGCCAAGCGCGGCAAGATAGCCCGCCACCAGATCCCTTTCCCATGCCCGTCGATCCAGGGGGTCCAGCGCGGAGATGTAGAAATAGGTCACATCATGCGCCCAGTGACCCCGACGGGTGGTCTGCCAATCAAGAAAGCCCGGTTTATGTTCGCGGGTGAGATACATATTGCCCAGATGCGCGTCGCCATGAATGACGCAACGCGGCCCCTGGTCGCCGAAGCGCCGCAGTTCCAACAGCGCGGCATGGACCTTCTCCCGATCACGGCACGCCGCCGGAATTCCCAGCGACCGGGGCAGTCCCATATAATGCGCCCATGTCTCTGGCTGGAGCTGGCCACGGCCAAAATCTCCCCAAGCTTCATCCGGCAAGGGATCATGACGCATCAGCCAGCCCAGTTCGCCATCATCCTCCAGCGCCGGACTGTCCCACCAGCGGGCGTGCAATGCCGCCATATCGTCAAGGAACGATGCCGCCTGATCACGGGTCAGCGGCTGCTGGACGCGGCAGATATGGGCACCTGCCGGCCTCAGATCCTCCATGACCACCATTCCCTGGTCGGCGTTCGCCACTGCGTAGAGGATTTTGGGCAATCCCAGCGTCAAGCGCGGCGCCAACTCAGCGAAAAAGCGCGCCTCCGTCTGATAGCAGAATTTCACCAGTTCCCGATGCTCGGCAAGGCCCGCCTTGATGCACAGCGCCGGAGGAAGGCCATGCGCCTTGCCCGCGTCATTGTAGGTGGCGGTCACCATCATCTTGGTGCCGGTGCCCCACAGAATTTCGTTGACGTCGAGCTGCTCCACCCGCGTCCCGGGATAGCCCAGCGCCAACGCATCGCTCAGCCATTGCGCGGTGACATCCTCCGCGACGAGCGGCAACCAGGGTTCGTTCATGCAGCCTCCTCCTTATATAGTTTCCCGACCATGTTCGCCCATCCAGCGCCCGAGATCGGCGATGCATCAGGCGCCAGCGACAGGCGCGCCCGGCGGTGGACAATTTGCGCGAGGGTCTGTCTCACATCCCCTTCATGCCCTGAAGAACCATCCGGGTCATGGCGGCCACGTCCATGTGCAGATTGCCCGAACCCACCAGCCGGCGATGCATCGGTGCCAGCACGGCGAGATCATAGAGGACGCGCGCGGTCATGTCCGGATCGCGCACGCCGCAATTGAGCAGCGGCTGGCGCAACAGCGCCTCTGCCTGCGCCAGGCTGTTCCGATGTGCAGCAAGGACAAGGGTCGACAGGTTCGCGGCTTCGGCCAGAAGAAGCCGGTACATGGTCAACGCATCCTCATCCGTCGCCATCGCATTGAGACTGCCGACCATGCTGGTCAATATCGCCTCATTGTTCCCGGCCGTGCGACCGATCCTCTCGATCATGGCGAAGCGGCCGGCAATGAACTGCTCAAGCACCGCCTGCAGCACGGCGCGCTTGTCCGGAAAGTTGGCATAAAGGGTCCGTTTCGACATGCGCGCCAAGGCAGCGATGGCGTCCATCGATGTGCCGGAAAATCCGTCGCGCCGGAACAGATGCGCTGCGGCCTCCAGAATGCGAGAGCACGCGTCAGAGGTCGAACTGTCCCGCTTCTGCGGCGCGGCGGACGGTGCGATCGCATCTTCCTTGGTGCCCGCCGCCAAAGGATCGCTTGCCATCACCTCCATGCGCTTCTTTCCCTGCCTGTCGCCGGTTCAGGCTCAGGTAGAGAGGATTGATCCCATTCCGGCAATGGCTTTCCCGCAGGGCTGGCAATGCATCACAAGCCCGTAGGCCGGCCAATCAGTGCTGCGGGCGAACAAACATGGCGGTGCCATGGTCGGATGCCACATAGACGGGATCACCGATCTTCATCAGCTGGGGAATTTCCTCCAGCGTCAATGGCATGCCGGTCAGCCTGCCACGGGCGATCCGGCAGAAACTGTCCTCATCGATGCGGAAGACGCGCTGCTCGCCCGTTTGCGTTTCAACGGTGATGGCGCAGGAATCGAGCGCAGCTATCGTGCCCACAGTGGGGATATTGCCCGATTTCGGCATGCCGCGAATGTCCATCGACAGGCGGAAAAAGCGATCCGACCGATTGGCCAGCCCGCTATGCGGCGTTTCCAGACTGAAAACCAGCAGATCGCCGGGCTGGTAAAGGGCGCGGCGCCAGGCATCGGTCGGGATCACATCATCGCCTATGCCCTGCGGGGGCCGGGGAAAATCATTCATCCGCGGCCGATGCAGACCCTCCGCCACTGCCAGACCGCCGGTTTCCTCATCGATGGGGGCGAGCGGCATCCAGCAGATCTTCAGCGGCAACCCCTTGTTATTGGGTCCGTCGCAATGGACGAAATTGAAGCGCGAGCCGGGACGGCCTGTGCCGGGAGGCAAAGCGTGATATTCGGTGTTGGGCACCCAGAAGACCTCTTCACCGAACAATTCCTCAAAAAAGGCGCGGATCGCGGGTTCAGCGACGAACTGATCCCGTGGATAGCGCGCGAGCAGCGGATCGGTCGCCGGCGTCCCGTCATTACGGATCGGGAAATTGTCGAGCGGCGCGCCATTATACACGGCTGCATCGTCGCGATCGGGGTCGACCACGCCCAGATCGCGCAGGACGTCGAGATAGACCGCGCGCAACCGGCCGACGGCACCCTTGTCCAGCACATCGCGGAAGAACCAGTAGCCATCCCTTTCCCAAGCGGCATCAAGTGCGGCACGATCCCCCAGCAGATGATTGGCGGTTTTCAGCTCACGCATGGGCTGCGTATCCGGAGAGCTGGAAGTAATCATGTCGGCCATGTCGGTCTTCCTATCAAAGTCGGTGAGTGGGGCTGCCCGCATCCGTTCCGCTGATCGGGAACGATGCATGACAGCCGCCTCCCGTGTCAGAAATGGTAACGCAGTGTCACCCCATAAGTCCTGGGTAGACCGGGCGTGTGACTGGTGTAACCCAAGCTGTCGAGGTTGATAAGCAGGAACTCGTACTTCGTCTTTGTCAGATTGTTGACATAAAGCGCGAGGTCGAAGCCTGACCCCATCACCCGGTTCCAGCTTGCGTCGAGATTCACCAGATTATAGCCATCGGCATCCGTATAGCCGGGTACGTACGTGTCGTTACCGATATAATCGTCAGTATGATAATAGCTGATGCCGACGGACGCGTCCCCCTGGGAACTGTCCAGCGGCGCAATCAGCCGCGCCCCCAGCGTATAGACATTGCGAGGAGCACGGGCGAAGGGATCGTTGCTGTGATCGCTGCCGTCAGGATAGATGAATTCGGTGAACTTCGCGTTGGTATAGGCATAATTGGCCGACAACTCCAGCATCGAAACCGGACGGAACAATATGTCCGCCTCGACACCCCAGATGCGCGCCTTGCCCGCATTGGTGGTGACTGTGGTGGGCGGCAGGACCGTCGGGTCGGACAGCAGCCGCTGGATATCGTTATACTTGGCGTAATAGGCGGCCAGATTGGTACGCAGGAACATGTCGCCCATGCGCCAGTCGGCCTTCACGCCCAATTCGACATCGTCCACGGTTTCCGGCCGGAAAGTCCGGCGCAGGCCGGCCTCGGTCGAGGCGCGTGCGCCAAAGCCGCCAGTGCGGTAGCCATGCCGATGCGCGAGATAGATCAACTTGTCCTGCGCGACCTTATATTCCAGGCTGAGATTATAGGTCACTTCGGAGAAGCTGTCGCTCACGTTCAGTTCGCACTGGGAAAGCGGCACTGCGGTTTCCGGCGTCGCCGGATTATTGTCCAGGTCACGGGTGAAACGACATGCCGTGGCCGTGCGGTTGCGGATCGTGGCTTCCCGCTTGTCGCGATTGTAGCGCAGGCCGGCCGTCAGGCTGAGGCTGTCGGTGAAGCGGTAGGTGCCTTGCGCGAACGCAGCGTAGCTGCGGTTGCGGGCGGCCACGTCGGTATTGCTGAAGGCGGCCTTGGGGTAACCGAAGATATCCTGCGGTTCGACCAGTCCCGGATCGACGCTGCCTACGGTGGAAAGGCCCTGGTTTCGGCCCTTTTCCCAGAAATAATAAAGGCCCGTGATCCAGTTGAAATTCCCGGTTTCGCCCAGCAGCTGCAGCTCCTCCGAAAACTGAGAGGTCCGGTCTATACGCTGCTGCGGGTGCAGCGAATTCATCGTGCCGTCCATGTCGTCGAAGATATTGTCTTTGACGTGGCGATAACCGACGATGTTCTTGACCGTCAGCATGTCGTTGAGCGGAATGGTCGTGGTGTTCGCGATGTCGTGCGTTTCCACCTTGGTGAAGGTGTTTGATCCATTGGCGATCCGATAGGGTCCGCGCGCCTGCTGCTCAGCCAGCAACTGCTCGAGCGGACGATAGCCGCGCGCCGCGCGGACAGCAGCGCCGTTCAGTGACCCGGTGGGCCGGACCTTGGCAATGAAGCTCGCCGTGCCGCCGTCATCTTCATGGAAATAATTATAGACGGTCAGCGATTCAACGCCGCTGTCATTCTTCATCAACACGGATGCCCGCGCGCCCTCCTGAGCGGTGTCGTTGACGTTGCGTCCCAATATCTCGTCATAGACGAAGCCATCGTCCCGCTGGCGCTGCCCGGCGACGCGCACCAATATATTGGGCGACAATGGTACGTTCAGCATGCCTTCCACGATGAAGCTGTCCAGATTGCCGTAAGTGACGCCCACGCGGCCTTCGAAATTGTCGGTCGGGCGGTTCGGCCGGATAATGATCGCGCCGCCGGTCGTGTTGCGGCCGAACAGCGTGCCCTGCGGCCCCCGCAGCACTTCCACCGATCCGATATCGAAGAGGGCGCCATTGACCCCCTGCGTACGGGCGAGCACGATATCGCCCATATAGGTGGAAACCGACTGGTCCGCGAGCAGGGTGAGTTCCTGCTGGCTGAGGCCGCGGATCGCGAAACTCGGCAGCGACCGGCTGCCTCCCTGGCCAGGGACGGACACCAGACTGGGAACTACGCGGCTCAGGCCGGCGACATTTGCGATATTGGCGCGTTCAAGCGCGGCGCCGGACACCGCGCTGACCGAAAGCGGCACATCCTGCAACCTTTCCTCACGCCGCCGCGCGGTCACGACGATATCGTCGCTCGAAAAAGCGGACTGCGCATGTTGCGGTTCCTGTTCGGGTACGGCCTGAGCCGATGCAAATGATGGCACCGTCGCAAGCAGACAGGCGCAAGACGACATCCAGAAACTCGAAATTTTCATGATAACCTCCCCTGTAGTATCGATGTTCACTCTCGTCGTGAAACCGGCCCGGCATAGGCGGCTCCCGATCGCTGCCTCATCACAGCAGACCCCGCTCTTCCGATGTCGGCACATCCTCTGGCAATATATTCGCCTCTCGCATGGCGGTGATCACCGCCGTCTGGGCAGAGGCAATGCATGGAAACCCCACATAGGGCGTCAATTGCACCAGCAGCCCTTCCAGCTCCTCCACCGTCAGGCCGTTGGCCAGACCGATCTTCACATGATTTTTCAGTTCCAGCGCCTGGCGCGAGGCAATCAGCGCGGAAATGACGGCGATGCTCTTTTCCTTGCGGGTAATGCCTTCATGCCGCCACGCGTCGTGAAACGCCCAGGCCGCCGCCATGCGCGTGATATCCGATCCGAAACGGTTCGACGTCGCTGCTTCGTTGAAGGCGCCGCCAAAGCGATCGCCCATGACGCCCGTTATGAAATCCACGCCCGATTTCTGCTTTTCATCCAGCTGGTTCATTGATGCTGTCCTTCAGTCTCATGGTTCGCCGTCGCCAGTTCGGCTTCGGCCAGGAAATGGGCGGAGATGGGTCCGATCTGGGTCACGCCGCCGTCCACGGGCAGCAGAATCCCGGTGATGAAGCGCGCATCCTCGCTGGCAAGGAAAGCGACGGCCCGGGCGACGTCCCAGGCGTCCCCCTCGATGCCGAGCGGCGCTATGGCACGACGCAGCGCGCGCAGCCCTTGCGGCAACACATGCATCGCGTGCGGGGTCATGATGTGGCCTGGCGCGACCGTGTTGGCGCGAATGCCGTCGCGGCCGTGCAAGACCGCGATCTCCGCGGAAAGTTGCGCCATGGCCGCCTTCGATGGACCATAGGCTATCGAACCATGGGCGCGCATCCCGGCGATCGAGGAAATGTTGATGATCGATCCCCCACCTGTGTCCTTCATGGCGGGCACGGCATGACGGATCATCAGCATCGCGCTTTTGAGATTTACGTCGATGACGCGCGTCCAGGCGCTCTCATCCACAGCATCCAGCGCGACGGGATCGGAAATGCCGACATTGTTGACCAATATATCCAGCCGCCCCGTTTCGGCGACGGTCTGTTCCACGAAATGACGGCAATCAGCATTGACGGCGACGTCGCCTGTCAGAGTGAACGCCTTGCCGCCGGCCGCAACGATGCGACGACGCGTTTCCTCGACACTGTCCCTGTCGCGGTCGATCAGCGCCACATGCGCGCCCTCCGCCGCGAGGAGCATGGCGATGGCGCGCCCGGTCCCGACCCCGTCGCCCTGTGTACCCGCGCCCGTGACCATGGCCGAACGCCCTCTCAGGCGAGCGTAGAATTCGGTGGGTTCCGGCATGGATCAGGCCCCTTCCCGACCCGACCGCGCGCTGAATGGAAGATAAGAGAATACCGTCTCAGGCGCGCCCGTTGCGCGCCCTGTCATTTGCCGGATCATGCCAAACTCTCCCGACAGCTACCTGTGCAGCCGCTTCTATATACATGCATCATGCGATGCTCCACGCTCTGGCGTCAGGGGTGATTTTGACATCATGGGGGGGTTAAATTATCATCCCTCATGGCCCGCGATGTTGCAGTGATCGGATTTGACGGCGCATGCCTCGCCAGCATCGGTCTGTTCCTTGATCTGTTCGGGCAAATGCGACTTCGCGTCGCGGATCAGTTTCGGACACGTGATGATATCGGCATGCACACACGTGCTAAATTGCTGGGACCAAGTCCAATGCCTGTTCAGGTCTTGGGAGGGGGGCTGCTGCAAGTGGAAGATGGGTTGGACGCATTACCCCATCTCTACATCCATGTGCCTGACTTCTATTGTTCGGAAGAAACGACGCCGGATCATCTCGCCAAGCTCCAGCCGGTCATGGACTGGCTTCGCAGCCAATATGCAGGTGGCGCGCATCTCTCCGCGACGGGGCGGGGCATAGAGTTGCTGGTCGAGGCAGGGTTGGTTGGAAGCGGCCCTGTTCCGGTGACGAGAGGCGCCGCCGCCGAATTTCGTCGGCGCTATCCGCATGTGCGCGTCAACACGAGCGAACCGATTGCAGAAGTCGATCGCATCGTGATGGCACGCGGCATGGCGCATGAAATGAGCCTGCTCACGCGTCAGATCGGCCGGCTGCTATCACCAAACATGGCTGGCACGCTGGCGGATGCGATGGGCATGGAGTCGGATCGGCCCGGTCTGTCGGACGATCCACTGGTGGCTGCGGCGCAATTATGGCTTTCCGAACGAGCGTCCCGCGGGCTGCATATCGGTGCGCTTGCCGCGCATCTGGCGGTCAGCCCGCAGACCCTGATCCGTCGGTTCCGCTCCAGACTCGGCATGACGCCGAGCAACTACTTGCGACTGGTCCGCATGCGCAGCGCGCAATCGCAGCTACGCGACACCAATCGACCCGTGTCGCAGATCGCAACACTGATCGGATATAATGATCTCAAATCCTTCCAACAGGCATTCCGCCAACATGCCGGCATGAGTGCAAGTCATTATCGTGCGTTCGTCCGCAACCGCACAGACATGGTTTCCTCACCATATGACTCCGCCGACGGATCCCGGCCCACTGCGTTGGATATCATGCCGATCGACTGAGATATATCAGCGCGAGAATAGGGGAACGGCAGACCGCCGTTCCCCCGAGATTTCAGAACTGGATGCGGAATTCGCCGCCCATCGTCCGGGGTGGTTGCAGATATGTCGCCGCCTGCGGATAGGGCTGCGACGCGGTGAGCCCGTTGCCCGCCGGGAACAGCTGGCCCAGATCGACATGGTTCAGCAGGTTCTTGACCCAGAAGGCCAGTTCGCCCTTCACCCCGTTGGCGAGCGGGATTTCGGAAATGCCCGCGCGCATGTTGATACGGTTCGTGAACACGCCGGGATTGTAGCGTGGTGCTGGCGAAGCCGCGGTGCCGGTCGAGTTGACCACCGTCAGCAACCTGTAGGGCGCGCAGCAGGTCATGTTGGAACTGCGCGTCCAGTCGAAGTGGATGTTGAAGACGCCCGGATCCAGCGGCCGGCTGAAGTCCACGGAGACGGAACCGGCATGTTTCGCCGCGCCTACACCCAGCAACTGAAGGAAGGACGCACCGGGATGGGCGGCGATGTCCGCGGGCGATACAACCAATGCACCCGCGCAATTGCCCGCCGGCGCCGCCGTGCATGGGCCGGATGCCAAAATGGACGTCCCATTGGGCTTGAACGTTGTCAGCGTCCTCGGATCGATACCGATCAAACGCTTGTTGCTGTCCACATAGGTATAGTTGCCCGATATGGTGAGGCCGGGCACGATCCTGGCGCTCAACTCGACCTCCAGGCCCTTTGCCTTGTAAGGAACCGAAACATTGAACGTGTCCGATATGCTGGGATTGGTGGCGGGGCTGGTCTGAATGGACTGTTGCTGGTCATCGACCTTGTATTTGAACGCCGCGATGTTGAGCGTGACGCGCCGGTCGAACCATTGCGACTTGATGCCAACTTCCCAGGACTTCAGCACTTCGGTGTCATAGGCGGTGAATGTCTGCGACCGGACGTTGGCGCCGCCGTCACGGAAGCCCGAAGCATAACGAACATAGGTGTTTATGTCCTCGGTCAACTTGAGCTTGGCCGTAAATGCCGGATCGACGCGCTTTTCCTTCGCCTCGTTGCGAAGCTCGGTCGGCAGGATGACGCCGTTGAAGATATCGCGCCGGGCCCTCTTGGTGTCGTCGCTGTAGCGAAGGCCTGCGGTGAGCTCCAGCCGCTCCTCCAGAACCGGGGGAGTCCAGCTTGCCTGACCATAGGCGGCATAGGCGTTCGTCTTGGAGAACTGGCGGATAAAGCCCCCATTGGGCGCGAACGGGCTATAATAGGGCGCGCGGCTGGGGCCGCCGCCGGGGGTGCAGGGTGCGCCGGGTATGCCCGCCGGGCAGTTGGTCGAGAAACCGGAATCCCGTTCATCCCGCACGTCTTCGTGGAAATAGATGCCGCCGACCGTGATGTTGAAGTTTGTGGTCGTGTAGATGGCCTGAAGTTCCTGGCTGAAAACCTTGGAATCCAGGTAATTGCTGGCCCATGCCTGGACAGGCGAAGTGCCAAGAGAGGTGACCGCGCCGCCATAGTTGATGGATCGGCGCAGACCGGTGATTGATTTCAGCGTCAGATTATCGCTGGCGCCGTAGGTCAGGTTCAGCACATGTCCGCGATTCTTGGTGATGAAGTAGAGAGAGGGGATCGCAAAGGGCGCGCTGTCGGGATATTTATCCAGATCCAGGGGAAATTGCTGATATCGTCCGCCGTCGGTGGTGAATATGGTGGCGGGACCGCTTGGCGGAACAGTGATGCCGCCATTGGGATTTTCTATCGTGCCGGTATTGGGCGATACCAGGATCTGCGGGAAAGCCTGGTCATCCTTTGCCCAGACATTGTCATAGGCATAGAATATGTTGAGATCGCCAAAATCCCTCTCAACCGCTATGCGGCCGCCATAAGTCTTGAGCTGACGAAAATCATTGTCATAATCGCCGGTCTTCCAATGGAAGGAAGAATATGGACTTGAAACAGGCGTGATATTTTCCAGAAGGCTGCTCTTTACGTTCTGAAAATAGCCGCCTCTTTTCCGATACATACCCGACAATTGGATACGGAATCCGGCCAGTTCAGGAAGATCGAGCCGTCCCTTGAGCTCATAGGCATCGAAATTGCCGATGCCGGCGCGGAAATCCCCTCCCAGCACGCCGCTTGGTCGACGGGAAACGATCTGCACCACGCCTGCCTCCGCATTGCGGCCGAACAGCTGCCCCTGCGGGCCGCGCAGCACTTCGATGCGTTCGGGTGTGATTAGGTCGAGAGCGCCGCCCTGGGCGCGGGGTATGTTGATGCCGTCGATGTAGAAGGCGACCGCATTATCCTGCGTGCCCTGCGATGCGTCGGACGTGCCATAGCCGCGCATCTGAAGCGCCACGCCGGTTTCCGTACCGTTGAGGGGATAGGAAGTAAGACCGGCGATCTTGCCGGGGCCGAGATCATTCAGATTTTCGATACCCCGGCTTCGCAGCGTTTCACCGCTCAGCGCCGTAACCGCCAGCGGGACTTCCTGGAGCCTCTGCTCACGCCGGGTGGCGGTGACGACGATGTCCGCATCTCCGGCGGCAGGCCGCTGCGCGGGCTCCTGCGCGGAAGCCAGCGACGGCATGGACAGTGCGGAAAGTGCCACACTCGCGAAAAATATCTGCTTCTTCATCACGTCTCTCTCCCCATGATTTTGTCTTATGTGCAGGCGAATGGGACCCTTCTTCCCGATGAGCGGCAGGATGCACGCAATGGCACAACCGGTGCCCACGGCCTGATCACGTCACGATGTGATGAGGGTAATGCGCTCACAGCCCGAGGGCATCCGCGCAAACGGATCAAATCCGTCAAAATGTTCAGGCGTCGCGCAAATCGCATCGTCCCTCCCCTCCGGACAGGACATCCGCCGGTTTTCCCGGCTTTGATGTCGGCAGTCGAGCCTCTGTCCCCTGCCTGGCCTATGTTCCGCCAGATCAATGCAAAGCTAATCTCTGCGCATATTACATGCAAGTAGATGAATTTTGATCGTATTTGTGATGCTTGCGATAAGGCTGGACGATGAAGACGGCTGGCTGATCAATCGGCGGCAAATCGGCGATCGAAGGCCGCCTGTCGGCGCGCGATCTGCGCCGCCCGCTCTTCTGGCGTTATCCTGACAACGCCGCGCGGCAAGGCATCCACCAGGCCCGCGAGCGCTACCTTGCGGCTCTCTATTGCCGGCGATCCCGCGTCGGGATCAGGAAAACCTTGCCAGCGATGCAGGATCAGCACGTCGTGAAGACCGCATGGGTCGAGCCAATTATGCACGCCGGGATCCGCGATGGAGAGCACATAGGTGAAGCGTCCATCTGCATCCGGCGCCATCTGGGCATTGGTCAGGCTGATCTGGCGGTCGCGATTGGGCAGGCTGCGCAACCAAAGGTCATGCAGCACGATGTCACGATAGGTCGCACCCGCCGCATTGGCGGTGATGATCACCGCTTCATCGTCGCGCAGCGTGAAATGGCCCAGACTGCCTTGCTGGGTTACCAGGCCGCCCACCGATCCAGCGCCCTCGGGCGGCGTCATCATCTGCGGCCCGTTGAAGAAGAGGCGCTGGGCGTAATAGGCGTAGAAGACGTCGGAAAGGATGTTGCGAATAGCTCTGGTCGCCAGTTCATCCTCCGTCAGCGGCACGCGGGTCGGCGGATCGAGCCGGCGCACCCGCAGCGCGTCGGGATGCTGTCGCGCCCAGTCACCCATGGAATCGCGGATAAAAAGATAGAGCGTTCCCGGCACTATCTGAAGATGGTTCCGCCGCCCCTCCGCCGAATTATCGTCGAGGGTCAGGACATAACGGCCATCTTCGCCGATTTCCATGTCGAGTTGTTCGAGAGATGCCAGGGTGGCCGACGTCGTGCTGTTGCCGACAAGCTGGAACGTGACATAAGTCGAGGGGTCAACTTGCCGTTGCCCCGTCACTTCATAGCGCCCGCCTGCCGCAACAGGAATGATACGGTAGGCGTTGTTGGGATTGTCTCCTCCCCATTTGGCACCCGGCACCTTATGACCGAGCCATTGGGCACCCTCGCTATACACCCTGAGCACACGGGGGTAATTGGCATCGGCATTCGCAGCGACCAACGTACATTTGAAACAGTAATCGGCGACATGATCATCGAACAGCGCCATCTGGTCGGCGGGCATGAGCCTGTCCGTGACGCGTCGCCACATGATTTCCGCGCGATCGCGGGCAGCCTTTACGTCCGGCCGCTCGAACAGCCGGATCGCCAATCGTTCAAGATCGCGCTGGTCGACATTGGCGACCGGATTGATCGCGGACAGGAAGTAATCGCCGATATCAAGGGGCATCGCATCCTTCTCCCAAGTAGGCCGGCAGCGTCCTCCGCCATCATCCAATAATCGAACGATTGTTCTCTATATTGATCAATACTGGCCTTTTATCGAGGATATGATGCACCCAGTAAATTATTTTGGCAAGCTTGGCACCAAATCGTGAACGGTCTCTCAGGCCACTGCCGTTTCCGTGGGATCAGGGGGCTGGGCTTTCCCCTCATCCTGCGCCTTGCCGGGGATGCGTACGAGCGGATAGAAAATTTCCTCGGCCCAATGCGGCTGCGCGCCCGGAATGCCATAGCGCCAGGGGCGCCCATCCGGGATGTGGAGCGTCCCGAACATCCAGTCGAGAAAGGCGAAAGTCACGGCATAGTTGCGGTAGGAAGCGCCATCCTTGCCATAGCCGTGATGAGTGTGATGCATGCCGGGGCTGATCAGCAGATGTTCCACCGCGCGAAACAGGCTGCCGAAACGGGGATGGCGCCGGATCGCATCATCCCAGCGAAAATGACTGTGGGTGATGAGGTTCCACCAGAAAATGGTGAGGATGACGAGCCCGGCCGCAACCCCCTGCCCCAGATAGACGGCGAAACCGGTGATCCAGGCGGTCGGCACGACAAAGGACCAGAAGAGATTGACGCGCTGGGTCACGAGCACATTCATGTACCGGCCGGCGTGGTGCGTCCTGTGAATCTTCCAGAGCCAGCGAAGCGCGGGACGTCGTTGCCCTTCATGCGCCCATCTGTGACCCCAATAAAAGGCGAACTCCACGAGCAGGAACAGAACGAGATAGGATGGCAGCAGCGGTAGATGCGCGAGGGCGCCTTTTCCCTGCGGCAGCAACAGCGCTGCCGCACCGGCGATCAGCAGCCCGGCCAGGGACCGCGTGACCAGCGGATTGAGCAGCGCGCATAGCCCGATCACCAATATGTCGTCGCGGCGATAGATGCCGCGGTGGCGGCCGGTCAGGATTTCCGTCAACAGGATGATCGCCGTCACGGCAAGCACTGGACCGTAATAGGACATTGTTCCTCTCCTTGTCCGTCAGTTTTACGCTGGCGCGGAAAGGGCTTCCAGTTCATTGATATGGCAATTTTGATGAGTATCATGCATGGATATCCGCAAGCTTCGCCATATCGTCGCATTGGGGCAGGATCGGCATTATCGCCTCGCTGCTGATCGCCTGGGCCTCACGCAGTCGGCTCTGACGCGGAGCATCCAGGCCGCAGAGGCGGAGCTGGGCGTGCGACTGTTCGACCGCGGACGCGACGGGGTGCATCCGACTCGCGCCGGCGAAGCGCTGCTGGCCGACGCGGCGCCTTTGCTCCGCCAGATGGAGATACTCGAACGAAACATGGCCTTGCTTTCCCACCATGGGAGCGGGGAGGTGCGCTGCGGCTTCGGCCCGCTCGCCGCGGCACTGATGCTTGAAGACATGCTGTCGCATGTCGTTCAGGAACACGGCGCGCTGCGCGTCCGCACGAAACTGGGGGACGTGGCGGAATTGCTGTCGCTGCTCCAAGACGGCGAACTGGACTTCGCCGTTCTGGCGCATTTGCTTGTCGAGGACAGGCCTGACCTCAGCTTTCGTCGAATCGGCCAGATCCGGCTCGGTGCATTGGTGCGGCGTGGCCATCCGCTTGCCGGCCGCACGGTGCATGAGGATGAAATCGCCGCCTTTCCCATCATCGGCGGGACAGGCGCCAGTCCGGTCTACGCGCCGACGATCAGCTGCGACAATTTCGAGATCGCAGGCCAGGTCACGCTGGCGAGCGATGCCATATGGATCACAGCGGAATCCCTCGCGGATGACCGATATGCAATGGTCCACGGCCTGCCTGTCGCGCAACCGCTGGAACTGGTCGTGGCGTCCCTTGCGCGGCGGACATTATCTGTCCAGGCACTGCTGACCATCGATCTGATCGTCGCGGCCCTGCGGAGGCGGCAGTCTTAGGAAGCATGCAACCAGTCGACCTGGTCCCGCAGGAATTGCGCGACGGCGCGGACGGCCTGGCGCTTCACGCGGTCCTGCGGAATGAAAAGCTGAACATCCACGCTTTCCCGGTTCCATTCCGTCAGCACCGGCTTCAGGCGGCCCGACGCCAGTTCGGGCGCGACCAGCATCTCCAGCGTCTGCCCTATGCCCACACCGGCAACAGCGGCAGCCGCGATCGCATCCCCATGGTTGAAGGTCGCGACGCTGGCGGGGCGGAGCGATCGCCGCTCCTTCCCCCGCACGAAGCGCCACTGGCCCACCGGCCGATCAACCGTCGCATAGAGGACGCAATCATGATCATGCAGATCATCGGGCGTGACCGGCTCTCCGCGCCGCGCCAGATAATCGGGCGAGGCGACCTGCACGAAGCGCGTGTGCCCAAGATTGATGACCTCGCCCTTTCCTTCCGCCGGCACGCCGACACGGATGAGCATGTCGAACCCCTCTGGCCGAAACATCATACTGCGGTCCCCAACGCTGAGGTCCAGGGCAATACGAGGATGCAGGGCACGCAATTGCGGCAGCGCGGGCACGACGAATCGTAATCCGATCGCCCCGGGCGCATCCAGGGCAACGCGCCCGCTTGGCCCCATGTCGCGCATCTGCACCAGGCTTTCGGCCTGCTCCACCGCTTCCAGAATGGCGCGCGCCTGCTCCAGAAACATATGACCATGGGGTGTCAGGCCAAAGCGGCGGGTGGTCCGGTTTATCAGTCGCGTACCCAGCCTATCCTCAAGCCGGGCCAGATGGGTCGAAACCATGGTGGGGGAAAGGGCAAGCCGCTCGGCCGCTCGGCTGAAGCTGCCCGAATCCACGATTGCCACGAACACCTCGAAGCCAGTCAACCTGTCCATGATTATCTCTTATTATCGTATAATGCGTCTCGAAATGTGGTGATTATCCAATCACAACGCAATGGTAAAAGGGATTCAATTCAAATCATCAATTGAGAGGATGCATGGCTTATCCACGCTTGTTCGAGCCGTTCAGCATCGGCAACCTGACGCTCAAGAACCGTATTTCCATGGCACCCATGGAAACGCATCTGGGCGCACCCGACGGCGGCGTGAACGACGCGATCATCGCCTATTACAGCGAGCGCGCACGCGGCGGCGCCGGCCTTATCATCACTGAATTCACCTGCGTCGACGCGGAGACGGGATTCAGCTCCAACGTTCCGCAATTGCGCCTGGACAATGACAGGTTCAAGGCAGGGCATGCCCGGCTGGTCGCCGCCATCCACGCGGCGGGCGCAAAGGCGGTCATCCAGATCTCCCATGCCGGCCGGCAGACCAAGGAAAGCGTCATCGGACGCCAGCCGGTCTCAGCCAGCGCGATTCCTCTCAACAGCATCTATATGAACGCGGTTCCCCGGCCGCTGGAGGATGCAGAGATCCATCACCTCATCGGGCGCTATGCGAATACGGCGCGGCTTGCGATGCTCGCGGGCTATGACGGCGTGATGCTGCACGGCGCCCACGGCTATCTGCTCCAGCAATTTCTTTCGCCGTTGATGAATCATCGCGAGGATGAATGGGGCGGCGACTTTGAACGGCGGCTGCGCTTCCCGACCGAGGTCATCAAGGCGGTGAAGGCGCAGATCGGAAACAAGCCGTTGATGTACCGCATGTCCGTGGTCGACGGCGTCGAAGGCGGCATCACCATCGAGGACAGCGAGAAGATCGCGCCGCGCCTTTGCGAGGCTGGCGTGGATGCGATCGACATCAGCTGGGGCTTTCTGGAAAGCGCCCATCTCATATTGGAACCAATGTCCGTCGAGGAAGGGGACCGCCTGCCCTATGCCCGCCGCATCCGCGAGGCGACCGGCCGGCCCGTCATCACCGCCGGCGTGATGCGCTGGCCCGACAAATGCGAACAGGCGGTTATCAATGGCGACACCGACATCGTGTCGCTGGGCCGCGCGCTGCTGGCCGATCCGATGTGGCCGATCAAGGCGCAGCGGGGCCTTGTCGACGACATCCGGCCATGCACCTCATGCAACTGGTGCATTCGCGAACTGGCGCAAAGCCGATCGGTCGCATGCGCGGAAAACCCGCGTTGCGGCAAGGAGACCGAGCCGGAACTGGATCGCTTCGCCAATGGCATGAAGGCGGCCGTGATCGGTGCGGGACCAGGCGGCATGGCGGCGGCGCTGTTGCTTGACCAGGTCGGCTTTGCCGTCACGCTCTATGAGAAACGCCAGCGTCTGGGCGGAAACCTGATCACTTCGGCCGTGCCTCCTGGGAAGGACAAGCTGTTCTGGTATCACAAGTTCCTGCTGAACCGGGTCGAGCGCAGCACCATCGACGTGCGCACCGGGACGCAGGTGACCAGAGACGTGATTGAAAAGGACCAGCCCGACGTCCTGATCCTCGCCAACGGCTCGCGATTGGCGCCGCTCGACCTCGCCGGCTGGGGCAATCTGCCGACCGCGCCTGCCTATGAGGTGCTGATGGGGGAAACGGATGTCCCGCCATCGACCCCTGAGCGACCGATCGTCATTTATGGCGGAGGTGAAACGGGCACGGAAACAGCGGAATATCTGGCCCAGGGCGGGCATCATGTCCTGCTTGTGACCCGGTCCGACGCCAAGTTCCTCGCCCGCAATGCCGAGGCGCTCTATCGTATTGCGCTGTTGCAGAGGCTACACGGCAATGCATCCATCCGTATCCTGGACAATACGACGCTGCATGCCGTCGATGGCGAGCATGTCACGCTTTCGGCTGCGGGCGGGTTGACCGATCAGCCGGCGGCGGCGCTCCTGCTTGCCCATGGCCTGGTCCCCGACAGCGAACTGCCCGATGCTCTCGGCGGTCTCGATATTCCGATGATCCGCATCGGCGACTCCGCGCAGGTCGCGCGGATCGGCGAAGCGGTGCGCGACGCCTATCGTGCGGTGCAGGATCTGCGCCGCCTCATCCTGCAACCGGAGCCGATCGCATGCTGAACCTAGCCACCACCATCGAACGCCGCCCGCTGGACGGGCCATTCGGCCTGGAAATAGTCGGCGCGGACCTGACGCGCGACATCGATGAAGGCACGCGGAAGGCGATCCGCGACGCCTGGATCGATGCCGGCATCCTGCTCTTCCGCGATATGCGCAATGACGACATGGCGCAGATGCGCCTCAGCGCCATTTTCGGAGAAATGGAGCCCGCCGCGACGGCCGATCTGAACGATCCCATCAACCAGTTCATGATGACGCTGGCCTATGATCCGGAGGATCCGTCAGGACGCCCCAATCCCTTCTATCGCGTGAACGGCATCGATCGCGCGGGCTGGCTCGGCTGGCATTGGGACCAGAGCTTCATGCCCACCATCGTGCGCGGCGCCGTGCTGCGCATGACCGAACCGGCGCGCGTCATGGGAGAAACCGGCTTCATCGATGCCATTCAGGCCTATGACCGGCTGTCGTCCGACATGCAGAAACGCATTGAGGGGCTGGAGGTCGTCTACGAATTCAACCCCGATTTCTGTTCCGGCCAATTCGGCTTCCCCAAGGACATAGAGCGGCTCAACGTCGGCGCGACGGTCAAGGCGGGAGCGAAGTACAACTTCCCGCCGGTCGTCCATCCGCTGGTGATCACCCAGATGGAAACGGGCAGGAAGGTGCTGAAGCTCTCGCCCATGCATGCCCGCTATGTGCTGGGCATGGACAAGGCGGAAAGCGATGCGCTGCTGACGGAACTTGCGCTGCATCTGGGCGATCCGGCCCATGCCTATTTCCATAAATGGCAGGAAAATGACATGGTCGTCTGGGACAATTGGCGGATCGTGCATTCCGCCAACGGCGTTCCGCTGGATTGCAAGCGGACCGCCCGGCGCACGACCATAGCCGGCGACTACAAGGTCGGACGCTATCTCGACCCAACCCTAGACCGGGATCGCGAAGTGAAGCGGCTGGTGGACTGAACGGCGATATGAGCGCACAGGTCCATCCGAGCATCTGCCGGCTGTGCACGGCCTATTGCCCGATCCAGGTGACCGTTGAAAATGGCCGCGCGACCAAGGTCACGGGCAATCCGCGCGCGCCGCTCTATGGCGGCTATAGCTGCCCCAAGGGGCGGGCCCTGCCCGAACAGCATCATGGCGAGCAACGCCTGCTCCACAGCCTGAAGCGCGGCCCGGAGGGTTTTGGCGCGATCCCCTCCGCACAGGCGATGGACGAGATCGCCGAACGGCTGAACGCGATCATTGCCGAGCATGGCCCCCGTTCGGTCGCCATGTATGTCGGGATGGGACTGGTCCCCTTCGTTGCATCCACGGCCATCGCTGCGGGATGGCTGAACGGCATCGGATCGCCCATGTTCTTCACCGCGGGTTCGATCGACAAGCCGGGCATACTGATCGCGCTCGCCCATCATGGCATGTGGCAGGCCGGGCAACCGCATTTCGATACGGCCGATGCCTGGCTGCTGGTCGGCATCAATCCGGTGATCAGCAAATCTCCGGGCTTTCCGGGGCAAAATCCCGGACGGGTGCTGAAGGACATGGAAAAGGCGCAGGCAAAGCTGATCGTCATCGATCCGCGCGTCACCGAAACGGCCAAGCGCGCCCACATCCACATGCAGGCCCGGCCGGGAGAGGATGCCGCCATATTGGCGGGAATGATCCGCATCATTCTGGCGGAAGGGCTGGAGGACAGCGAATTCGTTGCCGCCAACACGCAGGGCGTCGCCGCGTTGAGGGAAGCCGTCGAGCCATTCACCGCCGACTATGTCGCCCGGCGCGCGGATATTCCGGAAGCGGATCTGGTTGCGGCGGCGCACATATTCGCGGGCGCGCGCAATGCCGGGGTGAGTTGCGGTACCGGACCCAGTTTCGCGACCCATTCCACGCTGACCGAATATCTCGCGCTTTGCCTTGCCAGCCTTTGCGGACATTGGGCGCGGGAGGGCGACTTGCTGGCCAAGCCCAATGTTCTGCTGCCCGCCTATGAGGCGCGGGCCCAGCCCTGGGCGCCCTTCCAGGCCTGGGGTTTCGAACCGCGCCTGCGCGTCCGGGGCCTGGGCGGCTGCGCCAGCGGCCTGTCGGCCGCCGCGCTGGCCGATGAGATCCTGCTGCCCGGACCGGGTCAGGTGAAGGCGCTGATCGTGGCGGGTGGAAACCCGATGATGGCCTGGCCCGACCAGAATCGCGCCTTCGCGGCGCTCAATGCGCTCGATCTGCTGGTCACCATGGATACGGAGATGACCGCCACGGCCGAGCTTTCCCATTATGTGATCGCGCCCAAGCTGACGCTGGAAACGCCGATGACGACCTATATGCCCGAGAGCGTCAAATATTATGGAACGACGCGCGGTTTCCCCGACCCCTATGCCGCCTATACCCCGGCGCTGATCAAGCCGCCCACCGACAGCGACGTCATGGAGGACTGGGAATTTTTCTGGGGACTGGCCGAACGCATGGGCACGCGCATCGACGCCACGCTGCGCTATGGCAACGGTCCGCAGGCCGAGGCGCCGCCCATGACCTTCACGCTCGACCCCACAGGCCCGAAACCAACCACGGACGAGCTGATCGAATTGTCATGCCGGGGTTCGCGCATTCCGCTCGACCGGGTGAAGCAATATCCCGACGGTCAGATTTTCGAAAGCGACCAGCGCGTGCTGCCCCGCGCCGCCGGCAATGACGACCGCCTTGAACTGGCCGCCCGGCCCATGGTGGAGGAACTGGCTGAGTTGCTGGCCGAGGATAGCCGCGCCATTGAAGCGGATTATCCGTTCCGGCTGCTGCCCCGGCGCACGAACAATATCCTCAACAGCTTCGGCCGGCGGATCGGCAGGCTGGCCGGCAGCGGGGTGAACCCCGCCTATATGCATCCCGACGATCTGACCGATCTGGCCCTTGGCGAGGGTGATTGCGTGACGATCCGGTCCCCGCATGGCGAAATCCAGGGCACCGTGGCGGCTGAGGCAAACCTGCGACGCGGTACCATATCCATGGCGCATGGTTTCGGCGCCAATCCCGGATCCGACGATCCGTTGACACTGGGTGCTAACACCGGGCGGCTGATTTCGGTGGAAGACGGCTATGATCCCGTGACCGGCCTGCCCCGCATGGGCGGCATTCCTGTCCAGATATTGCCGCGGCAATCCGCAATGCTCGTGGGCGACGTGCAGACTCTTTGATCGCAGCCGGCGTTCACCGGGACATATCCGGGCAGGGGAAAGCGCGCCTGCCGCAGGCGCGCCCCCTTGCGCCCGTCAGAAGCTGTAGTTCAGGCCGACGCCGATCTGCCGCGGCGGCGAATAGATGACTGCGTCCGCGCTGGGATTGACGAAGGTCGATCCGATCACCTTCGCATTGGTGAAGTTGCGCGTGAACACCGACAATGTCAGCCCGGTACCGGCGGGAGTGAAGGCCAGACGGGCATTGCCGGTGAAATAAGCCTTCTGGCTCACCCGGCTTTCCAGCGCCATGCGCACCTTCGTCGAATAATAGCCGTTGAGCGACAGGGCCAGGCGCCCGGCGTCGAAGTCATGATGATAATCGACAAGGCCATTCAGCGTGAACCTGGGCGCGCGGATCATTCGCTGGCCACTGACGTCTGCCCGGCCGTCCAACGTGCCGTCGAAATCGGGATCCGTCGCCATTTCCACCAGGCTGGCATTGGGAAAACTCTTATATTTCGCATGCAGCCAGGCCGCGCCCAGGGTCAGGGTCAGGTCTTCGCTGGCTCGCAAACTCGCATCGGCGTCGATGCCGTAGATCTCCGCCGATCCGGCATTCTGCAGGGTGCTGACACCGCCGACGGTCGTCGTCGCCTGCAGGTTCTTGTAATCATAATGGAAGCCCGCAACGTTAAGCGCCATGGCGCCCGACTTGAACTTTGCGCCCACCTCATGCGACTTCAACAGTTCCGGGCGAACCGGCGTCGCCTGGCGGGCGATGGCGTTGAACAGGCCCGCCTTGAAGCCCTGCGCATAGTTGTAATAGAGATTGAGGCTGTCCGTCACGTCGAACATGACCGCGGCGCGGGGCGTGAACTTCCTGGACTTCACCTCGCCCAGAAAGGCTTGTGGCGTCACATTGTTGAAGCCGTTCGCGAAACCATTATTCTTGTCCCTGGTATATCGGCCGCCACCGATGACCTTGAGCCTGTCGGACAGTTTCCAGGTCACTTCGAAGAAGCCGGAAAGCGACTTGTTGACGCTGTGATCGTAAATTCGGTCGATATAGCCGAAGGCGGGAATGTTGATGAAGGCAGGGTCGTCGCCCACCTTCCGCCGATAATAGTTGAGCCCGACGATGACCGAAACGGGGCCGATCGGCTTGGACGTAAAATAGACGTCCTGCGAGAAGGACTTCGAATAGCTGAAGATATCGTACACGCCGCCCGCGAAGTTGCTGTAGTCGGCCTCCTGCAGGATCGGCGTGCTGTAGTCGATATAGCCCGTCATGCTGGTGAAAGTGCCCATGTCCGTCTCAAAGTCTGCCTTGAGGGAATAGGTCTTCATGTCGATATCGATATAGCTGTCTATATCCGATGAGGTCTGCCACGGCTGGTCAGCGATGACCACGCCCGGCAGCCCGGCAAACGCGTTCACGCCCCTGTAACTGGTATAGGCAAGGTCGATGGCGTTCTTTTCGCGATTATAGCTGAAGCTGCCTTCCAGACGTATCCGGTCGGTCGGCTGAAACAGAAGTTTCGCGCGCAGGAAGCGGTTGTGATTGTCCGGCGTGTTTCGGCCCGTCGCGATATTGCGGACATAGCTGCCCAGTTCCCGGCTGCTGAGCGTCAGGCTGGCGGCGAGGACATCGTCGATGATCGGGCCAGTGACGAACGCCTGGGCATTGAGTTCGCCTTCACTGCCATGGCCATAATGAGCCCAGGACAGGCCCAGATCCATATGCGGCGTGAAGGACGGCGACTTGCTGTTGATAAGGATGACACCGCCGGTTGCGTTACGGCCGTAAAGCGAACCCTGAGGCCCCTTGAGCACCTGGACATTCTCGACATCCGGCAGGGAAAAGAACGCGCCGGTGATATTGGGTTGATAGACGCCGTCGACATAGGTCGCGACATTGTTTTCCGCATTGGAGGAACCCAGGGTGGACGAAACGCCGCGCAACGCCGGCTGTGCGTTGATGCCGTTCGCCTCGACCCGCAGGCCCGGCGTCACCAGCGTCAGGTCGCGCGCGTTGCTGATATTGGCGCTCTGCAACTGTTCCGCGCTTTGCGCCGTCACCGCCACGGGCACATCCTGCAACCGTTCAGCCCGGCGCTGCGCCGTAACGATGATGTCGTCGCTCCCCTGCCCCGTCTGAGGCGCTGTGTCGGTTTGAGCGGACGCGGCACCGATGATGCCGATGACGGCCGTTCCGGTGCCAAGCAATTGCAGGATCAGGCTGAATCTGGTCATGGGTTCCCCGCTCATCTGGATTGTCGACTGGATTGTCGACACAAGGGCGAACGCCCCGAAAGCTGGCACAATGCCTATGCCGCAGGGAATGGTTTTGCATGCAGAAATCACATGAACTCTGCATGCATCATGGGTATGATCTGACGGTGCAGCCGAAACCGGGCGGGCGTCTCAGGCCCAGCCGCGCAGGAACCGTTCGGCAATTTCGCGGGCGCGGCCCGGGCGGCGGACAAAGGCGATATCGTCCACCATCACGCGGAAGCCATGGGTGATGAGGCCCTGCAGGTCGAAAGCGGCATCCTGCGGATCGCCCGGGCGCAAGATTCCCCTTGCCATCAACTCCTCGAAATAATCGCTGATCGGCCGGAAACCCATATAGGCATTGGCCAGAAGCTGCGCGCCGAGATGGGGAAAATCGCGCCCCTCCGCCACGGCGATCTGGAGCAGGGTTCTGCCCAGTGGATGACACACCGCCACATCCGTATAGGTGGTGACGAACCGCTCTATCGTGCCCAGCGGATCGTCGAGGTCGAGTTCCAGCGCCCACAGGCCGGAACGCACCGACTCCATGCTGCGGTGGATCAGGGCCGTGAACAGCCCCTCCTTGCTGGCGAAGCGCCGGTAAATGGTTGTCTTGCTGACGCCGGAACGCTCCACCAGCCGGTCGAGGCTGGTTCCACCGAAGCCGGTCAGCGCAAATTCCTCCAACGCGATGTCAAGCAGATGGTCGATGCGCCGGTCCACTTCGGCACGCGGCAGCCTCCCGCCCTGCCAGCGCCCGCCTGCCCCCTGTCCTGCCGCCATGGTTTCCTCGCTCATCCTGCGCGGATAGCCCGGCGGAGCGGCCAAACCAAGAGGGCAGTCCGTTATTGCCACGCGATGCAGAAGATGAAGCATCGCTTATCTGAAATGTGCTATAAAAAGGCAGGAGTTCGCTTGGCACAGGAACTGCCATGAGTCACTTTCCGGCACGTGAAAGGATGCAACGGCCGCGCGAAGCAGGCGTTGCGATCATATTGCCCAATCACGCACCGCCGAGACCAAGCTGAGAGGAATCGCTATGCCCGATTATGACCTGATCATCCGGGGGGGTAAGATATATGATGGCAGCGGTGGAGAGCCCTTCCTCGCCGACATCGCCATCAATGGCGGGGTGATCGTCGCGGTCGGCGACGTGGAGGGCAGCGGAAGGGAGGAGATCGACGCGTCGGGCCGCATCGTCACTCCGGGCTTTGTCGACGTGCACACCCATTATGACGGGCAGATCACCTGGGAAAACAGGTTGGCCCCGTCATCCGATCATGGCGTGACAACGGTGGTCATGGGCAATTGCGGCGTGGGCTTTGCCCCCTCCCGCCCTGAACATCGCAAGCTGATGATCAAACTGATGGAGGGCGTTGAGGACATTCCCGAAGTCGTCATGGCCGAAGGCGTGCCGTTCAACTGGGAAACCTTCCCGGAATATCTGGACGCGCTCGAACAACGCGAAAGCGACATCGACTTCGCCGCGCAATTGCCACACAGCCCGCTCCGCGTCTACGTCATGGGCGAGCGCGGCGCCAATCTGGAGCCGCCGACGCAAGAGGATCTGGCGGAAATGCGTCGCCTGACGGCAGAAGCGATCGAGGCGGGCGCCCTTGGCGTCACCACCTCGCGCAGCTATGCGCACCAGTTCCGCGACGGTCGCCCGGCCCCTTCGGTCAAGAGCGAGGATCAGGAAGTGCTGGCGCTTGCCCAGGGGCTGCGCGACGCCGGCAAGGGCGTTTTCCAGATGGTGCCCAGCTATGACGTGACGGCGGCCGAACGCATGGACCTGCTGGACGACATTGCGCGGACGTCGGGACGGCCGGTTTCCTTCACCTTCATGCAGACACCCGTGGGCGAGGGCGACTGGCAGGAAATGGTGTCCCGGCTGGAGCGTTCCAAGGAACAGGGGCTGGAGGTGCGCGGCCAGATCATCCCGCGCCCGACCGGCGCTCTGCTGGGCCTTGAACTGTCCATGCACCCCTTCTCCTTCAACCCCAGCTTCCGCGAGATCGAACATCTGCCGCTGGAGGAAAAGGTGGAGCGGATGCGCGATCCCGCCTTCCGCAAGAAGCTGATCGCCGAGGAACCGACCGACCCGCAGGCCTTTTTCGTCTATGTCATCTCCGATCTGGATTCCATGTTCGTCCTGGGCAATCCGCCGAACTATAATCCCCGCAGCGACGAGAGCATCGGCGCCCGCGCCCGTGCCATGGGCGTCGACCCCAGGGAGCTGATCTATGACGCCTTGCTCCAGCGCGACGGGCGGGAGGTACTTTATCGGCCTCTCGGCAATTCGGAGGGGGATAAGTTCGAAAGTTCCGGCCGCAATCTGGTGAGGAACGACCGGACCTTCCCGGCGCTGGGCGATGGCGGTGCGCATTACAGCATGATCTGCGATGCGGCCTATACGACCTATTTCCTGACCTATTGGGTGCGCGACGCGAGGGACGACAAGAAGATTGAGTTGCCCTACGCCGTGCGAAAGCTGACCTACGAACCCTCCTATGCCGTCGGGCTGCATGACCGCGGCCTGATCAGGCCGGGGTACAAGGCGGACCTCAATGTCATCGACATGGAAAGGCTCCACCTCTACGCGCCCCATGTGGTCTACAACCTGCCGACTGGCGGCCGCCGCCTGCAACAGCGGGCAGACGGCTATGATGCGACCATCGTGAGCGGGGTAGTGACCTATCGCAACGGCCGTTCCACAGGCGCCCTGCCCGGCCGCCTCGTGCGCGGGGGCAAGGAAGCGCCGAAGATCGCTTCCGCACAGACACTGGAACCCGCCTGACGGCCTGGCGGGCGATGCGGATCAACCGTCTCGCCCGCCATGAACCGCCAGCGCAGAGGGAATCGCCATGACAGAACTTACGCCCGACATGTTCGCCTTCCTTCAGGAAATGAAGGATCGCACCGCCATCCAGGACTGCCTGCTGCGCTATACGCGGGGCGTCGACCGGCATGACCGCGAACTGATGCTTTCCGCCTATTGGCCGGACGCCTTCGACGACCATGGCGTTGCGGAGGGCTATGCCGCCGATTTCGTCGACTGGGCAATCGGATGGCATGGCGAATTCCAGACGAAGCATCACCATGCGATCAGCAACCATACGGTCGAGATCGACGGCGACACGGCGCATGGCGAAACCTATTACACTTTCTGGGGCGAGAATAAGGGCGCGCCGCCGCAGCTCAGTTTCGGCCGCTATGTGGATCGGTTTGAAAAGCGCAACGGTGAATGGCGCATCGCCGACAGGGTCTGCGTCAATGAAATGACGGCGACGCTGACGGCCGCCGAGATTCCGGACGAATGGAAAGCCCGTATTTTCAGCACGGGGCCGAACCGGCGCGACAAAGGGGACATTTCCTATGTCCGGCCACTGGTCCGCAAGGCAAGGGACGAATGATTGTCGTTCCTGCTCCGCTGAGGATATAGGCAGGACAAGTTCAACATCAGATCGAGGGATATTGCATGACATCACGGACCGTCGTCGTTACCGGCGCTTTCGGGATATTGGGCGGCGCCGTCGCTGCCGCCTTCGCGGCCGCTGGCGACAGGGTGGCGCGGGTCGATTATGCCCCCGCTCCCGCCGAAACTCCGACGGGCTGCCGCGATTTCGGCGGCGTCGATCTGACCGACTATGCCGCGACGCAGAAGCTGGTGGTGGAAATCGTGGGCGCGATGGGGTCGATCGACGTACTGGTCAATGTCGCGGGCGGATTCATATGGGAGACGCTGGCCGATGGGGGCAGCGCGACGTGGAACCGCATGTTCGCGATGAACGCAACGACCTGCGTCAACATGACCAAGGCTGCTCTACCGGAACTGGAGAAGGCGCGGCAAGCCCGCATCATCAACATCGGCGCGGGCGGCGCCGTGGTCGCAGCGGCAGGCATGGGCGGCTATGCCGCGTCGAAAATGGCCGTGCACAAGCTGACCGAGAGCTTGGCGGCTGAACTGTCCGGCAAGGACATCACGGTGAACGCGATCCTGCCCAGCATCATCGACACGCCGACCAACCGGGCGGACATGCCCGACGCGGACTTCAGCCAATGGGTGCAACCGGCCGCCATCGCAGAGGTCATCCAGTTCCTGGCTTCCCCGGCCGCGCGATCCATCAGCGGCGCGTTGATCCCCGTGGCAAAGGGCGGCTGAAACGCCCCATTTGACGGCCGTCGGGCAGGCTGCACGCTGGTCCGTCAGACGATCTCGAACAACGCCGCCGCGCCCATGCCGCCGCCGATGCACATGGTGACGACGGCGTTCTTCGCGCCCAGCCGCTTGCCCGCCAGCAGGGCATGGCCGGTCATGCGCGATCCGGTCATGCCGAACGGATGCCCAATCGAAATGGCACCCCCGTCGACATTGACCCTGGCGGGATCGATGCCCAGCCGGTCGATGCAATAGAGCGCCTGGCTGGCATAAGCCTCATTCAGTTCCCAAATGTCCACGTCCGACACGGAAAGTCCCATCCGGTCGAGCAGCTTCGGCACTGCGAAGACCGGGCCGATGCCCATTTCGTCCGGCTCGCAACCGGCGACCTGCATGCCCTTGTAAAGGCCCAGGATCGGCAAGCCGCGCCGCGCGGCCTCATCCGCGTCCATGATGACGCACGCACTGGAACCGTCGGACAGCTGGCTGCAATTGCCCGCCGTCACCGATCCCCCTTCGAACAGGGGCTTGAGGCGTGCAAGCCCGTCCATATCCGTGCCGGGCCGGTTGCATTCGTCCTGCGTCAGCGTGACCTCTTCCTGGCCCGTGACGGCAAGAGCCTTGTCCACGACATTCTTCGTCGCGGTGATCGGCACTATCTCATCATCGAACCAGCCCTTTTCCTGGGCCGTCGCCGTGCGCGCCTGGCTCGTCATGGCGAATGCATCCTGCGCTTCGCGGCTGACGCCATAGCGCCGGGCCACGATATCGCCCGTCAGGTTCATTGCCATATAGATTTCGGGCTTGTGTTCGAGCAGCCACTCGTCCTTGTTGCGGAAGACATTGCGGTGCGGGTCGACAAGGCTGACCGTTTCGACGCCTCCTGCCACATAGACGCCCCCTTCCCCGCCCCGGATCCGTTGCGCGGCGATCGCAATGGTCTGGAGCCCGGACGAACATTTGCGGTCAAGCGTCATGCCGCACACGCTGATCGGCAGCCCCGCGCGCAACGCGGCCTGCCGTGCGATGTTCGATCCCACCGCGCCTTCGCATCGGGCAGAGCCCAGCAGCACGTCATCGATCTCCGCCGGGTCGATCCCGGCACGTTCCACAGCCGCGCGGATCGAGTGCGCCGCCAGCGTCGCGCCATGAATATTATTGAGCGCGCCCCGGTGCGCCTTGCCGATCGGCGTACGCGCCGTCGCGACGATCGCTGCATCCTTCATGCCCGAAATCTCCCGTCAGAAGCTGACGAGCAGATAGGGTTTGGGCCGGCCGCTTTCCATAACGCGTCGGCCTCATCACGTCTTTGATGAAGCAGGCGAACGTGCTTGACCCAGCCCGCGCAGGTTCACAAAGCATGGTTGATTCCGAAGCAGGGAGCGCTTCACAATGACCATTACCGTCGAAAAGCAGGGTCCGGTCGCGATCGTCACGCTGAACCGCCCAGAGACGAAAAATGCCATCACCCAGGAAATGCGCGGACAGCTATATGGCGCGTTCGAAGATATCGCCATGGACCATGACGTCCGCGCCGTAATCCTGACGGGCGCCGGCGGCGACTTCTGTTCGGGCATGGACGTGACCGGCATGGGCAAGGGCGGCGTCACCGGCTCGATGGACCGGATGTACACCCTCAATCGGATCGCCAAGGCCATTTATTCGCTCAAGAAGCCCACGATCGCTGCGGTGCCGGGCGTGTGCGTGGGCGTCGGCTTCTCCTATGCGCTTGCCTGCGACATCGTGCTCGCCGGTGAACAGGCCCGCTTCGCCGCGATATTCCGCAACATCGCGCTGGCGCCCGATGGTGGTCTTGTCTGGCACCTCCGCCAGTTGCTGGGCGTGCAGAAGGCCAAGGAACTGGTCTATTCCGGCCGTATCGTCCGCGCCGACGAAGCGGTGGCGGCGGGCATCGCCTATGAAAAGGTCGCCCAGGATTCGCTGATGGACCGGGCCATGGAACTGGCGCAAAGCTTCGCATCCGGACCCACCATTGCCATGGGGATGGCCAAGCGGCAGTTCGAACTGAGCTGGAACACCGGCTTTGAGCAATATCTGGAACTGGAAGCTTCGATCCAGCCTCTGATGAGCCGGACGGAAGACCATGAGGAAGGGCTGCTCGCCTTCCGCGAAAAGCGCAAGCCGCAGTTCAGGGGCGAGTGACGCAGATGCTCCAGCCCGAAGCGGAATGGCGCGCGCACCTGGCAGAGGGGCGTTTCATGATACAGCGCAGCCGGTCGACCGGGGGCCATGTCTTCTATCCCCGCGTGGCGGAGCCCGGCACGGGCGCCGAAGATCTGGAATGGGTGCCCGCGTCGGGGGCGGGAACGGTGCATGCGGTCACCATCGTGCGCAAGAAGGATCCGGCCGACAGCTACAGCGTCGTGCTGGTCGACCTCGCCGAAGGACCGCGGCTGATGAGCCGTGTCGACGGCGTGCCGGTCGACGACATTCATATCGGCATGGCGGTCAAGGCCAGCATCATCAACGAGGGGGACAAGCCTTTGCTCGTCTTCGTGCCCGCATGAACATGAGAAACGGTTTCCCGCGCGGTCGCGCCGCGATCGTCGGCGCGTCCACCTATGGCATTGGCCTGTGTCCCGGCGTTTCGGCCGTGGACATGGCGGCCAGGGCCGCGCTGCTGGCGCTGGCCGACGCGGGCATTTCCCTGGCGGAAGTGGATGCGGTCTACACCTCCGCGCCCTATGAGGCGCTGGGTGGCATGGAGCTGGCCGAATATCTGGGCCTGACGCCCAAGGTCACCGACTGCAACCGCACGGGCGGTTCCGCTTTCGAGGTCTATGTCCAGCAGGCGGCACTGGCACTTGAGGCCGGTCTGATCGATTGCGCGCTGATCGCCTATGGGTCCAATCCCGCCAGCAATCCGCCCCCGGGCGTCGGCATGACGCGCCAAAGCCCGTGGGAAGCGCTTTATAAGCCGCTGGCTCCCCTCTCCTCCTATGCGCTGGCTGCAAGCCGGCACATGCATCTTTACGACACCACCCGCGAGCAACTGGCCGAAGTGGCGGTCGCGGCGCGGCAATGGGCGCAACTGAATCCTGAGGCCGCGGTACGGGATCCGTTGAGCGTGGAGGATGTGCTGAAGGCGCGCATGGTGTCCGATCCCCTGACGGTGCGCGATTGCTGCCTGTTCAACGACGGCGCGGCGGCCGTGGTGATGGTCCGCGCCGACCGGGCAAGGGATTGCGCCAGGGCGCCGGTCCATGTGCTGGGCGCGGCCCATGCCGTCACCCATCGCGAAATCAGCTCCATGCCCGATCTTACCGTGACGGGAGCCGCAATTTCCGGCCCGCAGGCCTTCGCCCAGGCCGGCGTCGGACCCGCCGACATGGATGTGGTGATGCTCTACGATGCATTCACCATCACGCCCATCCTGTTCCTGGAGGATCTTGGCTTCTGTCCCAAGGGCGAAGGTGGGCGGTTTGTCTCAAACGGGCATGTCGCGCCGGGCGGCGGTCTGGCGCTCAACACCAATGGCGGCGGCCTGTCCTGTGTGCATCCGGGCATGTATGGCCTGTTCCTGCTGGTGGAGGCCACGCGGCAACTTCGCGGCGAATGCGGCGAGCGGCAGGTCGAAAATGCCCGGCTTGCCCTCGCCCATGGCAATGGCGGGGTGCTGTCCAGTGAAGCGACGGTCGTGCTGGGAACGCCCGAAACCCTGTAAGGGGAGCCCGCGCCTGCCCTCCTTCAGGCGGGCGCGCTCAGGACCAGGCTGACCAGATTTTCCACATCTGCAAGCAACGCCTCCATCTCCAGGGCGGGCTGTTCCTCGCCAAAGCTGTTCTTGTCGAACAGCGCGACGGCGTTCCACATCATCGTGCCAGCCAATGCTATCCGCGCCCGACCCAGTTGCGGCGGCAGCCAGGCCAGCGCAGCGTGCAGCCGTTCCAGCAGGGCCGCTATGCTGGGCGCGCCGGGTCGCGGGACGGCCGCGTCAAACGGATCGCTGAGCAGGCCGGCCGCGCTCATGTGCATCATGAAGCGGATATGGGCATGGGGCGCCTGTTCGTCACGGAGCAGGAAATAGGGCCGCATCATGCAGCGCCAGGCGGTGAAGGCGTCGAGATGTTCCAGCGACGGCCCGCTTTCCCCGATCATCCGGGCGCGGTCCGCCTCCGTATCCCGCAGCCGCATATCGACGACAGCGCGCAGCAACTCTTCCACGCTGCCGAAATGATAGCTGACGGCGGCAGTATTTTTCTGCCCGGCGGCAAGCGCGATCGCCCGCAGGGTCGCCACCCCGATCCCTGCTTCGGCCACCAGCGTTTCCGCGGCAAGGCAGAGCTGCCTTTTGGTGCTCTCGCTGCGGGGGGTTGACGTCATGGAAGGCCTTGTAGCCTGCTTGCCCCTTATGACCAGCCCCTCAATTAAATCATTTGCTTTATTTCGAAGCAAAGCTATAATGGCGGGGAAGAAAGTTGAGAGGAGTATTCCCGTGATCATCACCGCCATGCCCGGTCCCTTCGGCGCCATCGTTGAAGGCGTCGACCTCTCCAAGCCGCAGGGCGAGGAAACCCTGCGGGCATTGATCGGGGCGCTGCATGAACATCAGATTCTCGCGATACGCGGCCAGCAGCTGGCGGATGCGGACTATGTCGCCTTTGGCCATCAATGGGGCCAACCGCTGATGTTCCACCTGCCAACCCACAGGAAAGATGATTTTCCGGAGATGATCCGGATCACCAATGCTGCCGCCACGCCTGAACGCTATCGCGACGGCGCCAAATTCTGGCACCAGGACAGCAGTTATGAGGCTGTGCCTGCCAGCGTGACGATGCTCTATGGCGTGGAAACGCCCGCCGAGGGCGGCGAAACGCTGATCGCCAGCACCGCTCTGGCCTATGATGCGCTGGACGAAGACATGAAGGCCCGGATCGACGGTCTTACCGGCTTGCATTGCCTGGGCGGATCGCCTGCCCTGCCAGGTGAGAAGATCCCGTTCATTCCCGAAAATACGGCCCGCCACGGCATTGTTTCGCATCCGCTGGTGATGCGCCATCCGGTCACGGCGCGAAAGGCACTCTACACGTCCGGTTCGGCCTTCGGGGCCGAGGGACTGGAAACCGACGAGGGACGCGCGCTGATCAATGAATTGCGTGCCCATTGCACCCAGCCCCAGTTCGTGACGCGCTACAAGGTGGAAACGGGCGACATCTTCCTGTGGGACAATTTCCAGGTCCTGCACAGCGCCACGCCGATCGAATATTCCGACGAAATCGGCAAGCGCCGACTGCTCTACCGGATCAGTACAAAGGGCGTGCCCGCACTGTGCAAGGCGGCCGACCTCGCCGCCTGAGAGGCGTATCAATCCGGATCGATGTTCCAGTCGATCCGGTTGGTCAGGAAGGCAAGCGCGGCTTGAACATGCGGCAGGGCGATACGATCCGGCGCGCCCATCAGCACGACGGGCAGCCGGGGCCAGTTCGCTTCGGGCAGCAGGGGGATCAGGCGACCGGCATGGATATGATCGCGCGCCAGCATCTCCAATGTCTGGCCGATCCCCAGGCCCGCCAGAGTGGCCGAAAGTATCGCCGCGCCATCGTTGAAGGTGAAAGCCGTGGGCGACCGCACCCTTATCGTGCGGTCACCCTGCCGCAGTTGCAGCGGATTGCCGCCCGGCGTCTCCACGCTGGCATAGAGGATCGTCCGGTGATGGGCCAGATCGTCGGCTTTCGTCGGCTGCCCGTGCTGTGCGATATAATCGGGCGATGCAAGGCAGACGAGCCGCGTCGTGCCCAGCTTCACGGTCTTCCATCCAGTCGGCGGCACCTCGCCCGCCCGTATGACCAAATCAAAACCGTCGACGCGAAAGAGCGTCCCCCGGTCGCCCAGCGTCAGGTCCAGGATCAATCGGGGATGGAGCCGCTGGAATTCCGCGAGCGCCGGCATGATGAACGCTTGTCCCATGGAGGCCGGAGCGTCCAGTCGCACGCGCCCCGCTATGCCAGCCCCCGGCCGTACCGCCATGTCCGCCGTGGCCACCGCGTCCAGCGCGGCATGCGCATAGGTCAGATAATGGCCGCCCTCCACGGTCAGATCTACCCGGCGGGTCGACCGGTTGAACAAGCGCACGCCCAGATGTTCCTCCAGCCTCCTCACATGCAGGGTGACCATGGGCGTGGAGATGTTGAGGCGCAGCGCAGCCCTCGTGAAGGAGCCGGCCTCGGCCACCGCCACAAAGGCCTCCATCGCCGTCAGTCGATCCATCTTCAGCTCCCGCTTCGCATGCATCCTACATCGAAATCGCGCGCGACACAGGCATCCTGCCCGTCCCATCGGCCTTTTGATGCCTGTGGCGGCGGCCTTGCCGTTTTGCATGCAACCTTGCAACAACCCTGCAGAGAGAGGAGCCTGGAATGAGCGGTTTTCTGGATGAGCGCGCCAATCTGGCAGGGAAAGTGGCCGCCATTATCGGCGGTGGCGGCGGCATTGGCGCCGGCATTTCGCTGGCATTGGCCAAGGCGGGTGTGGACCTGGCGATCTGCGACATCGATGCGGCGGCGCTGACCGACACAGAGCGCGCGATCAAGGCGGTGGGCCGTCGGGTCACGGCCATGACCGCGGATGCCACCGACGAAGCGGCGCTCGACGCCTTTTACGACAATGTCGAACGCGCCTATCCGCGCCTCGACATAGTGGTGAACGTGGCGGGCGGAACCAGAAGGCAATTGCTTTCCGAAGCGAGTCGGGCCGACATCGCGCGCGATATTCACCGCAATTACGGCTATGTGGTCCAGTCGGTGCAGCGTGCAGTGCCGCTGATCAAGCGTTCCGGCGACGGCGGCAGCATCATCAATTTCACCACGATAGAGGCGCATCGCGGCGCCGCCAGCTTCTCTGTCTATGCAGGCGCCAAGGCGGCGACCACCAACTTCACCCGCTCGATGGCGGTCGAACTGGGCAAGGACAGGATCCGCGTCAGTTGCATCGCCCCGGACACGACCCTGAGCCAGGGCAATGTGGCTGCCATGCCTCCCTCCTTCGCGGAGGGCTTTGCGAAACTGCCTGCCCATGTCAGGGGCAAGGGGATGGAGATGTACATCCCCAGGGGAGAGCAACCGCCGGTCGACGCCCTGGCGAACGCCGTTCTGTTTCTGGGTTCGGACCTGTCGACTTTCGTGTCGGGCATGACAATGCACGTCGACGGCGGCACCATGGCGGCGGCGGGCATGATCGAATGGCCCTTTGGCGATGGCTTCGTGCCGACGCCGCTCGCCGGAACGCTGGCGCACCTCTATCACGAAGGAGACGACGCATGATCCTCTACGCCGTCACTCTTTCGCCCTTCGCGGCGCGCGTCCGGCTGGCCCTGCGCGTCAAGAAGCTGGGCTATGACATGCAACCGCCACCGGGCGGCAGCACGCGGTCGCCCGAATATCTTGCGATCAATCCCATCGGCAAATTGCCGGTGCTGGTGACAGACGAAGGGCTGGCGATCGCCGAGTCCGAAACTATCCTGGACTATCTGGACGAACAGTTCCCGGCGCCTTCCCTGATGCCCTCGGACCCGGCTGAACGGGTGCGGATGCGAAACATCATCCGCAGTTTCGAACTCTATGCGACGCCCGCCATGTCCCGCCTGTTCAAACAGATGGATCCAGCAACCAGGGACGAAGCGGTGACCGCGGCTGAGATCGCCAACTGGCGCAACGGCCTGGGGCTTTGCGATCAATTCGTGACCGACGCCATGTTCGCCGTGGGCGGCGCCATCAGCAAGGCGGACTGCGTCCTGCTGCCCAGCCTTTTGCTCTGCGAGGTCGTCGCCAGCATCTTTGAACTGGACGATCCACTTGCTGACCGTCGCAATCTTGCCGGCTACCAGGAAAAGGCGCGCCAGCACCCGGATATGGGAACGATCTGGAACGAAACGGCGGCCGCACTTGCGGCCATGAGAGCGGGCCGGTGATATTCGGCGGATCGACATGAGGCAGTTCCGCCCCATGTCGATCCGCCAAAAGCAGGCAGTCGTCAAAATCGCGATCAGGCTTCAGGCGAAAAGTTCGGCGGAGGCCAGCCTGTCGGCAATGAAGCGGCAGAAGCGCGCCGCATCGGCGCCGTTGATGACGCGATGATCGTAGCTGAGAGACAAAGGCAGCATCTGCCGCCAGGCAATCCCCCCGTCGTCAGCCGGAACCGGAACGGGCCGCGCGCGGGTGACGCCCAGGATCGCGACTTCCGGCGCATTGACGATAGGCGTGAACCCGGTTCCGCCGATATGCCCCAGTGAGGTCAGGGTGATACAGCCGCCGGACATTTCCGCCATGGACAGGCCCTTCGTTCGTGCCTTCTCCGACAAGGCGACGATTTCCTCCGCAATCTGCGTCACGGACTTACGGTCGCAGTCGCGGATGACAGGCACCAGCAGGCCGCCGGGCGTATCGACCGCCACGCCGACATGCACATATTTCTTGAGCGTCAGCGTGGCGCTCGCCGGATCGAGCGAGGCGTTGAACTGCGGAAAGGCAGCCAGGCCATCGGCCAGCGCCTTCACAAGCAGCGGCACCGCCGTCAGCTTTGTACCGCCGCCGGCATTATGGGCCTTGCGCCTTTCCTCCAGAGCCGTGATGTCCGCCTCATCCTGATGAGTGACGTGCGGAATGGCGACCCAGTTACGACCCAGGAACGCCGCGACGAACTTCTGGATCTTGCTGAGAGGCCGCTGCTCGACCTCGCCGAAGACCGAGAAATCGCCCGTCGGCCAGGGCGCAAGACCTGCGAGCAAATCGCTCATATGTGCTGGGATCCCGTCGGCTTGAGGAATGTGAAGCGGGGGCTTTCCAAATCTATGGAGTCGGTCAACTGCATAGTCGGGGCCGCCGCGAAAACGCTTTCCAGCAAGGCCGCTGGATCATTCGTCTCGACCTCGTAATCGGCAACGAACAGGCCGGTTTCGACGCCGCTCATGTCCAGTTCCCTGTACCGGGTGCAGGACAATATGCCCGGCAACCGGCACATCTCGGCGGAGTGAACATCTTCGTACCAGCGGTCATATTCCGCCTCGCGCCCGGGTACCGCGCGCGAGGTCACATGCAGGATATAACGCATGCCGATTACTCGATCGTCGCCAGAAGGGTGCCGACCTCATAGGTTTCCCCGATCTGGGCAATGATCTTGAGAGTGCCGCTGGCGGGGCTTTCCACTTCCTGCGTGGATTTTTCCGATTCCAGCGCATAGAGCGGCTGGCCCTCGACGGCCTGGCCGCCATCTTCCACCAGCCATTCGGCCAGCGTGCCTTCGTTCATCGAGAAACCGATCTTGGGCAGCAATACTTCAACAGCCATGGAAAACTCCCTGCGCGATATTAGGATTTGATGATGGCTTCAGCAGCCGCGACGATGTCCGCGGTCTGCGGGGCAAATGCGGTTTCCAGCGGCTTGGAGAACGGAACCGGGCAGAATGCGCCGCCCAGCCGCTTGACCGGAGCCTTGAGCTTGCCGAACAGTTCCTCGTTCAGCACGGCCGCGATTTCCGCGCCGGCGCCAAAGGGCGTCACCGCCTCATGCACGATGATGGCGCGGCCGGTCCGGGCGACGGAGTTCACCACCGTTTCCTTGTCCCAGGGCGCGATGGTGCGCAGGTCGATCAGCTCGGCGGAAATGCCCGCCTCCTTCAGCTTCGCGACGGCGGGCATCGCCTCCTGGATCATGCGCGCATAGGCGATGATGGTGACATCGCTGCCTTCGCTCAGCACATTGGCCTTGCCGATGGGTACGCGATGGCCCCTTTCCGGCGCTTCGGCAGGTGTCCAGTAGGACGGCAGATTCTCGATGAACAGCACCGGATCAGGATCATCGATGGCGCTGCGCATCAGGCCATAGGCATCCTTCGGGCTGGAAGGCGCGACGACCTTGATGCCCGCGGTATGCGCGAACCAGGCTTCCAGATAGTCGCAATGCTGCCCGCCGCTGGCGAATCCCGTCCCCGTCATGGTGCGGATGACGATAGGCACATGGGTCTGGCCACCCGACATGAAACGCAGCTTCGCGGCATGGTTCACGATCATGTCCATCGCCACGGTCGTGAAGTTCATCAGCATGATCTCTGCAATGGGCTTGAAGCCCACCAGGCTCGCACCGATGGCCGCGCCGATGATCGCCTGTTCGGAAATGGGCGTGGAGCGCACCCGATGTTCGCCAAAGCGCGAGGAAAGCCCCCTGGTGACGCCGCACACGCCGCCCTCCTCGGGGTCGGCCAGATCCTCGCCAAGCGCGATGACATTGTCATCCTCTTCCATCGCGTCGGCAATGGCGGCGTTGATGCCCTGGAGGATATTTGCCTTGGCGGCCTTCACGGTATTTTCAGGGGCCATTGTGGTCTCGGCGTTCATCAGGCCATCTCCTCCGCGAACACGTCGCGCTTCAGTTCCTCCACGCCGGGGAAGTCGCTCGCCAGAGCGAATTCGACCGCCTCGTCGATCTCCTTCTCGATGGCGGCTTCCATCTCGGCCAGTTGCTCCTCGCTCGCGACGCCTCTTTCGATCAGCGACGCGCGGAAGCGGGGAACGGGATCGTTCGCCATTGCATCGGCCTTGCGCGCCTTGTCCATATAGGCGTCAGCATCGCCGAAGACGTGGCCAAAGAAGCGATAGGTCATCGCCTCGATCAGGGTCGGCCCCTCGCCGGCGCGGGCGCGGGCGATCGCCTCGTTGGCGACGGCGTACATTTCGAATGGGTCGTTGCCGTCCACCCGCACGCCCGGCATGCCATAGGCGGCGGCGCGATCGGCTACCTTGACGTTGCTGGTCTTGTCATAGGCGGTATGCTCGCCCCATTCATTGTTCTGGCAAACGAAGATCACCGGCAATTTCCAGACGGCGGCCAGATTGAGCGATTCGTGGAATGCGCCGATATTGGCGGCGCCATCGCCGAAGGAAGCGACCGTCACGCGGCCATCGCCGCGCAATTGGGAGCCCCAGGCCAGGCCATTGGCGATCGGCATGGTGGATCCGACGATGCCGGTCGTCACCATGATGCCCTTGGTGGGATAGGTGACGTGCATCGGACCGCCCTTGCCCTTGCAGGTGCCGGTCGTGCGACCGGCGACTTCCGCCCACAGATCCTTGAGCGGCAGTCCCTTGGCAAGCTGGTCATGGCTGCCGCGATAGATGGTGCAGATATAATCCTCATCAGTCAGATTGACCGAAATGGCGCTGGGGATCACCTCCTGACCGCGCGGGCTGTAATAGGGCATGACCAGCCGCCCGTTCATGATGACCTTCCGCGACCGTTCGTCATTCGCCTTGATCAGCGCCATGCGGCGGTAGATTTCTATCTGGGTCGCCGCATCGGGGGTTGCCCTGTTGGTCATTTTCAGACGTCCTTTCGAAAGGCCGGATTCTTGCTATACGGCGTCCAGCATCTGCCATGTTTTGCCCGGCATGAAAGCCCCGGCCGATCCATATCGCAATTGTGAAGGATGCGGCGGCACCGTCATTCCGATTGGGGGCGCCGCGCGCGCAGTTCGATCCGCCCCTTGCCGAATGGCGCATCGCGATTGGTCAGCGCCTCCTTCAGCCCTTTTTCCGCCATGTCCTTGCGGAACTGGCTGCGGCGTGGACCAGTGCTGAGATGCGCGCGGGCGTCCAGTTCGGCGGCATAGCGCAGGGACTGCTTCGCGCCGGCCAGTTCCATCTGCGCATTGACGACGCGCTTGTGCGTGGCGAGTATCTCGGCGTCGACGCTGCCGATGCGGCGCACCATTTCATCCGCCTCGAAATCCAGTTCCGCCGCCGGATAGGCCTCCAGCACCAGGCCGATGCGCGCCGCGTCAATGCCGCTGATCGTGTCGCCCGTGAACAGCATGCGCTTGGTCCACTGCGGTCCGCAATGGTAGAACCACAGGTTCGTGGGCGGCGTGCCATTCGCGCGGGCGGCGGGAAAGCCGATCTTCGCATCATCAGCCGCCAGCACGATGTCGCAGGAGAAGGCCAGGTCCGTGCCGCCAGCCAGGCAATTGCCCTGGACCTTCGCCACGATCGGCTTGTGCAGGTCCAGCATGATGGAGGTCAGTTCCTGTTGCCGTTCCAGGTTCCAGATGTCGTCGTCGATCGTTCCTGCACGGCTGCGGTAATCGGCCGGATCATATTCCGTCGCCGCGTCGGCTGCACCGCCATAGCTGTCCGTCAGATCATAGCCAGCGCAAAAATCGCGCCCTTCCCCCGAAAGCATGATGACGTTGGCGTCGCGCCGGTCGTCCGCTTCCAGCAGCGCCTGATGTAGTTCCTTGAGCGTCTGACCCGACAGGGCATTGCGCTTTTCAGGGCGATTCAGGGTGATGCGGGCCACATTGTCGCGCACCGCAAAGCTAATGCAGTCCGTCGATTTCAGCCATTTCATGCCCATATTCCGCTCTCCAAGGTCATCATGGCCCAACATAGCGCGCCATGTACCACGCTGGCGATGCCTTCCGGCCGGTCTATCGGTCATGTGATCCTTGCCCTCCGTCCATCTTGCTCCCGAGGGGTGTCCGGGGCAGTCCTGCCGGATCATGCGGAACATCGGGGTAGAGCAGGCGAAGATGGTGGCGGGCTTCCGTCGGCTGAAGCAATTGGACGAAGTCATGCGGGCCTTCGATCCCGTCTACGTGCGCCAGGAAGCGGATGGCTATGTCACCATGGGCTTTCGCGTCGGACCCCAGCACTGCAATCCGCGCGGCAATTGTCATGGCGGCACCTGGGCGACGATGGCCGATGTCGTCATGGGCCTGAATGTCGGCTTCATCACCGGGCTTAGTGGACCGACCGTTTCGCTCGGCATCGATTTCCTGGGCGCCGCCGTCGAGGGACAGTGGGTCGAAGGGCGGGCGGAAATCCTGCGCTGGACGCCCAACCTTGCCTTCGCGCAATGCCGCTTCAGCGCGGACGGCGAGACAGCGTTGCGCGCCAATGCGGTCTTCCGCCGCAAGTCCCTGGCCTATTCCGACTTTGAGTCGCTGATCGCGCATTCATCGAACGATATGGAATAAGGAGAGCATCATGAGCCGTCTGACAGGCAAGGTCGCAGTGATCATGGGCGCGACCCGCGAAGGCAATATGGGGCAAGCGATCGCCAAACGCTTCCTTGAGGAAGGCGCGCATGTCGTCGTGTCAGGTCGCGGCAGGGAGGGACTGGACGCGTTCGCCGCCGCGACCGGAGCCACCGCCATCCCGTGCGACATCCGCAGCCGCGATCAGATCCAGTCGCTGGCCGATGCTGTACTGGCGCAGCATGGTGCGATCGACATCGCCGTCAATGCGGCCGCGATCGGCTTTCTCGCGCCCTTCGAGGAAGAGACGGAGGAGCAGATCGATTCGATGCTCTCCATCATCTTCAAGGGCGGAATGTTCTTCATGCAGGTGATGGTCGGGGCCATGAAGCGCGAACGCCGGAACGGACGGGGCGGCGCGATCATCAATATCTCCTCGGCCGTGGCCGACATCATGTCCGACGATCATTGCAGCTATATGGGCGCCAAGGCCGCGCTCAACCATATGACGCGCTTTGTCGCATATGAATATGGCAGGCATGGCATCCGCGCCAACATCCTTGCGCCGGGCCTCACCATCACGCCGATGCTGGGCGGCTTCAACGTGCCGGGCATGGTGGAAGCCTATGCAAAGGAATACCCGCTGGGGCGGATCACGACGGTGGAGGACATCGCCAATGCGGCCCTGTTCATGGCCAGCGACGAATGTTTCATGACGGGCCAGACCTTCCATGTGACCGGCGGCCTGACGCTGCGCCGCAATCCCACGACGGAGGAGATCATGGCCTCTATCGCCGCCCATGGCGACACGACAGCAGCCATGTGAACGGTAGTGCAGGGTCGCGCCGCAGCCCTGATGGGCCGACGGCGAGGGATCAGACTGGCGATGATCTGAGGGCGAGGCGGCGGCGACATTGACTTGCGCCATGCGCAGGCGGGAAGCTGATGTCCAATCACAGGAGAGGGCGGGAATCGTGAACCAGCCATCCGGCACGGTGCAGCCGAAGATCTTATGCAGGAAGAAGTCGGGACCGGAGGATTTCATCCCGAAAGAAGATTATGTCAGCCGCGATTTCGCTCGTCTGGAGCAGCAGCGGCTCTGGCCCCGCGCATGGCAGATGGCCTGTCGGGAAGAGGAAATCCCCCGCGTCGGCGATTATGTCACTTACGACATACTGGATGAATCCATCATCGTCGTGCGCGTCGCGCCTGAACGGATAGCGGCCTATCATAATGCGTGCCAACATCGTGGACGCCGGCTGACGGAGGGATGCGGCCACGCGGCCCGTCTGTTCTGCCGCTTTCACGGCTGGTCCTGGAAGCTCGACGGAACGATCGCCCATGTCGTCGACCGGGACAATTGGGACGGCAGCCTGAAGGACGAGGACGTCGCCCTGCCGCAGGTCAGGGTCGATCGCTGGGGCGGTTTCGTCTTCATCTGCATGGACGAGGATGCCGAGCCCCTGCTCGATTTCCTCTCCCCCATTCCTGAGGTTTTCCGCAACTATCCCTTCGAGAAGATGCGCTATCGCTGGTACAAGCGCACCGGAATCGATTGCAACTGGAAGACAGCGCTGGAAGCCTTCAACGAAGGCTATCATGTCCAGACCACCCACAGCCAATTGCTGCCGGTCCACGATGATGAGGCACTGTCCTTCGCCGAAGGGCGCCATGGCAGCTACCAACTTGCGCCCGGACGCATTTCCCTGGGCGAACGATCGCCACGTCTGACCAGCGTGCGGGTCGATTATCGCCGCAATGTCCGGGACTTCGTCCTGATGCTGGAGGAGGATCTGAAAGCCTCCATCCCGCCGCATATGTCGGAACTGGCGGGCCGGCTTGTCGATGAGTTGCCCGAGGACGCATCCCTGCTCGACGTGCTGATGAAATATGGGCAGATCGCCTTCGAGGCAGCGCAGGAACGGGGCATCCCCTTCCCTTCGCTTACGCCGGAGGAGATCGCGCGCGCGGGAGCCGACTGGCATCTGTTCCCCAACATGGTGTTCCTGCCTGCGCCCGACGCGATGCTGGCCTATCGCGCACGGCCGGACCGGAATGATCCTGAACGATGCATCTTCGAAGTCTATTCGCTGGTCCTCTATCCTGAAGGGCAGGAACCGCCGCTGGAGCGGCAGACCTTTGAGGATTGGCGCGATCATGACGGTTGGGGCCTGATCCTGACCCAGGACTTTGAGAATATGACCGAAGTGCAGCGGGGCATGCGTTCCACGGGCTTCAAGGGTTCACGCACAAATCCGGTGCAGGAGCGCAGCGTGTCGAATTTCCACCGCGCGCTGCGGGAGTTCATCGACCCCGGAACATGAAGATCAAAAGGAGAGAATATGGCGGGCAGATTAAGCGGCAGGGTCGCGATCGTCACCGGCGGCGGCCAGGGCGTGGGTCTGGGCATCGCGCAGGTTTTCCTGCGTGAAGGGGCGAGGGTGCTGATCACCGGCCGTACCCCCGACAAGCTGGAAGCAGCCGTCGCCGGCCTTGCAGCCGACGGCGGAGAGGCAGCATGGATCGCCGGAACCGCAGGCGTGCGGGCGGATGCGGAGGCCGCCGTGGCGAAGGCGGTCGAACTGTTCGGCGGGATCGACATTCTGGTGAACAATGCCCAGACGTCGAAACCCGGCACCCTGTTCGAGGATACGGACGACGCCCTTTTCGCGATGACGATCGAATCCGGTCTCTATGGAACCTTCCAGCATATGCAGGCGGCCGTCCCCCATATGAAGGAGAAGGGCGGCACGATCATCAACTTTGGTTCCTATGAGGGCATTCACGGCGGCATCGGCTTTGCCGCCTATGCCGCGACGAAGGAGGCCATTCGCGGCCTTTCCCGCACCGCGGCCCGGGAACTGGGCAAGTACAAGATCCGGGTCAATGTGATCTGCCCGGCCGCGCTCAGCCCGATTGCCCAGCAATGGGTCAAGGATTTCCCGGAAGAGGCGGAGAAGGTGATGAAGCTGGTCGCGCTCGGCTATCTCGGGGACTGCATGGAGGACATCGGGCCCGCCGCGCTGTTCCTGGCGAGTGACGACAGCCGCTATGTGACGGGACAGACGATCAACGTCGACGGCGGACAGATGATGTTATGAGCGGCGCACTTGATTTCGCGGGCCGCACCGCGATTGTCACCGGCGCGACCAAGGGCCTTGGCCGCGCCTATGCGCATTGGCTCGCGGCGCATGGTTGCGCCGTCGTGGTCAGCAACCGCAAGGCACCCGACGGCTCCTCCTCAGCCCGGACGGTCTGCGAGGAAATCGTGGCGGCGGGTGGCCGGGCGGTCGTGCATGACGGACCGGTACAGACGCCGGAAGCCGCCGAGGAGATGGTGCGGATCGCCCGCCAGCATTTCGGTACGCCCGACATTTTCATCAGCAATGCCGGCGTTCAGGCGTTCCGTGACTTCGGCAGCGTCACGCTGGACGAAATGAATGCGCTGCTGGAGATCAACCTTCACGGCGTGCTGGTGGGGTTGAAGGCCATATGGCCGGCGATGGCGGAGGCGGGATATGGGCGTATCGTGCTGACCGGTTCCAGCGCGGGGTTGTGGGGACAGGTCGGCTCGGCCGATTATGCGGCGTCCAAGGCGGCGATGGTCGGCATTGCGCGTTCGCTGACCATCGACATCCCCACGGGCGCGGACATATGCGTCAATGTGATCGCTCCCGCCGCCTACACGCCCATGTCGGCAGGCAGCATTCCAGCCGAGTGGGCCGGCTATGCCTCACCGGATCATGTCGCGCCGGTCGTCGGCTGGCTGTGCAGCGATCGATGCAGCACTTCGGGCGGCATCTACCATGCGGGCGCAGGCAATGTCCGCCGTGTGCAGATATTGGAAGGCCCCGTTCATAAATTGTCCGAGGGCGATATCGACAGCGTGATGCGCGGTTTGACCGCGCAACCCGAATGGACCAGCTCTTTTGCTTCCGGCGCGGAGATCATGCCGGAACTGGTGAAGGCGATGACAGCATGACCATAGATTTCTCCGGCCAGGTGGCCATCGTGACGGGAGCAGGCGGCGGCATGGGACGCGCCTATGCGCTGGAACTGGCGCGCCGCGGCGCTGCCGTCGTCGTCAATGACTATGGCGGAGGCGTTCTGGGCGAACAGAATGGCAGTGCCGCGCCAGCCCAGGCCGTGGTGGATGAAATAATCGCGGCTGGCGGACAGGCCATTGCCAATGGGCTGGCGGTGGGTACGGCGGGCAATGCGCGGGCGATCACCCGGGCGGCGCTGGACGCGTTCGGACGGATCGACATTCTCGTCAACAATGCCGGCACGGCCATTGCCGGCCCCTTCACCGCGTATGATGACGACGCGATCGAGCGCCATTATGCAACCAACCTCATTGGCGGCCATCATTTGATGCGCGCAGCATGGCCGCACATGGCGGAAAACCGCTATGGCCGGATCCTCAACGTCAGTTCCAACGGTGCACTGGGCGTGGGCGGCAATGCCCCCTATGGCGCGGCAAAAGCAGGCATGCTGGGCCTCACTCTGGATGCCGCGATCGAGGGCAAGCCGCTCGGCATTTTGGTGAATGCCGTGATGCCGACATCCTATTCGCGACTGGTAGAGCAGATCCCTGATGCTACCACGGTCGCCTGGTTCCGCGACAATCTGCCGCCGGAAAAGGTGGCGGCGGCGATGGCCTGGTTCCTGAGCCGCGATTGTGCGGCAACGGGCCGCATCCTGCTGACCGGCGGCGGCCGCCTGTCGAGCCTGATCTTTGCCGAGACCGCAGAGATTTTCGATCCGGAGATCAGCGCTGAACGGGTCGCCCAGCGGATCGGGGAGATATGGGACGAAAACCCGCTCACCCCCGTGCATAACCAGGCGGAGGCAGGCGCGCGCTATTTCCGCCACCTGCCCTGGACGGCGGCCGCCACGCCTGATTTTGGCCCGGACGTCGAGCGAGGCTGAGCTGGCGCCTTTTCCCTAGGGTAGAAAGGCCCTGTCCTTCGACGCCGCATTTGCGCATTGCGAATGCGGCAGGATCAGGCGCGCCGGCGTCCATGCAGGGTGATGTAGATGGCTGTGCCGATGATAAGGGCAGAACCCAGATAGGTTCCGGGCTGCGGCCATTCGCTGAACATCAGATAACCCAGCGCCGTGGTGAAGAGGATGCGGACATAGTCGAGCGGCCCCATCAGGCTCGCCTCTCCCAAAGTCATGCCGCGAATATAGCAGGCCTGCGTCACGACGCCGAGCACGCCCATGACGACCAGCAGCAGCGCATCCTCTGCCGTGGGGGTCCGCCAACTGCTGAAGGCCAAGGGCGCGGTGAAGATCAGGCCCAGCAATGTTGACCAGGTCAGCAGCGCCAGGTCGCTATGATCCCGCGACATCTGCTTCACGCTGATCACTGACCAGGAGACGAGCAATGCGGCAAGCAAGCCCTGAACGGCCGCCCAGCCGATCAGCGAATGAGCGGAGCCGGGCGCGATGATGATCAGCACTCCTGCAAAACCGACGAGCGTGGCGAAGAGCCGTTGCCGGTCCAGCCTTTCGCCCAGCAAAAGGGCGGCCAGCGGGACGAGGAACAGGGTGCGGGTGAAGGACAGCGCGTTGGCTTCGGCCAGGCCCAGAAGATGAAAGCTGTTGAAGGCGAGGATGATCGACAGGCTGGTCGCCGCGCAGCGCAGGATCATCAGCATCGGTCGACGTAGCGTGAAAGCATTGCGGGGTTGCCGCAGGATGAAAGGGGAAAGCGCGATCAGGCCGACCCCCTGCCGCACGAAATTCTGCGTTGCCGAGGAATAGTCGTCGCCCAGCAGCTTCACCAGAGCCATGGCGATACTGTAGGCGAAGCCGGAGGCCAGCATCCACAGCGCGCCGCGCGCATTGTCGTGATAGCCTTGTCTGCCGCTGTCCATTCCGCCGCGTTAGAACCTCTCGCACGGGGTGGACAGATTATTCGGCAAGCATCGGTCCGTTGATGGCGAGGCGGAAGGAACCGACAGACGAAATCGCCCTGTTCGCCCCTACCGACAGTCATCGGCGCCGGACCCGAAAGTCCGGCGCCGATCCCCCGGCTTAAAATTTATAGGACAATTCCGCACCATAGGTGCGCGGTTCACCATAGACCGAGGAAATATAACCGGCCTCATTGTAGATGCCAATCACGCCCACCCGATAATAGCTCTTGGTAAGATTGTTAACGAAAGCCGCAGCGCCCAGCCCGGTGCCGAAGATATTGTCCCAGCCGGCACGCAAGTTCACCAGCTCATAACCCGGTTCCGCGCCCTGCACGTCATTCTTGTCGAGGTGCTGCTTGGTCCGATAGCTGATATTGGCATTGAGGTTGATCGCGCCGGCATCGCCCGACAGCGGGATTTCATAGCTGACATTGGCGCCCATCTGATGATGGGGCGAGCCGACCAGTTCAAATTCGCCCGGCTGACGGCCGCTGGTGATATCGACCCCGACATAGGAATAGAAGGCGCTGATATTGAGCGGACCAGCGATAAGGCCCAGTTCCAGTTCTCCGCCATAGTTCTTCTGACGAGCGGTATTGTCGATGACGGTGTTGACATTGCCGGCACTGTCGATCGACGATGTCTGCTTCTGGACGTTCTTGTAGTCCTGGTAGAAGATGGCAAGATTGCTGGTCAGCGTGGCGCCGCCCAGGGCATGGCGCGTCTTGAGCCCCACCTCATATTCCTGCACCGTTTCCGGATCGAAGGGCTTCAATTCTTCGGTGGATGCCGCGCGCAACGAGAAACCGCCGGAGCGGAAGCCGCGACGGGTCGAAATATAGGTCGTCAGATTGGCATTCGGTTCATATTGCAGGGTAACGTCCCAGGTGACGGCGTCCCATTTCTTGCTGTTCGTCTGCGGACAATCGGCCAGCGACGAAGGCACGAAGGAGGTCGTGCCGGTATCCACGCGGAACAGGCATCTGCCCAGATTGGGATAATAGGCAAAAATGCGCGCATTGCGCTTGTCGGTCGTATAGCGAAGACCGGCGGACAGCTTGAACTGATCGGTAAAGGCGTAGGTGCCCGCCGCGAACAGCGCGAACGTCTTCGCCTTGCCGCTACCAGCATAAGCGTTGAGGAAAGTCGCCGCGGGCGTATTGAGCGGCAGTCCCGCACCGACGATAGCCAGTTCCGGGAACTGGCTGGACGTGGAACCGTCCTTCCCCTTTTCCACGAAATAATAAGCGCCCAGCACATAATCGAGCCGGTTCTCTATCGCCTTCCCCTGGACCTGGAACTCTTCGCTGAACTGCTCGATACTGCGGTAGCGATTGGAATTGATAAGATAGGCGGGCACGCCGTCCAGATCCATGACCTGATCAAAGTCCAGTTTGCGGTAGCCGATGATATTCTTGAACGTGATATTGTCCAGGCTGTATGTCGTGCGATTGGTGACGCCCCTGTTCTTCAGCCTTTCAAACGGCTGGGTCTGGTAGGCGTCGAGCGTGCCGCCAGTGCCCGATCCGGAAGCGAAGGTATAATGCGGACGCGCCTGCTGCGCCGCGAACTGCCCCACGACATCCGAGACGGGAAAGCCGAACCCGCGCAGCACCGTATATCCGGCGATGGCTGGCGCGGCAGGATTGGCGGCCGTACCCACCAGCGCCGTGCCATGCTCGTTCGTCTTGATATAGTCGACGATCGTATTGGATTCGAATTCGGGCGTCGGCGCGAAGCGGATTGATGCACGGAAAGTCTTGTAATTCTGGTCGTCATAGTCGCGGCCGGTCAGCACATCCGTCGTGAAGCCGTCGCGTTTCCTGATCTTGCCCGCGAAACGTACCGCCAGGCCTTCCGTCAGGGGCACGTTCACCATGCCGTAAATGTCGTGCATGTCATAATTGCCGACCTGCCCACGCAGTTCGGCATGAAATTCGTCCACCGGCTTGTTGGGTTCGATCAGCACGGCGCCGCCAGTCATGTTCCGACCGAACAATGTACCCTGCACGCCCTTCAGCACCTGGGTCGATTGAAGATCGTAGAGCGCATAGGCAAAGCCGACGCTGCGGGCCTGGACCACTTCGGCGAAATAGGTGCCGACCGGCGGGTCGGTGAGCAGTTGCGATTCCTGGGTACGCTGACCGCGAATGGCAAAGCCCAGTTCGTTGCGGCTTGTGCCCTGGTTGGTCAGGCTGAGTGAAGGTACGCGGCTTTGCAGCCCGAGCGCGTCGCTGACGCCGCTTCGCGCGAGCGAGTCGCCGCTCACGGCGGTGATCGAAATCGGCACGTCCTGCAAAGCTTCTTCGCGCCTGCGCGCGGTCACCACGATGTCGGGCACCTGGACGCCCGATGCCTGCGGCGCGGCATCCTGTGCAGCGGCGGCTGTAGCGAAGATCGATGTAGCGGCAAGCAATGCGGACCGAAACATGGTCATCCTTCCTCTCCTGATCGTCCGGCACCACGCCGGCACGGCCGCTTTTGCGGCTCTGGAAAAGGATCATGTAGAAAGGATAGTTTTACTCAATCGTTACGATGGCCTGAGCAACATTCATCGCAGTCATGATATTTTGAGGGCCGCACCCTCAGCGTTCGACGATCAGGGCATGACCCGCCAAGGGCCCGATCCCCACCACGCCGCCGTCGACCGCCAGTTCCACACCGTTGACGAAGCGGGCCTCGTCGCTCGCCAGGAACAGCACGGCCTGCGCCACGTCCCAGGCATCGCCCTCGATGCCGAGAGGGCTGACCCTTCGGCGCATTTCCCGCATCTCGTCCGACATGTAACGGGCCGCGTGGGGGGTCATGACATGACCAGGCGCCACGGTGTTGACGCGGATGCCGTCGCGGCCATGCAGGACGCCAATCTCCCGGGATAGCTGCGCCATCGCTGCCTTGGACGGCCCATATGCGATGGCGCCCATGGCCCTGATTCCGGCCAGAGAGGAGATGTTGACGATCGACCCGCCGCCGTTGCGCGCCATATGCGGGACCGCCGCCTGGCTCATCAACATCGCGCTGGTCAGATTGGTGGTCATCGTCCGGTTCCACTGGTCCAGCGTCATCGTTTCGAGAGTGGCGGGACCGGATATGCCGACATTGTTGACCAGAATGTCCAGCCTGCCGAATGCGGTAACCGCCGCATCGACCAGCCTGGCGCACACTGCCGGATCGGCGACATCGCCGTCCACCGCCAGGGCATTTCCGCCATTGGCTTCGATCCGCTCGGCAGTGGCCTGCGCCCGCGCCAGGTCAAGATCGGCGCAAACGATCCGCGCACCTTCCGCGCCCATCAGCAGGGCGATGGAACGGCCAATGCCGATATCATCGCCTTCCGCGCCCGCGCCGGTCACTATGGCGACCTTGCCGGCCAGACGGTCATAATGGCGTAACGGTTCCGGCATGCGGCCTCTCTCCTCAGTCTGCCAAGCAGATGGACCCAAAGGGCCCGACCCGTCCAGCGTGCTATGCCGCTGTTCGCGCAGGACGCGAAAGATTGACAGGGAGAATTTGCGCATATACCGGCTGTTTTCTCTCAATCATGGCTTTTGATTTTGCTCTTGTCGCGCTGCCCGGCGCCTATTCCAGCAGCGTCGGTGCGCTGGTGGACAGCTTCATGATCGCCCGCGATCGGGTGGAGCATGTTTTCGCCGGGGAAGAGCAGTTGCGCATGGAGACGCAGCTTCACATTCTTTCCGCAGATGGGGGACCAGTGGTGCTGGGCGACGGCCGTTCCTTTCCAGTCGACGGTCCGGCGAACAGGGACGATCCGATGGCGTTCATCTGGCTGCCTGCCTTCCGTGCCGGAGGACGCGAACTGCTGGAGCGCCGCCTGGCGGAGGCAGGCCCATTGATCGACTGGCTCCATCGCCAGTCGGAACAGGGGGCAGTGATCGGGGCGAGCGGGGCAGCGTCAACCCTGCTGATGGCAGGGGGCTTCACTGCCGATCTCGCAGTGCCCGTCGCAAGGGCGATGCAGCCGCTCACGCGCACCCTGTTCCCGCGCCAACCTTTCGAGGAGCGGTTCGGGATGGTCGATCACGGCCATCTGCTGATCGGCAACGGCATGGGCAACGACCTGCAACTGATCATCCGGGTGCTGGAGCGCATGATCTCCCCCGATATCGCCCGCTGGCTCTCCTCGATCATAGGGCAGGATTATGAGGAGAAGGAACTGCTGGCGCCCGATCCGATGGTCGCCAGGGCGCAATTATGGATCGAGCAGCGTTTCACCGGACCGATCAACATGGCCGAACTGGCCAGGCATCTGTCGACGAGCCCCGCCACCCTCAATCGCCGATTCCACAAGGCGCTGGGCCTCTCGCCCAAGGCTTATGTGGGGCAGCTCCGCTTCCAGGCGGCGGTGCGAATGCTGGAAAAGTCCACGCGCTCGGTCGATCGGATCGCGCAACTGGTCGGCTATTCGGACAGCCGGCTGTTCCGGGCAATGTTCCGTCAACATGCCGGCATGACCGCAAGTGAATGGCGGGCGAAACCGCGGCAGACGTGAAGCCCGACTGACAGGCCCCTTACCGATGGGAAGGGGCCTGACCCTGATCAGCTGTTGCTGCCCACGGCATGGTGGGCGGCGATCCATCCGAAGATGAAGGAGGCGCCTATGCTGGCGCCCGCCGCAGGGTAGCAGCGGCCCATCACCGATGCCGTCGAATTGCCGGTGGCGTAGAGACCATCGATCACCGATCCGTCAGGGCGCAGGACTCGCGCATTCTCGTCGGTAACAATGCCGCCCGACGTACCGACATCACCCGGCACGATCTCCATGACATAGAAAGGCGGCTTGTCGATCTTGCCCAGATTGGGATTGGGCTTGACCGTCGGATCGCCGAAACAATTGTCATAACCACGCCCGCCGCGATTGAAGTCCAGATCCTTGCCGGTTTCGCAATAGCCGTTGAACTTCTCGATTTCCGCCTTCAGGCCAATCGGATCGATGCCGGTCATGCGCGCCAGTTCCTCTATCGATTCCGCCTTCTTCATCATGCCGCTGTCCAGCCAGGACTGAGGCGTCTTGCCGGGCGGATAATAGCCCCAGGCATAGCGCTTGCGGTGGCGACTATCGAGGATGACATAGGCCGGCACGTCATTCCGGTACAGACGCTGGCCATTCTCCATATAGGAGCCGCTTTCGTTCAGGATGCGGCGACCATGACGGTTGACGATGATGCAATGCGGCTTGGAAATGTCGGTATTGTGCATGTTCGCCGGGCCGCCTTCGGGCAGCATCGTCCCCGGAACCCACCAGGCCTGGTCCATCAGATCCAGCGCGGCGCCATGTTTTTCGGCGATCTGGATCAATTCCCCGGTGTCGCCGGGATTGGCGTTTGTCCATTCGACCGAACTGGGCTGCGGCCCATATTTCTTGCGCATCTCCGCATTGCGCGAAAAACCGCCCGCATTGATCAGCACACCGTCGCGGGCGCCTATGCGCAGAGTCCTGCCGCCATGCTCGGCAAGGACGCCGACGATCCTGCCGTCCTCCTCGATCAGTTCGGTGATGGGGTAGTCGGTGCGCATATCGACGCCGGCCTTGTCCGCCAGCATCAGCAGGCGACCCTGCAGCGCGCCGCCGAAGCTGAGTATCGGCTTCCCGCGCCTTGCCACGATCCGCATGCGCCACAGCAGCTTCAATCCCTCCCACATTCCGCGGGGGGTGCGCGTGGCGAGGCCGATAATGCCTGCCTTGTCCGTCGGCAGCGGCATCACCATCGGCCCCAGACGCAGCTTGTCGAACAGCGGCCCCATCTCGCGCGCGTCCAGCATCGGCGCACCGATGGAGCGGCTGCGCGTCACGCCGCCGGGCCGGTCGTCATAATAGTCCGACCAGCCTTCGGTGTGGAGCCATTTCATGCCCTGCTCTTCCAGCCACTTCAGCATGACCGGGCCGTTGCGCAGATAGGCTTCCTTCCGTTCCGGCGTGGCGCCCGGCCCGCCATCATTACCGACGGTCGCATCCATATAGGTGCGCGCCATCTCATGGCTGTCCTTGATGCCCTTGGCCTTGATGATGTGGTTGTTGGGCACCCACAACACGCCACCGGACATCGCGGTCGAACCGCCCAGCTTGTCGGTCTTCTCCAGGATCAGCGGCGTCTTGCCGATCGATTTCAGATACAGCCCGGCCGCCAACGCACCGCCGCCCGATCCGATGATGACGAAGTCGGCGACCTCGTCGAACTTCGTCTCATCCATTCAGTCCACCTTCCCGACATATTCGTGATAGACGCGGTGGAAATTGCTGATCTCCACCTCCTGCACCGGATTGGTCCGAGCCGCCTTGAAGGCCTGCGACTTCATGCCCTTCTGCACTTCCTCCATATTCTGGAAGTCCTGCTCCAGGATGAGGCCCCAGTTGAGGGCGCGCCACTTGCCGTCACTGCCGTCGCCGCCATCTTCCACCTCGACCTTGGGTTCGGCGCCGGGTGCGTAGCGCTCCAGCACATTGACCTCGAAGATGCACTTGTCGGGATCGTCGCCATAAGGACGTGCGCGGTAGAACAGCACGTTCGTCGCCTGTTGCAGGAAGACGAGGTTGGGGAAGATGTTCCAGTCCGTCCCCGCCTTCATCAGTTGTTCGCCGGTGATCGCCGGGAAGGGACGCCCGCTCTTGGCCGATTCCTCCGCATGGAACTGAGCGAATGCCCCGTACATGGTGAACGGGTCGACCCCTTCGGGCAATTCCATCAACCGCCGCCCCGCTGCAAGCATCTCCTGCGTGGTGGTCGCCTGCAACGTGTCCCAGATTTCCTTGTTGAATTCGTAGAAACCCTTGCGGATGTCGCCGCTCTGGTCGCTGATGCGCGGACTGGGCAGGCCGAAAAGCGCGGTCGGCGCATAGCCGAACATCGCATGTTTCCCATAGGCCTTCGAATAGGTGTAGTCGTCCTGATAGGCCAGCAGCTGCCGGTGCGTCGTCTGCACATGATAGCCCTCCATGAAGGCTTCCTGCGCGGTCTTCCAGTTGCAGGGCATGACGATGCGCTTGCGCCAGGCATAGCGCATATGCTCGATCTCGAACGGGTCGAGGATCGTCTTGGCTTCACCCAGGAAATCCTCCAGGCTTTCGCTGTACGGGTCCATATTGATGAAGACCCAGCCGCCCCATTGCCCGACCTTCACCCTTTGCAGGGTGACGTCCTCATCAGGCAGCGCTTCGCCCCAGTCGTGCCGATCGACGATCTCGGTCGGCTTTCCATCAAGGCTCCATTGCCAGCCATGATATTTGCAATGGAACTTGCCCATCCGGCCGCAACCTTCCGTCAGGCGGCGTCCCCGGTGAGGACAGACGTTGAAATAGGCCGCGATCGACCCGTCCTTCTGACGGACCACCGCGATCGACTCATCCGCGATATCGTAGGTGTAGAAATCACCCGCATTGGGGATTTCCTCCGTGCGGCAGGCCATCTGCCAGACCCTGGGCCAGAGCCGTTCCTTTTCCAGCCGCACATAATCGCGCGAGACATAGGCGTCGACCGGGATGCGATCGGCCGTCACCTCGGCTTTCTGCCTCGACATGCTGATCATCTCGTTCATTGTCCGATCCTCTCCTTGGCGGGACGTTTCGACTTCCGACCTGTCAGCCCTTGGCCGGTCAGCCTTTTGCGGGTCCTTGGGGGAAACGCATGTCGAATACGCCTTCCGCAATACGGTTGAGCAGCACTTCTATCGCACCGCCGGCAATCATCCACCCCCGCGTGCGGCGAAGGCAATATTCGACCAGGCTGTCCTGGCTATAGCCCGCGCCACCCATGATCTGGATCGCTTCGTTGGCGCATTCAAAACCGGCGCGGTTGCATGCAACCTTGGCAATGGCGGTTTCCTCCGGCGAAGGCAGGCCCGCATCCGCATTCGTAGCCGCACGATACAACAGCAATTGCGCCGCATCGAGTTTCAGCTTCATTTCCGCAAACTTCCACTGCAACCCTTGGAATTCGCATAGCGCCTTGCCGAACTGCCTGCGCGTCTTCGCATGCTCGACCGCCGCGTTGAACGCGTAACGGCCCAGCGCCAGGCTGCGCGCCGTGTTGCCGATGCGTTCGACGTTGAAGCCGGCCATCTGCTTCTTGAATCCGCCCGGTCCCAGCAACACCTTGTCCTTGGGCACATAGACATTGTCGAAGAACAGCGGATTCCATTCCTCGCCCGACAGGAAGCGTATCGGCTTGCCGAAGGTGAAGCCCTCCTGCCCGCGCTCGATCAGCACCGATCCGATATTGCCGGTGCCCGGCCCATAACGGACATAGACCAGGAACACGGTCGCATGGGTGCCGTGGGTAGTGAATATCTTCTGCCCGGTGATGCGATAGCCGTCACCATCCTCCACCGCCGTGGTGGTCAGTTCGGTCACGGCGGAACCAGCATTGGGTTCCGTCATGGCGACCGAGATCAACCCCTCGCCACGCAGCAAGGGTGCCAGATATTGTTCCTTCTGCGCGTCCGTCGCGAACTGGGCAAAGGTGCGGATCGCGCCGAAATTGCCGGCCTGCACAACATCCGCAGAACGCGGGCACACCGATGCGACCGTTTCGATCGCGATGACCGCGTCCATCAGGCTTCCGCCCAGACCGCCCTTGTCCTCCGGCACGGTAATCCCGATCAGCCCCTGTTCGGCCATCATCCTGGCAACGTCCCACGGATAATCGTCGCTGTGCGCGCGTTCCAGCGCTCCAGTCGCCAGATGGCGCTGCGCGAACGCGGCTACTGCGTCGCGGAACATGGTTTGCTCTTCATTCAAGTCGAACTGCATCGCTCGCTTCCCATAGGGCGGCTCAATATGCCGCGGATAAACTGCTATCCTCGACCTAATCGGGGATGGCCGCGATGCGAAGATTGCAGGTACGATCCTTCACATTCACGATACATCGCCTGCGCCGCCGCCGCCAGCTTGACAGTTACGGCCGGCAAATAGCTTGTGGGAACAGATTTCAGACGCATTTTACAAGACAGGGCCACACAATCCAGCCATGACCCAGATCAACGAAAAGATCTCCACCCGCATCGAAGGCGATATCGGCTTCATCGTCAGCGACAATCCGCCCGTCAACGCGCTGGGCATCGGCGTGCGGCAGGGCCTGGTCGGCGCGCTGGAAGAACTGAACGCCGACCCGGCGGTGAAGGCGATCGTGTTGTATTGCGCGGGCCGCACCTTCTTCGCGGGCGCCGACATCACTGAATTCGGCAAGCCGCGCCAGGCACCCACCTTGCAGGACGTCATCGCGGCGCTGGAAAGTTCAGCCAAGCCGGTCGTGGCGGCAATCCACGGCACCGCGCTGGGCGGCGGGCTGGAAACGGCGCTGGGTTGCGCCTTCCGCGTGGCGATTCCGTCCGCCAAGGTTGGGCTGCCCGAAATCAACCTTGGCCTGTTCGCCGGCGGCGGCGGCACGCAGCGCCTGCCCCGGCTGATCGGTCCGGAAAAGGCGCTGGAACATGTGCTGTCCGGCAAGCCGGTGGGAGCCGCGCAGGCATCGCATCTGGGGATCGTCGATGCCGTGGAGGACGGCGATCCCGCCGCAGTGGGCGCCGCCTTCGCCCGCCGTGTGATCGATGAAAACATGCCCGCCGTGCCGGTTCGTGACCGTGACGAGAAGCTGGCGGCGACCCGTGCCGATCCGTCAGCCTTCGACGCGCTGGCAAAGAAGCTGACGGCGCGCAGCAAGGGACAGGCGGCGCCACAGGCCAATATCGATTCCATCCGCCGTTCTTTCACCTTGAGCCTGGACGAAGCACTGGCGATCGACGCCGTCGCCAACCGCGAGTTGATGGCGGGCAGCCAATCGCGCGCCTTGCGCCACCTCTTCTTTGCCGAACGCGAAGCTGCGCGGATCCCCGGTCTGCCGGAGGGTGCAAAGGCGCGGCCCGTGAAGAAAGCCGCGATCATCGGCGCGGGCACCATGGGCGGCGGCATCGCCATGTGCTTTGCAGGCGCTGGCATTCCCGTGACCGTGATCGACACGACGCAGGAGGCGCTGGACCGCGGCCTGGAGCGCGTGCAGGGCAATTACGCCACATCGGTCAAGCGCGGGTCGATTGCGCAGGCGCAGATGGACGACCGCCTTGCCCTGATCACCGGCGCCACCGACCGCGGTGCTGCGGCCGATGCCGACATCGTGATAGAGGCGGTGTTCGAGGATATGGACGTCAAGAAGGAGATCTTCGCCGACCTTGAAAAACGGGTGAAGCCGGGCACCATCCTCGCCTCCAACACCTCGGCGCTCGACGTGGACGAGATCGCGTCGGTGCTGGAACGGCCGCAGGATTTCGTCGGCATGCATTTCTTCTCGCCGGCCAATGTCATGAAGCTGCTGGAAGTGGTGGTCGCCAGGCACAGCAGCCCCGACGCGATCCTGACCGCGATGGCGGTGGGCAAGGCCATTGGCAAGGTGCCGGTCTGGTCGGGCAATTGCGACGGCTTCATCGGCAACCGCATGGTCGCCAAGCGTTCCGCGCAGGCTGAACGACTGCTGCAGCAGGGAGCGTTCCCCCAGCAGGTTGACGCCGCGCTCACCAATCTCGGCTTCCCCATGGGGCCGCTGACCACGAACGACATGTCCGGCCTCGACATCGGCTATTCGATCCGCAAGCGCCGGGGAACCCCCTTCCCCATTGCCGATGCCATTGTCGAGAGCGGACGGCTGGGGCAGAAGACCGGCGCGGGCTATTACCGTTACGAACCGGGCGATCGCACGCCCTATCCCAATGCCGAGACGGAAGCGCTCATCATCGCGACATCGGAAAAGCTGGGCATCGCGCGCCGCGACATTCCGGAAGAGGAAATGGTGCAGCGGCTGTTGTTCCCGCTCATCAACGAAGGCGCGCGCATCCTGGAGGAAGGGATCGCGCTGCGGGCGTCCGATGTCGATCTGGTATGGATCAACGGATATGGCTGGCCCCGGCATCTGGGCGGCCCCATGTTCTATGCGGATGAAACCGGCCTGGCGACAATCGTCGCCAAGTTGCGCGAGATGGCGGCCGAAACACCGGGCGACCCATCGCTGCAACCCGCCGCCCTCCTGATGGAACTGGCGGACAAGGGCCAGAGCTTCGCCGAGTGGCAGAAGAGCCGCGCCGCGGCCTGAACGAAACAGAGAATATCACAGGGATTTTCCGGAGACTATCATGAGCGACAACGAGTTTCAGCGCGACATCGACTATAGCGAGTTCGACTTCTTCAAGGTCGAAATCGGCGAAGACGGCGTTGCCGTCGTGACGATGAACAATCCCGACAAGCTGAACGCGGTGGGACCGCATAATCATTGGCAGCTCGAGGATATCTGGCTGAAGCTGGCCCGCGACGAGCGGATCAAGGTCATCGTGCTGACCGGTGCGGGCAAGGCTTTCTCCGCCGGGGGCGACATCAAGCTGATGGCCGAGCGCGCCCAGACCGAATACGGCCTGAAATATGCCTTGCGCGTGCCGATCAACACGTTGCGGATTTGGGACCAGATCCTGATGACGCCACAGCCGATCATCGCGGCGGTGAATGGCGACGCCATCGGCCTTGGCACCTCGCTCTTCGCCTTCTGCGACATGAGCATCGTCGCGGAGGACGCGAAGCTGGGCGATACCCATGTGCGCGTCGGCCTGGTGACGGGCGATGGCGGCTCCGTGATGTGGCCGCTGCTGGTCGGGCCGCAGAAGGCCAAGGAATATCTGATGCGCGGCAAGCTGCTGAACGGCAAGAAGGCGGAGGAAATCGGCCTAGTCAACTATGCCTTCCCCAAGGAGCAGGTGCTGGAGGAAGCGCTGAAGATCGCGCGCGAGATCGCCGGGCAGCCGATGTGGGCCGTGCGCTGGTCCAAGGCGGCGGTCAACAAGTGCATCCGTGATCAGGTGAACCTGACGGGCGAACTGTCCATCGCCTATGAAGCCATGACGATGCTGACGCAGGACTACAAGGCGGCGACCACCGCCTTCGCCAACAAGGAAAAGCCGGTCTTCAAGGGATATTGATCGCCATGCCCGCCTATCGCGACGCGGACAGCATTCGCACCGTCGCCGCGATCGGCGGCGGCGTGATCGGCAATGGCTGGGTCGCCGCCTTTCTGGGCAGCGGCCGGGCGGCGCGCCTCCATGATCCCATGCCGGGAGCCGGCGAACGCACCATCGCCCATGTCGCGGGGGCATGGGACCAGATGGTCGAGCTGGGCCTTGCGAGCGCAGGCGACGACTGGACCACGCGCTTTTCCGTCCACGATAGCCTGACCGACGCGCTGGCGGGCGCGGATTTCGTGCAGGAAAGCACGCCGGAGCGCACCGACCTCAAGCAGGCGCTGTTCGCCGATCTCGACCGGCTGGCGCCTGCGGACGTGCTGGTCGCCAGCAGCACGTCGAGCCTGCCCATTACCGGGTTGCAGGCCGGGCTTGCGACCGCCGATCGCTTCGTACTGGGCCATCCGTTCAATCCCGTGCACCTGATCCCGCTGGTGGAGGTGGGCGGCGGCGAAGGCACTGCCGGGGAAGCCGTGGACGCCGCCTACGCGCTTTACACCGCGATGGGCAAACAGCCGATCCGATTGAAGCGGGAGATATTCGGCCATATCGGCAACCGGCTGACCGCCGCCATGTTCCGGGAAGCGGTGCGGCTGGTGGCAGAGGGTTATGCAAGCGTCGGCGACATCGACAAGGCGATGAAGCACAGCTTCGCGCTGAAATGGGCCATCCAGGGTCAGTTCACCACCTTCCATACTTCGGGCGGCGCTGGCGGCCTCGCCGAATTCCTGCCGAAATTTGCGCCGGGGATCGTGAAGCGCTGGGAAACCATGGCTGATCCGCCGCTGGCCGATCCGGCCTTGCAGGCGATGCTGGTCGAACAGATGGAAGAAGCGGCTGCCGGCCGAAGCGTGGCGGAAATCGCCGCCTGGCAGGACGACAAGTTGATGCAGATGCTGAAGCTTCTGATGCAGGGCAATGATCAATAACAGCCGAAAGTCGACGAAAACCATCCCACCCTCAAACGGCTTGCCATGTTAATATGGCCCTGTCCCGGCGCCTCCGAAGGTTGACCGGCCCGAGTGGAGAGGAAGGAAGAAATGAGCGTCGATGTAATCAATCGCCCGGAAGCTGAAGACCTGGATGTACAGGATGTCGTCGCGGCGGGCGAGCTGGAAAGCTGCAACCATCTGCTGGACGATCCCGAAGCGCTCAATCGCTTCTATGAGGAGAAGGGTTATATCCTGCTGCGCGGCGTGTTCGATCAGGACAGTGTCGCCCGCGCCCGCGACGAAATGCTGGCCGTGGCCGCCCAGATGGGCTTGGTCGAGCCGGGCGATCCCACTGGCAAATGGACCGGCAAGCCGTCGGTGGGGGGCATGGAGGAAAGCGACCTCTATGCCGGAATCGCCGCCCGTCTGATCGAAGATCCGGCCAATCAGGCAGTGATGGAAAAAGTGCTGGGAGAGCCGGCATGCTCCGTACCCATCGTGCAATATCGAACCTATCCGCCCCGGAGCAAGCTGGGCACAGTGCACCAGGATGGCTTTTACAGCCCCGGCATCCAGGACTATCGCCCGGTCTGGATATCCCTGACCCCATGCACGCGCGACATGGGCGGCCTGGCGCTGGCAGTGGGCCAGAACAAGCGCGGCTATTTCCACAATGTCGGCAAGCCCAATCCTTTCCCGATCCCGCGCGACGTGATCCCGGCCGAAAGCTGGGCCACCACGGATTATATGCCCGGCGACGTGCTGGTCGTGCATCCCTGCACGCCGCATTGCGGCCTGCCCAACAATAGCGACCGGCTGCGCGTTTCCTTCGACTCGCGCGTCCAGTCGGCCGCCAATCCCAGCGCCATCGCCGCGACGGTGAAGTCCTTCACGCCGACGACCGTGACCGTGGATGCCGACCGGATCGGCGAAGTCACGCTGACAATCGACAAGGACAGCTATCTGCGCCCGATCAATCCGGGCGTGCGCGAAAGCTTCGACGATTTCGTCAATTATATGAAAGCCGGCATGCGACTGGTCGTCGTGCGCGACGGCGACCGCGCGGTCATGCTTCGCAAGGCTGCCGAAGGATGAGGACCAGGTGATGAACGATGCCGTGAAGCTGTTGACGCGCATGTTCGGCTTCACGGCAGACGGCCGGCAACATCCCGATGTTTTCCCTGTCGGGGAGCAAGACCGGCCTGCCCCGGCGGACTATTTCCATCCGGACGTGGTGCACAGCCTGTTCGGCCCGAGTGGCACGAAGGAGACGCTGGTCGGACGCGATGCCTTTCTCCATTTCGCCGCGTCCTGCGCGGAGACGCTGGAAGAACGGCACGACGAGATCATCGCCATAACCGGCATCGATCGGGAATGCGCCTTCGTCCACGCCCGCGCTTATCGCCGGAGCGCGGCGAACGGCGAGGCGATCCATTATGAATGGGCCATGCTCTATCGCGTCGAGCAGGGGCTTATCACCTATGGCGCCGACGTGCTGGATGCCGCAGCGCAAGCCTTCTGGGCGCAGGTCCGGTCCGCACCGGCCGGCTGAGGTCATGGCGTGGCGCGCCCCATGACCCCACCGAACCTGCTTCAGGCGGCGGGATAAACGCCGCGCATTTTCGCCAGACGGGCAAGGTGCCAGTCCCTGTCGCCCAACAGCGCGTCAATGGCGGTCAGCCGCTTGAAGGCGTGGCCCACCTTATATTCGGCCGTGATGCCGATGGCGCCGTGCATCTGCACCGCCTCCTGGCCGATGATGCGGCCGGACTTGCCGATCTGCGCCTTGGCGGCCGAAATGTTGCGGCTCCGCTGATCGGCGTCGATGTCGAGCGACAGCGCCGCGAGGATCGACATGCTGCGCGACAGTTCAAGCTGCATCAGCATTTCGACGGCGCGATGCTGAAGCGCCTGGAAACTGCCGATGGCGACACCGAATTGCTGGCGGGTCTTGAGATAGTCCACGGTCACGTCGAACGTCTCGGCCATGGCGCCGACCGATTCCGCGACCAAGGCGGCGGTCGCTTCCTCGAACACGTGGGAGAGGATGTCCTCCCCCTGCCCCGGCGCGCCAATGAGGGCTTCGTTCGCTACATGGACGCCCGAAAGGGCCACCGTGGCGACCGGCACGCCGTCATATCCGCGCTTGCCCTCCACCGTCACACCCTTCGCCGCCGCGTCCACCAGGAAGAGCGAGAGCCCCTCTTCCGTCATTGCGCTGACGATGAATGTGTCCGCGCTCTGGCCGTGGATCACGGCAATCTTGCAACCGTCGATGGTCCATCCGTCGCCCGATCGCGATGCGGTCGTGCGCGCCGCCAGTATATGGCGCGGCAGTCCCTTCTCACTATGCGCCAATGCCAGGATGCGTTCGCCCGCGGCGATGCCGGGAACAATGTCCGCGCGCTGCCCCGCCGAGCCGCCATGGCGCAGCGCGCCGCCCGCCAGCACCACGGTCGCGAAATAGGGCTCGACCATCAGGCCGCGGCCCAGCGCTTCCATGACGATCATCATTTCCACGCCACCGCCGCCGAAACCGCCATCCTCTTCGGCGAAGGGCAGCGCGAGCAGGCCCATCTCCGCAAGCCCGGCATAGGCCTCCCGGCTCCAGCCGTCGGCTGTCTTGAGCGCATGTTCGCGCTTCTGGAAGTCATAGGTTTCCGCCACGAAGCGCGTGACGGTTTCCTGCAGCATCTTCTGTTCGTCGTTCAGATCGAAATCCATGGCGCGTCAGAGTCCCAGCATGGTCTTGGCGATGATGTTCTTCTGGACCTCATTGGATCCGCCGAAGATCGACACCTTGCGCATCGTGAAATAGAAGGGCGCGGCGGCGCTGACCCAGCCGTCGTCCGGATCGTTGCGCGCATGGTCATGGTCCGGCATGGCCAGCCCAGCCGGGCCGGCAAGCTCGGCAACCAGTTCGGTCATGCGTTGCTGCATTTCCGTGCCCTTGACCTTCAGGATGGACGCGGCTGCATTGGCGCCGCCGCCATGGGCATCCGCCGCGACGACGCGCAACTGCGTCAGTTCCAGCGCGCGCAATTCCACCTCCACCTCGGCCAGCTTGTGGGCCAGACGGCGCTGCTCTTCCTCGTCCAGCGTGCCTTCTTCGGCAAGCCGGGTTTCCAGCGCGCGCAGTTGCGAAAGGCGCTCCTTCGACAGGCCGATGCGGGCGATGCCGCTGCGTTCGCTGCCCAGCAGATGCTTGGCCACGTCCCAGCCCCGGCCTTCCTCGCCAATGACATTGTCCACCGGCACGCGCACGTCGTCGAAAAAGACTTCATTGGCATCATGTTCGCCATCGATCGTCTCGATCGGGCGGACGGTGATCCCCGGCGTCTTCATGTCGAGCAGCAGAAAGGTTATGCCCTGCTGCTTCTTGCCGCTGCTATCGGTCCGGAAAAGCCCGAACATCCAGTCGGCGTGCTGGGCCTGGGTCGTCCAGATCTTCTGGCCGTTGAGAACATAATGATCGCCGTCACGAACCGCCGTCGTCTTCAGGCTGGCAAGGTCGGAGCCGGCGCCCGGTTCGGAAAAACCCTGGCACCACCAGATGTCGATATTGGCAGTGGCGGCGAGGAATTTTTCCTTTTGCGCCGCCGTGCCGAATTTGCACAGCACCGGGCCGATCATGTTCACATTGAACGGCGATCCTTCCGGCGCGTGGGCCAGCGCCATTTCCTCCTGGAAGATATAGCGCTGGGCCGGCGTCCATGCCTGACCGCCATATTCCACGGGCCAATGGGTAACCGCCCATCCCTGCGCATTGAGAATGCGCTGCCACCGCACCGTATCCTCCTTGGTCAGATGATCCCTGTTGATCATCTTGCGCCGCAGATCGTCCGGAAGGGCATGCTGGAGGAAAGCGCGCACCTCATTGCGGAAGGCGGTTTCCTCAGGCGTAAAATCCAGTTTCATCGCGCTGTTCCCATATAAGAGCCTCCTCCCCAGCAGGCATCGGCCTTCCAAGTCAACGGCGACGCCAAGGGCTTCACATGCCCGATATCATTGCGCCAGATCGAACAGTATCCGCCCGCTCCCTCCCGCCCGCGCGAGCGCGATCCCTTCATCGGCGCGGGAAAGCGGAATGATGGCGCGCACCGGCAAGGCGGGCGGATCGGCGGCATGAAGTGCGGCCAGTTCCTTGAACATCGCGTGCACGCCAGCAGCCCCCAGTGCCGCTTCAGCGGGGCGAAGGCTGAAACCCGCGATCGAGAGGCCGCCGCCGGTCAACACTTGCGACCGCACCTGTATCGGGTCGCCGGAAAGATGGCCGAACAGCAGCAGCCGGCCACCGGGCGCGAGGCAGCTTGCAAGCCGGCCGGTTGCCGCGCCCGCCACGCAGTCCAGGGCGGCGCGGATCGGCCGACCGTCGGATGCAGCCCGCGCACGCTCCGCCAGATGATCGCCGTCCAACAACGCATGGGGTGTCGCCGGATGCGGCCTGTGCACGACATCGATCACCTTGATGTCCATGCGGGCGGCGAAGGCGCGAACCCAATGCGCGACGACCGACCCTGCGCCATTTTGAATAAGCGCCTCGCCCGGACGCGCGCCCGCATGGCGCAACAGCAGATGCGCGGTGGGCGGATTGATGCGCAACATGGCCGCCTGTACCGGGTCAATGCCCGGCAGCGCCACGAGATGACGGCGAGGCAGAAGGCGCATCGCGCACCAATTGCCTCGCTCAAGCGGCATCACCAATTCGCCCGGGCGGAGATCGGCAACGGCCTCGCCCACGCTTTCCACCAGCCCCACGCCTTCAGCCCCCAGCGGTTGATCTTGAGGCAGATCGAAGGAATATCGACCATCGATCGCCAACAGGTCAGCCGGGTTGACAGGCGCATAGAGCATGCGCACCAGCACTTCGTCCTTGCGCGGTGCTGGTGGCAATGGTGCATCCGCAAGCCGAATTTCACCCGTTCCGCCGGGCAGCACCGCACGGTTCATGCAGAACCCGGACAGCGCAATCAGGCGAAATGGCGGCGGTAGCTGGCGATCTTTATCGTCTCCGGCATCTTCACGACGTTGCTGTTGTCCTGCTCCTGGCCATCTTCCTCCAGATGCAGTTCGGCAATGCTCTCCTTGCGGCTGAGCAGCAGGTCCAACATTTCCTGGCCACGCGCGGCAATCACTGCCGGCTGGGCGATGACGCTGACGGTCAGGCGATCCATGTTCCGGCCAAAGGGCAGCAACACGGCGACGCAGCCAACGCCGTCGCGATCCTGCTCTATGGTCCAGCCCTTCTCGCGCAGCACGGCAAATTCGGACAGCAGCTCCGCCACACGGACGTGGCGCGACAGGTCGGCCTCCTCCGCGTTCAGGCGATGGACCGCCGAACGGATCCCCTCGTTGCGATAGCTCGAAAGCAGCAGACGGCCCTGGGTGCTGTGCAAGATGGAGAGCTGGTCACCGGCATGGGCGTCCAGCGCATCTTCATTATTGCCGTGGATGACGTGCAGATGCTGCAGCACATAGTTGGAGCTGGTGGACAAAAGCACCGTCTCGCCGGTCAGCTTGGCGATCTCGTCAATCGCGGACAGCACCGGCCCGCCCCGGAACAGCGAGGGTTTCACCCAGGCGCCCAGCAGGGCGACTCGCGCGGTCGGGCTGTATGTCCGGCGTACGCGGTTATAGTGGAGATAGCCCAGCCGCGTCAGGCAGCGGAGCAGTTCGGATGTGCTGGATTGCGGATAGTTCAGCGTGCGCGACATTTCCATGACGGTGGCGACGCGGCGATCCTGATCGAAATATTCCAGGATCTCCAGCACTCGATGCGCGGATTTAATGGTCCGGGATGCGCTGGTGGCCATTGGCTTTCCTCTCCTCCCGCGGATGCATGAAATTGCATCTGCTGCACGGATTTTCGTATCGCATCACAAATATAATGTCCAACGATTTTTCGAATTGCGTTCGATTTTTCGAATGACTATGCAGGCTGAGCAGAAAACAGGGGACGGGCGGGGAAGATGCAAGAGGCCAAAGTCGAGGAGACCCGTGCGCGGGGACCGAAGGCGATCACGCGTGTGCTCGATCTGCTGGTATTGCTGGCCGGGAAGCAGGATGGAATGAGCCTGGCCGAGCTCAGCGCGGTCATGACGGTACCCAAAAGCACCTTCATCGATACGCTGCGGGGCCTGTGCGACATGCATTATCTGTCCTGCCAGGAAGGGCGCTACCGTTTGGGGCCGGCGGCCTATCATTTCGCGAGCCGGATCGTGCGCCACTGGTCAGCGCCCGAACTGGTCCGGTCCCTCGTCAAGCAACTCGCTGCCGAAACGCGCGAATCGGTGGGATTCGCCATCGCCGATTGGGAAATCGGGCAGGCCATCTACACCGAAGCGAGCAACAGCCCGCAACCGGTGCGCTATGCCATGCAGGCTGGGCTGCGCGCGCCCCTGTACGCGAGCGCCGCCGGCCGCGTCCTCATGGCCTTTGCCGGTCCGGAGCAGGTAGAGGACTATCTGGCCCGCGCCCATCTTCGGCAACTGACCGACAGCACTCGAACTGATCCCGACGCCATTCGCGTCAGCCTGGCGGAAATTCGCAGGCAGGGCTATTGCGCCAGTTTCGGGGAAATGTTGAGCGACACTGCGGCACTGGCGGTGCCGGTCATGGGCCCCGATGGGGATATGCTCGGCGCCTTGATACTGGCCGCTCCGCTCGCCAGGATGAAGCAGAATTTCGACCGGCTTCTGAGCGCCACGGTGGAGGCGGGCCGCCGCGCTTCAGCGGGAAGCTGACGCGCGGCGGATAGCTTGTCGACCGAAGACAAGCTTCAGACAGGCAGCCCCATGAAGCGCATGCCGTTTTCATACATAACCTTGCGCACATCGGTGGCCGACAGATCCTTGCACGCTTCCTCCGCGAACAGCCGCGGTTCCTCCACGCCCTCTGCATGCGGATAGTCCGATCCCATCAAGACCCAATCGGCGTTGCCGACCTGATCGATGATGGATTTCAGGTCATCCTCCGGATAGGCGACGACGGAAACATGGCGGGCAAAGATGTTGCTGGGCCGATCCTTCAACTGCCCGGCGGGCCAATAGCCGTTCTTCGCAATGCCCCGGCACTTGTCCATCTTCACCAGCATGGACGGCACCCATTCGGCGCCATTTTCAGCCGACAGCAGCCTCACATTGGGAAAGCGTTCGAAGAAATTCCAGAAGATGAAGCTCGACAGCGTCTCGATCACCGGCCGTTCCGAATAGCCGTGCATCCATACGAAAGCGGACTGGCGGATGCGCGATTGCTGCATGCCCTCCCCCCACAACGCCATATGATCCTTCAGGTAAATAGCCTCGGACACATGGAAGACGACCCGTATACCTGCTTCATTGGCGATCGCCCAGAAGGGATCATGGTCGGGATGCGCGGGCGCCTTGCCGTTATAGGGGCCCATCGGCATCAGGATGAGCTTTGCGCCCTTCGCGACCACATCCTTCAGCGCCTTGCAGGCCTCCTCGACATTGTCGAGCGTCATGATGGGGCATGAGAAGATGCGGTCGTTGTAATTATACTTCCACTGGTCGTACATCCAGCCATTATAGGCATTCAACACGGGATAAGCGTAACGCGGATCATCAAGGAAACTGATGGCCGTGATCATGTTGCCGACAAAGAGAATGGATGAACGCACGTCCCAGGCGTCGAGCAGTTTCACCCGCGCTTCGGGTTCCATCATGTCCGCGCTCTTGGGCACGTGCATGTCGATCTCGGCCTTGCCCTCCTTCATGGCGCGCAGCCATTCGTGCAATTTGCCGGGCGCGGGGACACGGCCATCCTCAAAAAGATGGTCGGCGCTGATTTCCACCTTGCGCGGCCCCACATACATGGCGAAGTCGCCGTCCGATCCTGTCTTGAACGTTACGCCATAGCGTTCGGCAGCGTCCTGGGGCAGATATTTCGTCCAGGCTTCATCCGTTTCCCAGAAATGCGTGTCGGCATCAAAGATCGGACCGGAATAAACAGGCGAAGTTTCCGTCGCCTTGATTTGTGCAGACATAATCTTCCTTCCCCAAGGTCGTGACGTCATTTCGATATTGTCTGGGCCATGCGCCATGAAAGTCGGGCATCCAGTGTCCAAACCTATATAGGCTTGAGCGGATGGCGCGAATATCGACCCGGACCTGCCATCACATAGGCGATGGAGCACCGGCACCATCAGATGACCGATCACTATATGCTACCTAGCCATAGCGGCAGCGGCATTGTTGACGTGGGCACGCCGCCGCCCATAGGCCAGACAATCATAATGCATGGAGACATCGGATGGCTGAGTTGGACGAGAAGCAGAAATCGGGCGTCGACTTCATCAGCGGCATCATGGGCGAAGGGTTCGGCAATGCCTTTCGCGACGCATGCACCGCCGATGGCTTTGGCTCGGCCATCCCGCGCATGGCGGCAAGCTGGGCTTTTCATGACGCCTGGCGGCATCAGGGCATTGCTCCCAAGGAAAAGAGCATGGCCGTCATATCCGCCCTTATTGCCATGCGACAGTCGCTGGAACTGAAAAACCATGTGAAGATCGGCATCGCCAACGGGTTGACCCCGCAGGAGCTGGAAGGGCTGCTGGTGCAACTCACCCCCTATGTCGGCTTCCCGTGCATCGCCTCCGCCACGACGGCGGTCATCGAAGCCATGCGCGAAGCCGGCGTCTCTCCCGACGTCAGGACGGCTGAGGAAAAGGGGTTGCTGTGATCGGCGCGACAGCCTTGACCAATCCACATTTTTCCGACCTGCCGAAGACGCTTGGCCACACATTACCGAAGGTCATCGCGCATGTCGCCGCACGTTATGGCGACACGCCCTTCATCGTCGGGGAGGACGGCACACGGATCAGCTTTGCGCAATTCAAGGAACGGGTCGATGATCTTGCCCGTGCGTTGATCGCCCATGGCGTTGCTTATGGCGACAGGGTCGCGATCTGGGCGCCCAACAGCGCGGAGTGGATGATCGCGGCGGCGGCGGCGGAGAGCATCGGCGCCATCATGGTGCCCATCAACACTCGCTTCAAGGGTGGCGAGGCGCTCTACATATTGGCCAAGACGCGGGCCAGGATCCTGTTCACCGTGACGGGGTTTCTGGGCAATGACTATGCCGCCATGCTGATCCAGGCGGGGGGAGGCCCGGGATCGGCCGGGCCGGTGCGCGATCTGCCGGCGCTCAGCCATATCGTGGCACTGGACGGACCTGGTTTCGACATGTTCCGGCGCACGCAGGCCGATGAGGCGGAACTTGCCGCACATATTGCGGCCGTGACGCCGGAAACGATCGCTGATATTCTTTTCACCAGCGGCACCACCGGACAGCCCAAGGGCGCGATGCACAATCATGGCCAGGCATTGTGGGTGCCGGCCATCTGGAACGAATCCAATGACCTGCGGGCCGGCGATCGCATGGCCATCGTCAATCCCTTCTTCCACAGTTTCGGCTACAGGTCGGGCTGGATTTCCGCGCTAGTGGCGGGCATCACCGTCTATCCGCTGTCCACGTTCGACGCCGAGGCGCTGCTCTCGCTGATCGAACGCGAAAGGATCAGCGTGTTGATGGGCCCGCCGACGATTTTCCTCTCGCTGATGGACCATCCCCGTTTCGGCGTGTTCGACATTTCCTCGCTGCGGGTTGGGCACACTGGCGCTTCCAATGTTCCTGTCGACCTGATCCGCGCCGGAAGGGAAATATTCGGGTTCGACCTGTTCCTGACCAGCTTCGGCCAGACCGAGTGCACGGCGCTCGCCACCGTCAACTATCCCGATGCCAGCTTTGAAACGATCGCGCGGACGGTCGGCAAGCCGCTGCCCGGCGTGGAGCTGCGGATCATCGATGCGCAGGGCAATCCGCTGCCCGCGGGCGAGAGCGGCGAACTGCTGATCCGTGGTCCGGTGGTGATGCAGGGCTATTTCGAGGAGCCGGAGCAGACCGCAGCCACGATCGACGCAGACGGCTGGCTTCACAGCGGCGATGTAGGATGCATTGCGCAGGATGGCACGCTGCGCATCCTCGATCGTCTCAAGGATGTCGTCATCGTCGGCGGTTTCAACGCTTATCCGGCGGAGGTCGAGAATATCCTGCGCAAACATCCCGCCATTGCCGATGTATGTATAATCGGCTGGCCCGATGATCGCATGGGCGAAGTCTGCGCCGCCTGCGTCATCCTGAAGGATGGCGAAGCGCTGACGCTGGCGGAGTTGACGGCATGGAGTCGCGAGCAGATGGCGAATTACAAGGTGCCGCGCCATCTGTTCCTGATGGATGATTTTCCGCGCACGCCCTTGGGAAAGATCCAGAAATTCCTGTTGCGTGATCGGATCAAGGCCCAGGCCGACGCTTAGAGCGATTTCCAAGCGATCGACACCGATCGCTGGTTAAGAAATCGCGGAAAACAAGGAATCCAGAGCGGCAGGCCGCGAGAGCTGAAGGCTGAACGACCCCCGCGACAGGTCTAACGCCGGAAAGGCAGATGAGAGGATGGCGATGGAATTCCGGGGCGACTTTTATCAAATCGGCGTGGTGGTTCGCGATATCGACGCAGGCATGGCGCGTTACCGCAATCTCCTGGGGCTCGACCCTTTCTGGCGGCTCGATACCGATTATGAGGGCCGTTATCGCGACTGGCGCGGCCGCTTTGCCAACAGGAACGCCTTCACCAGATGGGGCGATGTCTATCTGGAGATGATCGAGCCGGTCATCGGTCAAGGCAATGCCAGAGAATGGCTGGAAACACGGGGCGAAGGCATTTTCCACCTCGGCTATGCAGTCGATGATCTTTCGCAGCGGCCCGATGGCGTCGAATGCGTATTCGAAAGCTGGGGCGCAAGGATGCCCAATGGCGATCCGGCAGTGATCCACCTCGATACCGTGGAACAACTCGGCTATTTTGTGGAACTGTCGGATCGCGCGCTGGTCGACCGGCTGAACGCCACGATCGACCAGTTCATCGCGCAAGAGGCAAGCATCTGATCAATGCCGCCCGAAGGGCCGCGAGACAGCGTTTCCTATGGCAATAGCTCGCGGAGGTCATGGTCGAGTGCGGCCTGTCCGAAGCGGGCGGCATAGGCCGTGTTGACGGCCTCCGTCTGGAACCTCACCTCATTGGTGAGGAAAATGAACAGGCCCCAGACGATGGAACGCCTGTAATCCAGCCATGCTTCGTCCCAATCCAGAACCGGGCCACCTTCCCGCGCCAGCGCGTCGAGATAGATGCGCAGCAACTCGCCTTCCCATTCCGCCCGATCGGCAAGGTCGGCGGCACAGACGATGTGGTAGGAGACCTCATGGTGCCAGGCGGTCTGCGCCACCTGTGCGTCGAAATAGCCGGGCGTGCCATCCTCCAATATGTACAGATTGCCCAGATGCGTGTCGCCATGAATGAGGCAGCGGGGTTGGGCGCGCTGAATGTCACCGATGGTCATCAGCGCGCGTTCCATCCAGACCCGGTCGTGCAGCCGCGTGGACACCGCCGCGCCCCGCGGCGAGGCCATATAATGCGCCCAGATATCGGGAACGAGATAACGGCGCATATAGTCCAGTCCCCAGCCGTCGAACCGGCTGGCGATGTCGGCCCAGCGGCCGCCCGTCTGGAAATGGGGTGAAGCCCAGGTCGCTGCATGATAGGCGGCCATGGTTTCCATGCGGCGCGCAATCTGATCGAAGCTGTGCGGGCGCAGCGCATCGCAGAAATCGACGCCGGGCCGCTTCAGATCCTCCATGATGACGATCGACTGGTGCGAATTCGGGTCCGTTCCGGCAAAATAGGCACGTGGCGAAGGCATGGGGATCAAGGGCTGAATATCGGCGTAGAAGCGCGTTTCATTGGCGTACATCGCCGCCATCTTCGGACTGTGCTCCTCAAAGCCTCCTTTGACGATCAGGGTTTCGCCGATCTGTTCGGCGCCCTCCCCCTCCACAGTCAGCCGGACACGGATCTTGGTCGAGGTCCCCAGGATGATATCGACTATCTGCGAGTCGCTCACCGACACGCCGGGCAGTCGCTGTCGCAGAGCGCGGGTCAGCCACGCGCTGTTGATCTGCTCGGGCGTCAACGGCAGCGGCAATGCGTCAGCAGGATAAGCCTTATTCATGAATCTCTCCGTGGTCCTTTTGGCGCAGAATGCCAGACAGCAACGCGCAAGAAAAAGGGGGCGCAGAACTCTGCGCCCCCTTGATGCTTTCACCCTGATCCAGGATCAGAATTTGAAGCCCACCTCGATGCCATAGGTGCGCGGCTCACCGTAGACGCTGTTCTGGAAGCCCAACCCTTCGGCGATGAGACCCAGCACGCCGATGCGATAGGTTTCGTTTAGCGCATTGTTGACGAAGGCGGCGACCGAAGCGCCTGACCCGCCGACATTGTTGAGTTCGGCACGCAGGTTGATCAGCGAATAGGCTGGCTGAACGCCCTGGATCTCGAAATCGTCAAGATAGATCTTGCTGCGCCACGTGTAGTTCATGATGAAGTTGAGCTGGCCGACATCTTCGCTGATGGGCGGCGAAATCGTCGCCGTGGCACCCAGCTGATGCTTGGGAACGCCGCGCTGCTCGAACTCGGTCAGACCATTGGCCAGCACGACGCGGCCTGCCCGGATCTTGACCTTCGTGTAGGAATAGAAGGCCGCGAGCGAGAAGGTGTCGGTGCTGAAGTTCGCCTCGAACTCGCCACCGACATTGCGCTGCTTGGCGGTATTGTCGACGATGGTGAAGACATTGCCGTCGACGAAAGTGGCGCGCTGTTTCTGCACATCGCTGCCATCCTGACGGAACAGCGCCGTGCTGGTGGTCAGGCGACCGCCACCCAACCGATGATTGGTCTTCAGGCCGACTTCATATTCGTCGACGAATTCGGGGAGGAAGGGTGCCAGCGTGACCACACCGGTTGCCCGAGTCGAAAAGCCACCCGCCCGGAAACCATGACGATAAGACGCATAGGTCGTCACTTCCGGCGTAGGTTCATATTGCAGGGTCGCGTCGTAGGTCCATTCCTTGAACGACTTGCTGTTGGTGAAGGCGCACGGCCCGGTCTGCCGGACGGTGGTCTCATAACCCGCCGGGACGACCGGGTTGAAAGTACAACGGCCGAAGGTACCGTCCGCATTGGGATAGTTGGGCTGCGACGGCGACACGGTGATTTTCCGCTTGTCGTAATTGTAGCGAAGGCCGCCCGACAGGCTGACCTGATCCGTGACCTTGAAGGTGCCCGCGACAAAGGCGGCCGCGGTTCGTGCATAGCCTTCACCCGGATTGCTGGTGACGAAGAGCGACGCGTCGGTCGTCGCGGGATTGAGGCCTGCCCCGGCGATATTCAGCTGAGGCAAGGTGTTGGCGAGCGAGCCGTCAATACCCTTTTCCTCGAAATAATAGCCGCCGGCGATCAGGTCGAGCCGGTTATCGAACATCTTCGCCTGGAGCTGCAATTCTTCCGAAATATTGCGTGAGCGCGAATATTGATAGGGTGCAATCAGGAACGCCGGGATTCCGTCATAATCCTGCACGATATCCCGACGCTGCTTGCGGTAGCCAAAGATATTCTTCAGCGTCAGGTTATCAGATAGTTCCCAGGTCGTCTTGTTCGTGATTCCCCAATTCTTGATGCTTTCACGCGGCAACCCGAACACGTCGAGATTGCTGCCGTCGCCCGAACCGGAATTGAGCGTGTAGCGATGCGTGCGGAAAAGCCGCTGCGCTTCGGCGAACTGTCCCGGAATATCGGCCAGGTTGGCATATCTGCTGAGAGCCGAGGGATAGCTGATGGAGGTCAGGAAGGACGCGGTGCCGTTTTCGCGCGACTTGAACCAATCGAACACGGTCAGCGATTCAATGCCATTGCCCGGCGACACGAGCGCCGACACGCGGAAGGTGTCGTAATTCTGGTTATCGAGACGCAGTCCGCTGCCTATGTCGTGCGCCCAGCCGTCACGCTCGCGGGTCTTCCCCGAAACGCGCAGGGCAACGGAATCGCCGACCGGAACGTTCACCATCCCGTAGATATCGTGCATGTCGTAATTGCCATATTGGCCACGAACTTCGCCCGCGAACTCGCCCAGCTTCGGATGAGCAGGCTCGACCAGCACCGCGCCGCCGGTCATGTTGCGGCCGAACAGCGTGCCCTGCACACCCTTCAGAACCTGGACCGATTCAAGGTCATACAGGCTGTTGCCAAAGCCGTAGGGGCGCGGCTGCACCACTTCGGCGAAATAGGTGCCGACCGGCGGATCGGTGAAGAGCTGCGTTTCCTGCGTCCGCTGGCCGCGCAGCGAAAAGGCAATGGTGTTGCGCTGGCTCTGCGCACTGGTGATCGAGAGCGAAGGGGTGCGGTATTGCAGGCCCTGAACGTCGGTCACGCCCGACCGCGAAAGCTGCTCGCCCGAAATGGCCGAGACAGAGATCGGAACATCCTGCAGCGCCTCGTCGCGGCGGCGCGCGGTGACCACAATGTCGCCGGTCGACACGCCGTCGGTCTGCGGCGACGCGGCATCCTGAGCAAAGGCGGGTGCGGAAACGAACAAAACCGCGCAAGTCGCGGCAAGATAGCGTCGATAGGTCATTGCATCCTCTCAGGGACTGATGGAACCGGCCTATAGCTTTGCTCTGAAGCCGGCGAACGGATGAACGCCAGCTAGCGCCATTTCCCGCTCGGCCAAACCCTTGATTGGCGGATGTTATGGATCATCAGATACGCGATCTTGCATATACGCTGGAATAGGGAAGATGATTTAAGTCGTCCGTTGTTTTCAGGACACAGTTCCAGCGCCATTTTTTCCGGCTTTATTTTCAGATGATTATATAATCCATATTTTTTCGGCCAAATGTTGCATCAACGTTTAAACCGGATGCTTTTTTCCGGACATGAGGATGTTTTTGATCAAATACTGATCCTGCGAGACCAGGCGCGGCGACGCGCATCGATCTGCGCGAGACGTTCTTCCCGGCTCAGCCGGGCAATATCATCGGGCAGATGCGCATCAACCTGATCCAATGGCACGATGTCGAGCCAGTGGACTGGTCCCCCGCCCTGTACCTTGTCCGGCAATCCGATAGCGACCGCCATTGCCCGCCAGGCCGATAGCAGTTGTCCGGATTGTCTCCGCCCATGCGTGCATCGGGCACGGCGGAAACACGGGTTCGATTCCCGTGGAATAACAATTATATTGCAATTACTTATCCATTGAACCTGAGATAAAATCTCCCACTTTTTATCTTTTTGACCATCTTGGATATGCTCGGATACGCGCTTCGATACGCCGCAGATCGAGCTTCACTGATAGTCCAGCGCGCCTTCCGCCGCGCGAACCACTTCCTCGATCTTGCCTCTGCGCAAACGATCCAAGGGCGCTGCACCGTCGGTATAGGGGTTGGGGGTCACGAGCCAGTCCCAGGCCGTTTCATCATCGCTGAAATGCACACGAACACGGTCAAGCCCCTCGACCGGCGCGCGTCGATCGAACTGCCGCGTGGGATAGACATAGTTGCGAACGCCCTTGCGCAGAGCGAGGATCTTGTGCGCACGCCGCCAATTATCCAGCGAGGCCCGAGCGACCCCCAGCGCGATTGCCATCTCCCCTGCCCCGAGCGTTTCGGTTGCCAGTCGGTGGCTGAGATCATCCTCAACCGTGACGGCGTCGAGCCTGGACTGCCCTTGCGCTTCGCTGACGAGCTTGCCGAGGCCACCGTCCGCCAGCTTGCGCGTTGCCGTAAAATCGCTAGCCGCTTCCAGAACCTTGCGCGCCAGACGCTCGGGATCGGGACTTGAACGCTGGAGCATGTTCGCCAATTTGAGCAGGGTTGAACCGCTCAAGGCGTCAAGAAAGTGCGCCACGGCATCGCGGGCGTCCTGGCGGGTGGTAATCTGCGGCTGGGCCATATCGTCTTTTTGTCCAATATAGCAAACTTATCTATTTTGTCCATAACCCTGCCAGCCAGCCTTTTCAAGAATGGGCCAGCCAGAGCCGCCAAAGTTGGGATCGCGTAAACGTACCCCAGCAGCCCCTCAGAGCTGGAAAGCTTTGCTTTACTGCACCGCCGTCGCTCCACCGTCATAGGCTTACCGGCACTCGACATCTCAGGAAGGAGACGGCCAAGCCCGGCCGTTCCTGTCTGCCACCATGAACGTCAGCTTCTGACAGAACCCGCCGGTGGGACGCTTTGAAGCGGACGGCAGGCACGACTTTGCTATCTGGCCGTCGTGATCGGTCTCTATCCCCGCTGCGTGGTCGGTTGGTCGATGCAGAGAGACTACCGACGTGGGTGCTGCAGGCGCCTCACATCGTGGCATGGCGGCGCAACCGAAGCAGCGAATGCTGATCCATTCGGACCAAGCCTTGCCGTTCACCAGCATGGACTGGCCAACAATGGGACCGCCGCGCGCATCGATGAAAGCGCTCCACCGGCTAAATCCCGCATTTGACTACATACCAACCGGTCGGTATGTAGTGTCCATGTCGAGTCGAATTCCTTCCGTCCCAAACAAGCCCAACGCCCGGACGCGCCTGCTTGACGCTGCCACCAAGCTGGTCCGCGAGAAGGGCTTTACGGCGACAAGCGTCGACGATTTGTGTGCGGCAGCGGGCGTGACCAAGGGTGCATTCTTTCACCATTTCGAGTCGAAAGAAGCGCTTGGCGTGGCTGCCGCAAATAACTGGGCGGAAACGACATCCGCCTTGTTTGCCGACGCACCCTATCACCTTCCCGCCGACCCTCTCGACCGCGTGTTTGCCTACCTGGATTTCCGGCGCGACCTCGTGTCGGACGAGATTGCCGGATTCACCTGTCTGGTGGGCACGATGGTGCAGGAGGTGCACGGGACCAGCCCTGCCATTCGCAATGCGTGCAAAGCGAGCATTTTCGGGCACTCGCAAAGCTTGGTCCCCGATATCGCCGCCGCATTTGCAGCCCACAACGTGCAGGATGTCGAGCCGATTGACCTGGCGCTCCATTTCCAGGCCGTCCTGCAGGGAGGTTTCATCCTGTCGAAAGCGAGCGGCGACCCGGCGCATACCCGCACCAGCGTCGCGCATCTCAAAGCTTATGTCGCCATGCTGTGCGGCGTCCCCAAGCCGAACTGAAAAGGAGTGCATAACATGCCCGGAACCGTCCATCTTCACCGCGTCCTGCCAGTCAAACCCGAGAAGCTTTTCCGTGCCTTTACCGATGCCCAAGCGCTGGCGGCGTGGCTGCCTCCCTACGGCTTCACCGCCGAAGTCGAACATTTCGATGCGCGCGAAGGCGGAAGCTTTCGTATGGCGTTCACGAATTTCACGACTGGCGGCTCACATAGTTTCGGCGGCGAATATCTGGAATTCGTTCCCGGAGAACGACTGCGCTATACTGACCGGTTCGACGATCCGAACCTGCCCGGCGAGATCGTCGTGACTGTCGACTTCAAGCCGGTATCGTGCGGAACCGAGTTGAGCATCGAACAGGCTGGCATTCCCGACGTCATTCCCACAGAAATGTGCTACTTGGGCTGGCAGGACTCGCTCGACAAGCTTTCGCGCCTCGTCACCCCTGAAATCAATCAGTGATTGGGTTTAGAGGAAAGAAGCCATGTCCAAACTGATTTTCATCAATCTGCCAGTCACCGACCTGAAAAGGTCAATGGCGTTTTACGCAGCCATTGGTGCCGCCAACAATCCGCAATTTACCGACGAGACTGCCGCTTGCATGGTGGTTAGCGACGCGATCCATGTCATGCTGCTGACCCACGACAAATGGCGGCAATTCACGTCAAAACCGATTGTGGATGCGCATGCAAGTGCGCAGGTGCTCCTGTGTCTATCCGCCGACAGCAAGGACGAGGTGGATGCCTATGTCGACAAGGCGATGGCTGCGGGCGGGAAAGGCGACCCGACGCCGACACAGGATTTCGGCTTCATGTTCGGCCGCAGCTTTGAGGATCCCGATGGTCATATCTGGGAAGTGATGTGGATGGACATGGCAGCAGCGCCCGATGCAATGCAGACCGGGTCGGCCTGACATGCCCGTCGATCCGCATGCCGCCATCGAAGTCACTGCCTATGACTGGGTGCCCGAAATGGCGCAGGGCCGCGTCAAGGATCTGCGCGTGCGGTGGGCGCTGGAGGAAATTGGCCTGCCCTATCGCGTCCGGCTGGTCGGCGGCGCAGGGACAGAGAAGTCGCCGGAACACCTTGCCGATCAACCGTTCGGCCAAGTGCCGGCCTACCGTGAAGATGGTTTGACCCTGTTTGAATCAGGGGCAATTCTGATCTGGATCGGCGAAAAGGACGAACGGTTGCTGCCACGCGATCCTGCCGGGCGCGCGCGGGCGATCGGTTGGGCGTTTGCGGCGCTCAACAGCATCGAACCGTTTCTAGGTACGCTGACGCTTCTGCGCTTTTTCGCAGACGCAAAACCGTGGCAGGAGGAAGCTAAGGCGGCAGTTCGACCGTTGCCGGTGATGAGGCTGGCACAGCTTGCAGCGGCGCTGGGCGACCGCGACTGGCTGGAGGATCGTTTTACGATCGGCGATTTGCTGATGGTCGACGTGCTACGAAATGTGCCGGAGCCAGACTTGCTTGCGGCGCATCCGAACCTTGCGGCTTATGTCAAACGCGGCACGGCGCGGCCTGCTTTCAAGGCGGCGTTGGCGGCGCAAATGGCAGTCTTCCAGCAGCCGCAATGATAGTCACGGATGGCCTCCAACCGGGAATATCCAGTTTTGGCGCTAATGCCGACGTCCTCAGATACCGTGTGGAGGGACCATATCGCTCCCACGAAAATTCCCGGCAGCTGTCGACCAGTTCAAGTCATTCCACCGTTCATTCTGAACCGTCGGATTTAGCCTAATCCTGCCATTGCCGCTCATGCTCGCGAAATGCGCTAATGTCCCGCGACCTTGCGGCAGCAGTTAACACTGATACGATTTACAGATGGCTTCGTTATCTGCCTCTGCCCTTACGCTTTCCGATGTCGTTTCGCAAAGAGAAGGTAGAAATAATCAAGCGTGATCCTCCCATCCTAACGCTCTATCTGCTCCTCGATAACCAACGATTTTCGCACGTAGAGTGATGGCTTCACGTTGGACAACGTCTGGAGCTTGCGCCCCTTCTTCGTCATCCAGGTAACTTCGACCTTCACCGGGTCGAGCGATTTGAGCCCGAAATGCAGGGGCGCGGCATTTTCGGAATTATAGCCGTCGCCAGTCGAAAGCTGGCGCGTTGCCAGTATCTTGCCGCCCTTGTCGTAAAGCCGCACTTCCGCGCCCATGCGCGTGAAGCGCCCTTTGGCGTCGAGCAAGGTAACCGACAGGCTGCGCTTTGCCGCCGCACGATCCAGATCGTTGTGGAACAGGAAATGGCCGCCCTGGCTGGTGTAGCCGCGCATCACCGACAGATCGAGCGCCCCGTCCCGGTCATAATCGACCCATTGCACGCCATGGTCGCCGACATTGAGCTTGGACGTTTCACTCAACACCTGCCGGAAGCCTTTTCCGCCCTCATTATGGAACAGGCTGTCCTTGGGCTGCTGCTGATCGCGCGGGCCATGGTAGGAGGTAACGAAGAGGTCGAGATAGCCGTCATTGTCATAATCGCCCCAGACCGCCCCGACGGCGTGATTGTCGATGGCGACGCCCATCTCCTTGGCGACATTGGTGAAGGTGCCGTCGCCATTATTGTGATAGAGGGTGTTCACCCCGTAATTGGGGACGAACAGGTCAAGGAAACCGTCATTGTCATAGTCGCCGACGGCGCAGCCTACCCCGCCATCCTCCTTTGACCGCCCCGGATTATCCATGCCCAGCGCGGGGGCGACATCGGTGAACGTGCCGTCGCCATTGTTACGCCACAACGCATCCGTCGCGCCCGACTGGTTCGCGAGGAAGACGTCGAGGAAGCCGTCGCGGTCATAGTCGAACCAGCATGCGCCTACCGTCGGGCGGCTGTCCGAAACACCGGTGCCGACCGACACCTGGACGAACTTGCCACGATCGTTGCGAAACAGGCTGTTGGGGCCAATGCGGTTGGCGGCATAGACGTCCAGGTCGCCGTCATTGTCGTAATCGACCCAACTGGTCTGGCGCGCGGACCGATTGGGAATGGTGAGGCCGAGTTCCGGCGCGACGTTCGTGAATGTCTTGCCGCCCTGGCTGTGAAAGACCAGGCTGAGGTCGCCCGGCATCGTGGCGCCACCCAGCAGGTCGATCCAGCCGTCGCCATCATAGTCCCCCCAGGCAACGCCACGCATTTCGGGGCCGGACGTCGGCAGGCCCATCTGCGGGCCTACATTGACGAACTTCCCCTTGTCGTTGCGATAGAGCCGGATGTCGCCGCCCTTGAGCGACACGGCAAGGTCCAAGTCGCCATCATTGTCGAAGTCCGCCCAACTATTAGACAGGGACCCGGCGATGGCGAAGTCATCGCGCTGCACGGAGGTGAATGGCGGTTCGGCGGAAGCCGCGGAATCCTGGGCGATCGCTGGCTGACACAGCAGGACCAGCGGCATGATATGGCAGAGCGTGCGGTTGAATGAAGGCATGACGTCTTCCCCTCTGATCAGATTTGGCTGGTCTTGCGGGTGTCGGGCATCCGCAGATAGATGATCAATGAAACCCCGATCATGGCGGTGACATACCAGTAGAAGCCGCCCTCCATGCCGATATGCTTGAGCCAGAGCGCGGCATATTCCGCCGTACCGCCGAACAATGTGTTGGCGAGCGCGTAAGGCAACGCGACACCCAGCGCGCGGATGTTGGCCGGGAAAAGCTCCGCCTTCACAATGGCGTTGATCGAGGTATAGCCCGTGACGATCACCAGCCCGGCCAACACCAGCAGAAAGGCGCCGAACGAAGAGGTGACGCTTTCCAACGCCGTAAAGATCGCTGTGGTGAACAGGACGCCGGCAACGCCGAAGGCGACGAGCAACGGCTTGCGCCCGATCCGGTCGGACAGCCACCCCGCCATCGGCTGCAGCATCATGTAGATGAACAAGGCCGACGCCATGATCGCGGTGGCGGTCTGCCGGCCGAAGCCCGCGCTGTTGACCAGGAATTTCTGCATATAGGTGCTGTAGGCATAGAAGGCGAGGGTGCCGCCGGCCGTCAGCGCCATGACAAGCAGCACTTCACGCGGATGCCGGCGGATGAGGTTGAGGCCGCTCGACCGGGGCTGTTCCCTGACAGCTGCGCTCTCCTCGAACGCTTCGGTTTCCTTCAGGCCCCTGCGCAGGCGGTAGACACCTACCGCCATCAGGCCTCCGATCACGAAGGGTATGCGCCAGCCCCAGCTTTCGAGTTGATGCTCGGTCAGGAAGAGCTGGAGCAGAAGGAGGACGCACAATGCCAGAAGCTGCCCGGCGATCAGCGTCACATATTGGAAGCTGGAAAAGAAGCCGCGCTGGTCCTTCTGCGCCATTTCCGACAGATAGGTCGCGCTCGCGCCATATTCGCCGCCGATGGACAACCCCTGCATCAGCCGGGCGAGCAACAGCAGCACGGGCGCGGCGACGCCGATGCTGGCATAGCCGGGGATGGCCGCGATCATCAGCGATCCGCCCGCCATCAGCATGACCGACAGGGTCAGTCCCGCCTTGCGCCCCTTGCGATCGGCATAGATGCCCATGATCCAGGCGCCGATCGGCCGCATGAGAAAGCCCACGGCAAAGATCGCGGCTGCGTTCAGCAGTTGCGCCGTGCTGTCGTCCGAAGGGAAAAAGACAGGCGCGAAATAGAGGGTGAAGGCGGAATAGACATACCAGTCATACCATTCGATCAGATTACCGATCGAACCCCCAAGGATGGATTTCAGGCGATCCTGACGGGAAATTCCTACCGAGGCGAAAGACGTAACATGATCCATCCCCGTTGATACGGATGATCCAACAGCTTTCTGCTAACTGCCGTCCGAAGAAACGAGGATGATCGAATTATCGCTGCCGGACACCGCCCGAACGCCGAAACCGCTTTCCAGCGCATCAACAAAGTCCTGCGACCGATCGAGCCGAAAGGCGCCGCCGACCCTGAGGCTGGCGATGGCGGGATCGCCGATGACGAGCGGGGTCTGACGGTAGCGGTTGAACTCCTCCACCGCCTGCGCCAGCGTATCGCCCTGAAACTCCACCATGCCCTCCTGCCAGGCAACGCGCTGCTTGATCTTGGCTGGATCGAGATGCGTGACGGCGATGCTGCCGCTGCGGACGGCGGCGCTTCGACCGCTTTCGATCCGACGCACGGCGGAATCGCCGTTGCGGACCGCGACGATCCCCTCGATGACCGTCAGTTCCGTGACATCGGCGCGCAGGCGCACGTTGAACATGGTGCCAACGGCCCGCACCAACGTGCCGTCCGCGTTAACGATGAAGGGCCGCTTTGCGTCATGGGCGACATCAAATTGCGCTTCGCCCTTCAACAGTTTGATCGATCGGATATCGTCGCGAAGCGACACCTCGATCGAACTGTCGGTGTTGAGATGGACGCGCGATCCATCCGCCAGCCGCACGGTGCGCGTTTCGCCCAGGGCCGTTCTATAATGATCGACGGAGCCTGCAAGGCGCAAGGCTACGGTCGATGTAATACCGGCGACCGCCGCTGCGGCCGCAAGACCGAGCAGCAGATCCCGGCGACCCAGGCGATGGGCCTTTGTCCCTTCGTTCGGCTCGACCCATGCGACCGCTTCGGTCGGGACATTTGCAGATGGCTCCGGTCGATCATCCCGACCGGCAGGGAGTTCGGTCAGCCGCTCCGACAGTTCCCACCCTGCCTCCGCCTTGGCAAAGGCAAAGCCATGGGCAGGGTCCAGGGCGATCCAGTCATAGGCGACATGCCAGTCCTCCGGGGCGTCGCTAGCCCGCGCATTAAGATACAGACGAGCCGCTTCGGCCTCGATCGCCTGCATCTCTTCTGCGCTTTTGTAGCGACCATCCAAATCCAGAACCCTCAAACTGTCCGATGGCTTGCATTATCTTTACAGCCGCGCGCGTCAAATGCTTGTCCACGGTAAAGACGGACAAGCCCATCTCCTCTGCTATCTCCTTGACCGGCTTTTCATGCACGCGACGAAGGATGAAGGCCTTGCGACACTGCGGCGGAAGCGTGTCCAATATCGCCTGAAGATGGCGCAGTTCGTCCCGCGCGTGCAAGGCATCTTCGGTCGAATTGTCCGCCTGAAGCACGTCAAGTTCGGCGACCAGTTCGAGCGACACGATCTTTTCGCGACGGGCCTCGTCAATCAGCAGGTTTCGCGCGATCTGGAACAAAAAGGCCTTGCCGCTCTGCGGACGGCTGATGTCGCCATGGGCATAGGCGCGCGTCATGCATTCCGCGACGATGTCGTCAATGTCGTGCCGCTGGGACAGAATGCGCCGCAACCGCGAACGCAGCGCGCCTTCATGGGGCAGAACGGCCTCCTTGAACCAATCCAGCCTGGCCCTGATCAAGTGTCCGTCCAAACCCGTCCCCCTGCGCACTTCGCTTTGCCTTTTCGACGCCCGGTCCGATCATCGTCCAGGTGCGAGCCGACCGATACCCAATGCCCCTCCGTCACAAAAATGAGATATTTTTGAGTGTCGATACCAGAAACGGGAACGCGCTTCGTATCCACCACTGACGACCAGATATTTTACGGCCCAATCATCTCACGGGGGATATGATGTCACGTAATTTTGGGAATATGTCTGTGTGCGCCATGGTCATGGCAGCAGCATTGAGCGCGCCGGTGGCCCTGGCGGCCGAGCCGACCAATTTCAAGATTCCCGCCCAGCCGATGAAGACGGCCTTGCCGATCTTCGCCAAGCAGTCGGGCATCCAGCTTCTTTTCCCGTACGACCAGGTCGCGGGCCTTCATGCCCAGTCGGTGAACGGCAAGATGGCGCCCGACGTGGCCCTTCAGCGCCTGATCGCGGGATCGGGCCTCAAGATCACGCTGTCCAACAGCAGCGTCATCGCGCTGTCGCTCAGCCATCAGGCCCAGAAGAGCCGTGCGGTCGAGGTCGCCAGCCTTGGCGTTACCGCGCTGCCCTTCGCCATGCAGGCCGCTGCCCTGCCGCAGGCGGCGGCCGCTGAGACCGAGGGCGATGCCGGCGAGACGATCGTCGTGACAGGATCGCGCGGCCAGGCGCGCACGATCACCGATAGCCCGACCCCCATCGACGTGATCTCCGGCGCAGATCTGAACCGCACCGGCAAGGCGGGCGTCTTCCAGGCGCTCAACACGCTCGTGCCGTCCTTCAACCTGCCGGTGCGGGCAGGCGGCGCGACGTCCACAGTCATTGCGACGGGTGGCCTGCGGGGGCTTAATCCCGATCAGGCGTTGATCCTCGTCAACGGGAAGCGGCGGCACAAGACGTCGCTCATCAACGCCGTATCGACGCTCTACAACGGGTCGGTTCCGGCGGACCTCGACATGATCCCGACCTCGGCCGTCGATCATATCGAAGTCCTACGAGATGGCGCGGCCGCGCAATATGGTTCGGACGCCATCGCGGGCGTTATCAACATCATCCTCAAGGACGAGACGAAGGGCGGATCGGCGAATTTCACTGCGGGTCAGAATTTCGATCGATCAGACGGTGAGCTATATCAGGCCGACCTCAATTTCGGGACGAAGCTGGGCGACAACGGCTTCGCGAATTTCTCGGTCAACCTCAAGAAGCAGGAAATGTCAAACCGAGCGCTGCCGATCGCGGACTGTTCGGTCATGGCGACCACCACCTGCCTTTATCCCCTGGTCAATGGACAACTCGATCCCCGCGACGCCGCGGCCGTGGGCACCGAACGGATCGTCACCATCAGCTATGGCGTCATGCCCTCGCGCAGCATCAACACTGCGCTCAATGCCGGATATGATCTGGGCGGGGTGCAGCTCTACGCCTTCGGCACGTACAGCCAGCGGCGCTCGGACCTGTGGTATAGCTATCGCTATCCCAAGGACATCAACAATGTCATGGGGATTTTCCCCAACGGCTATCGCCCTCACGTCATGATTGACGAGGAGGATTTCGAATTCACGGTCGGGGCCAAGGGCGAGATATCGGGGTGGGATTGGGATCTTTCGACCGGCTATGGCCGCAATCGCGCGCGCCAGTCCTCGGAAGGAACGGTCAATCCTTCACTGGGCCTTCTCAGCCCGACCGACTTCTATATCGGTACGCTGAAATCCTCCGAGTTCGTCACCTCGCTCGACGTTACCCGCGGCTATGACGTGGGCGGCGGCAATCTTCAGGTGTCGGCAGGCGCGCAGCATCGGCATGAGCGCTATCAGACCTTCGCCGGAGACCCCGCCAGCTACGCCGTAGGACCGGCGATCATTTCGGGCATGACGCCGGGCGCACAAAGCTCCGCCGGCTTCCAGCCGGCCGACGCCGCCTACATGTCCCGTGACAACTACGCGCTCTATGCTGACGTAGCCTGGGACCCCAGCAAGGATATCACCATCGGCGCGGCCACCCGCTTCGAACATTACAATGACGGCAGCGGCGATACGCTCATCTGGAAGGTCAATGGTCGCTATGCCGCAACCGACTGGATCGCCTTCCGCGCCGCCGCCAACACCGGCTTCCGCGCTCCTGCCGTCGCCCAGCAAATCTATACCCAGACAACCAACCAGTTCCGGACCGTCAACGGCATCCCCAACCAACTGCTGCAGATCAAGACGCTGGCGGTGGACGATCCCGCCGCCGTCGCGCTGGGCGCCAAGCCGCTCCAGCCGGAGAAGTCGTTCAACGTCTCAGCCGGTGTGGTGCTGACCCCGCTGCCCAATTTCAACCTGACCATCGACGCCTATCAGATCGATGTCGATGATCGCATCACCATCACCAGCACGCTGACCGGTACAGCGATTTCCAACATTCTGATCGCGAGCGGCGTCCCAGCGGCGGAAGCGCGGACGCTCACCGCGCAATATTACACCAACGCGATAGACACCCGCACACGCGGCATCGATGTCGTCGCGTCCTACAAGCACGACCTTCTCGACACCATGCACATGCAGTGGAACCTGGGCTTCAACTATAACAAAACCAAGATCACCCACATCATCGACAATCCGCCCGAACTGGCCGCGCTCGGCCCGGATTATGTGCTGTTCGACCGCGCCCGGCGCAGCAACATGACCAACAACCTGCCGCGCACTAAGCTGTCGATCAGCAATCTGGCCACAATGGGCGACTTCACACTTTCGACCCGCCTGACCCGCTTCGGCAGCTTCAAACTCTACCAGAATGGCGTCACCGCCAACGGCGTGACGACCTATCCCAACGATCGCAGCTACGGCGCCAAGTGGATCACCGACCTGGAAGCCGGCTGGCAGGTGACGCCGCTCGTCAACGTGGCGGTCGGCGCCAACAATATCTTCAACGTCTATCCCGACAAGAACCCAAGAAGCGATGTGAGCGCGACGCTGGGCCAGGGCCTCTATGTCGGTACGTCCCCGATCGGCTTCACCGGCGGCTTCTATTATGCCCGCGTTGGGCTGACCTTCTGATCCATGCGACGATCCGCGCCGTCCGCATCGGGGCGGCGCGGACATGACCTGACCGGAGATACCATCGCTATGCGTCCCATGACGATCTGGCTCGCGGCCCTGGCCGCCTCCACCGCAATGACCGCGTCGGTCGCCGCGCCTTCGGCCAAATGGGGCGCCGGAGAGATATTGTGGGACAGCTTCGGCGTACCGCACATCTATGCGAAGACCGAAGAAGGCGGCTTTTACGGTTTCGGCTACGCGCAGGCGCAAAGCCACGGCAATCTGCTTCTGCGCATGTATGGTGAAAGCCGCGCCCGCGCCGCCGAATATTGGGGCGAGAAATATGAAAGCCAGGACAAATGGCTGGTCGCCAATGACGTGCCGGCCCGTTCGGTCCAGTGGTTCAGGCAGCAGACGCCGCAGATGCAGAAGAATCTGGAAGCTTTCGCCGCCGGGATCAACGCCTATGCCGCCGCCCACCCCGACAGGATCGCGGCCGAGGTCAAGGTCGTTCTGCCGCTCAAGGGAGTCGATATCATCGCCCACGCGCAGCGGTTGATGAATTTCGGCTATATAGCATCCGATCGAAAGGTGCTGTCCGACCCCTCGATCAACGAAGCGGGCGGCTCCAATGCCTGGGCGGTGGCGCCGTCGCGTTCGGCCAGCGGCAAGGCGATGCTGCTCGCCAATCCGCATCTGCCCTGGGCGCCCAGCCAGCTCACTTATTATGAGGCGCAGATCACCGCGCCCGGCCTCGCTATCTATGGTGCGACACAGGTAGGATTGCCGGTGCTGCGCTTCGGCTTCAACAACGACCTGGGTTTCACGAACACTGTCAACACGATGCAGGGTTTCACCAGCTATCAGCTGACCCTGGAGGGCAACGGCTATCGCTTCGATGGCAAGGTGTTGCCGTTCAAGTCCGAGACCAAAAGCTACAAGGTGAAGCAAGCGGACGGAACGCTGAAGACCGTCAGCTTCGAACAGAAAAGCACGCTTCACGGACCCGTCTTCACGCTGCCCGACGGCAAGACGGTGATCGCGCTCAAGGTCGCGGGCCTCGACCGGTCCGGCGTGCTCGAACAATATCTCGACATGGGCAAGGCGCGCGATTGGGTGACGTTCGAAAAGGCGCTGCGCAGGATGCAGGTCGTGATGTTCAACATCATCTACGCCGATCGCGCGGGCCATATCCTTTATCTCGACAATGGCCTGCTCCCCAAACACGCGAGCGGCGACCTCAAATACTGGTCCGCCCCCGTGCCCGGCGACACGTCGGCGACGCTGTGGAAGGATGTCCACAGCTATGACGACATGCCCAAGCTGTTCGATCCCGCCACCGGCTTCGTGCAGAACGCCAATGATCCGCCGTGGCTGGCGACCTGGCCGCGCGCGCTCGATCCCAGGGCTTTCCCTGCCTATGTTGCGCCCGTCGGCCCGATGAGCCAGCGCGCGCAGATGTCGGTAAAGCTCATGACGAAAACACCCAAGATCAGCTTCGACGATTTCGTGTCACGCAAGCTGACGACGACGTCGCTGATGGCGGAGCGGATGCTGCCCGATCTGCTGGCGGCAGCCGCCGGCTCGAATGACGCCGATGTTCAGGCGGCGACGGCCCTGCTGAAGGACTGGGATCATCGCTTCGAACCCGATAGCAGGGCGGCCCTGCTGTTCGAAACCTGGGCCGGCGTCTTCGCGCCGCGAAATTTCACCGATCAGTCCAACTATGCCGTCAAATGGACGCTCGATGATCCGCTTGAAACGCCTCGCGGTCTCAAAGACCCTGCCGCAGCGGTCGCGATGTTGAAGCAGGCGGTCGCCAAGACCAAACAGCTTTATGGCGCGATCGACCGCCCCTATGGCGATGTGTCCCGCTTCCACATCGGCGATGTGAGCGTGCCGGCCAATGGCGGCTTCGGCAATACCGGCGTCTTTCGCACCATCACCTGGGGCCCCATGAAAAACGGCGAGCGTACGCCAGTCCATGGTGAAACCTGGGTATCCATGGTGGAGTTTGGTACGCCGTTGAAGGCCGTAGGCCTCATGAGCTATGGTAACAGCAGCCAGCCCGGATCGAAGCACAATAGCGATCAGCTCCAGCTGTTGGCTGACAAGAAATTCCGTAGTCTCTGGATCGATCGTGCCAACATCGAGCGGCATTTGGAAGAGAAGATGGCTTACTGAGGACTATCCAGATCACCAGAGACAAATTGATATATTCAAACGGCCGATCATCATGATCCGTCTAATAAGCCGAGTTTATCATTTAGACCGCCTAGCTGCAAACCGCTATATATGACAACCGGCGGCCAGTCTCTGTCGTTCTGCGTGCTCGTTCGGGCAGACGCTGGCTGTCTGCTGCTGGCTGATCCTGCCGTTCACCAAGTCGCGAGGCAACGGCGGGAATGTCCCGAGTCCCGCCCTTCAACAGGCGCGGGTAAGCCAACACCGATGATCAACTTGAAAGGCTGGCTTCGAGAATGCGATGCAAGGTTTCTCGGCCTAAAATTGAGTGCGAAGCTATCGCGGTCTCTCTCTGCGGCCCCCGCGATTGCCAAGACCATTCACATCTCGAAGGGAAATCAAATGTCCCGTCCCCCGCTGCCCCCGTTTACCCACGAGTCCGCTGTCGAGAAGGTTCACCTAGCTGAAGATGGCTGGAACACCCGCGACGCCGCCAAGGTCGCCCTAGCCTACACCCTCGATACGCGCTGGTGCAACCGCGTCGAGTTCGCGACCAATCGGGAACAAGCTCAGGCCTTCCTTGAGCGCAAGTGGAAGGAACACGAATATCGGCTTATCAAGGAGTTGTGGGCGTTCACCGGCAACCGTATTGCGGTTCGCTATGCCTACGAGTATCGCGATGACGCCGGACAGTGGTTCCGAGCCTACGGAAACGAAAACTGGCTCTTTGCCGAAGACGGACTGATGTAGAACCGCCACGCCAGCATCAACGAGATGCCCATCAGGGAATCGGAGCGCCTGTTCTTCTGGCCTCTCGGTCGCCGTCCGGACGACCGCGCCTCGTTGAGCGATCTTTCGCGAGCACGGGTTGGAGGGCGCGAGCTTGGCTGTGCTGTCAAAGGCGACAGGCCTTGGCAAAGGCAGCCTCTACAATTTCTTCCCCGGTGGGAAGGATGAGATGATGGAGGCGGTCCTTGAGAATATCGACGGTTGGTTCGCCGACGCGATTTTCTCGCCGCTGGAGAATGTTTCTGATCCGGCGGCGGCTGTCACGGCCATGTTCGACGATGTGACCGCATATTTCCGCTCCGGAAGAAGGGTCTGCGTCGTTGGATGCCTCGGGCTGAACTCCTCTGGCGAAATCTTCGCGGTCAAGGTGAAGGAATACTTCGCTCGTTGGATTTCGGCTCTGGCTCACTGTCTCGAAGTGGCATAGGTTCCGCCAGCGATGGCCATGGACCTCGCGGAAGGGGCGGTATCTGGAATACAGGCTGCAATCGTTCTGGCACGGGCGCTTGGTGATGATGAGAGCTTTCAACGGATCGTTCATCGCCTCCGGTCAACCTTGCTCGATGCGATCGGTCGTCACGGCTGACGCTCCCTAAGCCGCTCAGCCCCGGGCGGTTCATTCCAGCTTCCAGAATAATGTCTGCCGGACAGCCAAATCGCAGCTGCGGTTAGCCCTTTATTGCGAGCTAGTGCCGGGCTGGTCCGTCGTCCCTCTACATTGAGCATCCCCTTACCGAACCATATGATACAGACCCTCGTTCTGAACGATAAGAACATCTTTTATAAATCAAATTATTCTCTATTATGATCGATAGAAAGGTACTCTATCGGTCATGCGTTGGAACTGGCAACAACCCGATTGGCCGAACTTCGCCTATGATGCGAAGCGCCTGAGAAGCCGCGAGGACCGGTTTCTGAAGGGCGCTGGTGTCCTGGTCGGTGTCATGGCCCATCTCGATTCCGATGATCGCCAGAACCTCACCATCGAACTCATGGCGCAGGAAGCTGTCGACAGTTCCGCAATCGAGGGGGAGATCCTTGATCGCGCGAGCGTGCAGTCGTCCGTTGCGAAACATCTGGGGATCAAGGCCGACCACCGCCGCGCCAATGCCGCCGAGGCGGGCGCTGCAGAACTCATGGCGAACCTCTTCCACAGCTATCGCGAACCGATCAACGACGCCATGTTGTTCCATTGGCATGCCTTGCTCCTGAACGGCAGGCGGGACCTCGCCGACATAGGCCGATATCGAACACATACCGATCCCGTGCAGATAGTCTCGGGAGCCCTGCACGCGCCCAAGGTGCATTTCGAGGCTCCGCCATCACAAGCGGTGCCAGGCGAGATGGACGCATTCATTGCCTGGTTCAACGATACCAGGCCGGCCGACCCTTCGCCGGTGAGCGCACTGGCGCGAGCGGGTATTGCTCATCTATGGTTCGAGTCCATCCACCCCTTCGAAGATGGCAACGGGCGCCTCGGCCGCGCGATTGCGGAAAAGGCCCTGGCCCAAGGACTTGACGCACCCGCGATCACGGCGCTCGCAGAGATCATCCGGCGCCATCGCAAGGACTATTACACCCAGCTTCAACGTGCGAGTTTGTCGAACCGCATCGACGAATGGCTCGACTGGTTTTCTGACATCGCGCTTGCGGCCCAACAGCGCACGCTGGAGCGGGTTCATTTCCTCCTCACCAAGGTCAAGCTGCTTGACCGCCTTCGCGACCAGATCAACGCGCGGCAAGAGAAGGCTTTGTTCCGCATGTTCGCCGACGGACCGGATGCCTTCAGGGGCGGGTTGAGCGCGGCAAACTACCGGATCATTACCGGCGCTGCACCAGCGACGACCACTCGCGATCTCGCCGAACTGGTCGAACTGGGAGCCCTCCGCAGGAAAGGGGAACTGAAGCACACAAGGTACTATTTGAACCTGGTCAATGACCAACCGCCTTCTTGAATCACATTTTGGGCAAACTTCGACAGAGCGATCCACCGGCAGAGGACCGCCCTCTTGCAACAATTATTTCGGTTCAGACCGCTGCCGGATGTCCTCGAAACCATAACGGGCTAGCAGTTCGCCGTTGCGCCATACCGGCACTAATACCAACTTGCGCGGTGTCTGACTCATGGGGGATTCCCTAGGCGGTGAAATTCTGAATCTATCGAGCCCTGGCTTTGGAGTGCGACACCATGGGTTCAGCGATCGGCTTGCGGGAAGATTTTGATGGGGCAGCGCTGCGACGATTGTCGCGGACGACGAAGAGCGCGAGCCAGGCACGGCGGCTTCTTGCATTGGCCAAGATATACGATGGCGGCAGTCGGAGCGCAGCGGCCCGGATCGGCGGCGTCGGGCTCCAGATCGTTCGGGATTGGGTGCTCCGGTTTACGCGCGTGGTCCCGAAGGATTGCTGGATGGTACGCCGATAGAGACCTGGTTTCAGGACGAAGCCCGCGTCGGTCAGAAAAACACAATCACGCGGCGCTGGGCGGCCCTTCGGCTCCAAAGGACCCGCGGACCAAATCGGCCAACATCTTTGGCGCAATCTGCCCGAACACGGCAAGGGCACCGGGCTCGTCCTGCCTTTCTGCAACACCGAAACCATGGCGCTGCATCTTGCCGAGATATCGCTCGCCATCGCGCCGGGGGCTCATGCGGTCGTCCTGATGGATCAGGCTGGATGGCATACAACCGGCAAACTCAAGGTGCCCGCCAACATCAGCATCGTCCCGTTGCCGGCCAAGTGCCCTGAACTCAACCCGGTCGAGAACATCTGGCAGTTCATGCGCGACAACTGGCTGTCGAACCGCATCTTCACATCCTACGACAACATCGTCGATCACTGCTGCGAGGCTTGGAACAAGCTCATCGACCAGCCATGGCGCATCATGACCATCGGCCGTCGAAAATAGGCGCGAAGGTCATGATCCATGCAGGTTGGTATAACTGATCTTGCTCAGGGCCGATCATATCTAATCGAGCCGCAATGAGTTTGCCTTCCTTGCCGATTACTGCCTGACGTCCGGCCTTGCTGCCCTTGGCAGGATCGGTAGCCGGCTTCTTCGCAACATCCCGCCAGTTGCCGTCGTCATCTTTCAGCGCATTGGCCTTCATAGCAAAGCACAGGGTGTCCCGGTTGACCTGCTGTAGCAAGCCGCCGCCCATGCCGAACGCAATGTTATCGATGGCATAGCCTTCCTCGACCATGCGATCGATCAGCCGCGTGATGCTGGCGATGTTCATGCCGTCGCCCTGGATCACCCGAACATGCGGATTGAGTACCCGATAGCCTTTGGCATTGATCGTGCCGCCGAACTTCTCCCACAGCGTCTTCACAGTCCGCAGTGGGGTTTCGATGGGATCGCCGCTATCGGGCCGGACCACGAGGGTGCCTTGCCGGGTAAGCACCTTGTCGCGCAGGGTGCGGCCCCAGATTTCTGCCACCGCAACATCGAGATCATAGCTGTCCGATACGACGGCAACGAGCTTCCCGGGCCCGCCGAAGGCATCGAGCATGTTCTCATAGGCAGCCGACTCGCGTTCCGGGGCCCAGCTTGTCATCGTGCTGTGCTCGGCCGCGGGTATGGAAAATCCGGGCATCGCCGCGCCATAATATCGCCGCGCTGCAAGGATGCCCTCACCTGCAGCGCTGGTTCATGGGCGTCTATCAGGGAGCCAAGCCCGACTGGCCCAATTATCTGCTGTTTGCGCTCGATGCCCGAAGCCAGCCACATTATCAGGCCTTGCGAGGCTTGGTTCCTCCGCAAGGCACGAACGAGGAGAATAGCCTGGAATTGCCTCTTGCCCAGGATGGCCTTCATGATGGGAAGACGGGCGTGCGGGGGTGGCATCAGAATGCCCATGTCGGAATACAGCCATTGGGAGATGGCTTATACTATCTCGTACGGAACAGCGGGACGCGCGACATGCAGTCCGCTACCGCAACGTTATCGCATTGGACGGGCGATCTTTCCCGGCCATTTGGACTGGGCAAACCCGGAAAATAACGACCCTTTGTCGTCATTCAACTGCTGATTTTTCACTCCCAGCTGCGGCTGGTCCGCTTTCCCGTTCCTGGCACCCAACTCCGTCGATTGCCGCCGACCAGCCACTAGCATCCGCACCGAAGATGCGATATGATAAAATCATATTGGAATGAAGGTAGACATGGCTGCGAAGGCAATCACGGTAACGCTTGGCGAAATGTCATCGCACGCGGAGCGCCATCTTGCGTCTGGCTGATATGCTTCTATGAGCGAAGTGATGCGAGCGGGTTTGCGCGCGCTGGATCGCGAAGAGGCTGTTTTGGATGAACTGGTGCGCATCCGCGTTGCGGAAGCCCTAGCTGATCCCCGTCCCCTCATGCCGCTCGACAAGGCATTTGCGCAGGTTAGGGCCTCGATCGCCAAGGCATGACCTATGACGTGCAACTGTCGGCATTGGCGATCGAGGATTTGATTGCACTTCACCGATGGGTGAGCGTGGAAGCCGATATTCCCACGGCAGACGGCTACCTTGCCAGAATTGAAGACGCATCGCGGCGTTGGCCGATTTTCCCCATCGCGGATCCCCCCGCGATGACTTGGTGGCAGGTTTGCGGACGCTGACATTCGAGCGCCGCTTATTGATCGCATATAATGTGGACGGGAAGATCGTCACCGTCCAGCGCGTCATCAATGCATTTCGCGATCTGGCACCGATTCTTCAAAACTCTTGAATTGGCGTATGATTGCCGTTTCTGCTGTCGACCATTAATTGCTGTTCCAATCACGACCCTTACTCTCCAGAAGCGGACATAGCTATTGCGTCGACCAACGCCTGCGTGGTTCCTGACACGCAAGTGCGATGGTTTTCTCGTCTTTTTCTTCGATGTTGATTACATGCCTCGGGGAAAATGGAAGCTCTGTTCCGAACCAAAATTCATCGTTCTCAGCGATGGCACTGGGTTCATTGTCGAGTATTCCCAGATACCCGCCATCTATGCGCTCCCTGACCAGAACCCACATCCGCTCCACGGCGACATTCTCATCACCGTCATCGACGCTTATCCGAAAGATCAGCTTTGCAAGGTCTCCGGGTTTAAGGTTTTCTCGCCTTTGCCGGTCGGGTATCCAAAACGTCTCTGGCGCAGCGGCGTGGTAACCCTCACCGTCATCAAGGCACCATCCGTCGGTTTGGAAATCTGGCTCACGCATGACACGATCTTAGCTCAGAGTGGAATGTCTGCAAGGCGCTGTCACCTAGCCGCAAGCCGTCATTCCGCTCTCCACACCCCCGGGGACTAAAATAGGCAATAGTCCTATTCCAAAATTGGCCTATGCCTGGGCACCAACGGCGTGTTCGTCCGGGAAACCGGCACGCCGCTGCTCGAAGGTCGGGTCTGCCCGAGTTGGTCCCCGGCGGGATTGTGTTGGTTCTGATTTGCCATTTTAGGATCCTCTCTTGCCGAAATAGCACGTCATCGAAACCCACCGCATCGTAAGGCTGTTCCCTACGCGACTTCCCACCAACCTATAGGCTCTTGTCCGATAGGACGTGCCGGTTAAGCTTGTAGTGGGCGTCGGAACGCACCGCCCTCAGGCCCGCGCGAACCGGCCCAGCCTGAAGCGCCGCGAATACCCTTCGAACGCCGTCTCGATCATCTCCCGACTGAGGCCGAAGGGTTCCAGGGCGTAATCATAGCGGCCATAGCGATTGGAAGCATTTGCCGGATCGGCGAGCCACGTCCGCATCCGGCTGTCGAATTCGGGCGTGTAATCCATTTGCCAATGGCCATAGGCTCGCCGGATCACATCCACGGGGTCACTCGTCAGGTCCTGGAAATCGACATGGAAGATGCGAGGATCGTCGACCAGCGGATTTTTCATCGTTTCGGCCAGCGATGCCGCGATGCTTTCGACAAAGGCGGGACCGAGGGCCTGAAAATCCATCTGCCAGTTGGTGATACCGCCATAAAGCACCGCCGTGATCGCCATGATCGAAGGGTGGACCTGAACCGGGTCGCGATGCGGCCAGATGCACAGCGCGTCAGGATAGGCGTCGAACAGCGCGTCCAGGGCGAATTGGTGGTATATTCCCTTGGCTACCCAATGGCTGGTCGGCTGCTGCCACTGCAAATGCTGCAGGAACTGGCGATGAAAACTGTAGGCCGCGGCGATATTGCTGGCGTCCAGGATCATCGCCAGCGCCGGCAGCTTGTACAGCAGCGACGGATAAGCGTTCTGAAAGTCGAGGGTGAAGATTTCCTCGCATTCGATCGGGCAATGGCCGCGCTTGTCCCAATAGGGGTGAAGCGTGAGCAGGCCGGGCGCACGCATCAGCAGCTCGTCCAGTTCCCTGGCCGTGAGTTCTATCCGCTCCGGCGTTACCGGCACTTCGCCCGGCGGCGGGCTTGGCGAATGGCTATGCCACCAGAGCGGGGTACGCGCGCCGGGATCCTCGGCCAGCAACGAATGAATGAGTGTCGTGCCGGTCCGGCCGAAGCCGATGACGAAAATGGGCCGCTCTATCTTTTCCTCTGCGATGGCGGGAATGCGTTTGCGGTCCGCAGCGAGCCGCAGGCGCGTCGAAAGCAGCTTGCGCAGTTGCAATTCGACATCCGACTTCTGCTCGGGACGCAGGGGCGGCTGTTCGTTCAACCAGCCCGTGAACCGTTCCACCCTGCCGACAAGAGCGGGATCGAGCGCATCGAAATTACCGGCGATTATCTGAGACGTGCGGATGAGCGCTGCTGCATCTATGCCGCTCGACAGGTCAGCGACGGTTCCCACATTTTCCGACCGGCTGCGCATCACCCCTCCTCACTAGTTCACTTGGATTTGCATATGCTGGAGCAATAGGTGCCTGAAAGTCAATTAAACTGGATATTATCACATGGGTGAACGAGGTTCATGGGAACGTTCGTTCTTATCCTGCTCCGCGACCAGCGCTTCTGCGATATTCAGGGATTCTATCATCGCATGATATTGCTGCTCGCTGAGTGCGGTCGGCCAGAGGATATGCGGGGCGGAGCGGTCGAGCTCGACCAGCCTGGTGAGCGCCGCGTGGCCTGCCTCCGTCAATTCGATGAACAAGCCGCGCCGATCGTCAGGATTGGGCACCCGGCGGATGAAGCCCAGCGCCTCCAGCCGATCGACCCGCTTGGCAACGCCTGCAAGCGACATCAGGAAATAGTGTTTGAGCGCTGTGGGCGCGATGCGATGGGGCGGTCCCACGCGGTACAGGGCATCGAGCAGGAGCACGTCGCCGGATGTCAGCCCTTCCCGCGCGGCCGACAGCGTCATGTGCCGTTCCATGCTCCGGGCCAGGCGCAACAGGCGCGTCGTGACGGAGTAGGAGCGAACCAGCACCGGATCATAGTCTGTCGCCCAGGCAGCCAGAGCCGCCTGAAGCGGGTCGGTGGCCGCGGGCGCCGGAACCCCGTCGGCCTGCACCTGCGGATCGGGCAGGATGCGAAAGGCCGGCCCGGGCGCCAGTCGCCGGTCGGCCGACCAGAGCAATATGCCCGCCTCTATCAGCTGATCGACGCGCCGGGATGCCGATGATTTGCTGGCATAATCCCACAGCCTGGCAAGGCCCGCCATGGATGGGATGGTGCGGTGCACCGCATAATGCACTTCGAGAGCGGCGCGGCATGCCTCCACGCTGCGCTCGCCTTCTTCAGTCCTGGCGCGTCCCGTCATGGCGCCACAAAGACACAGGGTGAGGCGATCCGCAAGAGCTTGGCCCGGCCCTCAATCGCGTGGCCCCTTGCAGAGCTTAGCCGAAGATGCTGTCGCCAAAGCGTTCGCCATGCTGGATCAGGTCGCCATATTGCTTTTCTATGCACATCAACCGGCGAAAATAATGGCCGATCGCATATTCATCGGTCAGCCCATAGCCGCCATGGACCTGAATGCCATTGCGCGAGACGGTCTGCCCCGCCTCTCCGATGACAAGGCGCGCGGCGGAAAGCGCGGCCGACCGCGTCGCCTCATCCTGATCCGCATTGGCCAAGGCGTGGTAGAGCATCGAACGCGCCTGATGGGCGGCGACGAAATTATCGGCCATGATATGCTGGATCGCCTGAAAGGAACCGATGGCGACCCCGAACTGCTTGCGCTCCTGCACATAGGCGCCGCAGACCTTGTTCGCGGCTTCCATCGCGCCGACCGCCTGCGCCATCAGCGCGATCGAGGCACGGTCGATGGACTCGCGCAGCACCGCCGCGCCGCGATTGCCACCGATCAGCAGAGCCGTGGACGGGAGCGTCACGTCGGCAAGGACGATGTCGGAGGCGCGGGTGCCATCGATCAGCGCATAGGATTCAACCGAAATGCCGGGCGCATCGGCGGGCACGAGGAACAGGCCGACGCCCTCTTCCCCCTCCAGACGGGCCGAGACGATCAACTGCCCCGCGCTGGGCGCATCGAACGCCATGATCTTCGTGCCGGACACAATATATCCATCATCGGAACGGCGGGCGCTGGTACCGGTCACCTCGACGTCGAGCGGATGAGCGCCATTTTCCTGATGCGCGAGCGCGATGCGCAGCGTGCCGCCCGCAACCTCGCCCAACAGGTCCAGCGCCCGCGTTTCGTCCGCGGATTGCTTGAGCACATGGCCGGCAAGCACGATCGTGCTGATATAGGGTTCGGTCGCCAGAGCCTTGCCCAGGGCAATGTTGAGCAGCGCAATATCCTCTATCGTACCGTCCAGACCACCCGCTGCTTCCGGCACCGGCAGGGCAAGCCATCCCAGCTCCGCGAACTGCGTCCAGCGCGCCTCGTCAAAGCCCGTCGCGCTCGATCGCTGATGCCGCCAATATTCGACGTCGGCATTTTCGGACAGCAACCGTTCGGCACTGTCCAGAAGCATCGCCTGAATGTCGGACTTCGCGAAATCCATTGTTCCTGTCTTCCTGTCAGAGGCCGAAGGCGAGCTTGGCCAGAATATTCTTTTGGATCTGCTTCGACCCGCCATAGATGGTCGCCGCCCGGTTGATCAGCGCCACCGTCGTTCGACCGGGGGCATAATCGGCCCACATATCCGTGGGCGCGGGGGGAGGCACAGGGGCCACATCGAAGAAGCGCAGCGCCTTCGCGCCCAGGGCGTCGACTTGCAACATGGTGATTTCCTGTTGCAGTTCAGAACCCCGGATTTTCAACACGGAGGCGGCGGCAGCCTCCGGCGCGTCGAATTCCTCATGCGCCAGCACGCGCAGAACCGACCATTCCAGCGCAAGCAGATCCGCCTCCACCCTGGCGAAACGGGCGCGGAAAGCAGGGTCGTCGGCGACGCGGCGGCCTCCTGTCATTTCGCCGAGCGCAATGTCCTTCGCGCGTGCCAGTTCCCGCTTGCTCCAGTAGATGAAGCTCGACGTGGTGCGCTCATGCTCCAGCAGGAACTTGGCGTAGGTCCAACCCATGCCCGGTTCCCCGATCAACTGGTCGGCGGGAACCTCGACATTGTCCAGGAACACTTCGCACAGATGCGCTTCGCCATTGATCTGCGGGATCTGGCGCACGGTGACGCCGGGCGTATCCATCTTGATGATGAGGAAGCTGATGCCGCGCTGCGGCTTCACATTCTTGTCGGTGCGGACCAGGAAAAAGCCCCAGTCCGCATGGGCGGCGCCGCTGGTCCAGATCTTCTGCCCGTTGACGATATATTTGTCGCCGACCAGTTCGGCGCTGGTGCGCAGCGAAGCGAGATCGGAACCCGACCCCGGTTCGGAAAAGCCCTGCGCCCACATGGTCGCGCCTTCGCGGATCATGGGCAGGAACCTGTCCTTCAGATAATCGGAACCATAGGTATAGAGCACCGGCCCCAGCATATGCGTGCCGCCCCAGTCGAATTCAGGGGCATCGGCCTTGTACAGTTCCTCATTGAAGATGAAGAGCTGCATCGGTGTCCAACCGCAACCGCCAAACTCCACCGGCCAGTGCGGCACGGATCGGCCATGAGCGTTGAGGATGCGCATCCATTCCAGCAGATCGGGCACGGCGGCGTTATTGGCGACCTTGCGACGCTGACGTTCCTTCATCTCGGCGGGCAATACGCTGTCGATAAAGGCGCGCACTTCCGTCCGGAAGGTCTGAAGATCGGGATCGAGGCGCAATTCCATCGGATCGGCTCCGGCTATCTGTATGGTGATTGGAATGTCCATGGCCTGCACCGCCAAGGGGTGCAAGCAGCATGGGCCGCGGCATCATCCATGCGATGGTGCGACAGCGTGATTTGACAGCAGGACGACCGTCATGATGAAGATCATACATGCAAAATGCAGAAATAACAGATGCGCATGGCGATTGCGACAGCCTGATATGGATTTCAGGCGCCACCGAGGGCATAGGATTGGGCCTGGCGCGCAATGTCCCCTATCTTAACGCGCGCGTGGTCAACTTGTCGCGACGACCCCATCCCGACCATGAGAGCGTCTTCCTGGACCTCGCTGATCCGGCAAGCTGGGATGATGTCGGCTCTCATTTTGCCGACAACCTCACCCGGTTCCGGGGCTCCCGCGCGATCTTCATCCAGAATGCGCATATGAAAGGGATGACCGGCTTTGTCGGAGAGGTCGCGCCGGATGACTATGCCCGCGACATTGTCGCCAATGTCGCAGCGCCCTTGCGGCTCGCGGAAATGTTCGTGCGCGCGGTCGGGGAGAGCGGCTTTGCCGGAGAGGCGGGGCTGGTCCTCATGTCCTCTTCTTCCGCCCGTTCACCTACCATAGGACAGAGCGTCTATTGCGCGGGCAAGGCCGCCCAGGAAATGTGGGTTCGCGTTACCCGCAGGGAACTGGCGCTGCGCGGAAAGGACAATATCTGGGTGACGGCAGTGCGACCGGGATTTGTCGACACGGCTCTTACCCGCCATGTCGCCGCCATGGCCGACAGCGACTATCCCATTGCGTCGCAGATGCGCAGGCAGATGGAACAGGGCATCGGCGTCATGGACATAGACACAGCCGCGCGCCAGATCTGGGATGCACTGCCCACCGACCAGTCGCTCCTGCTGTTTGGGGAGCAGGTGCGTCAACAAAGCTGAACAGCGCCGTCCGGGCGAAGTGAAAGGGCGATCCTCGTCAGGTTTCGGCAAGGATCATGTCGGAACCCTTTTCCGCGATCATCATCGTCGCCGCATTGGTGTTGCCCGACACGACAGCGGGCATCACAGAGGCATCGACGACCCGCAGGCCTTCCACGCCGTTGACTTTCAGCTTTCCGGAAACGACCGCGTCCGGCCCCACGCCCATGGCGCAGGTCGACGCCTGATGATAGCCGGTCGACCCGCTGGAGCGGGCAAAGCCCAGTAATTCCTCGTCGCTCTGCAATGCCGCACCCGGCGTCAGTTCATGATCGAAATAGGGGGCAAGGGCGGGACTTTCCATGACGCGGCGTGCCCAGCGCAGACAACCGACCTGCGCCCGGCAGTCTGCTTCGGCCGAAAGAAAATTCGGCCTGATCGCCGGCGCGTCATGAAAGTCGCCGCTCCTGATATGGATCGAGCCCTTTGACTGCGGCCGCATCACATATCCGCCCACCGTGATGCCGGGCAGCTTTTCCATCGTCATCGCGCCCTTGAGCGCCAGCGCCTCGAAATCGACCGTCGCGGGGCTGGCGAAGAATTGCAGATCGGGCAGGTCGAACGACGGATCGGACTTGAGGAATGCGGTCAGATTCGAGCCGCCCAGCGCCAGCAGACCCGTCCGGTTCATGGCAAAACGCAGCATCTGCCCCACCAGCGGCAAACCGCGCGACATGGCGTTGAAGCTCGCAGCACCCGGTTTGAGGCGGGCGCGAACCATCGCCGCATAATGATCCTGGAGATTTTCACCGACATTCGGACTGTCGACCAGCGTCGTAATGCCCAGCTCCCGCAGCCGCTCGCCCTGCCCTATGCCTGACAGCTCCAGCAATTGGGGGGAATTGATCGCACCGCCCGACAGGATGACCTCTCGGCGGGCGCGCACCTGCCGGATGCGGCCGCCCTTCCAATATTCGACGCCCACGGCTTTCCTGCCTTCGAACAGGACGCGCGTGGCATGTGCGTGAATGATGACCTGGAGATTGGGCCGCTTCATCGCCGGATGCAGATAGGCAACGGCCGCCGATACGCGCATGCCCTTATAGGCGTTGAGCCGGATACGGGCCACGCCTTCCCGGGTGGTGCCGTTCAGATCGTTGGAGATCGGGGCACCGGCTTCCTCGAAGGCCCTGGTCATCACATCCAGCATGGGATGTCGGATCGGCACGTCGCTTATCTTGAGGGGGCCGACCGGCCGGTCGCTGCCGGCATCCGCGCCCTGCTGATCTTCGATCTTGCGGAAATAGGTTTCGGCGTCTTCCCATCCCCAACCGGTCAGTCCCCTTTGCCGCCAGCCGTCATAATCCTCCGGCAGGCCACGGACCCAGATGATGCCGTTGATGGAGGAGGAGCCGCCCAGAACCTTGCCACGCGGGAACACATGCCGCCTGCCGTCCGATCCCGGATCGGGTTCGGTCATATAGTTCCAATTGACGCGAGGATCCTTCAGCATCCTGGTGAAGCCTGCAGGCACGTGAATGTTCATCGTGCTCATCGCCTGCGCGGGATTGAGAAGATTTTGCAGCGGCCTGTCGTCGCCGCCCGCTTCCAACAGCGCAACCTTGTGACGGCCGTTCGCGCTCAGCCTATTGGCGAGCACGCAACCGGCCGATCCGGCGCCGACGATGACATAATCGGCTTCCGCCTCCACGACGCTGTGCGCCTCGACCATGATGGCTTTCTCCTTTCCCAAGCTGCTGTGCATAGCGGGGAAGCGCAAAGGGTGTACAAGCCTTGTGCGGACCTTGACGACGAACATCGCTCTTATGATGGCTGGACTTGCGCCATCGAAATAGGGCCGCTGGCAACGCTATGATCGCATCGGAACAAGGTCTGGCCAAGGATGAGGACAAAATGACGGGGCTTTTCTCGCTTGCAGGCCGCACGGCGATGGTCACGGGCGCCTCGCGCGGCCTGGGCCGGGCGATCGCGCTGGGGCTTGCGGAAGCCGGGGCATCGCTCGTCCTTGCCGCGCGCGACGCCGCAAAACTGGAAGAAACGGCCGAGAACATCCGTGCGGCAGGCGGTCAGGCGCGAACGATCGCCTTCGACCTGGCGGATCTGGAAGCTGTGCAGAACGCGACCGAGAGGCTGAACGCCGAAGGGGCCGATATCGACATCCTGGTCAATAATGGGGCTATCGGCGGATGGGGGCCGCTCCACCAGTCCACCCTGGCGCATTGGGAAAACATGTTCGATGTGAACGTATCGTCCATGTATCTGTTGTGCCGCGACCTGTCTAAGGGGATGGTGGCGCGCAAATGGGGGCGGATCATCAATTTCGCCTCTTATGTGTCCGACACGGGGCGGCCCAACCTGTCCGCCTATGTCGCCAGCAAGCATGCGGTTCTGGGCCTGACGCGATCGATCGCGGCGGATCTGGCGCCCCATGGCGTGACCTGCAACGCCATAGCGCCCGGCTTCTTCGACACGGACATGGCCGCGCCCACGGTCGGAAACCCGGCGCGGGCGAAAATCTTCCGCAGCGCCATAGCACTGGACCGTTTCGGCGATCCGAAGGAGATGGTCGGCCCGGTCCAGTTCCTGGCGTCCGATGCGTCGGGCTATATCACCGGCCACATGTTGCCGGTGGACGGCGGCGTCGCCAACATCCTGTCGCTGCCCGTCGTTGTCGAGACCTGACCAGCGTCCCGCCCATATTTGCCGTATCCTGAAGGAACTTCGCATGACCGATACGCTCGTCAATCTCGCAAGCCCGGAAAAGCTGTTCATTGGCGGCGGCTGGACCAATTCTTCCGGGTCTGACGGAATAGAGATCATCTCCCCCGCCACCGAGGAGAAGGTGGGCCGCGTCGCCAAGGCAACGACTGCGGACATGGATCGCGCCGTCGCGGTCGCGCGCGATGCCTTCGACAATGGCCCGTGGCCGCGTATGACCGGCCCGGAACGTGCCGTCTATCTGCGTCGCATCGCCGGTGAGATGGCCAAGCGGAGCGACGATTTCGCGCGCGCCTGGTCGATGCAGGTGGGTATGCCTTACTCGCAGTCGTCGATGACCGCGCCCTTCATGGGCGGCTATTACACCTATGCCGCCGATCTTGCCGAAAAGGGGTTTGAAGAGGTGCGGCCCGCACTGGCCGGCGGCCATGCCATTGTCGTGCACGAGCCGGTGGGCGTGGTCGCCGCCGTGGTGCCGTGGAACGCCCCGCTCGCCACCCTTTCGCTCAAGGTGGCCTTCGCGCTGGCCGCCGGCTGCACAATCATAGCCAAGCCATCGCCCGAAACGCCGCTGGAAGCACTGATCCTGGCCGAATGCATCGCAGCGGCAGGCGTGCCGGAGGGCGTCTTTTCCGTACTGACGGCCGATCGTGACGTCTCCGATCATCTGATCCGGCATGAAGGAGTGGACAAGGTCAGTTTCACGGGTTCGACCGCCGCAGGCCTTAATATCGCCTCGATCGTCAGCGCGCGGTCGGGACGCATCACGACCGAGCTGGGCGGCAAGTCCGCCGCCATCGTCCTGGACGACGCTGACATCGGCAAGGTCGTGGAAGGCATCATGCCGAACCTCGTCGGGCTGTGCGGCCAGCAATGCGCCGCGTTCAGCCGCATATTGGTACCCCTGTCGCTGAAGCGCGCAGTGGAGGAGGCCATGGCCGCCGCAATGCAATATGTGCAGGTGGGCGATCCCTTCGTCGAAACCACGCAGATGGGCCCGCTCGTCACCCAGCGCCAGCATGGCCGCGTCTTCGACTATATCCGGCAAGGCAAGGCGCAGGGCGCCCGCATCATCACCGGCGGCAATCGCCCGACGCATCTCGACAGGGGCTGGTTTGTGGAACCGACCCTGTTCACCGACGCCAGCAACGACATGACCATCGCCCGCGAGGAGATTTTCGGACCCGTCGGCACGATCATCGCCTATGGCAGCGAGGAAGAGGCCATCGCCATCGCCAACGACAATATCTACGGTCTGTCGGGCGGCGTCTTCACACAGGATGTCGAGCGTGCCTATCGAGTCGCCCGGCGCATTCGAACCGGTAATTTCGGCCATAATGGCCGCGTCATCGATTACACGATCCCCTATGGCGGCTTCAAACAGTCCGGCGTGGGCCGCGAAGGCGGAGTGGAGGGACTGCACGGCTTCACAGAGGTCAAGGCTGTCTTCATGCAGGAACTGCCTGCCCATCTGAAGGCCTGATCAGCCTTGCCGGCCCCGGCGCGAACGGAGAGCCCCGCCTACAGCAGCGACTGGCCCGACAATTATGGTCCTGCCAACGCCTGGTGGACGGTGTTCATCCTGACGATCTTCCAGATCGTGTCGATGATCGACCGACAGGTCATATCGGTGCTGATCCCGGAAATGCGGGCGGACCTTGGCCTCAACGATTTCCAGATCAGCCTGGTTCAAGGCCTTTCCTTCGCTCTGTTCTACGGACTTATGGGACTGGTGATCGGCGGGTTGGTCGATCGCTATTCTCGGCGCGCAATCATGTTCGCGGGCATAGTGGTCTGGTCCCTGGCCGCAGCCGGCACCGGGCTGGCGCGCAGCTACAGCGAGTTGTTCGCTGGTCGCCTGCTGGTGGGCGCGGGTGAGGCGGCGGTATCGCCGGCGGGGCAGTCGCTCCTGTCGTCCATCTTCCCCCGGCACCGGCTGACCACCCCGATCGCCTGTCTTTCCGTGTCCGGCGTCATCGGCATATCGCTGTCATACGCGCTTGGCGGCAATCTGCTCGCCCTGTTTTCGGCGCAGCCGCTGGGCGGCCCGCTCTCTGGCCTTGCGCCATGGCGGCAGGTGCTGGTGGTGACGGGCCTGCCGGGCGTGCTGATCGCCTTCCTGGCCTTCGCCTTTCGGGAACCGAAGCGCCGCAGCCTGACCCCGCCGGACCGGCGGGCGGCGAACTGGGGCGCGTTCTTCCGCCATATCGGCGCGCATCCGCGGCTAATGCTGGGCTTGATCCTGGGATCGGCGGTGATGGCAGTTGCCATACAAGGGACCATGGTGTGGACCCCGACCTACGCCCGCCGGGTGCTCGGCGCGAGCGCGGCGGACGTCGGAACAATGATGTCGGTCGCGGTCGCGTTGGGCGGTATCATCGGTGGCCTGTCGCTCGGCCTGTTCATCGACCATCGTTTCGCGCGCGGTACCCGCGACATGGCGCTGCGACTGCTGTGCGGCTTCTGCATCGCCATTCCCCCTTGCCTGGCGGCTGCCTTTGCGCTCGGCAATTTCACGCTGCTGTTCGGCGCGATCACGCTGATGATGATGACCATGGGTTCAAGCTATGGCCCGACCATGGCCGCCGTGCAGATGATCGCCCCAGTGGAGATGCGCGGTCGGTTCGCCGCGCTGATGGTGTTGGCTTCCAATCTGTGCGGCTATGCGCTGGGGCCGATGCTGATCGGCTTTCTTACGGATTATGTCTATGGCGACCCCATGAAGCTCGGCTGGTCGATCATCACCTGCCTCCTGATCGCAGGGCCGCTCGCGGCATGGATGGTGTGGTCGGCGCGCGGCGACTTCCTGCGCCGTCTGGATCAATGAGGACAGCCATCACAACCGCGCTTATGTCGCGGCCGTTCTTCCTTCAAAGGCACGTTCGGCCCATGCTGCCATGCGGCATCGGCAAAGCACTGAAAAGGCCATCATGACGACGACTATTCCCGCCCTTATGCGTAGCGCAGCCGCGCGCCACGGCGACCGACCTGCCCTGGTTTCGCAGACAGACGGAGCGATCAGCTATCGCGAACTCGACCGCCAGGCCGATCTGGTCGCAAAGGCGCTGATCGCAGATGGCGCCCAGCCGGGCGACCGGGCCGTCATCTGGGCGCCCAATATGTGGGAATGGGTCGCCATAGCCATCGGCATCCAACGCGCCGCCGGCGTCATGGTGCCGCTCAACACGCGCCTCAAGGGCGGCGAGGTGTCCGACATCGTGCGACGGGGCAAGGTCCTGCGCCTGTTTTCCATCGGCAATTTCCTTGGCCGCTATTATCCGGCCATGCTGAAGAATGAGGCGATGCCCGAACTGCGCCGCCGCATCGTGCTGCGTGCCGAACCACAGCAATTGGGCGAAGGGGAAATCCGGTTCGAGGATTTTGTCGCCCTGGCCGACAGCAGCAGCGATGCACAGCTTGCAGAGCGCGAAGCAATGGTGAAGCCCGACACGCTGGCTGATCTCATGTTCACGTCCGGCACCACGGGAGCACCCAAGGGCGCATTGTTCGATCACCGCCGGTCGCTGGGCGGGGGTCAGGCCTGGGTGGATATTGCGCGACAGACGGCAGACGATCGCTATGCCGCCTTTGGCCCCTTCTCCCACAATGCTTCCTACAAGGCGGGCTGGGTCGCGTCATTGATCGCGGGCAGCACGCTCTATTGGCCCGAAGCCTATGATCCGGCCAGCGTCCTCGACCTGGTGGCGAAAAACGGCATCACGGTCATGCCCGCCCCGCCCACCGTGTTCCAGGAGATGCTGGCCTTTCCCAACTGGCGCGACTGGGACATTTCAAGCTGGCGGTTCATGTCGACGGGATCGACCGTCGTGCCGATCGAACTGATGAAGCGGCTTCAGGCCGAAACCCCGATCCAGGAGATCAGCACCGGCTATGGCATGACTGAATGCTGCGGCTCCGCCACGCACACCCGGCCGGGCGATCCGATGGAGCGCATTGCCTATACGGTCGGCACAGCGATTGCCGGGACGGAAATCCGGATTGCCGGACCGGATGGCCGCCCGTTGCCGGTGGGCGAGCCGGGAGAAGTGCTGATCCGCGACAACAAGCTGCTGATCGAATATCTGGACAATCCGGAAGCGACCTGCGCCACGCTGGACGCAGAGGGCTGGCTGCATTCGGGCGATGTCGGTTGCCTTGACGCGGACGGCTATCTGAAGCTCACCGACCGGCTGAAGGACATGTACATCGTCGGCGGCTTCAACGTCTATCCGGCCGAGATCGAGAAGCAGATGTCCGGTCTGCCGGGAATCCATCAATCCGCCATCATCGGCGTACCCGACCAACGGCTGGGCGAGGTGGGGCATGCCTTCATCGTGCGTTCGGCCGGTTCGTCGATCACTGCAGAGGAAGTGATCGGCTGGGCAAAGGCCAATCTCGCCAATTACAAGATCCCCCGCGGGGTCACTTTCCTGGACGCCCTGCCGATGAATTCCACCGGCAAGGTGATCAAGTTCGCGCTGAAGGAACTTTACAGGACCCAGTGATCCTCATGCACTGGCAGCATGAACCGGTCTGATTGTCAGGCCGCAGCATCGGGCCTTTCAAACTGGCGCAGATAATCGAAAAGGCCGGCAGGAGTCGGCTTTTTCGCCGGATCATACCAGGGCAGCAAATTCTTGAGCAATTGCGGGAAGAAGACCCTTCGCTGAAAATTGTTGAGCGCCTTGATGTCACGGTCAAGGGCGGCTTGCTCCGCTTTCGTCATGCTCCTGCGGTCCTGTTCGATCAGATAGGAGAACATCCGGGCCATATAGCCCTGAAGATGAACCATGGCGTAGATGCAGCCATAGACGCGATAGAAATAGCCGTTCCAGATCCTGCCCCACAGGCCGCGACTGTAAATCCGGTGATAGATCTGGAAGCATACTTCCCGATGTTCGAACTCTTCGGCCATATGCCATTTCCAGAGCGCCACGGCATTGGCATCGGCGCCCTCCGTCAGCGCATCCATCCGTTCGAACCATATGCTGCCCTGCCCCGCCCCCAGCGATTCGAAGCCGTCGGCATAGGCCAGCATGAATTTGAGCGAGCGGTTTTTGATAAAGCTGTCCAGGTCGTCGGCAAGCTTCTTCTCGAATTCGGCGAGTTGAGGATAGCCTTGCGCCGCAATAACCTTGTTGAACTTCTGATGCTGGCGATAATGCTGCGATTCCTGAGCGATAAAGGCGGCCATGTCTTCTCGCAGCTGGTCCGAACCGGCGGGCAGGGATTCCATCGCCATGTTCAGCACCTTGATCAGCCAAGGCTCCACAGGCGCGGGGATGATGGAGGTCGCATTCTGGAATTGAGCGAAGGCGATATTGGGCGCCCAATGGGCGCGGACCTTCGAAAAATCGATACGGGGATAGCGTATGACGATGCCCACGGGCGCCCCTCCATTGGTGGTTTTCTACTGATTTTTTCGTTCAGGATACGCTATCGTACCATCGGTTTCCAAACCTGTCATGATTCCGAAGACCCGATCACGACTGTGATGCATCCGCCCGTGCATATCCGGTGAAGGAAGGCAGGGATTATGAAATGGCGATCATCAGGAGAGGCGCCTTGACCCCTACCCCCTTTCGCATCGATGTGCCGCAGGCCGTGCTCGATCATATCGGGCACCGGCTGGCATGTAGCCGGATCGGCTATATGCCCGACGATCCCGACCAGTGGAAATATGGCATGGATGCGCGATATCTGGCCGAATTGATCGATTATTGGGGCTCGACATATGACTGGCGCGCGGAGGAGGAGAAACTCAATCGCTGGCCGCAGTTCATGGCGGAGGTGGAGGGCATTCCCATCCACTTCTACCATGTGCAGGGCAGCGACGCCCGAAAGCCGCCGATCCTGTTGACGCACGGATGGCCGGGGTCGGTGGTGGAGTTTCAGGACGCGATGCCGCTGCTGGTCGAAGCGGGATTTTCCGTCGTCATTCCCTCCCTGCCCGGATATGGCTGGTCGGGCCGCCCGCCCCGTCCCATCGGGCCGGCGCGCGTTGCTGCCATGTGGCGGACATTGATGATCGACGTGCTCGGCCATGAGCGCTTTTTCGCGCAGGGGGGCGACTGGGGATCCGCGGTGACAACGCAATTGGGCATCAGCCACGCCGATGTGGTGGCGGCTATCCATCTCAATTTCTTCATGGCGCCGTCACCGGATGCCGATGCCGACGCAGAACTGCTCGACTATTGGACGCAGGTGCGCGCAGTGACGGAGGCGGAAAGCGGTTATCATCACGAACATGCCACCAAGCCGCAGACGATCGGCCTTGCCCTGCATGACAATCCGGTCGGCTGGGCGGCGTGGGTAGTCGAGAAATTCTGGCGCTGGGGCGATACCAAGGGCGACATAGAAAGCCGTTTCAGCAAGGATCACCTGATCACCAACCTCATGAGCTATCTTGTCACCGACAATGTGATGTCCTCGATCTGGATGTATTATGGATTGCACGGCGACGTGCTGGCGCCCGGCCCGGTGCCGGTTCCCACGGCGCTCGCTCATTTCCCCGGCGAATTCTATCCGATGCCCAGCCGGGCGCTGGCTGAACGGCAGTATAATGTGGCGCGCATGACGAAGATGGAGGCGGGCGGCCACTTCGCCGCAATGGAAGAACCCCGGGCGTTCGCGCAGGATGTCATCGAATTTTTCGAGAGCCAGATATGAACGCCAAGTTGGATGATGTGCTTTGGAGGGAAGAAGTCGGCGAAGGCATATTGCTGCTGACGATGAACCGGCCGGCGCAGCGCAATGCGATCGATCTCGCGTTGCTCGACGCCATGAACGCGGCGTTCGACGTTTTCGTGCAGGAAGACCGCTGGCGGGTCGCCGTGCTGACCGGGACGCCGCCCGCCTTTTGCGCTGGACTGGACCTCAAGACCTTCTCCGCCCCCGATGCGCCGCGCCAGTCCGTGACAGCCCTGATCCAGCGCGTGCCGCATCTGGGCAAGCCGATCATCGCCGCGGTTGGCGGTGCGGCCTATACTGGCGGGCTTGAGCTGGCGCTGGGCTGCGACTTCATATTGGCCAGCGATGATGCCCGCTTTGCCGATACCCATGCGAAGATCGGCGCATTGTCGGGCAGCGGCATGGGGTCGCGCCTTCCCCGCGCGGTGGGCGCGCGCTTTGCTCGCCAAATGATGCTGAGCTGCCAGCCCATCGACGCCGCCACGGCGTTGCGCGTGGGCCTGGTGAACGAGGTCTTGCCGGCGGAACAACTGCTACCCAGGGCGGTGCAGATCGCAGAGGCGATCGCGGCGCATGATCCCGCGCTGATCCGCATGTCCAAGAGCGTCATCGATAAAGGAACGGAGACGACGCTGGCAGGCGCGCTGGAGATCGAGGCGGAGACTTTGCGAAGGCGCAAGGCCGAAGGAGCGATGAGTTGGAGTTCCGGCAAGCCGTCATGACGCCTGCGGTTGGCCCAGGTCCTATTCTTCCTTCAATCGCACGGCCAGGGGCGCTCGCTGTTCGTCCAGTTGGATCAGCAGATCGGCGCGGCCGGGCATTTCATCGAGAATGTGACGTGTCAGGCGTTCATAGTGGCTGATGAACCGGATGAGCTGCGCATCGTCCATGACGCCCGGACCGGCAGCCCCGGATAGCCTGAGCGCCTGTTCCTGCTGCATTCGCCAGGCGGCGACCACATCCCAGCCCGGCGCAGCGAGCAGCACCAGAAAATCGATATGGTCGAACAATGGCTGATAGGGACCGGCCAGCGCCCTGTTCACGAACGATCGCCAGGTTCCTGACGGGTCCTCCGCCGATTCCAGGGCGTTGACGGGACGCTGGAGCGCGGCTTCCTCTTCGGGCATCGCACCGACGCACCATCCTTCGAGGAGCACCACCTGCGTATCGGCCGGGGCGACTGGCCACTCCGACGGAGGCGATCGGTCGTCGCGGGCCTTGTCGAAGCGCGGGAGCGCCACGTCCGCGCCCGATCCGATGGAGTCGAGCAGGCGGATTCCCAGCGAGATATCATGCGTGCCCGGCACGCCACGCGTCCGAAGCAGGGGGTGGACGTCGCGCGCCAGCCTTTCCCGGTCCTGGCGCGTCAGATAGAGATCGTCGAGCGACAGCGTCACCGCACGGTCCAGGCGGCGGCACAGCGCAGCCGCCAGCGTGGACTTGCCGCTGCCCTGCGCACCGCAGATGCCGACGATGATCGGTCGTCGCCTGGTCATCGCCGCCCGCTGCGCGATGGCCTCGGCGACGATCTCCTCAAGCGACATGGTTGGGCAAGTCCGTTCCCTGGCCCGGTCGCCGTCGCCACCGGGCCCCTGTTTCTGTCAGATGCCCCAGAGCTGGGCTGCTGTTTCACCCAGCACCTTGCGCGCGGCGGGTTCACCAACCGTATCGAAGATGCGCTTCATGATCACGTCGCTGCTGCCCATCACGCCTTCCGGGTGCGGATAGTCGGTCGACCACATCACCCGGCCGTCGCCGATGCGCGCGATATTCTCCATCGCGACGTCGTCTTCCATGAAGGTGGTGTAGCAGTGATTATGCCAGTACCAGCTCGGCTTCTGCGCCAGCTTGGGCCGCAATTCGGTCGCATAGTCGCGCGCGACCTTGTCGGCATTTTCCAGCGTGCCGGGCACCCAGCTTGCGCCGCCTTCGGTGAAAACGACGCGCAGACCGGGAAAGCGATCGAAAACGCCGGAGAAGACCAACTGCCCGAACAGCCCGGTGAAGGGCATCAGATTGGCGTTCAGGTTCGCGCCCAGCGATCCCCGGCCGCTATATTGCAGATAGGCGCCGATATGGAAGGACACGGGGAAGCCGCTGTCCTGAATCGCTTCCCAGAACGGGTCCATATCCTTGCTGTTGTAACGCACGCCCTTGGGACTGACCGGAATGTCGATCGCCTTGTAGCCGAGCTGCTTCAGTTTCTGGAGATAGTCCTTCGTCCGTTCCGGCCACAGGAAGGTCGGCAGCAGCGCGACCGGGTACAGCCGGTCCGGCGCGGCTTCCTTCCATTCCGCGGCCCATTCGTTGCAGACATCGACGCAGCGGAACCAGAATTCCTTGTCCGGCATGCGGATCAGGCTGTTCAGGCGGCCATGATAGATGATGGCGGCGTCAATGCCCTCCGCATCCATGTCGACCAGGCGCTGCTGCACGTCCCAGAAACCCTCTCGCCCTTCGGGGAAGGTCGGCGGCAGGCCGGGCACGTCGTAATTCTGTCCATCGACTTCGAGATGGAAACCCGTTTCATCCTTCCAGAAACGGGGCGCGCGATCCTTGTCCGCGCCCTTCAGCCGGTTTTCCCACAGCCCCGGCTCCTCGATCAGATGATCGTCGCTGGAAATGACGCGCATGCCGGCGGGCCTTTCCCAGCTTCTGGCCGGCATCACACGGTCCTTGGGCCATGGGGTCGCGGTAAAACTGTTCATCCTTTTCCATTCCTTCCTGGGGACATCGTCCGACACAGGGCTGCCGTCCGCTACCCCGCCTTGGCAGCCCTTATAGCATGGAGGTAGCAATAGGCGCCGGTGCCGGAGGACCCGGAACGATGTCATCAGATTTCTGATGAGTTGCCCCAAGCCCCCCAAGATCATTGTTCAATGATCCTGAATGGTTTTTTTGTAAATTGCCCGATTATACAGGCGACCGATAAGGTTTAGCATGATCGCACTGGTCCGCCATCACGGCCCGGCGGCATATGCGAGGAGAGGATAATGCTGAAGGAACACGAGGTTCGGGAAAAAGCCGGGATCAAGGTCCGCGCGCTCAGCCCCGGTTTCGGCGCGGAGATCATCGGCGTCGATCTTTCGCGTCCACTGGACGATGCCACGGCCGAGGCCATTCGCGACATATGGATCGAGGCGGGACTGCTGCTGGTCCGCGATCCGAAGGCCGACGATGAAGCGCAGATGCGCCTGAGCCGCCTGTTCGGCGATATGGAACCGGCCGCCACGGCGGACATGAACGATCCCAACAACCAGTTCATGATGACGCTGAAACATGATCCCGCGGACGACAAGCCCCGGTTCCAGACCGATTATAATTTCGGCGGCCATGACCGGGCGGGCTATATTCCCTGGCACTGGGACCAGAGCTTCATGCCGACCATCGTGCGCGGCGCCGTGCTGCGCATGGAACAGCCGGCCACGCAGCTTGGCCGGACCGGGTTCATCGATGCGATTGAGGCCTATGAACGGCTGTCGCCCGAGATGAAGGAGAAGATCGATGGCATGGAGGTCGTCTATCATTTCGTGACCGACTTCCTGGAGTGCAAATATGGCGTGCCCGCGGATCTGCGCGCCCTGCCGCGCACCAAGCCATCGAGCGGGGCGAAATATGATTTCCCGCCCGTGGTCCACCCGATGGTCATCACGCAAAGGGAAACCGGCCGCAAGGCGCTCAAGATCTCGCCATTGCAGGCGCAGTATATTCTGGGCATGGATCGGGCCGAAAGCGATGCACTGCTGGCCGAACTGGCGGCTCATCTGACCGACGAGCGATATGCCTATTTCCACGACTGGCAGCGGAACGACATGCTGGTGTGGGACAATTGGCGGATGATCCACCATGCCGAGGGCGTGCCGCTCAATGTGCCGCGCAGCGCCCGCCGCACCACGATCATGGGCGACTATGCGGTGGGCCGCTATCTCGACCCCACGCTGGACCGCAACCGGGCCGTGAAGCGGATCGTCGACTGACGGCGCGTGGCGCCTGGCCGCCTGCATCAGGCGGCGGCCGGGCGCCCCAGTGCTATCGTCCCGAGAAGCGGGGCGGCCGTTTTTCCATGAAGGCGGCGGTCGCCTCCCTGTAATCCTCTGTCATCGTGCCCAATATCTGGGTGCGGTTTTCCGCCTGTATCGCGGCGTCATAGCTGCCGGCGTCCAGATTGGCCCACATCAACGCCTTGGTATGGGCGACGGAATAGGGGCTGTTGGCAAGGACGGAGCGCGCATAGGCGATGCTGTCCTCGATCAGCGACTGCGGTTCGGAAAGCGAACGAACCAGGCCGATGCGTTCGGCCTCCCCGGCCTCGATCGCGCGGCCGGTCAGCAGGATGTCGAAGGCGCGGGCAGCGCCGATCATGCGCGGCAGCAGATAGGAAATGCCGCTTTCGCCGCCGGTCAGGCCGATCCGCACCGCCGCCACCAGAAATTTCGCGGCAGGGGTCGCGATCCGCACGTCGGCGCTGAGCGCGATCGCCATGCCCGCGCCCACGGCCGGGCCGTTGACGGCCGCGATCACCAGCTTCGGCATGGCCCGGATGCGTCCGCCCATGCCGGCGAACTGCTGCTGCCAGTGCAGTTTTTCGATGACGCCGCTGGCGCCCGTCTGGTTGCGCTGATTGGATGCGGCAAGGTCCTGGCCAGAACAGAAGCCGCGCCCGGCGCCGGTGATGATGACCGCCCGGCACGTGGGATCGGCCGCCAGTTCGTCCAGCAATCCGTTGAAATGTGCGACAGTCTCGCGAAGCAGGGCGTTCATCCGCGCGGGCCGGTTGAGCGTCAGCAGCACGATGCCGTCATCCTGTCCCGGCCGCTCAACGACAATATCTTCCTCGACCATCACCCTCTCCTGACCGACACCATCGCGAAGGTGCGACCGCCGCCGCCACATTGGCAAGCAGAAGATGCGTTCCCTACACATATGCGTAGAAAAGGGGGACGACTGTTCCCATCACGCGCTTTCGCGCAGAAACGGGGGCATGAGCCAGCATCAGCCCCCCGCCGCCGGAGCATCCCAGTTGCGCCTTGTCGCGCAGGAATGGCGGCGCGCCTGGCGTCCGGGCGTTGCGGCATTGTTCGCAGGATCGCTGGGCTATTCCCTGTACCCGGCGGTATCCAGCCTGTTCGTGGAGCCCCTGCAACAGCAATTCGGCTGGTCCCGCGGCGACATAGCCTTTGTTCACAGCTTCGGCCTGATCATCGCGTTCATCGCGCCGGTCATCGGCCGGATGACCGATCGTTACGGGGTCAGGCCGATATTGTCGGCGGGCCTGCTGATGACCGCCATCGGCTATGGCCTGCTCGCTTCGATGAGGGGGTCGCTCGGCTATTTCTATGTGGTGCATTTCGGCTTTGCGCTGGTCGGCATGGCAACGACCGGCATCACCGTCACCCGCATCCTGAGCGGCGCGTTCGAGAGGACGCGGGGAACGGCGCTGGCCATTGGCCGGTCCGGTCTGGCGGTCGCGGGCGGATTGATGCCGATGGCGCTCTATCCCGTGGTGCTGCGCTTCGGTACGGCAGGCGGCTATCTGTTGCTTGCCGCCTTCATCCTTCTGGTCGCCCTGCCCCTTATCTGGTTCTGGGTACCCTCCCGCGCCATGGAGTTGCGGTCCGGTCGCGGATCGCCTCCGCCCGCGGACAGCGCCCTGTTCCTGTTGGCCAATGGGAAGGTCCGCATCCTGATCGCGGCCTCCGTTCTGAACTATGTGCCGGTGGTGGCGCTGCTTTCCCAGATGAAGCCTCTGGCGGTGGAGAAGGGTCTTGATGCCCTGTCCGCGGTCGGTGCCGTGTCGGTCATGGGAGCGGCGGCAGCCATGGGGGCCTTGCTCAGTGGCGTTCTGGTCGATCGTTTCTGGGCGCCGGCAGTCGCGTTCGTCCTCAACTTCGCGCCTGCCATCGGTTGCCTGCTGCTGCTCCAGCACGACGTGCCGCCCGCGCTCTTCTATGGCGCGGTATTGATGATCGGGCTTGGCCAGGGCGCGGAGATCGATATCGTGGCCTTCATGATCGCGCGCTATTTCGGGCTGCGCAGCTATGCCACCATCTACAGCCTGTCGACCCTGGGCATTGCGCTGGGCGTTGCGATGGGCGCCAGCCTGATTGGCATGGCCTATGATCATTTCGGCGGCTACGACATTGCGTTGATGGCCTGCTCAGGCAGTTTCTTCCTGGCGGCCCTGTTCTACCTGATGATGGGCCGCTACCCGGAGGGCGGCCAGCCGGAATGAGCCGCCCGGCTCAACCACGCAATCGGCGCAGCAGGCATTCCTGCGCCGTCGAAGCGACAAGACGGCCGTCGCGGTCGAAAATCTGGCCCCTGGAGAGGCCGAGCCCGTCGCTGGCCGATGGACTGGACGTCTGATGCAACATCCACTCCTCGCAACGGGCGGGGCGGTGGAACCACATCGAATGATCCATGCTGGTGATCAGGAATTCGCCGCTGTTGGTGGGCAGGAAATGCGGAATGGCCGATGCGCCGCCCAGCCAATAATCGCTGGCGAAGGCGAGCAGGCATTGCTGCAGCCGGGCATCGTCGACGGCGGCGGCCCCCGACTGCCGGAACCAGAAGGATCGCGCCGCTTCGGCAGGGCGTGCCAGCAAGTAGCTTTCCGGCGCGATCGGGCGCATCTCTATGACCAGCGCCGCGGCGAAATTATGGGTGACCGCCTGCGCCAGTTCCCCCGCCCGTTCGCGGACGAAATGCTGGATCGAGGCCACTTCTTCGGGCGGCGGCACGGGGGGCATCGATGCGTCCTGATGGACGAAGCCATCCTCCGCCGCGTGGAATTCGGCCATCATCGTGAAGATGGTCTGTCCATCCTGGCAGGCGGTGATCAGGCGGTTCGCGAAACGACGGCTGTCGCGCAGGCGCGTCACCTGATAGTCGATCGGCATGTCGGTGCGGCCAGCGGCCAGGAAATAGGCGTGGAACGAACTGGCCGGCAGCGCCTCCACCGTCTTCATCGCCGAAAGCAGGGACTGGGCGAGCAAGCGACCGCCAAATACCGATCCGATATGATTCCTCGCCCCGGCCGATCCGATGAACTGGTCGGGGCTGGACTGCGTCACGTCGAGGACGTCGGAAATCGGTTCGCGCGTCGGCGCATGGTCATCCCTGTCGATGGGGGCGTCCACCGCAATCACCCATCCAGCCCCAGGGCGCGCCGCGCCGCCAGCACCGTGTCCATCTCGTCCAGGCCGCTCAACGGCACGTCATAGTCGGCGCGATCGTCAATCTGGCCAATATGGGCAGCGATGTCGTCACAGTCGGGCGCATCCGGGCCGGGGCTGTACCATCCGCGGGTCAGGCCGACGAACAGTCGCGAATATTTGCCGCCCAGCACCGAATACATGTGCTGGGAGGAGGCGCAGTCCCGGCTGGCCATGTAACAGGCCAGGGCGGCGACGAATTCCGGCTTCATGCCTTCGATGAAATGGCGGGTGCGCGCGCCGGCGGCCTTGAGGAAATCGACGTCCGGGCGCTGATCGATCGGCGTGCCGCCCAGCCGGCCGCCCTGCGCGTTGGGGAACAGGGTATTGACGGAGATCCCGGCCGGCGCCTCCTGCGCGATGACGTTCATCAGGCCGATCAACGCGGTCTTGGCGGCGCCGTAATTGGCGCGATAGGGATTGCCGAACACGCCCGATTGCGAACTCACCAGAACGATCCGGCCATAGCCCTGTCGGGTCATGGCGCGATAGGCGGGCTGGCATATGTTGAAGGCGCCCTTCACATGGACCGCCAACACGGATTCGACATCCTCCTCGCTCAATGCACCGAAGGCGCCGTTGCGCTGGTTCCCGGCGTTGGAGATGACGATGTCCACCCGTCCGAAAGCGTCCAGCGCGGCATCGATGATGGCCCGTCCCCCGGCCTCCGTCGCGACGGTGTCGTAGTTCGCGATCGCGCGGGCGCCCATCCCGGCAAGTTCGTCGACGACCGCGTCCGCATAGCCGGTGGAACCACCCTGCCCCGTGGGATCACCGCCCAGATCATTGGCGACTACTGCCGCGCCCCGGCGCGCCAGTTCCCGGCAGAAGGCCGAACCGAGTGCGCCGCCAGCACCCGTGACCACGGCCACCTGCCCACTGAAATCAATCGCCATCCGCGCCTCCTTTGGGCCCGACCATGGCGGCGGCCCGGCGTTCCGCCAAGCCGGGCGATGGAATTTCGGCCATGTGATGGATCGATGGGCGGAAAGCTAATCCTTCCTGGGTTCGCTGGCCTTGAAAAGCATTCGTGCCAGCACGCCTTCCTCCACGTCCGTATCCGGCCCGCCCTCGGGGAAGAACCAGTCGCCGAGCAGCACCGAACCTGCCAGCATGCCGAAGCCGTAGCGAACCATCAGTTCCGGCGGCACGTCGAATTCCAGCCCGGCCTGCTGATATTGCGACCGGATCCGGGCCACGGCCCGGGCAAAATAATCATCCATTCCATGAATGGCGGCCAGATCCACGTCCCCCCTGGACTTGACCATTGCCAGAAGCAGATCGGCATGGTCGCGCAGAAAGGGATAGAGCGCCTGAACATAGCGCATGCTGCGTTCTTCCCGGTCAGGCGGCAGGGTATCGCTGAAGGCCAGGAATTCCCGGAAACGGGCATTGAAAGGCTCTATCACCGCTTCGGTGAACAGCGCCTCCTTGCTGCCGAAATTGTTGAAGATCAGCGGTTCCGACACTTCCGCGCGCGCAGCGATATGGCGCGTGGTCGCACCGGAAAAACCCCGCTCCGCAAAAACGGCGCGGGCGGCATCGAGGATGAGCGCGCGGATTTCCGCCGTGGAGCGCCGCGCGCGGCGGCGGCGCGCCATGACCTCAGTCGACCGTTCGGAAATGTCATGCATGCGTCATTAAGCCATTGTCCTGTCTTTGCGGATGCTATAAATAGCACATACTATTTATCTCCGCGACTCCGTTGCGGCGATTCTGAAAGGAGAGGCATGAGCAGTCAATTCGATGTGGTGATCCGCGGCGGCACAATCGTGGACGGCACCGGAGCCCAGCCTTATGTCGCCGATATCGGCGTGAAGGACGGCATTATCACGCAGATCGGCGCGATCGATGCGTCGGCACGCGAGGAAATCGATGCGCGCGGCCTGACCGTCACGCCGGGCTTCGTCGATGTTCACACCCATTATGACGGCCAGATCACCTGGGAAAACCGCATGGCCCCTTCATCCAATCACGGCGTCACCACCGTGGTGATGGGCAATTGCGGCGTGGGATTCGCGCCGGTGCGCGATGGCGACCATCAATTGATGATCAAGCTGATGGAAGGCGTCGAGGACATCCCCGAAGTCGTCATGGCCGAAGGCGTGCCGTTCAACTGGAACAGCTTCCCCGAATATCTGGATGCGCTGGAACAGCGCGTGTCCGACGTCGATTTCGCGACGCAGATCCCGCACAGCCCGCTGCGCGTGTTCGTCATGGGCGAGCGGGGCGCCAATCTGGAACCGCCGACGCTGGAGGATCTGGTCGAGATGCGCCGCTGCGTCAGCGAGGCGGTAAAGGCCGGTGCGCTGGGCGTCGCCAGTTCGCGCAACCTTTTCCACCGCTTCCGTTCCGGCGAGCTCGCACCCTCCGTCACGACCGAACTGGACGAGGTGCTGGCCCTGGCAGAGGGTCTGAAGGATGCGGGCGCGGGCACTTTCCAGTGCAACCCCAATCTGGACAATGATGCCGAGGTAGAGCTGAAGATCTTCCGCACCATTGCGCGGGAGGCGGGCGTCCCCGTGACGTTCAGCCTGATCGCCATGCCGACCCGGCCGGAAAATTGGGACGGCTATGTCGCTGGCGTGCGCCAGGCGGCGAAGGACGGCCTTGCCATACGCTGCCAGTTCATGCCACGCCCGATGGGGGTGATGTATGGGCTGGACCTCAGCTATCATCCCTTCTCGCTCAATCCCAGCTACCGTCCACTGGCGAAGCTGCCCCTGGAGGAAAAGGTGGCGCGCATGCGCGATCCCGAACTTCGCGCGCGCCTGATCGCGGAGGAACCGGACGATCCCAACCCCGCTTTCGTCGGGCTGATCAAGTCGATCAGCGCCCTGTTCCGCATCGGCGATCCGGCCGATTATAATTTCGCGGCGGAAGACAGCATCCAGGCGGAGGCGGCGCGGCGCGGCGTCGACCCGCGCGAAATGATCTACGATGCGCTGCTGGAGGATGAAGGACGCGCGATCCTGTGTTCCTATTCGTCGGACGTGCCGGAATATCTGGCCAAGAGTCGCGACCTGATCGGGCAGGACAATATGATCGTCGCCCTGGGCGATGGCGGGGCGCATTACGGCATGATCTGCGACGCGGCCTATACCACCTACCTGCTGACCGGGCGGCTGGGCCGGGATGGGCTGGACCTTCCCACCGCGGTCAAGGCGCTGACCAGCCAGCCGGCGAATTCCGTGGGCCTGCGCGATCGCGGCGTCCTCAGCGTTGGGTACAAGGCGGACATCAATGTCCTGGACCTGCCCAACATGATCCTGCACCGGCCGCAGGTGATCGCGGACCTTCCGGCAGGCGGCAAGCGGCTATCGCAAAAGTCCAAGGGTTATGTCGCGACCCTCGTCAGCGGAGCCGTGACCTATCGCAACGGCGAGGCAACCGACGCGCTTCCGGGCCGCCTGGTGCGTGGTGTACGCGGCGCTCCGGCGACCGCGCAGGCCAGGCAGCATGAAATCGCCTGAGATGGAGTGTCGGCGCGGATAAGGGGCGCGCAGACATGCCAGAAGACCGGCACGGTTTATCCGTGCCGGTCTTTTTTATTTTCGGTCTTTTTCATTGCGGAACAGCGGCCGCAGCAACGCCATCGCCGATGCGATCCGTTCCCCCGACTCCCGTTCGGAACATTGCAGCAGGCCATCATGGCCGCCAGTGACAAGCGCGCCGAATTGCCGCGCGAGCAGGGCCGGGTCGTGACTGGCCAGCCGCCCCTCCCGCGCCAGACCCTCCAGCCAGAGGACCAGCGGCGCGGCCACGGCGCGGCTTTCCAGCAGGATCTGCCGCGCCAGTTCAGGAAAGCGGCCGGCCTCGAAAATCACGAGGCGGAGGAATCGATCGGCGGCGGGATCGGCAGTCGCTTCGGCAATCGCGACGGCAAAGTCAGCGAGCACGTCGATCGGATCGCGCCCCTCTGTCGCGACCGCAGCGAAGCGGTGCGCCGGGACGCGGCAGGCATAGCTGCAGATCGCGCGAAACAGGGCAGGCTTGTCAGGATAGCGGGCATAGAGCGTCGTCTTGCTGATGCGGGCGCGGCGCGCCACTTCCGCCATGGTCACGCCGGCAAAACCACGCTGCTCGAACAGCGCCGCGGCAGCCTCCATGATGGCCTGCTCCCGCGCTTGCGCCTCGGCGGCCGTGGGTCGACCGCGCCGACGGGAGGCGTGCCGCGCAATCATCATATTCCTGATCCCCTTCCTGCTTGCGCAGGCCCCATTTTAATTGGACAGATTAGTTCAATTAGAACGGAATGAAGGTGCAGGGCAATGGCGGATACACTCAAGGTCGGGATCATCAGCGCCAACTGGAGCCTCAAGGTACATGGCGCGGCCTGGCGCCGGATCGAAGGCGTGGAAGTCGCCGCCATCTGCACATCCAGGCAGGAAACGGCGGAGCGGGCGGCACGCGAATATGACATCCCCAAGGCCTATTGGAACCATGAGGAAATGTCGGCTGATCCGGACCTGCACATCATCGATGTCGGCACGCGGCCGTCCTTCCGCTTTCCCATGGTCATGGCCGCGCTGAAGAACGGCAAGCATGTCTATGACGCCCTGCCCTTCGCGGTCAGCCTGTCCGACGCCGAAGCGATGCGCGACGCGCAAAAGGCGGCCGGGGTCGTCGGCGTCGTCGACGCGCAATTCCGATGGTCCCCGCATGCGCAGAAGATGAAGCGCATGATCGATGAAGGTTTCATTGGCCGCCCGCTGGGCTTCAACGTGCAGCTCATGTTGCCGCTGATCGTCGCCAACGACAAACCCTATGCCTATTGCGCCTATTCGGAGCATACCGACCCATATTACTGGCTGGCGGAAAAGAGCAGCGGCGGCAGCGCCTGGCGCAATTTCGCGACTCATTCGCTGCTGTTCCTGACGCATCTGATCGGCCCCGTGGCGGAGGCGACCGGCATGTTGACGACCGGCGTGCCCGAATGGTTCCTGCCCAATGGCGAAGTGTTGCGCCCGGAAACGCACGACCTGGGCAGCGCGGTGCTGCGCATGGAAAATGGCGCGATCGGCAGCCTGCAGGCCGGATGGTGCGTGCCCGACACCGAAGGATGGCGCGTGGAGGTGTGGGGCGACAGGGGCCGGCTGCTGCTGGTCGACGACAGTTTCGGCAATTTCCCGTCGGCCAAGCTCTATGCCGGCGACGCCCGGCTGCTGACCTATGGCCAGCGGACCTGCGAAGAGGTGACGGTGGACGATGCAGTCTACGCCATTCCCGGCGTCGAAGGGGCGATGGCGGAACCGCGCGCCTTCGCTGCCATGGACTGGATGTTCCGGAATATGGTCGATGCCATTCACGACGGAACGGAAGGATCGCCCAGCTTTACCGAGGCCGCAGCCGTGCACCGCGTGGTCGAGGCGGTCGAGCGGGCCAATGTCGAAAGGCGTTGGGTCACGATGCAGGAAATGGGGTGAGCCGCACCGGCGCCAGACCATCACGACCATATGAACAACCGATCCTGTGCCAAGGGATAATATCGGGAGAGAATCCATGCTGAGAATAGACAAGCGTATCGATGTCACGGCGGCCGCACCGCATTTGGGGGACAAGGTCGAAATGGCCGTGACGCTGACCCTGCCCGATCCGTCGGCCATGCCGGACCGGCCGGTCGCGATCTTCGCCTGTCCGGGTGGTGGATATTCGCGCCACTATTTCATGATGAATTTCGATCGTCATGAAGGCTATGACGAGGCGGAATGGCAGGCCCGCCACGGCATGATCCACGTCGCGATCGATCATGTGGGCGTTGGTGAAAGCAGCATGCCCGATCTGTCGAAGATCGATTTCCAGACGATGGCCGCCACGCATGATTCCTGCGTGAAGCAGATTGCGGCTTCCCTGATCGAGGGTACGGCGGCGCAGGGCTTTCCTCGCCTGTCGTCGCTTTTCCTGGTGGGGATGGGGCAGTCCATGGGCGGTGGCGTCAGCATATTGACGCAGGGCCGTTTCGCAACGTTCGACGCGATCGCGCCCTTTGGCGTCAGCGCCATTCACACCGTCCTGCCGCAGCGCGACCAGGCCGCTTTCGAACATGGCATACGCCGTTTCGACAAGGTGGCGAGCGGTGAGGTCAAAAGCCATCTGGAGCATGACCATGAGGGCGTCGATTATGTCTATCCGTTTCACTGGGAAGACGTGCCCGCCGACATTCTGGACGACGACATGAAGGGCGGATATCCGATCCGGCAGACCACGCCGATCTATGGCAGCCTCACCATCCCGCATTGCGCGGTGCAGATGATGCTGCCCGGCGCCTTCGCGGAAGACGCCGCCCGCATCACGGTGCCGGTGCTTGTGGGCGATGGCGAGCGGGATACGTGCCCGGAGCCCTATCGGGAGCCGGCGGCCTATTCCGCTTCCCGCGACGTCTCGCTCTACATCGTGCCGCGCATGGCGCACATGCACAATTTCGCTTCGACGCGCGAGATATTGTGGCGGCGGCTGAACGACTGGTCGCGCATGGTTGCCGCCGCGCAAGATTAGGGCATCGTGCGCAAAAGTGGGACCCGGTTTTGCGCAAAACGATGCGACATCAAAAGCATAGAGCGCGCTGCGTGACCCGAATTTAACGCAACGCGCTCCAGCAGCGCTGAACAGTCGCTGCCGACGGCGGGAATTTCTACCAGCGTCTGCGCATCTGCAGGCCCAGATTGCGCTTGCGCAGCGTGGCTTCCCGTTCGGCGGGCGTCACGCGGGGCGTGTCGCCGGGCAGGTGACTGGCGAGTTCGGACAGCGGCACCTTCCTGATCGTCGGCATCGGATAGCTGTCCGCCCCGTGCCAGCGGCCCACCAGCATGCCGCGGCCATGGCCGCCGCTGTCCAGCCAGTTGGCTACTCCTGGATCTTCCAGTGCGATCACGGCGCGGAACTTGCCGTCGCTGTCGAGCCTGGCCTGCATCGCGTTCAGGCTGCTCTGGCGATAGCCGAATTCTATCTGGTTCCAGAGTTCGTCGTTCAACTGCACGTTCCAATATTTGCAGGTCTCAGGCAGTTCGGTTTCCAGGACGAGCGCTTCGCCCGGCTGATAGTCATAGATGCACCGGAAATATTTTTGCGGCCATTCGCCGCTATTGCCCAGATCTTCGAAGCCCGAAAGTTCCATGACGTTCAGACCCAGGTCCTGGATGACCTTGTTCTGATAACCGATGCAGATGCGGGAGAAGCGTTCCACGAAACCGCCCAGGATCGCATCGAGCCTGGCGGCAATTTCCTCCTGCGTCAGCCGGGGTTTGAGCGGCGGCTTGTCCAGTCGTTCTATGGCGAAGCGCGCGTCCACGTCGACGCCCCAGTCATAGGCGAACTGGCGGATCATGATGTCGCCCGCCTGGGGATCGAGATAACGCCAGTCGCCGGTCCAGTCCTTCGGCCTTTCCGTGCTGAATATCACCTCGAAATAGCCGTCCTTGCCCAGGGTCAGGCCATCGGCATCATAATTGTTGAAGCCCGGACGGGGATCCTGCGTTCCGAACATACCCCGCCCCACGGCGAAGCCCATGACCTTGTTGGTTCCGCGATAGCCGCTGATCCTGTAGACGCCGTCGCCGCTGACTGGAGCGATATGGTAAATGGCGTCAGGATTGGGCTGGAGCAGGAAAATGCTGTTTTCGAACGGCATCCAGTCGGGATGTTCGGGCGTAGACTGGAAATACCAGATATAGGATTGCGCGATATTCATCACCAACTGGCGATAGAGTTCGGCGCGGATCTGGTCATCCTGCGGAAAACCCGTGAGATCGTTGAGCCTGCCGGCCGGTTTCAGAAGGTCGACATAGGCGCTCCAGTTCCTGAGCGCGGCTGCGGTCGCGGCGCCGCTGTTCATGGTCGCGCCCCATGCGCGGGCCGGCCGGCCGGCGACGGATATGCAGAGCGCGCTGCCCAGCAGGCCCCGTCGCGACAGGTCATGATCGTTCGCTTCGTCATCGGGCACTCTCCTTCTCCATATCGTCGCTTCATGCGGCCCGCACGCGACCGCGTCCCGGCCGCGTCCCTGCCGTTGGGCGAGCCGCAGGGCGCAGGGCCCGGCTCAGCTTCCGTGCTTGCGGCCGCCCGACACCTCTATCCCGCGCCCGGTGATCATGCTGGCCTCGTCGCTGGAGAGGAACAGCACCGCGTTGGCGATCTCGCGCGGCGCAACGGCGCGGCGGATCACCTGATTTTCACCGGCGATCTCGGCCTGTTCCTCGGCCGTGAACATGGATGCGATCTGCGGCGTGGCTGTCAATCCCGGCAATACGCTGTTCACCCGGATATTGTCATCGGCATAGGCGCAGCTCGCATGATGGCTGAGATGGATGACGCCCGCCTTCGCCGCTGCATAGGAACAGGGCGCGGATGGCGTGTAGAGCCGCGCGGCCATGGAAGCGGTGTTGACGATCGTGCCGCCGCCATTGGCCCTCATCACCGGAATCTCGTATTTCATCGCCAGGAAGGTGCTGGTCAGGGAAATGCTGATCGTCCAGTTCCAGTCCTCCAGGCTCATATCCTCGATGCTGCCGGGACGCGCCATGCCGATATTGTTGAAGGCGTGGACAATGGGACCATGCGCCTCGTTCGCCGCCGCGATCGCTGCCTTGACCGAGGCTTCGTCCGTGGCATCGGTGGCGACGAAAAGCGCCGTACCGCCATGGGCCCGAATGGCATCGCGCACCGCCTCACCCTTGGCCGGGTCAAGCTCGGCAATCATGACCTTCGCGCCTTCCTCCGCAAAGGCATGGGCCGTCGCCTCGCCAATACCCGATCCGGCGCCGGTGATGAAAACCGATCGCCCCTCGAAACGCCGCCTGTCGCCCATCCTCGCTCTCCTGTCTTTCCTGGCCTGTCTATCTTGGCCCGTCTGTTTCAGCCTGCCCGTTTGGCCCCTGCTGACCTGTCTGCTTGATCCATCCGTCAATGCGCCGGCTGGTCGGTCAGGCGGCTGATGTCCTGCCCGTCCATATCCGCCCAGAAGGACGCCCAGCTCTCGAAATCCTGCGGGAGATCGGGTGGATTGTCATGGCTGGCCCAACCCGTGAAGGGCGCCGCCGGCCGCTCCTGCCAGTCCGCAGAATACCAGTGTTTTTCCCGGCGGCGGACGAAAAGCCATTCGCCGTCGCGTCGTTCATAACTGTCGAAATAGGCGATCGCCATGACCACCCATTTGCCCTCATCCTCATGCTCGGCCCGGCAATAGACCACGCCATGCGCATGATCGGCATCGTCGAACTCGATCCGGTGCCCGCAAATCTGGTGAACCGAGCGATAGAATGTCCTGACGGCGGGCGTAATGATCGATTTCAGGACATCGCGTCCATTGCCGCGCCGCCCGCAATGCACGTCGGGAATGAACAGATTGACCCAGCCATCCATGTCGCGGCTGTCCACCGCGATCGCATAGCGTATCGGAAGCTGCTGGATCGCCGCCAGCGATTCCAGCCGGTCGATCCGCGCTTCCAGGTCATTCATGCCAATCGCTCCAGATTGGCGGGGTCGAACGGCAGGAAGGGTTCGTCCCGCTTCGCCTTGCCGAACCAGTCGGGATCGTTGAGGAGCGCCCGGCCGACGCCCACCAGGTCGAACTCGCCCTTTTCGAACCGTTCGATCAGCAGCGGCAGGTTGTTCACCGACTGCTGGCTGGCATCGATATGCTGCGCCTTGCCCCTCGCCTTGTCCAGCGCCACGCCGCCGACGGTCATCGATGCCTTGCCGGTCAGCTTCCTGGCCCAGCCCGCGAGGTTGAGCGGCGATCCTTCGAACGTCGGCGTGTCGAAATAACGCTGGCTGGCATCGAACAGATCGACGCCCGCGTCCGCCAGCGGCCCGAGCAATGCACCAAGGCCGTCAGGCGTGTCCGCAAGCACGGCGCGATAATCCTGCATCTTGAACTGGGAGAAGCGCAGGACGATCGGCATGTCCTCTCCGATCTCCGCGCGGATCGCCTTCACCACCGCCACGCCGAAGGCCGCCCGCTCGCCCCACTGGTCTTCGCGTCGGTTGGTGTAGTCCCACAGGAAACTGTCGATCAGATAGCCGTGTGCGCCATGGATCGCGATGCCGTCGACGCCCAGCGCCACTGCATTGCGCGCTGCCCGGCGGTAGGCGGCGATGACGTCGGCAATATCGCTTTCGCTCATCGGCGGGACAGAGGACAGGCTCTCCACCCGTCCTTCCTCGCGGAAGGAGATCACGCCGTCCGGCGGTCCCCACAGTCCCGACGGCCGCATCGGATTGCCGGTTCCGGTGCCGGCATATTCGACATTCCACATCGGCCCCTGATGCCAGAGCTGGGGGATGATGCGCCCGCCCGCATCATGCACGGCTTCCACCACCCTGCGCCAGCCGGCCAGAACCTCGACACCGTCGATGCGCGGTATGTCGGGATGATCGACCGCGGCATAATGGGGCAATGCCACGCCTTCGGTCAGGATCGCGCCCAGTCCCGTCGCGGCGCGGCGGCCATAATAGCTCGCCACCTCCTCCGTCGGCACGCCGAGCGGGGAGCGATAGCGGGTCATCGGCGCCATCACCACGCGGTTGGGCAGCGTCAGGCCGCGCAGCGTGAGGGGACGGAGCAGGGGATCGATCAGGCTCATCTCACTGTCCCTTGAACAGCGGCCTGCGCTTTTCGATGAAGGCGGTCCGCTTTTCCGCGGAGTCGGCCGTCGACTGGCTCATGAAGATGGCGCGGTTCTCCATCTCGATGGCGGCTTCCAGCCCAGGCGCATCGACATTGAACTGGAGCGAGCTCTTGGTAAGGGCGATGCCGATCGGGCTGTTGACCATCACCGCCTCGGCCAGCTTGAGCGCCTCCTCCATCAGGGCATCATCGTCGACGCAGCGCAGGATGAGGCCGATGCGCTCGGCTTCCTCCGCCATGACGGGACGGCCGGTCAGCATCAGCTCTGCGGCGCGCTGAAGGCCGACGAGGCGCGGAAGCAGGTAGGAAAAGCCCATTTCATGCCCGGTTCCCGCATTGTGGAAGGCATTGACGAACTTGGCGGAGCGCGCCGCGATGGTCATGTCGGCGGCGATCGCGATCGGATAGCCGGCACCGGCCGTGACCCCGTTCACCGCGCAGATCACAGGTTGCGGCAGGGCGCGCATAAGGACCGGGATCTGCCCCAGCTTCGCCATGACGCGTTGCTGGAACTGCGCCTTGCCCAGCCCTTCGGCCACCCATTCGGGCCTGCCCGCACCCCTGATGTCGTGGCCCGCGCAGAAACCGCGCCCCGCGCCGGTCAGAATGACCACCCGCACATCATGGTCGTAGCGCACGCCCTCCAGATGGTCGATCAGCTCCGCATACATGGTGTAGGTCAGCGAATTGAGGGCATCGGGCCGGTTCAGCGTCAGTCTGCAGACGCCCTCGACCGGCATGTCGCGCAAGATGTCGCCCATCTGACTCCCGTCCTTTTCTTTCATTCCGCCCGGCTGTGGACCATAGTCGACCAAAACACGAGGGCTGCGGAACCCCCGACGGCCTTCTTTGGAAAGCATATCATGGTTGTGAACAGGCATGGTCCGATCTTGTCATCATACCCTCAGGTGGCATGGGAAAATGCTATTTTCAGCAAGGTGATCCATGGCCAGACTGCCCCTTGAAAAGATCCGCGTGCTTGACCTGACCCGCGTTCTGGCGGGGCCGTTCGGGTCGCAGGTCCTGGCCGACATGGGCGCGGACGTGATCAAGATCGAACGCCCCGTCGTGGGCGACGATGCCCGCATTTTCGGCGAACCCTATCTGCGCGATGCGCAGGGGAAGCCGACGCGGGAAAATGCCTTCTACATGTCCGTCAACCGCAACAAGCGATCGGTCGCCCTCAACATCGCCAGCGCGAAGGGGCAGGAACTGATCCGCGAACTCGTCAAGTCCTGCGACGTGGTGATGGAGAATTACAAGGTCGGCGATCTCAAGCGCTATGGTCTCGACTATGAAAGCCTGAAGGCCGTCAATCCCCGCATCATCTACTGCTCCGTCACCGGATATGGCCAGGACGGGCCGCTGGCGGGAAAGCCCGGCTATGACGCGGTGTTCCAGGGCGAGTGCGGCCTCATGAGCGTCACCGGCGTGCCGGAGGGCAAGCCGGGCGCCGGACCGATGAAGGTCGGCCCCAGCATCATCGACCTGTTCACCGGGCTGAACGTCGCCAATGCCATATTGGCGGCCCTGTATCATCGCGACGCCGCCGGCGGCGAGGGCCAGTATATCGACATCGCCCTGCTGGATTGCGGCGTGTCGGCGCTGTCGCATTATGCGCAGATCTACCTCACTTCGGGCGAGGTGCCGGTGCGCCGGGGCACGCAGGGCAATGGCGGCATGCCGACCAGCATGTTCCCGTGCAGCGACGGCGCCATCATGATCACGTCCGGCAACGACAAGCAGTATCTCGCGCTGTGCGACGCGGTCGGTCATCCCGAACTGAAGGACGATCCCCGTTTCTACACCAATGTCGAACGGGTGAAGAACCGGGACGAAATCACCGAGGTGTTCAACGCGATCTTCCAGACGAACAGCGTCGATTACTGGTTGGAGAAGCTGGGCGCAGCCGGCATCCCCAGCGGGCCGATCAATGATCTGGAGCAGGTGTTCGATTATCCGCAGGCCGTCCATCGGGGATTGCGCGTGCGCGCGCCGCATCCGCTGAAGCCCGATCTCGACGTGATCCGCAGTCCGCTCAATTTTTCCGAAACGCCGATCACCGACTATCGCGCCCCGCCGATGCTGGGGGAACATACGCGGGAGGTGCTGGCGCAGGAACTGGGGCTGGACGCGGCCGCGATCGACGGGCTTGCCGACGACGGGATCATCTGAAAACCCGCCGGAACGACGGCGCAGCGACCGGCCCATCAAGCGGTCGCTGCGCGCGCCCTTCAGATATAGCCGCGCCGCGATCGATAGGCGGCGAACCGTTCCTCCAGCCCCGCGCGGGTCAGGCCGAAATCCTCCGGGCTGTGCTTGGGCCCGGTGCCGGGCCTGTGGGGATGCGCATCGAGCCAGGCCTGCATCGCGCCTTCGGTTTCGGCCGTCAGCGTCAGGCCGAGGCGATCATAGATGGATCGGATCGTGGTCATCTGGTCACGCGTGAAGTCGCGAAACTCGACATCGATGAAAGTGGCGTCGCTTTTCGCCCGCACCGCTTCGGCACGTTCCAGCGCCTGCGCCCACATCTCCGCCTCCCGCCGTCCGACATCGGCGCGGTTCGCCTTGTCGCCGCAAAAGGCCCTGCGCGCCGAGAAGATGAGGTTGCTGACGGAGGGCGTCGAATCCACCGGGTCACGGTGGGTCTGGATGATCTTCGCGTCCGGAAAGACGTTCAGCACCTCCTGCAGGGAAAAGAGATCCGTGGGATTCTTGAGCAGCCACCGGCGATCGTCCCCCGCACCGATCAGGCGCAGCACGTCAGCAAGCCAGCGATAGCTGTCGGTGTCGTCCCGGCCCCGGTACCAGCGGTCGTAATTCGGCACGTCCCACATGGACGGCCACATGTTGCTGGCGAAGCTGGAGCCCAGGATGAACAAGGATTCCTCGATCCCTTCCGCCGTCATCATATGGTCGTCGGCCGATTCCGGCGACGCCTCCAGATAGGCGTCGAGCGACGCCTTTTCGGTCCGGTATTCGGCGATCGCGTCCCAGCTATCCCGCGGCGGGCGGGGCATGGGGTAGACGGTCAGCCAATGTTCCGGTCCCTGGAATTGCGGATCGAGCGACATCAGCAGGTGCAGCGCGGTCGTGCCCGAACGGACCAGGCCGGCGATGATGATCGGTTCCCTGATCGGCGTCTCCAGCACCTCCGGCCGCGCCTTCAGCCCCTTGACGGCCAAGGCGCGGGTATCGAGCGACTGACCGATGCGCCATGCGGTCGCCTGCACGCAGGCAGGTTCCAGATCGAGCGCGCGGATGTCGGACAGCAGCAGGTCCAGCCCCTCCCGGAAAGCAGGATCGCCAAAGTCGCTGAGGCCGGTGCGGGCCGTCGAGCCAGCCAGCAGGGCATCGAGGGTCAGTTGCGGCTGGTCCTGCAAAACGGCTTCGCTGCTCATCAGGCGACGCTCCACGGATCGACGTGAATCTTGGTCTCGTTGGCGCCCGCCCGCAATTGTTCGAACAGGTCGGGAAAGGCGTCCAGGCCCACCGTCCTCGACACCATCAGGCGCGGTTCGACATGCCCGGCGTCCAGTGCATTGGCGCTATGTTCGAATTCGCGCAGGTCATAGGCGAAGGAGAATTTGATCGTGACCTGCTTCCATGTGGCGAGCGAAGGCAGGATCGGATCGGGCGAGGAGCAGAAGCCCAGCGACACGACTGTCCCGCCGGGGGCGACCAGCTCTACCGCCTTCTGCGTCATGCCGACCGCACCGACGCATTCCAGCACGATGTCAGGCATGCCGCCCAGCGCAGCGGAGACGCGTTCCATTTCGCCCTCGCCCAGTGCCTCGAAACTGTTGGCGCCCATCTGGATCGCCAGATCGGCGCGTCGCGCGGAACGGGAAATGGCCACGATCTTCCCCGCGCCCAGCAGGCGCGCCCAGTAGATGACGGCAAGGCCGATCGATCCGGCACCCAGCACCGCGACCTTCGCCCCCGGCTGCATCTGCGCCAGCCGCACGCCGCGCAGGCCGACGGCCAGAGGCTCGATCAGCGCGCCATCGGCGGGCGTCAGGGTTTCGGGCAACAACACCGAACTCGCGGCGGCGATCCGCATATATTCGCCGAAACCGCCGACAAGGCCCTGCATCTGCGCACAGGCCATCGGATAGCCGGCAAGGCAGGGCGGACAACGGCCGCAGCCGGCGACCGGCATCGCGGTGACGAATTGTCCGACCTTCAGCTTTTCGACGCCCTTGCCCAGGGCGACGACCTCGCCGCAATATTCATGGCCGATGACGCTGTTGACGGGGAAATCATTGCCCTTGCCGGATGTCATGCTCAGATCCGTGCCGCAGACGCCGCAACGCGTCACCTTGATGACCGCCTCGCCCTCGCCGGGTTCGGGATCCGCCACGGTTTCGACGACTAACGGCGTACCAGCGCCCTTGAATATCGCTGCCCGCATCGCTCTCTCCCAAAATCTTGTGCTACGTGGTTATAGATACTCACGGGTATCTAAATTGACAAGCTATCGGCTTTGAAAATGTCGGCCTACGGCCGAACCTGCCCGCAGCGGCAAGGCTGGCGCAAGAGCGCGCCGGAGGGATCGCAGACATGATGCCGGACGCCGATTCTTTCCGATGGCGCCAGCCTGGCTTAACGCCCTAAAACAAGGGGACCGCGCGTTTCACCACGCCGGTCATGTGTCCAAGGCCTGGGGAAATCATCATGGTCCATGTCACCTTCATCACCCCCTCCGGCGTCGTCACCACGCTGGACGGCGATGTCGGCCAGTCGGTCATGGACATCGGCAAGCGCGCGGGCGTCGAGAATATCATCGGCGAATGCGGCGGCAGCGCGGCCTGCGCGACCTGCCATGTCCATGTCGATCCGGCATGGATCGACATGGTGGGGCCGCCGTCGCAGGATGAATGGGACATGCTGGATTTCGCGCATGGAAAGCGCGAGGATTCGCGGCTTTCCTGCCAGATCCGTCTGCGCCCCGCACTGGATGGCCTGATCGTGCATACGCCCGAACGGCAGGGTTGAAGTCACCCGATCGCTTTCAGTGCGGCGATGGCGGCGGCTTCTCCCTCGACGCCCTTCACCTTTGGCATAAATTCCGCCTCGACCAGGCCGGTCCAGCCAATCCGGCGCAGCGCCGCCATGATCGGCGCAAATTCGATGACGCCCGCGCCGGGCTGAACGCGGCCGGGCATGTCGGCGATCTGTACCGCGGCAAGGATGTCCGCATGCGCCAGGATCATCGCCGCCATGTCCTCCCCGCTACAATGGCAATGGCAACTGTCGAGGATCAGCCCCACGCCTGCCGATCGGGCCATAGCGGCCACCGCGTCCACATGCTCCACCAGCACCTGCGGCACGCGTGCCCGGCTCGCCACCTCGACCGCCAGCGCGACGCCGCGTTCCCGTGCCAGCGTCACGGCGCTCGCGAAATTCTCGGTCGCTCGCGCCAATTGTTCCGCCTGGGGTGCACCGCAATCCAGCAGGATCATGTTGATGCAGCCGCCGCCAATGCGCTCCGCCGCGGCCAGGCCGGGAGCCATTGCCGCTTCCATGTCCGCAATGGTCGCTCCCCAGAAAAAGGGCGGCTCCAGCCCTAGCGGATTATGGGTGAAACTGCCCATCGCCATTCCATGATCGCGCAGCGCCATACCCATGGCCTGCTGCACCATCGGCGGGCGTAGCTTCAGTCCATTGTCGGTGATGCCAGCAAAGCCCAGTCGCGCGGCGCATTCGATCTGCGCAACCGGATCGATCGACCCGGCCGTCGCCGCAAGCAAGGGCGCCGCGGGATCGACTATGCCCAGATGCGCCGCCAGCCGGATCAACGCGCCCTCACCTTTCGGCCCAGCGCTTCAGCACCGGCTCGACATCGGTGTGCAGCGGCGGGTTCACCTCCCCGATCCGCCCCGGCGTTTCCGACAGGCGCGGCGCAGGCGCGGCGAGCGCCAGATCGCCCAGGGCATCGTCCGAAACATGAACCAGGCTGGCGCGGGCGCGCACATGGGGGTCAGCCAGCATATCATCCAGGCTGTTGACGGGCGTCACGGGGATGCGCTGGGCGACAAGTTGCTCGACCAGCGCGGACTGCGGCACGGTGGCGATCCAGGCCGCCACCTGCGCGTCGGGATCATTCTCCTCCCCCCCCGCCCCCTCGCCCGCCGCCAGCGCCACCAGGTCCGCGGCATGGCGCGCGGTGCTGGCGGAGATCGCGACATATCGCCGATCGGCCGTCCGATAGACGTTGCGCAGCACGCCCGGCAGGCGCGACCCCGTCCGTTCGGGCGACCGGCCCGGCTCCCATCTTTGCGCCGCATGGGCGACGATCTGGAGGATCGGTTCATAGAGGCTGGCGTCCACCTGCTGCCCCCGTCCATTGCGGTCGCGCCAGTACAATGCGGACAGGGTTCCGATCACGGCGCTCATCGCGCCCACGGCATCGCCCAGCGCCACCGACGGCAGCATCGGCGCGCCGTCGGCCGCTCCCATCAGTTCCGTCAGGCCGCCAAAGCCTTCGCCGATCGTGCCCGAACCGGGACGGCCCGCATAGGGGCCGGTTCCCCCGAAGCAGGACAGGGAAAGCATGACGAGGCGGGGGTTGATGGCCGAGAGGACATTCCAGCCGATGCCGCGTCTGGCCAGCACGTCGGCGGGGTAATTTTCAACCACCACATCGGCATGTTCGACCAGCGATTTGAGCCGCGCAATTCCTTCGGCCGAACGCAGGTCCATTGCAACACAGCGCTTCCCGCGCGCGACGAGCGGCCACATCTTGCTGTTGCGGAACAGATCGCCTTCCGGCGGCTCGATCTTCAGGACGTCGGCACCGAAATCCGCCATGATCGTCGCCGCCAGCGGCGCGGCATAGAGCGACGCCATGTCGATGACCTTCAATCCCGCCAGCGCGCCGGGCGGGATGGCGCTGCTCCCCTGTCCGCTCATCCCTTGATGCTCTCCCCTGATGCGTCGGCGAGGAAATTGTCGCGCAGCCGCCGTTTCATGATCTTGCCCGTCTCTTCCCGGGGCAGGACATCGCTTATGACGACATGCCGTGGAAGCTTGTATCCCGCGATCCGCGCACGCAGAAACGCCTTCAGCTCGTCGGGCTTCACCCCGTCTTCAGCCTCGACATACGCCACCAGCGCCTCGCCAAATTCGGGATCGGGAATCCCGAACACGGCACAGTCGGCCACGCCGGGATGTTCCAGCAGGGCGGCCTCGACTTCCGCCGGGTAGATGTTGACGCCGCCGGAAATCACCATGTCGACGCGGCGGTCGCAGAGGAAGAGATAGCCCTCTTCATCCAGCCATCCCATGTCGCCGCATGTGATGAGCCCGTCATATTCCACGGCGGCGCGCTTTTCGGGATCGCCGTGAAAGGTGAAGTCAGGCGTGCCGTGGATACGCAGATAGATGTCGCCCGTCTGCCCCGGTCCTGCCCACTGGCCGTCTCCGCCGCGAATACGAACCTCCCCGGTCAGCACGGGTCGTCCGACACTGCCGGGCTTTGCCAACCACTCCTCCGGGCTGATCTTCGTAACGACGCCGGTCTCCGTCGATCCATAGGTCTCGTAGAGCACAGGACCCCACCATTTCAGCATCGCGCGCTTCACCTCCGGCGCGCAGGGGGCACCGGAATGGACGACATGTCGAAGGGTGGAAAGATCATATCGTGTCCGCGCCTCCGGGGGCAGGCGCAGCAGCCTTACGAACAGGGTCGGCACCAGCGCGCTATGGGTGACGCGATGCTTCTCGATGAGGCGCAGGCACTCCTCCGGATCAAATCGCTCCATCACAACCACCGTGCCGCCCGCGCCGAAGGTCGCCATCAGGATCGCCTGACTGAAGAGATGATAAAGCGGCCCGGTGACCAGCGCGACATTTCCCGGGGCCGTATCATGGATGATCGAGAGAACCCGCGCGCGCTGCGCCGATTCCTCGCCCGTCGCGGGCAGGCGCCGGACCGCCTTGGGTTTGCCGGTGGTGCCCGAGGTGTAGACCATCGAGGAGCCGAGACCATTGCCATTGCCGGCATGGGGTTCGTGCGCGCCGATCCAGTCGTCATAATCCGGCCAATTGCTCTTCCCGCCCACGGCGATGACGGGCAGGTGGTCCGGAATCTCGTTCCTTATCCCTTCCAGCAGATCGGCATGTCCGATCAGCAGCCGGGGCGTGGCGTCGCGCAGCACATAGCCGATCTCCGCCCCGTGCCAGTGCCAGTTGATCGGCACGCCATAGGCATCCAGCCTGCGAACGGCGAGATTGGCCTCCAGCACGGCAAAATCATTGCGCAGCAGCAGCGCGACCGCGTCACCCGCGACCACCCCTGCCGCCGCCATGGCGCTTGCCAGCCGCGCTGCCCTGTCAAGCAATTCGGCCCGCCCGCGAACGCGATCGCCGATGACGACGTCACCGATCATGCAGACGCGACCGGACGCGTAACGGTAAGGCAGGTGCCCCAACTGTGCAGCATCGCCGCGTGCAGGCCGCCCTCCCCTCCCGCGACCATCACCAGCACGTCATCGGGACTGGACACCAGATGAACGCGCCCGTCGGGCTTGATCCGGCCGAGATTGCCGATGGGGTCGCGATATTCGGGCCGAAACCAGTCGATGGGCAATGCGCATTTGTCCCAGATATAGGCCTGCACATCCTCCATCCGGGGATAGGCCCGCGCGATCACCTCTGCCCAGATCGGGTTGATCACGCACAGCGTTTCGGCGAAGGCGGAGGAAGGCAGGAAGCCGTTGGCGCCGGGATAGGCCATGGACTTGGCGATCATGTCCAGGAAGCCGTCGGCGCTGTTCGCCACGACATCGCAGATATTGGCCGTGCCCATCGCGCCATAGGCGGTGACGGCATCCCCCTGAACCCCGCGCCGTTCCGCCAGCGGCGCCCAGGGGGACCGTTCCTCCCATTCGCCGAAGAGGATGCCGGCAACCCGCCCCGGCGTGCCGTAGACGCTTTGCGACGTGGCGCCGATCAACTGGCCCGCCACATTGCGCATGATCAGACGAATGGCCCGGCCGATGGCCACTGCGGGTCCGGCGACTCCACCCAGGCAGCCGGCCTGGCAGGGAATGTCCAGCCGGTTGCGGATCTGGCCGTTGACGATCAGCGCCGGCACCACCGACCCGGTGGTGGCGTTGAGGCCCGCAAGATCGAATTTCGGGTCCGCCATGGCTTCGATCGCGGCGCACAAGAGCGGCATGGACTCGCCCGTACAGCCCGCCATGACGGCGTTGATCGCGATCTTTTCCACCGTGCATTCGGCGCGCAGCGGCGGCAGCACGGCAATCAGCTCGTCTGGAAATCGCCCGCCTGCGATCAGGAAATCCTGCACCCGCGCCTGCGTCGGCGGGATCAGCGGCAGCCCGTCGCCCCACCCCTGCGCCATGGCGAAATTGTTGAAGGCGACAATATCGTCGTCGACCTCATGCCGCCGACTGCTCAGCCAGTCCGCTTCGCACCCCGAAATCCCGCAGGAACGATCGATAGTGGTTTCTTGCAATGTCATGGACCTGCTCTTTCGGAAGGATATCGAGAGGATAGGGAAGGATGTGAAGGCGCAGACCCGATCGTCCGCCGCGCTTCGCCAGATTCCTGGCCAGACCTTCGAAATGGGCGGTGGCCACCGCGATGGTCGGCATTCCGGTGGCGGCCGCCGTCAGCGCGTCAGCGATGGTCCAGCTTGTGCAGGACCCGCAATTGCCCAGGCCGACAATGGCCATGTCGCTCTGCGCCAGCAACGCCTGATATTCACGGTCGGCCTGTTCGCCTTCCTCGCCGGTGCGGCCGCAGCTTCGCCAGAAGGTCACCTCCGCGCCTTCGGCGCGCAGCCTTTCGGCCCATATTTCACTGACCCAGTCCCAGCTGCGCCACAGCATGTCGATGCGGATCGCAATCTTCCTGCCTTGAAGATCGCCCGCAGGGGGACCGGGATCGGCAATATCGTGGACCAGCGATGCGGTAGGATCGAGAATAATCGTCATGGGAACACCTCCAGCACTTATTTGCATGTTGCATGCAAAATATCAAGCCTGTTGATGATATATGTCAGGACGAGGCTGGTGCCGTGCCCCTCCGGTCAGCGGTCATAGAAGGCACGCCCTCCGTCCACGTGCAGTGTGCGGCTGGTGATGTAGCCGGCATTCTCGCTTGCCAGAAAGACGATGAGGCCGCCGACATCCTGCTCCCCCTCGCCCATGCGGCGCATCGGGATCATCGACAGCTGATGTTCGCGCTCGGCCTCGCTCAGGCTTTGCCACCAGCTGTCGAACAGCGGCGTCGCAACCATGGGGCAGACGGTATTGACCGTGATTCCATATTTGCCCCAGCCTGTAGCCGCAGTCTTGGTAAGCCCCCGGACGCCCTCCTTGGCGATCGCATAGGCGCCCACTTCCGGCAGGCCCATGGTCGCCCCGCCAGAGCCGAAATTCACGATCCGGCCGCCCCGCGCCTTCATCGTGGGGAAGCACGCCTGCATCATGTAGAGCGAGCCATGGATCGCCGACCGCAGGACGAGGTCGAGATTGGCGTCATCCACATCCTCGATCGGCCGGTTGTCGGTCGATACGGCATTGTTCACCAACAGCCAGATGGGGCCGAGTTCCGCCTGGGCGCGCGCCACGGTGGCATCGACCTGCGCGCGGTCGGTGACGTCGCACGGCGCGACCATCGCGCGCCCACCGGCCGCCTCGATCTGCGCCCGCGTGCGTTCCAGCGTCTCAACCGTCCGTCCCACCAGGACGACGGCCGCTCCCGCCTTGGCGACGGCGAGCGCGATGCCCACGCCCATGCCCGATCCACTGCCGGTGATGAGCGCGACCTTTCCTTTCAGCGGTCCTTCCATATCTTGTCCTCCTGCTGTTCAGAACAGCCCCGCCCTGCCGCCCGTCCAGGGAATGTGGGCGAAATAGCGCTCTGTCTGCGCCCACAGGGTGGGGATGATGGTGGGTTGGCTCAGGTCGCGGATCAGGTCGATATTCGCGGCGATGCTCTCCGGCGTGATCGCCGGATCGAACAGACCGTCATTGTCGAAGATGGCCAGCCGCGCGACGCGCCCTCCCCCGACGTTGAAGACTTCGCCGCTGAAATCCAGTTCCTCGCTGCTCAGATAGGCGATCAGCGCCGATACCTTTTCCGGCTGGAAATGGGTTCGGTACCAGAGCGCCAGATCCTCATGCGATGTTTCCGTCAGGCGGGATGCGCCGGTCGGGAAGACTCCGTTCACCAGGATATTATGCGGGCGCCCGTCAAAGGCGGCGTCATGGGTCAGCCCCAGCAACCCGGCCTTGCCCGCCGCATATGGCCCCAGATGCCCCGCCCCCAGCACCGCCGATGACATGACATTGACGATCCGGCCGAAACCCTGATCGCGCATCAGCGGCCAGACGCGCCGCAACAGCATGTAGGGTCCGATGAAATTGGTCCGCAAAACGCCTTCAATCTCTTCGTCGGCGAAGGCATCGGGTTCGCCGATCAACGATCCCCCGGCATTGTTGACCAATATGTCGATACGGCCGAAAGCATCCAGCGCGTGCTGGACAATGTCCCTCGCGGATTCGCCCGTGCCGACCATGGCGGCATCCGCCTCCGCCTCGCCCCCTGCCGCACGGATCTCTTCCACCACCGACTGCGCATGGGAAATGCTGCCCGGAGTCAGGGTCGATTGCGCGCCGCCATAGTCGTTCACCAGCACCTTTGCTCCGCGCGCGGCGAGCAGGAGCGCATGGGTCCGTCCCATTCCCCGTCCGGCGCCGGTGACAATCGCGACGCGTCCATCCAGTCGAATCATCCCCGGTTCCTCCGTCAGTCGCATCAGTATACATGCAACATGCAGAGGATCGACTGGCCCGGCGCATGGGCGTTCAAGCATCGCCTATGCGGTGAACACGCTGTGGACCGTTATTCAGCTTGTCCGGCTGACCGTTGCTGGAAAGTGCGCGTTCGCTCGATATGGGCGCGCATGTGGCGTTCGGCAGCGTCGGGATTGCCTGCCTCTATGGCATCGATGATCGCCTTGTGATCACGCAATACCGCACGGCCGCTCCATCCCCGCGCGCGCGACAGGCGGCTGTTGAGAACCCGCAACTGCTGATCGATCTGCACCAGTTGACGCGCCAGACGCCCATTGCACGCCCCCTCGCGGATCATGCCGTGAAAGGCAGCGTCCAGTTCGACATGGCCGGCCAGATCATTTTGCGCGACCACCGCCTCATGCTGCGCGAACAGCGCCTTGAGTTTGGCGATGCCATCCGCATCCATGCGCTCGGCTGCGCGACGCACCGTGACGATCTCCAGCCCTTCGCGAATATCCAGCAGGTCGAGAATGTCGCGGGTACCGCCCGCGATCACGGCGACGCCGGCGCTCGCCCGCGGCTCCACCAGCCCCTCCCGTTCCAGGGCGATCAGCCCTTCCCGCGCCGGGGTCCGGCTGACGCCAAGCCGCTTGGCGATTTCCGGCACGCTAAGATGCGTGCCGGGAGCGAGGGCGCCCGACAGGATCGCGCTGCGAAGTCGATCAGCCACCATTTCCGTCAGGGCTTCCGGCCGGGCCAGGGGTTCAAGCTGTCCCGACGCATCGGCATGTCGCTGTTCATTATGCATGCAGGTTCCATGCTCTGAAACCCGACGAAATTCAATGCCGACATCGCCGCCCAGCCCGCCGCTGCAAGGCCGGCCAGCAGCATCGTTCATATAGGTGATCGCTTGGCGGCAACCGCGCTTTGATTTTGTTCCCGCCCGAACAACATGATAGCGGCCCGCCAGATCAGTTATGAGGCATATATGAAATATCTTTTCTCGCTTGCGGCCGCCCTTTCCCTTTCCTCTGTCGCGATCGCGCAGGAGGCTCCCGCCATCAAGACGCGCACCATGGTCAAGACCGCCGATGGCGTCCGCGTCGGATTCATCGACCGGATCATCCAGAATGGCGAAGGCGCGCCGGCATCGGTTCAGATCATCTACAGGGGCCGCTTCGTCTCCATCCCGGCCGCGACCCTGTCCGCCGGCGACAAGGGACTGGTCACAAGCCTGACCGCTGAGGATCTCAAGAAGCTCTGAAGCCACGAGCTACCGCATTGGCGCAGGCGATCGGCCACGGCCGGCCGCCTGTCATGCATCAGGGGAAGGAGCTGGACGGCCTCGCCCAGCTGTTCGCGGCCATGCTGGTCCAGCCCTTCGTCACCGCTCCGCGCCGGGTTCGAAGATCGCGGCCGTCAGATGCTGCCCGCCATCGGCCAGCACGCGGTGGCCCAGAATGAAGCAGGCTTCGTCCGACACCAGGAACATCGCCGCGCCGCCAACATCCTCCACCGGATCGGCGAGGCGCGGCATCGCCGTATTGGCGATCAGCGTCTCGACGCTTCTGCCCTTCTTCGCCCGATACTCCGCAAAGACCCCGATATCGGGCACTGCCGCCTGCAGGAAATTGACGAGTATGCCGTCCTTCCCCCATTCGACGCCCGCCGACCGGCTGAGCCCGGTCAGCGCGAAATCCATGGTGACGGCATCCGACACGCCCTCGTTCGCCGTCGGACCATAGATCGACCCCAGATTGACGATGCGTCCGGTGCCTGCCGCCTTCATATGAGGATAAACGGCCTGCATCATGTTGAGCGCGCTGAGCAGCACGTCGTTGAACGCCGCCGTGAAGTCCGGCGCCGCCTGCCTGTCTGCCAGCCGGTCCCACTTCAGAGCCGCGTGGGCGCCGTTCAGCACTATGTCGATCCGGCCATGCGCCTGCACCACGGCATCGGCCAGCGCCCGCGCGGCGGCTGGATCGGCAAGGTCCGCGCTGCGCGCTTCCGCATCCGGGATGGCGCGCGCGGCCGCCTGCGCGGCGTCCTGATCGCGGTCCACCAGCACAACCTTCGCACCTTCCCGGGCGAAGCGGCGGGCAATGCCCTGGGTCAATTCATTGGCCGCGCCCGTGACGATCGCGACCTGCCCTTCGATCAATCCCATCCTGTCCTCCCCGCGCTCAAACCGTCAGTTCGACGGCGGCCTGGCTGTGGCCCTTGTGGATATCCGTGCCCTCCTCATGCATCTGGAGCGGCGCGGTCGCCCATACGCCGCCGTCGACGCAGAAGACCTGTCCGGTGATGAAGCGGCCATTGTCGCTGCAAAGACCCAGCACCGCGCCGGCAATGTCGACCTCGCAATCGCCCATGCGACGCATCGGGAACTGCCGCACGCTCGCTTCGGCCATTTCCCGGTTCTGGTCGGCCCAACTCTTGTAGGCCCAGCTATCGCCCGCCGGCGTGATGCAGTTGGCCGTGACATTGTCCTTGCCAAACTCCCGCGCGGCGCTGCGCGTCAGCGCCTCATTGGCAGACTTGGTGATGTTGTAGTCGCTGGCATAGGGTTGTCCCCAGATGTTCCAGTGGCTGGAAAAATAGATCAACCTCCCGCCGCCCACCCTACGCATGTGCGGAACCGCCGCACGACTGGTCCAGAGCGACTGGTAGAAGCCAGTCATCAGCGTCATCGTATAGTCAGCATCCGGCTTGTTCTCTATCGATCGGACCGGAGCGATCCCCTGAGCATTGTTGACGACGATGTCCAGTCGGCCGAATTGTTCGGCCGCATTGTTCACCAGATCTTCCATCTGCTGCCGATTGCCGACATCGGCGGCGACGAAGCGGGCCCGATCCGCCGCGCCGGGGATGCTGGCGATCAGCGCCTCATTCTCCCGGTTATTCTCCGGGCTGCGCGAGCAATAGACCACCGCCGCCCCCTCCTTGAGGAAGCGCAGGACGATGCCCTGCCCTATGCCCTTGGTCCCGCCGGTGACCACCGCCACCTTGCCGTTCAGTCGTCCATGCGTCTGCATCCCGTCTCTCCTCACGCTGTCTCGACCAGCGGCTTGCCCGCCGCCATGCGCCACATATCCGCGACCACCGGCAGGTGTATGGTCTGTCCGCCGTCGACCGCCAGCAACTGACCCGTGATGTAGCGGGCCGCGTCCGACAGCAGGAACAGCGCCGCCTGCGCTATATCGTCCGGCTGACCCAGATAAGGCAGTACATTATTGTCCAGGGTCATCTGAAAGAACTGATCGCCCATGTTCCGCGTCGTGGGCGTATCGATGAAGCCGGGCGCTATCGTGTTGCAGCGGATGCCGCGCCTGCCATAGGCGGTGGCGATCGATTGGCTGAGGCTGTGCACCGCCGCCTTCGACGCCGCATAGGCGGGGACGGTGCCCAGCGACAATATGCCGGCGGTCGACGAGATATTGACGATCGCGCCACCGCCGCGCTTCAGCATCTGGGGTATGCAATATTTGGCGGCCAGCATCGGGCCGCGCAGATTGATCTCCAGCGCCCGGTTCCAGATTGCGGCATCCATCTCGTGGATTTCGCCGTCCGCGCCGGTCTGTTCGGGTGCATTGTAGGACACGGTGTTGTCGAGCAGGTCGACGCCGCCGAAATGTGCGACGGTCGCTTCGATCGCCGCCTGCACCTGGCCCTCTTCCCGCATGTCGGCGCGCAATGCCAGCGCCCGCCCGCCCGATGCCGCTATGGCGTCCGCCGCCGCGCCCGCATTGCTTTCGTCCAGATCGACGATCATCACGGCCGCACCTTGCGCCGCGAGCAGTTCCGCCGTCGCCCGGCCGATCCCCGATGCGCCGCCCGTGACGACAGCCACCTTGCCCGCCAATATCGGCTGCACGACTCTCTCCTTGTATATGTTTCGCCAAGTTTATTATATTTTCAGCGAATACAGTCAATATGCCAATTATTCGTGCAAATATTCGTATTCATTTCAGAGATGTTCGCGCATCTAAGGAACGATCGTTCTTATCACCCCGTCATGTTACGCGGCACGGCGCCAAAGAAGGCCTTTCCGCCCTCGTCCAGGCGGATAAATTCTGACCAGACTCCCAGATCGCGGCGTGTGTCCGCGTAAATATAGTCGAGAGCGCCCGGCATCGAGCCGGCCATGGGCACATCATAACCCATGTCCCCAAGGCGATCGAGCATCGCCTGATGATCGTCGATCAGATATCCGAAATGGTGCAGCCGGATCGGCCCGGCGACGGGAGGAAGATGATCGTCATAGATCGTCTTCTGCATGGGATCGGGCTCGATGATCTCCGTCATCACATTGTCGATCCAGGCGAGCGCTATGCGTCGGGTGGGCGCTGGCCGGCCGTCGATCGCCGGAGGATCGTTCACCATGAATTCGACCGCGCCGAACCTGTCGCGGAACGCCGCGACGGCCGCCTCCACATCGCGGGTTACATAGCCGAACTGGAAGAAGCCCTTGAAGAAGTTCTGCACCCATGCCTCCATATCCGATGTCGCCATCGAATTTAAAGGTACGCGTAAGAACCTATATTGGCAAGCCGGCGCGGCGTTCCGCTCAGCCGCTCATGCCTGGTCGAGGGCCTGGGCCGGAGGGGAGGAAGTGCCGGCATCTGGCCGCAGGAGCCGGTTCGTGAAGGTCGCGGAAAAGGCCACCAGGCCGATAAGGATGAATATCCCGCTGAAATTGGCCGCGTCCATCGAACCCCGGAGTTCGAGCAGGCTGGCGGCGAAGCAGATGCCCAGCGACAGGCTGATCTGCTGGAATGTCGCATAGAGGCTGGTCGCCGCGCTCATTTTCGACTGGTCGACATCGACAAAGGCCAGCGCATTGTACCCGGTGAACAGCAAGGACGTGAAAAATCCGGATATGAGCAGCACCGCGCCCAGTGCAGGCTGGGGCCAGGCCGGACTGAACAGGGCACAGCCGCTGATGGCGATTGCAGCCGCCACGCTTCCCGCCATCAGGCATGCACGATAGCCGAACCGCTGGATGACCGACGGCGCGATCGGCTTCATGGCCAGGGCGCCGATCGCTGTCGCCGCCATGATCGTGCCCGCCTGGGCTGCGGAAATGCCAAAGCCGATCTGGAAAAGCAGCGGCAGCAGGAAGGGTTGCGCGCCCTGCGCGATGCGGGTCAGCGTGCCGCCCGCCACGGAAAGGCCAAAGGTGCGGATGCGCATGAGCGAAAGATCGAGGATCGGGTTTTTCGTTCGACGGGCATGCACTAGATAGGCGATGAAGAACAACGCGCAGCATCCCAGAAGTGCGATGATGACCGGCAGCCCGACAGCATGGCTGCCAAGTTCCAGACCGAAGATGAGGCATCCGAGCGCCAGTCCCGACAAAACGAAGCCCCGCGCGTCGAACTGCGCCACGTCGTCTTCCCTTATCTGGGGAATGAGCCAGATCGCCAGCGCCAGCCCGGCCGCGCCGATCGGGATGTTGATGTAGAAGATCCAGCGCCAGTCCAGATAGGTCACGATCAGCCCGCCCAGCGGTGGTCCGACAATAGGCCCCACGAGGGCCGGCATGACGAGCCATGACAAGGCGGCGACCAGGTCATCCCGGCTGACGCTGCGCAGCAGGACCAGCCTGCCGACCGGCACCATCATGGCGCCGCCGATACCCTGAAAGAAGCGCGCGCCAACCAGCGTCGGAAGGCTGTTCGACCAGGCGCAGGCAACCGACCCCGCCATGAAGATGGCGATCGCGCTGCAAAAGATGGTGCGTGAGCCGAAACGATCAGCCGCCCAGCCGCTGGCAGGGATGAATGCCGCGAGCGCGACGAGATAGGATGTGAGCGCGAGGCTGAGGCCCGAAGCCGGGATACCGAAATCGCGCGACATGGCCGGCAGCGCGATGGTCAGGACGGTGGCATCCAGTTGCTGCATGAACAGGGCGAAAGCCACCACCAACGCAATGACGCGATAATTCCGCCGGCGCTCAGACACTCTTTTGCAAACTCATGCTTCCAGACCGTCGACCACCCGAACTGCACCAGTGCCTTCATAGGCCATGTTGCGGCCGAAAGATATGTTCCAGGCGGAAAACCGTTTCCCGCTGTTCCGCACGATGCTGTGGGTTCTTTGTTGTCGCATCCTTTGCGCGGAAAACCGGTTCCCACTTTTCCGCACGATGCTCTAGGTACCGCTCTTGCCCAGAATACGCTGCTCCAGCCGCTCCGCGACAGATTTGCGTATCGGGTCGCCCGCGCGGATCTTTCGCCAGGTATTGTAGCTGATCCCATATTGCATCATCAGCACATCGCTCGTCTGACCCAGCATGCCAGAGAGCATATGATCGACCACATGCCTGGATACGGGTCGCATGGTCGCAAGACGGTCGATGGTCATTTTCCATTCCCCGGATTGGCGGGGAGCGCGACGGGCCGGACGCGCTCCCCAAAGGATCAGAAGGATATGCGGACACCCGCCGTGATATAGCGACCTATCGGATCATAAGCGCTGCTGGCGGCCGTGGTGAACGTCGTCACCGGCGGAGGCGACAGCGGCGGATCGCGGTCGAACAGATTGGCCACGGACAGATAGACCTGCTGCTTGCCGCCGCCCATGTGGAGATTATAGGTCGCCGTGACATTGGTGTAGAACACCGCGGGCGTGCTGTTGTCGTTGATGTCGATGCCCTCTATCCGCGTGGCATCCAGCTTTGCTGCGCTGATGAAACGCTCCTGCACGAACAGCGAGAAGGCTTCGTTCGACCAGTTCGCCTGAAGCACGCCGCTCCATTTCGGCGTGATCGTCTCGCCCAGCGCCTCGCGCACCGGAGACCCGGGAGTCTGCGAATTATTTTCCGTCGCATGATTGCCGATCAGACGCACGTTGAGATTGCCGCCGGCAAAATCGGTCTTGTAGCCGATTTCGAAGTCGATGCCGGCGACGGTCTGCTCCGCCAGGTTGAGGTTGGGGCGCAGGATGCTGAGCGATCCCGAAGGCAGCACCGTGATGTTCGCGCACTGGGCCTGGTTGCCCGCCGCGCATTCGTCGACCACCCGCTGTTCCGCCAGCGTGGTGATCGCGTCCTTGAGCTTGATCTTGTAATAGTCGACCGACGCCTGGAAGCCGGGGAGCCAGCTCGGCTGATAGACGCCGCCGAAGGTGATGGTCCTCGCCCGTTCAGGTTTGAGATTGGGGTTGCCGGTGGCGAAATTGACCTGCGGCGTCGTCACGCCATTGTAGACCACATTGCCGTTCAACTGCGTCGCGGGGTTGAACAGTTCGAGCAGGTTGGGCGCGCGAATATCCTGCGACCAGGTGCCGCGGAAGCGGAGCGCGTCGTTCAACTGCCAGCTGCCGCCCAGTTTCCACGTCGTCGCCCCGCCCGACGTGCTGTAGTCGGCGTAGCGGACCGCTCCATTGAGGTCCAGCGACTGGGCGATCGGGCTGTCCTTGAGCACGGGCACGGCAATTTCCAGATAGCCTTCGCGAATGTCATATTCGCCGGAAAAAGGCAGCGGATTGAAGAAACGATAGGGCCCTTGACGCCCCTGAAGCGCGGCCGGGCCACCGCGAATGCCGGTGAAATCGATGCGCGTGGGGGACAGGGCATCAGTCGTCTGCTTCGCCGTCTCCTTGCGATATTCGACGCCGGCCGCGACCGAGATCGGTCCGGCAATTTGCAGATTGTCGCCCAGATCACCCCGGACGTTGATCGCGGCGACCTGCTGGCGCAGTCGCAGGTTCAGGACATTGTCACGGGTCACATAGTCGGTGATCGCCTGATTGGGGGCCTGCGGTCCGAACAGATTGCGCGGGGTGCAGCCCGGATCGAGGCCGGCGAGCGTCGAACGGCAGACAATCTGTCCGGCCTGGTTCCGCACGGCATCGGCCGAAGCATAGAGATTGCGCGCGATGGTGAGGTTGTTCGACCGCAGTTCCTGGTCCGACTGGCCAAAATTATAGGATGCGTCCCATTTCCATGTGCCGTCAAGCTCACCGCGCACGCCGATCGACCCGTGATAGACATCGATCGTCGATTCATTCTCGACCAGCGGCAATTCGCCCTCGAACCGGCCGAGCTGGAAGGACTGGACATTGGCCGCCACCATGCGGGCCAGGATGTCCGCCGGCAGATAGGCGTTGTCGCGATAGATGGTGTAGGCCGCGTTGGAACCTACATTCTGGCTGACGAAAGCGCCCTGATTGGTATGGCTGCGGGCGTAGAGTCCCTCGACGAACAGCGTCGTGGCGGACGACAGGTCAAATTCGGCGCGGGCAAAGCCGTTATAGCGCTCCTGCGTCGGTTGAAGGCCGATATTCGCCCTCGCGCCGTCGCCACCGCTCTGGAAAGCCGTGCCGGTGATCGTGCCATAATCGAAAGGCGCCGAAACGCCGTTGGCGAGGAATTGCGTGCCGCGCAGCGGACCGGCGCTGATCAGGCCACCATAGGTGCCGATCGAGCTGCGGATCGAGGGGATGATGAGGTTGAGCGGGCGAGCGCCGGCCACCGGGTTGACGATCTGCCCGGCATTGTCGTCGAACCAGTCGCGATGCGTCCTTTGGTCGGCGCGCAGCCCCTTCTGGTAGAAATAATCGATACCCGCGACAAAACGGAGCCGATCGTCCGCGCCCGCGGTGCCGAAGGCAAAGGAACCGCCGAACGAGGGCAGATCGCCATGGGTGGAAATGCCCGTCAGCGCCTCCGCCTTGAAGCCCCGCAATTTCGTGTCGAGCACGAAGTTCACGACGCCCGCCACCGCGTCGGAACCATAGGCCGCCGAAGCGCCGCCGGTCACGACATCGACGCGGCTGACAAGGCCCTGCGGAATGATGTTGATGTCGACCGAACCGCCGCTGTTGGTGGCGGGCAGGCGCCGGCCGTCGAGCAGGATAAGCGTCCGCTGCGCGCCCAGCCCGCGCAGGTTGAGCAGATTCTGGCCGCTGCTGCCGCCACGGCTGTTGGTGGTTGACGGACTGGACGTCTTGGTGCTGCCGTTGAAGGCGGGCAACTGGTTGAGGCCGTCGGCAAGGTTGGTCGGCGCGGCCACGCGCAGTTGCTCGGAACTCGCCATGGTGACTGGCGTCGGCGTCTTGAAGCCGTTGGCGACGCGGCTGCCGGTGACGACGATCGATGCGTCGTCGACGGAAGCGGCAGCCGGATCGGCAGCCACATCCTGGGCCGCCACATCCTGCGGCGCCACATCCTGCGTCACGGCCGGATCAGCAGCAGGCGCGGCTGTCGCGTCCTGCGCCGCCGCGCCCGAAGGCGTCATCACGGTCAGTGCGATCGCCAGCGGCATCAACGCCGCCCCTTGCGCGAAAAGGCCCTTCAGTTGCTTGTGCATCAATAGTCTCCCAGATCTTATATTGTCAGGTTGAAGCGAGGAAAGTCTCAGTCCTGTTCGATGGCCTTGCGATTGGCGCGACTGCCGATCAGCAGGGCGAGCAGGGAAAGAAGCGCAGCGGCGGCGCACCAGGCGCCGGGGATCGCCTTGTCCCCGGTCGCGCCGATGAGGGCGGTGCTGATCGCGGGGGTGAAGCCGCCGAAGATCGCGGTCGCCGTGCTGTAGGCCAGGCTGAAGCCGACAGTGCGGACATGGCCCGGAATGACTTCGGTCAGATAGACGATGAAGGCGCCGTTATAGGTGGCGTAGATCGCGGCCAGCAGCAGTTCCACCGCCAGCAGCTTGCCGAAGGTCGGATCAGCCACCAGCCAGCTCATCAGCGGATAGGCAAGCGCCGCACCCAGCAACGTCGCGGTGATCAGCAACGGGCGGCGGCCGACCTTGTCCGACAGCGCACCCATGACGGGCAGCAGAATGAAGTTGGTGAGGCCGACGCAGGCAGTCACGAGCAGGCTGTCGCCCGCGTCCAGGTTCAGCACCTTGCTGCCGAAGGTCGGGGTGTAGGCGGTGATCATGTAGAAAAACACGGTGGTCATGACCGCCATCAGCGCGCCTTGCAGCACGATGCCCCAGTTCGCGCCGATGATGCGCACGATCTGGCCGATCTGCGGATGCTCCTTGCGGTTCAGGAACGCCTCGGTCTCTTCGACATGGCGGCGGATGATGAAGAGGAAGGGGATCATCACGCAGCCGATGATGAAGGGCACGCGCCAGCCCCAGGCCTGCATGGTTTCAGGCGGCAGGCTCGTCGAGACGATGAGGCCGATCAGCGCGGCGAACACCACCGCCGCCTGCTGGCTGGCCGACTGCCAGGATGTGAAGAAGCCCTTGCGATGCGGCGGTGCGATCTCGTTCAGGTAGACCGACACGCCGCCGACCTCGACGCCGGCGGAAAGTCCCTGGACCAGCCGGCCGACCAGGATGATGAGCGGCGCCGCAAGGCCGATCTGCTCATAGGTCGGGGTGATCGCGATGGCGAGCGTACCGAGCGCCATCAGCCCCAGCACGAGCAGCAGCCCCTTGCGGCGGCCATGATGGTCGACATAGGCGCCCAGAACCAGCGCGCCGACCGGCCGCATGAGGAATCCGGCGCCGAAAGTCATCAATGTCAGCAGCAGCGAGGCGAACTCGCTGCCGGTGGGAAAGAACGCCTTCGAGATGTAGGTGGCGTAATAGCCGAACACCATGAAGTCGAACATCTCCAGGAAGTTGCCACTGGCCACGATGAAGATGGATTTGAAGGCCGACTTCTTCCTGTCGGTTGCCGCTTCAGTGAAATCGGCTGAGGCCGTGTGGGTCTGGGCGGTCATGGGGTCACCTTTTGCGATGCCGGTTCAAGGCCGCTTTCACGAATGATGCTGTAGGCCTTGGGCGAGGAGAGATAGTCGAGCAGGGCCCGCGCCGTTTCGGGCTGGGGCGAATAGGCGACGATGCCGCCGGAAAAGGGTGTCACCTTCTGGAGCGAGTCCGGCAGCAGCCCGACGATGCGGATGCCCTTGACCGGCTTGAGTTCGGAGAGTTGCTGGAAACCGATCTCGGCCTCCCCCCTCGCCACGATCTCGCCGACCGGAGTAGCGGGGATCATCCGCCCTTTGGGACGAACCTGATCAGCGACGCCCAGCCTGTCCAGCATGGTCGTCTGGATGTAGACGCCACTGGCGCTGTCGGACCATGCGACCGACTTCGCATTGAGCAAGGCCGTCCGGACGGCATCCGCGGTCGAGATGTCGGGAATGGGCGCGCCGTCCTTGACCGCCACGGCGATCTTGGAGAGCCCCAGATCGATCTCCGTGCCGCGGCCGACCTGACCTGCGGCGACCAGCTTATCCAGTGCGGAACGCGCGAGTATGACGACGTCGGCCGGTTCATGGCGGGCAAGGCGCGCGGGAATCGCGTTGCTGGTTTCGCCCATGGATGGCCCATGTTCCGTCACGATCCGGGTGCCGGTTTCGGTGCGATATTGCGCGGCGAGCCTGTCAAAGGCCGCGCTGAAACCGCCCGATGTCAGCACGTGGATTTCGGCGGGCCGGGCGGCCATGTCGGCGGAGGTCTGGCAGGCGGAAAGCAGCAATGCCGCAAAGGTCGCCATGGATACGCGCGACACATTGCGGCGCAGGGCCGACAGCATCGCGGTCACGACGGATCGCTCCATGCCATTTGCATTGCACCTCTCCTTCAAATCCATTCTGTCTGCTGGCAGGAAGAAGATCCTGCCGGCGCCTGCATTCAGTTGACGATAGAAGCGGGTCCGAATATTTTTATCAAATGCAATGAATGGTCCATGTGATGCATTTTACGCATAAATGGGAGGCGGGGCTTGTTGCGACAGCTATATGTTCAGATGATCCTGGGGGTGGTTGCGGGGACCATCCTGGGATATGTCTGGCCCAATGCGGGCGTTGCCCTCGGCCCATTGGGCATAGCCTTCATCAAGACGATGCGCATGATGGTTCCGCCCATCCTGTTCTGCACGATCGTCGACGGCATCGTTCTGCATGGCGGCGCGCTGCGCACCGGTTCAACCATTGTCCGCGCGCTGATCGTCTTTCTGGCGATCACCATCCTGGCGCTTCTTTCCGGAACCGTCGTCGCTGGCCTGATGCAGCCCGGAGCTGGCCTGAACCTGCATTCCGTCGCCATGAACCAAGATATGCATCGCCAATTGGCGGGCCCACCGATCAACGGTCCCGGCGAATTCCTGCTGCGCATGATACCGGACACCTTCTTTTCCGCCTTCACGGCCGGCGACGTGCTGCCGGTCCTCTTCATTGCCGGACTGGTGGGATTCGGACTGGTCCGGATCGGCGCTTCGGGCGAGCCGATCGTCCGGGGCCTGCGGGCGCTCACGCAATTGCAGTTCACGATATTCGGCTTTCTGGTACGCCTCGCCCCCGTCGGCGCCTTTGGCGCGATCGCCTATACCGTTGGCGCCTATGGCATCGGTTTCATCGGTTCGCTCGGCATGCTGATCGCGACCCTCGCCATCGCGTGCCTGATGCTGGCCTCTTGCCTCCTCATGGCGGTTCGGCTCGCGACCGGCATGCCGATATGGAAGCTGATCCGTCATTTCCGCGACGAGTTGCTGATCGTCGTCGGCACATCGTCGAGCGAGGTCGTCCTCCCCCGCCTCATCACCAAACTCGAGCGACTGGGCGCAAGTCCTGCTGTCGTCGGTCTGACCGTGCCGCTGGGCTATACGCTCAACCTTGCCGGCACCGCCGTCTACCTGACCGTCGCCACCCTGTTTCTTGCAGAGGCTCTCGCCATTCCGCTGCCCCCCGACAGGCTCGCCCTGTACCTGCTCGTCATGCTGGTGACGTCGAAGACAGCCGCGGGGGTCACGGGCAGCGGCTTCTCGGCCCTGTTGCTGACATTGTCGCTGCTGCCGGACATTCCGGTGGGGGCTGCCGCCATGCTGATCGCCGTCGATCGCGTGCTGTCCGCCATCAGGGCGACCACCAGCGGCCTTGCCAACATCAGCGCCACATTGCTTCTGGCACGCTGGGACGGCGCAACGATCGGAGAGGTCAGGCCGAAGCCCATGCCTCCGACAAAAGGGTGACGAGCCGCTCGGCCGCAGGCGAGATGGGGGCCGCAGGGCGCTTCAGCAGTCCGATCGTGCGGACGATCACCGGCTCGCCAAGAGGACGCCACACCAGATCGCGCGCTTCAGGACCTGCGCAGGCAAGCCTTGGAAGAACGGAGGGGCCAAGGCCTGCGTCCACCAGGGCGAGCGCGGACGTAAGGCGGGTCACCTCGTAAAACCAGCTGAGCTGGATGCCCTGCGCCGCCAGCCCTGCTTCGAGGGTGGTCCGATTGCCGCTCGCCCTGTGGACGGTGATCAGCCGCTTGCCCACCAGATCGCTCCATCCGACATTCGGCAGCATGGCAAGCGGATCGTCCCGGTGGCAGACAAGCCCGTAGGGATCATCGTGCAATGGCGAGAAGGAGAGGTCGGCGTCCGTCGAAACCGGCAGCGACAGGCCGAATTCCGCCTCCCCCGTTCTGACTGCCTCAGCGCATTCGGTGGCCGACAGGTCCAGGATTCGGACGCGGGTGTTGCGATAATCCTCCCCGAATTTCTGCAGCACCTCAGGCATGAACCGCACCGTGGCGCTGGGCACGCTGGCCAGGGTGATGCGACCCGCCTGCCGCTCCCCCTGGGCCATGAGCCCAATGAGCGAGCCGTCGAACTCGTCCAACATGCGTCGGATCAGGGGAAGCACCTCACGCCCCGACGGGGTCAGCCGCACCGTTCGCGTCGTGCGTTCGATCAGCACCGATCCCACGGCGCTTTCCAGCTTCTGTATCCGCCGGCTGAGCGCGGGTTGCGACAGGTTGAGCTGCTGTGCCGCGCGATGGAAGCTTCGCCCCTCCGCCACCGCGACCAGCGCGCGAAGATCAAGCAATTCGCAATTTATCATTTCCATCGTCCCGCCGGCGAACAAACTCGATCAGCGTTTTAGCGGAGTTTGCCGAACCGGCACGCATTTTCGCGTTTCGAAACCCGCCCTAATGCCCGTCACCGGACGGCCGCTTCACCTTCCTGATCTGGCCGACCCCTATGAAAACGCCGATGATCGTCAGCGGGAAAAGCGCGACGTCGATCCAGCCGGGCAGATGCAATCCCTGATGCTCCAGCGCTTCCTTCAGATGATGCCAAAGGCCCAGCGCATAATAGCTGATCGCCACCACCGACAGCCCTTCAACCGTATGCTGGAGCCGTAATTGCAGCGCCGTACGGCGATCCATGGATGCCAGCAGATCGCGATTCCGCCGCGCGAGAGCGGTGTCGACCCGGGTGCGCAGCAGGGCGCTGGTCCAGGCGGCGCGCTGCGCCAGATCCTCCAGCCGACGGTTGAAGGCATCGCAGGTCCGCATGGCCGGCAGCAACCGTCGCTCCGTGAAATCGTCGAGCGATCGGTAACCGCGCACGGGCGCGACCGCGAGGCGGCGGATGCGATCGCGGCAGATTTCCGCATAGGCCTGTGTCGCGCTCATGCGGTAGCGGGTGCGCGCCACGATCTCGGCCAGTTCGGCGCTCAGGGCGGAAAGCAGCTCCAGCACCTGATCAGCGTCGGCATCCTTCTGCGCCACGCGGCTCGTGATCGCCGTCAGCCGCTGTTCAAGCCCGTTCAGCAGAGGCGTCGCCTGCTGTGCCTCGGGCAGGCCCAGAAGGGCGATCTTGCGGTAATTGCCCAGTTCCTGAAGCCGCTGGACCAGTTGCGAACTTTCGTCGCCCACCAGTCCCCTGTCATGGATGAGCAGTCGGCCGAAACCATCGCCATGCAGGCGAAAGTCGCTCCAGATGCGGGCATGGCCGTCTGCCACATCGGAGATGATAAGGTCTTCGGTGGCAAAATGCGCGGCGATGGCGGCCGACGGCGGTTCATTCATGACCATCGCGATCTGTGTCGACCGGATCACCCGGCCCGGCATGTCGGCCATCCAGGCGGGCACATCGGCAAATGGCGCGAGGTCGAACAAGCTCGCGCCTTCGACCGGCGCGAGGAAACTGTAGGTCATGAATTCGGTATGACGCTCCCAGGAGAAATGGAGGTCACCGACCCGGCCGGCGAGGAAGCGATCGCCGGGCTTGAGGGCAGGAAAACGTTCGGACAGCAGGGCAATGCCCTTTTCGGCCTGCGCTTCGTCCACCAGCAGCACGAACTGAAGCGCGAGGGCAGGCGCATCGAAGCGGGACAGGCCGCGAACATGCATTTCCCGCGAAAGGGATGCGCGCAGCGGGTGATTGCGCTGGCCGAGCGCTGCAAAGGGATCGGTCGGGATGCTGGTCATGTCGTCCATGGCATTCCTTGGCGCCCTGCTTCATCAAGTCCGACAATATCGTCGCTGTCGATTCATAATGGCAGGATCGCGGTTGGCAATCCGCCCTGCCCGAAAGGATGAGGGGCGAGTGCAGGCTGCATGCGCACCCCGAAACAGAGGGGATGAACGCGCCGGCGGCTAGTTGAAGAGATCGAGCGGTATCGCCTCGGCCATGGCGCGATAGCCCTCCGGCGAGGGATGCAGCGCGTCGCCCACATCATAGCGCGGGAGCAGGCGGTCAGGACGGGCCGGATCGCGCATCGCCCGATCGAAGTCGACCACACCGTCAAAATTCCCCGGCTCGCGGATCCAGCGGTTCACGGCCTGCCGGTCGGCTTCGTTCCGGGCGTCGGGATGATAATAATCATTGCCCGCGAATGGCAGGATGGTGCCGCCGATCACCTTGATGCCCTTCGCCCGGGCGCGCAGCACGATCTGCCGGTAGGCGCCGATGATGCGCGATACCAGGCGGGCATGCTCCACGTCGCTGACCGGCGTTTCGCGGGTGAGCGTGCCGATGTCGTTAATGCCTTCAAGCAGGATCAGATAACGCACGCCCGGTTGCGCCAGCACATCTCGGTCCAGCCGGGCAAGCGCATTGGGCCCAAGACCGTCGTTCAGCAGGCGGTTGCCGCCGATGCCCTGATTGACGATCGCCAGATGGCGCGTCGCCGGATCGGCCTGCAACCGCTGGGCGAGACGGTCGGTCCAGCGATCATTGCCGTTCGTGGTCGAGCCCCGGCCGTCGGTGATGGAATCGCCGAGCGCGACGATCAACTGCGCCGCCGTGCAGCGCTCCACCTCCAGCGCGGCGAGCGAAAACCAATGGTCGACGGCCTGCGCGCCCGCCATGGCGGGATCGCCCAGATGGTCGCCCCTGAGCAGCCAGGATGTCGCCCGCGATCCGGGATGAGAGGTCTGGCCCGACGGTTCCTCGGCAAAGGCGATGGTGATCGCCAGATCGTCAAAGGCGCGGACCGGCAAGCCTATCGGATCGGATAGATAATCGGCCCCGGCCGGGATCGTCACTTCGCTGCGCCCGTCGAAGCGGAGCGGGATGACGGTCTTCGCGTCGATCGCCGCTGATCCGGCGCGCAGCGCCCGCGCGATGCTGGCGCCCTTCAAGTGCAGAGGCGCGGTACCCGTCTGGTTGGAAAGGCGCACCCGAAGCCGGTTCCCCGCAATGGATGGACGGACGACCTGCCGCAGGCTGCTGTCCGTCAATGTCCCCGGCGCCAGCGCATTGTCCCCGTTCGGCGCCATCTGGGCGGATGCCCAGGCCACGGTCCATTGCCCCCGGCACGGCGCCCCCCAGGCCGGCATCGCGACGAACGCCGCGAGGGGGAGCAGGACGGGAGCAAAGGTCAACCGCATGGACTTGTCCTTGACGATAGAAAAATGGGCCGGTCTTGCAACCGGCCCAGGGTCCTTGGGGGAGGATCAGAAGTTCGCGCGGATGCCCGCCAATATGGTGCGTCCCGGATAATAGATCGAATAAGGGGCATTATCATATTCAAATGTTGTGCGGATGGGCTCGTTCGTGATGTTGAGCACGTCGAGCGTCAGGCGCATCGCCTTGTTGAGGAACGGCAGTTGATAGCCTGCCGACAGATCGAGCTGGCCACGGGCATCATTGCGCAGGGCCGCGCCAGTAATGCCGTTCTGCGGCGCGTTGACTGCGATCGACTTGTCGTTCCAGACATAGTTCAGGCTGATCGAGAGGCCGTTATTTTCATAGAATCCCTGGAGATTATAGGACCATTTGGAAACACCCGTCGCGACCAGCTTCGTCGCCTGCCCCGGCATCAGCTTCGAAGACTGCTTGAGATAGGTTCCATTGGCCGAGAAGCCGAGCCCCTTCACCAGGGAGTCGAGCGGCTGCACCCAGGTCGCCTCAATGCCCTTGATCTTGAGGTCGCTGAGGTTGATCGGCCGGTCCACGGAAACGGTCAGGTCATTGATCGGCACGCCGGTCGATGCCGCACGGTTGGTCAATGCCTGCTGCTGGGTCGCGAGGAGGCTGTCATAAGGGATATTGAGCGAGGCGAAGGTGACATCCCGCGGATCGATGACAGTGAAACCCTGAACGTTCTTCATGAACAGCGAAAGGCCGACATAGCCAATGCCGCCCGTATAGAACTCACCACCCATGTCATAATTGTCGGAAGTATAGGGCTTGAGATCCGGGTTGCCTGCATTGGCTACCAGTGCCGTAGGATCGGTGAAGGTCACGCCCGGCAGGATCTGGCTCGCATCCGGCCGCGTCATGGTCCGCGAGGCGGAGGCGCGCAGCTTCACATTGTCGGCAATGTCGTAGGTCAGGTTGATGGAGGGAAGGAAATTATCATATTTCGACCGCGAGGTTATGTCGACGATCGCCGCGCCCACCTGGCTGGGTCCGACCACCAGCTGGTTGGTGGCGGCGTAGCGCATGCCGGCATTGATGTGCAGGTCGCGGTCCGCAATGGTAGTGACGCCGTTCAGTTCGAAATAGGCGCCCCACACCTTCTCATCCATGTCGCCCGTCGCGCCGCCCGTCACCGCGCCGCGCGTTTCCGGCGCGCTGTCGCGATAGCTGTAATAGTCGGTGGCGTCCTTGATCGCGCCGAAATCGGGCATGATGAAGGCGTTGTAGCCGATGTTGCGACCCGCCAGATGCCCGAAATTGCTGACCGTCATCGGCATCAGATATTGCGGAATGGCGCCGGTCGGGATCGATCCGGTGGCACCGGTGCAGCCCGTTCCGCAGACCGAGAGCTGATAGGCCTGGCTGTTATCATAGGCGCGGATGGAGCGGGTCGCCCGGTCATAGGCGGCACCGACCTTCACGTTGAACATCGCGTCGCCCAGGGTGACATCCAGATGCGCGCCCTTGGTCTCCGTCTTGCGGCGGACCAGCGCAACATTCTGGCGATACCATTGCCAACCCAGATTGGGATCGTTCAAGTCGATATTGGTCGTGATCGACGGATAATAGCCGTTGCTGTTGTCATAATAGACGTCCACGCCCGAATTGGGCGGCGTCTGGAACGCAAAGGTCGGCTGTTCGCGGAAGAAACGGCTCTTGGAATAATTGGCGCTGAGGTCGACTTTCAGCGTTTCGGTCGGCTGCCAACTCAGGCTGGGATTGATGTTCCAGAACTTCGTCGTCTGCTTGAACTGGCTCGCCTCCAGAAAGAAGGAAGAGTTGGCGAAGGTACCCGAAGTCACGACCCCGTTGTCGTCGACGGTGAGGTCGATGGGAATCATGCCGCCGGTCGCCTGCGCGCCGGTGCCGGGACCGGAATTGCGGACCTGCCAGTTCATGTTGATACGCGAATAGTCGCGCTTCGACTTGGCCCAGATGCCGTCGAGGGCAAAGTGCAGCGTGTCGCTGGGCCGCCATTCGAGCGAGGCCAGGGCGGAAATGCGCGAACGGTCGCCATCGGTCAGGGTGTTGCGGCCCAGTCGGGGAAGCAATGCCGTGCTGAGTTGGCTGCGGGTCAGGCCCGAAGTCGCGACGACATCGACCGGCTGACCGGGAATGAGGCCATGGCCTGCATTGGCGGGAACCGTCGAGGCCCAGAAGAAATTGTTGCCGCCGGGATCAGCCACGCCATTGACCATTCCCAGATTGCCGTCAGTCCAGCCGACCGTATCAAAGCCGTCCACGCGCGTCTTCGTCTTGACGCCGGCCACGCCCACCAGGATGCCGAAACTATCCGTCGTGTGGCTGGCGACGATCGCGCCGCGCGGGCTCAGCTTCTCATTGCTGTCGGTATATTGGCCCTGCGCCACCACGGTGACATGGGTGCCCGGCTTGTCGAAGGGACGGGCGTTGCGCAGGTTGACGGTGCCCGCGATGCCGCCTTCCAGCGTCGAGGGCGACGGCGTCTTGGCAAGATCCAGGCGGGTGAAGAGTTCGGAGGGGAAGAAGTCAAGATCGACCTCCCGGTTGGCGCTGCCGCCATTCGTGCCGCCGTCAGAGGCGACCTGAAGCTGGGAGCCGTTCAGGAGAACACGGGTGAAGCTGGCCCCGAGGCCGCGGATCGCGACCTGCGTCCCTTCGCCGCTGATGTCGCGGGTCAGGCGCACGCCGGGCATGCGGTTCAGCGTTTCGGCCAGGTTGGTCGCGGGCAGCTTGCCGATATCTTCCGCAAAGATGGAGTCGCCGAAGGCGACTGCGTTCTTCTTGGCATTGGTGGCGCTTTGCAGGCTGCCGCGGATGCCGGTCACGACGATGTCGGCTGCTTCATCCTGCTGGGCGACGGGCTGAGGAGCGGGCTGGGCCGCGCTGTCCTGGGCGATCGCGGCCTGAGCCAGCGTCAGCGCGCCAAAGGCCGAGGCCGCGCAGAGCGCCAGGCGAAAAGAGCGAATATGAGAATCAACCATTTGAAAATCCCCTCCTGAGCGCGGCTCCCGCCTATCCGGTGAACCTGTCTGGTAGCGCTATCAGTTCGGCGTTGATAAACCCTGAGTTTATTTTGTCAAGACCGGAGCCATGATTATTGGTAACGGTACAAGCGGACCTTCTGGATCTGGAAATCGCCGGTGGGAAGCTGGATATGACGCCCCTGATGGGTCTGGTCGCCGTTCAGCGACCGTCCTGCGATCCAGGTGCCGTGGGCATCAAAATGCCCTTCCCAGGCGCTGTCGATCCCGGCGAGACTCGGGCCTGCTCCCACCGGAGCGAAGGTGACGGTGATGCCCTGCCCGGCGATCAGATAGTCTTCCGGCCCTGTCTGGATGATGATGCCGGCTGCGTTACCGGTATCAGGGGTGGCGACAGGCTTCTGGATATCGGCAAAGGCCACGGTGAAGCGGTAATTGCCGATCGTCTCCGTAACCGGCTCATGAACCAGCGTTTCGTCATAGAGCGATTTCGGGCGAAAAGCCGACATGCGACCCACGCCCTGCGCGGCCAGGATATGGGGGCTGAGCTGTTCCAGCAGGTCGTAGGCTTCGCCCAAGGCGCCCGGCTTCTCGTCGATCGACTCGATGGAGAAGGGGCCAAAGCCGATCGCGTCCAGCTTGCCTATGGCGTAAAAGGCGTTGCCCGGCACCTGGGGATGGTCGGCATTATTGGCTTCGGGGACGAACAGCGGATTGTCGGGCCGCTTGTAGATGTTCACGATGTCGACGAAGTTCGGGAAATAAATGTCCGGGGCCAGGAAATCTATCGCGGGTGCCCCCGCCTTCCAGATGTCGATCAGATGCGGCAGCGGTCCGCCGCTCGGATATTCGCCGGGCAGGCGGCCAGGGCGGTTGAGCGCCACATTGACATAGAGGGGCATCGGATAAACGGCCTTGCCCGCACGGGCCAGCGCATCGGCAAAGCGGGCATAGTGCCAGGCGGTGAAGATTTCCTCCGCCGCATGGCCTGGGCCAAACACTTCAGACCAGGTGCCGCTGGTCCTGCTCCCCTGTTCCTCCCACAGGCGCTTCATCTGCGGGACCAGAGCGTCCCGATGCTGCTGCAAATAGGTGGTGAGTTGGGCGGGCACCGGCGCCTTGAACGCCGCATCGGCCAATGCGCCATAGTCGCGGGCAACGGGCAGCATACCGATCTCATTTTCCAACTGGGCCATGAGGACCGTGTTCTGCCTGTCATCCACCGCCTTGATATGCGCCATCAGCGCGGCGAAGGCTCTCTGATCGGCCTCCAGCGTCGCAGGAGCCATGGCGGAGAGGATTTCGACGCCCTGCCCATTGGGCAGCCGCGCGCGCGGAAAGCGGCCCTGGTCGCGCTTCACCCAGGCGGGCACATAGGTCGACATGCTGTTCTTCCAGGCGCCGAACCAGAGGATTACCAGCTTCAGATCATTGGCCCGCGCATCGCGGATCAGCGCATCCACCGAGGAAAAGTCGAATCTGCCCTCCTCCGGCTCGATCAGTTCCCAGGAGACTGGCGCCAGTACCGTGTTGAGGTGCATGGCCTTCAGCCGCTTCCAGTGCGGCGCCATATAGGCTGCGCTAGACGCGCTGCTGTTGCCCAGCTCGCCTGCGATCAGCAGCATCGGCTTGCCCTGCACGCTGATCTGCGTGGCGCTGCCCTGCCGGACCAGCCGGGGCGGTTCGGCCTGCGCCGCAGCTGCGATCGCAAGCGCGGCGACGGCGGCGCCGATCTTCGCCCATTGCATCATATCTCTCCCTGAAAGCTCGCCAGCGTGGCCAGCGCGCCCTGCGTTTCGAGCATGGCGAGCCAGCGCGTCAGCGCCATGCGGAAGGCCCCATTCTCCGCCAATGCGGGCGGAACGACAGCGTCGACGCGCAGGATCGCGGCGACCCGTTCCTCCGGCGTGCCCGCACCCTTCAGGCGGGCGGCGATCATGCCTGCAAGCGGATCGTCGACGTCATGCGCATTGCCGAGATCATCCTGTCCCGCCTGCCAACGCAGCCAGGCCGCCACGGCAAGCGAAAGCGCCTTTATCCCCTTCCCGGTTGCCAGCCTCGCAGCGATCGGGGCGAGCAGGCGCTGGGGCAACTTCTGCGATCCGTCCATGGCGATCTGCCGCGTGCGATGGCGCAGCGTCGGATTGTCGAAACGGGCCATCAGCTCGCGGCGATAGAGGGCGATGTTCAGTTCGGGCGGCGGCGACAGCGTCGTCTGCGCCTCGTCCCATAGGGCCTCGACGAAGGCACGCGCCGCCGGCAGCGCCAGCACCTCATGCACATGCTCGATACCGGCCAGGCCGCCCAGATAGGCAATGCCGCTATGCGCGCCATTCAGCAGGCGCAGCTTCGCCTCTTCCCAGGGGGCGACGGCCGCCGTGAGTTGCACCCCCGCTCCGAATTCCGGACGCGGGCCGCAAAATCGATCCTCGATCACCCATTGGGTGAAGGGTTCGGTCTTGATCATAGCGTGGTCGGCCACATCAAGACGTGCCGCGAGGGCGGCCACATCCTCCGCCGTGGTGGCGGGCACGATCCGGTCGACCATCGTTTCTGGAAAGGCCCCTTCTTCCGCAATCCACTCCGCCAGCGGGGCATCGTGACGGTGCGCGAGCGCCAGTACGGCGTTGCGCAGCCTTCGGCCGTTATGCGGCAGGTTGTCGCAGGAGATCGCCGTGAAGGGCGGCAGGCCCAACGCCTTCCGCTTCGCCAGAGCCGCCACCAGATAGCCCGGCGCCGTCTGCGGCCGGGTGAGCGAGGCCAGATCCGCCGCCAGTTGCGGATCATGCTCGATCAACTCGCCGGTAGCGGGGTCCAGCTTGTAGCCCTTCTCCGTAATGGTCAGCGTCACGATATGCGTGTGAGGCGATGCGAGGGCATCCAGCAGCGCCAGAGGCTCCTCCGGCGCGACGATGACCCGCTGGACTGCGCCGATGATCCGGGCGCGCTCGGACGAGCCGTCCCGCACGAGCATGGTGTAGAGGCCGTCCTGCGGCGCCATCTGGTCGCGCACCCGCGGCGAACGCAAGGACGCGGCGACAATGCCCCAGCGCAGGTCGCCGGCATTCAGCACGTCGTCGAACACCGCCGCCTGATGCGCGCGGTGAAAGGCGCCGATGCCCAGATGAACGACGCCGGCCCTGACCGCAGCGCGATCATAGGCAGGCCGGATCACATCATCGGGCAGCGCATCGAGCGTCGCGGAGGACAGCCGCCTCACAGCCTGTAGGCCTGCTTCACCAGATCGTAGGACAAGGCACGCGCCAGTTCGAACGCCTCATCCTCCTCCAGCCGGTGTTCGGCCACCAGCCGCGCCAGCCAGGCACAGTCCATCCGGCGCGCCATGTCGTGCCGCGCCGGGATCGACAGGAAGGCACGGGTGTCGTCGTTGAAACCGACCGTGTTGTAGAAGCCCGCCGTCTCTGTCGCGCGCTCGCGGAAGCGGCGCATCCCTTCCGGACTGTCATGGAACCACCAGGGCGGACCGAGCCTCAAGGCAGGGTAATGGCCCGCCAGCGGCGCGAGTTCGCGGGAGTAGACATCCTCGTCCAGCGTGAAGAGGATCAGCGTCAGCCGGGGATCATTGCCATAGAGGTCAAGCAGGGGCTTGAGCGCCTGGACGAACTCGCCGGCCGCCGGGATGTCACCGCCCTTGTCCCTGCCGAAACGTGTCAGGACGGCTGCATTATGGCTGCGGTGCACACCGGGATGCAACTGCATCACCATGCCGTCCTCGATCGACATGCGCGCCATTTCCACCAGCATGTGGCCGCGGAACAGTTCGGCATCGCTGGCGCTGGCGGGACCGGACATGACGCTGGCATAAAGCGCCTCGATCTCCGCCCTGCCCAGATGCGCGGTGAAGGCCGTGGGATGGCCATGGTCGGTTGAGGTGGCGCCGGCCTCGCGAAAGTCGGCGCGGCGTTTTTCATGGGCGCGCAGATAGCCCGCGAAGCTCCCCGCCTCCTCCCCTGCCATGGCGCAGAACGCACGGACATTGTCGGCAAAGCCGCGCACGGACGGGTCCATCACCGGGTCCGGCCGATAGGCGGTGACGACCTTGCCGCCCCAGCCCGACGCCCGGATCGCGCGATGGTGATCGAGCGGGTCCAGCGGTCCTTCCGTAGTGGCGATGACCTCTATATCGAAGCGCTCGAAGAGGGCGCGGGGACGGAAGTCGGGCGTTTTCAGCGCCGCGTCGATGATGTCGTAATAATGATCTGCTGTGTCCGGGGACAGCCGGACGTCGATGCCGAAAACTTCGGCGAAGACCCAGTCGAGCCACATGCGGGACGGGGTGCCCCGGAACAGGTGATAATGGGCGGCGAACCTGTGCCAGATGGTTCGCGGATCGGTTTCGGTGGGACTGCCGTCCCGGGTCGGCACGCCCAGCTCCTCCAGCTTCACGCCCTGGCTCATCAGCATGCGGAACACATAATGATCCGGGACGATCAGCAGTTCGGACGGGTTGGCGAAGGGATCGTCATAGGCGAACCAGCGCGGATCGGTATGGCCATGCGGGCTGACGATGGGCAGATCCCTGACCGTGGCGTGCAGTGCGCGGGCAATGTCGCGGGTACGCGGATCGGCAGGGAAAAGGCGGTCGGGGTGGAGCTTCAGCGGCTTCATGAACGGGATTCCGATAGGGTGACTGGCGCGTAGCGCGGCACGATGAGGTGGACGACCAGCAGCGCGACCAGATAGGCGCAGGCCGCGACGATGAAGATCGGCTGGAAGCTGCCGACGCTTTCCAGGATCATGCCGGCGAACTTCGCCATCAGCATGCCGCCGATGGCGCCCGACAGGCCGCCGAGGCCGACGACCGATCCCGCCATCCAGCGCGGAAAGAGGTCGCCGGGCAGGGCATAGACATTGGCGGAAAAACCCTGATGCCCGGCGCAGGCGAGGCCGATCAGGCCGACCGCCACCCACAGGCCCGGTGCCTGCGCGGCGAAGGCGATGGGAAGGGCGCAGAGCGCGGCGCAGAACATCGCCGTCTTGCGTGCGCAGTTGATGCTCATGCCCCGGCCGATCAGGCGAGAGGACAACCAGCCGCCCGTGACCGATCCGACATCCGCCAGCAGATAGACGGCGATCAGCGGCGGGCCGAAGTCCAGCATCCTGACGCCATATTGCTTGTTGAAGAAGTCCGGCAGCCAGAAGAGGAAGGTCCACCACACCGGATCGATCAGGAAGCGGGCGGCGATATAGGCCCAGGTCTGGCGGTGGCGGAACAGGGTGCGCCACTTGACCGGGCGCTGCGGCTCCTGGGGGTCTGCCTCGATCCAGGCGAGTTCTTCCGGCGAGAGGGCCTTCTTCTCCCGCGGGCGGCGATAGAAGCCGAGCCATGCTGCCAGCCAGACCACGGTCAGCAGGCCGGTCAGGATGAAGGCCCAGCGCCAGCCCATGGTGACGGCGATGACCGGCACGATCAGCGGCGTCAGGATCGCGCCGACATTGGACCCGGCATTGAAGATGCCGATGGCGAAGGCGCGCTCCTTCCTGGGGAACCATTCGTTGGTCGCGGCGATGGCGGCCGGGAAGGTTCCCGCCTCCCCGACGGCGAGCGGGATGCGCGCAAGCAGCATGCCCGCCGTCGAGGTGAAGAAGATGTGCATGACATGGCCGACGGTCCAAAGCCCGACCGCCAGCGCATAGCCTGCCCGCGCCCCGATCCGGTCGATCAGCCGCCCGAAGAAGACATAGGAAACGCCGTAGCCCGCCTGGAACCAGATGGCGAGGTCGGCATAGCCACTCTCGCTCCAGCCATAGCGGGCCTGAAGATCGGGCTTCAATGTCGGCAGGACCAGCCGGTCGACATAGCTGAGCACCACAGCCGCGAAGAGCAGGCCGCAGACCACCCAGCGGACTTTTCCTGAAGGTTTCGGGAGCGCCTGCATAATGAGATTCACCAATTATACATGGTGCCGTCTTCCAGCCGGTTCACCGGCAGGAAGGCGCGCTTATATTCGTACTTCGCGGCCATATCCTCGTCGATGTCGACGCCCAGGCCCGGCGCCTCGCCCGGATGCATCATGCCGCTTTCGAACGTGTAGGCATGGGGAAAGACAGCATCGGTTTCCGGCGTGTGCCGCATATATTCCTGAATGCCGAAATTGGGCACGCTGAGGTCGAAGTGCAGTGCGGCGGCCATGCAGACCGGCGACAGGTCGGTCGCGCCGTGGCAACCGGTGCGGACCTGATAGAGATCGGCCAGCGCGGCGATCCGGCGCAGATGCGTGATGCCGCCCGCATGCACCACCGTGGCGCGGATATAGTCGATAAGCTGGTTCTGGATCAGATCCTTGGCATCCCAGATCGAATTGAAGATTTCGCCCACGGCAAGCGGCGCCGTCGTATGCTGGCGGATCAGCCGGAAAGCCTCCTGATTTTCCGCCGGCGTCGCATCCTCCAGCCAGAAGGGACGATATTGCTCCAGATCCCTGCCCAGACGCCCCGCCTCTATGGGTGTCAGGCGATGGTGGATGTCGTGCAGCAGGTGCACGTCCCAGCCCAGCGCTTCGCGGGCTGCGTTGAAGAGTTCAGGCACGACGCGAAGATATCTGGACGTGTTCCAGACATTTTCGGTCGGCAGATCGGCGTCGGCGGGTTCGTAGAAATATTTGTCCTTCGACACGCCATAGGTCGATGCCATACCCGGCACGCCGCATTGCAGGCGGATCGCCTTGTATCCCTGCGCCTGATATTCCAACGCGGCGTTGATGGTATCCTCTATGGTCGCGCCATTGGCATGGCCATAGACCATCACGCCTTCCCGGCTGGCCCCGCCCAGAAGCTGATAGACCGGAAGACCCGCAATCTTGCCCTTGATGTCCCACAGCGCCATGTCGACCGCCGCGATGGCGGTCATGGTGACGGGGCCGCGCCGCCAATAGGCGCCCTTGTAGAGATATTGCCAGATATCCTCGATCCGGTGCGCGTCCCGCCCGATCAGGCAGGGAAGGACATGGTCGGCCAGATAGCTTGCCACCGCCAGTTCGCGGCCGTTGAGCGTCGCGTCGCCCACGCCATATACGCCTTCGTCGGTGATGATCTTGAGGGTAACGAAATTGCGGCCGGGGCAGGTGACGATGACCTTGGCATCGATGATCTTGGGCATTGAAATGGTCCTGTTCAGATAATTTCGAGCGTGATTTTCTGGAGATTCTCGCTGTCCGGCCCGGTCATGATGTCGAACAGGCCGGGTTCGACCACCTCCTCCATGTCGAGATTCCAGAGCGCGAATGCGGCGGGCGTCAGCGTCATGCGCACGGTGCGGCTTTCGCCGGGAGCCAGCGTGATGCGTTCGAAGCCCTTCAGTTCCTTGATCGGCCGGGTGACGCTGGCGGTCTGGTCCCGGACATAAAGCTGGACGACCTCATCCCCTGCCCTCTGCCCCGCATTGCGGACATCGACCTCCACCGTCACCTCGCCACCCGTGCCGATGCGCGGCGGCGACAGGCGGGGCGCGCCGAATTCGAAACGGGTGTAGCTGAGGCCGAAGCCGAAGGGGAAAAGCGGCGAGATATCCTCGAACACATAGCCGCGCCGGGCCGACGGCTTGCGGTTGTAGAAGATCGGTATCTGCCCAGCGTCGCGCGCCACCGTCACGGGCAGCTTCGCGCCGGGATTGACGTCCCCGAACAATATGTCGGCCATGGCCGTGCCGCCCTCCTGCCCCGGATACCAGCATTCCAGCAGCGCATTGGCGCCCTCCGCCACCGCGGCATAGCTGGGCGGGCGGCCGTTGATGGCGCATACCACCACCGGCTTGCCCGTCGCCTTCAAGGCCGCGAAAAGATCGTTCTGCTCGCCCAGCAGGTCCAGGCTCGTACGATCGCCCAGATGGTTCTTCGCAAAGCCTTCCCGACTGGTCTGTTCCGTGTCGCCGATAGCCAGAAGGATGATGTCCGCCGTTTTCGCAAGCTCGACCGCCTGCGCGATCAGTTCGCGGTTCCGCCCCGGATCGGCCAGCAGCACCTCGTCCACCGAGCGATCCTCATTCCGGGTGATGAAGACGCCCTGGGCGTGGACGACCTCCGCCTTGCCCTTGAGCTTTGCCCGCACGCCTTCCAGCAGGGAGACGGTCTGGCGCGGAATGCTGCTGTAACCGCCCAGTCGCGCGACAGCGGCATTGGGACCGATCACCGCCACCCTGCCATGCGCGCCGGGGGTAAGGGGCAGCGTGCCGTCATTGCTTAGCAGCACGATCGAACGATGCGCAGCCTTCAACGCCAGGGCGCGCGCCTGCGCATTGCCGATCAGCCGCTCATGATCCTTGCGCGGCCAGGGATTTTCGAACAGGCCCGCACGGAACTTGAGCGTCAGCATCCGGGTGCAGGCCAGATCGACCGCCTCAAGCGGCACTTTGCCCGCCCGGACCTGTTCGACGAGCGTCCGGTAGGTCTGGCCATCGGGCAGCTCGCAATCGACGCCCGCCCGCAGCGCGGCGCGTGCCGCCGCCTCCGGATCGGGCTGGACATGATGAATGCTGTCCAGTTCGTGGACGGCTCCATAATCGCTGACCACCGCGCCGTCGAAATGCCATTCGCCGCGCAATATGTCGTTCAGCAGCCAGCGGTTCTGATGCGAGGGCACGCCGTCTATCTCGTTATAGGACGGCATGACGGCGGCGATGCCCGTGCGCTTCACCACGGCGCGGAAAGGTGGAAAGAAATTCTCGCGCAGCTCCCGCTCGGAAATCGGCGCGGGCGCGATATTCTCGCCTCCCTGGGGCTGGCCATGGCCGGTCATGTGCTTGAGCGTCGCCATGACCTTGTCGGGGCCGATCTGCCTGCCTTCGCCCTGAAGGCCGCGCACCGCGGCCACGCCCATCTCGCCACAGAGATAGGGATCTTCACCAAAGCTTTCCTCGATGCGGCCCCAGCGCGGATCGCGGGCGATGTCCACCACCGGGGAAAGCGCCAGATGGACACCGCGCGCCCGGACCTCCCGGGCGATGACGGACTGGACATCCTCCATCAACTGGCGGTCGAAACTGCCCGCGAGCCCGATCGCCATGGGGAACATGGTCGCATCCGTCGCCATAAGCCCATGCAGCGATTCCTCATGGAACAGCACTGGGATGCCCAGCCGCGTTTCCTCCATCGCCCATTTCTGGACAGCGGTGATGAAGGCGACCGTATCCGCAGGCGTGCGCCAGCGCGCACCGACGCCGCCTGCCTGGGTCGATCCGTTGGGCGCGCCACGCCGGTCCGACGGGCGGGTGATCTGGCCGAAACCGTCAGGATAGGCCCTGCTCGCCTTGGCGGGCGAGAAGGTCAGATCGTCCATGATGTCGGCCTTGGTCGCCCAAAGCGCGATGATCTGGCCGACTTTCTCCTCCAGCGTCATGCGCGCCAGCAGGTCCCTGACGCGCAGGTCGATGGGGGCGGAGGCATCCTTGTAGAGCGGTCCCGCCTTCCCCCTAGCGGCAGCGGGTGCCGCCGCCATCAGCGATGTCGAGGCGAACAGGCCCAACGCCTGGCGACGCGCAAAGTCCCTCATGGCGCCACCGTCAGCGTTGCCGATTTCAGTGCGACCGAACTGTTGCCGGTCATGATCTCGAAATCGCCCGGCTCGACCACGCGGTCCATATGATCATTCCACATCTGCAGCGCTTCCGGCCCGACCGTGAAGGTGACGGTGCGGACCTCTCCGGGCTTCAGCGTCACGCGCCGAAAGCCCTTCAGCTCCTTGATCGGCCGGGTGACGGAACTGACCTTGTCGCGGATGTAGAGCTGCACGACCTCATCGCCTTCGCGCTGGCCACTGTTGCGCACGTCGACCGACACGCTGGTCGTTCCGCCCACGCCGATCTTCGCGGGCGACAGGCGCGGCGCGGACAGGTCGAAGCTCGTATAGCTGAGGCCGAAGCCGAAGGGATAAAGTGGGTCGGTGGTGTCGAACAGATAGCCGCGCCGCGCGCTCGGCTTCACATTGTAGAATATCGGCAATTGCCCGACCGAGCGCGGGATGGTCACCGGCAGCTTGCCGCCCGGATTGACGTCGCCGAACAACACATCCGCCACGGCATTGCCGCCCTGCTCGCCCAGATACCAGCCTTCGAGAATCGCGTTCGCCTGTTCCGACACCCTGACGGTGGAGGCAGGGCGGCCGTTGATCAGGACCACGGTGATCGGCTTGCCCAGCGCCTTGAGCGCATCGAACAGTTCCTGCTGTTCGCCCACGAGATCGAGGCTGGACCGGTCGCCCAGATGATTGTCCGCCCAGCCTTCGCGGCTCGATTGCTCCGTATCGCCCAGCGTCAGCACGATGCGGTCGACATTGCGCGCTGCCTCAACGGCCTCGGCAATCAGCCGGCGATTTTCGGCGGGGTCGGATTTCGTGACCTTATCCTCCCACCAGTCGTCATTTTCGGTGATCTTGACGCCCTGCGCGAAGACGATCTTCGCCTTGGCGCCGACCTTGGCCTTTATGCCGTCGAGGATCGAAACCTTGTGCGGCGGCTGGCCATAATAGCCGCCCAGACGCGCCACGGCGGCGCTCGGCCCGATCACGGCGATGGCGCCTTGGGGCTTCAGCGGCAACATGCCGTCATTCTTGAGCAGGGTGATCGATCGCTGCGCCGCCTTCAGCGCCAGGGCGCGGGCTTCGGGGTTGTTCGTGATCTTTTCCGAGGCAGCAGCGTCCGCATAAGGATTTTCGAACAGGCCAGCGCGGAACTTCAGTTCCAGCATATGCCGTACCGCCTGATCGACCTGTGCCTCGCTGACCTTGCCCTCGCGGACCAGCTTGCCGAGCGTCGCATAGGACAGGCCATCGGGCAGGTCCGCGTCCACGCCCGCCTCCAAAGCACGCCCCGCCGCCTGCTCCAGATTGCCGGCGATATGGTGGATGCTCATCAACTGGTCGATCGCCGAATAGTCGCTGACCACCGCGCCCCTGAAGCCCCATTCACCGCGCAGCACATCATGCAGCAGCCAGTGATTGGCATGCGAGGGCACGCCGTCTATCTCATTATAGCTGGCCATCACCGCCTCGATCCCAGTGCGTTTCACCACCTGTTCGAAGGGCGGAAAGAAATTCTCCCGCAGTTCGCGTTCGGAAACCGGCGCCGGACCGACATTGGTGCCGCTTTCGGGCTGGCCATGGCCCGTCAGATGCTTGAGCGTCGCGAACACCTTGCCCGGCAGCAGCAGGCGCGCATGGCCCTTGCCCTGCAGGCCCTCCACGGCGGCCACGCCCATCTCTCCGACCAGATAGGGGTCTTCGCCATAGGTTTCCTCGATCCGCCCCCAACGCGGATCGCGGGCGATGTCGACCACCGGCGAAAGGACGAGGCTGACACCGCGCGAACGGATTTCGCGGGCGATGACCGCATTCACCTCGCGCAGCATGTCCGGGTCCCAGGACGAGGCCATCGCGATGGACTGCGGAAAGCTGGTAGCGCCAACAGCCGCATAGCCGTGCAGACCTTCCTCATGGAAAAGGATCGGAATGCCCAGCCGCGTCTGCGTCGTCGCCCAGCGTTGCAGCGCGTTGACCAGCGCCACGGTCTGGCGTGGATCGCGGCCGGGCACTTCTCGAGGGGAGAAGGCGCCCTTGGCGTCCGAAGGGCGGGTGAACTGCCCGATACCATGAGGATAGACCTGCGCCAGCTTCGGCGGATCAAGTTGCAGCCGGTCGTCGAATATCTTGACCTTGTCGGTCCATACCGCCGTGATCTGCGCGATTTTTTCGTCCAGCGTCATGCGCGCCAGCAGATCATCGATCCGCGATTCGATGGGAGCGCTCGCATCCTTGTAGAGCGGCCTGGAGGTCGCGGATGCGGGCGCCGCCGCGGCGGACGCAACGGGCGCGGCAAAGGCCAGGGCTGCCGCCGAAACCGCGCATGACAGCGTACAGGACCGGATCACGAACACCTCTCCCCCCTTTTTCGCCAAGGCCGCGCTTTTCGCTTGCCGGATTGGAACTGGCCGGATTAAAACTGATAACGGTAACATTGCTCATGCAATAGGAACCTGTCAATGGCCTTCGATGCGGCCGTGACGCAGGAGAGGAAGGGGAGCCATGATCGCGCGCCTGTTTTGTTGGACGGTGGCAACCGCCCTGATGACCACGCCGGCACTGGCGGAGGACGGCTATGATCTATGGTTGCGTCACGCAAAGGTGGCAGACGACGGCGAACTGGCGCGTCACGCAACGGCCGTTGTCGCGCCCGGCCGCAGCGCGACGGCGATCGCCGCGCGGGATGAACTGCTGCGCGGCCTTTCCGCTGCAAGTGGTACGGCGCCGCTGCTCGTCGATGGACCGAGGGCCGGCGCGATCTGGCTCGCCACGCCAGCGTCAGCGCCTGATCTGCCGATTAAGCTCGATGGGCTGGGCGAGGAGGGTTATGCAATCCGCAGCATCGCCGTGGACGGCCAGCGGGTAACCCTGATCGCGGCCAATGGCGATGCGGGCCTGCTCTATGGCGCCTATGCCTATTTGCGGCTGGCGGAAACCGGCGCCTCGCTCGATCGGCTGGACATCCGCAGTGCCCCGCGCATGAAGCTGCGGCTGCTCAACCATTGGGACAATCTGGATGGCACGGTGGAGCGCGGCTATGCCGGACAATCCATCTGGGACTGGTGGCGCCTGCCCGACTGGAAGGGGCCGCGATACACCGACTACGCCCGCGCCAACGCCTCGATCGGCATCAACGGCACGGTGCTCAACAATGTGAACGCCAGGTCGGACAGCCTGACGGCACCCTATATCGCCAAGGCGGCGGCATTGGCGGACGTGTTCAGGCCCTATGGCATCAAGGTCTATCTGTCGGTGAAATGGACAGCCCCGATGGAGCTTTCCGGCCTGAAGACCGCCGACCCGCTTGATCCCGCCGTTGCCGCCTGGTGGAAGGCGAAGGCCGACGAAATCTACAGGGCCATCCCCGATTTTGGCGGCTTCCTGGTGAAGGCGAACAGCGAAGGACAGCCCGGACCCCAGGATTACGGGCGCACCCATGCCGACGGCGCGAACATGCTGGCCGCCGCCGTGAAGCCGCATGGCGGGATCGTGATGTGGCGCGCTTTCGTCTACGCGCATGACAATCCGGACGACCGAGCGAAACAGGCCTATGACGACTTCAAGCCGCTGGACGGCCGGTTCGCCGACAATGTGCTGGTGCAGGTGAAGAATGGCGCGATCGACTTCCAGCCGCGCGAGCCATTCCATCCGCTGTTCGGGGCGATGCCCCGAACGCCGCTGATGATGGAATTCCAGATCACCAAGGAATATCTCGGCCAATCGACCCATCTCACCTATCTTGGCCCCCTGTTCGAGGAGACGCTGAAGAGCGACACCTTCGCCCGTGGCAAGGGATCGACGGTGGCAAGGGTGATTGACGGATCGCTGGAGGGCCACAAGCTGACCGGCATTGCCGGTGTCGCCAATATCGGCGCCGACCGCGACTGGAGCGGATCGATCTTCAACCAGGCGGACTGGTATGCCTTCGGTCGCCTCGCCTGGAATCCCGATCTCCCGGCGGAGGCGATCGCCCGCGAATGGGCGGCGCAGACCTTCTCGACCGACGCCAGGCTGCTCGATCCTGTCGTTGCAATGATGATGGGATCGCGTGAGGCGGCGGTCGATTACATGACGCCGCTTGGCCTCGCCCATGTCATGGGCACTGGCCATCATTACGGCCCTGCGCCCTGGATTTCGGACCTGGCGCGGCCCGAATGGAACCCGGTCTATTATCACAAGGCGGACGCCGGCGGGATCGGCTTTGACCGGACGAAGACCGGCAGCAATGCCGTCGCCCAATATGCGCCGCCGGTCGCGAAGATGCTGGCAAACCCGAAAACGACGCCGGAACGCGACCTCCTCTGGTTCCATCATGTCGGTTGGGACGCGAAGCTGAAATCGGGCGAGACACTGTGGAACGGTCTCATCCATCATTATGATGCAGGCGTGGCCTATGTCGCGGCCATGCGCAGGACATGGGACAGCCTGCGCCCCTTCATCGACGCGGAACGCTTCGCCCAGACCCGGACATTCCTGGGCATCCAGCATCGTGAGGCGAAATGGTGGCGCGACGCCAGCATCGCCTATTTCCAGTCCATATCCAAACGTCCACTGCCCGCTGACGCGGCGGCGCCGGACCATGATCTGAATTGGTATAAGTCGCTCAACTTTCCCTACGCGCCGGGCAATCCATGACTGGCATTCAATGGCCACAAAGGCTAAGCGGTGAGCGATCATGAACGAACGAAAGCCGCCGACAATCCGGGAAGTCGCTGCGCGAGCCGGCGTGTCGGTGATGACCGTGTCGCGCGTCGCCAACAAGCAGAGCTGGGTCAGCCCCCAAACCCGCGCCCGGGTGGAAAAGGCGATCGCGGACCTGAATTATGCACCCAATGCCTCCGCGCGGGCGCTGGCAGGCGGAGAGGATCGGCGGGTAGCCCTTCTTTACCGCAACACCACCACTTCGGCCTATCTGGGCGAACTGCTGCTGGGTGGGCTGGACGAGGCCGCGAAGCATCATCTCCATCTGGTGGTCGAACTATGCGAAACCGGCGCCGCCGTGGAAGATATCATCGCCCAGATCCTGCAAGCCCGCGTATCCGGCGTCATCGTGCCCCCGCCTTTGTGCGACTGGGACGAACTGGCGCAGGCGCTCTCCCGGCACGGCATTCCATGGGTCGCGATCGCGCCGGACGAAAGCCGTGGCATGATGGTGGTCGCGATCGACGACCGGCAGGCCGCAGGCGAGATGACGCGGCATCTGATTGACCTGGGGCACCGGCGCATCGCCTTCATCCAGGGCAATCCCCAGCATCGTTCCAGCGCGCGGCGGCTGGAAGGCTTTCGCGCCGCGATGACGGCACAGGGCCTGCCGGTCGAAGAGGACTATATCGTCGAAGGTGATTTCAGCTACCGCTCCGGGCTGGAAGCGGCAGCGCATCTGCTCAGCCTGGAGACGCCGCCGACGGCCATCTTCGCCTGCAATGACGATATGGCGGCCGCGACCATCACCATCGCGCATCAGCGGCAGATCAACGTGCCGGCCGATCTGACCGTCTGCGGTTTCGATGACACGCCGCTTGCCGCCGCGATCTGGCCCACGCTCACCACCATTCGCCAGCCGATCCGCGATATGAGTCGCGCCGCCATGACGCTGCTGGCCGAAGCGATGAAGGGCGGAGACGAGTTGGACGTCAAGGGATTGGCGCAACTGAACTGCAGCCTGATCCGCCGCCAGTCCGACGCGGTTCCGCGCCTGCATCACCGACGGGGACCTTGACGGGGGCCTTGAGGGCACTGCTTCCCGGTGCTCGCGCGCTTACGGCAGCGCGCAAATGACTGTCGCATGATCCTGCGGCGGCTTCGCCGTCAGTTGCCCGATCGAACACGGCAATGCACTGCTCTATGCAAAGCGCGCCAGCAACTGGTTGAGCAAGGGGCGCAGCCGGCGGATCTCGTCCCGATGCGTGGCGGACAGCTTCGCCAGCAAGTCCAACGCATCCGGCGTCAAACGCAGTTGCGATCGCCGCCGGTCGGTGGCGCTGGCATGGCGCGTCACCAATCCCAGCTTTTCCAGCCGATCCACCAGTCCGGTCGCGCTATGGGGTTTCAACAACAGGCGCCGCGCTACATAACCGACAGTGGCATCCTCCGCAGGAGCGGCCCGCAGCGCGAGCAAAGCCTGATGCTGCTGCGGGGTAAGCCCCATCTGGGCCGCCCGGTCGCTGCTGAACGCCTGAAACTGCCGCAAGGCGAAACGGAATTCCGCCAGCGCCGCATAATCCTCATCCTTCAATATGGCGCCGTCTGCTTCCATGAACCCTTCATCTTCATATATCGCGTGGCGACCTGATCGCGCCGCATCCTGCACCAAAGAAGGATTCGCCCGATTCGGAAAGCCCGTATCGTCGCAATCACGCGGTTTCTTCCGCCGGCCGCTGTCCGGTTGATGTGGAGTGGGCTCATCCGCCGCGACGCGATGATCCACGAGGGCAGCAAATATCCGGTGAGGAGATTGATATACTCCAATATCATAACAACCACTGACCGCCGCAACGTCATCGTCCTGTTGGAAAATACTGCGAGCGGCAGGTCGTGGATACCGTTGACAGAAATTATTTCGTAAATCCGTAAAATATGATGAATCTATTTCACCTTTTCGCAATTTAACTGGAAAATTGAAACGGATTTTCACGCAATGCTGCTATTATCTCGGCATGGCACATATGGATGCACCGCCGCCCGGAGCGGCAGCCGACTGGACCGTCCCCCAGGACTGGGCGTCCTATAGCGCGGCCGAACATGCGATGTGGGACCGGCTGTTTGCCCGCCAGGCCAATATGCTGCCGACCAGGGTCATACCTGCCTTCATGGAAGGCCTTGACGTACTTCGCATGTCGAAACCGGGCATTCCTGATTTCGACGAACTCAACGATCGTCTGTTCCGCGCAACCGGCTGGCAGGTCGTCGCCGTGCCGGGCCTCGTTCCCGACGAGATATTTTTCGAGCATCTCGCCAACCGCCGCTTCGTCGCGGGGCGCTTCATCCGTACGCCCGAGCAGCTGGATTACCTGGAGGAACCGGACATCTTCCATGACGTGTTCGGGCATGTGCCGCTGCTCGTGCATCCGGTGTTCGCCGATTATATGCAGGCCTATGGCGAGGGAGGGTTGCGCGCCGCCAGGCTGGGCATGATCGATGCCCTTGCGCGGCTCTACTGGTACACGGTCGAGTTCGGACTGATCCGGGACGGCGGCGATCTCAAGCTTTATGGCGCAGGTATCGTGTCGTCCTACGGAGAAAGCCTGTTCGCCATCGATGATCCGTCACCCAACCGCATCGGTTTCGACCTGGAACGGGTCATGCGCTCGCTGTACCGCATCGACGATTACCAGCAGAATTATTTCGTGATCGACAGCTTCGAAGACCTGCTGCAGCAGACGCGAGACGCTGATCTGGGACCGATCTACGATCGCCTGCGCGATCAGGAAGCGATCGACGTAGGCTGCTTGTTGCCGACGGATCGGGTCCTCCATGCGGGCACGCAGGCCTATGCCCACGGGAAGGCGAACGCGTGACGTCCCCCCGCCATTCTCCACTGCACCGCGGCGGAAGGCTGTGACGCGATCGCGGAAGGGCCGCCCTGAGCCCAGTGACCGATAGCATCGCCAGCCAACCAGAACCAGAGAGGAAGAAGATATGAGCCTGTTCGACAACCCCATCGGTCTCGACGGCTTCGAGTTCGTGGAGTTCAGCGCGCCCGAAAAGGGCCTGCTGGAGCCGGTCTTCGCCGCCATGGGCTTCATCCTGATCGCCCGTCACCGCTCCAAGGACGTGCAACTGTGGCGCCAGGGCGGCATCAACCTGATCGCGAACTACGAGCCGCGCAGCCCGGCCGCCTATTTCGCCGCGGAGCATGGCGCATCCGCCTGCGGCATGGGCTGGCGGGTGAAGGATGCGGCCAAGGCATATGACCTTGCCATCGCGCGCGGGGCGGAGCCGGTGGAGGTCCGCACCGGCCCCATGGAACTGCGCCTGCCCGCCGTGCGCGGCATTGGGGGATCGATCATCTATCTCATCGACCGCTACGAGGACGAGAATGGCGGCCTGTCGATCTACGACATCGACTTTGTCTATGAGCCGGGCGTGGAACGTCACCCCGAAGGAGCGGGCTTCAGGATCATCGATCACCTCACCCACAATGTCTATGGCGGCCGCATGGCCCATTGGGCCAGCTTCTACGAGCGCGTATTCGGCTTTCGCGAGATCCGCTATTTCGACATCAAGGGCGAATATACCGGCCTGACCAGCAAGGCGATGACCGCGCCCGATGGCAAGATCCGCATCCCCCTGAACGAGGAAGGCAAGGCGGGCGGCGGCCAGATTGAGGAGTTCCTGCGCGCCTATAATGGCGAGGGCATCCAGCACATCGCGCTGCTGTGCGACGACCTGATCGCTGCCTGGGACAGGCTCAAGGCGCTGGGCGTGCCGCTGATGGCCGCGCCGCCCGCCACCTATTACGAGATGCTGGAAGAGCGACTGCCCGGCCATGGCGAGCCGGTGGGCGAGTTGCAGGCGCGCGGCATCCTGCTCGACGGATCGACGCAGGACGGCGACCCCCGCCTCCTGCTCCAGATCTTTGCGCAACCGCAGATCGGCCCTGTCTTCTTCGAATTCATCCAGCGCAAGAAGGACGAGGGCTTTGGCGAGGGCAATTTCACCGCGCTGTTCCAGAGCATCGAGCGGGACCAGTTGCAGCGGGGCGCGCTCCATGTCGATCAAGTGGAATGAGCGCCCGGCCGTTTCCGGCGTAGCCCTGGCTGTTGATCGGCGATGGTGCCAGTCAACTGGCGTCATCGCGGGCAGGACGACCGGTCAGGCCATATCATCCTGCCCGGCCTGCGCGATCGTCAGAAGCGCCGTGCGCAGCGCCGCCTGATCCTGCCCCGCCAGTGATCGCGCAAAGCGCGCTTCGTGCGCGTCCATGATCTGTTCGACCTGCCGACGCATCGCCTCCCCCGCCTCCGTCAGCGTCAAGGCCAGAGACCGTCCGTCGACCGGCGTCTTTTCAAGATAGCCGCGCCCTGCGAGCCCCGATACGAGAGGCACCATATTGGCGCGCTTGATCCCCAGCATCCGTCCCAGTTCGATCTGGATGCACCCCGGATTGGCGCCGACCAGAATCAGGATCGTGCCTTCCACCGGCCGCAGCCCGACCTCCGCCAGCGCGCCGCCAAGATCCGTCATCATCGCGGAAGATGCCCGGCGCAACAGATAGCCCAGCCGCGAAACGACGGGATCCTGCAGGGTTTTGGCGGCGATCGGCTTTTCCATGACCTTCGAAATAGTGCTATTGCCCAGAACAATCAATATTGCTATGTTACATAACAATAATGAGGAGCCAGGATATGCCTGCATCGGAAATTCTCTTGGTTATTGGCGGCGAATCGCGTGCCGCCATGTCCACCTTCGACCGCGCAAATCCCGTGACCGGTGACATCGCCACCCGCGCCGCTGCGGCCACCGTGGATGACGCCATCGCCGCCGTGGAAGCGGCCAAGGCGGCGTTTCCGGCCTGGTCCGCGCTTGGCCCCAACGCCCGCCGCGCCGCACTGATGAAGGCGGCCGATGCGCTCGACGCAAGGGCTGGCGACTTTGTCGATGCGATGATGGAGGAAATTGGCGCGACCGAAGGCTGGGCGCGTTTCAACATCGCCCTTTCCAGCGCCATGGTGCGGGAGGCCGCCAGCCTCACCACACAGATCGGCGGTGAGGTCATTCCATCGGACAAGCCCGGATGCATCGCCATGGCCGTCCGCGAAGCGGCAGGCGTGGTGCTGTCCATGGCGCCCTGGAACGCTCCCATCATCCTGGCCACCCGCGCGATCGCCGTGCCGCTCGCCTGCGGCAACACGGTGGTGCTCAAGGCGTCCGAACAATGCCCGCGCACGCACGGCCTCATCATCCAGGCCTTTGTCGAGGCGGGACTTGGCGACGGCATCGTCAACCTCATCACCAATGCGCCGCAGGACGCCGCGGACGTGGTGGGAGCGATGATCGACCATCCTGCGGTGCGTCGCGTCAATTTCACCGGCTCCACCGCGGTGGGCAGGATCATTGCGCGCCGCTGCGCCGAACATCTGAAGCCGGTCCTGCTCGAACTGGGCGGCAAGGCGCCGCTGATCGTGCTGGAGGACGCGGATCTTGACGAAGCCGTGAAGGCGGCGGCCTTCGGCGCCTTCATGAACCAGGGCCAGATCTGCATGTCGACCGAGCGGATCATCGTCGTCGATGCCGTTGCCGATGCCTTTGCGGAAAAGTTCCGGGCGAAAGCAAGCACCATGGCGGTTGGCGACCCGCGCCTGGGCCAAACGCCGCTGGGCGCGGTGGTCGACACCAAAACGGTCGCGCATGTGCGCTCGCTGATCGAGGATGCGGTCGCGTCCGGCGCGAAGCAGCTCAACGGCGGCGACGCGAACGGCGTCCTGATGCCCGCCCATGTCATCGATTACGTGACCCCGAACATGAAGCTGTTTCGCGAGGAGAGCTTCGGCCCAGTCGTGGGCATCGTTCGCGCCCGCGACGAGGCGCATGCGATCGAGCTGGCCAACGACAGCGAATATGGCCTGTCCGCCTCCGTCTTCACGCGCGACACCGCGCGCGGGCTGAAGGTCGCGCGCCAGATCCAGTCGGGCATCTGCCATGTCAACGGCCCGACCGTCCATGACGAGGCCCAGATGCCCTTCGGCGGGGTCAAGGCATCGGGCTATGGCAAGTTTGGCGGCAAGGCCGGCATCGACAGCTTCACCGAATTGCGCTGGATCACGATGGAGACCCAGCCCGGCCATTATCCCATCTGAATTTGGCCGAACCGATCTTTCCTGATTTTGTCGGAGATTTTCCCATGACCAACATCCTGCATGTCGACAATGTCGAACAGTCCGAGCTTGAAACCGTCGCCTTCACGGTCGAGAACGGCATCGCCTGGGTCAGCTTCAATCGACCCGACAAGCGCAACTGCATGTCGCCGCGCCTCAATCGCCAGATGATGCGCGTCCTGGACGAATTGGAGTTTCGGGCCGATGTCGGCGTCCTTGTCCTCTCCGGGGAAGGATCGGCCTGGTCGGCGGGCATGGACCTCAAGGAATATTTCCGCGAAACCGAAGCACATGGCCTGGCCGGCACGCGCAACGCACAGCGGGAAAGCTATGGCTGGTGGCGGCGGCTGCGCTGGTATCAGAAGCCGACCATCGCCATGGTGAATGGCTGGTGCTTCGGCGGCGGCTATGGTCCGCTTTTTGCCTGCGACCTGGCCTTTGCGGCCGAGGAGGCACAGTTCGGGCTTTCCGAAATCAACTGGGGCATCCTGCCTGGCGGCGGCGCGGCCAAGGTCGCCACGGAGCTGACCAATTTCCGCAATGCCATGTACCATTCGCTGATGGGCGAGAATGTCGATGGCAAGAAGGCCGCCGAATGGGGCTTCGTCAATGAAGCGCTGCCGCTCGCGCAGTTGAAGGATCGCGTCACCCAGGTCGCCAATGTGCTGCTGACCAAGAATCCGGTGGCCCTGAAGGCGACCAAGGATGCCATTCGCCGGGTCCGCGAGATGACCTATGACAATGCCGAGGATTATCTGGTCCGCGCGCAGGAGGCCGCCAACAGCTACGATAATGAAGGCCGCAAGGAAGGCATCAAGCAGTTCATCGACGAAAAGAGCTACAAGCCGGGCCTGGGCGCCTATGACAAGTCGAGGCAGAGCGCCTGACGACCGATCGGGCCGCCCCGCCCCGCGGCCCGTCCTGACAGACAGATTTTGGAGAGACAGGCCATGACGGTCGACACCCTGAACCTGCCCGCTGCGCCCGCCGCCTCGCTCGACCGACTGTTGCGGCCCCGCTCGGTCGTGATCGTCGGCGCGTCGGACAAGCCGGGCGCGCTGGGGGCGTCAGTGCTCTCCAACCTGACCCGCAACGGATTTGCCGGGGACATCCACCTCATCAACCCCAAAAGGGCGGAGATTGGCGGACGCCCCTGCCTGCCCTCCGTCGATGCCTTGCCGGAAGGCGTGGACGCCGCCGTGCTGGCCATCCCGCGGGTCGCAGTGCTGGAAACGGTACAGGCGCTCGCCGCCCGCAAGGTGGGCGCGGCGGTGATTTTCTCGGCGGGGTTCGCCGAAGGCAGCGAGGACGGCCTTGCCGAACAGCGGGCAATCGGCCGGATCGCGGCGGAAACGGGCATGGTGGTCGAAGGCCCCAATTGCCTTGGCATGACCAACTTCATCGACCGCGTGCCGCTGACCTTCGTCGAGACGGACGCCAGGCCGCTGGGCGACCGCGCCGGTATCGGCATCGTCTCCCAGAGCGGCGCCATGGCCTGTGTCCTCGGCACCACGCTGGCAAGCCGTGACCTGGGCCTTTCCTTCTCCATCTCTACCGGTAACGAAGCCGCCTCCGGAGTGGAGGATTATGTCGACTATCTGCTGGACGATGCCTCCACCCAGGTCATCGCCATGATCGTCGAACAGTTCCGCAAGCCCCGGCGCTTCCTGGCCGCCGCCCGGCGCGCGCGGGCACTGGGCAAGACCATTGTGCTGCTTCATCCCGGCAAGTCGAGCGCGGCCCGCGAGTCCGCCGCGACTCATACGGGCGCCATGGCGGGCGATTATCAATTGATGCGCGTGAAGGTTGAACGCGCCGGCGTAATCTTCGCCGAAACGCTGGAGGAACTGGGCGACATTGCGGAAATCGCGCTGCGTTGCCCGACCATTCCCGCTGGCGGGGTCGCCGTGCTGGGAGAGAGCGGCGCGTTCAAGGCGCTGACGCTCGACCTTTGCGAGGCGCTCGACCTCGATCTGCCGAAGGTGGACGATAGCAATGCCCCCGCCCTGCGCGCCGCCCTGCCCGATTTCGTCGGCGTCTCCAACCCGCTCGACCTGACGGCCCAGGGGCTGGTCGATCCCGACCTCTATTACCGCACGCTCGCCGCCCTGTTCGACGACGACCGGTTCGGCAGCATCGTCGCGGGGATCATCCAGACCGATCCCGTGACCGTCGGCATCAAGCTGCCTCCGATCCTGCGTGCCGTTGGCGAACTGCGGCCTGCCAAGCCGGTGATCTTCGCCGGGTTGGACGAGGGCGCCGACGTGGCGCAGGACTATATCCATCAGCTTCGCGCCTTCGGCATCCCCTATTTCCCTTCGACCGAACGCGCGATGCGGGCATTGAAGCGCCTCAACGACCATGCCCGCCGTGACTTCAGCGAAGGCGACACCAGCCCGCTCGGCGCTGCCGCCCTGCCCGACCAGGGCGGCGTCATTCCCGAATATCGGGCGAAGGCGATATTGGCGCGATTCGGCATCCCCTTTCCCCAGGGCGCTTTCTGCACCAGCGTCGAACAGGCAATGTCCGCTGCCGAAACGATCGGCTATCCGGTCGCTCTTAAGGCGCAGTCGGCCGACCTCAGCCACAAGAGCGACGCGGGGGGCGTGGTGCTCAACCTGCGCGATGCGGACGAGTTGCGGGCGGGCTGGGCGCGCCTGTACGCCAATGTCGCGGCTCATGACCCGGCACTGACGCTGGACGGCGCCCTGCTGGAGGGCATGGGCGAGCGCGGCGTGGAACTGATCATCGGCGCGAAGGGCGATCCCGATTGGGGCCCGGTGATCCTGGCCGGTTTCGGCGGCGTCACGGCGGAGATCCTCCAGGATGTGCGCCTTTTCACGCCCGACCTGCCGGTGGACGCGATCGTGCGCGAACTGCATCAGCTCAAGCAAGCCGTCCTGCTTCGCGGTTTTCGCGGATCGCCGGCACTTGACGTGGAGGCCGTGGCGCAGATCATCGCGACGCTGGGCCGCGTGCTGCTGGCCGAACCGTCCATTCGCGAGATCGACCTCAACCCGGTGATCGTCTACCCCGAAGGCAAGGGAGCGGTGGCGCTGGACGCATTGATGCTGACGGCCCCCAGGGCGGGCTGAAAAGGCCGAACGGAGGGAATCATGGCAGCCACGCGCGCGGATTTCGCCAAACTCGGGGCCATCGACATGCACGTGCATGCGGAGGTCAGCTGCCATGACCCCGAAGACCCGATCTTCGGTGAATTTGCCGATGCGGCCACCCGCTATTTCAAGGCGCCTCGCCGCCGGCCGACCATCCCGGAAACCCTTGCCTATTATCGCGAGCGGCAGATCGGCTTCGTCATGTTCACCGTGGACATGGAGGCGGGCACCGGCATCCAGCGCATCCGGAACGAGGAAATCGCGGAAGCAGCGGCGGAAAACAGCGATATCATGATCGCCTTCGCCTCCATCGATCCGCACAAGGGCAAACGGGGCGCGATAGAGGCACGGCGGCTGATCGAGGATCATGGCGTGCGCGGCTTCAAATTCCATCCGCCGCTGCAGAATTTCGATCCCGGCGACCGCATGGCCTGGCCGCTCTATGAGGTGATCAACGATCATCAACTGCCGGTCATCTTTCACACCGGCCATAGCGGCATGGGATCGGGAATGGCGGGCGGGGGCGGCATTCGCCTGAAATATGGCCAGCCCATATTGGTGGATGACGTTGCGGTCGATTTTCCGGGGATGAAGATCATCCTTGCGCATCCCGGCTGGCCCTGGACCGACGAGTCCCTCTCCATGGCGCTGCACAAGCCCAATATCTTCATCGATCTGTCGGGATGGAGCCCGCGCTATTTTCCTGACCAGATCGTCCGCTACGCCAATGGGCAGCTTGGGCATAAATTCCTGTTCGGCTCCGATTTCCCGCTGATCCCGCCGGACAAGTGGATCGCCGCCTTTGACGAGGCCGGGTTCAAGCCGGAAGTCCGGGCGCCGATCGTGAAGCAGAACGCGATGAGGCTGCTGTTCGGCCCGGAATTGCCGGAATGACCGACGAAGTCGGCCGCCGCGCGCTGCTGAAGGCCATGCCCGGCATGGCGCTGGGCGGGACGATCGCCCCCGCGGCAAAGGCCGCAGAACCCGCGCTGGCGGTGCCCGCGCTGAGCCTGGCGATGCGCCTGCGCGTACTGATCGGCGAACCGCGGGAGTTGGGCATGGTCGATGGCGTACGCAAGCGGATCATTCCGATCACCGGCGGCACTGTCGAGGGGCCACGGCTTGAGGGCAAGGTGCTTGCCGGCGGTGCGGACTGGCAATCGATCCGCGCAGACGGCACCGCCGACATATTTGCCCGCTATACGATCGAAGCCAGGGACGGGACGAACATCTCCATCGTCAATCCCGGTTATCGCCATGGGCCCGCCGCCGTGCTGGCGCGGATCGCCGCAGGCGAGGATGTCGATCCGGCGCTCTATTATTTCCGCACCACACCGCGGTTCGATGTCGCCCAGGACAATGTCCACGGCTGGCTTGGGCACACCATCTTCCTTTGCACGGCTGCACGCTATCGCGACCATGTGCGGCTGGATATATTCGCGGTCGATTGAAAAAAGAAGGCAGGACGAGGATGACGGGAGAAAAGGGGGACATCAGACGCCTGCTGGATGAGGCGCCGATGGCGCGCTCGCAGATCGCGGCGATCATCCTGTGCGTTCTGCTCAACGCGCTGGACGGTTTCGACGTGCTGGCGATCAGCTTCGCCTCGCCCGGCATTGCGGCCGAATGGCGCGTGGACCGCGCCGCGCTCGGGCTGGTGCTGTCGATGGAGCTGATCGGCATGGCGGCGGGATCGGTACTGCTGGGCGGGCTTGCCGATCGCATGGGCCGGCGCCCGACGATCCTCCTCTGCCTGGTCATCATGGCAGGCGGCATGCTGGCCGCCACGCAGGCTTTCAGCATATTTTCCCTGTCCGCCATCCGTCTGGCGACGGGCCTTGGGATCGGCGGGATGCTTGCGTCCACCAATGCGATGGTGGCGGAACTCTCCAATGCCCGGTCACGCAGTCTGGCGGTGGCGGTCATGGCGGCCGGATATCCGATCGGCGCGATCGCCGGCGGTTCCATCGCCTCCCTGATCCTGGTTTCGGGCGAATGGCGCAACGTGTTCCTGTTCGGCGCCATCATGACGGGCTTCTTCCTGCCTCTCGCCTATATGTTGCTGCCTGAATCGATCGGCTTCCTGCTCCAAAGGCGGCCCGAGGGCGCGCTAGGGCGCGTCAACGCGCTGCTCGTCCGCTACCGGCATCAGCCGGTGAGCGCCCTGCCTCCACCCGACGGGATCGCGCCCAGGGCATCGGTCGCGGCGCTGTTCGCGCCTGGGCTGGCTCGCGTCACCATCCTGCTGACGGCCGCCTATTTCGCGCATATCATGACCTTCTATTTCATCCTGAAATGGGTGCCCAAGATCGTGGTCGACATGGGATATGCTGCGTCCGCCGCGGGCGGAGTGCTGGTCTGGGCCAATGTCGGCGGCCTGGCCGGAGCGATGCTGTTGAGCCTGCTGAGCTGGCGGATCAGCATTCGGGCGCTGGTCATCGCCGCGATGCTGGCTTCCACGGTCATGGTCACGATCTTCGGCCAGGGGCAATCCAGCCTCTCAGGCCTTGCCGGTGTGGCAGCGGCGGCCGGCTTCTTCACCAATGCGGGCGTGGTGGGCCTTTATGCGATCATCGCGCAATCCTTTCCAACCTCCGTGCGCGGCGGCGGCACCGGGGTAGTGATCGGCTTGGGCCGGGGCGGCGCCGCGCTGGGGCCAATCATCGCCGGTTTCCTCTTCAGCCTGAATTTCGGCCTGCCCATCGTCGCGCTCGCCATGGCGCTGGGATCGCTGACGGCGGCGGGCGCACTGCTGCTGCTGCGCCCTGTGCAATCATAGGCGGCGATGAATCGGCCACCGACGCATGTGCGATCTGCCGCACAGAGAGAGGTCGGCTGGCCGTTCGTCACGGCCTTGGCCCCGGCCGCCCGCCCGAGCCCGAGACATGATCAGGGAGCTGATGCCGCCGCCCGAACGGACCTTGCCTACCCCTCAAATGGCAAGTCCCGGGACGGATCGGCATTCAGCCCGTTGCCCGACAGGCAACAGGCGTGATCCATCAGAAGCGGGGAATGGAGGCGAGCCAGTCGCTCGCTCCATCGTCAAACACGATGCCTTCGACAAAGTGGCCCAACAGGTTTCGCATGTCGCAATAATAATAGCTGCCCACCCCGTCGACATCACCGCGGATCGGCAGCGTCCGGCCCGATGCCTGGAGCTGGTCCAGTTCCGCATCGAATGCCTCTCGCGTCGCAAAGCGCCGGCAAAGATGATGGAACCGAACGACAGGGCCTTCAGCCTGGGGCAGGCCCTCCACGTAAATGGCCACGTCCCCGTCGATCGGTTGAATGATCTCGATTTCCGTCGCGCCGACATAGGCCAGGGAAACATGGCAATGCGCTTCGCGGCCCGGCCCCGTGGGGTAGCGTATGTCGCGCATCTCCAGAAAGCGCGCTATGCCATGGGTGCCGGCGAACTGCGCCTGCGCCCTGTCGATATCGCGGGTGACATAGGCGACCTGGAAGAAACCTGGATAAGGCGGCGTGTCGGCTGGCATCATTTTCTCCTATGTAATCGGCTTGTCATTGCGGCTCCAGCCGATCCGCTGCTTCCCGCGCCGGCGCTCCATTCCCGGAAACCCACGCGACGCTCCAGCGGCTGTCCCTGGATCATCAAGGTCAGGCAGCCTCCTCCACCGAACGGCTGATCGGGGTGGGCGCCTTGTGCCATTGCCCCCCCTTCATCACCGCCCGGAGCGCCCTGGCATCGGCGAGGAGCCGCGGATCAACAATGGGATCGCCGTCGATCAACAGCATGTCAGCCAACATGCCCGGAGCAATCCGCCCGGCGCCCTTGCCCATCAGCTCGCCTCCATTGGCGGTCGCGGCGTACAGCGCTTCAGCCGGCGTATAGCCGAGGTAGCTCACGAAATGCTGCACGTCACGGGCATTGGCGCCATTGGGCTGCCAGGGCATGCCATAATCGCCGCCAATCACCGCGCGGACGCCCCGGCGCCGTAATTCACTGTGCACTGCAATGTTGCTTTCCATCGCAGGTTCAACACCCATGCGATCAATTGTCGCGCGGTCAAACGGGCTGTCATGCAGCAGACTGTGGTAATATCCTATTGTCGGCGCGACAAAGATGCGATCCTTGGCAGCCTCCAGCATGTCCAGCGCTTCATCGTCGGCAAAGTCGGCATGATTGATGAGCGTGGCCCCGGCGCGCAGTGCCCGCTTGATCGATTCCGCCGAGCGCGCATGGACGCTTACCAGCAGACCTAGTTCCCTCGCCGCCTCTCCGATCGCCTGCGCTTCGTCCTCTGCCAGGGTCGTGGTTCGGCCGGTCGGGCGCGGAAAGAAATCATCGCCCGACATGTTGACCTTCACCACGTCGACCCCCTCGCGAAAACCCAGCCGCACCATCTTGCGGCATGCTTCCGCGCCATCGACGACAGCCGCCGCAACATCGCGCCGCTGATGCAGTTGCGCCGTGTCGTTAAGCCCGCCGGTCGCAGTCAGGGTGGGCGTCGAGGCCAGCAGGCGCGGCCCCGGAATGCGCCCCGCCTCGATTTCGTTGCGGATCACGATCTCCGATCGCAGCTTGGGCGATCCCGCACCGATCACACCTGTGAAACCCGCATCCAGCATGATCCGCGCATTGTGCATCGTGATAAGAACAGTTTCTTCAGGCGGGGTGTCCTCTATCTCGTAAGCATAGGTGACTGTCGGAAAGCTGAGATGACCATGCGCATCGATCAAGCCGGGAATCACTGTCGCGCCGCTTGCGTCCACCTCTTGCGCGCCGGCCGGCGCAGGCGTGCCAGGCAGCTGCGTAGCTGCAATTCGGTCGCCCGTCACCAGCACGTCCGCCCGCTCGCGAACATCGCCGGTCTCGCCGGACCAAATATGTCCGCCCCTTATTATCCATGATTGTGCCATGTCCACCTTCCCTTCGCGCATCCCGTGAATGCGCTGCCACCCTCCCGCGACGATCGCTCCTCGACAGCAGGTCCGGGCGGGACCAATGCGGTGCAGGGCGTTTCCCATTCTGGCATAATGGAATGGACATGGCGACATCTTCGACCGGGAGAGTGGCATGAAGAAGGCGGCACCCCATGAAACTGATATCAGCCGCATCACGACATGCCGGATCTGCGCCGGCCAATGCGGCATCATCGTGGAGCTCGATGCGGCGGGCCGCGTCGATCGCGTCCGGGGCGATCCCGATAATCCGCTTACAAGGGGCTATGCCTGCATCAAGGGGCTGACGCTCGGCGAGGCGCACAGCAGCCCCAATCGCATCCTGCACCCTTTGCGGCGCACCGACGATGGCCGCTTCGTCCAGGTGGGGATGAACGAAGCGCTGGACGAGATCGCCGAACGGTTGGGGAAGATCCTGGCCGAGCATGGCCCGGATGCGGTCGCCGGCTTTCGCGGCACCATGAACTACACCAACAGCCTGGCAGCGCATATGTTGCCGGCCTGGCTGGCGGCGATGGGATCACACAGCTTCTTTTCGACCATGACCATAGACCAGTCCGCCAAGTGGATAACCGCAGACCGGCTGGGCGTGTGGGAGGCTGGCAAGGACCCCTATGAAAACGCCGAAGTCCTGCTGGTCATCGGCGCCAATCCATTCGTGTCGCTATCCACTTTCACCATGGTGATGCAGAACCCGGTCAAGGCCCTGAAAGAAGCCAAGGCACGCGGCACGCGCCTGCTGGTGATCGATCCCCGCCGGACGGAGACGGCCGCCTTTGCCGACCGATTGCTGCAGCCGCTGCCGGACGAAGATGCGGCGTTGGTCGCGGGCATGTTGCGCCTGATATTGGAGGAGAATTGGGCCGACAGGGAGTTTTGCGAACATAATGTGGAGGGCGTGGAAGCGCTGCGGGACGCCCTTGCACCTTTCACTGTCGACCATGTGGCGCAGCGTTGCAACATCGCGGCCGAAGACCTGGTCGCGATCACCCGCGACTTTGCCGAACCGCATCCTGACGGGCGGCGCAAGCGGGGCGCTGCAGCATCGGGCACCGGGGCGAACATGGGCGCCTTTTCCAATCTCACGGAACATCTTGTCGAATGTCTCAATGTGCTGTGCGGCCGGTTCGCGCGAGAGGGCGATGCGATCGGCAATCCGGGTGTGCTGGGGGCTCGCTGGCCGCGCCGCGCGCAGGCGATTGCGCCAACGCGCGGCTGGGAAAGCGGTTGGCGTGACGCCTGGGGATACGGCCTTCTGATGGGTGAGCGCATGAGTGCCATCCTTCCGCAGGCGATCCTGGGAACCGGGACAGGCGCTGTTCGCGCGCTCGTGGTGGATGGCGGCAATCCCGTCAATGCGTTGGCGGAAACCGCCGAAACAGCAGCGGCCTTCGGCAATTTGCAGTTGCTGGTATCGATCGACCCTTTCCTCAACGAGACGTCGCGGCTCGCCCATTTCATCCTGCCGCCGCCGATGATGCTGGAACGGGCCGATATACGCAGCCGCGACTGGGAGAGCTACACCCTGCACGAACCCTTCCACCAGTTCGCGCAAATGGTTGCCCGGCCGCCTGAGAACAGCGAACTGATCGAGGATTGGCAGGTCTTCTGGGAACTCGCAAAGCGCACCGGCCACAAGATCATTTTCGACGACGTGCCGATCTCCATGGAGACCCGCCCTGAGACCGAGGACCTGTTCCGTATCCTCCTGCGCCATTCGGCCTTCCCGGCGGAGGATCTGCTGGCGGAAAAGCGGGGGGTCGTGTTGCGCGGGGATCCCATGTGCGTCAAACCCGCCGAGCCCTGCCCGCCCCGCTTCCAGGTGGCGCCGAGCGACGTCCTGGCTGAACTTGAGACGCTGGCCGGGGTCCGTCGTCAAACCTCTGCACTACGCCTTGTCTGCGGACGGGTGCGACATGTGCAGAACAGCATGTACCATGACCTGCCATCGATCGCGCGGCGCATGCCCGAAAACCCGCTCAGCATGCATCCCGACGACATGGCTTCCCGGGGACTCGTCCCTGGTGCCCTTGCTCGCGTGCGCTCGGCACATGGTGAGCTGCGCGTCACGGTGGCCCCGGACCGCAATCTGCGTTCAGGCGTCGTGACCATGCCGCACGGTTGGGGCGACGGGCGAGGCGCCAATGTGAACAGCCTGACCAGCCTGATCCAAGGCCGCCAGACCATCAATGCCATGCCCATTCTCAGCGGCTTCGATGTGATGGTGGACCCCGTTGATCGGAATGCCGGACAAGGTGGCCCAGGTAATTGAAGACGCCCGCCGCAATCTTGGGATCGCGGCGGCGATAGGCTCGTATATCCATACATATACCGCTATATTTTCCATACATAATATTCTATGTCGGCATCAGCAATGACGATTCGGAACAGACCCATGACCAACGGTAGCGACAAATTCCAATGGATCCTCAGCAAAGGGTGGCATGGCGACTGCCCGCGCTGCGGCGAGGGGCGGATGTTCGCATCCTGGCTCAAGATCGCGCAGACCTGCGACCGCTGCGGCCTGGACTATCGATTCGCCAGTCCGGACGACGGCCCGGCCTTTTTCTCGCTCTGCATCATCGCCTTTCCGCTCACCTTCATGGTGGTGTGGTTGCAGGTCGCCTTCACGCCACCATGGTGGGTCCATATGTTGGTCTCGGCTCCACTCATGATCCTGGGTTGCCTGCTGCCTTTACGACCGATCAAAGGCTGGCTTGTCGCGTCGCAATATGTGAACAGGGCACAGGAAGCGGGCACGGAAAAGGTCTGGGCGCATCTCTATGGCAACGGCTCCGGCAAGGCCTTTGACGATTGATGGCCTTTTGTCTGGATTGTGAAGGCATGCAGTTCAAGGATTGATCCATGCAAAACTGGATGCCCGACATAGATGGAGTGGCAGGGCCGAAATATCTCGCGATTGCCCATGCAATGATGCTGGATATCAAGGCAGGCAGGCTGACCGCGGGCGTGCGCCTGCCCCCGCAACGCGTCCTTGCCGATGCGCTGGACATTGACCTGACGACCGTGACCCGCGCCTATGGTGAAGCGCAGCGACTGGGCCTTATCGAAAGCGATGGCCGTCGCGGCAGCTTCGTACGGGAACAAAGGGTCGAAACACCGAAATATGCGCTCGCCAGGCTGGGCGACGCGGGTATGAACGCACCGCCCGAACAGGCTGGCAGCCTGCTGTCGAGAGAATATAGGCGCACCGCCGAAGCCTTGCTCGGCGATCATGAGTCACTTTCCCTCTCCTATCCGCCGCGAGGCGGAATGCCGGCTACGCGAGAAGCCGGCGCCCAATTGCTGCAGAAGCGCGGCATACCCTGCCTGGACGACACTGTGCTGGTCACAGCCGGCGGCCAACATGCGCTCCACGCGATATTCAGCGCCGAGTTGCGGGCAGGAGACGTGCTGGCAGTGGCCGGCAATGTCTATCCGGGAGTGCTCGCGCTCGCTCGCCGCTTCGACATCCGGCTGGTCGCGATCGGCTCGGACAGCGAAGGCATTGATCCCGATGCGCTCGACGCCCTTTGCCGGACCGCCGAGCTCAGGGGAGTCTATGTCGTTCCGACCAACGACAATCCGACAACGGCGACGATGTCGGTAAGCCGTCGCAAGGCGATCGCCGCCGTTGCGCGACGCCATGGGCTGATCGTGATCGAGGATGACGCCTATGGCCTGTTGCCGAAAGACCCGCTGCCACCCATCGCTTCCTTTGCACCAGAGCAGAGCTGGCACATTGCGAGCACGTCCAAGATCCTGTCCCCGGGTCTTCGCGTCGCCTGGCTTTGCGCGCCCGGCGTGGCCGATGCCTGGCGGCTGGCGGCCGATGTCCATGACACCGCCATCATGGCCCCGCCGCTCAATGCCGCAATAGTGGCGAGATGGGTCGGGGACGGCCTGTTCGAGCGCCTTGTCGCCGAAATTCGCAGCGAGGCTGCCGCAAGGCAACTTCTCGTACGGAAATGGCTCCATGAAGGCAGCTTCCGGGCCCATGAAACAGGCTATCATCTTTGGGTGCCGCTTCCTGCCGACATCAATGGCGCCGCGGTGATGGAGGCGTTGCGACCGCATGGGCTGTCGGTCGTGGGCGGCGAGGCTTTTGCCGTCGATAGGTCGGCGGCGGCGCCGGCACTGCGCATCTCGATCGGTGGAGCGCTGACGCGGGATCGGCTTGAAAAGGGCATCCGGCTGCTGGCCGCCCTGATCGGACCGGAAGCCTCGGCACGCATTCCATTGGTTTGAGGGATGGGCGTTTGGCGTGACGCCGCAACAAGCGCCCTGGTTCCACCCTGTCGCCGACGGGCATGACCCGCCTCATCGCCGCCATGTTGTGGATCGGCCCGGTTCATCCCATCGGGAAGCAATGGACGAAAGATCAGGCGTTGACCGCATTCACCCGAGCGTCTTCAAGCATATTGCATCAATGAGCGCGCGAAAGTTCGCGAAGTAATGTCTACATCCAGATACCAGGTGCCGTCGGCCGAACTGGATGCGAATTGTTCCACCTGAATGATCAGGAGATGGGCCGCCGCGCGACGTTCTTCCCGTTCCTCGCGATTGCTGATCGCAAGGTCCAGTCGACGGAAATTCTGCCCCAGGATCTCCGCATATTTATCGCGAGCCCTGACGAACCGCCGCATCAGATCAGGATCCAGTGCGACAGCCAGACGCATGAGCCGGACGATACCGGCTTGCTCCTGGCTCGTTTCCCCCACTTTTCTGAACCACAGGGCAACTTGCTCCACATCGGGCCGGCCGAGTTGCGCCAGATCCTGGAAATGGCGCATCCTGCGTTCGATATGGTCATCGGCCAGCGCAGCAAGCAAGGCGATCTTGTTCTCAAAATAGGTGTAGAAGCTGGCGCGGCTGATCCGGGCCGCACCCAGCAGATCCTCGACACTTGTCTGGAGGAACCCGCGCTCGACAAACAGGCGCGTCGCCGCCATGACAAGGCGAGTTCGCACATCCCCCTGCGATTGTCCTCGCGGCCCGCTTGCCCGCCGACGCGCCGCCGCAGTGCTGACAACCGGCGCACCACAGGTCGATTCTGCCGCCAATGTCATCCTACGCCCATATCCTACGCCCATGTGATGTTTTGACGATTATGGCCGCAAGCCGCCCCGACTGGCAAGCTTGTCATTGACCACCATACAAGTTGTATGGAATCTCGCCCGGCAACCCAAGGCCATAAAATACAAGGGCTGCGCGGGAGGAGCAGGATCGTGACAAGGCGCCCATCTTCATATGGGACGACCAGCCAAAGCGCTGGGGAGTCCGCCGGCATATATCGTGGCTGGGCCGTCGTCGCACTTTGCTTCGCCATGCTGATGCTGGGCGCCGGGCCTGTCTATTATGCCTACGGCAATTACGCCCTGGCTTTCGCCCAAAGCTTCAACGCGGATCGGGCCACCATCAACATCGGCTACACGATGGTGCTGCTGCTGGGCAATCTCGGCTCGGCCCCCGTGGGAATGATGGCCGAGCGTTGGCCGATCAGGGGCGTTGCGCTTTTGGGCGTGCTGGGCACCGCCGCCGGTTTCGCACTGGTGTCGACCGCCTCCTCGATCCTGCAGGTCCTGCTGGTGTTCAGCACGCTTATCGCCCTGGCGGACATCTGCATCGGTACCGTGGTCACGAACATCCTGGTGTCGCACTGGTTCGAAAGACGTCGCGGCCTGGCGATCGGCCTCTCCGTGATCGGGACCGCAGTTGCCGCCATCATCTTTCCACCACTGACGGACATTCTGTTTTCGCGCTTCGGCTGGCGCGCGACTTTCCTGATCTACGCGGTCCTGATGCTGGTGTTGATACCGCCGATCTGGTTCCTGGCGCGACTGCCAGACAACATAACCGAGCATGAGCGGCTTCCCCTCGCCCTTCGCCGGCCCGGCGGCCCGCCCATCAGCCTTAGTGAAATGTTCCGTTCCCCTGCCTTCTGGATCGTCACGCTGACGATCGGGGCCATGATCGGGGCCAATACAGGGACCATGGTTTCGATCGTCGCCTTTGCCGTATCGCGCGGCTTCAGCAGCCTGGAAGGTTCAGCCCTGCTGTCCGTGATCGGCGCAACGTCGGTGGCGGGAAAGCTGGTATTCGGCATTGCCGCTGACAGATTGTCGCCCGTCATTGCGCTGCGCATCGGCCTGGCCCTCATGGCATCCGGTCTGATCGTCCTTGCGACCGGCCTGCTCTACCCGATGCTGTTCGGGGGCGCGATGCTGTTCGGCTTTGGCCTTGGCGCGATGCTGCCAGTCTGGGGCGGGATCGTCGCGAAGATCTTTGGCCTGGGCAGCTATGGACGCGCACTGGGATGGACGCGCGCGGCGATGGCCCCCATCAGCATGGTCTGCCCGATATTCGCCGGACTGATTTCCGATGCGACGGGTGACTATGCGCCGGTATGGATGATGTTCGCCGCGCTGCTGGCGCTGTCCTTCGCCTTGACTTTCGCGGCGCCGGGTTGGTGGCGCCCAGGGCATGCATCCACCGAAATATAATCTGAACATCAAAAAGGGGAGGAAGATGATGAAGATATCGGCATCCATATTACTGCAAGCTGCGAGCGGGATCGCCTTGTCCGCCGCGACGCCGGCCTGGGCGCAAAATCAACCCATTTCAGCCGCTCAGGCGCCTGACGGTTCGGAAGACATAGTGGTGACGGCCCGCCGGAAGGAGGAGCGGCTGATCGACGTCCCGGTGGCCGTGACCGCCAAAAGCGGCGACGCTCTGCGCGCGGAAGGGGTGCAGACGCTGCTGGATCTTGGGCGTGTCGCCCCATCGCTTACTGTCTCCCAGTCGCCGCGCGGGTCCAACACGCCCAGCTTTACCATGCGCGGTCAACGCGTGATCGACACCTCGCTGGTGCTGGATCCCGTGGTCGTCAATTATTTCAACGAGGTCCCCTTCATGCGGCCTCAGGGTTTGAATGCGGCGCTGTTCGACATCCAGTCGGTGCAGGTGCTGCGCGGGCCGCAGGGAACGCTGTTCGGCCGAAATACAACGGGCGGTGCGGTGCTGGTGACGACCGTCCAGCCCAGCAATGCAATGGAAGGCAATTTCGAAACAACGATGGGCAATCTGGGGCTGCTCGACGCCAAGGGTGCTTTCAACATCCCGCTTGCCGAAGGCGCCGCGCTCCGTATCGCCGGGACGATCCGCACGCGCGACGGGTTCATGCACGATCGGCAGACCGGATTTGATGCCAATAGCCAGAACTACAAGGCGGTGCGGGCCACGCTGAAGCTGGAACCGGCGGCAGGCGTTACCAGCACCTTCTACGCCAATTATTTCCAGTCCAAGGATCATGGCACGGCCAACGTCATCTATGCCGTCAATCCTGCCATTGCGTCGCTGGCCCCCGTTCTCCCGACGCTGAATGCGCAGGTGGCGGCAAACAAGGCGGATCCGTGGAGCTTCAACAATAATGACGCCCCGCTGGAAACCGCCAAAACCTATGACTTCTCCAACATCTCGACCATCAATCTATCCGATTCCCTGACTCTCAAGAATGTTGCAGGGTATCGGAAGATCAATACCTTCTCGAAATGGGATATTGACGGATCATCCCTGTTTCTGCTGCGGTTCAAGGGTGAATCGCACATTCGGCAATTTAGCGATGAATTGCAGTTGCAGGGCAACAGCCGCGCCTTCGACTGGATTGTCGGCTTGTTCTATTTCAACGAGAAAGGCAGCGACATCGCCACCAGCAATCTTCCATCTGCGCCGACCGTCGATCGCCCATCCGGTGTCTATGCGAAGAATATCAGCTACTCGGCCTTTGCGTCGGGCACATACCGCTTTGGCGAAACGGGGCTTTCGCTCAACCTCGGCCTTCGCTACACCCATGACAAGAAAGCCAGCGACGGCCTGCAGATGACCGGCAGCAACTGCACTTTCAGGCTGCTCGACGGGACGGTCATCGCACCCCCTTGCCTGTTCCATCAGGAAGTTTCGTTCAACGAACCGAGCTGGCTTGCCAGTCTCAACTACAAGTTCAACGACGAACTGATGATCTATGCCGCGCACCGTCACGGTTATCGCGCCGGCGGATTGCAGTCCCGCGCCACTACGGAGGCAGCGGCGATCCCCTATGACCCTGAGAAGGTCAACGACGTCGAACTTGGCCTGAAGTTGGACACCGATCTGGGCGGCGGAGCAAAGCTGCGGTTCAACGTGGCGGCTTATGAGGCCTGGTACAAGGATATCCAGCGACAGGTCAGCTTCGTTTCGCCGACCAGCGGCACATTGGTGTCCTCCATCTTCAATGCGGCGCGGTCCCGCATCCGTGGTGTGGAAGTAGAGGCGACGCTCCAGCCGGTGACGGGTCTCAGCTTGTCGGGTAGTTTCAGCTATACCGACCCGAAATATAAGAGCTTCATCAATAATGGCGTCGACGTCGCGGCCATCACGCCCTTCGGTTATATTCCCAAATATACGGCGAACGCCCAGGTCAGCTATACCTTGCCAGCCGATGACAAGGGCGGCGAAATTGTCGGTACGGCGGGATACAGATATCAAAGCCGCTATTATTCAGCGGATGTTGTCGTACCCGTGGGAGGCTATATCAATGGGTGGGATCTGGTCAATCTACGCCTGGATTACAATAATATCGGCGGCAGCGGGATCGGCCTGTCGGCCTATGTCAACAATCTGTTCAACAAGGCCTATTTCGCCTACGCGACCAACCTGACGGCTTCCAGCGGATATGCCACGGGCCTTCGCGGTGATCCGCGCATGTATGGGGTTTCCGCACGGTTCGAATTCTGAGGTCCGATCGCGAGTGGAGGCTTCGCTTGATACCGGCCTTCACTCGCGAGCACTTCGGATCATGCGTGGTGCCGCAAGTCAGGACGAAACCGGCTCCGCCACCTGCCGGCGAGCCAGCACCATTCCGAACGCGATGCCGGCCCCGATCAACCCGACAAGCGCGCCGAACAGCAGGAACACGCCGCCCAGACCAGCCACGGATCGCAGCCATGCCGCCAGTAACGGAAAGGCCAGTTGCGCGCCGAACATCACGCCATTGGCGAGGCCGATGGCCTGTGCGGCGAGATGAGGCGGACTGAATGCGACAGCCGAGGCGCTGACATTGGGCGCCATGAGCGCAACCATCGCGCTGTTGGCGACGACAGCGACAGTGAACAGCATCATGTTGGTGCTGATGCCGGCCAAGACCAGCGCGGCCCCCATCGCAAGCATGGCGACCGCCCATAGGCCGCGAATGCCCAGCACGGCGTGCATCCGGCCATAGAGGGCCGATGCGCAGACGGCGGCGATCGAACCACATGTCGCCGGGACGGCGAACAACCGGGTATCGCTGATCCCCAGTTGCACCAGATAGAGCGGCGCATAGATCGGCCCGATCAACATGCCCATGCCCGCCATGGCCGCCAGGACGAGAAGGCCGATCATCGCCGCATTGAGCAGACCGCGATCCCGCGCCGCGTCCAGCCGGATGGCCGCGTCCTGCGGCGCCGCCATGCCGAGCGTCCGGGGCAATGTCATCGCCAGGGGCACGGCCACCAGAGCCATAAGGTTCACCAGAAAGGCCGGTTGCCACCCGAAATGCCCGATCGCGCCGATCAACGGGAACAGGATGATCGCCGTCGCCCCGCCGACCACGGAAAACAAGCCGAACAGCCGCATCTTCAGACCCTCCGGCAAGGCGCCGATGCCGGCCAATGCACTGGTGAAGACTCCGGACAAGGCAAAGCCGAGCACGAGACGGGCGGCCAATATGCTCCAGAGATCCTGCAGCAACGCCGGGGCGGTGCCTGCAACGGCAAACAGCAACAGGGCGGGCAAGAGAACACGCCGACAGCCAAGGCGCGCGATCAGTGCGCCTGCTATCGGCGCGCCTATGGCGAAGGCGAAGCCGGCCAGCGTCCCGACCAGTTCGGTCAACAGCTTCACATTGGGCGTGTCGATGAACGCGCGCTCAATCTGCGGCAGCACCAGGCCGGGCGAAAACAGGCCGATGGTTGGAAACAGGCCGCAGGCCAGCAAAGCCGCCACCCCTATCTTTGGCAGCACGGCGCCTTCATTCCTCTCGCCCATCATCGGTTCTCCCCGGCATCATGGCCGTTTGGGGCAATGGGGTTCCAGAAAGACGTCGGCCGGTCAATCCAACCGCCCCTTCGCGCCAAAACACCATGTGTGTGATGGACCTTCGCGGCCGATCCGCAGGGTATCAGGGCTGTTCCATCACCTCACCCGATCGGCCGGTGACGGCAGTGCCGATGGAAGCGCAGATGATGAGGCCGATCGCCATCCATTGGGACAGCGTCAGTACCTCGCCCAGCAGGACCAGCGCCATGATGGCGCCGACGGCGGGCTCGGCGCTCATCAAAATACCGAATGTGTTGGCGGGTAGCCGGGGTAGCGCGACCATCTCCAGCGAATAGGGAATGGCGCTGGAGACGATGCCCACGGCTACGCCAAGCAGAAGCACCTCCGGCCTCAACAGCGCAGAGCCGGCATGGACCAGCCCGACCGGGGCGACCAGCAAGGCTGCAACGATCATGCCTCCGGCCGAGGCCGCCGCGCCATGGATGCGCCCGGCATGCCGCCCGATCAATATATAGCCGGCCCAGCATGCCCCGGCCAGAAGCGCCAGAGCGATACCACGCCCGTCCATCCGGGACGATGCGCCCCATAGCGGCAGCAGGCTGGCCAGGCCCGCCACCGCAAGACTGATCCAGAGAAAGTCCAGCTTCCGCCGCGAGGTGAGCAAGGCCACGGCCAGGGGGCCTGTGAATTCGATCGCTATGGCAAGGCCCAGCGGAATATGGGCCAGGGCATTGTAGAAGGACAGATTCATGACGCCCAGCACCACGCCATAAGCCAGCAGGGGGCGCCAACCCGCGCGCCAGTCCAGCCGCCACGGCCTGAACACCAGCGAAAGGATGACCGCACCCACGATGAGGCGCAGCGTCGTCGCGCCTTCGGGCCCGACCAGCGGAAACAGCCGCTTGGCCAAGGAGGCGCCGCAGGTCACCGACAGAAGGGATAGAGAAAGCGCTCCCAGCGCGACGGGATCGACGCGCGCGGTGGTGGGCCGCAGCGCAGCAACACAGGACATGCAGCACTCGAAATTTGTGGACGATTGCCAGCCTGCTAGCGCAAGGGGCCGGATAAGTGCGTTCTTTTTTGTCCCTTTTTCGATAAAATTTATCGCATATCCTGCACGAGCGATGAAAAATGATCCCCTTGATTCGTTCGACAGAAAGCTGATCGAATTGTTGCAGGCCGATGCGCAGCGGCCGGTCTCCGCACTGGCGGAATCCGTCGGCCTGTCGCCTCCCGCCTGTTACCGGCGCATACGCCGCCTTCGCGCAATCGGCATCATCGAACGCGAGGTCGCCATCGTACGCCCGCGAAATCTGGGCTGGCCCCTGTCGATGATCGTCCTCGTCTCGCTGGAACGCGAAAGCGCGCGCACGATGAACGAGATGATGGAGATATTTCGCAACGAGCCTGAGATACTGGAGGCCTGGAACGTCACGGGGGATCATGACTTTGCGCTACGTATCGTGGCCCGCGACATGGAGGGCTATGACAATCTCGCGCAGCGCCTGTTCGCCGCCAATGACGGCATCCGCACGTTCAAGACGCTGGTGATCATTCGCGAGGTCAAGCCGCTCAGCCCGGTCCCGGTCAAGGGACCGTCGTGATCCGGCCAATGTCGGTTACCGCACCGGCCCGCAAATGACGCCGGAGGAGGCGATGGCGTTCGTGCAGGCGCAAAATCACTCCCCTCATCCTGAAGCGTCAGCCGCAATGGCTGGATTTCAATCCGGATCGCCAACGCAGGAGCCTGATCAAATCTTCCATTTTCTCGAACGGTTTGATGCAATTTATCCCACTGAACGGGAAAGCCGGTCCGCTGTAAAGAGATGTTCAACAGGGCGAGGCCATTTCCGGTCCCCACCCGATCAGGAGACAAGACATGATCGAACTGCGTCCTTTCGACAGCCTCGGCAGCGCCAATCACGGCTGGCTGAACGCCAAGCACCATTTTTCCTTCGCCGACTATCATGATCCGGCCCGCATGCACTGGGGCAATCTGCGCGTCTGGAACGACGACACCATCGCCCCCCAGACCGGCTTTCCGCCGCACCCGCACCGCGACATGGAAATCATCACCTATGTCCGGGAAGGCGCGATCACGCATCAGGACAGCCTTGGCAACAAGGGCCGCACCGAAGCGGGCGACGTGCAGGTGATGAGCGCCGGTACGGGCATCCGTCATTCGGAATATAATCTGGAGGATGTGACGACCCGGATTTTCCAGATCTGGATCATGCCCACCCGCAACGGCGAAGCGCCAAGCTGGGGCGCCCGGCCCTTTCCCAAGGGCGATCGCACCGGTCAGTTCGTGACGCTGGCTTCAGGCTATGACAATGATCATGACGCCCTTCCGATCCGCACGGATGCGCGGGTGGTTGCCGCGACGCTGAAGGCCGGGGAGAGCGCGGATTATCCGATCGGTCGTGATCGCAAGGCTTATCTAGTGCCGGCGACCGGCGCGATCCAGATCGACGATGTCCGGATCAACGCCCGCGACGGCGCGGCCATCAGCGATATGGACGTCATCCGCGTCACCGCCATCGAGGACAGCGAGATTGTCCTGGTGGACGCAGCATGAGGCCAGCATGAAGCAAAGGAGGGCCGCGACTCCCTGGTCGCGTCCCTCCTTCGAGCACGTCGGGAGAACCGCCCTGCCGAATATCGCCACGGCCCACCGGGGCGAAATTCAGGTCGCTGTCGTCTCGACGCGGGCGTGGCTGCCCTCCTCGCTCGGGCGGATCTTGCCGCCGAACAGCATCTTCAGCTTTCCGGTCAGCGACACATCCGCTTCCCACAGCTCAGCCTCGTCAATGTCAAAACGCAACAGGGCAAGATTGGGATCGGACTTGCCACCGGGGAACCAGGCTTCCACCGTCGTCGACCACAGCTTGTCGATCATCGCCGGGTCATTGTCGATACGCGCGCGTCCAGCAAGGCAGGCGAAGAAATCGTGCCCCTTGGACACGAACTGGCCCATGGCCGCGCCGCCGCCGGCAAGACGGTTATCCTTGCCGATGAAGAACCAGAGCGTGTCCACCTGATCCCTGTCCAACTGAACGGTGAGCGGCTCGCTATGCTGCCCGCCGCCCGTCAGGCCCATCATCATGAACGGGCTGTCCGACATGCGGGCCCACAGATGTTCCTTCAGCTTCTGCGCATCGGTCATGATCATCTCCTGATTATGGAACCCACTATACGAACGGGACGCGCGAAGGGTCCGATGCGCCAGGCCGGACGCAAGGAGGCCGTTGTCGGCTGAGGTTGCCGATGTGCAGGTCAAATCGAATTTATGGAGGCCGACTATCCATATATTGGCTTTGACCATCACGGCCCACCTGCCCCATCGCTTGCCGCATGGCACAAGGAAGAGAAGCCCCGATGACTGAATTGAGCGACTCCGGCCTGCCCCTGGTGCAACGCGTCGTCACGGGCCATGATGCGCAGGGGCGCGCCATCTTCAAGTCCGAGGACATGACCCCGACGCGGATGATTCCATCGGGCGACGCAGCCTTCCTCCTGCTCTGGACGACCGAAACAGTCCCGGCCGACAATAATGACGAGACGGACGGCCGCGAGCGCGATGCTGGCCTGACATTGAACAGGGGGTCGGTGATCCGCATAGTCGACATGCTGCCCGGAAAGCAGTCCCCCATGCATCGCACCAACAGCATCGACTATGGCATCGTCATGTCGGGCGAGGTCGAGCTGGAACTGGATGACGGCCGGAAAACGCGCATAGGCGAAGGTGGCATCATCATCCAGCGCGGGACCAATCATCTTTGGCGCAACGTTTCGGACAAGCCGTGCCGGATCGCTTTCGTCCTGATCGAGGCGCCCGCCTATCTTCATGATGGCCGGCCTTTGCCGGAAGACAAGCCGGAAGCGGCGCATTGAACCTGTTCGACCTGCACGGCAAGGTCGCGATCATCACCGGGTCAACGCGCGGCATTGGCTTGGCGATAGCCCGCGCCCTTCAGGATCAAGGCGCGAAGGTGGTGATCTCCAGCGAAAATGCGGACGATTGCGACCGTGTCGGCCGGGAGATGGGCACGCTGGCCATTCCCGCCGATGTCACCGATGCAAGGCAGCTTGAGAAGCTGGTCCATGGCACGGCCGATCATCATGGCGGAATCGACATTCTGGTCTGCAACGCGGGGATCACGGGTCGCCCCGGCCCTTTCGCCACGGTCGACATGGACGATTTCGATCAGGTCATGGCGATAAACCTGCGGAGCCAGGTGACGCTGTGCAACCTTGCCTTGCCTCATATTGCGGCGCGGGGCGGCGGCAGCACCATCCTTATTTCCAGCCTTTCGGGCCTGCGCGGCAACAGCGCCATCAACGCCTATGCGCTCGCCAAGGCGGGTGTGGCGCAACTGGCCCGCAATCTTGCGGTCGAGTGGGGGCCGCGCAACGTACGCGTCAACGCAATCTCACCGGGCTTCATCCGCACCGAATTGTCGGCGCCGCTGCTGGCCGACGCTGCCTTCATGCAGCGGCGCATGGCCATGACCCCGCTGCGCCGACCGGGGGAAGTTCATGAGGTCGCCGGGGCAGCCCTTTTCCTGACTTCGGCCGCCGGCGCTTTCGTCACCGGACAGAATCTGGTGGTGGATGGCGGGACATTGATCAGCGACGGAACATGATGCTGAACACCACCGTCATGCAGCCTGCGTGCACAGGAGAAAGACATTTGGTCGATAGCCTGCCATCGATATAATGCGATGGTCGCGCGCCGTGACCTGTTGCAAGGGCAGCATGATTGCAAACAACCGCTTGGGGAGATTCATGGCGATCTGGCGAAGCGGCCGATGCTGCCGCGGGTCAGTGAACATGCCGCCCGATCACCAGGATTACCGGCGTTGTCATGCCGGATGACCGGAACCGCCATCCTAGCCCCCGCCGTCTGAGCACAGCACAGGACTTATCGCAATGTTCGAACCCTTTCCCGGAAATTACATCTGGAACCTTGGCATCAACCTTGCTCTGATCGCCGGGGGCAATCACGGCGAACTGGACGAAGTATGCCGTCCCGTGCGGGAGGCGGCAAAGGCCGGGGCCGATGCCGGATCGTCCCAACTTTTCGACAGTTGGATCGCCGTGGCCGATCAGGTTGCGCGCAATGCCGAAAGGGACGAGGCCGAGGGCTTCCTGCTTTCCGCAGGGGCCAAATATCTGCGCGCGTCCGGCTATTATCTTGGTGCCGAGCGCCTGCAGAGCCGCGATTATGCCCCACGCTGGGCAGCCTATGACAAGGGCCTTGAGCTCTATCACAGGGGCAGCGCGCTCAGCGGCCTGCATGTCGACAAGGTCGAAATCCCCTATGAGGGAACAAGCTATCCGGCGATCTTCGTGCACGATGGATCGGGCACGCCACGTCCGGCGCTGGTTTCGGTCAATGGCCTGGACTCCATGAAGGAGCAGGTCAATATGGCTGGCCACGGCGCGGTCAATCTCGCACGCGGAATGAACACCTTGTTCGTGGACCAGCCGGGCACAGGCGAGGCGATCCGCAAGCGGAATCTGGCCGCCGTCTACGATGCCGAACGCTGGGGCAGCCCCGCCTTCGACTATCTGCTGACCCGCGACGATGTGATCCATTCAAGGATCGGCATTTTCGGCCTGTCCTTCGGCGGTTATCACGCGCCGCGCATCGCCGCCAACGACCCACGCTATGCCCTGTGCGCGGTCATGGGCGCGAACCATGTCTGGGGCCAGCGCCAGCGCGAACGCGTCGCCAATGAGGGCGAGAACCCGGTGCCGCATTATTGGGATCATGTGATGTGGGTATTCGGCATCGATGATCGCGATGCCTTCCTGGAATATGCCGACCAGATCACGCTGGATGGGCAGGTTGCGAAGATCAAGGTTCCGTTCCTGATCACCCATGGCGAAAACGACCGGCAGATTCCGGCCTACAATGCTGAGATGAGCTACGATCAGGCGGTGAACAGCCCCAAGCGAACATTGCGGATATTCACCAAGGATGATTTCGAGGTGGAGCATTGCGGCGCCGACAACGGCACCGGCATGCGCGACTATATCGCCGACTGGTGTGCACAGACTTTCGCCGAGATGCGCTAGGGCATTTTCCAACTTGACCGTTTACGGTCAACGGCTCGGAAAATGCGGCATCAAAAGACGGGAGCTATTTCCTGGCTCGGTACCGATTGCCGGTCAGGACAAGCGGATTGAGGTCCACAAGCAGGAGGGCAACGGCGGCGCTGATCGCCGCTGTTGCCCTCCTGCCATTCAGATCGCGTGCTCGTCATCGGCCGTGAGGCGGGAGAGATCCCCCTCGATTGGCTGCTTGCCCTGCCGTGCACGGCGAAACGGTTCGAAGCTGCTGCGATCGGCGTCGAAGGTCATGTCCCAGGGAATGTTGTCGCCGCGGAAAATGGCCGGCGCATTATGCGACCACAGCAGCGAACCGAACTTGAAGTCCCACGCCCGCGGTACCCAGCTATCGTCCAGATAGTCGGTGTCGGCATGATATTCAGCCTCGCCCGCATGGCCGGGCATCTCGCAATAATAATAGATGGCGCTGGAAATCCGATGGCGCGAAATGCCGCCGGAAGTGTTCATCGTGGTGTTCTTCCAGCCCTTGTTGTCCATGATGTTGGCGCCCAGCATGACCTCGTCAATGTCGTCGCAGCCGAAGGCGATGTGCATGAACCTGAAATGATCCGGCGCGATCGGCAGGTCGCAATTGACCCAGAAGATCGAGTGATGCTCGAACGTGCCGCCCGCGCGCGCAAAGATGCCAGTCCCCTTCGAATGGTCGACATAGCGGAAGCCCAGGTGCCGTTCGTAGAATTCAAAGCTTCCCACATAGTCCGGGCTGAAGAACACGACATGGTTGATGGTCTTTGGGATCGCGCGTTTGCGCCATATACGGTGCTGGTTGAAGCGCGGCCAGTTGGAGGGCGTGTTGACGGGACTCGCCTCCGATACCACGGGGCGCTTGTCCCACAGGCGCAGCGCGATCGGCTGGCCGTCGGGACAGACGCAACGGACCGTGCCGTCCGGATCGCACGTGACCGTCACCTCGTTGGCAAGGCTTGCCGCGATCCGGTCGAGATTCTCGGCCGTGTCCACTCCCCACACGGTCTCCTTCACGCCATCGCCGGGGAACGGGTCAGGTGACGGCAACCGCTCATCGCCATGCTGCAACAGGATGATGCGGCTGCCCGACTGCAGCCGGAACACGGTCTCGCTTTCGCTTGCCGATTCCAATGGCAGGCCGAAATCGGTCCAGAAGCGGGTGTGTTCGGCAAGATCGGCGACACCGAAGACGACGGCTTCGACGCCTAGCACCGCGGGGGTAAGATGATGGGACATGGTTTCTCCCGAATTTGTTTCAGGACATATTCATGCCCAAGCAGAGGCAAGTCCGGAAACGCAAGTTTCCGGACCCAAGCTATCGACGTTACAGATGGATCAGCGCGGAAGTCCGTACGGGCTTAACGCTGGGGGTGGTTCATGCGGTATTCGGCCTCGATCTCGTTGAGATCAATCTCATTGACGGCATTGAGGGTCACGACATTGCCCTCCGGCGCCGGCACCTCTCGCATTGCCGCGGCCTGAAGCCGCTCGGTAACCCAGCGCAGGGCGCGGTCGTTGCTGTTTGCGATGTTCCACTGCACGCTTTCGCGGATCGGTGGGATGGCAAATGGGATTTCGCGCATGACCAGCGGCCTCGACCGCACGACGATATCCGCCATGCGCCGATGCATCGTCGCGATGCGGTTGGTGCCGACGATCAGGCCGGGCAGCGAGAGGAAAGTGGGCGCGATCACCTCGATACGGCGCTGCTGCTTCTGGCGACGCACGAACCAGTCCTCAAATGCCGGAACCCGTTGTTTGCCGAAGCGGGGCGAAACATGGCCAAGCCGGAAATAGAGATCGCGCGTCATCGGTTCGTTCATCGCCGGATTGCTGCGATCACCGACCACGACATAATCGTCCTCGAACAATAGCTGGCTGGGATGGTCGGGCGAAATGGCATAGTCGATCGTCAGCAGCAGATCGACATAGCCCCGCTCGATCGCCTCGATCGGACTGTCGTTCATCGGCTGAATTTCGAAACGCATCTGTGGCGCTTCCTTCTCCAGCTCGGCCAGAGCGCCGGCCAACAGCACCTCGGTCGAATAATCCGAGGCCATGATGCGGATCATGCGGTCCGTCGTCATCGGGTCGAAGGGCGGCGCGACCGCAACCGTGGTCCGGATCTGTTCCAGCACGGCGCGAACGGGGTCGATCAACTCCTCCGCGCGGGCCGTCAGGATCATGTTGCGTCCCTTGACCACCAGCAGTTCGTCGCCGAAATATTCGCGCAATCGCCCAAGCGCGCTGGACGTGGCCGACTGCGACAGGCACAGGCGATCTGCCGCCAGGCTGACGCTGCGCTCGGTCAGCAACGCGTCGAGCGCCACCAGCAGGTTGAGGTCGAGCCGTCCGAATCGCATCGCCATCTCCAATCGCCCTCAGATCGTTGCGAGGGCGTTGGAGACAAGTGTAGCAAGGTCTCCGTCATGCGCAAAGCCGGCGCGTTCGGCCGCAGGCGTGGCGAGCGGCGGCTGCGCGGCAAAAGCCGCTTCAAGTGCCGCGTCCGGCGCATAGCGCACAAGGTCCGGCGACACGGCGCATTGCCGCGCGATTTCCGCGACAAGGTCCGCCATGCTGATGCGCAGAGCAGGCAGCGTTACGGCGCGGGTCGGCGGCATCAGCCTGGAATCCAGCGTCAGCGCATGAAGGAAGTTGCGCGCGCATTGCCGCACCGACTGCGCCCAGATGCTGCCAGCGGCGGAAACGGGACAGGTAAACCCCTCCCCCGCCCGCAGCGCATGGAACAGGTCCGACATGAAGGCCGACTTCATGCCCGACGGTCCCTTTGGCCGGGCGAGAATACCGGGCAGTCGCACGGTCACCCCATCGATCAGGCCTCGATTGGAAAACATGGCCACGGCATGTTCCATCATCGCCTTATGCCCGCCATAGATCATCCTGGGTGAAAGCGGCGTGGCATCATCGACCTGGGCTGGCAGCGGATCGCCGAACACCGCGATCGAGCTGGCATAGACCACGCGAAGACCGGGCTTCAGCGCCGAAGCCTCGACCAGCAGGTCGTACATCGCGTCGACATTGATGCGGCGCGAAGCGGACGGGTCGGCCTCCGCCGCGCCGCCCGGCACCGTGGCCAGGTGGATCAGCGCGTCGCAGCCGGTGCCGAGCGCTTCGGCCCGAACCGCAGGATCGGCAAGATCCCCCTCAACGGCACGGATGCCGGCGGGAATCCCCCCGGCATCCGTGTCGATCCCGACAAGCGCGTGACCGGCGCCCACCAGCAGGCGGCCAAGTTCCCGCCCGACAAATCCGCCGGCCCCGGTCAGCAGGATATTCACGTCGGCATGCCCCTAGAAATTGCCGGAAAGACGCAGGCCGTAGGTGCGCGGTGCCGAGAAGTGGCCGACCGCCATGCCCAGAGGGGACGCCTGCGGAGCGAGGTTGCGGCGCTTGTCCTCGAGATTGCGGACATATGCCGTCAGCGACCATCCACCGCTGGGATCACGCAGGGTCAGCGCTGCATCCGTCGTCCAGTAGGCGGGAATATTCTCGAACGCGAGATATTCAAATCCTCCCCACTGGCGGTCGCGCCATGCCGTATCGACATTGGCGACCAGTTCCAGTTTTTCGCCCAGCGGCACGATCTGTTCCGCGCCAAGATTGACCGTCCATTTGGGCGAGAACAGTAGAGGGTTGCCCGAACAGTTGAAGTCCTTGACCGGCGCGCCGCCGGCCGTGCCGCCGGTGAAGGTGTACGGGCAATTGAAGTTGTCACGCGGCGCGGCAGTGTAGAGGTGAAGGTCATCATATCTGCTATCGAGATACTGTACCTTGGCATTAAGTGTGGTGCGACCCGTCGGCTTTATGAGTAGATCCACGTCGAAGCCCTTGATCGTGGCCCGACCGGCATTTTCGTTCGAATTGATCAGCGTGCCCGAAGTATCGACGGTGAAATAGGTGATCTGCTGATCACGATATTTCCAGATGAAGCCTTCGAGGTTGAGCTGGACGTGATTGTCAAAGAACCTGTTCTTCGAACCGATCGTGTAGGCGGTGATGAACTCCGGCTTGTAGCTGGTCTTGCTTTCCGTCATCTGCAGGCCGCCGGCACGGTAGCCGCTCTCGACCGTTGCATAGAGCAGATTCTGTGGGCTGAGGTCGAACTCGGCCGAACCCTTCCAGGTCACGCGCGAGAAACCCTTGCTGTCCACCACTGGATTGTAGGTCTTCAAAATGGCGCCCGCGCCCGTCAGCAACGGGAAGACCTGATAGCCCGCCTGATCCGTGCTGCCCGACGCGATCCAGTTGTTGGTCCTCAGCCAGTTTATCGTATCCGTGGTGTTCAGGAAGTTCGGATAATAGGGCATGTTGCCGGGCGTGGCGCAGCCGATGCCGAAGGAGGCAGGCGGCGTCACCAACGCCGGGGGCGGACCGCCGCAGAAGGTGATGAAGTTGTTGATCAGGCCATTGATCGACTTCTTGTCATGCGTATAGCGCGCGCCGCCGATCAACCGGAAGCGGTCTGATATATTGGCGGTCAGCTGGCCAAATCCGGCATAGCTGTCGGTCTTGTGCCGATAATTGACGATCGGGAGAACGAACTCCTGATTATACTGGTTGTTGGCATCGATCTTCTCATTGAAGAAGAACCCGCCCACCACATAGTCGAACATGCCGGTCTTGCCGGCGAGCCGCGCCTCCAGGCTGGTCTGGCGGATTTTTTCGTTCGTCATCGCCGTATTGAAGGCAGGACCGTAGAACAGCGAGTGGTCCTCACTCTCGCGATAGGCGGGGATGATCGTGACCTTGCCGATGCCAGTCGTCCAGTTGAGCTCTGCATTCACGCCCCAATAGGTGCTGTCCTGCCGCTGGTCGCTGTTCATCGCGCTGAGGAAGGCAAATGCCGGGGCGCCAAGATTCTGGTTGCGGAAGGCATTGGCGGCGGGCGTATTGAACCCTTCGCTGGCATCCAGACCCGACGGGAAGAAGGCATAGCCGCCCGCGCCGTCGGGCGCATAGCCGCCGACATAGGATCCGCCCACGCCCCTGCCGCCCAGATGCGTATAATCCGCACCGATGCGAAGCGAGAGATCGTTGGAAGGCTCGATGAGGAATTGCGCGCGCAGCGATCCGCGGCGCAGGTCATCGGTTCCATCGCGATTGTAACCGTCGCGCACCGCATAAGCCGCGCCCAGGCGCAGCGCGCTGATATCGCTGACGCCAAGGTTCACATAGGCATCGGCATCGACCGCATCGTAGTTGCCAGCGCTCACGTTGAACCCGGCGCCATTGCGGCCTATGACCGGCCGGTTCGGGATGATGTTCACCGCGCCGCCGGTGGCATTGCGGCCATAGAGAATGCCTTGCGGCCCCTTGAGCACCTCGACCCGCGCAAGATCATAGAAGGCCGCGCCGAAAACGCCGGCGCCGCGACCCAGCACCACGCCGTCATAGCTTGGCGTCACTGCCGGATCATTATAGCTGCTGGTCGTGACATTGCCGACGCCGCGAATGAAGATGGACGAGATGTTGCCGCCCGGCGATGGCAAGGAGATTGCCGGAACAGCCTTGGTGATGTCGGTCGCGCTGGCGATGCCGCGCTGGGCCAGATCGTCGCCCGAGACCGCGTCGATCGCCAGAGCGGCCTTCTGCAGCGATTCTTCCTTGCGCTGCGCGGTGACAATGATCTCGCTGATGCCGCCATTGTCCGATGCCGCCGATTGCGCCTCCTGGGCGAATGCGGGCGAAGCAAGGGCGATCGCCGTCATTGCCGTGGTGATAAGAAATGCTGTGCGCATAAGGATTCCCCTCCCCTTTCACGATATTTTGCTTGGAGACGGGATAGAGGCTTTCAGGCCGAAACTCCCGCCATTTGTATCAATGCATTCCTATCCATGGTTCGAATGTATGCGCCGCGACGGCACGGCGAAGGTTGCACGAACCTTGCGCATGGATGGTTTTCCATCGACAATTCGAATTTTCCCCCGGAGCTGCAGCCTATTAGGCTACCCAGATGGTATCAGGGCGTCACGGGCGCGGAACAGATCGAGGGAGAGGACATTGGCAAACCGTCTGGCAGGCAAGGTGGCCGTGGTCACGGGCGCCGGCAACGGCATCGGCAAGGGTTGCGCGGAAATCTTCGCCGCGGAAGGCGCGACGGTGATCGGCGTCGATCTTAAAGATGCCGATCGCGCCTGCAACCTTCTCGACGAAGCGGCAACCAACGCGCTGTTCGCCGATATCGGGTCGGAATTCGGCAAGGTAGACATCCTCCTCAACGCGGCGGCCTTTGCCGTCTTCGCCTGGATCGAGGACCTGACCTATGCAGACTGGAGGAAGACGCTCGACGCCGAACTGGACATCGTCTTTCTTCCCACCCGTGCGGCCTGGCCATGGCTCAAGGCCAGCGGGGCGGCGAGCGTGATCAACTTCGCCAGCGCAAATGCGTGGAAGGCGCTCGAAGGCTCGCCCGCCCTCGCCCATTGCGCCGGCAAGGGCGGAGTCCTGGCCATGACGCGCCAGTTGGCGATGGAAGGCGCCCCACACAACATCCGCGCCAACACCATCGCCCCCGGTTTTATCCGGACCGAAGCAACCGGGCGCCATCTCGACGCGCATCCCGAATTCCTCGACATCGTGCTGTCCAAGAACATGCTCAAGTTGATCGGAGAGCCCTCCGACATCGGCTGGTGCGCCACCTGGCTTGCCAGCAACGAGGCGCGCTACGTCACCGGGGCCGACTTTTCGGTCGATGCCGGGGCGACCGCCTGGTAGGATTGGACGCGGGTCATTTGCCGACCGTGGCGGAGAAGGGTGCCCTTGCACCTTCAACCTCCCTCTCGCACCGTTCGCGTGGATGGGTTCCTATCCATTGTTCCAATTTGCCTGTTGCCCATGCTCCGTTCATGCAGAGGGCATGACTGAAGCGGCAATCAAAAGCATCGCAACGGCGCTTGTCGTGGGCGGGGGTATCGGCGGAATGGCAAGCGCGATCAGCCTTGCCGAACGCGGCGTGAAGGCAGAGCTGATCGATCTGGATCCCGACTGGCGCGTCTATGGCGCGGGGATCACGATCACCGGCCCCACTTTGCGCGCCTACAAGCGCCTCGGCCTGCTCGACCAGATCAAGCAGAAGGGAGCGATCACCAGCAAGACGCGCCTGTTCCGCTATGACGGAACGCATATCCTCGATCTCGACGAACCAGTGATCGAGGAAGGGCTGCCCGCGACCGGCGGTATCATGCGTCCGGTGCTGCACCAGATCATGCAAAAGCGCGTGGGTGAGCTTGGCATCCCGGTCCGCCTCGGGCTGACGGTGACGGCGCTTGAGAACGACGGCAGTGGGGTCAATGTCCGCTTCTCCGACGGGAGCGAGGGCCGCTATGATCTGGTCGTGGGCGCGGACAGCATATTTTCCGCCGTGCGAGACATCGCCTTCCCGCACATGGGACCGGCGAAGATGACCGGCCAGGGGTGCTGGCGCATTTCGATCCGCAAACCACCCGAACTGCAGATGGGCGAATTCTTCCTTGGCCACGCCAATCCCTGCGGCATCACGGCCTGCGCGCCCGACCGCGTCTACATGTGGATGCTGACGCCCCATATGGAGCGGGACAGGTTCATGGACAAAGAGGAACTGTTCGTGACGCTCACCGGCCTGCTGCATGATTTCGGCGGCAATGCAGGGTGGATCCGCGACAACATGACCAGCGACGACTGGATCAACTACCGCCCGCTCGCCGCTGCATTGCAGCCCAGGGACTGGTTCAGCGGCCGCATTGTGCTGGTGGGGGACGCTGTCCACGCCACCACGCCGCACCTTGCATCGGGAGCGGGCATGGCGGTGGAGAGCGGCATCGTCCTGGCCGAGGAACTGGCGCGGACCGACGATGTCGAAACCGCACTCCACGCCTATCAGGAACGGCGGTTCGATCGTTGCCGCGATGTGATCGAAACCAGCATCGCCCTGGGCAAGCTGCAACTCGAACATGGCGATCCCCAGGTTCACGCACAGATGCTCGAAGGCGCGCTGAAGCGGCTCAACGAGCCTTTTTAGAGCATTTTCAAGTTGACCCTTTACGGTCGACGGTTCGGAAAATGCGGCATCAAAGGACCAGAGCGTTTCCGCTCATGGTGAAAACGCTCTGGCGCCTTCTTCCCTCACCGATAGCGGTACGCCGCGGCGCGCTGCTTGAGCGAGCCATGGTTCGCAAGAGAAGATGCTGGCCGCCGACATTGGCTGCTGTTAAGTCTTGAGGCCGACCTCATGCCTTGGGACATGCCGGATGATCTTCGCCGACTTCCTTCGCAATCGTCGCCGCGAGCAGTTATCGGACCAGGATCTCGCGGCGCTGGAGGCCAGCGTGAGCCAGGTCCGGAAAACCCATGCGCGACAGATCATTGCCCAGGCCGGCGAGCCGATCTCCTGCAGCACCTATCTGATGGACGGCTTCATCTGCCGCTATATGGACGACAGGAATGGCCTGCGCCAACTCGTCGCCGTCCATGTACCCGGCGATTTCGTCGACCTGCATGGCTATCCGCTCAGGCGGCTCGACCATGATGTCGCGACACTCGGCGCCTGCAGGATCGCTCTGGTGCCGCATGCGACACTCGACCGCTTGCTGCCCGAACGGCCCAATCTGACCAAGCTTTTGTGGTTCAGCACCCTGCTGGACGCAGCCATGCACAGGGAGTGGATATTCCGCCTTGGCAGGCTCGACGCCGTGGCGCGGATCGGCCATTTCTTCTGCGAGATGGAAGCGAAGCTGCGCGCGGTGGGCCTGAGCGACGGCAGCCGGTTCACCCTGCCGCTGACGCAGGCCGATCTGGGCGAGGCCTGCGGCATGACATCGGTGCACATCAACCGGATGCTGCGCGAATTGAGGGAACGAAAGCTGCTCCAGATGCAACGCGGCAAGGTCACGATCTTCGATCTCGCCGCGCTGCGGCGGCTTTGCGATTATGATCCATCCTATCTGTTCATAGGCGGCTGAGGGAACAACATCCGCCTGCGAAGCGTCCTGAACTGCCGAACAGGAAGAGGATGGTGCATGCCCCGCGACGGCGTATTTGATGAATCCGGCAAGGCCTATGCCGAGGAAGGACAGGTGATGCTGGACGGCCCCGACGGGGTCGCGATCAGCATGACGCCCGACGCCGCGGACGAGACGGGGCATGAACTTATTCGCGCAGCATCGGAGGCGCGGGAACAGATCGGCGAGATGAAGAGCGGCACGCCCGGCGGATGAGAGGATTCGGACGGATCGACTTGATCGAAATCAATCTGCAACGCATTCAGGGCCGCCGCGTCCCGTGATAATCGCCGATGCTCCTGATCTGAAAGGAGATGACGTGAAGACCCATTCGACCGAACAGGCTCTTTCCGGCGTGGATGGCTTTGACGACATCCTTTCGGGCGGACTGACCCGCGGGCGCGTCTTCCTGCTGGAAGGTAGTCCAGGTACGGGCAAGACCACCATCGCGATGCAGTTCATGATCGAAGGCGCGCGGCATGGCGAACGTTGCCTTTACATCACCTTGTCCGAAACAGAGGATGAAATGCGCGACAGCGCCGCATCCCACGGCTGGACGCTGGAAGGGGTGGACCTGTTCGAGCTGGTGCCGCCCGAAAGCCTGCTGGATGAACAGCAGCGGCAAAGCCTGCTCTATTCATCGGACCTGGAACTGGGCGAAACGACCCGCCGGATCTTCGAAGCGTTCGAACGGATCCGGCCCGACCGCGTCGTGCTGGACAGCCTGTCGGAAATCCGGCTGCTGGCGCAAAGCTCGCTGCGCTACCGCCGCCAGATCCTCGCGCTCAAGCATTTCTTCTCCAAGCAGAATGCGACCGTGCTGATGCTGGACGACCTGACGGCGGAGGTTTCCGACAAGACCGTGCACAGCGTCGCCCATGGCGTCATCCGGCTGGAGGAACTGTCCCCCGGCTATGGCCCGGAACGCCGTCGGTTGCGCGTCATCAAATATCGTGGTCGGCATTTTCGCGGCGGCTTCCATGATTTCGTCATTGCGCAGGGCGGCGTCCGCGTCTTTCCCCGGCTGGTGTCGGCTGAGCACAAGACCAGCTTCCGCCGGGACATGTTGAAAAGCGATTCCGGCGAGCTCGATGCCCTGCTGGGCGGCGGGATAGAGCGCGGTTCGAGCGTACTCGTCCTCGGCCCGGCGGGCACGGGCAAGTCGCTGCTCGCCCTCACCTTCGTCACGGCAGCGGTCGCGCGGGGGGAAAAGGCGGCGATGTTCGTCTTCGACGAGGAGCTGAGCCTGCTCTTCGACCGCGCGCTCGGCCTTGGCATCGACATGCGGTCCATGGTCGAAAGCGGCGACCTGATCGTCGAGCAGGTGGACGCGGCTGAACTGTCCCCCGGCGAATTCTCCCAACGCGTGCGCAATTGCGTGGAACGACATGGGGTGATGACCGTCGTCCTCGACAGCCTGAACGGCTATCAGTCCGCCATGCCGGAGGAAAATGCGCTCGTGCTGCACATGCACGAGCTGTTGCAATATCTCAACCGGCAGGGGGCGACGACCTTCCTGACGGTCGCGCAGCACGGGCTGGTGGGCGACATGAAGACGCCAGTCGATGTCACCTATCTGGCCGACACGGTCATCCTGCTGCGCTATTTCGAAGCGCTGGGACGTGTGCGCCGCGCCATGTCGATCATCAAGAAGCGCACCGGGTCGCATGAGGACACGATCCGCGAATTTCGCATCGGCTCCTACGGCATCCGTCTGGGCGAACCGCTGGTGGGCTTTCAGGGCGTGCTGCGCGGGGTTCCGCATTTCGTCGGCAGTGCGCCCGCGCTGCTGGAAGACGACAAGGCGTGATACCGCATCTGTCCGAACGGGCGCTCATTCTCGCTCCGGTCGGGCGTGACGCCGACATTGCGGCCTCGGTGCTGGCCGAGGCGAGATTGCGGACCCAGATCTGCCAGGATCTTTGCGCATTGTTGAGCGGCATCGACAATGGCGCCGGCTTCGCGCTGGTGACGGAGGAGGCGTTGCACAATCGCGACCTGCATCCCTTGGTCGGCTGGTTGCAGAACCAGCCCAAATGGTCGGATTTCCCGTTCATCCTGCTGACCCGCCGCGGCGGCGGGCTGGAGCGCAACCCGTCGGCGGCGCGCTATCTGGAGGTGCTGGGCAACGTCAATTTCCTGGAGAGACCCTTTCACCCCACCACGCTGATCAGCCTGGCCCGATCGGCATTGCGCGGCCGGCGCCGGCAATATGATGCCCGTGCGCGGCTGGAGGAACTGCATCACGGCGCGGAGAAATATCGTTCCCTCTTCAATTCGATCGAAGCGGGCTTCTGCATCATAGAGATGATCTTCGACGAGGCGGGAAAGCCCGTCGACTATCTCTTTATCGAAACCAATCCCGCCTTTGCGCGCCAGACCGGCCTAAACGACGCGGTGGGCAAGAGGATGCGCTCGCTGGTGCCCGATCACGAACAGCATTGGTTCGACATTTACGGCCGGGTCGCCCGCACCGGAGAGGCCGTACGTTTCGAGGATGGGGCGGACGCGTTGGGGGGCTATTGGTACGATGTCTACGCATTCCGCGTGGGCGACCCCAAGGCACCCGTTGTCGCCGTGCTGTTCAACGACATCACCGAACGGCGCCGCATGGAGGCCGCCGTGCGGCGGAGCGAAGAGCGGTTGCGCGCGCTCAACGAGACATTGGAAGAGCGCGTGCAGCAGCGCTCGCATGAGCTGGAATTGGCGCAGGAGGCACTGCGCCAGTCGCAGAAGCTGGAATCCATGGGCCAGCTTACCGGCGGAGTCGCCCATGACTTCAACAATCTGTTGACGCCGATCGTGGGCAGCCTCGACCTGCTCCACCGGCGAGGACTGGGCACGGAGCGGGAGCGGCGACTGATCGAGGGGGCGCTGCAATCGGCCGACCGGGCGAAGATGCTGGTGCAAAGGCTGCTGGCCTTCGCGCGCCGGCAGCCTTTGCAGCCCACCGCCATCGACATAGGCGATCTGGTGCGGGACATGCGCGACCTGATCGTCAGCACGTCCGGCCCGCGCGTGCAGGTCGAACTGGCGGTGGCGGACGATCTGCCGGCGGCCCATGCCGACGCCAACCAGATCGAGATGGCTTTGCTGAATCTTACCGTGAATGCGCGCGACGCCATGCCCGATGGGGGGCAGCTTCGTATAGAGGTAAGCTGCGAAAGCATCGCCGCCGACAGCCGCTTCAGGGAAGGAAGATATGTCAGGCTGTCGGTGAAGGATACCGGCGTCGGCATGGATCAGCGGACCGCCGAAAAGGCGATCGAACCCTTTTTCACGACCAAGGGCGTGGGCCAGGGGACCGGCCTTGGCCTGTCGATGGTGCACGGCCTCGCCGCGCAGCTGGGCGGCGGCCTGACCATCGACAGCACCGTTGGCCAGGGCACGACGGTCAGCCTGTGGCTGCCGACCAGCGAGAGCGCGGCGACCAGGAATATCGCCGGTCCCGACGTCGATCCGGTCAAGCTCGATCATGGGATCGCTCTGGTGGTCGATGACGAGGATCTGGTGCGCGCAAGCACCGTGCACATGCTGCGCGAACTGGGCTATGACGTGCTCGAGGCGAGTTCGGCCGAACATGCGCTGGCGATCATGAAGACCGATACGGACATCGACATACTGGTCACCGACCATCTGATGCCGGGCACCACCGGCACCGACCTTATCGAACAGGCGCGAGCGCTGAAGCCCGAAATCCGCGCCCTGCTGATTTCGGGCTATGCGGAGAATACCGGCATCTCACCAGGGCTGCCGCGGCTGACCAAGCCCTTCAGGCAGGTTGATCTGGCCCGGAGCCTCGCCACCCTGTGAAGACCCCGTGGCGGGGAGGAACGATCACGGGGCTGGAGCGGCGGCTGTACCCGGACCCGAAGCTCACAGCGCCCGCAGCGCTCTTGCCGGCCGCACCGACATCAGCGGGATCGATCCCAGCAACCCGATGCCCAGCGTCAGCATTGCGCCCGCGCCCAGCGTGGAGAGTATCAGCAACCAGTCCGGCGCCCAGTGGAAGTCGAATACCCGCACGATCACGAACCACCCCGCCGCCAGGCCCAGCGCCAGGGCCAGCAGAGCCACGGTCCCGGCCAGCAGCGCATATTCGATCCCCTGTGCGCCCAATATCTGCCAGCGCGTCGCGCCCAGCGTCTTCAAGATCACGCCATCATAGGCGCGCGCCTGACGCGAAGCCGCGATAGCGCCGATCAGCACGGCGATCCCCGCCAGGATCGCGACCGATCCCGCCAGCACGATCGCCGCCGACATCTGTCCCAATAGGAGAGTGACCTGCGTCACCACCTCGCTCACCGCGATGATGGATATGGAGGGGAAGGCCGCCAGCAAGGCGCGCGTCATCACGCCTTGCGATCCGCCCTTCATCGTGATCGTCGCGGACAGGCTGTGCGGTGCGCTTTGCAGTGTATGGGGCGAGAAGACCATGATGTAATTGAAACCCATCGTCTGCCAATTGACCTTCCGCAGGGAGGCGATGCGCGCCTCTATCTCGCGCCCCAGCACCGAGACGGTGAGCATGTCGCCAATGCCGACGCCCATAACCTCCGCCGCCTGACGGTCCAGCGAGACAAGCGGCGGCCCGGCATAATCGCGCGGCCACCATTCGCCCTTCACCAGCTCTGAACCCTCCGGCAAGGTCTCGCTATAGGTGACGCCGCGCTCACCGCGCAGGAACCAGGCGCCCTCCGGCAACTGCTTGAGGTCCGCGACCCGCCGTCCGCCATAGGCGACGATGGTCCCTCTCAATGTCGGCACCATGTTGACCCTGGCGCCGGGCGCCTCCTTGCCGACCAGCGTCAGGAACCGATCCCTGGCCGCTATCGGAATGTCGAGCACGAACTGGTCGGGCGCGGTCCGGGGAACGGTGTTGCGTATCTCCGCGCTGAGGCTCGACTGGATCGCCGCCAGCGTCACGAACAGCGTCAGGCCCAGGCCCAGCGCCACCACCAGCGCTGAAGTCTGCGCGCCCGGCCTGTGCAGATTGGCGACGGCCAGCCGTGCCAGCGGGCGGCGTGGCGGGGGCAGGCGGCGGGCGATCCGCCGCACCAGCAGCCCGATCCCTGTCAGCAGCGTCAGCACGGCGGCGACCGCGCCCAGCATCGCCGCCGCGAACCACGGCTCCTTCGCCGTGCCGAGGGCCAGCGCAACGAGCGCAGCCCCCGCCGCGCCAACCGCAACCATGCTCGCGCGATCCAGGCCGCGCCGCCGGTCCACCACATCCCGGAACAGGGCGGCAGCCGGCAGGGTCCGCGCTCGCGCCAGCGGCGGAACGGTGAAGATGAAGGCGATCAGCAACCCGTAAAGCGCGCTGCTGATCAAAGGCCAGGGCGCTACGGCAAAACCGGGCTGCACCGGCAATATGTCCCGCATCGCCGTTGTCAGCGCCAGCGGCAGCACAATGCCCGTCGCCAGTCCGCACGCGATGGCAAGCAGCGCAACCGCGCCCACCTGCATCAGGTAGATGCGGGCGATGTCGGCGGACGATGCGCCCAGGATCTTCAACGTTGCAATGCCGTCCCGTTTGATCGCCAGATAGGACGCGACACCATTGCCGACGCCGATCCCGGCTATGGCGAGCGCGGCAAGTCCGATCAGCGACAGGAATTGCCCCATCCGTTCGAGGAAACGGCTGGTTCCCGGCGCTGCGCCGTCGCGATCCTTGATCTCGAACCCGGCAGAGGGAAAGACGCGCTTCAACCTGTCGGCCGCGGCGCCGGCATCGACGCCGGGCGCCATGCGGATGCGATATTTGCTCTCATACAGGCTGCCCGGCTGGATCAGTCCAGTGCGCCTGATGCCCTCCATCGACGTCAGCGCGACCGGCCCCAGGGTGAAGCCCTCCCCCACCCGGTCCGGCTCGTCCGAGATGATGTCGCGGATGCGGAAGGTCGCCGTGCCATAGCGCAAGCGGTCGCCCGGCCTAACGTCCAGCCGGTCGGCCAGCGCCTGTCCGATGACCAGTTCACCGGCGCGCATCGGCCCGGCCCGTCCGCCTTTCAGCATCAGCGCGCCGTAAAGAGGATAGGCCGCGTCCACGCCCTTGAGTTCGGTCAGCACGGCGGACGGGCCCGCGCCTTCCGCCCGTTGCGCTCCCGCGCGCTGCGCCATGGCGCGCAGCCTGATCGTTTCGCTCACCACCCCGTCACGCCGGAAGGCCGCTTTCTCCGCACCGCTCGCCTCGCGTTGCGACATCGCCACCTCTATGTCGCCGCCCAGCAGCAGCTGTCCCTTGCTCGCGATCTCGCCGGTGATCGCGGCGGTCAGGCCGCCGATCGTCGCCAGCGTCGCCACACCCAGAAACAGGCAGACGAACAGCAACCGCAATCCCCGGAAACCGCGATGCAGGTCGCGTCGCGCTATCCGCCAGCAGGCGCCCCAACCCAAATCCGTCATGGGCGCCGATCCGCGACGATGCGCCCGTCGCGCATCTCCACGATGCGGTCGCACCGCTCCGCCAGCGCCGGATCATGGGTGATGATCACCAGCGTGGCGCCGTTCGCCGCCCGCCGGGCAAACAGCAGGTCGACGATGGCGGCGCTGGTCACACCATCCAGATTGCCGGTCGGTTCATCGGCGAAGATGATGTCCGGCGCGGGCGCGACGGCGCGGGCGATGGCCACCCGCTGCTGCTCGCCGCCGGAAAGCTGGGCCGGATAGTGATGCAGCCGGTGCCCCAGCCCCACAGCCTCCAATTCGCTCGCCGCGCGAGGGAAGGCGCTCGTGAATCCCGCCAGTTCCAGCGGCACGGCGACATTTTCCACCGCCGTCATCGTCGGCAGCAGGTGGAAGCTCTGCAACACGATGCCCACGCGCCCGCGCCTTGCCCGCGCCAGCGCGTCTTCATCCAGCGGACCATAATCGATCCCGGCAACCCGCACCTCGCCGCCGCTGGCACGCTCCAGCCCGGACAGGATCGCCATCAACGACGACTTGCCCGACCCTGACGGTCCCAGGATCGCCAGGCTTTCGCCCTGGGGAATGGACAGGTCCACGCCCTTCAAGATCAAGGTCGGCGCTTCGCGGGTGCCGAGCGAAAGGGTGACATTGCGCGCTTCAATCGCAATATGGACATGGGTGGACGAGCCGTGCATCAGCGAAAGGAACCCCATGAAGGCGGGAAGATGGTCGATATATGTGGGCGCCATGGCGATTGTGCAATTGCTCACCGCCTGTTCGGGTCAGCCCACGGGAAACCAAGGCACGGCACAGACGGCGGAGGTCCGGAACACCGCTGCCCCGGTTGCCGACGGCAAGCTGGTCGTCGCCTTCGGAGACAGCCTCTATGCCGGCTATGGCGTGGCCCAGAATGAGAGCTTTCCCTTCCGCCTCGAACAGGCGCTGAAAGCCGGGGGGCTGGCGGTTCAGGTCCACAATGCGGGCGTGTCCGGTGAAACATCCCTGGGCGGCATGCAGCGCCTTGCCTTCACGCTGGACGGGCTGCCGCGCAAGCCCGACCTGCTGCTGCTCGACCTGGGCGGCAACGACATGCTGCGCGGCTTGCCGCCGGAGGACAGCGAGAAGAATCTGCGCGCCATATTGGACCAGCTCAAGCAGCGGCATATTCCTGTGCTGCTGACCGGCATGATGGCCGCGCCCAATATGGGCAAGGATTATGGCGCGAAGTTCGATGCCATCTATCCCCGGCTGGCGAAGGATTACGACCTGCCGCTCTACCCCTTCTTCCTGGATGGCGTGATCGGTGATCCGAAGCTGATGCAGGCCGATTCGATCCACCCCAATCCCGCCGGGGTGACCATCATCGTCGGCAAGATCGCGCCGATGGTCGCGGGCTTGCTTAAGGACGCCTAGGGAGAGACTAGGGGGCAACCGGATTGGACCCAAGCCAATCCGGATTCTTCGCCCCCTTCTGCGCCCTGCCAGAGCCGGTCAGGGCCGCAGATAACCGGCGAGCCTGTCCCTGATGATCGCTTCGGCCTCTGCGACGATACGGGCGATCAGAGCATCGCAGGTCGGAATGTCGCGGATCAGCCCCTGAACCTGCCCGGCCCAGACGAGTCCGGCATCGACGTCTCCGGTCTCCAGTGCGGTACGTCCCTTGGCGCCCGATACCAAGGGACGGATATCTTCAAAGACCGCGTCTTCGCGCGTGCTGATCGAAACCACTTCGTCGGACACGCTGTTCTTTGCGACGCGGCCGGTGTTGTGGAATTTGCGAAAGATCAGATTGGTGGACCGCTCATCATTATCGACGATGAACTGCTTGATCCGCGGATGGATCGGCGCCTCCACGGTGGCGCAGAAACGCGTGCCCATGTTGATCCCCTCCGCGCCGAGCGCCAGGGCGGCGACAAGGCCGCGACCGTCGCCGAAACCACCGCTCGCGATCATCGGGATCCTGACCTTGTCGGCGGCGGCAGGGATCAGGATGAGGCCCGGAATGTCGTCCTCCCCCGGATGGCCGGCACATTCGAAGCCGTCGATCGAGATCACGTCCGCTCCCATGCGTTCTGCCGACAATGCGTGACGGACGGCCGTGCATTTGTGGATGACCTTGATCCCGTTCCCCTTGAAATCGTCTATATGCTCCTGCGGCTTATATCCTGCCGTCTCGACGATCTTCACGCCGCTGTCGATGATCGCCCTGCGATATTCGGCATAGGGGGGCGGGGACACGGACGGCAGGATGGTCAGGTTCACGCCGAACGGCTTGTCGGTCATGGCCCGGCACCGATCGATTTCGCGGCGCAGATCGTCGGGCGTGGGCTGCGTCAGCGCCGTCAGCATGCCCAAACCACCGGCATTCGACACCGCCGAGGCGAGTTCGGCCCGCCCGACCCACATCATGCCGCCCTGCACGATCGGATATTGAACGCCGATCAGGTCCGTGAAACGTGTACGCATATATTCTCCCTACCCCCTGCCGTTCAGCGGCCGCGCCATTTGCCGGCACGCTTTTCGACGAACGCCTGCATGCCTTCCAGCCTGTCCTCGGTCGCCGTCAGGATCTGAAAAAGTCGCCGCTCGGTAATCAGCGCCTGGGACAGGGTCGTCTCGAAGGCGAGATTGACCATTTCCTTGTTGATCATCGCGGCCATGGGCGGCATCGCCGCGATCGCCGCGGCAGTCTTGAACGCTTCGTCGATGAGCTGGTCGGCGGGCACGACACGGGTGACCAGACCCGCCCTTTCCGCTTCCGCCGCGTCCATCATCCTGCCTGTCAGGCACATGTCCATCGCCTTGGCCTTGCCCACGGCGCGTGTCAGACGCTGTGAACCGCCCATGCCAGGCGCCACGGCCAGCTTGATTTCCGGTTGTCCGAATTTCGCCGTGTCGGCCGCAATGATGAAGTCCGCCATCATCGCAAGTTCGCATCCGCCGCCCAGTGCGAAGCCGGCCACAGCGGCAAACCATGGCTTGCGCGCCGCGGCGACATGATTTTGCCACCCGGCGAAAAAATCCTGGAGGAAGAAATCGGCGGCGGATTTCTCGACCATTTCCTTGATGTCGGCGCCGGCGGCAAACGCCTTCGCGCTGCCGGTCACGATCAGGCATCTCTGATCGGGATCCTGTTCATATTCGGCGAACGCATCCGTGAAGTCGGCCAGAACCTGGCTGTTGAGGGCATTCAGCGCATCGGGCCGGTTCAATGTCAGCAGCGTCACGGCGTCGCGTCGTTCGACCAGGATGGTCTCATAAGTCCGGGGCATGATCACAACGCCTCCACGATGGTGACATTGGCCATGCCGCCGCCTTCGCACATGGTTTGAAGGCCCCACCGCTTGCCCTGCTGTCGCAGGGCGTGGATCATCGTCGTCATGAGCTTGGTACCGCTGGCGCCAAGCGGATGGCCCAGCGCAATCGCGCCACCCCTGGCATTGAGTTTCGCGGGATCGGCGCCCAGCGCCTTGAGCCAGGCCATGGGAATGGAAGCAAATGCTTCGTTCACTTCAAAGAGATCGATATCCTCCAGCTTCATGCCTGCCCTGGCCAGGGCCTTGCGCGTCGCGGGAATAGGTTCCTCCAGCATGATGACCGGGTCCCCGGCAGTGACCGCCAGGGAATGAATACGCGCAATAGGGGTCAACCCATGGTCCTTCACCGCCTGCGCGCTCGCCACCAGAACCCCCGATGCGCCATCGGTCATCTGGCTGGCGTTCGCCGCCGTGATGGCGCCGCCCTCGATGATCGGCTTCACCCCGGCCATGCCCTCTGGCGAGGCATCGAAGCGCACGCCTTCATCCGTGTCGAAAATCGTGCCATCGACATGCACGGGCACGATCTCTTCGCGGAAGAGGCCAGCATTGATCGCGTCTGCCGCCCGCCTGTGGCTCTCCAGCGCGTAGCGATCCATATCCTCCCGACTGAAGCCATATTTGTCGGCTATCGCCTGGGCCCCATGAAACTGGCTGAATTCGGATACGCCGTAACGGTCCAGGATCCGGCGGCTCCAGGGCCCCTGGCCCATTCCGGCCTGGGCATGCAGCGTATAATTCGATCCCATCGGCACGCGGGTCATGCTCTCGACACCAGCGGCGATGAGCAGGTCCTGCGTGCCTGACATCACGGCCTGCGCCGCGAAATGCAGCGCCTGTTGGGAGGAGCCGCATTGCCGGTCGATCGTGACGGCAGGCACGCTGTCGGGCAGGCCGGACGCCAGCACCATGTTGCGGCCGAGGGCGAAAGACTGCTCGCCGGCCTGGCTGACGCATCCGGCGATCACATCCTCTATCGCGGCGGGATCAATGCCGGACCGCTCCACCAACGCGTCCAGCACCATGCCGCCCAGATCGGCGGGATGCACGCCCGCCAAGGCACCCTTTCGGCGCCCTCCTGCGGTTCGCGCCGCTGCGACAATGAAGGCATCGGTCATTTACTATTCTCCTGATGGAAATTCGGCGGACGTTTTTCGACGAACGCGGCAATGCCTTCTCGGCCTTCGAACGTCCGGGCGCGGGCGGCGATCGCGCGGCTTTCCAGTTCCATCTGGGTTTCCAGAGGTCGCGTGAAGGCATCGAGCAGCAGCGCGCGCGTCGCGCCGATCGCGCCCGTCGCGGCATTGCTCAGCTCCTGCGCAATGGCATCGGCCTCAGTCGCCAGGGTTCCTTCCGCGACCACGCGGGTGATGAGGTTCATCGCCGCGGCATTCTCCGCCGAGATCCTGGGGTTGCGCAGCATCATTTCCTGCGCCTTTCGCAGGCCGACCAGCCGAGGAAGAAGCCAGGTCGTGCCCCCGTCGGGCACCATGCCGATCGCGGTGTAGGCCAGGGTGATGTGCGCTGCGGGCTCCGCCAGGACAATGTCGCCCAGAAGGGCAAGGCCGACGCCCGCACCCGCCACGGGACCATTGATGGCGGTCACGACCGGCTTGTCCATGCGCGCAAGCCGGGCGATGCCCGAATGCAGATAGGCGGTAATTTCCTTCAGGAATGATGGCAGCGCATCGCCCGCCCCGTGAAATGCGGCCACATCGCCGCCGGCGCAGAACAGCCGGCCTGCCCCGCTGATCAAAACGCATCGCACGCCGTCCTCCTCATCACAGAGGATGGCCGCATCCATGAAGGCGCGCGCCATCGGGATATCGATGGCGTTGCCGACCGCCGGCCGGTCGAGTGTGAGGCGCATGACGGCGCCGTCCCGCTCGACCCGCAGGCCATTGTGCGTCTCGGTCATCGCGGGGCCATGCGGATGGCGCCATCCAGCCGGATGACTTCGCCATTGAGCATCGGATTGCGGATGATGCTTTCGACGAGCTGCGCATATTCGGAAGGTTTGCCGAGCCGGCTGGGATGGGGCACCTGCGCGCCCAGGGCATCCTGGACATTCTGCGGAAAGGCTTCCAGCATCGGCGTCAGGAAGATGCCGGGGGCAATCGTCATCACGCGGATCTTGAACTGGGCGAGATCGCGCGCCACCGGAAGGGTCATGCCAACAACGCCGCCCTTGGACGACGAATAGGCGGCTTGCCCGATCTGCCCGTCAAAGGCCGCAACCGACGCCGTGTTGACGATCACGCCGCGCTCGCCCTCGATTTCCTCCGCGGCGGCAAGCTGCGCGGCAAATTTCGAGATCATGTTGAAGGTGCCGATCAGGTTCACTTCGATCGTCCGGCGATAGATATCCAGCGCGTGCGGCACATTTTCCTTGCCGACGGTCTTCACCGCGGGCGCGATGCCCGCGCAATTGACCAGGATGCGCGCCGTGCCATGCTTCTCGGCAGCCCGGCGCAGCCCTTCGGCGACGCTTTCGTCCTCGGCCACGTTGACCTTGAAGAAGGCGCCGCCCAGTTCCTGCGCCGCTTTCTCGCCGACCTCCTCATTCAGATCGAAAATGGCGACCTTCGCGCCTGCTGCTGCCAGCATGCGGGCCGTCGCATTGCCGAGGCCCGAAGCGCCGCCAGTGACAATCGCCGGCATGTTCCTGATATCCATATTCCTACTCCTTCAATCTGCTTCGGGTCACATCAGTTCGACGGCGATCGCGGTAGCTTCACCGCCACCGATGCACAACGAAGCTATGCCACGCTTCAACCCGCGATTCTGCAATGCTGCGAGCAGCGTCGCCAATATGCGGGCACCCGATGCGCCGATTGGATGGCCGAGGGCAGTCGCGCCGCCGTTCACGTTCAGCTTGTCTGCGGGAATGGAAAGATCCCTGGCGGCGATCATGGCGACGACCGCGAAGGCTTCGTTGATCTCGAACAGATCGACGTCCCCGATGGACCAGCCCGTTTTCTCCAGCAGCTTGCGGATCGCCGGGACCGGGGCCGTGGTGAACTTTGCAGGATCGTGGGCATGCGCGGCGGTCGCGACGATCCTGGCGATCACCGGCAGGCCGTGCTGACGCGCGACACTGTCGCGCGTCAGCAAAAGGGCAGCGGCACCGTCCGAAATGGATGAAGCATTGGCGGCGGTAATTGTCCCGCCTTCCAGAAATGCGGGCTTCAGCGAAGGAATCTTGTCGGGCCGTGCCTTGCCGGGCTGTTCGTCCGTATCGACAATGACGTCGCCGCCCCGGCCGGGCACGCGGACGGGCTCGATCTCATGCGCGAAAGCGCCGCTTGCGATGGCATCGGTCGCGCGGCTGAGCGAACGCAGCGCATATTCGTCCTGCTCGGCACGCGAAAACTGATATTCGCGGACGGCGTCCTCCGCAAAGGCGCCCATGGGCTTGCCCGGCGCATAGGCGTCCTCAAGGCCGTCCATCATCATCGTGTCAATGACGCGATCATGACCGATGCGCGCACCGGCGCGATGTTTTGGCAGCGCATAGGGCGCGTTGCTCATGCTTTCCATGCCGCCCGCGACAATCGCTGCCGCTGCGCCCGAAGCAAGCGCCTCCGCCGCCATGATGACCGCCTGCATGCCTGAGCCGCACATCTTGTTGACTGTCGTCGCCTCCGCTGACTGGGGCAATCCGGCGCCAAGCGCCGCCTGGCGCGCCGGAGCCTGCCCCAGGCCCGCGGGAAGGACGCAGCCCATATAGACCCGATCGATCATGGAGCGCTCCATGCCGGATCGCTCGACCGCAGCCCTGATCGCGGCAGCGCCCAGTTCCGTGGCCTTCATCCCGGACAACGCGCCCTGGAAGCCGCCCATCGGCGTGCGCGCATAGCCAAGGATCACGACGGGGTCGTCGGTCATGTTTTGTACCTCCTAGAGTGAGCGGGCGATGACCATCCGCTGAATATCGGACGTTCCCTCGTAAATCTGGCATACGCGGACATCGCGATAGATTTTTGCGACGCCGAATTCCTCAAGATAGCCGTAGCCGCCCAGGGTCTGGAGCGCACCGGAAACGACGGTTTCGGCGGTCTCCGACGCGACCAGTTTCGCCATCGACGCCTCGGCAAGGCATGGCAGATGTCCATCTTTCATCGACGCGGCATGCAGGACCAGCTGCCTGGCCGCCTCGAGCTTCGCCGCCAGGTCGGCCAGCCTGAAACCGACGGCCTGATGATCGATGATCGGCTTGCCGAAACTCTTGCGTTCCTTGGCATAGCCGATCGCGATGTCGAGAGCAGCCTGCGCCATGCCTATGCACTGCGCGGCAATCCCTATCCTGCCCGCTTCCAGATTGGCCAGCGCGATGCCATAGCCCGCGCCTTCCGCACCCAGCCGCAGGTCATCGGGCACGAACAGATCATCGAAGCGGATCGCGCATGTATCGGACGCGGCCTGGCCCAATTTATGTTCGACCTTGTCGACCGCATATCCCTTGCTGTCCGTAGGCACGACGAAGGCGGTGATGCCGCGCTTGCCCGCCGCCGGATCGGTCACGGCATAGACCATGGCAATACCGGCGATGCGGCCGGACGTGATGAACTGTTTCCCGCCGTTGAGGACATAGCCGCCCTCCACCTTCGTGGCCCTCGTCCGGATCGCCGACGCATCGGAACCCGCGTCGGTCTCCGTGAGGGCAAATGCGCCGATCAGGCGGCCGGCAATCAAGTCAGGGAGGAAGCGCGCCTGCTGCGCCGGCGTGCCGTCCTTCAGCAAACCCGCGACGATCAGGCTGTTCTGGATGCTGACGATGGTCGAGAGAGCGCCGTCAGCCGCAGCGATCTCCATCAGCGCCAGTGCATAGGATATATAGTCGGCCCCTGCCCCGCCCACGGCTTCGGGCGCGGTCATGCCCATCAGGCCCAGGGTCGCCATTTCTTCAAAGAGGCTGTCGGGATAGGCTTTGGCCGATTCGAATGCGAAGCTGTTGGGCCTGATCCGGTCCTGTGCGAATGCCCGCACCGCGTCCCTGATCGCGCTCTGAGTTTCGTTCAATAGCATATATGCTCCACTGGATGGCCGGAAGGCCTATTGCAGGAAGATCGCGCCGCGCGGTTCGTCCGTTTGAACGTGTGCAGCATTGAGGATTGCGGCAATGGCCGTGGCCTTACGGAGATTTATCCAGGAGGAAGAAATGTTGCCGCGCATTGCCGTCGTGACCGGGGCGTTCGGGATATTGGGCGAGGCCGTCTGCGCCGCCCTGCTTGCCAATGGCGATCGCGTTGCCCGCGTCGATTATGCGCAGCCTCGCGCCGCTCTGGCGGGCTGTGTCGATTTTGGCGGCGTCGACCTGGCGGACGTCGATTGCGCCAATCAGACGATCGACGCGATCGTCGAAACAATGGGACCGCCCGACATCCTCATCAACGTGGCCGGCGGCTTCACCTGGGAGACGCTGGCCGACAGCACGATGGAAAGCTGGTCCCGCATGTTCTCCATGAACGCCATGACCTGCCTCAACATGACCAAGGCCGCGCTTCCCCAGTTGCGCAACCGGCCAAATGCCCGGATCATCAACATCGGATCGATGTCCGCGACATCGGCTGCGGCCGGAATGGCGACCTACGCCGCCTCCAAGACCGCCGTCCACAAGATCACCGAAGCTCTGGCCGCCGAGCTTGCCGACACATCCTGCACCGTCAATGCCGTATTGCCCAACGTGATCGACACCCCGACCAATCGCGCCGACATGCCCGATGCCGATTTTTCGAAATTCGTGCAGCCAGCGGCAATCGCGGACCTGATCCTGTTCCTCGCCTCCCCGGCGTCGCGCGGCATATCGGGCGCGCTCATTCCTGTGTCGCGCGGCGGAACCGAATAACCGCCGCTGGGGGGAGCGCAGCTTTCGCAGGCGATTTTGCTGATACCGACCGCTTCCATGGCCGGACGCTACAGCTAAACCGCCTCCCCGCCATCGGCGGTGATGGTCTGGCCGGTGATGAAGCCGGCCAGACGAGAACAAAGGAATAGCGCGGTCTGGCCTATTTCTTCTGGCAGTCCCAGACGTCCCAGCGGAATCGATCTGCGCTTGCTCTCCGCGAGGCCGGGCATCGCCGCCAGAAGCCGATCATTGGTCTTGCTGGAAATCCAGCCGCAGCGCAGGCTGTTCGCCCGGACGCCATATCGGCCTTCCTCCTTGGCGATGACGGCGATCATGCGATCGAGCGCCGCCTTCGATATCGCCGAGGTGCCGCCCCGCACCTCAATCATGTCACCCTGATAGCTGCTCAGAGTCAGGAAAGCGCCACGGCTGCGCCGCAAGTGAACGATCGATTCCTGCGCCAGATGGATCGCCGCCAGGACATCGCCTTCCAGCCAGGTGCGCCACATATCCTCTGATGTCCGACCGAAGAACTCGGGCGAAAAGGACGGGCCGGCCGCGTATATGATGCTGTGAAGCCCTTCGAAGTCCTCTGCCGCCCTGCTCAACGCATCGTTGACAACAGCCCGTTCGCGGGCGTCCACGGCGTAGATTCTCGCCTGTACGCCATAGCTTTCGACCATGTCCGCAACCCGTCGGGCAGCCGCCTCGTCGCTGCGATAGCTGAACGCCACGGGTACGCCGGCTTGCGCGAACGCCTGGCATATCGCCGAACCCAGTCCGCCGCTTCCGCCGAGCACGAAAGCGCCGCCGGCGGGGAACATATCCGGCAGCGCTGTTGCTCGCTCCCCGCTCATAGGCCGTACCAGCCGGCATCATGGTCGAGCGGAAGGTAGGACGGATCGCGCCGTTCGCGGAACGCCGCCAGGGCTTCCTTGGAATCGGGATGGCCGCTCATCCTCTCGGTCGCCGATTGTTCGAACGCATAGCCCTCTTGAACGTCCATCCACTCGATACGATCGAGAACGCGCTTGCTGACCCGGACCGCCGTGGGGCTATATCCTGCGATCCGTCCTGCCAGGCGTTCCGCCTCGGCCAGCACGGCTTCATCGTCGCAGACCTTGATCGCGCCGCCTGCCGCGGCGAAGTCCGGCGCCGACATCGCCTCTCCCGTAAAATACATGCGGCGGACCAGCGGCTGTGGCGCAAGGCGGGCGAGGTGACGCGCCCCGCCCATCACGCCGACCGTCAGTTCGGGCAAGCCGAAGAGCGCATCCTCACCCGCCAGTACAAAGTCGCAGGACGCCGCGATCGCCAGCCCGGTGCCCAGGGCGGCACCCCTCACCACGCCTATGACGGGGACCGCGCATTCCATGATCGCGAAAAAGGCTTCGCGTACCCGCCACATGCGTTCGCGCGCGTTCACGGGGGTCATCGACGCGAATTCGTCCAGGTCGTTACCACCGCAGAAATGCCGGCCAGCACCGCTCAATATGATGGCCCGTACCGATTTGCAGAACGCATCGGGATTTCTGAACAGCTCCGCGAGCTCGACATACATCGCCTGGTCCACGGCATTCACCGGGCCGCGATTCATGGTCACATGCACGATGCCATCCCGATCGCCTGTCGCAATGTCCAGAAACTTCATGCACCTCTCTCCGACCGATAGAGGCAGCGGCAGTCCTGCCCTCGATCGCGCCCTAATATCCTTCGCTGCTCCAGGCTTCGTCCGTTTGAGCGAATTGCAATTCCCTTTGGGAAGATAGGCCAAGCACGAAGACCGTCGACAGAGAGGATGCCAGCCATGACGCATTTCAGCGGATCCCCCCAATCGGCCAAGGAGGAGTGGCGCAGATATTGGCCGGTGGTGCTGGGCGGCGCGATGGGCTATTCCTGCATAGGTCTTCAGACTTTCTGCTTCGGCCCGTTCGTGGGTGCGATCGAGCAGGAATTTGGCTGGTCGCGCGCGCAGACCATGTCCGGTTTTACGGTCATGTCAGGGGCGGCGATACTGTTCAACCTGCTGGGCGGGCTCGCGGTCGATCGCTTCGGTGCGCGGCCCGTCGCCCTTTTCGGCCAGTTGCTGCTGTGTTTGTCCTTCGCACTGCTGTCCCAGGCGGACGGAAGCATGGGCAACTGGATTGCGCTTTGGGCGCTGGTGGCACTGGCTGTTGGAATGATGCAGGGTCCGGTATGGACCAGAAGCATCGCCGCCCTGTTCGACAAAGGGAGAGGGCTGGCCATTGCCGCCGTGCTCAGCGGTTCATCCCTGACGGCGGCCCTCGCGCCGCTCATCGCGACGGCACTGATCGAAGCCTTTCAATGGCGCGCGGCGTTGATCGGTACAGCCGCCATCTGGCTCGGCCTTACGCTGCCCTTCTCGGTCAGCCTCTTTGCCCGGCCGACCGGCCCGGCGCGATCCGCAGCTGCGCCGATGGGCATGGATCCGGCCTCTTCCCTCCCCGGCGTGACAGCGCGGGAAGCCATGCGCCAGCCGGCCTATTGGCTGATCGTCGGCGGCATGTTCAGTTTCATACTATATACGATGGCGCTCGCGCCCAATCTGGTTCCCCTTCTGATGAGCAAGAATATCAGCCTTGGGGCAGCGGCGCAGATCGCGGCGCTTGTCGGCATCGTCGGCCTGGTTGCCCGACTTTCGGTCGGGCATCTGCTCGACATCTTCCCCACCCATATCGTCGCGACCCTCATCTTCCTGTTGCCCCTGTTCGGCCTGGGGTTGATGATGCAACACGATCCCGGCGTTGGCGTGCTTGTGATCGCGACGGCCATTTTCGGGGCTACCGTCGGCGCGGAGAATGACGTCGTCATCTATCTGGTGTCGAAATATTTCGGCATGCGCAGCTTTGGCGCACTGCTTGGCGGCATCAATTCGATCGCCGCGGTCGCCGCGACGATGGGGCCGATCGGCGCCGGCTGGATATACGACCGGACCGGCACTTACGACATGATGTTGCTGGTCCTGGGGGGGGTCATGGGTCTGGGCGCGCTTGGCATGTTCGCGCTGGGCAGGCTGCAGCCGCCGGTACCCGTTCCAACCATGTAGGGCATTTCCACATCGCGTCCCGCTCGGCGAGGAACACCGCGACCCGAACGTCCGGGCGGCGAATGCGACAGACGCAAAAAAACCGGGCGATGCAATCGCATCGCCCGGTGGTCTTGTTGATCAGAACTTGACTGACAGCGTCGCGCCATAGGTGCGCGGATCGCCCCACTTGCAAGCGGCGTAGCCGATGCTGTTGAGGTTATTGCTGCAGTAAAGCTTGTAATAATTGTTCGTGATGTTCGATCCCCACAGGGCAAGAGAGAAGTTCGATTCGAAAAGTTGATCGAACGACAGGCGCGCGCCAAGCGTATCGAAAGCAGGCGTTCCGAAAATACCCTGCACCGCCAGCCCCTTGGTTTTCGTGCGGTGGAAGTAATTCACGCTCAAACGCGTCTTGGCAAAGCTTTCGGGGATGAAGTCGGCCTCATACGTCCCAGAGAGCGTCAGCGTCTGGCGTGGAACACCCGCGAATTCCTTGCCCGAAAGGTCCACCCCACCCGCGAAGTTGATGGGATTGGCCGCGTTGACCGGATTGGCAGGGTCGGTAGGCTGAGGCACGATAGAACCACTGCCATAGCGGCCAACCTGATAGGAATAGCCGGCATTCAACTCAAGCTGCGGGACCGGCTTGATCGAACCTTCCACTTCGATGCCTTTGATCGTGGCCTTGCCGACATTGAGGAGGATGAGTTCGGTGAACACGCCGCCACCAGAGCAGCCTACGTTGTCGTTGGTGCAGAATTGAAGGATATCCGACGTCTGGATATCGCGATATTTGCCGATAAATCCGGCAATGTTCAGACGATAGGGAACGCTGCCCAGGCGCCCCTGATGTTTGAGCCCCAATTCGAAGTCCGTAATCTTCTCCGGTCCGAACATGCTGAATTCAAGAACTCGGGTCGTCGGGTTCGGGCCGCCTGCCTTGAAGCCCCGGCGCGAGGCGAAATACAGGAGTGTGTCGGGCGTCGCTTGATATTCCAGCGATCCTGTCCAGGTTACAGCCTTATAGGTCCGATGGTTCGTCAAAGAGCATTCAGCGCCATTGTTCACGCCGACAGCATTGCCGAAAGTGCCGTTCAGTTCGTTGCATTGTCCTTGCGGGAACGCAGGATTCCACGACTGCACTGTCTCCGTAGACGTAGAGTAGAAACCTTCCCCCCGCATCTCTTTCTTGTCGCGGGTATAACGCGCGCCCAGCGTCAGGCGCAGGCCGTCCAGCCCGACACCACTGAAATCATAGGTGCCCTGAGCAAACGCAGCCATCGATTCGGTCGAATCCCGCATCGCTCCATGCTTCTCAAAGGCCGGACCGTAGAAAGATGCGGGGCCGACGACGAAGGATGAATTGACGTTATACTGATGCTTGACATGGGCATAGTACAAGCCGGTAATCAGATTGAGATTACCCCATCTTCCGATGACCTGGAACTCATCAGAAAATGTTTTATACTGATTTCGATAATATGTGTCGTTGTTCGTAGCCTGACCTGTCACAAACCCTGGAGGCGCGCCGAACAACGTACCGAAGTCGAAAGTCATTCCGGTAATTCCCGAAGGATCCTGAAAGTCCAGAGCCTCCTCATAGCGGGCGCCGATGATGTTCTTCAGCGTGACCGCGTCACTCAGTTCGAAGCTGGTGGTATTGGCGATCCCATAGACTTCGGAACGTGCCCCGAAGCCTGTCAGGGCAGGATAACGCGCATTGGTGAGCGTTTTACCAATGCCCGTGAAGGCGACCGAGCGGAATGGATTGCCTTGGCGCACCAAAAGACCGTTGGCCGTGTCCACAAGAGGAGTGCTGCCACCAAGGGCGCTTTGCTGCGTCACCGCCTGCTGCGTGACGCTGCGGAAGAAATTATTTGCGAGCGGCGCAGCCTCGATCAAGGACGGCGTGGGTATTTCGTCTTTGTGAATATAGTCGAATGTCGTGAGGTTTTCAAAACGATCGCCCGGTTTCACCAGAAGGGAGACACGGAAACTTTCGTTGTTTCGGTCGTTGAGATCCTTGCCACCCGGACGCAGATTCTTGAAGAATCCATCCTGCCTCTCGATTCGCCCGGCGATGCGGAGCGCCGCCACTTCGTCGATTAGGGGAATGTTGCCCATCACGGTGCCCTGGACGCGATTGTAATTGCCCATTTCCAGGTCAAAACGCGCTTCAGGATCGAATTTGGGCCGGGCGGTGGTGAAGACCATGGCGCCACCCATCGAATTCTTGCCGAAGAGCGTCCCCTGGGGACCCTTTAGCGCCTGAACATTTTCAAGGTCATAGAGAGACAGACCGCGCGTACTTTGCGCAACGCCGTTGACATATGTCACGACGTTCTCATCGGTATAGAGAACCTGACGCTGTCCGCGAATGATGAATTCGGGCAGGCTTGGATTGTTATTGCTGGGCTTGATCTGCAGATTGGGGACACTGAACTGAAGATCGTTCACTGCAACCACGTTTCGGCGTTCCATGGACGCCGCCGTCAATGTCGTCACGGCGACCGGAATTTTCTGTTGATTTTCCTCGACCCGGCGTGCCGTCACGATGATATCTTCAAGATTGCTGGCCTGGTTGCCCGACTGCGCCTGCGCGATAGTCGACGACCCAGCCATTGCAATCGCAATACACGCAGCGGAGACGGTGTAGTGGAATGCGGGTTTTACGGCCCTCATATTCATCCTCCCATTTCTACCTCTCCATGACCCCGGAGATGGTGCAACGAATCTACCACCGGCGTTCGCCATAATTTTAGGCCGAACGGACTAGAGAGGGTTCCATCTGGTCGAATCAGATTGCCGTCATTGATTTTTTGCGTGAATTCCTGACCGAAGACAGCTTCCGATCGAATGGATTCGCTCTGGTCCGCATATAAATGGTTTGAACGGCACCCCCAGCCATGGCTTTCCACAGGGCGGCTGTCCGGCCAGTCCGCCGCGACGCGCGTGAGCGTCCGGTCTTAGCGAAAGCAAGTTCATGCTCCATGAGGATTGCATCATGCTGACTGGATGAAGCTTCGCATATCAATATATTCGGGAAGTCACCTGATGGAGGCAAGCAAAGCGATGGAGGGCAACCCAGAACAGCGGATGGGCTCCGCGCCGACCTGGCCGATGATCGCTGCATGCTTGCTTCTGGCCGCATCACTGCCGCTGTTCTGGCCAGGCATCGCCGCATATGACACTATCGTCCAGTATCGCGAGATACTGAGCCAAAGCTACACCGACTGGCATCCGCCGGTGATGGCGCGGCTCTGGTCCCTGTTCGCTTTCGCCGGGCCTAGCGCCGCGGTTCTGCTGGTCATCCAGATGGCGGCATATTGGATCGGACTGGGATTGACAGGACAGGCGGTCGGCAACAACCGCAAGGCTGCGGCGCTGCTGGCCGTCGGTGCGTCGCCACTGCTGCTCGGCTGGCTCGCGGTCGTGATCAAGGACAGCCAGCTTGCAGGTGCGTTGACCTTGGCCACCGGCATTGTCAGCGCTTATCGATTGCGCGGCAGGCCCGTTCCCCTTACCGCCTCGACGATCGCCATTGTCTGCCTGGTCTATGCCACGCTGGTCCGCGCGAACGGCGCCTTTTCCACAATACCCATCGCGATGCTGCTCTTGCCCCGGCCGCGCAATGACCTTGCATGGATCGCGGCCATGATCGTGGCGATCCCGGCCGCGCTGCTTCTGTCCCAGCCGGTCAATCATGTCCTGCTTGGCGCGCGCGACAGCGGCGTGCGCAGCAGCCAGCCGATATATGACCTTGCCGCGATAGCCGTCCGGACGGACGACCCGTCCTTCGGCCTTCCGCGTCCGTCCATCTGGGTGCTGCAGGCGCATCATTGCGTCAAGCCGCTGTTCTGGGATCCTCTCGACGAAAATGCCACATGCGCCGCCGCCATCCGTCCCTGGAGCCACGCATCGCTCGGCCAGCTCTTCCGCCAATTTTCCAGAGCGCTGGCGACACATCCCGCCGCCTATGCTGCCCATCGGCTCGCGCATCTGAATTCGACCGAGCGCTGGCTCGTGCCATTGCACTGGCCCCTGGCAGCGCCGCCGATGCGATCGGAACCCAATGATCTGGGTTTCGCCGACCCCTCGCCCATTGCGATGCAATGGCAGAAGGCCGCAGGATGGATGACGGACGTTCCCCTGGCGTGGCCGATCCTCTGGACCGTGGCTGCCATTTGGGGATTGTGGAACGCCTGGCATCGACCGGCGGATGCGCGGCGCGACCTTGCAACGGCGCTGTTCCTCTCCGCGCTCTTTCAGGAGGCGAGCTTCGTCCTGATCAGCATTTCGTCCGACCTGCGCTATCACCTCTGGGTCATGCTGGCGACGGCGCTGGGGTGGATCATCCTTTGGCAGCCGGGGAAAGCCCTGCACGCAAGGAGGCTGGCTTTGCTGACGATGGCATTTCTTCTCGTCTCGGGCGCCATGGCGCGCGCCACCCTGCCATCGCCGCCGACGCACTATCACGACCTCATGAACTGACGTCCCAAGCACTTTCGACCGCTGTTCAGAAGGCGGCAGGTCAGGCCGGTTGCCGTTCGCGCTCTATCCACAGCAGTGAGAGAGGCAAGAGCAGCAGCATGAACAAGGTTGCGGAGATGATGCCGCCGACGATGACGCACGCAAAGGGACGCTGCGTCTCGGACCCTATCCCCGTCGACAGCGCCGCCGGCAGCAGGCCCAGCCCCGCCATCAGGGCCGTCATCAATATCGGCCGCAGGCGGTCGATCGCACCCTCCACCACGGCCTTGCCAAAGGCGTCGCCATTTTCAAATCTGTGGGTAATATGCTCCAGCATCACCACGCCATTCTGGACGGAGATGCCGGCGACAGCGATGAATCCGACAGCCGCGGATACCGACATATGAAGGCCTGCGAGCGCGAGCGCCGCAACGCCCCCGATGGCGGTGAAAGGAACCATCGCAAGGATCAGCAGGGCCGATCGCACCGAACGGAACGCTCCGAAAAGCAGGATGAAGATGCCAAAGAGCGCGATGGGAACGATCATTTCCAGCCGCTTCATGGCGCGCTGCTGATTTTCGAACTGGCCGCCCCAAACCATCCGGTAGCCGGCGGGCAGCTTCACCTGCTCGGCCACCGCCTTTTGTGCATCCGCCACGAAGCCGCCCTGGTCGCGACCGTCGACATTCGCCTTCACCGCGACGTTGCGACTGCCATTTTCGCGGCTGATGCGGGACGCGCCCATTTCAACGCTGATATGCGCAACCCCGCCCAGCGAGATGGTGCCGCCCGCCGGCAGCGGAATTTGCAGCTGGGCGACATCGTCGATCGCATTGCGCTGGTCCGCCGCAAAGCGCACGACAATGTCGAAATTCCGGTCACCTTCATAGGCTGAGCCGACCGTCGCACCGCCGAACGCCGTCGCGATCGCCTTGTTGGCATCATCGGAATTCAGGCCGTACCGGGCCATGGCATCCCGATCCAGCACGGCGCGCACTTCGGTCTGGCCGCCGATCTTCACGGCATCGACATCCGAAGCGCCCGGCACGGCCGCAACCACGCGCGCTGTCTTTTCGCCAAGCGCTTCCAGGATGTTGAGGTCGGTGCCGATGATCTTGATGGAGATTTCGCCCTTCACGCCGGACAGGCTTTCCTCGACACTGTCCTCGATCACCTGGCTGAAATTGGTCGGCACGCCGGGTATGGCGGCGATCTTCCTGCGCATGTCGTCCTCCAGCGCCGCCTTGGTCGGGAATTGCGGACGCCATGTGTTCCGTGGCTTGAGGTCGATCAGCATCTGCATGCTGGACGGCCCCTTGGGGTCGGTACCGTCGTCAGGGCGCCCGGTTTCCGAACCTACATGGGCGACTTCAGGATAGGACAGCATGATCCCGCGAATGCGCGCTTCCACCTTGCGGGTGGTGTCCATCGATGCCGACGGGGTCAATTGCACGGTCAGCCAGATATTGCCTTCATCAAGCTTGGGCAGGAATTCCGAACCCAGACGGGGCACCAGCGCGACCGTGATGAGCAGCACCAGCGCGGAGGCGCCGAACAGAACCTTCGTGCGCGGCTGCGACCGGGTGATGATCCGCCGATAGCCATCCTTCAGCCGGTCCATCCACGCAATGTGCTTTTCAGCCATGTCGTAGCGTTCCACCAGGAAACCGAGCACGGCGGGCAGAAAGGACAGGGTGAGCACCAATGCGGCGCCCAGCGCGAAGGACAGCGTCAGCGCCACCGGCGAGAACATCTTTCCTTCCACCCGCTGGAAGGTGAAGATGGGTACAAAGGCCATGATGATGATGGCCTTTGAAAAAAGGATCGGCCGCGCCAGGCTGGTGACCGTATTGCGCAACACCTGCTTGCGACGGATCTTGTCGGGCTGGGTACCCTGATGTTTCGCTGCCTCCAGCGCCAGTGCGACCATCAGCGCTTCGACCAGCACCACGGCGGAGTCGATGATGATGCCGAAATCGACCGCCCCCATGGAGATCAGATTGGCCGGCACATTGGCAAAGCTGAGCCCGGAAAAGGCAGCGAGCAGCGCCAGCGGAATGATCGCCGCGACGACGAGCGCGGCGCGCCAGTTGCGCAGGAAGGCGAGCAGCAGCACCGTCACGAGCGTCGCGCCGACGACCAGGTTTTCTGCGACCGTCTCGACCGTGCGGTCCAGCAGCTTCGTGCGCTGATAGGTCGCCCTGATCTGGATCGGTTCATGCCCCGTTCGCTGGGCGTCAAGGCGGAACTGCGCGTTCAGCCTGTCCACCGCCTCGCGGACGCCGGCGACGACCACAGCGGCATTCTGGCCCTTTACCATGGTGACGATGCCTTCACTCACATCGTCCTTGTGGTCATAGGCGACCATGCCGCTTCGTTCGGGCGTGCCGATCTTCACGTCACCCAGGTCTCGAACGCGCACGGTATTGCCGTTCTGCGCCTTGACCACGGTGTTCCCGACATCGTCTATGCCCTGATAAAGGCCGATGCCGCGCACCACGACAACCTCGTCGCCGCGCGGAATGACGCCGCCGCCGACGTTGGAATTGGCGTTGCCCACCGCCGACTGGATGTCGGCGACCGTAACGCCATAGCGTTTGAGCAGATCCGGACGGATCAGGATCTGATATTGCTTGATGCTGCCGCCAAAGCTGGTGACGTCCGCGACACCTGGCACCATGCGAAGCGCCGGACGCACCACGAAGTCCTGGATCGCGCGCGCTTCGTACAGCGGCATGTCCTTGGGCTTGTCGAGAACATAGCGATAGACTTCGCCGACCGCGGTGGAAAGGGGCGCCAGGCTGGGCACGACGCCGTCCGGAAGATCGGCGTCGCGCAGCTTTTCAAGCACCTGGGATCGAGCGAAATAATCGTCGGTCCCGTCGTTGAAGATCAGCGTGACGACGGAGAGGCCGGTGATCGAGACCGAACGGATGTCATTGACCCCTGGCGTCCCGGCCAGCGCACGCTCGATCGGCAGCGATATGGAGCGCTCGACCTCCTCCGGCGCCTGCCCCGGCCGCTGGCTGATGACGACCACCTGGACGTCCTGCACGTCCGGAAAGGCCTCGATCGGCAGCGTCGTCACGGCGCTGCCGCCAACGATGATCAGAGCGACCACCATCATGATCACGAATATCCGCTTCTCCACGACGAAGCGGGCCAGACGTTCCAGCATCGATTCAGTCCCCGGAGAGCTGTGCGTTCAGCAGCAAGGCGCCCTCGCCCACGATGCGATCGCCGTTGCGCAGGCCGGCGGTCACATAAGAATAGGCGTCGCCGCGCTCGCCCACCTCTACCGCCACGCGTCGGAAGCGGCCCCCACCTTCGGCACGGAAGACATAGTTTTTCATCCCTGATTCGAAGATCGCGGCATTGGGCACCTTGATCGCGCGACGGCCGTCATCCGTCGTCAGACGCGCCCGGGCGTACATTTCGGGTTTCAGCGCAAGGTCGGGATTGTCCGCTTCCGCGCGTACCTGGACGCGGCGGGTGGCGGGATCGACCGCGAGACCGATCTGGGTGACGGTTCCGCTGAAGTGGCGGTCGGGATAGGCCGGAACATCGAATTCGATCCGTTCGCCAACACGCACGCGGCCGACGGAATCTTCGGGCACATCGACATTGACCCAGAGATGACGCGGATCGGACACCGTGTAGAGCGGGCTCTGCCCGGCTGAAATCTGCTGCCCAGGGTTGATCTGCCGATCAATGACATATCCGCCGACCGAGCTTGTGAGCGGTAAGGCATCGCCGCTCCCGCCGCCCAGATTGCGCAGCCGCAGGCTGGCGCGCTCCAACTCGGCGGATGCGGAGGCAGCATCGGCCTCGGCCGCATCGACGTCGCGGCGAGCTATGGCGCCGCCCGCGAAGAGCATCCGCGAACGTTCCATTTCCCGCGCCTTCAGATTGCGCTGCGCCTGCGCCGTCAGCAGGTCTGCGCGCGACTGGCCGACGTCGGGCGCATCGAGATAGGCGAGCGGCTGGCCCGCCCGAACGGCCTGGCCGATATCCGCCAGCACCCGTGTCACGCGACCCGCCACGGGCGCGCCGACGCGACTGGTGCGCGCTTCATCCAGGACGATGCGGGCATTGAGATCGGCGGAAACGGGCAAAGGACCGCTCGACGCCGTTACCAGTTGCAGCGAATCCAGTTCTGGCGAACCCGGCGCATAGCTGATCATGTCCGGCGATTTTTTCGGCGCCTTGGGTGGCGGCGCATCGGCGGCGCCACAGGCTGCAAGCAGCATCAGCACAGCCAGCGAGGCGCCGGAGCGCAGAGGAAAACTCCTCGTCATATCAGCGATCGTCTCCGGTAGTTTCAGCGGCGCTTAGCCGCGCAATGGCGTTGGCCACATCAGATTGCGCATCGATCGCGCCCAGTTCCACGGCGCGCAGCGAACGGCGGGCGTCCAACAGTTCCATCAACGATGTGGCGCCGTGGCCATAGGCGAACTCAGCCACCTCCGCCGCCCTGCGGGCTGCGGGAAGCTGCGTTGTGTCGAACGCGCGCTGGCGATCGACGGCTTCCTGGAGCGCCTGTCGCGCAATCAGGATGTCGGCCGTGGCGACCGAGATCGCCTTGCGTTCCTCAGCTTCCGCCTGGACCAGCGCGGTCTCGGCAGCCTCTCCCTCTCCGATATAGCGATTCCGGACGGGGATGGGCAGGGACACGCCCAGACCAACCGAGTCACCGACGCCCAGGGCACCGCTGGCGCGTTCATACTGGACCCCCACCGTCACATCGGGATGGCGCAGCGCGCGCGCGCCATCGACATCACGCCTCGCCGCCATGGTCCTGGCCTGCGCCGCGAGAACATCCGGCCGACGCAGAGCGATCAGATCGGCCGCCTGTTCATTCATGCCGCCGGGCGCGGGCCAGTCGCCGGTCGTCGCCAGCATGTCCGATTGCACCTCTCGCCCAATCAGCGTTCCCAGCGCGAGTTGCGCGGCATGCCATTGGGTGACGCTCTGCGCCGCGTCGGTGCGGGCGCGGGCGGCCTCCACCGTCTGCCGGGCGAGATCCCCGCTGGAGAGAGCCCCGACGTGCTGCTGCTTGCCTGCAATGGCGAGGCTGTCGGCATAGCTGCTGGCTATGGTCTGCAATATCCGGACGCGGTCTTCGGCCGCCTTGAGGTCGAAATAGGCGTCATACACGGCCTCGCGCATGTCACGGCGCGCACTGACCAGATCATCCTGCGCCGCGTCGATCAGCGCGTTGGCCGCCGCCGTTCGCGCGCGCCGCTTGCCCCCCCGCTCAAGCGGAAGGTCGACGCGGGCCACTGTGTCGGCCAGCCGATCATAAGGAACAACCCCGATTTGCGACGGCCTGATCTGCGTAGAATTGACGCTGAACGCCGGATTGGGCGACGTATCGGCCATGCGGAGGTTCGCCTGCGCGGTTTTCAGCGCAAGACGGGCACGGATGACGTCGATATTCGCCTCGTCCGCCAGGGTCAGGGCGGCATCCAGGCTGATGGGCGCGGCGGCTGTCTCTGCTTGCGCGGGAACAGCCGCAATCGCCGGAAGCGGATGCAGAATCGCTGCGCAAAACAGGCATGCCGCCAGGCTCGCGAACCGCGAGCCTGGCGCAACGTTGGAAAACGGCATTGGCGGCTGAACATTCCCTGAAGATGGACCTGGCCCGTCTATCAGAAGGGAGGCGCGCCGCAAGATTGTCTATCAATCTAAATTAAATTTAATATAGGCGTAATTCGTCATTTTTGGCATATTTATGACAATGGAGGAGGTGAGTATTTGATGTTATGATATTATCTCTTATCAATATCTGAAGTTGACATGCATATATTGTAATAATCTCTTCAACATCTTCCGACAACTTTGCAAGACAAGCATTTGACGATGGAGCGCGCCCCGGACCAGGGCAATCCATGCCAGCATGTCGGCTTCACACCCCCCGATACAATTGATATGGACCATCATGCCCCGGCGTAAGGATATATGGAGATGCGGGATACTCGCCCGCCCGTTGGAACATGTTCTGGCGACCGGCGCGATGGACGGGCCGGTCACCTGGCTTGCCGAGGAACCGTCCTTCCAGTTTCTGGCCGACCCTTTCGGCTTGCGCGACGAAGAGGGGCGGTTGCATCTGTTCGTTGAGCAATATGATTATCGTTCCCGGCACGGAACAATAGAAAGGCTGCTTTTCGATGAACATATGCAGCTTGTGGATCGCAACCCCTGCCTCAGCGAACCTTGGCATCTCTCCTATCCACAAGTCTTTGCCGCAGACGGCGCCGTCTGGATGCTGCCCGAAGCGCACCGGTCGGGAGCCCTGACGCTTTATCGCGATCATGGCGGTCTTCTGGACTGGCGGCCCGAATGCCGCATCGAACTGGATTGCGTGCCCGTCGACGCCACCATCCTCCGGCGGGACGGACGCTGGTACCTGTTCTATTCACCAGCGACGACCAGAACCACGAAGCTGGCCCATCTTCATGTCGCCTGGGCGGACAGGCTGTGCGGCCCATGGATTCCCCACCCGGCCAATCCCGTGCGGATCGACCTCCGTTCCTCCCGTCCGGGCGGGACCGCTGTCACGCTCGGCGACAGGATCATGCTGCCGGTGCAGGATTGCGCCGCCACCTATGGCGGCGCAATCAGGCCCCTGTGGATCAATCGCCTGGATGAGCGGCAGTTCGAGGCGGAGGCCGGCGATGCCCTGATACCCCCCGCCGACGTCGGCGACTACAGCCAGGGCATGCACAGCCTGACGGCATGCGGCGACATCACCCTGTTCGACGTCAAGCGGATCGACGCATCGCTGCAGGGCCTGGCGCTGGACGTCCAGCGTCAACTGGGACGATTTCGTTCAGGATCGCGCCGCCCGTAGCCGCAAACTGCGCCCAGGAAAAGCGATCCAGCATGTCGGCCCGCGCGGCCTGCCCCATCGCATGCAGCCTTTCCGGCTGCGACAGCATGGTCTGGAGCGCCCGCGCCAGGGCGTCGGCATCGCCGGGCGGAACGATCAGTCCGGTCACATCCTGGCGGATGGAATAGGGCAGTTCCCCCACCGACGACGCCAGGACAGGAAGGCCCGCCGTCAATGCCTCATGCGCGGCGATGCAGAATCCCTCCGACCGGGAGGGTTGCACATAAGCATGCAGGTTCGAAAGAAAGGCGTGCGGCTGATCAACGAAACCCGGAAAGGCGATGGTGTCGAGCGCCGCGCTCGCTGCCATGGCCTCAAGTCTTTGCCGTTCCGCGCCCTCGCCTCCAATCACGAACTGGACGGGAGTAGCGGGGGTGAAGCCGCCAGCCTTCAACCGGGCCAGCGCAGCGATCAGCAGGTCATAGCCTTTAACTGGATGCAGGCGGCCAAGGCTGCCGATGCGAAGCCATTCGCCCGGCTGCCACGGCCGCGCCTCGACCATTGCCGGATCGGCCGCGAAGATAGGCCAGCATCTCAGGCGCTCCAGCGGAACCCCGAGCCGTTCCGCGGTCAGGTCCGTCACGGACCGGGAATCCCCTACCCACAACGTCGCGCGCCGCGACAGCAGCCGCATGAGGCGCCGGTTCCAGGGCTTGAGGAAGGCCGCATGCTGCCAGCAGATCACCGGCAGGCCCATGGACGGACCAAGGATCAGGCTGAGGATCGTCGCGCGGCTCAACGACGACCAGATATGGGTCGCGCCCCAGGCCCGCAGTTCGCGCCGAAGCCAGAGCGCGGCGGCGACATGGTCCGTCAGGCCGCCCTCGCGCACGGCGGGATCCAGCCCCGCCGCCGCCATGGCGGGAAGGCCCCGGCGATCCCGGGGGGTAAGCGCAAACAGGCGCACCTGCGCTCCGCCATCGCGGAGCACGCGGGCTATGGCGGGAACGGGCTGGCTTGCCCCTCCCCCCTCCACGGAGTTGATGACATAGGCGATCCGCGGGCGGCTCAATGAAGCTGGCTCCGCCGCCACACCAGGCCTGAAAGCAGGGCGCTGGACAGCAGCGCCTGCCCCACCGCCTGCAAACCGGCGCCCATCAGGCCAGCTTCGCTCAGCAACCATGGCAGTATCGGAAGAAAGATCATGCTGGCGAACAGGTTGGCGCTCATCGACAGGGCGGGATATCCCATAGCGGACAGGGCCGAGCTGCACGGCGGCCCAATGACCGCGATCATGCGCGCGGCGATCAGCACGACCATGATGCCGCCCGCCGCCTTGAACGCCGTCCCGCCCAGCAGCGTGATGATCGGCGTCGGGAAGAGTGCGGCGATCAGGACGACGGGCGCCGCCGCGGCCAGGGCGATACCCACGACCCGGACCAATGTCCTGCGCAACGGAGCGCCGCCTTCGCCCGCCGCCACCATGCGCGCCAGTTCGGCATAGGCGGTGTTACCCAATATCTGCGCGGGTTGGGCGATGATCACGGTGGCGCGCTGGGCGATGGCGAACAGCCCGGCCATGGCCGGTCCAAGCACCCAGCCGACGATCAGCGGCGCTATGCGGCCGGCCAGTTCGTTCAGCGTGACATCCGCATTGCTGGCGACCAGGAAGCGCCAGATGCCGGGATTGTCGGTCCTCGCGCTGCCGCTTTCGGGACGATGCAGGACGGGCCCCAGATGGCGGCGCGCGCACCACCACCCCATACCCCAGAGCACCGCGAATTCAGCCAGCGCGGCGATCAGCCATGCGACCAGAAAGCCGGCGATGCCCCATCCCGTCAATAGCGCCAGCAGCGCGCCGGCCAGTCGGATCGTCGGCTGAACCACATTATGCACCCCGATAAGGTCGAAACGGCCTATCAGTTGCAGATAGCCGGCAGGTACCGAACGCACCGATCCCAGCACAGCGAAACTATAGGGAATGGCGAAGGCGACCGTCTGGGGTGGCCAGCCAAGATGCGGCCCGACGAACGGGGCCAATATCATCGCCACCAGGATCGCTGCGGCACCCCCGGCGAGTTCGACCGTGGTGCCGAACCGCAGAAGCCTGGCGAGCCGATGGGGCGAATTGTCCGCCGTCGCCTCCGCGCCATAGCGAATGATCGCCTGCCAGGCAGGAAATTCGACGATACCGCAAACCGCCGTCACATAAGCATGGACCAGCACCAATATGCCATAGTCGCGCGGCCCGAGGGCGCGGGCCGCGATGACGAGGTAAATCAGGCTGATGACACCCGCGCCCGCCTTTCCGCCGAGCACAAGTCCCAATCCCTTGAATATGCGCCCTGCAATTCCAACGCGTTCCGTCATGCCGATGGCGAAGCCCAATCCTTGTTCCGCAAGGCGACGCCCATGCTGTTGCGGGCGGCAAGGCGGCGCCCCAGGAAATGATAGAAATACCAGTCTAGCGCCCTGCCGGGCAAATAGCGATAGAGCAATCGCTCTGCCCTGGTCCAGCTTACGGCATCGCGTGATACGCGCCGTTCCGAGGGGAAACAGACATGGTCGGGATGGTAGACCACGCGGCCATGGCGCATGATGCGATGGACGATCTCATGATCCTCCAGCACATAGGGCCAGCGCGCTGCGTCGAAGCCGCCGCCGGCGCGCAGCGCCGCGGTGCGGAAGGCCTGCGCATAGCCGCCGGCATGGCATTTGATCGCAAAGCGCCGGCCCTTGCGCAGGATGAAGGCGATGCGGCGCTGCGAACGCATATCCTCTGCCGGCGCATAAAGGTCGATCGCCATCACCGCCGCGGCGCCGTCATGATGGCCGAACAGGGCGATGATGCGCCTTACATAATCGGACGGGTAAATGGTGTCCGCGTCGCAGGTGGCGACCAGCGGCGTATCGACCTGCGCCAGACCGGCCGCCAGCGCATTGATTTTCCCCGGTGTGGGGCAGGAGAGAATTCTCGCGCGGTCGCCCAGAGCCGCGATATGGATGGCCGCTTCGGCCGCGCCTCCATCCGTCGAACCGTTGTCGATCAGCAGCAGCAGGAAGCGCTCGTCATTCTGCGCGACAAGGCTGTCGATCGTGCGGCCGATCCATCCCTGTTCATTGAAGAAGGGAAGGATGATGGTCAGCAGCGCCGTCACGCCGCGCGAACGGCCGAAAGGGGATCACGACCGGTGCTTTGGCGCTCTGCCAGCATGGCGATCACCTCCGCCGCCCTTTCGGACGAGGGACGGCCATTCAGGTCGAAGCTCTCGGCGAACAGCCTTTCCTGTACGGCGCGGTATCTTTCGTGGTGCAGAGCGTCCGCGCGGTCGAGCGCGGAACTCAGCGCTGCGGGATCGGAAATGACTTCACCGGCTTGCCAATGGGCGAAGTTGGGATTCCCTTCCCATTGGATTGCGTGGCTGTTCAGGAAGATGCAAGGGCGCGGACGAAGCAGGAATTCATAGATCTGGCTGCTCGCATCACCCAGGTAGATGTCGGCAGCGGTCGTGTAGCTCATGTCCGTGGACGCGCGGCTGCCCAGGTCGATGTGGATGTTGTCCCCGTGCAGATAGCGGTTTTCGATCACGCCCGCCCGGCTGATCGTCAGCCTGTCGATGGTGACCACGAACGGCCGTTGAAACAGCATGACATGGGGCGCGAACAGCAGGGCCCGATCGTCATGGCGCTGGAAATGGTCAAGCACCTGCCGCCCATGCCTGTACCAGGACGAAAGGTGCGGCGAGGGATGCGGATTGTAGAGCACGGTCGGCCGATCGCGCTCCACATGATAGCTGCGTCCAGCCTGGCGGATCATGTCGAACTTGGGATAGCCGACGATGCTGATGGCGTCCGGATCAACCTGCGCTTCGGTTATCAATCGGCGGCGGATCTTCTCGCCCGAACAAAGGACATGGTCAAAGCGCGCGCTGGCCTTGTCGAAACCAATGGCCCGGTCACCCGCACCGTGGCGGGTATGCACGATGAACAGATTGTCCAGGCGATAGCGCGACCTGAGCAGCAGCGATGTTTTTTCCGCGACGACCAGAATATCAAGGCTGCGGAAGAAATCGAGATTGTCGCGATAAACCAGCAATTTGGAGGCCGGGACGACATGTTCCAGCAGCCGGCTGATCCTGGCCGTAGAGGGGGAGAGCGAAAGTTCCACATGCTGGATTTTCGAATCCAGCCATTCCCCGGCCAGTCGCCTGACTTCGGCGGCCAGTTGACCGTTGGTGGTGGCGACCATGATTTCGCCTGCAAAGCCCCCCTTTGCCAGCGCGATGGCAATGGGCAGGCTGTGGGCGATCTGATGAATCTGATCGTGGTTGAACAGAAATCCTATGCGCATTTGCCTGTGACGCCGCCGCCACCAGCATACCGCAGCCCGGATTCCCGAAAGCTGCAAAAAAATTCCGGGTCAGCAATCCTGGCCGTCCAGAAAGGCGATGAGATCGGAGGCAAACGCCTCCGGCGCTTCCATCGCGGCGAAGTGCCCGCCGGCAGTCATTTCCGTCCAGCGCACGATATTATAGCGCCGTGCGGCGAGCGATCGGTCGGCCAACGGGTAAAATTCGCCTGGAAAACGCGCAATCGCGGTCGGCACTTCGACCCGCCCTTCCTTGCCCTGTTCATGGGACGAGCCGTGATACATCCAGATCGATGAAATCACCGAGTCCGTGACAAGATAGGTCATCATGTTGGTGATCAGCTGATCGGTCTGGAAACCGTTCGCTCCCGTGCTCCGCCAGTCGCTCCATCCATGAAATTTTTCCAGGGTCCAGGCCGCCCAACCGAGGGGATTGTCGTGCAGTGCGAGCGCCAGTGTCTGCGGCTTCGTCCCCTGCTGATGCAGATAGCCCGATTCGGGATAGGTGAGCGATGCGAGCTGTTGCCAATAGGCTTGCAGTTCCGGATCGGCCGATGTTCCGGGACCGTCGGGCAGGTAGAAGTTGAGGTGGAGAGCGGCAACGGCATCGGCATGCCAGATGCCTAGCTGCGTCGCGACCAGCGATCCGAAATCGCCGCCCTGCACATGGAAGTGGGGATATCCCAGAACATCCACCATCAGCCTGCGCATCAGCGCGGCCATGGCCTTTTCCCCCAAGGGACGAGGCGGCTTGCCGGACCATCCGAAGCCGGGAATGGAGGGCACGACGAGCGGATAGCCCGCATCCAGAAGAAGGGGGATGACAGCCTGAAACTCGACGATCGAACCCGGCCAGCCATGCATCAGCAGAATGGGCAGTCGTCCGGCCTCGCCGCCGGGTGCGGGAATATGATAGAAATGCAGCAGCACGCCATCCACCTCGGCCAGCGCCTGCGGCCAGCGATTCAGCATCGCTTCCTGCGCCCGCCAGTCATAATCGTTGCGCCAATGATCGACAAAGGCGCAAAGACTGGAAGCGTCGGTGCCATAGCGCCAGTCCCTGTCGTCCTGTGGCGCATAGCCGATGCGGCTGTCGGCGAGCTTGCGGTCGATCCGGTCGAGCGTGGACTGCTCCACATCGATGACAAAGGGGCGAGGGGTCGTCATCCGTCCTGCCCCATGCTTCGGAAGGCCGGCACAATGGGGGTGGCAATCGAAAAGCCGCCGTCCATCACGAGGACATGGCCGGTCAGGAAAGCGGCGGCGGGCGACAGGAGAAAGGTGATCGCCTTAGCAATTCCGTCAGCAGTCCCAAGCTCCGCCGTCATATGATGATGCCGCAGCATGTCCAGCATTGCCGGATCAAATGCCGTCTGTGCCGCCGGCGTCATCACCAGTCCGGGCGCGATGCAATTGCTCCTGATGCCCTGCTTGCCATATTGCACCGCGATCGATCGCGACAGGCCGAGCAGGCCCGCCTTTGCAGTGCCGTAACAGGTCCTGGTATCTTCCCCGCGCAAGCCGCCAACCGACGCGACATGGACGAAGGCGCCGCCGCCGCGATTGATCATCGAGGGTATGGCAGCGCGCGCCAACAGCGCTGGCCCGATCAGATTGACCGCCAGCAACTCCTGCCATAATGCCGCGTCTATATCCGCGACCTGTTCATCCCGTCCGTCCGTCCGCACGGCGTTGTTGACGACAAGGTCGATGCCGCCCTCATCATCGATGACCTCTCCCGCCAGGGCCGCGATGCTGACGGGATCGCCCATGTCGACTGGCCTGACGACGCAATCCAGGCCATCCCGGCGCAGCGAGGCCTGCGCACCGAGACTTCCCGGTTCGTCGATATCCGCCATCCAGACCCGAGCGCCGGATGCCGCCAGGCTTCGGACCGTCGCGAAACCTATGCCGGAGGCGCCCCCCGTCACGATCGCGACCTGGCCATCCAGTCTTGTGTCCATTCCGCACCCTTCTTCAGCCTGGAGAGACGACTCCGCCAGCCATCGGCCCAAGGGCGCAGCGAAGCGCAGATGGCGGAAGCTCAGGTTCCGCCATCATCGCAGCTTGTTCAGGCCGCGATGCGATCGCTCGCATCGAGGAAGCGGGCAGCCAGTTCGCCGGTCAGTTCCCCGTCCCGCTGCGCCAGGACGCCATTGACGAAGGTGTAGCGGAAGCCGCCCACCGGTCGGCGGAACCGCGCCTTGCCGCCCGGAACATCCTGCACCTTCTTCTCGACATCCCAGTGCAGCTTGTCGAGGTCGAAGACGGCGATGTCGGCTATCGCGCCTTCCGTGATGACGCCGCGGTCCTTCAGTCCAAGGATGAGCGCCTGATCGCGCGACATGCGCTTCACGGCATTTTCCAGCGTCATGTCGGGGCGATCACGCACGTGGCGGGTGAGAACGAGCGTGGTGTCGCCCGCGCCGTCGAACATCCCGATATGCGCACCGGCATCGCTCGCGCTGATGATGCTTTCGTCCGCCGCCAGCAACTCGCCGACGATGCGCTCGTCCGTATTGGTGAAGGGATAGACGAACTCGGGTTCGAAATCATTTTCGAGCACCCAGTCAGCCAGAATGTCGGACGGATGACCTTCGCGCTCGTCCAGGACGACGTCGAACGTCTTGCCGATATAATTCTCATATTCCGCTTTCCCGACCTTGACGATGCGGAAGCCGCGGATCATGCCGCCGCTCGGGAAGCCTTCCTTCACTGAATCCCAGTCCGCGCGCGCCTGCGCCCGCCATTCGGGATCGGCCAGGCGCCGCCGCTTTTCCTCGATCGCCATGCCCGGCTGCACCACGGCATTCCAGCTGGGCACATAGATGAAGACCATCGCCTGGTGGAAGTTCACCAGCAGTTCGATCGATCGTGGCGAAGCCAGGAAATGGAAGTTGGCGCCCTTCGCCCGCTCTTCCCTGGCCATCTTCATCAACCGGGGATGGTAATCGGGGTCGTCCGGGCGCTGATAGATGCCGTTGGACAGCACCGGCACGCCGCCATGCTTGATCGAATAACCGCAATATTCCCGCAGGTCCTTCTCCTGCTGATCCAGGCTCCCCATGTCCGGGATCACCTGGAACACGCCCTTGTACTTTTGCGCGATGCCGAAGATGCCAGCCAGTTCGCTGTTGTCCGCATGGAAGCTGGGCACCAGATCGCCCTCAGGATTGCGGTCGAACCGCGAACTGGAAATGCCGAAGGCGCCTGCCGCCATGGCGGAATCGAAATTGGCGGTGATCCGCCCGATCTCTTCGTCGTTCGAGGCGCGCGTCCAGGCATCCTGTCCCAGTTCGAAGGTGCGCAGCAGCGAGTGGCTGACCAGGGACGCGACATTGACGCCGAACCGGCGGCTCCGCATCTCGGCGGCATATTCTTCAAAATTTTCCCAGGTCCAGGGAATTTCCTGTTCGAACGTGTCCTTCGGCAGATCCTCGATATAGCTGAAGAGCGTGGCGAGATCGGACACGCTTTCCTTGCGCACCGGGGCGAGGCCGAGCGAGCAGTTGCCGATCAGGACGGTCGTCACGCCATGCTGCAGGATCGGATCGCACGACGGATCCCAGAACAGCGAACCGTCATAATGGGTGTGTGTGTCGATAAAGCCGGGGCTGACATAACAGCCCGAGGCGTCGTACACCTCGGATGCGCCCGCCGCCAGATCGGGCCCGACCTCGACAATGCGGCCGTCCGCCAAGCGAACGTCCGCCGCGAATGCAGGCGCACCCGTGCCATCGATGACCTGACCGCCCTTGATCAGGACACTCCCCACATTCTTCGACACCTTCATCTCCTTCAGTCGCAACCATCAAGCTATCATGCCGGTTTATCCCCATGGATCGCGCAGCCAACGTCCCACCGGACTAAGACCGGCGAACGGCTGCTGCTACTCTGCCTTTGCTGGAGCAAGGAGAGGTATTGATGACCGAAGTTTCCCAAGTCGCATATTCGACGCAGGACATAAAGGCTACCGCGCTCGACATGATCGCCAGGGACGGCGTCGGCCCGTTCTATTTCGCCGAATTCCCGCTTTACGACCTGACTTATCAGGGCAAGGCCGCGCATTATGACAGGATACAGGTCGCCTTCGGGTACAAGGGGGATCTGCAGATCGAACTGCTCCAGGTGCCAGCGGGTGGACATTCCATCTATGCCGAGGGGATCGCCGGGCGACGCGAACTGTTCCACCACAGCTACGTCAAAAGTGACGAGGATTATGATGCGATCGTCGCCCGTCATGAACAGGCCGGCGAGATGGCGACCTATAAGGGCGTATCGCTCGCGGGGGAGGACCGTATCCGCTTCTGCTATGTCGATGCGCGCGAACGGCTGGGCCATTTCGTGGAGATATTGGAAACCAACAAGATGGTCGGTCCCGCCGCGAAGATTTTCGACGCCTATGAACAGATAAAGCGGGCCGCCAGGGGCTGGGACGGAAAGGATCCGATCCGTCAGATGGCCGATCTTTTCTGAACGCAGATCAGCCCGGCGGACCAGCCCGCAATATGTACGGGTCAACTATGATCCGGGTTCGCAAGCCGCGCGCGCAGCCGCCTCATACATGGACAGGGCGCGCTCTTCTGGCGGCACCTTGCCGAACAGGGCGGCCTGTGGCGCTTCCACGCCGATCACCAGATCGGCCGGCGCCCAGTCCAGCATGGCCCGGATCGGGAATTCCCCCGTTCCCGGCAACATCCGGTTGAGCGCCTCGTCAAGCGCATCGACCGGCGGCTTTGCCAGCCCGTCGCAAATCTGGATCGATCCGACCATGTCCGGATCGATCCCATCCAGCCCCAGCAGGCCGCCACTCGTTCGCATGAGGTGCAATATATCGAGAACGATGCCGCCATTGGTTCGGCCGGCATCGCGAACGAAATCCCGAACGGCGGCAATCCCATACAGGCTCCTGCATGCCGCGAAGAATTCCACATTGACCCGAATGCCATGTTCCGCGGCCATGTCGCAGGTCCGCTGATATTTGGTCAACGCGTCGGCCCGATCCGCATTCTCCCAGACGATCGCCGTCGCCGTACGCGCCCCCAGCGCAGCGCCGCATTCCAGCGCCCGGCGGAAACTTTCCGGGTCCGCCTCAGGCGTCAGGTTGAAGCATTCCAGATTGAGCAGGCCGACGCCCGTCTCCTTCATGCGGGCAAGCATCTCCTGCCGCTTTCCCAGGTCTCCAACGACCTCATCGACCTGCATTTCGGGGGTTGGCGCATGGGCAAAGATGCTGACGAAGCGAAATCCTGCCTGCGCCGCCGCGTCAACGAGCTTGGCTCCGTTCAACTCCGGCACGCCGAGCGGCTCCAGGCAGAAGTCCCGGCCGCTCACAATGCCCTCCTGAACTTCGTTACGGCTGGTTTCAACGCATCGATCATCCTGCTTTCCTCATTCCGGACCGCCCTCATCTGTCGGCTATTCGGCGGCAAAGGGCATTTGCTGCCTGAGATTTTCATGAAACAAGATCGGCCCCAGTTCATTGCGGCCGAAGAGGATCGCATCCTGCGCGCCGCTGGCGAGGCCGCGCTGGATCTGGAAGCTGGCCAGATAATCCTCGTCCGCGACCAGCTTCGCCACGCCATCCAGCATCGTCTCGGCCTGTGCGGCCGCCAGATCATTGTCGGCCAGATCCTTTTTGACGCCGTAGACCAGCCGGCTGACGGAACTGCCCGGCTCCGCCCCTGGCTGGATAACCTGCGCAATGATCGCCGAATCCCATATCGTCACCATCGTGCCCGGAAACATCAGATATTGGGGGTTGATCATGTCTTCTCTCAGCGGCTCCCATTGCGCCTCCGGAATGTCGCGCAGCCGGTGTATCGAATTCTGGCAGAAGGTGATCAGGATATGCGGACCGAAGCGGTCGAGCGCCGTGCAGTTCGACACCATGAAACGGCCAACGCTGTCCCGATGCAACTGCGCAAAATGATACGCCTCCAGATGTCCTTCGACGACCAGCTTCCAATTGGCGGCCTGCACGGTTCGCGATCCGACCAAACGATAATCGGCAAGCCGCTGTTCCAGCCCCATATGCCGGTCCGCGCCGGCCATCCACTGGCCGATGTCGAACGAGATACCGGGCGTCAGGACGATGAAGATCAGGCCCGATCGTTCGGCGGCAGCCAGTTCCGTGAGGCCGCGGCTGGCCCGGTCCACCGGGCCGAAAGTGGCGGCATCGGCGACGCCCAGCAGGCGTCCCTCATTATCATATGTCCATCCGTGATAGGGGCAGGAAAATCGCGTTTGCCGGCCGCTGCAATTTTCCGGTGCAACAACCGCGCCGCGGTGGCGGCAGACATTGAGGAAAGCCCGCAATCCCGTTGCCGTGCGGGTGATGAGAACGGCCGTGTCCAGGATCGTCAGGGACAGAAACGACCCGGCGTCCGGCAATTCGCAGGAGAGCGCGACCGCAAGAGGCTGCTGCCTGTAGATTTTCTCGACCTCGCTCGTCCAGATCCGCCGGTCGAAATAATCGGTGACCGGAACGCGCATCTGGCTTTCGGCGGCATCCGTCGTCTTCGCCTCAGCATGGGCGAGAAGTCGTTTGGCCAGGCCGATCTGTATCGCCTTGTCCATATCCTCCTCCTGTATGTTGCGGCGGTCCGGGCTGGCCGTCCGCATCATGGGAATGGCGTGATCAACACCTTGCACTGTCGCGGCGACGTGCGCAGAGCCTCGAACATTTCCGGCACGGCATCCAGCCCCACCGTATCGGTCACCATGTGGCGCGGCTCGACAGCTCCCGCGTCCAGCACATTGACCGACATTTCAAACTCACCGCGCGTATAGAGCTGCGGGAAATGGAGCTGCAATTCGCGCATGCCAAGGCCAGCCGGAACGATGGGGTCATCGCCAAAACAATAGCCAAGGGAAACCAGCCGTCCGCCATGCCGCGCATAGGCCGCCGACGCCATGAGCAGGCCGGGGCGGCCGACGCATTCGACCACCACATCGGCCGCTTCCCCCATGGGCAATTCGCCATAATGGCGGGCAAAGCCGTCGCCGCCGGAGGGCGCCTGGGGCAGGAAGACGCCGGTCGCCCCCATCCTTTCGGCGATCGCCCGACGTTCAGGGACTTTTTCGATCACATAGGTCCGGGCGGCACCAAAATGGCGGGCCCAGAAGAGAGCGGCAAGGCCGATCGGCCCCGCGCCCACGATCGTCACCACATCGCCCGGCATGATCCGCGCGGCGACGATGCCATGAAGCGCGACCGCCAGAGGCTCAGCCAGTGCGGCATCGTCGAGGGACACCGTGGATGGCAATCGAATGGCGGAAGTCGGATCGACCGCGACATATTCGGCATAGCCGCCTGACGTGAACTGCATCAATGCACAGCGGGCCGGCATGCCCTGGCTGCATGCGGTACAATGGCCGCAGCCGAAGATCGGCATGACGGCAATCTTGTCACCCGCCACGACCCCCTCGACGCTCCGTCCGACCTCGACAACCTCGCCACTGATTTCATGGCCGAATATCGTGCCGGGGGGCGGCACATAGCCATGCCCCTCCGCCATGTGCAGATCGGACCCGCAAATGCCGCAACGGGCGACTTTCACAAGAACCTGATTTGCCGCCGGTGCCGGATCGGCAACTTCATCGACCGCAAGCGGCTGGCCGACCTGTCTGAAAAGGACTGCGCGCATAGGAACCTTTCATTCGGCGATCGGCTGGCGACGCGGACGGCGGATGCCCGGCCGGGTAACCCGGCCAGGCGAAAGGTAGCGCCTGCCGCGCTTCACGCGATCTCGCGGTCCGCGACCAGCCCCTCCAAGGCGCCGGCAGCCCGCCAATCCTCCAATATCTTCACGAAAGCGAACAGGCCGCCGCCGAAAGACCCGTTTCGGACAAGTTTGCGGGACGGTTTGCCTTCGTCATTCCAGAAGCTGGGCGTGCATTCCGCCCATTGTTCGATGACAGCGGCAGCATTGTCCTCGTGGAACTGTACCCACGCGCGCTCCACATCTTCCGCGACTTCGACCGTCTTCAGGTCGCGCGCGCCCATCTCCGCAATGATATAAGCGATATGGCGCGCCTGTTCGTTCATCATGTGGGGGAAATTCGGCCCCCAAGGGGTCTGGGTGGTGCTCAGGATGAAGAGATTGGGGAAGCCGTTGACGAGCATGCCGTGCAGCGTCGTCGCGCCGTCGTGCCATTTCTGGCCCAGCGTCAACCCGTTCCGGCCGATGACGGGCATGACCGCGTCATTATTATAGGCGGCCAGTTCGAAGCCCGTCGCATAGACGAGACAATCGACCTTATATTCCCTGCCCTGGACGATCAGCGCATCTTCGGTGATCCGTTCCACGCCATGCCCCGCCGTGTCGATCAGGTGCACATTGGGGCGGTTGAAGCTGTCCAGATAATCATCGTGGAAGCAGGGCCGCTTGCAAAGCCGATTGTACCAGGGCTTGAGGGCCTCAGCCGTGTCCCTGTCCTTCACGACATCGTCGATCCGCTTTCGTACCGATTCCATATAGGCGAAATCGGCCATCTGGAACATCTGGCCCAGTTGCTGGGGCGTCATGTCGGGCGTGGCTTTGCTCATGACGGCGTGGATCATCTTCGTCCAGCCGTCGTCGACCTGATCCTCGGGACAGGGAATGCCCATGACCACCGCCGTATAATTGTCCATCCGGCGCTGTTGCCAGCCGGGCGTCAACGATTTGAACCATGCCTGGTCGGTTGGATGATCGTTCCTGTACCCGATCGATGAGGGCGTGCGCTGGAAGACATAAAGTTCGTTCGCCGCCGCGCCGAGATGGGGCACGCACTGCACGGCGGTCGCGCCCGTGCCGATGATCGCGACATTCTTGTCCTTCAGCTTGTCGAGGCCACCCAGCGCGTCGCCGCCGGTATAGTCATAGTCCCAGCGGCTGGTGTGAAAGCTGTGGCCCTTGAAGGTCTCTATGCCTGGCACGCCCGGCAGCTTGGGCGTCTGAAGAGGGCCGGATGCCATGATGAAGGACCGCGCCCAGAGGCGGTCACCCCGATCCGTGCTGATCAGCCAGCGCCCGCGTTCCTCGTTCCAGCGCGCCTCCATGATCTGGGTGTGGAAAAGGGCCTTGTCATACAGATCGAATTTCCGGCCGATCCGCTTGGAATGCTCGAAAATCTCCGGCGCGCGCGCATATTTCTCGGTGGGCATATAGCCCGTTTCCTCAAGCAGCGGCAGATAGATGAACGATTCCACGTCACAGGCCGCCCCAGGATAGCGGTTCCAGTACCAGGTGCCGCCGAAATCGCCGCCCTTTTCCACGATGCGGACGTCGGAAACGCCATTCTGCTTCAGCCGGGCACCCGCGAGCAGCCCGCCAAAGCCCCCGCCCAGGATGACAACCTCCAGCTCCTCCTCAATGGGCGCGCGCTCGATGCGCTCGGCATAGGGATCGTCCAGATAATGCGCCAGCGCGCCTTCCATCTTCACATATTGCGCGGTGCCGTCGGAGCGCAGGCGCCGGTCGCGTTCTTCCCTGTATTTCTTGAGCAGGGCGTCAGGATCGAAGGTAAAGCCACCGGTATTATCCGCCATTTTCCTCATCTCTCAGTCAAGTTGCAGGCAGCGCGCCCGACATTCTCCCAGCCCCGCTTATTCGGCGATCGCGGCCCCGGCATCGTCCGTGCGGACAGGGGATACAAATGGTGGCGGGCAGGCAGTGGGGCGCAATCCGGAGAAGGCTTTTGGCGGATATCGTCCGATCGCGCTAGGACGATCCAATCGAAACCCGCTATGGCCCGATATTGACCAATATTGCCCATTCGGCAGACGTCCGTCTGCAAAATAGGGTGGTATTTCGTGATTGTCGGGGCTTTTGTCGGATGTTAACGTCGAATATTGACCGTCAGACGGGGGAACAGAAAGTTTTGCATCGTGCTGCAGAACGTAGCCGGGGTGCTGGCAGACCTACGCGCGCCAGGGCGGCGGAAATCAAGGATGTCATTCTTCGCGCAGCGATGACCGAATTTACCGAACGGGGATTTCACGCCAGTTCCGTAGCCAGCATTGCCGCGCGGGCGGAAGTTTCGCGCCGGACCGTGTACAACCAGTTCCAGACCAAGGAACAACTACTGGAAGTTCTGGCCAAACATACATGTACGCGGCTCAGAACGCTGCTGGCTGAGGTAATAGAAAACGAAGAGCCCATCTGGGACACGCTCTATGGCGTTGGCATGTGCTTTTACAATGATGCCATGGGCGCTGACTCGCGCACCATTTCCAGGCTGCTCGTCATGGAAGCAGAACGCATGCCTGCGCTGGCCCGCCAGGGCCTTTCGTTCCGGCAATATGCGCTGGAGCCACTGGTAAACTATCTGGAGCGCCAGGCCCTGGAAGGAGTCATCACCGTCGAAGACCATGCCCGCGCGGCCCAGCAATTTCTTCATCTGACGACCAGCAGCATCGACTATCTCTTTGGCGACAGCGGACATACGCTGGAAGAGCAGCGCCAATGGGTGGCCGCCGCGGTCAAGACATTCCTTTACGGGGTGCACGCGCGACGCTGATGGCGGACAGAAGGCCGACCGACGGCGTCAATCCGGCGCGGCCGATGACGCGCCATGCTCCGCAACGGATTTGACGATCCTTTCGAGCGCCGGCCGATAATCGCCTAATATTGACGGCAGCGGGACCGGATTGCCCTCTTCATCCAGGGAGTGGCGGGCAAGAACATGGCGGCGCGCCAACATCACGGCTGCGCCGATAATGACCTGGTTCGCCTCTATATAGGCTGCAACCGCCGACGGCCGTTTCAGGCCCCCGGCTTCGAGCAGTGCCACGAGCTTGCGGCCATAGACGATCTCCTCGTCGTCCCCGCGTCCTTCGATCAGATTGCAGATCAGCGCCGGATCGGACCGGAAGGTCGAATAGCACATTTCCGCATGCTGCCGCAGCACGACACGCCAGTCTGTGCCCGCCTCAACCGCAAGAGCCTTCATCGCCAGCCGATCGGCGACGAGTTGAAGCAAATGCTCTCGCCCTTTCACATAGCCATATAGCGTCGCCACGCCTGTATTTAGGCGTTCGGCCACGCACGCCATTTCCAGCCGTTCCAGTCCGATGGCGCAGGCAGCGTCGACGATCGCATCCCGCGAAAGCGTCTTGGGACGGCCCGAGGAGCGCCTTTCCGCCGAATGCCTTCGCGCCTGCCTCTTCACTTGGTCATCATCCTTTATATTTCACCTTGGAAACCGTTATCATGGAACATTACCGAATACAGATCGCAAATGTTTTCGAATCAGACTCGACAATTTTTCTGCGGCGCTTTAGTCGTTGCGCAAAGCAGCCAATCAACGCGCTTTTGCCCCCCAATCAAGATGGTGATCGATATGCATTTTCGTTTCGCGCTTGCCACCGCACTGGTCGTCCTTGCCAGCCCGGCGTTTGTTTCCGCCCAGACTCCGGAAACGGGTCAATCGGTGAAGAGCGGCGCCTGGGTCTTTTCGGCCGATGGCCGCCGGATCGGCCGCGTAGATGACGTCGCCGACGGCACGGCCGCGATCATCTATAACGGACATCTGATCCGCATTCCCCTCGACAAGCTGGCCGCCAGCGACAAGGGGCTGGTCAGCTCGCTGACGCGCAAGGAGATCGATCAGTTTTAGAGCCGATTTCGATCCGATTGGATGAGATCGTCGATCCAGTAGTTTTGTTTGCAGCGACGTCTTGCCGGCGATCGGTTCGATCGCCGGCAAGACGTCCTGATATCCATGCTATATTCGGTGCAGTCCGCGTCATACAACTGATGACGGCCCTGAATAGAGCATGCCCCGCCTACCCCTCCGCCGTTGAGTCCGGCGTGGCCGCGATCAATCGGCGCGTCGCCGCCGCTATTTCGTCGAAGGCCATGGCCGCGCGGTCGGAGACATGCGCGAAGTTGAAAAATCCGTGCGGCAAGCTGGCATAGCGAAGGACGGTCACCTCGTTTCCGGCGCGGGCAAGCTGGTCGGCATAATTCAAGCCTTCATCGCGCAGGGGATCGATCCCGGCAATGGCCAGGACAGCGGGGGGCAGACCCGCATGATCGCGTGCCTCACAGGGCGAAAGACGGGGATCGCGCCGATCCCCCTGCCCGGCATACTGATTCCAGTACCATGCCATGTCCCTGCTGGTGAGCAGCGGGCAGTGGGCGTTCTCCCGCCAGGAAGGCGTATCGCAACGGCCATCGATCGCGGGATAGATCAGCAGTTGCCCGTGGACCGGGGGTCCGCCCCGGTTGCGCGCCTCCAGGGCCAGGACCGCGGCCAGATTGCCCCCGGCGCTGTCTCCCGCCACCAGAAGCGGGGCTGCGGCGCCCACAAGCTCGTCCCGATGGGCGTGGCACCATTTCAACGCAGCATAGCCATCGTCCAGGCCAGCCGGGAAGGGATGTTCGGGCGCCAGCCTGTAGTTGATCGAGAGGATCGCCGCCCCGGTCCTGTTGGCGAAAGCGCGAATGGCGGGATCATGCTGCGCCAGATCGCCCAGCACCCAGCCGCCGCCATGCAGATACAGGATGAACGCAGTGGGACGCGCAGGACAATAGAAGCGCGCGGCTATGGCGCCGCTCGCGCCGGGCACATCCATATCGCGTACGCGCCAGACCGCTTCCTTCTCGCCCATGTCCGCATCGGCCCACAATGCCCTGGCCTCTTCCGGCGCCAGGCTGGATACCGGAGGCGCGGCCGCCAGCATCGCCAGAATGGGTTCAAAGGCTGTGTCCAGCTTCGTCTCAGACATCTGTCCCTCCCTCAGACGGCCAGGCCGCCGCTGACTATTGGCTCAATCCCATCCAGGCAGGCAAGGCCAACCGCCTGCAAATCGGCAAGCGCGACGCGCCTGACGAGAACCCCCGGCGGGCTGCCCGACGTCCGGATCAGGCGCAGGCTCCAGCCGCCATGCACATGTCCGAACGGATCGATCCAGTTTCCGCCGATCCCGGGATCGCGATGCGCGATGACGACGCGAACCGATCCGTCCGCTTCACAATGTGCCCGGTATTTCTGCAAATATCCGCCGCCATCCTCATAATTGTCGAGATTTTCCTGCCACATGTTGCACAGCTGGAGGATCCAGTAGTCACAGGGCGTCGGTATGAACTCGACAACCAGCGCTTCATCCGCGCCGCATTCCCACGTGCCGAACCCATGGTGTCGGTCTGCCACGCCGCCATTGGCAAGATAAAGGGTCAGGTCGAACAACAGGCGGTTCGGCTGGCCGTCGAAATTGTCCTGCCACCAGCGGCGGACCAGCTCGGCATATCCCAGGGTGATCTGCCCGGCCCTCGCCAGCCCGGCGCTCAGCTCCGCGGGGCGAAGCGGGCGAGGCATGCCGCCGTCCAGCCGTTCGATCCGCAAGGAGGGCGAGATCGTTTCCTCGCGCAGATGATAGAGCGTCCGCACCAATATCCCCACGGAGGAGCCGGTGATCGGAAGCCAGGCGCCGCCGCCCGGCGGCTTCTCCCTGCTGACGATGACTTCGAAATTACCGGCTTCATCGAATTGGATCTGGTCGCTCGCGATGAAGGCCGTCGCTCGCATCACGGCGGGATCGAACATCTTCAATCCGTCAACACCCTCCTCCGCCCAGTTGCGCGCACCGTGATCGGCCGGAAAGGCACCCTCCCACGCGGCCATGACGAAATAGGGAATCGTGCCGCGATTGCCGGCGACGCGATAGTCGTGCGCGCCGTCGAAAAATTCGGCGATCAGATGGTCCTGATCAGGGGACTGAAAGTTGATCCCCTGGCGCCATGGTGTGTCCAGCAGCCGGGGTCTTTCCGGTTCGGAATTTTCCACATAGCGATGGAAACCATGCCGGACCAGGCGGGACAGGAACCTGTACCATTCCGTCCGGTCGAGTTCATTCACCTCGTCGCCGAACTGGTCGATCACACGTCCCGCCTGTTTCAGAACATCGCACAGGTCGTTCCAGGCGTCCCCCGTCAGCAGCCGTTCGCCAGCCCTTCTCTCCAGTCCTGCTTCCATGCCATGTCCTCCCTGCATCCGGTGCCGGCCGCTCAGTCTGGCCGCACTGGCTCTATTCCCGCCTAGTGACCCGAATCAGAAGTTCGTCACATTGCTGGGTAGGCGTTGAACGAACTTCTGATTCATCAGGGTCACTAGCAAATATAGGATTCTATTGTGGTTTTTGGATTTGAAATACGCTCCCCACCGAGCCGCTGGAATGAGGCGTATTTCAAATCCACCACACTAGTCCGATCGGCTGCGGCTCCCGTCGCTGCCCGCAATATGTTCTCTGCGGGAGGCAAGATGACGCTGGCGCGATTCGGCAGGAGCGGCCGCCGCTGGCAAAGGGAGATGCCGCCATGTCCTTTACGACCGAAGCCCGTTTTTCGTCCCCGGCCGGGATGGTGGAGATACGCAACTATCATTGGCCCACTCCCCTCGACGATGTTCTGGGCGCTGACGCGGCGGTTTTCGGGCTGTCTCTTTCCCGCGTTCCCGATGGATCGGTCGCGCGCTTCCATGGCGAGGGCGGCGGGCCGGATTTCCGGCCCGTGGGACGAATGCTGTTCCGCCCGGCCGGGTCGGAAATGCGCTGCCGCAATGCGGGAGGACGACAAAGGCTACTGATGTGTTCCATGCCGGACGACTGGACTGGCGAAGGCATGCGGCTCCCGGTCGCACATCTGCCGCCCGCACTGGACCTTCGCGAACCGGCCCTCGCGCGGACGATGCACAGGCTTGCCCATGAAGTCGTCACGCCGGGCTTCGCCGCGCCTGCGCTCATCGAAGCGCTGATTGCGACCCTGCTGGTCGATTTCACGCGCAGCCAGCGCACGCAGCCGCCTCGCCAGGCCAGGGCTCGCGGCGGCCTCGCGCCGTGGCAGATCAGGCGCATCGAGGAAGCGGTGCGCGAAACCGATGGCCCCCCGCCCAGCGTGTCTGCCCTGGCCCGGCTTGTTGACATATCGCCACGGCATCTGCTTCGGGCATTCAGAACGAGCATGGGCTCTTCCGTCCTTTCCCATATCGCCCAGATCCGTCTGGACCGGGCCTGCGCATTGCTATCGGCGTGCTCCATGCCGATCAAGCAGGTGGCGGGCCTGTGCGGTTTCGCCTCCACAAGCGCCTTTTCCGCGGCTTTCCGCCGTAAAACCGGAATGACGCCCCGCGATTTTCAGCGCCGGGCAGGATGTTCGAGTCCGATCCGCGACATAATGGCCGAAGGAATGGACTGATCGCCACCCTTCCCGCGCCCATGCTGATAGAAGACGATCCGGGGAGAGTGACATGAGCATGGCTGAGATTTGCAGATTCGATTATTCCGGACGGACGGTCCTGGTGACCGGCGGGACGGCCGGCATCGGCCTCGCCATTGCCCGCGCCTATCGCGATGCCGGCGCCAGCGTGTTCGTGACTGGGCGCAGGTCCCGATCGGCCGATTATGGTGACGAAATCAGCGGCCTTGGCTATTTCCCCATGATCGCCAACGATCCGGTCGCCTGTGCCGCGATCGCGGCCGGCCTGCCCGCGCTGGACATATTGGTGAACAATGCAGGGGAATCCCATCCGGGCGGGTTCGAAAGGCGCTATGAACCCGACATCTTCGAGGATGCCGTCTCCATCATCCTTTTTGGGCCCTATCGGCTGGCGCACGCGCTGCACGCCGTCCTCGCCAGAAGCGCCATGCCCGGCGGCGCAAGCGTCGTGAACCTCGCCTCCCTGTCCTCCTATTTCGGGATGGACGCCGTGCCCGGCTATGGCGCGGCCAAGGCAGCGATCGTGCAATTGACCAAGACACTGGCCATCGCCTGGGCCGCCGACAATATTCGCGTCAATGCGATTGCGCCCGGCAATGTCCAGACCCGGATATTCGACCATGTGAAGGATGTGCCCGAGGTGATGGAGCCATTGATAGCCCGCACCCCGATGCGGCGCTTTGGCCGGCCGGAGGAAATTGCGGGACCGGTCCTGTTCCTCACCAGTCCTGCCGCGAGCTTCATGACCGGCCAGACCATCCCCGTGTGTGGTGGCTTTTCCATCGCCTGACCGCGCCATTCGATACGGAGGTCCATTTGTATATCGATGATCTCGCTTCGCCCCGGCAGACGCCGGCCGCACTCGCCGCGCTTCAGGCTGCCGAGGGCCAGCCCGTCATCTTGACGCGGGACGCCGTGCTGGACGCGGCGCGCAGGATGACCGGCCTTTCCGATTTCGGCCGCGAGGATTTTCTCCCTCGACTCGACATCATGCTGCGCAGCGCCGACGAGGACGGTCTCAACGCCTTTGGCCGCACATTATTCTTCAACGACATGGTCCGCTATGCGGCCAACCGGCTTCGTGTCGAGCATATGATCGCCCGGCATCCGGAAATACTGGATGTCAGGATTGACCGGCCGATCATCATTCTGGGCATGCCGCGCACAGGCACGACGCATCTCGTCAACCTGATGGCGTCGGACGACAGGCTGCGATCCATGCCCTATTGGGAATCGCTGATGCCGGTCCCCGCCGAGGGTGTCCCTGACACCCGGCTCGCCGATACCGAGGCGTCCTGGGCGGGCCTCGACGCCTTGCTGCCGTTCCAGAAGAATGTTCACGAACTCAGCCCGACCCATATCCATGAAGAGATCGAGCTGCAGATGCTCGACTTTTCCTCCTACATGATCGAATGGATCTCCCGGCCCTATCGCTGGCGGGACCATTATCTCTCCCACGACCAGACTTCGAGCTACCTCTACCTGCGCAAGGTGCTTCAGGTGCTGACCTGGCTGCGCGGCCCGGAACGCTGGATCTTGAAATCGCCGGGACATCTGGAACAGCTCGGGCCGCTGATGACGGCCTTTCCCGACGCGACCATCGTCATGACCCATCGCGACCCGGTCGACGTCGTCGCCTCCTGCCTGACGATGAACTGCTATATCGACCGCTTGCGGCGGCTGAAGGTCAATCCGGGGGAAGTCGCCAATTACTGGGTGGACCGGATCGAGCGGCTGTTGCGCGCCTGCGTGCGCGATCGCGACCTGTTGCCGCCTGACCGCGCGGTCGACGTCCGTTTCCGCGATTTCATGTCGGATCAGATCGGCACGGTGCGCCGGATCTACGCCATGGCCGGACTCGCGCTGACCGGGCAGGCGGAACAGGTGATGCAGAGCTACATCGCCGATCATTCCCGCGACCGTCACGGACAGTTGGAATATCGGTTGAAAGAGGATTTTGGTCTGGAACCAACGGCCCTTGCCGAAAGATTCCGGTTCTACAGCGATCGGTTCGTGACGGCCCCCAATTCGCTTTCCACCGGTCCCCTTTCCCCAAGCATACTCTGAACAGACGATGCGCCATGGGCGGATGACCGCGAGTGGGGGAGACAGGAGTTCTTGCCCTTTGAGGCACAGGAGAGAGGATCGAATCTTGGCAGAAGCCGGCATATCACGCGTGGTGAACGCCGCGTCGTTCGACGAGCATCCCGAGGAGATGTTCTGGCAACCCCTGGACGCCAGCCTCTCCATGCCAGCGGAAGAGGTGTCGCGCATCCAGCTTCAGGCCGTGCGCAAGCGGTTTGAGGAACTGCGGGAGCATCTTCCGGCCCTGCGCAACCTCGCCGCGGAACAGGGCATTACCCAAATCGCGACCCTGAACGACGCCGCCGCGCTGCTGTTCAAACATTCCGTCTACAAATCCTATCCGGTCTCGCTGATCGAAAAGAACCGTTACGACCGGCTGACCCAGTGGCTCTCCAATCTGACCACGGTCGACCTTTCCGATGTCCAGACGAGCGGCGTCGAATCGATCGACGACTGGCTGGACGCGGTCAATCGCGATGCGGGCGTGCGGATCATCCACACCACCGGCACCAGCGGAAAATTGTCCTTCCTGCCGCGCGGCCCGGCGGAGGCGAGCCGCCAGCTTCGTTCCGGACGCCTCTCGCAGCAGGCAATTGGCCAGCCCGAACCGACCGGACTGGACCAGGTTCCCACCATCGTCCTGGGCAACCGCATCATGTACAATGGCTATGGCGCCATGGTCGAAGCGCTGCTGCACGATCTCTACCAGGGTGACGACGCGATGATCGTCGCCATGAATCCCGGCCGGCTGAGCGCCGATGTCCTGTCGCTGGCGGGCCGCCTTGCCGCCGCGGGCAATCGCGGCGAACTGGGCCGTTCGCAGGTCTCGCCCGCGATCTTGAACCGCCTGGACGACTTCGTTGCTGCCCAGAAGGAAGGGCCGGCACGCCGCGCCCGCTTCTTCGACGAGATATTCGATCGACTGGCGGGCAAGCGGGTCATGATGTCCGGCAACTGGTCCATGTATCATGAAATGGCCGAAGCGGGCGGGCAGCGCGGCGTAGGCGGCATCTTCGCGCCGGACAGCCTGTTCCTGTGCGCGGGCGGCACCAAGGGCGCGACCCTTCCGGACGGGTACAGGGAGACCATTCCGGCGTTTCTCGGCATATCCATGCTCAATGAACTGTACGGCATGAGCGAGATGACAGCGCTCATGCCGAAATGCAGCGAGGGCAAATATCATGCCCTTCCCTGGATGCTGCTGTTCCTGCTCGATCCGGAAACCGGCCAGCCCGCTCCGCGCAGCGGGACGCATACGGGACGTTTCGGCGTCATCGACCTGTCGATCGAGACGCGCTGGGGCGGCATTGTCAGCGGAGACGAAGTGACGATGACCTTTGGCCGATGCGCATGCGGACTGGACGGTCCGTTCCTCGACTCCGACATTCGCCGCTATAGCGAGAAGGAAGGCGGCGACGACAAGATCACATGCGCCGGCGCCCCGCAGGCGCACGACAATGCGCTCGCTTTCCTCGCGGAAATGGACTGACAAAATGACGGATCATGGTTTTCGCGTGCCGCTGGTCATCCGGGGCGAAGTAATCGAAGAGGATGGCGTGTCGCATGGCGGGCGCGGCGGGGGCATCAGCTTTACCGCACCCGATGTGGCGGCCCATCTGGGCAAGCTTGCCCTGTCCACGCCCAGCAGCATGAGCGACCTCCACTCCCTGAGGATGGAGGAGATTTTCGACTATCTGGGCGAACTGGGAAGCCGTCTGCCTCCCTCCCGCAATCCATGGATGGAGGAGGCATTCCGGATATCCTGCCATACATCGGGGCTGGGCGCCGACATCCTGCGCGCCATGTACGATAATATGGACAGGATGCTCGATCCCGCCGCCTTGCGCGAGGCAGCCGAAAATTCCATCGGCATCGATTATCTTGAGAACTGGGTCGAAATGCCGCTGGAGGGGCCGGTGACGGCACGGATCCGCGCCTTCGGCGCGCGCGCAGTCCATATCGTGGCGGGCAACGCGCCGGGCACGTCGCTTCTGACTGTCGCCCGCAACGCCATCACGCGGAGCGACGCGATCATCAAGACGCCGAGCAATGATCCGCTGACCGCGGCGGCGATCGCCCGGACGATGATCGACATGGCGCCCGATCATCCGCTGACGCGCCACCTCAGCGTCGCCTATTGGAAGGGCGGCGACGAGCGCGTGGAGGCAAAGCTCTACACGTCCGGCAATATCGAGAAGATCATCGCGTGGGGCGGCATGGCGTCGATCAAGCATATCGCCAAATATGTGCAGCCAGGCATAGAGCTGGTCGCGCTGGACCCCAAGCTGAGCTCGACGATCATCGGGCGCGAGGCCTTCGCCGACGAGGAAACATTGACGCGGGTGGCAGGGGCGCTCGCGCTGGACGGCGGCGGCCTCAACCAGGAAGGCTGCGTGAATGCGCGCGTCGTCTGGGTCGAAAGCGGCACCGACAAGGCGGGACTGGAGCGGCTCAATCGCCTCGGGCAACTTGTATATGACGCAATCCAGGCATTGCCCCCGCAGATTTCAGGCCCCGCCGTGCGCATGGACCCGGCCCTGGCGGATGAGGTGAGCGCGCTGCGTGTGGGCGGCGATGACTGGTACAAGGTCATTGGCGGCGGCGTCGAGGGTGCGGTCATCATGTCGCAGATGGAAGAACCGGTGGATTTCGCGCCGCTGCTCGCCAACCGCGTGCTCAATCTGGTGCCGGTGGACGACGTCGAGACCCCCGTGCAGGCCGTCACCAGCTATACCCAGACCATCGGTATATGGCCCGAGAGCCTGAAGCGCCGGCTGCGCGACCAGCTTGCGATTCACGGCGCGCAACGCCTCGTGACCCTTGGCAACGCCGTTGGCATGCCCAACCACGGCATCCAGGACGCGATCGAGCCATGGCGGCGCATGTGCCGCTGGATCGTGGAGGAGGAAGCGACAGCGGCCTGAGCGGGCGCTCCCGCTGGGCCGCAGATCAGCAGCCTTTCCAGATCGGCGCGCGCTTCTCGACAAATGCGCGTGGTCCTTCGCTTCCGTCCTCCGATCCGGCGAGGATCCTTGTGGCGGGCAGCGACCATTGCCGCCGTTCCGCATCCTCCAGAGGCAGGGCTGCGCAATCCAGCGCCACCCGCTTGGAGGCCCGTACCGCAAGAGGCGCGGCGGCAACGATATCCTGCGCCCACCGCATCGCCCGGTCAGCCAGCTCGCTGGCCGGTGCGACGTCGGTGACGAAACCCATCTCGCGCGCTTCGATCGCGGACACGGGCTTTCCCGTGAGGATCAGGCCCATGGCACGGTGATAGGGGATCTGCCGCGACAGACGCAGAACGCCCCCGCCCAGCGCCGCCATCCCGACCTTCACTTCCGGTAGCGCGAAAGAGGCATGCTCCGCCGCGACGATGATATCGCAGGCCAACGCCATTTCGAACCCGCCCCCGAACGCGAGCCCGTTGACGGCCGCGATGATCGGCTTGTCCATGTCGAACCGCGCGGTAAGCCCGCCGAACCCCCCGGGAAGGAGTTCATCCCTGCCCTTGGGCGGCGGTGTCTTCAGGTCGAAGCCGGCGGAGAAGGCCGCGTCGCCGGCGCCCGTCAGGATGGCCACCCATTGCTCGTCATCGGCGGCAAAAGCGTCGAGCGCATCGGAAAGGGCGGATTGCGCCGCCCGGTCCAGCGCATTGCGCCGCGCCTGCCGATCCATTGTGATGCGGGTGACGCGGCCCAGCCGCTCGACCTTTATGGGCCCTGCATCCATATGCTCGCCATGGATCGGGTCAGAGGAAGATGTCACAGGATGCTCCGTCCACCGGCCGATCGCCATAGCCGTTCCACAGATGCGATGGGGGCTGCTGGCGCGCAATCTGAAAATTGCCTCCGAATCTGTCCGGAAGAGATCACACCGCCTGCCCGCGAAGCCGTCGTCATTTGCACCACCCTATTTCCATTGCCGGCGATCCTGACGAACGGGCCAGCGCGCCACATCGTCGTTTGCGACTAGTGGCCCGAATCTGAAGTTCGTCCACTGCTGCGTAGGCGTTGAACGAACTACAGACTCATCGAGGTCACTAGCAGATATAGGATTCTAGTGTGTTTTTTGATTTGAAATACGCTCCCCACCTGACCGCTATAATAAGGCGTATTTCACATCCACCACAGTAGGCGCGGATCATAGTCCGATGCTCCTTCCCGCTTTCCTAGTCCGTTCATGGGTTTGACGTGCGCCGCCGCCCTGAAAACTACAACGAAAATGAGGAGAGGAAAGATGGCGAGCCGATTTGGTCGAGTGAGAAGGCGCTGCATGCTCCTCGCGCTGATTGTGCATGCGGTCCCGGCTTTGGGCGGCACGGTGCTGCCATCTACCGATGCTGGAATGGCTTCCGCACCGCTTCCCAACGCCTTTCCGGCGATCCCGACCGCACCCGTGGGCGCCCCCAATATTCTCCTCGTCCTCACCGATGATGTCGGCTTTGGTGCGGCCTCGGCCTTTGGCGGCCCGGTTCCAACCCCCAATCTGGAGCGGCTGGCCCAGAATGGATTGCGGTACAACCGCTTCCACACCACCGCCATGTGTTCCCCGACGCGGGCCGCATTGCTGACCGGCCGCAACCACCATGCCGTGGGCACCGGGACCCTGACCGACTTTGCCCTCGGCGCGCCCGGCTATGATGCAATGATACCGCGAAGCGCCGCCACTATTGCCCGTCTCCTGCAGGACAATGGGTATAACACGGCCTTTTTCGGCAAACATCACAACATACCGAAGGGACCGTTCAGTTCGTCAGGGCCTTATGACTATTTCCCCACGAAGCTGGGGTTCGATCACTTCTTCGGCTTCATAGGATCGGACACGGATCAATGGCGCCCGACGCTCTATCGCGACACAAGCCGCGTCATCGACGAAAAACCGCCGAGCCGAATCCTTGACCAACGGCTCGCCGACGAGGCCATAGACTGGATTCATCAGCAGAAAGCGGCGGCGCCGGACAAGCCGTTCTTCATCTATTTCGCGCCGGGGTCCGCCCATACTCCACATCAGGCGCCCGCCGACTGGATCGAACGTTTCCACGGACAATTCGCGCAAGGCTGGGACAAGCTCCGCTCAGAGACCCTTGAGCGGCAAAAGGCGATGGGCCTTGTCCCGGCGCGGACATCACTGCCCCGCAGGCCCGATTATATACCGGCATGGCAAAACCTGTCGATGGAGGAGCGAGCGTTCCAGCAGCGGCAGATGGAAGTGTTCGCGGCCCAGCTTGCCTTTCAGGACGCGCAGTTCGGCCGGATCGTCGATGAGTTGCGGCGCATGGGCCTGAACGACAATACGCTCGTCATCTTCATCGAAGGTGACAATGGACCGGACAGCGCCGCTTCCCCTGCCGGCGCGATCGGCGAAGCAACGGAGATAGCGAACCGGCGACTGGGGCTGGCAGAGCATGGACGGCAGATCGACCAGCTTGGCGGCCCCCGAAGCCACAGCAATTACTCCACGGGCTGGGCGCTCGCGATGAGCACGCCCTTCCCCTATTACAAGCAGATCGCCTCCCATCTGGGCGGGACGCGCAACGGCGCCGTTTTCTCCTGGCCTTCACGGATTACCGATCGCGGCATGCGCAGCCAGTATCACCATGTGATCGATGTCTTTCCGACCATTCTCCATGCCGCCGGGATAAAGGCGCCCGACATCGTCGACGGCGTCGCGCAGCAGCCGGTCGACGGCATCGACATGACCTACAGCTTCGCCGACCCTCAAGCGCCGGATCGCCGCACGACGCAATATTATGAGATGCTGGGCAACCGGGCCCTCTATGATCATGGCTGGCTGGCCAATACCCGTCCCGAACGCAAACCGTGGGAAATGGGTTTTGGCGCCGACGCCAACGTGAACCTCGCCCCTGGCTACCGCTGGGAACTTTACGACCTCGCCGCCGACTTCAACCAGACACGGGATCTGGCGGCCTCGCAACCGGCCATCCTGGCCCGGATGCGCAAGGCGTTTGATGTTGAGGCCGCGCGCTACAAGGTCTTTCCGATCAACGACCGTACGGACGCCGCGCGATCGGGCCTTTCGGCGCGCGCCTATGTCAAACCGCGGAGCAGCTATATATTCTGGGGCAAGGATATCAGCCTGCCCTCCGACGTCGCGCCACCGATCACCGGACGCGCCTTCACGCTGACAGCGGATGTCATAGCGGGAAATGGCGTGATCGCCGCGCTGGGCAGCTTTATGGGCGGGTGGAGCTTCGGCATCGAGGACGGCCATCCTGTGGTCCGCCATGCGCTGACCCCTTTGCCGGAAGATCTATTCCGCCTCGCGGCGCCCACCGTCCTTCAGCCGGGATCGACGGTTCGCCTCTCCTTCGACTTCGACTATGACGGCGGCGGATATGGCAAGGGTGGATTGGTTCGCATCGCCGTCAATGGCGCGCCGGTCGCAGAACGGCGGCTGGAACGCTCTCTTGTCGTGCAGGAGGCACCGGGCGAGACATTCGACATTGGCCTGGACAGCGGCGGCCCGGTCAATGAAGCGGCTGGAGCGCCGGATCGCTTCACGGGCGAAATCCGCAGGCTGGAAGTGACGCCCGGACCGCCGGGCGCGCGGCGGCAATAGGGATCGACCGGATCATGCGCCTGCCTGCATCACCGCCCCCAGATCCGCGCTGTAGGTCTGATGCGCCAGCAAGCCGCCATCGGCAGGAATGATGGCGCCGGTGATGAAGGCAGCCTCGGCCGATGCGAGAAACAGCGCAAGCCAGCCAATATGTTCAGGTTCGCCAAGATAGGGCGTCAGCGTATGTTTTTCGAAGATTTCCAGCGCTTCCGGCGTGACGTCGCGCCTGGCCTTGGACGACAGGACAAGACCGGGCGTGATGGCGTTGCAGCGTATATTCTGCTTGCCGTACATGGTCGCGACATATTGGGTAAAGCTGTTGATCGCAGCCTTTGAGGGACCATAGGCAATGCGCGTCACGTCCCCCTTCACGCCCGAACCGGACGAGATGTTGACGATCGACCCGCCGCCGCGTTCCAGCATATGGGGCAGCGCCATTCGCGTGCACAGGAAAACGCCCCGCGCGTTGACATCGAAAACCCGTTCCCAGGTTTCGACGCTCGTGCCGAGAAGATCCGTATCGTCGGGCAGGACGGCGACGGCATTGTTCACCAGAATGTCGATCCCGCCAAAGGCCGACAGCGCCGCGTCGATCACCGCCCGAATGGATGCCTCGTCACCCTGGTCGAACGTGCAGGCCACCACCTCCCCGCCTTCTGAACGGATGAGGTCCGCCAGGGCGTCGCCGTCGCGGCCCGTCCGCGTGGCGACCAGGACCCGCGCCCCTTCACTGGCCAGCAACCGCGCTGTAGCGCCGCCGATGTTGAGACCGCGTTCGTTCAATCCAGCGCCGGTGACGATGGCCACCTTTCCGCCGACGCGCGATGATTTGGCGACGCCCATTCATGATCTCCTTCGGTCTCTCCAACGATCGGGACAATAGGCCGCCATGCGTGTCCGGCGCTCGTCCATTCAGACATCGCCGATGGAAAGCGCCCGCCGACGGCTCGTTCAGACCCAGCGGACGCCATACCGGTCGTCAGCTCTCCCTGGGACCGGGCACCTGCCCGGCCGCGCTTTGCGGATCTTCGGTCGTCATACCGGACCATTTGAGCGCGCCCATCATGCCGCCGTCGACCAGCAGGTCGGTGCCCGTCACGAAACTCGCTTCGGGACCGCAAAGCCAGGCGACGGCCGCCGCAATATCCTCCGACACGCCGATCCGGCCGACGGGCACATTGGACACCGTTTTATCCACGGGCGCTCCGGCGTCCCGCTCGAAATGGATCATGGGGGTGGAGATGATGCCGGGGCTGACGGACAGGATCCTTGCGCCCTTTCGGCCCCATTCGGCAGCGGCGGCCTGCACGCGCAGCTGGTTCGAACGCTTGGCAAGCCAATAGGCGCCCAGGCCCGTGTCCCAGCCAGGAACGGTGCGCACGCTCGCCAGCATCTCCTCGGCCGATCCCAGGGCCAATATCCGCTCCACCTCCGGCGGCACCGGCGCATAATAGGCCGCGTTGCTCGACATGACGACACCCACGCTTCCCTCCACTGCGATGGGCAGGAACGCGTTGATGACGTTGATCGTGCCCAGCAGATTGACGGCGTAAATCTTCTCCGGCGTCGCCATGCGCGGGGATACGCCCGCGGTGTGCACCATCGCATGCAGTCGCCCGATCCGCGTCGCTTCCGCCACCAGCGCGTCGATCGACGCGGGATCGGCCACGTCCACGAGCGTGGGCGTCACGCGATAGCCTTCGCGTTGCAGATCGCCCGTCACCTGCTCCAGCACGTCGGCGCTGACGTCCGCGACCAGCAGATGCCGGCCCGCGCCAAGCCGGCGAGCACATGCAACGCCAAAACCCCGAACGCCCACGACCACAGCCACATCAGTCATTCGCCATCTCTCTTTGAAAATATCCGCCTTGCAGCATTTCGCCTAGCAACCGCCGGACCGGCGGCATCAGCCGTTCGGACGACAGGCCCGCAATGAGGCCGGTTGTCCAACCAGACGATGATCACAGGCAGGCTGCCTTCTATCATGGGCTGAAAACAGCCTATGGATGGACGGCATATATGACAGGATCAGGCGACAAGCCGGTTGCGGTAGTGACGGGAGCGACATCGGGCATCGGGCTGGAAACGGCGCGCGCGCTGGCGCGGGAGGGGATGCGGGTCATTGCGCTGGGCAGGGATGAGGCACGGATCACCAGCGCGGCGAAAGAATTCGAAGCCGAGGGCCTGACCGCGCAATGGGTGAATGCCGATCTCTCATCCATCGCCCAGACCCATGCCGCGGCCGCCCGCATCGCGGAAATTGTCGACCGGATCGACATATTGGTCAACAATGCCGGGGGCCTGCTCGACACAAGGCATGTGACAGCCGACGGGCTGGAAACGATGTTCCAGGTGAACCATCTGGCGCCATATATCCTCACGCTCGATCTGCTTCCCCAACTGAAGCGTTCGTCCGTTCCCCATGTCATCACGGTATCCTCGATCGGCCACAGCATGATCGACGATCTGCATTGGGACGATCTGCAAATGGAAATCTCTTTCCTCCCGATCACCGCCTATGCGCAGAGCAAACTTGCGAACATCCTGTTCACGCGCGAACTGGCGGCACGCCATGCGGCAGACGGCATCGTCGCCAGCGCCGTCCATCCGGGACTTGTCGCCTCACGCTTTCCCGAAAGCGCGGGCGTAGAGACCCGGACCTATTATGCGGCGGCGGAAAAGAGCGGGGAGGCGCTGACATCGGCGCAGGGCGCGGACACGATCGTCTGGCTGGCGATGGACCGCGATCGCGCCCTGCCATCCGGCGGCTATTTCCATGAGCGCAAACGCGTCGAACCATCGCCAGCGGCGCAGAGCGAGGAAGGGGCCAAGCGGCTCTGGGACATCAGCGCGCGCCTTTCCTCGCTTGAGACGGCAGGATGATGCCGCGTGTTCCGCGCCACATTACCTCTGCCCCGAACGCATGGCACCAACGCGCCGGAAGTTAGGCGATGATCCGCTTCGACGGCAGGGTGGCCGTCATCACAGGCGGCGCTTCGGGTATTGGCGCTGCGGTCGCTCGGCTCTTCGCAGCCCATGGCGGAACGGCCGTGATCGCCGATCTGGACGGGACACGAGGACAGGGCATCGTCCAGGACATCCAGGCGGCGGGTGGCAAGGCCGACTTCGTTCCCTGCAACCTTGGCGATGCGGCGATGATAGACGGGATGATCGACACAGCGCTGGCGCGCCATGGCCGGATCGATTTCCTGCACAATAACGGCTATGCCCCGTGGAGGGGCGAGGATGCCGGTGCGCTGGCGGCCGACATATCCGACGGCCAATGGCAGCATGCCATGGACCTTGGCGTCACATCGGCCTTTCGCGCCGTTCGGCGTGCCATTCCCGTCATGACGGCCCAAGGGGGCGGTTCGATCGTGAACACATCCTCTATCGCGGCTTTTCACGCCGAACCGCGCATCGGCGCCTATGCGGTGGCCAAGGCGGCATTGTCGCAGCTGACGCGCGCCGTCGCGGTCGAATATGCTGCCACGGGCATCCGCTGCAACGCCGTCTGTCCGGGGGTCATCCAGACGCCGCTGATCGACGGGGCGCCCCTTGACCCGGATTTCATGCGGACGATCCCCATGGGAAGGCTGGGCACGCCGGAGGAGATCGCCCATGTGGTCCTGTTCCTGGCATCCGATCTTGCCAGCTATGTGACGGGCGCCATCATCGTCGCCGATGGAGGGCGGACCATCTGAACAGCCTGCCGCGGAACCCCATATCCGGGTCAGGTGTGGACATAGCCCTTCTTGAAATGCGCTCCGGTCAGGAAGGTCGTGCCGCGTATCCCAAGGCCGTCCGCAGCATTGATGACTTCGCCAGTAGTCGTCGCCGCATTGCGGCGGGACGCAAGGGTTACGAAAAGACCGGTATAATCCGCCGGGTCGTCGCATTTGAGCGGAAAAGCCTGAAACACCATATCGGCGACTTCCTGCGTCTGCGGCGAAAATACATAATCCTGTGGCGCCAATGCCTTGCTGCCGCGCAGGTCGGTCCGCATTGGGCCGGGGCCGACGGCGTTCACCCGGACCTCAGGCGCGAGCTGATAGGCCAGTTCGCGGACCAGGCCGACGACGGCATGCTTCGAGGCCGTATAGAAAATGCCGCCGCCGCCGGGAATGAAGGATGCGGAGGACGCCGTGAAGACCATGCTGCCCTTGGTCTTCCTGAGTTCTGGCGCGGCTGCGTAGGCGGCCAGTATATAGCCTTTGACATTGACGCCCATCACCTCGTCGAACGCGGCGTCCAACTTGTCCTCCGGCAGGTCGAGGAGCATGGCGGGCAAATCCATGATGCCGGCATTGCCTACCAATATATCGAGCTTCCCGAATTTCTCGACGGCGAGCGCCACCGCCTTCTTGTTGTCGGCGATCGAGCGCACGTCGCCGACGACGGTGGCGACCTTATCGCCGAAATCCTTTTCGAGCGCGCTGGCCTTGTCAGGGGAATATTCAAGGACGACGACGCGCGCGCCTTCCTCCAGGAAACGTTCGACCAGAGCCCGCCCCAGTCCGGAGCCGCCACCCGTGATCAGCGCCACATCGCCTTGAAGCCAACCCATCGACCTTCTCCCGTTCAACGCAAGTTTCGCTTGGCGCGCCGGCCTCGCCGCGCCTGACGGCGTCCGGAGCAATACCGATTATGCAGTGGGGAAGTAGCAGGACGAGCGGCCCTTGACCTAGTCTGGTCAGACGTCGCCCCGCCTGGCATCCTTTTCCTACATGATTGTCTTTCCTGTCACTGTTCCAGAGGCCTCCATCATGAGCCAAGAACCGAGCCTTGCGCCGGAATTCGGCCCTGTCCTGCAAGGACTTGCCCAGACACCTCCCATTCCGACGCTCCCGGTCGAAGCCGTGCGGGCCATGTTCGAACAGTTCAATTTCGGCGAGGATGAAGCACTTGCAGAAGTGCGCGACCTGCAAGTCGACGGCGCGGCAGGACCGATCGCCGCCCGCTTCTATCGCCCGTTAGGCGATCCGCGCGGGTTGATCCTCTTCTATCATGGCGGTGGATGGGTGGTAGGCAACCTCGAGAGCCACGACAAGGCCGTGCGCGCCTTGGCAAATCGCTCGCAATGCGCCGTTCTGGCGGTCGATTATCGCCTTGCGCCCGAACATGTCTTCCCCGCTGGTCTGGAGGATTGCTACGCGGCGCTGCAATGGGCGGACCGGCACAAGGGCGAACTGGGCTTGGGCGACATCCCGCTGGCCGTCGCGGGCGACAGCGCCGGTGGCAACCTGGCAGCCGCCGTCGCTGTCATGGCGCGCGACCAGAAGGGCCCCGCACTGGCGGCGCAACTGCTGATCTATCCCGCGACCAGCGGTGGTCAGGATAGCCCGTCCTACACCGAAAGAGGGACCGGCGGCCTGCTCACCGCAGCCGACATGATATGGTTCTGGAATCATTATGCGCCGGAGGGCATGGACAGGAACGATCCCAGGATGTCGGTTCTTCTGACCGAGGATCTTCGCCAACTGCCTCCGGCGGTGCTGATCATAGCGGAATTCGATCCGCTTCGGGACGAGGGACTTGCCTATGGCCGAAAACTGGCGTCAGCGGATGTTGCGGTAACCGTCCACCATTATCGCGATCTGCCCCACGGCTTCATGACCTTTTATCAGATATCGCCCGCCGCAGCCGGCGCGCTGGACGAGATGGCCGCCAGCCTGAAGAGCGTTTTCGACGAGGAGTTGAGAGTTTCATGACCAGACAAGCAGTTATCACCGGGGGTGCGCGCCCTGACGGCATTGGTTGGGCCGCCGCGCTGGCATTGGCAGACGCGGGATATGAAGTCGTCGTAACGGGCGTTTCCGATCAGGAGGTCAGCGGCGCGGCGAGCCATGCGGGCATCAGCGCCAAGGTGCTGGACGTCCGCAACGATGACGCGGTCAAGGCCTTCTTCTCCGAGTTCGATCGGATCGACGCGCTCGTCAACTGCGCAGGGGCGGCCGATCCCAGCAGCGAATTCACGCCCGAAGGTTTCGCCCGCATCCTTGACATCAATCTGACCGGCACGCAGCGCTGCTGTCTTGCGGCGCGCGATCTGCTCGCGGCGGCCAAGGGTGCGATCGTGAATGTCGGTTCGCTCTATTCCACGTTCGGCAGCGCCGGGACGCCTGCCTATTCCGCCAGCAAGGGCGGCATAGTCCAGCTGACGAAATCGCTTGCCGTGGCATGGGCGCCGGACATCCGCGTGAATGCGGTCGCGCCCGGCTGGATCCAGACGGGCATGGCAAAGCCGGTGTTCGAGAACAAGCAATGGGCCGCCATGCTGCTCGCGCGATTGCCGATGAAGCGTTTCGGCGAACCTGGAGATCTGGCCGATCCGATCCTTTTCCTGTGTTCGGACGCGGCGCGCTATGTCAACGGGGTGCTGCTGACGGTCGACGGCGGCTACAGCTGCAGCGGATAAAGCGATCCGAAAATCGCGGAAAACAAGAAATGCAGAACAGCGATCTGATTTAATCAGATCGCTGTTCTGGTCGTTGGAAGGGGGCGGATCAGGTGGCCGGCCCGCCCGTAGCGAGCCATTGCAGGGCCGCCTCCTCATTATCGAAATATTCGAAGCGGTCGTCCTTCAGGAAACGGCGGTTCTGCATCTTGAGCAGGGTGGAGCTCATGACCATGGCCGTTCGCCCCAGAAACACGTGATCCTCCTTCTGCGCCAGACGGGCCAAGGCATCGGCGACCTCAGGCGTGCGCACTTCGCATAGGGAACCGTCCATCAGGCAATCACGGTGAGCGCCGACAATGGACCGAACGTGCTTCACGTCCCGGGCAAATTGATCGACGACCTCAAGCGTCCAGAAACCATAAGACGAAAGACGGACAATATTCAGCTCAGGGTCAAAATCTATGCTGTAAAAGCCTTCCAATATCCTCATAGCATCCGATCACTTCTGCGTCGCACCATGGCGGTGACCTTACCTCTGCCTGAATGCAGGCCTAATCACCGAACGGCAAGCTGATAATGATCGCGTTTGGCCCTTCTTTCGCCGAACGCCATGCCGCCTCCAATGCTTCGCGCGCGTCCTGCGGAGCCACCGGCCCGGTGCATGGCAGGCCAAAGCCGCGGATCAGGTCGGCCAGGGAACCGCCGGTTTCGCGAAAGTCCATGCCGGCATAGCTGGGCGCGTTGCGTCCCCCACCCGGCTTTGCGCGTTCCGCATAAGCCCGGGAAAAATAGCGGGTCGACCCATAGCCGCCATTATCCAGGATCACGAATGTAATCGGCAATCTTTCCGCCACGGCGGTCCAGAGGCCGTGGAGACCAAAGCGTAACGCGCCGTCCCCCAGCACGCAGGTAACCGGCCCGCCCGAACCCAGCGCAGCCCCCACGGCCGCGCCGGTTCCCCAGCCCAGCGAACCCCCCGTCGCCCCGATATATCGTCCGCCATCGCCCGATCGCAGCGCTCCCAGAAGGGCAACCGATCCCATGACGGCTTCGTCGACCACCCAGCCGTGATCCAGCGCGTCGTGAAGCGCGCCAAGTGCGGTTCCATAGGATGCCAATGTCTCGGCAAAGGGATTACCGGGCGGCAATCGGGCCGCCTTCGCCTCGTCGATGAAGGCGCGCCTCTGCCGCATCAGCGCATCATCGGCATCGGACACCGCCTGGAGCAGAGCGGCCAGCAAGGCCGAAGGATCGCAGGCGCAGGACCAGTGGGCGACTCTTGTCTCCTCAAGCTTCGCATGATCGGCATTGACGTGGGCGACGAATTCGGCCCCTGGAAAATAGGGGTTTGGTCGCGGATGCCCCTCCGGAATGAAACGTCCCCCGACCACCAGCACGAAATCCGCCCGCGCCTCTGCGACGCTGCCGTAGAGTCCGGTCATTCCTCCCAGGAAATTCGGATGGCCAGGCGATATGGCGAGCCTGTCATTGAAGCCCGGCTCCGCCGCGACCGCGATTTGATGGCGCTCGGCAAGCGCGGCCAGCCCATCCGCACCGCCATGGCGCCGCACCTGGCCGCCCGCGACGATCAGGGGCCGGCGAGCCTTTGCCAGCTTCTCTGCAAGCAGGCTTATGTCAGGCGCGCCTGACGGCAGGCGGACCGTCCGGGGGACAGAAACGACGGGTCCATCAGCCTCCAGCACATCTTCCGGCAGGGAGACGAATGCCGGCCCTGTCGGTACGCCTCTTGCCGCACGACTGGCGGCCGCCAGATGATGATAGACCGGCATGCCCGGCGCGAGTTCGCGGGCATGGCGGCAGAAGGGCGCGACCAGGGGAACAAGATCCCCCTCACCGATCGTGCCTTCACGCGTGCGGGCCCAGGCCGCCTGCTGGGACGCCAGCACCAGAATGGGACTTTCGTCGCGCCAGGCATTGTACAGATTGGCAAGAGCATTGGCCGTGCCGGGCACCATGTAGATATAGGCCGCCCCGGCCCCGGTCACCCGCGCATAGCCGTCAGCCGCCGCGATCGTCACTGATTCATGGATCGTCGGAACCACTTTGACGGGAGAATCCGCCAGTTCCTGCAAAAGCGATACGAGCGAACTTCCCGGAAGACCGAAAATGTGACGGAATCCGCTCTCTTTCAGGAAACGGACAACCTCACGGGCTCCCAGTTCCTTCCTCTCCTGCTCCAGACCCACACTTCCTCTCCCGGGGATTTTTTCGTCTTGCAGGTGGGCGGGACTCTCCCCGCCCCGCCCTGGATCAGGCCTTTTCCTTTAGCATGTCCAGCGCAACGTCGACGATCATGTCCTCCTGTCCACCCACCATCTTGCGACGGCCGAGTTCGACCAGGATCGTGCGGGTGTCCAGGCCATAGGTTTCGGCCGCCTTTTCCGCGTGGCGCAGGAAGCTGGAATAGACCCCTGCATAGCCCAGCGCGAGCGTTTCGCGATCGACGCGTACTGGCCGGTCCTGCAAGGGACGAACCAGATCTTCCGCCGCATCCATGAGTGCGTTGACGTCACAGCCATGGTTCCAGCCCTTGCGGTCAGCCGCGGCGACGAACACTTCGAGCGGCGCATTGCCAGCGCCCGCACCCATGCCGGTCAGCGACGCGTCGATGCGGACCGCCCCGCATTGCGCGGCCACGATCGAATTGGCCACGCCCAACGAGAGATTGTGATGGGCGTGGATGCCGCGCTGGGTTTCGGGCTTCAATACCCGGTCATAGGCCTCCAGCCGCGCCTTGACGCCATCCATGTCGAGCGCGCCGCCGCTGTCGGTGACGTAGACGCACTGGGCGCCATAGCTTTCCATCAGTACTGCCTGCGCCGCCAGCTTTTCCGGATCGATCATGTGGCTCATCATCAGGAAGCCCGAGACGTCCATGCCCAGATCGCGCGCGATGCCGATATGCTGCTTGCTGACGTCGGCCTCCGTGCAATGGGTGGCGACCCGCACCGATCGCACGCCGATATCATAGGCGCGGCGCAGTTCATCAACCGTGCCGACGCCCGGCAGGATCAGCGTGGTGAGGACGGACCTGTTCAGCACCGATGCGACGGCCTCCAGCCACTCCCAGTCAGTATGCGCGCCAAAGCCATAGTTGAAGCTGGCGCCATTCAGGCCATCGCCATGGGCGACCTCGATCGCGTCCACGCCGGCATCGTCAAGCGCCTTGGCAATCGCCTTGACATGATCGATGCCGTACATATGCCTGATCGCGTGCATGCCATCGCGAAGGGTGACGTCCTGAATGTACAGCTTCTCGCCCGCTTCGACGTTGAATTTCGCGCTCATCTCTTAATTCTCCGTCTCGGCGAGCGACCCGGTGGCCGCCGCCTTCTTGCCTTCAGCAATGCGCTGCGCCAGCAGCTCGCCGGTCGCCTTAGCGGCGGCGGTCATGATGTCGAGATTGCCCGAATAGCTGGGAAGATAATCACCTGCTCCTTCGACCTCGAGCAGGATCATCGTCTTGATGCCGGTGAACTCGCCGCGCCCCGGGATCTTGAGCTTGTTGTTGTCGCCAAAGCGCTCGAACTGCACCTCCTGCTTGAGGCGATAGCCGGGCACATAGGCCTGGACCTTCTTGACCATGGCCTCGACAGAGGCGCGGATGGTTTCCTCGTCGGCACCCTCGGACAGAGTGAAGACGGTGTCGCGCATGATCATCGGCGGTTCGGCCGGATTGAGGATGATGATCGCCTTGCCCTGGGCAGCGCCGCCGACCTTCTCGATCGCACCCGCGGTCGTGCGGGTGAACTCGTCGATATTGGCGCGCGTGCCGGGGCCCGCCGAACGCGAGGATACGGACGCCACGATCTCGGCATAGTGGACGGTCGCGACCTGGCTGACGGCGGCCACCATCGGGATGGTCGCCTGTCCGCCGCAGGTCACCATGTTCACATTGCCCGCGTCGAGATTGGCTTCGCCATTGACTGTCGGGATGGTGTAGGGACCGATGGCAGCCGGGGTGAGGTCCACCACCTGCTTGCCGTCGGCGCGCAGGGCCGCATCATGGACCTTGTGCGCATAGGCCGAAGTCGCGTCGAAGACGATCCCGATCTCGGGATAGACGTCCATCGCCTTGAGGCCTTCCAGCCCTTCATGAGTGGTCGCAACGCCGCGCTCGCGGGCCATGGCGAGGCCTTCCGACGCCTCGTCAATGCCGACCACGACCGCCAGCTCCATATTCTGCGGATATTTGATCATCTTCATCATCAGGTCGGTGCCGATATTGCCCGATCCGATAATGGCCGCCTTGACCTTGCCCATCATGTTTCCTTCAGATGAAATTGGCTGTGCACGTGCCGATGCCGTGCAACGTCATTTCGAAACGATCGCCCTTCGCCGCCGGCTCCAGCGGCACGACGGATCCCGACAGGATCACGTCGCCAGCCTCCAGCGTCACGCCATAGGTGCCCAGCGTATTGGCGAGCCAGGCCACCGCCATGGCCGGATCGCCCTGCACGGCATGGCCATAGCCTTCCGAAAGCGGCGCACCATTCTTGGTCACGGTGACGTGGAGGTTGGGCAGATCATGGGCGCGCGGGTCAGCCCGCGCCTCGCCCAGCACGAAGACGCCGCAACTGGCATTGTCCGCCACCGTGTCGACGATGCTGATCTTCCAGTCCCTGATGCGGCTGTCGACGATCTCGAAACACGGTGCTATCGCCTCCGTCGCGGCGATCACGTCGGCGGGGGTGACGCCGGGGCCGTTCAGCCTGTCCTTCAGTATGAAGGCGATTTCCGCTTCCGCGCGCGGCGCTATCAACGCCTTGGCGTCGACATCGATATCCCCCTCCACATGCATCCAGTCCGTCAGGAAGCCGAAGTCAGGCTGGTGCACGCCCAGCATATCCTGCACCGCCTTCGATGTAACACCGATCTTCTTGCCCACGACACGCTCGCCATCGGCCGTACGACGCTGCAGAAATCCCAGGCTGATCGCATAGGCATCGTCAATCGTCAGTGATGCCTGCTGCTCGACAAGAGGGCTGATCGTATGCCGTCCGCGAAGCGCGTCATAGAGGGCGTCGCTGAACGCAGCGTTGTTGGTTGAGGTCATTGATATTTTCCGTTGCAGTAGATCAGAGGGTCCACGCCCTCCCCAATCCGGACATGACGCACTTCGCCGATGACGATGATGTGCGACCCATATTCGACCAGCTTCCCTACGTCGCATTCGATCGACGCGATCGCTTCCGCCATCACGGGCACGCCCCGCTCCGAAAGTTGCCAGCCCCCGTCGCGAAAACGCTCTGCCCGCAAGCTGGAACTGCCGAAGGCATTGGACACATTCTGATGCCGGCGGTCGAGGAGATTCACCGAAAACGGCTTGTCCTGGTGCAGCATCGGCGTCAGCGACGCCGACCGGTTGAGGCAGACCAGCAATGACGGCGGTTCCATCGACAGGGACGTTACCGATGTCGCGCTGAGGCCGAACCACTCCCCGTCGCTTTCGCACGCCACGATCGATACTGCCGAGGCCAGTCGCCGCATCGATTGGCGAAAAAGATCGCCAATCGCATCGACGGCCGCGACGGAGGCATCGACATCGATTACCCTGTTCATTCACATGCCTCCGGCAAACGCCTAACCATAAGCCGTCAAGGTCGCCTTCAGGCGGCCTTCGGCACCATTCCATTGGGATCGATCACGAACTTTTTGGCCGCGCCATGGTCAAATACTTCATAGCCGCGCGGTGCTTCATCCAGACCGATCACTTCGACATTGACGATGTCGGCAATTGGCAGGCGGTCCCACAGGATCGCCTGCATGAGCTGGCGATTATATTTCACCACCGGCGTCTGCCCGGTGAAGAAGGCGTGGCTCTTCGCCCAGCCCAGCCCGAAGCGGATCGACAGGCTGCCGATCTTGGCCGCTTCGTCGACGCCGCCCGGATCACCAGTGACATAAAGGCCGGGAATGCCGATCCGTCCCGACGCGCGGGTCACCTGCATCAGCGCGTTCAACACCGTGGCGGGCGCCTCATGACCGGAATCGGCGCCATGCCCCCTTGCCTCGAACCCGACCGCGTCGATGGCACAATCCACTTCAGGAACGCCCAGGATCTGCGCAATCTGTTCGCCCAGATCGGCATGTTCGGAAAGGTCGACCGTCTGGAAGCCCATGGCGCGGGCATGCTTCAGGCGCTCCTTGTTCATGTCGCCCACGATGGTGCAGGCGGCGCCAAGGAGATTGCAGGACGCCGCAGCCGCCATCCCGACCGGCCCCGCTCCCGCGACATAGACGGTGGAACCCGGACCAACGCCCGCATTGACGGCGCCGTGGAACCCGGTCGGCAGGATATCAGACAGGCAGGTCAGGTCGCGTATCTTCTCAAGCGCCTGGTCACGATCGGGAAATTTCAGCAGGTTGAAGTCGGCGTAAGGCACCATGACATAATTGGCCTGCCCGCCGATCCATCCGCCCATGTCGACATAGCCATAAGCCGCGCCGGCGCGATCCGGATTGGTGTTCAGGCAGACACCCGTCGCCTGTTCCTTGCATGTGCGGCAACGGCCGCATGCCACGTTGAACGGGACGGAGACGATGTCGCCCTTTTTGAGGAACTCGACACCGCTGCCGACTTCTGCGACTTCCCCGGTGATTTCATGCCCCAGGACCAGCCCGGTCGGCGCCGTCGTACGTCCGCGCACCATGTGCTGATCGGATCCGCAGATGTTGGTGGACACGACCTTCAGGATGACGCCGTGATCGATCTTGCGTCCCTGCGGCGTTTCCATTCTGGGATCGCCGATATCCATCACTTCCACATTGTTCGGTCCGAGATAAACGACACCACGATTGCCCGCCATGACTTCGCTCCTGCTCTTTTTTATTACCAATTGGGACAGGCTCTCGCCCTCGCTGAGGCCGGCTGGCCGGCCGGCGCTGATTGAGGGAGGGCGCCGATCGCCATCATCTTAATCCTGCCGGGGCTGCGACATACGTCCCACCGGACTATGCCCGTGCTTCAGGTTGTGGCGACCTTCGACGCGATCAGATCCCGCGGGTTGAAGGCCGGATCAGCTAGCATCGCCGCACTCACACGATGGTCGACCGCCAGCAGCTTTCGACCGAGCACATGATCGCTCACAGCATTGACGGATTCGATCGCGACGACGCGCTCGTCGCGCAGGTAGAAAACGGAGAATTTTCCGTCTTCCAGCGACCCGCGCACAACCTCCTGCTGCGCATCCTGGGAAAAGCCGACCATCTGCAATTTCATGTCGAACTGATCCGACCAGAACCAGGGCACGGACAAGTTGGGCATGGTCCTGCCGGCGATGGCCGCGCCGGCAGCCTTGCCAAGGTCGGTCGCATTCTGCACCGATTCCAGGCGCATGTCGCGCCCCGCGAACAGGTTCATGCCGAATGCGCAGTCGCCCGCCGCGAACATCGCGGCATTGGCCGTCCGACCGCAGCTGTCGACATGGATCCCCTGCCCGCTGGCGAGGCCAAGCGGCTCTGCCAGCCCCGTATTGGGCACCGCGCCCACCGCCATCACGACGAGATCTGCAGCATGGACCACATCATGGCTGTCCCGCACTCCCGTGACCTTGCCCTGGTCCCCTTCGATCCGCTCCACGCCTGTCGCGGTCAATATGCGGACGCCTTCAGCCGCGAACCTGCGCTCGACGAAATTCGAGATCACGGGCCCGGTCACCCGCGCCATCACCCGTGGCAACCCTTCCAGTACCGTCACGGGCTTTCCCGCCTTGGCGAGCGACGCGGCGAGCTCCAGCCCGATGAAACCGCCGCCGATGATCACGACCGACGACGTCTGCTCCAGCTTCTCGCGAATATGGTTGGCGTCAGCGAGCGAGCGCAGCGTCACGACACCGTCCAGATCGGCTCCGGCCAGCGGTATGCGGCGCGCCTGCGTTCCTGTGGCGAAGGCCAGCTTGTCGAACCCGAACGTCCCCTTGGTCGTGACGACACGGCCTTCCGGCTCGACATGCTCGGCACGCGCGCCGAAGACGACGTCCACCTGATTGTCGCGATAAAAGACCTCTCCGCGCAGCGGCAGGCTTTCGGCGTCGACCGCGCCGGTCAGATATCCCTTCGAAAGCGGCGGCCGGTGGTAGGGCAGAAACGCCTCTTCGGTCAGCATTGTGATCGCGCCGTCGAAGCCATGCTGCCGCGCCGATGCCGCGATGTTCAGCCCGGCATAGGAGCCGCCGACAATAAGCAGCCCGCTCATGTCAGAACTGACGTTCCGGAACCTCGACGCTCAGCCCTTCCAGTTCATCGGTCACGATGATCTGGCAGGACAGGCGACTGTTTCCGGTCCTTTCGCAGGCGGTGTTCTCCAGCAGATCGTTCTCGACGTCATCCATGGCCGGCAGCCGGTCGATCCACTGCGGATCGACATAGACATGGCAGGTCGCGCAGGAAAGCGTGCCGCCGCAATCCGCATCGATGCCCGGAACACCGTTGATCGTCGCGGCCAGCATCAGCGAGCGCCCAGCAGCGACGTCCACCTCCCGCACGTCCCCCTGATGGCTCTTGAACGTCACTTTTGGCATCATGATCTTCCTGTACTAAACCCACCGGACCATCCGGCGCACGCCCCATTATCCTTCAGGCCCAACCTGGCCGGCGGGTACTTCGATGACAGAACCCGCCAAAGGCCGCTGACTGCCTTTCCCCGGCTCTAGCCGCAGGGACCGTGGAGAACATGGTCCAACCGGACGATGGATAAGCGAGGGTTCCCCGGAATAGGGCAAAGCTGACGCCTCGCTCCATCCGACTCCCGCAGAAGGACCGCCTCATGGCCATTTACAATTTAAAGCGCCCGCAATTGCTGGAAGAACGCTGCCTGATCGGAGGGCAATGGATGGACAGCGAGGCAAAGATCGCCGTGCGCAATCCCGCGACCGGGGAGGTGATTGCGAACGTGCCGCGTTTTGGCCATGCCGAAACCACGCGCGCCATAGAGGCCGCCGCACAGGCCATGCCCGCCTGGGCAGCCCGAACCGCCAAGGACCGTGCCGCGATCCTGCGCCGCTGGTTCGACCTCATCATCGCCAATACCGAAGACCTTGCGGCGATCATGACTGCCGAACAGGGCAAACCGATGGCGGAGGCGCGCGGCGAGGTGGTCTATGCGGCCAGCTTCATCGAATGGTTCGCGGAAGAAGGAAAGCGCGCCTATGGCGACGTGATCCCCGCGCATGACAAGGGGATGCGCCTGCTGGTCGTCAAGCAACCGATCGGCGTGACGGCTGCGATCACGCCGTGGAACTTCCCGGCGGCCATGATCACGCGCAAGGCGGGACCGGCCCTCGCGGCGGGATGCCCGATCATCATCAAGCCGGCCAGCGCCACGCCGCTGACCGCCTTTGCGCTCTGCCGTCTGGCGGAGGAAGCAGGGATTCCCCCCGGCATCCTGTCCTGCATCACCGGCAATGCCGGGGAAATCAGCGACACATTCTGTTCGAACCCCCTGGTGCGGAAGATCAGCTTTACCGGGTCGACAGAAATCGGTCGCGACCTCATGGCCAACGCAGCGCAGCATATCACCAAGCTCAGCCTGGAACTGGGCGGCAATGCCCCCTTCATCGTGTTCGACGATGCCGATCTGGATGCCGCGGTTGCCGGCGCGATGCAGTCCAAGTTCCGCAACGCGGGCCAGACCTGCGTGTGCGCCAACCGGCTTTACGTGCAGGACGGCATCCACGACGCCTTTGTCGAGCGGCTGGCCAAGGCGGTGGGCGGCCTCAGGATGGGCAACGGGTTTGACGAGGGGGTCACGATCGGCCCCCTCATCAACGAGGGCGCCGTGGCGAAGATCGAAAGCCATATCGGCGACGCACTGGCGAAGGGGGCCACTCTGGTAGCGGGGGGAGGCCGGTCTGACCTTGGCGGCAGCTTCTTCGAACCCACGATCATGACGGGTATGACCAGCGACATGCTGGTGGCGAAGGACGAGACTTTCGCACCATTGGCTCCGGTTTTCCGGTTCCGCGACGAAGCGGAGGTCGTGCGCATGGCGAACGACACCTGTTTCGGCCTGGCCGCCTATTTCTTTGCCCGCGATCTGGGCAAGGTGTGGCGCGTGGCAGAGGCGCTCGAATATGGCATCGTCGGCGTGAACACGGGCCTCATCTCGACCGAAGTCGCCCCTTTTGGCGGTGTCAAGGAAAGCGGGCTGGGCCGTGAAGGGTCGAAATATGGGATCGAGGATTATCTGGAGATCAAATATATCTGCATGGGCGGCATCTGAAACCCGATCTCGGGGGGAATGGCGGGGCGATGCGGTCGCCTGCCTAAGACGGATCGACATTCAGATGATGACGAGCCGAAAATGGTGATTTTTCGTGACCCGGCGCGCAGCCTACTTCCAGTACGTGAGCACCGGAAGCACGGAAAGTCGCCATTTGCAGGCCGTCAGGGCTGAATGTCGATCCGTCTTAGAGTATTTTTGGTTTAGTCGAAGGCATATCCTGAGTTTTCGATGTAGTTGCGGCATTCTGTAGGGCTGAAGGCGGGGAGCAAACGACCAATGGTATCCCACAGGGCGTCGCGGGTGCGAGCCGCCGCCTTTCGCAGAAGCGTCTTGAGTTTGGCGAACAATTGCTCAATCGGGTTCAGGTCCGGACTGTAGGGCGGAAGGTACAGGATGCTGGCGCCAACGGCGGTGAGGGCCTCACGAATGCCGGCGACCTTATGAGCCGGCAGGTTGTCGAGGACGACCACGTCGCCCGGCGACAGCGTCGGTGCCAGAAACTGTTCGACATAGGCGCGGAAGGTTTCGCCTGTCATGGGGCCATCGAGGACCATCGGAGCGATGATTCCGGTCGAACGCAGGCCCGCGATGAATGTCGTCGTTCGCCAATGACCGAATGGGCAGCGTCGATCAGGCGCTCGCCCTTGGGACTCCAGCCATAGCGTCGAGCCATATTGGTGGTCGCGCCGGTTTCATCCAGGAACACAAGCGCGGCTGGGTCCATGAAGCGCTGCCACACCCGCCAGCGCTGACGATGATCGGCAACGTCAGGCCGATCCTGCTCGGCGGCCCTCAGCGACTTTTTTTATGGGACAGGCCAAACCGCTTGAGGGTTGACCAGATCGTCGAGAGCGAACCCGGCTGGATACCTCGTTCGACCAGTTCCGCCTTGATCTCGGCCAGCGTGATGCCCTTCCGGGTGGACATCAGTTCACGCAACAAGGCCTCATGATCCGCCAGAAGCGGCCGACGATAACCGCCGATCCGGGCAGGCTCTGTACTACCGGTCTCCCGTGCTCGGCGCACGATGCTCACCGCCGCTGCCGGGCTCACCTGAAACCGGGCCGCTGCCGCGCGGGCAGAACTGCCTTCCGCTACAGCCGCAATAAGCCGTTTGCGCAAATCCTGGGATAAGGGTGCCGTCATCTCAGCCTCGCCGATTAACCGACACCTTCGAATCAAAACATATGACTCGGCGCAACCCGAAAATGCTCTAAATCCATTCGATCAACAGGCGGCTGAGCCTCAGATGGGCGATCCGCCATTCCCCCTCCGCCACACGCCGATAGCGTTCATGATAATGCCCATAACCGCGCAGCTGCCGCACCGGACTGCCCTCCGGCATCAGGATGACGTCCCGCATCGGCCATATTCCCCCTGCCTCGTTATCTGACAGAATATCGATCTCGCCCATATGCCCATGATGGACGGTGATCGTTCCCACAAGCGCGCTCGACATCGCCTGCAGGATCGCCGGTTGCCCTTCGATGAGCCCAGCTTGCGGGTCCACCGCCAATCCCGCATGCGCCAGCGCCGCCATTTCCGATCGCATGTCCATGACGGCGTCATCGACAAAAACGTCGATCATGGCTTCCCAATCCCGCTGGTCCATATTCCTGAAATAGCGCGCCTTCAGCATCCGGATCGCTTCGGCATGCGCCAGGTTTCTTTCCGTCATCGGGACAGTGGTGGACATCATCGTCTCCTCTCCTTGTCGACCGTCAGCGGTGCCCGAACTTGCGGATGGCGCGACGTCCCAATGGACGATGTGATGCGGGCTCCCGTCATCCCACAGACCCAATTGGCGGTGTCGCCAACAGGAGAGAGACGATGTCGGAAAAGCCGGCGCCCAATCACCGCATCCCCTACCGGCCCTATGCGTCAGCCACGATCCTGCTTCTGACAGGGTTGTTCTTCCTCATCGGGGGACTGAGGCTGCTGCAACTGGGCGGATCGCCTTATTATGCGGTGTCGAGCCTTCCGCTGCTGGCCAGCGCAGTGATGCTGTTCCGCCGACGGCCCTCCGGCTATCTGCTCTATGCGGTTTTTCTCGCTGGAACCGCGATATGGGCTTGGGTGGAAGCGGGCCCTGCCTTCTGGCCGCTATTCGCTCGGTTGGGTGCACCCCTTTTCCTTGCCGCCGGCATGGCGCTGCCATGGCTGTGGCGCCGGTTCGGCGCGCGCCGGCTTGCTGTTGGAACCGTTCTGGTCCTGCTGCTTGGCGCCATGACCTGGACCGTCACGATGCGCCTGCCCAATCCGGACGACGGCTCGGTGCCGCCTGTCGCACAGGCGGCATCGGACTGGGCGACCTATGGCGGCGATCTCGGCGCAAGCCGCTTTTCAACGCTCGGCCAGATCGACGGCGCCAATGTGGGCAGGCTGGAGCGGGCCTGGGTCTACCGAACAGGCGACCTGCCCGGCCGCAATGATGCGCAGACCGCCTGGACCTTTGAAACGACGCCGCTGCAGGTCGGCAACCGCCTGTTCCTGTGCACCGCGCATACGCAGGTTCACGCCATCGATGCGACGACCGGCCGGCGATTGTGGATGTACGACCCCAAGGTCAGCTATGGCTGGTCTCCGCTGAAGGCATGCCGTGGCGTCGCCTATTATGCCACCGCCGACAATCAAGCGGGCAGCGGCGAATGCCGGCAGCGCATCTTCTCCCCGGTCGTCGACGGCGGCCTGCAGGCGCTGGACGCCGTGAGCGGCCGTCCCTGTTCCGGCTTTGGTGAGGGGGGACGCGTCGATCTCAAAAAAGGCCTCGGCCGCGTTCGTCCGGGCTATTATTTCACCACCTCTGCGCCACTGGTCGTCGGCGACAAGGTGATCGTCGGCGCCAACGTCATGGACGGGGCAGAGGTGGGCGAACCATCCGGCGTGATCAGGGCGTTCGATGCCGTCAGCGGAAAGCTCGCCTGGGCATGGGATCTGGGCGCTGGCGATCGCGCCGCAATCAATGGCGCGGATCCCCAGGCGGGCGATTATGCGCGCGGCACGCCCAATTCCTGGGCGCCACTGACGGCGGATGCGCAAAACAACCTGCTGTTCGTGCCCCTGGGCAATCCCACGCCGGACTTTTTCGGCGGAGGACGCAAGCCGGTGATGGAACAGTTCGGCAGCGCCCTGGTGGCGCTGGATACGCGGACTGGCCAGTTGCGCTGGAGGTTCCAGACCATTCACCACGATCTGTGGGATCAGGATCTGCCCGCACAACCCAGCCTGGTCGATTTCCCGATGGGCAGCGTCACTGTCCCGGCGCTCGTCCAACCGACGAAACGGGGGGAATTGTTCGTGCTGGACCGTTTGACGGGCAAGCCGCTGACCCGCGTCGAGGAACGTCCAGCACCCGGCGGCGCCGTACCGGGAGATTTCACGGCGCCGACGCAGCCCTATTCCGTGGGCATGCCAAGCCTCGTCGGGCCACGACTGACCGAAGCGTCGGCATGGGGGATGACGCCGATCGACCAGCTCGTCTGCCGGATCAAATATCGCCAGCTACGCTATGAAGGCCCGCTCACGCCGCCATCGCTGCAAGGAACCATATCCTATCCCGGAAGTGCCGGCGTAGTCAGTTGGGGCGGCGTCACCATCGACCGGCAACGCGGCATTCTTATCGTGAACACCAGCCACACGCCATTCAAGACGACCCTCATTCCCCGCGCCAAGGCGAACGCCATGGGCCTTAGCCGGGCACCCAATTCGACCGGAGCTGGCCAGGCCAGCCGTGGATCGCCGGAAACGAAGAGCGGCGCGGAGGCCGGGCTGCCGCAAGTAGGGACTCCCTATGCCGCGCAGGCCGTTCCCTTCCTGTCCCCCCTGTTCGTCCCCTGCATCCAGCCGCCATGGGGCCGGATCAGCGCGATTGACCTCAAGACCCGCAAGATCCTCTGGCAGCATCCCTTCGGGACATCCAGCGATACCGGGCCACTCGGCATGAAAGTGGGACTGCCGCTTCCGATCGGCGTGTTCAATACCGGCGGATCGGTTGCGCTCTCCAGCGGGATCTTCTTCATCGCCGCCGCGCAGGACCGTTACCTGAGGGCCTATGAAAGCGCGACCGGCCGCGAGCTATGGCGCAGCCGCCTTCCGGCCGGCGGACAGGCTACCCCGATGACCTATTATTCGCCCGCCAGCAAAAGACAGTATGTGGTGGTCGCGGCCGGGGGACATGCCGGCATGGGAACCCAGGTGGGCGACTATGTCATCGCCTATCGCCTCCCCTGATCCCTGAAAAAATGGGGCGGACCGATCAGGCCCGCCCCCTTTCCTTGCAGAACGCCGAAGGCTGCTCCAAAACTTAAGCCAAGCGGACGCGGAGGCTTTCATAGCCCCGCACAAATGCGTCGCGAAGCCTTGGTTCCTCGGCGAGTTCAAGCACCGGCAATCTCGTCATGATACCACGGAACATGATGCGCGCTTCCGTGCGCGCGAGCTGGTTGCCGAGACAGAAATGCGGCCCGCCCGCAAAGGCCAGATGCCGGTTCGGATTGCGCTGAATATCGAAGCTGTCGGGCTTGTCGAACAGGGAGGGATCCCGATTGGCGGCGAGCAGCGACAGCAGGACAGGCGTGCCCGCCTGAACCGGAACGCCACCCAATTCGACATCAACGACCGGCTCGCGCGGAAGCGACCATTGGGCGGGGCTGCAATAACGCAGCATTTCCTCGACCGCGCCGTCGGTCAGTTCGGGCTGGTCGCGCAGCAGCGCATATTGGTCGGGATGCCGCAGCAATTCGTACATGCCATTGGCGATCAGATTGCCTGTCGTTTCATGGCCCGCCTCTATCAGCATCTGCAACGTGCCCAGCAGTTCGACCTCGCTCAGCCGATCGCCCTCGCTTTCGGCGCGGATCAGGAGGGAAACCAGGTCATCCCCCATGTTCGCGCGCCTTTGCCGGACAAGGTCACGAAAATAGAGGAAGAAATTGCGATGCGCATCCTCGACCGCCTTCATCGTGGCGGGGCTCGGTTCATGCGTCCGGGCGGCGGCGACGATATCCGCGGTCCATTTGCCCCACAGACCGTGATCTTCCAGCGGAACGCCCATCAGTTCGCAGATCACCCGCTCCGGCAGGAGAAAGGCCAGTTCGCGCAGAAAGTCGAACTCTCTCCTGCCGCTTACATTGGCTATCAGTTCGTCGGTAATCGACTGGATGCGTTCCGTCCATTTCCGTATCTGGGTCGGCTTGAACGCGACTTCCAATATCTGGCGCAGCCGCTTGTGGTCGGGCCCATCCGCGTTGATCAACATCGCGGTCGATGCTTCCCAGGCCAGTTTCAGCGTCTCGTCCCGCGCGTTGCCTGCCCCATGGGCCAGGGCTTCGGCCACCGCCTGCCTGTGGCGACTGAAGCACTGGTCGCGATATCCGGTCAGGACATCCTCGAAGCGGGTCGCCACGCGTATGCCATTGGCCTCCGACACCGGGTCGATCTCCCGAAGTTCGGCATAGAGGCTGTCGGGCCGGCCGAAGCCGACCTGGTCGCTCATCGCGCGCTGCAAATCCCGACGCAGGGCCGCTACCCTGCTCTCTCCGTCGTCCGCCATCTTGCTTGATCCTTCAGACCTGCTGCGACTGAACGGCAGGGCACGGCTGCCCACGTCCTGCCCGGTTTCGTCCTTTTCAGCGCTTGATCTTCAGTCCGTCGGGCGACTCCGCCATGTGGCGACGATTGCCCATATTGGCCCTGAACGCATCCTCCAGCGCCTTCTGGGCCGGCGGCAGGTTATGGGCCTGTTCGGCCGTGAAACGGTTGGTGATCGCCGTGTAGCAGGCGATGCCGATGCTGTCGGGCTCGACGAAGGGACAGTCGAGTATCGTACTCGCCTGCGCCAGATGGCTGTCCAGGCTTTCGACCGCGACCATGGGATCGGCAATATGGTAGACGGCGGAAAACTCATAACGGGGCACGGCATCGATCAACTGGATATCGGCCGCCTTGTAGAGGTCTCCGGCGATAAATCCCGTAAGCCGCAAGGTCCGCGGCAGATAGTCCTCACGATACCATTTTATGAACTCGCCTTCCTTGCCCTTCTTCACATTCATGCGGATGAGCAGGACGTCGCCATTGCGCGAGTCATAGGATTCGACCGCTGTCTTTCCCGATAGCGCGGGGACATAATAGAAGTCTTCCGCCTTGTCGATGCGCTGCGCCGAGGTTATCGGCATGCGATCGCTGAAGCATTGCTCGATATGATCGTCGATATTCTGTTGCGTGTCGTTCAGTTCATAGATGCACAGCCAGCGTTGTTCAGGCCCGAAGTGCCCGGCATTATAGCGGAGCTGATAGGGTGATAGTTTCCACCGTTGCACCGCCACGCTGCCCTGCAGGCGCATCGTGTCATGGCAGTGGATATTGGTGTACCAGTCGTTGAATTCATCCTCCTGACCTTCGAAAGCTTCCGTCATGACGATGAAGATGGACGAAAGCGCCTGACGCGGAGGAGGTGCGGCTGGGCCTTGATCCAGCACCGCGGAAGCGCCCGCTTTTCCGGCCTTTACACTGTCGGTCATGGCTCTCTCCAATTTCCGGCGCCTCTGCCGGCGTCCGTTTAAAATCAGCGCGCAGATCGCGACAAAAGGTCGCATTTCCGGCCGTCGAGCGACACAGCAGCATGCGTTTCGCGCCGGCACCACGTTCGATCGGACGATGCCAATGCGGCATTGGTGCATCATGCGGGTCGGATCGCGATAAAAATGGGAGAGCGAAATGGACCCCAAAGTGCAGCGCCTCGTCGATCATTTCGAGATTCGCGAGGTTATCGAGGCCTATGTCCATGCCTGCGACCGATGCGATCGCGACGCGGTGGAGGATGTCTATCATCCCGACAGTTGGGACGATCATGGTCCGATGAAGATGACCGGCCCCCAGTTCGCCGACGCGGTCACGGACTCGCTGAGTTCGGTCTGGAAGAATGCGACCCATCTGCTCGGCCAGTCCCGGATCAGGGTGGACGGCGACAGGGCGGGTGCGGAAACGACCTTCTTCGCTTCGCTGACCCGTGACGCCGACGGAACGGAAATGCTCGACATGATGGTCGGCCGCTATGTCGATGTCATGGAAAGACGCGACGGCGCCTGGGCGATCAAGGATCGGCGCTGCGTTTCCGAATGGTCCTCCAGCGCCCCCATCGGCGAGGATTTCCTGCGGGGCGATCTCTTCATCCAGGGTTCCCGCTCGGTCAAGGATCCCGCCTATGAAGTACTGAATCTGGTCGCGGGCCGTGCCCGGATCGAGCGATAGAAGGCGGGACCGCCGGACAGGATGACGCCCTCCCGGCAGAAGCCGGGACATGCACGGGAAATCATGGCATGAGCATATATATCGACGCCAAACCCTATCATGTCGCCTATGTCGTTCCCGACATCGACGCGGCCGTGGACAGGCTGCTGGCATCGGGGATCGGCCCTGCGCATTTCATCCGCGGTACGGAAATGGCGGCGCGCTTCCGGGGGGAATTGATCCGCATCCATGTTTCGGCCGCCTTCGTCGTCATTGCCGGACAATTGACGGAACTGGTGAGCCAGGACGACGACAGGCGCTCGACCTTCACCGAGTTCCTTGACCGCCACCCCTCGGGCGGCCTGCACCATGTGGCCTATTTCAGCAATGATTTCGAAGCCACGGTCGGGGACGCGGCGGCACGCGGCCTGCACCTGAAGCCGCACATGGAATATGTCGATGAAGCCGGAAACGCCTTCGAATCCTATTATGAGCCGCAGGAAAATCCAGACGCTGTTCTTTTGCAGCTCGCGCTGCCCAGCCCGCTCGACCCGGTCTATCGCGCGATCGTCGACATTGCGAACCATTGGGATGGTTCCGATCCCCGCCGCGATTTCTGGGCCTTGGTCAACGAACCCGCCGCCTGACGCCCCGGATGACTCCAAAGGGGTCAGGCGGCCCTCCAGGGCGGCCCTTCAGCCGAGACGGGGCCACACCAGCTTCAGTTTCCGCATGGAATTGACCATCCCGCGCTCCAATATCGCGCATTCATCGGCGGCGACGTCGAATTCCGGAATCCGCTGAAGCCATTCCTCGATGAAGATGCGCATTTCAAGCCGGGCGAGCATGGCGCCGATGCAACGATGCTTGCCCTGCCCGAAGGTTGCGTGGCGGACATCCTTGCGGTTGAAATCGACGATGTCCGGATTGTCAAAGCGCCGCTCATCCTGGCCATGGAACATGGTCTGGATCAGGATCCGATCATCCTTCCGGAACAGGATGCCATCATGTTCGATATCGCGGGTGACCACGCGCGCGGTTCCGGTCGCCCCGTAAAAGCGCATCAGTTCGTCGATCGCCCGCGGTATGAGGGCATGATCTTCCCTGAGTTGCCGGCGATGGTCAGGATGCGTGGCAAGGAAGCGCGCGATGACGCCCATGGTCGCCATCACGGTATCCAACCCGCCCAGCAACACGTTCAGGATCATGCTGTGCCGTTCCTCATGGGTCATTTCCCGGTCGAACACCTGCCCGCGCATGATCATGGAAATGACGTCCTCACGCGCACCGTCCGCCCGCTCGGCCATCAACGCCTCGATATAGGCGGACATCTGGCCATAGCCCCAGATGCGTTCCTCCAGCGTCCGTGGGTGGACCGAGGCATCCGCCCACCTCATGAGATCCGCCTTGTCGGATTTGGGCAGATCGGCAAGCTGCATGAAGATCTCGATGGGCAGGATGGCGGAAAATTCGCCGACGAATTCGCACTCGCCCCTGTCGACGAACCCTTCGATCAGCTCGATCGCCAGGGCGCGGATATCCCGTTCCAGTTGCATGATCCGAGCGGGCGTGAATGCAGGCTGCAGGACGTTGCGATAGGCCGAATGCGCAGGCCCATCGGTTTCCAGCGGAATATTGATGAACGGCTTCGCGCCGGCCGGCAGCACGACGTCCTGCATGGAAAACAGTTCTCCATCGCGCTGGCACATGTCAATCTCACGCGCGCGGGTGACGACCCAATGCCCCCCATTTTTGGGCGTCCAGAAGATATCGGGCGCCTCCCGGTGGAGGCGGCGGACGATGTCGATCTGATAATCGCTCGTAACCTCGCGGGGCGCTTCATACAGGTCATATTCGTAAACGCGATCGGCTGGCACATGATCGGGCCGAACGGGCTGCACTGTCTCTTCTGCCATGGTCATCCTCCAATATCCTGTCCGTGCGTGCTTCCCTGTCGGCGAGACGGCCGGGTTTTGAACCGCATCAGTGCAATCTCGCCAGGGCGTCCGCGGAATAATTGCCCAGCTTGTCCCACCGCCGGTCGCGCAGATCGCGGGTCCAGTCCGGATTGGTGATCATAGCTCGCCCGACAGCGACAAGGTCACATTCACCCCGCCCAAGCATGCCCACGACATGCCGGATGCTGCGCGGGCAACGGCCATGCAATTGCCGCTCGGCCGGCCTGTCACCCACTTCCTTGCTCGGCAGCGGATCATGATCCAGCGAGATCGAGCCGACGGTCACGGTGGGCTTGCCGGTGATCCGCCTGGTCCACCCGGCCACATTCAGCGGGCTGCCATCGAATTCGGGTTCCCATACGCGGCGGGTCGAACAGTCGAATATGTCAACGCCCGCCTCCGACAATGGAGTCAGGAAGTCTTCCAGTTCAGCGGGCGTCTGGCACAGCTTCGCCCAATAATCTTGCTGTTTCCATTGGGACCAGCGAAAGAAGACGGGGTAATCCTCGCCGACGGCCTCACGCACTGCCCGTATGACCTCGGTTGCAAAGCGGGTGCGATCGACCAGGCTGCCGCCATAAGCATCCTGGCGCCGGTTCATCTTGTCCCAAAAGAACTGGTCGATCAGATAACCGTGGGCGCCATGCAGTTGCACACCATCGAAACCCAGGGCCCTGGCGTAGCGCGCGCTGCGGGCGAAACCATCAATGGCTGCGTCGATATCCTTGACGGACGCCGGCTCGGCCACCTGCCTGACCGCCGGCTTGTCGCCAAAGGATTCAAAGGGCAGATACAGGCCCGACGGACTGAGCGGCGCCAGATCGGGATTGGGCGACGCTCCGACTTCGCGGACGGTGCCGCAATGCACCAGTTGAGGGATGATCCGTCCTCCTGCCCCATGTACCGCCTCCACGATGCGGCCATAGGATTCCAGCGCATCCTCGCCATGCAGACGCGCGTAACCCGGATGCGCCTGCGAAACGGGATGTTCGACGGAGGCCACTTCAGTGATCAGCAGGCCCGTGCCAGCGGCGGCGCGGCGGCGGAAATAATCGACATAGGCTTCGCTCGGCACGCCATCGTCATTGAAATGGCGTCCCATGGCGGGCATGACGATGCGGTTGTTCAGCCTGAGCCCACGGATTTCAAAGGGATCGAACAAGGGACTGAGTTCCATGTCCGGCTCATCCAATCCATGCGCAGCCATCGCCGTCCACTTTCCTTCTTCTGTCGCTCCCCGAAGAGCGATGCCCCAGACCGGCCCTGTTCCGCCATCAGTCCGCGATCGGCCCGCCTCGTTCCTCGACCACGCGGACGAGCGTTCGAGAGCGGTCGAACAGCTTTTCCTCATCTTCCGCGATCAGGTCGCCGCCGGGGGGCTGACTGGCAAGCGCCATCGCCTTGTCGAAGGCCGCCTGATCGGCAAACCAGATTTCCGTCACCACGTCGAAGCCGCCCACGGACTCAGGAAGAAAGTTGCGCCGGTAATCGACAATCCCGGGCATGATGCTGAGGACCAGCGGCACGTGACGAGTTTCGTAATGGGCAATGAAGGCTGCCCGCGACATGCCTTCCCTGGCCTTCAGAAATGCCATCATCTTTACCGGCATCAACGTCTCCCGTTCGCCTTTTTGTCTTCGGAACTGGTTAGAGTTGGGGACGCCTTGCTGCATGGTCCGTAGAGACTAAGGCAGGTGACGCGGAGGCGCCGTTCCTGGATCAGATGACGCGCAGAGTCTGGCCGTCGATCGCTGCCGCCTGGGGGAGAAACAGCATCAGGGCGGCATTCGCCACGCGCGCCGCGGCCTCTTCCGACACTGCATGTCCGCCATCGACGATCAGGGCATTGCTCCTAATGCCGTTGCCCGCCGGCCGCCGCGCGATCGTCACGGGGTCCGAATACATGATATCCACGATAGCGCCTGATCGCCCACTGGCGGCGATTTGCGACGCGCCGTTCCACCGGACAGTCGCATCCTTTTCTGTAGCGACATTCACCACATGATCCAGCCGCCCCATCAGATCGATCGCGCGGGACGGTGCATCTTGCGCAGGACCGGAGATCGCGATCGCCTGTCCGCCGACAGAAAGAAGCTCTTCAACCAGGCGTTCGCGGGCGGATTCGGAGTCCCCGCTTACGACCACGCGTGCGCCGGCAAGCGCCAAAAGGCGCGCGCAGGCATGACCGATCGATGTGCCGCCAGTCGCGACCAGTGCCACACGCCCGGCCAGCGGCAACAGCAAGGGAGCGCCCGGCGCCTGGTCCTCGACAATGCCGCCGAGGTCGGGTTCACCCCAGAAGGCGCGCATTTCGTTGATCTTGCCCGCATCGTCGAACCGGAAACTGTCGAAGATCCGAACGACGTGGAGGTCGGCTCCAGTGCCGATGCAGGCGACGAAGGAGAAGGCGATGGCCGATTGCGCGACACGACAATCACCGGAATAATGGAGATAGGATGGCTGGTCCTTATATTGCTCGTAGAAGGCGCGTATGGCCGACCTGCCGCGCACGACCGTGCTGCCGACCGGGTCCTCCAGGGTCGCATCTTCCGCATAGAGCAATGCCACGCTGTCCAGATCGCGCGCGTTGAAGGCGCGGACATAATCGCGAATGAACCGATCGATATCACCTGGCAGCGCCATGTCCGTTCCCAGCCATCCTATCCTCTGGCGACACAGACTATCCCTGACCCGACATCATCCCTTCGTCCGGGCAGACTAGAGCGGGTTTCGATCAGCGATCGGTTCCGATCGCTGGAAATCGCTCTAGAGGGCAGCTCTGCTTCACAAGCCGCTACGGGCTATGTCCCATAAGGGAAGATCTCCGCCCGAAACCATGCCGGGCGGAGATCCAATCGATCAGAACTTGAAGCCGAGCGTGGCGCCATAGGTCCGGGGCTCACCCCAACGGCAGGAGGCATAGCCGATGCTGTAGAGGTTGTCGGCGCAGTACAGCTTGTGGTCCTTGTTCGTCAGATTCTGCGCCCAGAAGGACAGCGACATCGGCGTTTCGAACAATTCGTTGAACGACAGTCGGCCGCCGAAAATACCGAAGGCGGGCGTCTGGTAGATGCCCTGGACGCTCAACCCCTTGGTATTGCCGCGATAGGAGTAATTGCCGCTCAGCGAGACTTTCGCGAAGCTCTCCGGGATGAAGCTGGCATGATAGGTCGCCGCCACGTTTAAAGTCGTGCGCGGCACGCCGGCAAATTCCCGACCGTTGAGATCGGTGCCACCGGTATAGTCGATCGGGTTGCCGTTGAAGATCGGCTTCGTGGCGTCGGTGGGCTGCGGCAGGATGGAGCCTTTCCCGTAACGCCCCACCTGATAGGAATAACCGACATCCAGGGTAAGGTCGGGGAAGGGCTTGACCGACGCTTCCACTTCCACGCCCTTGATCGTCGCCTGCCCGACATTGAACACGATGAGATCGGTATAGGTGCCCTGAGCGGAGCTACAATTGATGCTGTCGCTGCAGAAAGTCAGGATATTCTGGGTCTGGATATCCTTATACTTGCCGATGAAGCCCGCGACATTGAGCCTATAGGGAACGGAACCCAGGCGCCCCTGATGCTTGAAGCCCAGTTCGTAATCCGTGATCCGCTCCGGATTGAAGAAGGCGAATTGCGGAGAGCGGGTCGTCGGATTGGGGCTGCCGGCCTTGAACCCGCGGCGGTTGGCGAAATAGACCAGGGTCTGCGGCGTGACCTGATATTCCAGAGACGCGGTCCATGTGAGGGCCCTGTACGTACGATTGCCCGAAATCGAACAATTCGTGCCGTCATTGACCCCTGTCACACCGTCAGCGCTGCCGTTCAGCTCATTACAGATCGCGCCGGGGGAGGAAGCGAATTGCTGTTGCGCCGCGTTGCTTGCAGAGAAGAAATTTTCACTGAAATAATCACGCTTGTCCCAGGTGTAGCGCGCGCCGGCGGTCAGGCGAACGCCCTCCAGTCCCAAATTCGAGAAATCGTAGGTGCCCTGCGCGAACACGGCATAGGAATCGCTTTTGGTCGTCGCCGTGGCATGGCGCGTCTGCAAGGGATAAAGCGAAAGCGGGCCGACCGAGAAGTAGGAATTGACGGTATAAAGCAGACTATTATGGCTGTAAAAACCACCTGCGATGAAGTTCAGACTGTCGGTCTTGCCAATGACCTGGAATTCTTCCGTCAGTGTTTTTATGTTATTGAACATGTTGGTGTTGTTGTTCGAAAACTGACCGGGGAACGGCGACGGCACCCCGCCGTTGCATGCGCCGGTGGGATCGAACACGCAGTTGAGGAAGAGCGAGGTGTCGACTGTCGTACCGGATATGCCGGCCGGATCGGAATGGTCGCTTGCTCGCTCTTCACGGTATCCGAAGATGTTCTTCAGCGTGATGACATCGCTCAGTTCATAGGTAGAACTGTTCGAAACACCCCAGGTTCTCACCTTCGATCCGAAACCGTTGACGGGGGTGATGGGCGTGGCGCCAGGCGCAATCGGCCCGATTCCGGGAATGACCCGATTGATGCCCGTCAGCATGTTGACGTTAAACGGGCTTCCGGTCCGCACCAGCAGATTGCCCTGCACCTGCGCCGTGCCACCGCCCAGCGCGCTCTGCTGGGTGACGACCTGCTGCGTGAGGTTGGAGACCAGCGCAGCAAAGCCGGTCGCGTTGAGCGGAGCGGCCTCGATGATGGCAGGATAGGGAATTTCGTTCCGGCGCTGGTAGTCCACGGTCAGGAGATTCTCGAACCGGGAACTGGGTTGCAGCAATAGGGTGGCCCGAAGGCTGTCATTGTCACGATCGCCCAGATCGTGCATCCCCGGATAGCTGTTCTTGTAGACGCCGTCGCGTCGTTCGACCTGGCCGGCGATACGCAGCGCTGCGACATTGTCAACCAACGGCACGTTGACGACGCCATTGAACCGCATCAGGTTGTAGTTGCCGTAATCGAACGTGCCCTCTGCGCCGAAATCATATTTCGGCTTTGTCGTGGTGAAGACCATGGCGCCGCCCATGGAATTCTTGCCGAACAGGGTGCCTTGCGGGCCCTTGAGCGACTGGACATTTTCCATATCGTAGAGGATGAGTCCGCGCGTGCCCTGCGGTACGCCGTTGACATATGTCACCACATTTTCATCCGTGTACAGCACCTGGCGCTGGCCGCGTAGGATGAACTCGACCTGCGAGGGATAAAGCGTGCTCGGTTTGATCTGAAGATTGGGGACGTTATATTGCAGATCGCTGACCGAACTCACATTCCGCTCGCGCAGCGCGCTGGCGGTCAGCGTGGTGACGGCCACGGGCACCTTCTGCTGGTTTTCCTCGACCCGGCGAGCCGTAACGACAATCGATTCAAGCTGGTTCGTGTCGTTCTGGCCTGCTTCGGACTGGGCGGACGCGGCTGCAGCCGGCTCCTGCGCCATGGCCGGATTCGCGAAAGCCGCCAGGGACAAAATCGCGGTAGACGATAAAAATACGACCTTCCTCACATTCCAACTCCTAGAATTTGAAATTTCAGCGACAAGTTCCGTCGCCTTGCCACTTCCTCGAAATTCCGTGGCGAACATCACCCTGCCGTTTCAGCATGGCCCTGAAACGGAAACGGAATTCCTTGGATATTCTGCGCCGATTAGTTTTCTTTCTGATTCTTCTTTCGTCCGATCGGACTACTTCGCGGGTACTCACGGGCATTACGGCAATTTTTCCCGCTCCGTTGCAAAAATGTCCCGCATCAGCGGGCGAGCATGCTGAAAATCGGAAAGTTCTTCTCCACGACTTCACCAGAAGCCGCTACCCCGATCGTCAAACTCCGGCGCCACACGATTCCGATAGGCCCGCATCGCTTCCTGATTTTCGGCGCTGCCGAAATTGATCATCTCGAACGCTGCCGAAAGATCGAAAACATCCTGATTTTTGCGCAGGAAGGAATTCAGCAGATATTTGGTCATGCGCAACGCCGTCGGCGCGGTGGCGGCAAGGTCCACCGCAATGGCCAGCGCCGCCTGTTGCAATTCTTCGTCCGGAACGGAAAGGGACACCAGGTTCATGGCCTCTGCCATCTCCCCCGTGACCGGACGGTTGGTCATCAGATGATATTTCGCCTTGGCAAGGCCGCACAGCAGCGGCCAGATGAGCAGCGCATGGTCGCCGGGCGCCACGCCGATCCGCAGATGCCCGTCGAAAAGCTTGGCGGTGCTGCCAGCGACCGAAATATCCGCCAGCAATGCGATGGCGAGGCCGGCGCCCACAGCCGGGCCGTTGATCGCCGAAACGACGGGTTTGCGGCAATTGACGATGTTGTTGACGAGGACACGCGCCTCGGCGAAATCATGATTGAACTGAACGCCCTTTTCCTGCGCACCATCGGGCATGGCATCAAAGGCGCCCCCCGCGCAAAATGATCGCCCCGCGCCGGTGATGATTGCGACGCGGGTGAGCGGATCGCTGTCCAGCACGCCCCAGACTCCGTGAATGGATTTCAGCAGGGGCTGATTGAGCGCGTTCATTTGCGCTGGATTGTCTATCGTGATCCGCAGCACATGGGGGGCGGGACGTTCGAAGGCCAGCCCCTCGAAATGCGCATAGGAAGAAAGATCTGCGGACATCAACGGTCCCTTTTGTTCTGACGGGGGCAAGGTGGTCGATCGCCGCGGTGCGGGTTGCGCCGGCACCCCGTGGCACGAGGCGAACGTCCGGAAGCAAGCGGTAAAACCAGCCCGCCCACCCGTCATAGTCCTATAAGACGTGGTGCCCCGAACCTTTCGGTGCCAACCGCTTCTCCAGGTGCCGCTTTTTCCCCGTGATCGAGAAACTGGAGAGTTGGAATGGAGTTTGGATGGAATGAGGACGAGGTCCGTTACAGGGACCGGGTCCGAAAGCTTCTGGACGAAAGCCTTCCATCCGACTGGAACGAGATCGCCGTGCACGGTCCGGGGTCGCGGCAGCAGACGGAATTCTCCAAGTCCTTCTGCAAGACATTGGCCGGGGAAGGCATGCTGATCCCCCATTGGCCGAGCGCGTTCGGCGGCGAAGACGGAAAGTCGTGGGACCATTTCATCCTGGGGGAAGAAATCTGGGCGGCGGGCGAACCCAGAGGCCCCCAATATATGAACGTCAACTGGATCGGCCCGGTGATGATGCGCTATGCCACGCCGGAGCAGCAGCAGCGCTATCTGCCCGATATCGTCGCAGGCGATGTGATCTGGTGCCAGGGCTTTTCCGAACCGTCGGCCGGATCCGACCTCGCCTCGCTCCAGACCCGCGCCGAAAAGGTGGACGGCGGATATGTCGTCAACGGCGCGAAGGTCTGGACCTCCTATGCCGGGCTGGCGGATCATTGTTTCCTGCTTGCCCGCACGGGGACCGGCAAGGCCGGCATCGTGATCCTTCTGGTCCCGATGACCAGCAAGGGTATCCAGGTCAAGGAAATCGACGCGCTGATCGGGGAGGGCGACATTCACGAACTCTTCTTCGACGACGTTTTCGTGCCGGAGGAAAACAGGCTCGGCGCCGAGGGGCAGGCGTGGGAAATCATCAACTACGCGCTTCAGAACGAACGCATCGGCATTCCGCGTTACGCCTTCGCGCGACGCATTCTGGACCGGGCGATTGCCAAGCTGAAGGCCGACGGCCGGTTCGATGACCCCGTCATCAAGGACCGGGCGGGCCGCGTGCTGGCGAAATGCGAAGCGGCGCGGATGATGGTCTATCGCGTGGTCGATGAGCGCGCCAAGGGCGCACCGCCGTCGGCATTCGGCAATCTTGCCCGTTTTTCCGTGGTCCAGGCGGACCATGCAGTGTCCGATTTCATGCTGGAATATATGCCCGAAGGCATGCTGGGCGACGATCCCATGCAGCAGGCCCATCACCAGCGCGCCATCGCGGCAGGCATCGCCTCCGGCGCCGCGGAGATCCAGCTCAACCTTGCCGCCCGCCGTTTCCTCGATCTTCCCAGCGAGTAAAGCCGTGAACTTTGAACCAGACGACAATCAGGCCGCCATTCTGGACGGGCTGGAACAGCTCATCACCACCCAGAAGATCGAGCCGCCCAAACATGCGACCTTTGTCGCCTTTTCCGAAACGCTGGATGCCGAACTGGCGGCGTCGGGCTTTCTGGACATCGCCAGGGAAGACGGCTTCTCGCCGCTTGACGCGGCTCTGATCGTCGAACGCATCGCCCGGCTGCCGCTGTGCGCCGAAGTGGCGACGTCCGCGCTGGTCGGCCCCCTGTTCCCCATCGACGCGCTGCAGCGCCCCCTGGCCATGCTGCGCGGTTCGCCGCTCGGTTCTGCGCGGTTCCTGCCGCACGCGCGTTCCCTGATCGTCGTCGAAGATGAAAATGTCAGCCTGATCTCCCTCACCCCGGACAGGGTCGTTCCGGTCGAAAGCCTGTTCGCCTATCCCTATGGCAGGCTGGAGAGCGTCGATGGACTTGCAGTGCAGCGCTTCGGCCGCGACATGGTCGCCCCCGTGTTGCGCCGCTGGCGACTGTCGATCGCGGTCGAAGCGGCCGGACTGATGCAGGCGGCACTGGACACCGTGCTTGAGCATGTGAAGACGCGCAAGCAGTTCGGCCGCGCATTGGGTTCGTTCCAGGCGGTGCAGCATCGCCTCGCGACGGCGGCGTCCACCGCCAATGCCACGAAATGGCTCGCCCTGCGCGCCGCATGGTCGGACGATGAAGCCATCTGCGCGATGGCGGCCACCTATGCGCAGGACGCCATTCCGCTCTTCACATATGATCTTCATCAATTCTGCGGCGCCATGGGCCTGACGCTGGAATTTCCGCTGCATCTCTGGACCTACCGCCTCAAGGCGCTTCTCGGGGAACTGGGCGGCAGCGGCGGGCAGGCACGGGCGGCCGCCGAGCTGAGCTGGGCGGACGCGGCCTGACCCATGGCGACCACATCCAACACCGAAGATGACGCGCTGGCCGCGTTCCGGGCCGGGGCCCGGGCCTGGCTTGAGGCGAATATCCCCGACCATGCCGCGCCGCTGGATGGTCCTGAATCCCGCCGCTATGTCCTGGACTGGCAGCGGAAAATGTATGACGGCGGCTGGGCCGGCCTGACATGGCCGAGCGAATTTGGCGGCCGCAGCCTCCCCGTCGCGCAGCAGATCATCTGGTTTGAGGAATATGCCCGCGCCGGGGCGCCCAGCACCCATAATGCGTCCTTCGTCGGCGTGAACCATGCAGGGCCGACGATCATCGCCTGCGGCAGCGACGCGCAAAAGGCCTTTCACCTGCCCAGGATCCTGTCGGGCGAGGCGATCTGGTGTCAGGGCTTTTCCGAGCCTGGTTCAGGGTCGGACCTTGCCAGCCTGCGCACGCAGGGACGCGTCGAGGGCGACGAGATCATCATCGACGGCCAGAAGATCTGGAGCAGCTATGCGGACATTGCCGATTATCAGGAACTGCTGATCCGAACAGAACCGGGGTCGGAACGGCACCGGGGCATCACCTGGGTCATCTGCCCGATGAACCTGCCGGGCATCACCGTCCGTCCGATCGAAACCATGGCGGGCCCGGCCAAATTCTGCGAGGTCTTCTACGATCAGGTCCGTCTGCCCATCGATCAGGCCGTCGTCGGCGGACTGAACAATGGCTGGAAAACGGCGATGGCCACGCTCGGTTTCGAACGGGGCACCGCGTCCCTCGCGCTTCAGATCGGGCTGGTCGACAAGATCGAAAGGCTGGCGCGGGACTGCACCGACCCGATGCTCGCGCCCCGACTGGCCGATCTGCTGGCGGATGCCGCGGCGCTGCGGGCCATGTCCTACAGCTTCGCCCTTGCCAGCGAAACGGGCACGCCCGGTTCGGAAGGATCATTGATCCGCCTCTATTTCGCCGAACTCGCCAAGCGCGCGTCCGATGCGGCGATCGACCTGTACGGCATCGGTTCGCCAGCGCTCGCCGGCGACCATGGCTGGGCCTTCGAATATCTGGATGCGTTTTCCGAGACGATCGCGGGTGGCACGGCAGAAATTCAACGCAACATCATCGGCGAGCGGGTTCTCGGACTGCCGAGGGGCAAATCATGACGATATTCCGTAGCCTGGGCGATACGCATGAGCTGGTCGACAGCTTTACGCGGCCAGTTCGGACGGTCTTGCCCGTCTCGCGTCTGCGCGACGACCCGGATGGCGAACCGAACCGCTGGCAATCCATTGTCGACTTGGGCTGGCTCGGCATCAGCGTGCCGGAGGAGGCGGGCGGCATCGGCCTCTCCGCCCTGGAGGAAGTTCTGGCCGCGCAGGATTTTGGGCGGCAGTTGATCTCCACAAACTATCCCGCCACGGTGATCGCGGCCCATGCCTTCCACAAGGCAGGCGACAGCGATACCGTTGGGGCGCTGCTGGCGGGGGAAGCCCGCGCGGCCTTTGCACTGCATGGCCATGCACAGGGCGTCGGCCGGGCGATCGACGCGGAGGGGGCGACCCACCTCGTCGCGATGACCCGCGAAGGCGTCGAGATCCGCGCCAACGGGACGCTGGAGATCGATGACGACGTGCATTGGGGACGCCCCGTTTTGCGTACTGCCGTCGAAGAACCGCTGCTTTTCGACGCCAGCCGGGATACAGCCGTTCGCGGCAGGCTCGTGATCGCGGCGCTGCTCGCCGGGATCGCCGCCGAATGCTGCGAGCGCGGCGTCGAATATGCGAAAGTGCGTGAACAATTCGGTCAACCGATCGGGGCGTTCCAGGCAGTCAAGCATCATTGCGCCAACATGGCGATCATGGCGCACGCGGCCAAGGAATTGACGACTTTCGCCGCGCTCGCCTTCACAGAGGGGCATGCGGAGGCGGAACGAGAGGCCGATGCGGCGCTCAACCTCGCCCTGCGGGCGGCGCGCGAGAATGCGGGCACGAATATTCAGGTGCACGGCGGCATGGGTTTCAGCGCGGAATGCGACGCCCACCTCTATCTGAAGGCCGCTCGCCTGCTCGACGCCGCCTGCGGAGGACTGAGCGAAAGCCGCCGGAGACTGATGCAGCACAAATGATCCAGATCAGGCGAAGATGACGACGAACAGGATCGAATGCCCCCGATGGATCATTCGGTCTGCTGTTGACCTCTTGCAAGGACGGGAACCGCCATGTCGATCGGCGCCGGTAATCAGAAGAAACTGCACCATGATCTGACCAATGTCGGCCTGAGAGCGCAGGCGACGGCGGCGGGGCTGGTTCAGCTCTGCGTGGAACTTCGAGGGGCGGGGATCCTGGATGAAGACGCGTTGAACCGGATCAAGGCCGCCATCGGGGACGAGATCATCATCGGAGCCGCTCGCCCGGTCGACAGGAAAGGATATCGGCAGGAGGTTCGCGCCCGCCTTGACCGGCTGTTTTCCGGGGAGGAACGCATGGGGCCAGCCGAAAGGATCGCGCCAGACAGGACGGGAACCGACTAGATCGGTTCACCGAACAGCGGGACGAAGGTCAGACCGATCCTCCGGCGCGGGTTTCGATCTGATTGAATGAGATCGAATCCCGCGCCGGATTCCTTGTTTCCCGCTATTTTCAACGATCGGGTCCGATCGCTGGAAAATCGCCCTATCCCGCCTCCACCGCAGCACCGGGCGACAAGGCTGAATCCCTGCCTTCGCCCTGCCCGTCCGCTCGGGACCGCTTGACTATCGCGCTGGCGGCGCGGCGGCCGGACCAGGTGCAATCGGCCAGCGACAGACCGCTGACATAGTTGTTCGAGGGAATGCCAATGGCCGAACGTCCCGCAGCATAGAGTCCGGGCACGGTCTGGCCCCTTTCATCCAGGACGCCGCCCGAATGTTCATCGACGCGCAGCCCGCCGGTGCTGAGGGCCGTGATCGGGCTGATCGGCATTTCGTGGCGAAGATTGATGGCATAGTAGGGGCCCGGGCCAAAGGCCTGGCGACAGGCGTCGCTTTTGCCCATGGGATCGGGCGCGCCAGACCGCGCCGCATCGCCATAGGCCCTTATGGCGGCCTCCATCGCCTCAGCCGGCACCCCGATCTTGCCCGCCAGCTCGGCAATGCTGCCGGCCTTCTTCGCGCCCTTCTGCGCCTGCTTCACGGGGAATTTCTGGAATTCGAACAGGTCGCCCGAATTGACCTCCTGCAAGGCCGCGCGCCAGATCGCGTCGTCCACCACCAGCCATGCCCGACCGTCGGACTGCTCATAGATGGCGCGCGACAGGTGTGCGCCATATTGCTCCTCATTCGTCAGTCGATCGCCCGAGGCGCCGATAACGACGCCCTTCGTCCAGTCATAGGGCGGGTTGATGAAGCGCCATGCCGATATCCGGTCGAGATGATCGCCGACCCCGCCAGCGGAGGCACCCAGGCGGATGCCCGCGCCATCGTCACCGAAAGAGCCGATCGGCAGCGTCCGGACATAGGGCGCGGCATAGCGGGCCATCATCGCCCGGTTGCGGATGTAACCGCCCGCCGCAATGACCACGCCATGGCGCGCGCGGAATGTGCGCGGGCGCGAGGACAGCTTTTCGATCGAGCGGAAAAGGGACGCGAAGGGACGATGAACCTGCATGACCTGGAATGTCAGCTTGTTCGCAAGGCGTTCGGCCCAACGATGGACCCGGCTGCTCAGGCCACCCTGGGGAATGGCGTCCACCTGCACGCCAACCACGACGCCGTTCTCTACGATGAGCCGCCTGGCGCGGGCCTGCGGCAACACGGTGATCAGCGGGTTCTTCGCAACCGCCTGCTTGATCGCGGCCATCAGATACCAGCCCATGTCGGCGCCTTCCGAAAAGCCGCCATGCGGCTTCTTTCCTGGCAGCGGCGGAGCACCGGGGACCTTGGCGGGATTTTTGGTACGATGGCCGCGCTCGGCCGGGGCGTGCTGGCCCATATAGGCGGGCACCGTGCCATTGTCGGAAAAATAGAGATAATATTGGTCGGTGGGGTGGGATGTTTTCTTGGGCGCCTTGGGACCGCTGAAATTGACGCCATGCCTTTCCAGGAAACCCAGCGTCTCCAGGCTGTCATCGCAGAAGCGCTGAACAGCTTCATCCGAAACGAGGCCGCCAACCTCCTTTCGCAGATAATCGGCCATGGCGGCCGGGCTATCCTCGACACCGCAGGATTTCTGGACATGCGTGCCGCCGCCCGCATAGACGATGCCACCGCTCATCTGGCTTGCGCCGCCGCCCTGAAAGCGGTCGATCAACAATATTTTCAGTCCCTGTTCGGCCGCCTCCAGCGCGGCGCTGGCGCCTGCAAGGCCAAAGCCGATGACGATCGCATCATAGACGGCGTCGACCGGCCCAGCCGCGCGGGCGTCAAGCGGAAGGTCCACGACGGACGAGGATGCGTCGCGCATGTCCACCAATTCGCGCGCGCCGCTCGCACTGTTCGCATCACTCGCCATGCCGAGCTCCCATGCTGTTGCTGTTGCGTTGCGCGATATGTTCTGCGGCAACCATGCCGAAGGCCATCGCCGGCCCGATCGTGCCCCCCGCGCCCGGATAGGAATCATAGGTGACCGCGCCGGACACATTGCCGGTCGCGTAAAGCCCCTCGATGGGCGTGCCGTCCGGCCGAAGGACATTGGCGTTCTCGTCCGTGCGCAACCCGCCCTTCGTACCGATGTCGCCAAGGTCGACCGGGATCGCGTAGAAGGGCGCCTTCTCGATCTTGCCGAGGCAGGGATTGGGTGCGTTGCGGGGATCGCCAAAGACCATGTCATAGGCATTTTCGCCGCGGTGGAACTCCTCGTCCACCCCTCTTTCGGCAAAGCCGTTCATGCGCTCCACGCTGCGTTGCAGGACTGCGGGATCGACCTCGATCTTGCGGGCGAGTTCCTGAATGGAACCGGCCTTGTATAGCACATTGTCCCACCATTCGCGGGGGACGAGCATGTCAGGCATGATGACGGGAGGCATGACAACGCCGATCGGATAGCGCCACCGCGCCGTGGCGTCGAAAATCATCCAGCATGGCGTGTTAGCGCCCGTCCGCTGTTGGTCGGCGATCATCTCTGCGCCGAAATCATTGTAGGAAATGGCTTCGTTGACGAAACGCTCCCCATTTCTGTTCACGCACATGGTGTGGGGATAGCCCCGCTCCATGAAGAAGGCCGCCCGCATGTCCGCATTGTTGAAGCCGGGCGCGGGAACGCGCATCGTCGGAACCCACCATGCCTGGTCCAGGAATTCGCTGTCCGCCCCGATCGCCTCGCCGGCGATCAGCGCGTCTCCGCTGTTGTTCAGGCCTGGCGTCAGACTGAAATCGACGGGCGTAGGCACGGGCATATGCCGGTCGCGCAGCGTCTGGTTCTTTTCAAAACCGCCCGACGCAACGATGACTCCCTTCGACGCTCTGATATCATAGGTGCGCCCGCGCCTGGACACCGTGGCGCCCGTCACCCTGCCCGTTTCCTCGGTGAAGCCGACAAGTCGGGTGTCGAGCAACAGGGGAATGTCCCTGTCCATCATCGCCTTGCGCAGCGCGCCGATCATGGCGTTGCCCGTCGTCAACCGACGGTCCCGCCTGCTCTTCAGACGGAACGGCATGTCGCGCAGGTAACGGAACACCAATTTGCCTGCCGTCAGCCACCAGGTACTGTTGCGGCGGATGAGCGGCCCCATTTCCGTCAGGTCGATCTGCATGCGACCCAGCACCTTGTGCGTCGGGTGGGGTTCACGCATCTTGAAGATCTCGTCTCCCAGGAGCCGCCCGTCGAACGGCAATGGCATCATGGTTCTGCCGCCGGTCTGCAACGCGCCCGGCAGCCAGGGCATATAGTCGGCATAGCCAGGCACGCTGAAATAGCCGACCTTCCACTTCGCCAGTTCGTCAAGCAGCCGGGGGCCGTTCACGACATAGGACTGCAGCTTCGCGTCAGGCACCCGCCCCTTGGTGCAGGCGCGCAGATATTCCATGGCCAGTTCGGTACTGTCATTCTGCGCGATGGCGGGATTATTGGGAATCCAGATGCCGCCGCCGGACACGGCGCTCGTGCCCCCGAAGCGATCGGCCTTTTCGATCACCGCCACCCGCAGGCCAAGATCGTGAGCGCGCAGCGCCGACACCATCCCGCCCGCGCCCGACCCCACGACGAGAACGTCATATTCCATCATTTCAGCCATCCCGGCTCCTTCATAGCGCGACATCGTCAAACAGGCATCAGGGTCAAACGGGCATCAGGACGAGCCGGGTCAGCTTCACGCTCTCGATCAGCCATTTGTCATCGCGGTACACATAATGATCCTCATAATGGCCGAACCCGTCGAAGCCCCGTATCGGCGTGGGCGCACCTGCCGGATATCGAATGATGTCCTGCATCGCCCAGATGGCCTTGATCCGATCCGGCGCCAATATTTCGAATTCTCCCATATGCCCGTGATGGACAGTGCGAACCCCCTCCAGCGCCGTGGACACGGCCTGGCGAATGCCCTTTGCCGTGCGGAACAGCAGCGCGTCGGCCGGCGGCGCCGGGAAGCCCAGCTTCGCCATCGCCGGCCCGTCGTCGCGCGCATCCAGCACCGCGTCCGGCGTGTACAGCGCTTCCCACAAGTCCCACTGCTTGGTGTCCATGAACCGGAAATAACGAGCCTTGAGCTGCGACACGCTGTGGATGGCGACCAGGTCGTCCAGCGTGCGGGGTGCTGACGGCATGAAACTCTCTCCCGCGGATTTTTCAGCCTTGTTGGGCATCATCCGACATAGGGGAAAAATCTTTGCCAATGCCTCGTCCGAGTGGACGACACACATTCGCCGTTCCCCGTGCTAGTGGACAGGCCATATCAGACCTTCCTTAAGGGAGCTATTTGTGTTCGAGCTTACCAAAGACCTTTCCGAAGCGACGCTGGACAAGCTCGCCAGTGATTTCGATCATCATAGCGAGGAATATCGCAGCAATTCGATCGACATCCTGATGCACATGCGCGGCAAATGCCCCTTCACCCACAGCACCCAATATGGCGGATTCTATGTCGCAACGAAGGCGGAGGATTGCCTGGAGGTCGCCAAGAACGCCGACGTTTTCTCCAACTGGCCGGCGGAGGTGATCCCTGCGCTCGAACCGACGCTGATGATCCCCATCAATGTCGATCCGCCCGAACTCTACGACTATCGCGCCATCCTCAATCCGCTGTTTTCGCCCAACAAGGTCAAGCTGCACGCGGCCTATGTCCGCCAGGTGGCCGACGAGCTGATGGACAAGATCGTCGCCAAGGGCGGCGGTGACCTCAAATGGGACTTCGCCCTGCCGCTCACGGGCATCATGACGCTCAAGCTGGCGGGCCTGCCGCCGGAGGACTGGCAGCATTATGCGCCGCCGCTCCACCAGCTCATCTACAGCCGCCTTCCCATGGAAGAGCGCCTGAAGGACATGGCGGTGATGATCGATCGCATGCGGACCGAAATCCGCCGTCTGAAGGACGATCCGGTTCCCGGCAGCGTCATCGAATATCTCTATAATGTGGACATGGCCGGGCGGAAGCTGCGCGTCGATGAGATTGACAGCTTCATCCTCATCATGCTGGGCGGCGGGCTGGACACCACGCAGGCGCTGTTCGGCATGGCCAGCGTCTATCTCGCGCGCAATCCGGAGCGCCGCCAGGAGCTGATCGATCATCCCGAGCTTCTGGACAACGCCATAGAGGAATTCCTGCGCGTTTTCCCGCCAACGCAAGGCAATTCACGCCGCGCGACCAAGGAAATCACCGTGGCGGGCCATGTCATCAAGCCTGAGGAACAGGTGTTCATGTCCTGGGCCGCGGCCAATCGCGATCCCGACGACTATGAAAATCCCCATGAGATCGACTTCCGCCGGGAAAATATCCGTCATTTCTCCTTCGGCGTCGGGCCACACCGTTGCCTGGGTTCGCATCTGGCGCGACTGGAGGCCAAGACCATGTTCCAGGTCCTGCTGGAAAAGGCACCCAATTACAAGCTGGTCGACGGCGGCGTCGAACTGGGCGACGATATCGGCACGATCGCCGGCTTCAAGAAGATCGAGATCACGGTCTGACCGCACAGGCGGCAATCATAGCGGACCTTCAGGAGAGTAAAATGGCGACAACTGCGGAATATGGTCTGGGGGAATTCACCTTCCCGCGCGGATGGTTCATGGTCGCAGAAGCCAGCAAGATCGGAAAAGCGCCCTATTCGGTCCGTTTTTTCGGACAGGACATGGTGATCTACCGGGGCGAGAGCGGCCAGCTGCACATGGTGAGCGCCTATTGCCCTCATATGAACACCCATATCGGCAAGAGTTCGACCTCGTTCATGGCCCAGCAGGGCAAACAAATTGAGGGTGAATCGATCCACTGCCCTTATCATGGCTGGCGCTTCGGGCCAGACGGCGTCTGCAACAAGATTCCCTATTCCGACAAGATTCCGCCGCTCGCCAAACTGAAATCCTTCAAGGTCGTGGAGCGTTATGGCGTCGTGTTCCACTGGCATGATCCGGAGGGGGGCGAACCGGACTATGACCTGCCCGCCATCCCCGAATGGGATGATCCCCATTATGTGAAATGGGACATCGACCATCTGGGATCGATGAACCTCCATCCGATCGAGGTTGTCGACAATATCGGCGACATCCAGCATCTGGCGCCCGTGCATGCCACGACCAAATTCTATTATTTCGAAACGATCCTTCACGGCCATGTCGCGCAGCAACTGCTGGGCGGACGCCATGAATTGCTCGGCGCGGATGCAGGCATGTCGGAATTCAACACATATTATACGGGGCCGGGCATCCTGCTTTCCCGCTACGTGGCGAACAATGCCAATGATTCCATCATGTTCATCTGTCACACGCCGATCGATGACGGATCCGTGTTCGTATGGCATGCGGTTCTGAGCAAGCCCAGCGACAGGAACCCCACCGAGGAGGACATCGCGACGGCGAAGGCGCAACAGCAGATGAGTTGCGACGCGTTCGCGCAGGATTTCGAGATCTGGTCGAACAAGATGCCGTGTTTCAGGCCGATGCAAATGCCGGGCGACGGCAATTTCCTGAAAGTCAGGACCTGGTACAGGCAGTTCTACAATCCGCGCTCCGCAGCGGCCGACATTCTGGCCCGCAGCGAAGGTCGCTACATCATTCCGGGCGTCCCCAGCGCGGAGGATGGCGGCGCGCGCAAGGAAATACTGGAAGCTGCGATAGCCGGCTGATCCATCCCGGACCACCATATAGAGAGCAATCATGAAATATCGGATCGTAATCGACAAGGACCAGTGCGTCGGCCATGCGCGTTGCGCGAACGTCGCCCCGCACCTCTTCAAGCTGGATGAGAGCGGCTATATCGCCACGACGGGCTTCGACGTGCCGGAGGGCGAGGAAGTCGCGGCCTTCCGCGGCTCGCTCGCCTGCCCCGAGCGCGTTATCAAGATGTTCGATGCCGAAGGACAGCAGGTCAAGAAGACGCCGCGCAGCACTTGATCCGACTTTAATGCGCTAAAATGTTAAATCCGGCAGAAACGGACGTTTATGTCCCTTCCTGCCGGATTTTTGTTTCTGAAGTTTTCGTGCTGTACCGGACCGCTTCAGGCGGTCCGGTACAGCACGTGGCTTGCTCAACCCGCGATCACTGGAATTTGTGGCCCCAATCGCTGCCCCGTGTCGTTTCGAACACGACATGTTCCGACCAGTCCATCTGCTTTCCGCCAAAGCCATATTCGAGCGAAAAGCCCGCCGGTGTCATCATGTAGAAGGAGATCATGTCGTCATTGACATGGCGGCCCAATGTGGCGGTCACCTTGACGCCATGTTCCGCGACCCGGTCCAGGCACCGGCCTACATCGTCGATGCTCCCGACCTCCAGCATGATGTGGATGCAGCCCCCCGGTATGGGAAGTTCGCCAAAGGCGAGACTGTGCTGCCGCCGATTGCGGCAATGAAGGAAATGCACCCTGGCATTCCCGTCCGGCATGGGGACATGCAGGATATCCGACAGAGAAAAGCCGCCAAGGCTGGTCCAGAAGTCGGCTTCGGCCTTGAAATCCTTGACTGCCGTGAGCACGACATGACCAAGGCCCATATCACCGGTCACAAAGCCGCTGACGGCAGCGGGGGAGACGAAGGGCTGGAAATCCGATATCGGGCCCCAGGCCAGTTCATGGCTGTGACCTTCGGGATCCTTGAAGGAAAAATATCCCTGGACCTGCCTTATCTGCGCGCCTTCCGCCGTTCCTTCGACCAGTTCGACGCCACCATCCGTCAGTTCGGCCCTCGCCGCATGGAAGTCATCCTCCGTCTGGACAAGCCAGCCGCTGGCGATGAGGCCATTGTCCTGGCCCGGCAGGATCGCGATGCGAAAGGCGCGGTGATCGATCTTCACGTAGAGCGCACCCGCCGGTCCATCCAGAGCCATGGCCCCCAGAACCTTTTCAGCGTAGAATTTCCATTCGGCAACCTCCGGTGCTCCAACCAGCAGATAGCCCAATTCAGCGATCTTCATGTCCTGTTCCTTGCTCCGGACGACGGTTCTCATCAGCGCGCCTAGCGCGCATCGCGGCGGCGGCAATCGTCCGAAAAGACAAGGATAGGGGCTTGCCGGCTAATTATCCCTCGCAGGCAGGATCGCCTTGTAACTCATGCGGGCCAGGATCGCGGCGGCCATGTCATTGTCGAGTGGTTCGTCCGGGAAAAACCATCCTTCGAACAGGACCGCGGCCGCCACCATGCCAAAGGCATAGCGCACGAATATGGCCGGCGGGATGTCATAGCCTCCATCCTCATCGCGGTAGAACAGCCTTACCCTCTTCTCGGCAGCGAGAAAATAATCGTCGAGGGCATGGGACAGGGGCAGATCGCCAGCGCTCACCGACTTCGCCAGCGCCTGGAGGAGGTCGGCATTCTCCCTGAGGAACAGGAAGAGCGCCTGCATGGTGGAAAGGCTACGCGCTTCCTTGCCCTCAGCCTCCACGTCCATGCTCTGCAGGAAAGCGGTAAAGACAGTCTTGAACGGTTCGATGATCGCCGCTTCGAACAATTTCGCCTTGGATTCGAAATGGCGGAAAATCAGGGCCTCGGCGACACCGGCGCCTTCTGCAATGGTCCTGGTGGTCGTGCCTGCCAGGCCGTCGGCCGCGAACAGGGCGCGGGCGGAATCCAGAATGAGCGACCGGACCTCGGCCGAACCACGACGGCGGCGACCGCCTGCGCCATCTTCTATTTTGTTCCGCGTCCCCTTGCCTGCCAATTGCATGTCCTTTAGATAGTGATCACTGACTAATAACAACCCACATGTGGAGAGCGAGTCCGATGAGCGCTGATTATCAACTGATCATCCGCGGCGGAACCGTCGTCGATGGAAGCGGCGGCAAGGCTGTGGCGGCCGACGTGGCGATACAGGACGGCCTGATCGTCAAGGTCGGACAGATTCATGGCACCGCGGAAGAGGAAATCGACGCCAGCGGCCTGATCGTGACGCCCGGCTTCGTCGACGTCCACACTCATTATGACGGTCAGATCACCTGGGAAAGCCGGATGGCGCCGTCCTCGAACCATGGTGTCACCACCGTCGTCATGGGGAATTGCGGCGTCGGCTTCGCCCCGTGCCGGAAAGGGGACGAGGATCTCATGATCCGCCTGATGGAAGGGGTGGAGGACATTCCTCATGTCGTGATGGCCGCCGGCGTGCCGTTCAACTGGACAAGCTTCCCCGACTATCTCGACGCGCTGGAACAGCGCCAGAGCGACGTCGATTTCGCCACGCAGATCCCGCATTCGCCCCTGCGGGTCTTTGTCATGGGGGAACGCGGGGCCGATCTGGAGCCGGCGAACGAGCAGGATCTGGGCCATATGCGCAGGCTGGTCGCGGAGGCGATCCAGGCGGGCGCTCTCGGCGTGTCGACGTCACGCAACCTGTTCCATCGGTTCCGCAACGGGAAGCTCGCGCCCAGCGTCCGTTCCGAACTGGCCGAACTGAAGGCACTGGCAGCCGGATTGAAGGACGCGGGAGACGGCGTCTTCCAATGCATTCCCGACATCGACGGCAACGGTGCGGACGAGGTTGGGATGTTGGAGGCCATAGCGCAGGAATGCGGACGTCCGGTCAATTTCAGCCTCATCCCCATGCCGGGCAACCCCGCGAACTGGGACATTTATGTGAATGCGATTCGCACGGCGCAGGATAAGGGCCTGCGTCTGAACGGCCAGTTCCTGCCCCGCGCGATGGGTGTCCTTTTCGGACTCGATCTGAGCTTCCATCCTTTCAGCCTCAACCCCAGCTACCGCGCCCTGGCGGACCTGCCGCTGGCCGAGAAGGTCGGGAAAATGCGGGACCCCGCGCTGCGCGCCCGCCTCCTTTCAGAGGAGCCGGAAGACCCCAATCCCGCCTTTGTCGGCCTGCTGAAGGCGGGGCTGACCCTCTATCGCCTCGGCGAGCCGGCAAATTATGATTTCGCCGAGGAGGAAAGTCTTCAGGCTGAAGCCGCGCGGAGCGGCCGTCCCCTTGCCGACGTCATCTACGATGCCTTGCTGGAAAGCGAAGGCCGGGCGATTCTTTGCGCCTATGGCAGCAATGTCCGCGATACCGTCGCACGGACGTCGGCGTTGATCGGGGAGGATAATATGATCGTGGCGTTGGGTGACGGCGGCGCCCATTATGCGATGATCTGCGACGCTGCCTATCCCACCTATATGCTGGCCAATCGCCTGGGCCGGGAGGGGCTGGACCTGCCCCGGCTGGTCCGGTCGCTGACCAGCCAGCCCGCGGAATCGGTCGGCCTGCTCGATCGCGGCAGGATCGCGCCCGGCTACAAGGCCGATATCAACATTCTCGATCCCGAAAAGATCGTGCTGCACCGTCCGCAGATCCAGGCGGACCTTCCCGCCGGCGGCAAGCGGTTGCGGCAGGAAGCACAGGGCTATGTCGCGACGCTGGTGTCAGGCAACCTCACCTATCGCAACGGCATCCCCACAGGCGCGTTGCCCGGGAAACTGGTGCGTGGCACGCGTAGCGCACCCACCGACGCCCATGTTCCCATGGGCGCCGCGGCGTGAACGGCGGGGTCGAAATGCAGGACAGGACGAAGCAGGGCCTTGTCCTTGAACCACTGCCGGGCGCCTTTGGCGTCCGGGCGGTCGGCGTCGACCTTACCCATGCGGACGACGCCCTGTTGCGCGGCCTGGCCGACGCCCTTTTCCAGAACCGGATCCTCGTCGTGCCGGGGCAGGCCATGTCCAACGATCAATATGTGGCCTTCGGCAAGCGCTGGGGGCGGCCCGTCCTGCTCGTTTCCCGCCGCAACCGGCATGGCGAGCATCCCGAAATGATCGTCCAGTCCAATTCGGGGTCCGCGCCGGCCTTCATGCGCAACGTCGCGTCCCACTGGCATTGCGACAGCTCCTATGAAGATGAGGTGGCGACCGTCACCATGCTGCTTGGGGTAAAGGCACCTGCGGAGGGCGGCGAGACGCTCTTTGCGGATCTGGCCGCCGCCTATGCGGCCCTGCCGAAAGACATGCGGGACCGCATTGACGGGCTGCAGGTCCGTCACGGTATCAGCGCGGCCACGCCGGGAAAGGATGAGACGATCGTCCGTCCGCAGGATCTTCCCGAAGACATGCAGCGTCATGTCGACATACCCGCGCCTGTCCTCCATCCCCTGGTGCGCACGCATCCGGTTACGGGCATGAAGGCGCTATACGGGCTGGGTGGTTCCGCCTTCGCGGTCGAGGGGATGGACGAAGCGGAAGGATTGGCGCTTCTGGACGATTTGAAAAGCCACGCGACCGCGCCGATATTCGTGCAGGACTATAAATTGATGCCGGGCGACGTGCTGCTGTGGGACAATCTGTCGGTGATGCACCGGGCAACGCCCATCGAATATTCCGACGCGCCGGACAAGGCACGGCTGAATTATCGCATCAGCGTCAAGGGCCTGCCGGATTTCCTGGCTGCTTCCGAAAATCAGCTTATGGAGCCGGCGTCGAAATAGGCGCGCATCTGTACAATGAGGCCGTCATCGTTCATCACCAGCGTCTCGAACGGGTGGATAGTGACCTGTCCACCCTCCCCCGCGTCCAGCCGGGCGCGAAAGGCGAAGGCAGCTTCATTGCCGCAAATGACGATCCGTTCCAGTTCGGCGGATATTTTCATGGCGCTGCCCTGAGAGAAGAAGGCACGCAACGCGTCATGGCCGACCATGGGCGGGGTGCCGACCGGGTCCTCGAATGACCCATCAGACGCAAATAAAGCGACGCGCGCCTCTATGTCGCCCGTCGCAAAGGTCGCGAGATACCGGGTGATGAGGTCGCGAATTCTGTCGCCAGCCGGCGTTTCGCGCCCCTTGGCCATTTCGACGAACATGTCCTTCAACATGGATCACTCCCCAGCCGTGGTGGCCATTTCCGTTTGCCGATACCCCTTACGGCCGAAATCCGGATCCGCCCCCAGCTGCCGGTTCCAGTCCGCAAGATCGAAATAATCCCGCCAATGCACGATGAGATTGCCGTCGTTCACCGTGAAGGCGCCCATCACGCGACATTCTGTCCTGCGTCCGTCATTGAGGATGAATATGTCGGACCGTTCGGTCAGCACCGTGCCATCGGCCGCTTCCACAATATGATGGATTTCCCATGGCGCCTCCCGATACATGGCCATGAAGGCCTGATTGGCTGCCCGTATGTCGTCCTTGCCGACGATCAGGTCCATCGGCACATTCTCGAATATCGCATCATCGGCAAATTGCGCCATCATGAAGTCGATGTCGCGGCGCGCCCATGCTTCGACGAGATTGAGTACCGCTCTGGTCTTGCCACTCATCTTCCTCTCCTTCATCACAGCCGAAGCGCGTGCGAAAACAGGGTCCGACCGGGGACGTTGCGGTCCGCCGAATCCCGGACCCTGCCGCTCAGAGCATCATGTCGAACGGTTCGCCGCCCATCAGCTTGTCGCCATAGGTGCGTCCGTAGATGCGGTACTGGGCTGCGGCATGCTGACGCCCGGTCAGCATGTTGCGATAGATGCGGCCCATGTTGGATGTGTCGTACACGCCGCCGCCGCCCGCGACCGTCAGCATGCCTTCGGCCAGCTTGACACAGCGGTCGGCAACGCTCGCGCTCTGGAACCGCATCATGTGCCGCATGTCCAGCGGCGGCATCTCGTCGCGCTCCGCATAGTCTTGCATGATCTCGAAATTGGCGAACATCACCTTTTTCATCTCGTCTATGCCCGCTTCGGCCGATGCCACCGCCAACTGCGCGTCGGGATCCTTGGCGGTCTTGCTGCCCATGAATACCTTGTCCTTGGCATAGGCCTTGAACAGGTCGAGGAAGTGTTGCAGCGCGCCAATCTGGCCGTTGGTGATCCCCCGCATGAACACGAGCATGAAGGGCATGCGATAGAGGGGGTTGTCATTCCACTGCCGGCCCGGACTGGTCCCGTTGAAGCCGTCGATGAATTTATGTGTCCGATATTCGGGGATGAAGGCCTTTTCCACCACGATGTCGTGGCTGCCCGTCGCGGCCAGGCCGGTTGTGCGCCAGGTGTCGACGATCTTGGCATCCGCCCTGGGCAGCAGGAAGGCGCGATAGTCGGTCGGATCGCCATTGACGAAACCGCCCAGGAAGGTCCAGTCGCAATGCTCGCTGCCGCTGGAATAGGACCAGCGACCGGAAAATTCGAAGCCACCCTCGACAGGCGTCGCCGTGCCGCCCGGCATATAGGGCGAGGCGACCAGCACCGAGCTGTCGTTGCCCCAGACGTCCTGCGCCGCGCGGTCATCCATCAGGCCGATGTGCAGGCTGTGCAGGCCGATCACGCCATAGATCCAGGCCACGGACATGTCGCCCTCGCCCAGTGCGATCTGCACCTCGGCAAAGGCGCGCTGGCCAAGCTCATAGCCGCCCCAGCGGCGCGGCTGAAGGACGCGGAACAATCCGGCCTCGTTCATTCGCCGGACCGTGTCCGGATTCACCGTCCGGTTCGCCTCATCCTCCGCGGCACGCTCCCGCAGCAGCGGGATCAAGGCGTGCGTCCGATCGACAAGCTGCTCGACCGACGGGATGGTTTCGTTCTTGGTATCAGCGTGGACAGCCGACATGGATCACTCCCAAATACTGTTTCCTGATGACCTACGCCCCGGACTGCCGCCCACCATCATCCGTTCGGACGTTTGCAATCACCCGCGAGCAAAGAAAGCCTTGCCTCCACCGCAGCGCCCAGGTCCTGCGTCGATGCCAGGCCGCCAAGGTCCGGCGTCAGCGCGTCCCCGGCCAGCAGGGCGTCGCCAATGGCTTGCAGGATGGTGGCGCCCGCCGCCTGCTGCCCCAGATGGTCCAGCATCATCGCCCCGGCCCAGATCTGCCCGATCGGATTGGCGATGTTGCGCCCGGCGATGTCCGGTGCAGAACCATGAACCGGCTCGAACATGGAGGGATGAAGACCTTCCGGATTGAGATTGGCGGAAGGCGCGACGGCGATCGTGCCGGTACAGCCGGGCCCAAGGTCGGACAATATGTCCCCGAACAGGTTGGACCCGACAACGACGTCGAACTGTTCAGGCTTCATCACGAAGCGCGCCGCCATGATGTCGATATGATGGCTGTCCGTCCGCACGTCGGGATATTTCGCCGCAATCGCGGCAAAGCGCTCGTCCCAGAAGGGCATCGAATAGAACAGCCCGTTCGACTTGGTCGCCGAGGACACATGGCGGCGATCCAGCCGACGCGCGAGGTCGAAGGCGTAGCGCAGGATGCGATCGGTGCCGCGCCGGGTGAACAGGGCGGTCTGGATGACGGACTCGTTTTCCCCGCTCCCGCTCCTGCCGCCCAGGCGCGAATATTCGCCCTCGGTATTTTCCCGGACGACCCAGAAATCGACGTCTCCGGGCTGCTTGCCCTTCAGCGGGCAATCGATGCCGGGCAGCAATCGCACCGGCCGCAAATTCACATATTGGTCGAATTCGCGCCTGATCGGGATCAGCAGGCCCCATAGGGAAATATGGTCGGGAACACCCGGATAACCGACCGCGCCAAGGTAGATGGCATCATGTTGCGACAGGCGGTCGATGCCGTCGTCGGGCATCATCGCGCCCGTCGCGTGCCAGGTTTCGCAACTCCAGTCAAAATGATGCCAGTCGAAGGAAAAGCCGAAGATATCGGCGGCGCGGTCCAGCACCCGAATGCCTTCGGGCATCACTTCCTTGCCTATGCCGTCTCCTGGAATGACCGCGATGGAGTACCGCTTCACGCGGCGCCTCCCGCCATGTCGGCCAATATCTCGTCCCTCAGCACATGCTTCAGGACCTTGCCCGTCGCATTGCGGGGCAGATCGTTGCGAAAGACGACATGTTCAGGAAATTTGAGCTTGGCAATGCCGAAATCCGCCAGGAAGGCAGCAAAGTCGGCGCATGTCGGCCTTGCGGAACTTGCCGGCAGAACGACCGCGCAGGCCATCTCTCCCGTCTTCTCGCTCGGAATCCCTACGACCGACACTTCCGCGACATCGGGATGGAGCGTCAGAAGATCCTCGATTTCCTTGGGGCTGATATTCTCGCCGTTGCGGATGATGATATCCTTCTGCCGGCCGGTAATGACGACATAGTCTTCGTCCACGATGCGACCCAGGTCGCCCATGCGGAAATAGCCCGCATCGTCGAACGCTGCGGCCTCATCCTCGATATTATGATAGCCGACCAGCATCTGCGGCCCCTTGGCGAGCAGTTCACCCACGCCTTCCGCGTCGGCGGCGGGGATGATCACCGTGGCCGCGCCGATCTTTCCATCGGTTTCAGCCGCATGGTCGGTGTCGCCCGCATCGATCGACCCCAATGTGATGGTGGGCACCTCGGTCGAACCATAAACGCGGGTGGCGATGCAGTTATCGAACCATGACGTGGCCTCGCGGATCAGCGACGGCGGCACCGAAGCGCCACCGCAGATGAAGATACGCAGGCTGGGAAGACAGGCGCCGGAAACCCGGCAGGCGTCCAGCAAATGCTGCAGGAAAGGCGTGGCGCCCGCCATGTGCGTGCATTGCTCCTGCTCGATGAGCCTTGCGGCGGTCGCGCCGTCCCACATGTCCATCAGCACCGCGCTGGTGCGGTACAGAAGCGGCATCTCGAAGGCATAGAGCGATCCGCCGATATGGCTGACCGGAGACGCGACCAGATAGCGCGCATCCTCCCCCCGGTTCCAGAAACGGTGAAGCTGGACGATATCCGCATTGATCGTGTTATGCGTGTGCAGCACACCCTTTGGACGACCGGTGGTGCCCGACGTGTACAGGATCATCCGCACGGCGCCCGGATCGACCGGATCGAACGTCGCCTCGGGACTGCCCTCCGCGACCAGTTGCTCATATCCCACGCCGTCACCCGGATCGCCGCGCAGGACCACGACAAGGGGCGGACTTTCCATCTGCGCGCCCACTTCCGCCATCATGGTCCGATAATCGACGCGACGAAACTCGGCGGGAATGAAGATCGCGCTGCTCTTGCAGTCGGAAAGCATGAACAGCAGTTCGGCGTTGCGGAAATTGGTGACCAGCGGGTGGCTGACGGCGCCGATCAATGCCGTGGCGAGATAGACGACGCAGGCCTCATGCCAGTTGGGCAGCATGAAGGAGACCACATCGCCCCGCCCGATGCCGCGCCGCCGCATGGCGTCCGCCAGGCGGCGTGCCGATTGATAGAGGTCGCCCGCCGTCAACCGGATCTCTCCATCGATCAGCAGCACCCGTTCGGGCTCCTGCGCGGCAAGCCGGGCCGCCGCTTCGCCGATGGTCGTGTCGAGCCACCAGCCGCCCGCGCGCGCCTGCGCTTCGCGGTCGGGGTCGTGCCTGATCGACCAGCCATCCACGACGCGACGGGTGATGCCGGATTGCGCTGGCGTCATTTCGCGACCCTTTCGGCGAGACGCGCTTCCTCGCTCAGGAATTTGGTGGTGGTCCAGCCGCCGTCCACGGCCAGGATCTGACCGTTGATGAAGCCCGCCTGATCCGACAGCAGGAACCAGATCGCGTTGGCGATGTCCTCTGCCGTGCAGGTCCGGTTCATCGGCGTCATCTCGAAATTCATCCGCCGGAAGACTTCATTCTCCCAATTATAGGCTGTCATCGGCGTTTCGGTGACGCCCGGCGCGACGACGTTGCTGCGAATGCCCTCAAAGCCATATTGCGCCGCCATGTGCAGGGTCAGGCCATTGATGCCGGCCTTCGCCGCCGAATAGGCGCCGCCGCGCAGACCACCGAGGATCGAAAAGGTCGAGGACACGTTCACGATGGCGGAACCCGGCTTCATCACGGCGATCGCCTCCCGACAGTAACGGAAGGGCGCGCGCAGCAGCACGTCCAGGAAATCGTCCAGTATCTCGTCCGTGGTTTCATGCACGGGCGATGGCTTGCCCTTGCCTGCATTGTTGACGAGATAGTCGAGACGACCGAACCGCTCGATCGCCATGGCCACTGAGGCCGCCGGTGCCTCTGCCGCCGTGATGTCGGCGACATGCAGGGCGACGGAGTCGCTCCCCAGTTCGTCCTCGACCTGCTGAAGCGACTCGCGCGTGCGGCCCACGGCGACGATGCGGACGTCGTTGGCGACGAGCGTACGCGCCGTCGCCAGGCCTATTCCCGTTCCCGCTCCCGTCAATATGGCGACTTTCCGGTCCTGAACGCTCATTGGCCGTCTCCATGGAGAAAGCAGGAAAGGTGCACGTTGGAGTCGTCCTTTTGCCCGATCATGTACAAATATCCCCAAGGATCAGAATTCAGTTCGCAAGCCGACCGTTCATATCGGCCGAACGTGCCGCGTCGCGGCTGCCAGAGGCATAGACGCCGCACGGATATGCGCCTCGTCCAACTGAACTAGGCCGCACGCGGCCAGCCGTGCGGCAACGGCGTTAAATGACCATATTTGTAAATATATGGATATAAAGCCGAGATTGGTGCTGCGCGGTTCGGGAACAAAAAATGCTGCCATGCAGCAAGGACATTCCGACATAATGGCCGTTTTCAGCGGGATATCGAGAATATTGGGATAAGGAGAACCGTGGCGCAGGACCCTACAAAAGGACGCCAAGCCATATTGACATAATTCTCCATTCATGTGCATTTAAATGCATGGCAAGATTCGGTGGGCCTGCCGAGGGCAACGCCGGTAAGCACGATAGGAGAGGCACGCATGGCGGTAGCCCAATTGAAATTTCCTGCTTCCCAAAGCAGCATTTCCTACGACGCCCTTATCTCAGCAATATATCGCAGCGTGGACGACGACGATGCCTGGCCTGAGGCGCTCGACATCCTTCGGGGCTATCTGGGGGCCAATGTGGCCTGCCTGCGCATCGCGCAGCAATCCAAGACCCATCGGCAATATCTTTTCGCCTCAGGACCTCATGCGACCGAAGACTCCATTCGCGAGTGGGAACAGATAAATTCCCGGGAACTGCTACCGCAGGATCTCAAGCCAGGCGAAACCACCGTCATCGACTGGCGCCTTGTCAGCAATGCCGTTCAATGCTCCAAATTGTTGCAGCGATATGATATCGCGGTGACAGCGACCGTATGCGTCGATGTAATCGATGATGCCCAATATACGCTCAATTGCAGCAGGGGTTTTGAAGATTCGGAATTCCGGTCCGCAGACCTGGACAGTTTCCGGCAGATTGCGGAGCATTTCCGTCGCGCCATGGCGCTTCGCCGCCAGAATATGCAAAGCAAGGTCGTCAGCCAGTTCCAGACAGAGGCGCTGGACAGCCTGGGCATTGCGGCCATTCTCATCAACCGCGCGGGCAGCCATGTCCTGCTGAATCAGACGGCTCAGGATGCGCTGGATGAAGGCGTCGGTCTGGAACTGACGGCGCGCGGGCTGCGGGCCGTGGACCGCACCGACGATGGCGCCTTCCAGCAGGCGCTCCGGGCGGCTTTGTGCGAGAAGGAGCCGGCCGGTTCGCGGGCGATGCTGATCAACAGCGGGGATGACGACCGTCGCCTGCATCTCGTCGTCAGTTCACGGCGGCACAGTTCCATGATTTCCGGCGAGACGGAGACATCCGCCTTGATCTTCCTGCGGGTCAAGGAAATAGTCGGCGAAGCGGACAAGAAATTGCTGCAGCAGCTTTTCTCCTTCACCGCGACGGAGGCCAATCTCGCGGTCGGGCTGGCCAAGGGTCTGTGCCTGAAGGACGTCGAATCCCAACTCAATATCCGTCACAACACGGCGCGTGCGCATCTGCGTTCGATGTTCGCCAAGGCGGACGTGTCGCGACAGGCGCAACTGGTGTCGCTGCTGGCCAACAGCCTGGTCCCGCTGGGGCGCATGAGTTCGACACCGCTGCAATAGGAGATCACCCTGTCCGTTCCCGGACAGCCTGGAGCGCACTGCGTTTAATCCAACGCAGCGCGCTCCATCTTATTTGATGCCTGATGCTCGGCCTGATAGCTGTCATATTGCGTTCCGGGCGGCGCTGTCACGGTAAGGCATGATGCCCTATAGCCGCCCTCGACCGGCAATATCTGACCCGTCACATAGCTTGATTCATCGGAACAGAGCCAGACGGTCGCTGCCGCGATCTCATCCATCGTTCCGAACCTCTGCATCGGATGCGCCACATCGTCTTCGCGGCTGACGGTGGCCGTGCAGGCAATGGCCTGCCCCCTGCCCCGCAGATCGTGTCAACGACCTCCTCGATCTTTCCGGCGGTGCGGCTCACCACCACCACTCTGTTTCCAAGTTCCGCAAATATGTCCGTAAATGGTCTCAGCGTTCGAGCGGCACTGAGAAAGCCCGCAAATAGTCCCCGGTCATCCGGTCTATGTCGTCGAGCGTCAGGCCGGCGCTTTCCAGGGTGTAGGCGTGATGGCTGCGGCCCGCCCTGATGCGCCTGTCTTCCTCCAGCCAATGCCGCATCACCTGCCGTCGGCCGTCGTCGGTCGCGATGCCGAAATGGCGGTAGATGCTATCGACGGTCGCCATGGGGTCGGCCTGCAGGTCCACGAACTGGATATCGATGAACCGATCGGCCATGCCAGGGCGCTTGCGGAAGGCCAGCGCATCAACCCAGGTTCCATCATAATCCTGGATCACCGCGGCCGAGCCGGGAGGTTGATCGCCATGCTTCGAATGCAGGATGGAGGTCAGGCTGCCCATGGAAGGATAGATTTTCGCCGTATCGCGGTGGCAATGCACGAACAGCGCGTCGGGAAAGACATCGATGATCTCCTGCAGGAAGCGCACGTGGATCGGCGTCTTGAGGATCCACCGGCGACGCGGCTCGCCATATTGCAGATATTGGAGCAGGGCGCGCTGTTCCCGATAAAGCGGCGCGAAATCCCGGGAGAAGACATGGCGCTCGAAATTCGGAATATGTGCGCGCGCTGCATAGTTGACCGATTGCAGAAACATTTCCCACATGAACGGACATTCTTCCGCCCGATCGGCATCGCTGGGGTGCACGCCCTGCCAGTCATCATCCATCAGCCCGTTGAACTGCGCGCTTTCCCGCGCCCGTTGCAGTCGCAACGCCCGATGCATGGGATCGGGATTCTTCGGCCCGGGCGACAGCATTTCGAACATGCGCGGCGCACGGTTGTCAGGATCAGAACCCAGCAGATTGTGCAGGAATGTCGTCCCTGACCGGGGAAGACCGAGGATGAAGACTGGGCTGTCGATCGGCTCGTCCCCAACCCCCTTCAATCTTTTGCGGTCGTCCAGGTAGACGAGCCGCGAGCACAGATTTTCATGTATTTGCCGATAGATGCGACGAGCACCCAATTCATGGAGACGGGCCGTCGAATTCAGGTCATCAACCAATATGGTCAGTGGCTCCAGCAGGTTTCCCGTAAATGGCGCATCCCAGTCCGATCGTCCGGTTTCCAGTTCTGCGCCATGCATCAGCGCGCGCGCATCCGCTATCCTGTTCAAATTCCGTCTCCTTCCTTGCGCCTGCCGCGGATCGGCTTCAAAGCCCGTAAAGCCGCTTGACGCCGCTCCTGCGCGCTTCGATCGTTGCTTCCCGCTCCGCCGGCGAGATCCTTCGGCCATCGGGATGCAAATGGTCGTGCAGGTCAGCCAGGGCGACTTTCGTCACCGTCGACCGCGGCACGAAATCGGCATGGACCCAGCGCCATGCGGCGATGCCGCGCCTGTTGCCGGCGCTGTCCAGCCAATTGGGAACGCTCGGATCGGACAGGGAAAGGACGAAGCGCGCCTTGCCGTCCGGATCGACATCCGCCTGCATCATGTTGAGCGACGACTGGTGATTCATGTAATCGAGCGTGTGCTGGCAAAGATCCGCGAGCTGGATCGCCCAGAAACGGGCCCTGCGCGGAATCTCGACCTCAATGACCAATGCTTCCCCGTCGTCGATGTCAAAGACCATGAAATGGTAGCCGGCATGCTGGATACCGCCCAGATTCTGTTCGCGCCCCTCCCAGAACTGGTTAAAGCCGACGTCATCGACAATATCTTGCGTCCGCTGGACCCAGTGCCTGGCGGAAGCAATGACGAAATTGCGCGCCTTGCCGATACGCCGGTAAAGATCGGCTTCGTCTATGAAGCCGATATCCTTCGGATCCCGGTCGATCGTTTCTATGGTCACTTCGCAGGGCTGGTCGCGGGTCCAGTCGCAAATGGCATCGCGCACCACGATCATGTAATTGTGGCGGTTCGCATCCAGCGGAATCCAGTTGCCGTCATGATGCTCGGCCGACAGGATGATCTCGAAGCGGCCATCATCCGCTATTTCGAAATCATCAAGATCCCAGGCGCCGGCCTGCACATAGTCGGGATCACCCCAGAATTCCGACATCAGGTGAAACTCGTTCCAGGGGGAACTGCCGCGGCGGCCCGTGATCCTGTAGCTGCGCGCGCCGTCGACAAATGCATGACGATAGTGAAAGTCGGGGCAGCACAGTCCCCAGCTATAGGCAACCGGATGATGAAAGGGATGCCTGTCGAAAAAGGGAAAGTTGTGTCGGGGCGAGATGGCGATGTTGAAGGCCACATGGGCTGACGACGTCACCTGCATCAACGCCCTGCTTCGTTCCTGCCGATCGCGAACCCAGGGGGAGTTCATCCAGATATCCCTGGCCATGTTCTGCCCGGCAAGATAATCGGCCCAGATCTGGTCATGACCCTGTTCCAGTTCCGCAGCCATGCGACTCTCCTCATTTGCTGTTTGCGCGGAAGATAGGCATGGCTTGGCGGTACCGAACCTACCAAATGGGACTCTCGCAGTGCTGGACGTGACGCAAATGAGCGAGCTGCTCATCGCTCTGCATGGGGGACCGTTCGAAACGCCTCCATGGGATCGGTTTCTGCATCGGCTGAGGGATGTCTGCCATGCCAATTATGCCGGTATTCTGTTCCGACCGATGGACCGGCCGCCCAACAGCCCCCTGGAACTGTTCGCCGGTCCAGCCGCCCTGCCCGATATCCCCCGCATGTATGAGGAGGGATTCTACAGGCTAGACCCCTATCTCAACGGCAATCTGGAGGAAGGGGAAGTCTACGGACTGGACCGATTGATCGACAACGGAAATCCCGGTCACAGGCGTTATGTCGACGAACTGCTCATCCCGCGGGGCTTGCGCCATATGTTGGGCGTGCGTGTCCGTGAACCGAGCGGCATTGGCGCGTGGCTCTATCTTGGCCGGGACGAATTGCCATTTTCCCCCGACCATTCGGTCATTCTGAAGCAGGTGGCCGCGCATTTCCGCATTTCGCTCCAGACGTATGTGACGATGGAAAATCAGCGCGTGCATGCGGCGATTTCCGACAATGCCATCAGCCGTCTGAATTTCGGCTGGATCAGCCTGGACGCCACCGGCACCATTGTGGAGGCAAGCCATCAGGCGCGTCATATGCTGCGTCGCAACGGACCGCTCACTGTCTCTCCTTCGGGGAGACTGACGGCTTCGGGCAGGGATCTCAACATGCGCCTCTCCACTGCAGTGAGCGACATCGCGCAGCGCCGCGCAACCCAGCCGCGGGCGCTCAGCATCAGCAACGATCCATGGCTCTCCCTCCTGCTCGTCCCCATCGCCAATCCCATCGCATCGACGGGACGAACCGCCGTGATGACCGCATTCCTGCAGGACGATGAAAATTCCATGGTCGACCGGCATGAACAGATCGCGGAACTGTTCGGCCTGCTCCCCAGCGAAGCGCGCCTTGCCGTCGCAATCTGTCGCGGCGCATCCATTGCGGAGGCCGCCGCGCAGATGGGCATTTCGGAAGCGACCGCTCGCAACTATTCCAAGCGGATCTATGCCAAGATGGGTGCCCGGGGGCAGGCGGACGTGGTCCGGTTCGTGCTGACCAGCGTTCTCGCCCTTGCGATGAGCCAATAGCGGGCGAATAAATTTCCGATCTAGTCCCCTCCGCCGTGGCGGGTCGGAACGCTCTGGTCCACCCCTCGCGAATCAGTTCGCGAAAGGAGAAGCAGAATGCCGGAAACCCAGATGACGATACCCTTTGGCGAAGGCCAGATCGCCTATCATGACATGGGTGACGGCGCGCCTCTGCTGATGTTGCACGGGTCGGGGCCCGGCGTGACGGGGTGGCGCAATTTTTCCGGCAACGCTCCGATCTTCGCAGAGCGGTTCCGGTGCATCGTTCCCGACCTTCCCGGATATGGCGAGAGTTCCGGCATCGCCGGCGATCCCTTTGCCGGCACCATCGATGCGGTCATCCACCTGATGGACAGCCTGAAGATCGAACGCACGAGCCTGGTCGGCAACTCCTTCGGCGGATTGATCTCGGCGCGGCTGGCGGCCGCCCATCCCGATCGCGTCACGCGGCTGGTGACGATCGGCGGCGTGGGCGTGCCGATCTTCAACCCTTTCCCCTATGAAGGGGTCGAACGGCTCGCGGAATTCGTGGCCAACCCGACGCGGGAGCAGATCATTCTCTGGCTCCGCTCGATGGTGTTCGACCAGTCGATCCTGACCGAGGAGCTGATCGATGCGCGATTCAGTACCGCAACGCAGCCCCAGGCGCTGGAAACCAACCGGAAAATCTACTCCCGCGCCGGCCTTGCCGCCATCGCGCAGGCGATGGCCGGACCCGACGCCGTCCAGAGCTTCGCCTACCTCCCCAAGATCCAGGCGCCCACCTTGCTGACATGGGGTCGTGACGACCGGGTCACGCCATTGGACGGAGCGCTGCTTCCCCTTCGCCTCATTCCCAATGCGGAACTGCACATTTTCCCCAAATGCGGCCACTGGGCGATGATCGAGCAGAAAGCCGCGTTCGAAAGCGCGGTCATGGCGTTCCTGACCCGCGAATAGTCCGGACGGCCGGGGGCGGTTGCCGGAAAACTGCTATGTTGGAAGGATGGAGCCGGAGGTTTGTTCGTCATGCGCGTTCGCAAGCCAGATGTGGATTTTTCCCAAACCTCCGCGCGATGGGCGCCCCATGGCGAATTCGCGCAGCAGATGAACGCCTCGTCGCTCTGGATTCCCCATCTCGAGCGTTTTCTGAACCGCGTCATGTCCCAGGCGAATGCGAAGCTCGACGCTTCCAAGCCCGGGCATGCGCGGCTCAAGGCGGACATTCGCACCTTCATCCGCCAGGAAGGCAATCACACTGCGCTCCATGCCGCGTTCAACGCGATATTGCCGCGCGGGGGATATGATATCGCCCATTTCGAACGCCATTTCGAAGCGGAGTTCAAACGGCTGCTGGCTACGAAGTCCTTCAAATTCCTGTGCGCCTATTGCGAAGGCTTCGAGACGCTCGGCCCGCCCATGGCTCTCGTCTGGCTCGATGAGATAGAGGATTTGATCGGCAATGCGGATCAGAATGTCGTGACATTGTGGAAGTGGCACCTGATGGAGGAATATGAGCATCGTACCGTCTGCCACGACGTCGCGCGCATGTTCGGCGTCGGCTATTTCCAGCGTATCCATGGCTTCTTCTTCCAGCTGAAGCACCTGCAGGGCATGTCGAGGATGGTGAAGGACTATCTCTTCACCCAGGATTCACTCGCCATGACGCCCGAGCAGATCGCCGAAATGCATAAACGATCCAAAGCCGTTGGCCGAAAGGTGATGAAACTGGCACTGCCCCGCATTCTCAAGGCGTTGCTGCCTTTCCACGATCCACGCAAGGACCCTGAGCCAAGGGCCTATCGTTCCTACATGGCAAAGATCGAGACTGCCCTTGTCTGATGCTTTTGAAGGGCAGGCTGAAACTGCCGCCGAACTCTGCCTGAAGGCGGGCCGTCCGTTCCGGATCGCCGTCGCCGACGACGTGCTGGCCGATCTTGCGGACCGGCTGGCACGGACCCGCTTGCCACGCGTCGAAACCGGCGCTGGCTGGCGGCACGGGATGCCGCTGGAAGCGGCGGCAAAGCTGCTGGACCATTGGCGCAAGGGTTTCGACTGGCGGGCGCACGAGCAACGCCTCAACCGCTTTGCCCAGCGCATGGTCAACGTCGACGGGCAGGACATTCATGTCGTGGTGGAGCCGGGTTCCGGCCCCGACCCGCTGCCATTGGTGCTGCTCAATGGCTGGCCCAGTTCCTTCGTCGAATTTGACGGGGTGATCGACCGGCTGGCGCATCCGGAACGACATGGCGGGGCGGTTGAGGACGCCTTTACCGTCATCATACCGTCCATGCCGGGCTATGGCTTTTCCCCGCCGCCCGCCAGCCCGATATCGGCCGCACAGATCAGCGCGCTGTGGGACAAGCTGTGCGGCCAGCTACAACTGGATCATTATGTCATTTTCGGGTCCGATTGGGGCAGTCTGGCGGGACGGCATCTCGCGGAGCTTGCGCCCGAAGGGTTGCGGGCGCTCCTGTTCTCGACGTCAGGCGGATTTATCGCGCCCGATCCTGCTGGCCCCGGCCCTAGCCCGGAGGAAGCCCAGTGGCTCGAGCGCGCTTTGGCGCCCGATCCCGAATATGCCTATCAGGCGATCCAGGGCCATAAAGCCGATGCGATGGCGATGGCGATGAGCGACTCGCCGATGGGCCTGGCAAGCTGGATCATCGACAAGTTCAGGTCCTGGAGCACGCCCGCCGCCGATGGTGGCCCGCCTTTCCCGATCGATGATCTGCTCGTGAACATCATGATATACTGGATCAACGGGCCGTCGGCGCCGATGTGGCTTTATGGGTTCCTGCATGAAAGCGTCATCCCGCCGGGAACGCGGATCAGCGTTCCGGCGGGTTTCATGCTGTTTGCCGACGACCTGATTCCGCCCGTCCCGCGCAGCATGCTTGAGCGTGTCTATGATGTGCGTCACTATGCGGTTCATCCCCATGGCGGGCACTTTCCGGCACAGGATGCGGCGGATCTGTTCGTTGCAGAACTGACCGGCTTCTTCAGGGCATTCAGATAGGCCGAACCGGCTCACCGGCCGGCGTCCCCGCACGAGGGCCGCCGGCTCGGTTCAAGGATCAGGGCATCAGGATCACCCTGCCGCGCACGCCGCCGTCCTCGACAAGGCGGTGCGCTTCCGCTGCGTGAGCGAGAGCCAATGTCCGTGAAACGGGCATCTTCATTTCCCCCGTGGCGATCGCATTGACGATCCGGGCGAGCCGCTCCCCATCGCCATGATAGCCGAAGATCTTCGGCTCAGCAGGCAATCCTTCGCCTTCGATCGGCGTCGTGGCCACGGTGATGATCTTGCCACCGGGCTTGAGGTTGCGGCAAAGGCGGCCGACTGCGGCTCCGCCCACTGTGTCCGCAACATGATCGAAGCGCAGATCGTCAGGCAGCGGATCGTCAAAACCAACCACCTCCTCAAAGCCCAACGCCCTTGCCTCATCGGCATAGGCGTCACGGACAGCAACGATGACCCGGCATCCCAGCCCCTTGGCCGCCCAGGCGGCGAAGCGGCCCACGCCGCCGGTCGCGCCGGTGACCAGCACAGTCTGGCCACCGAGCGGGGCCACCCCCTCCTCCACCATCTCGACTCCCGTCAAAGCAGGGCAAGGCAGGGCAGCGGCCTGCGCGTCGTCGACATTGTCCGGAATGACCGCGCAATGCGCCGCGTCGGCGACGGCATATTCGGCATAGGCGCCATTGACGGTCGCGAACACGCGGTCCCCGACGCGCAGCGCCGTCACGCCATCCCCCACGGCCGACACGGTGCCCGCCACGTCATAACCCGGCACATGCGGCAGGGGCAGCGGATAATAGCGCAGGCTGAAGCCGTTGCGCCACTTATAGTCGGCCGGGTTCACCCCGATCGCAGTCACCCGTATCTGGACCTGCCCGGCCGCCGCCATGGGTGGGTCGAGCTCGACGAGCTTGAGCACTTCGGGCGGACCATGCTCTTCAAATTGTACAGCCTTCACGTCACTCTCCTTAAAACAGTGGAAATTCCATCGCTGGTCAGGCCAGCTCGATCCAGCGCCCTTCCTTGCGCGACCGTTCGACCGCATCGATGACCCTGACATGGGCCAGCCCGTCGCTGAACGTGGCGATGGCCGGATTCCGATAAGCGGGATCGCGTATCCAGGACGCGAATGCCGACGTCAGGCCAACCATCTCCACGAAGCCGTAATCGCTGCTGTGGGTCTGCACATAGGGCGTATCCTCCATGGTCGGAAGCGCTTCCTGCGGCGCGCTCACCTCCGGGCCTCCGCCGCGAAGCTCCTGCAGCAGATCGTCCGGCGCCGCCACCTGCTGCACGCCGTCCGCACTGCTCATCGCCACATCATAGGTCCAGCCGATCGATACGCCGGCGTCGGCGCCGGTGATGCGCGTCGTCGCGAACGGATCCCACGTCCTGCACGTCCCGGTCATCGCGCCCTGGACGCCATTGTCCAGAAGGAAGGCGAAGGCATAGCTGTCATCGGACGTCATGCCCCGGTCCGATCCGGGATGCACCGTACCCGCGACCGCCGCGAATTCGCCGACCATATAACGGATCAGGTCGATGCCATGCGCATTGTAGTTGCGCAGCCAGCCGCCCCCGCCCTCATGCGTCATCCACCAGTCCGGCAGTTCCAGCGAGCGAGGCGCACAGAGCGTATGATCGAACTGCGCGACGACGTGGATGGGGGCGCCCAGCGCTCCTTCCTTTACCAGCCGCCGCGCCAGGGCATTTTGCCGGAACCAGCGGAATTCATGGCTGATCATGTTGGCGACCCCGGCCTCCGAGGCGGCGTCCCGCATTTCTTGCGCATGGCCGATATCAAGCGCGAACGCCTTTTCGCAAATGACATGCTTGCCCGCCGCCAGGGCGCGCATCGTGAAATCATGGTGGGTCTGGGGCGGCGTCGCGATCACGACGGCATCGACGTCGCTGTCGAGCGCAGCCTCATAGGAGGTCAGCGCATGGGGGATGCCGAAATGGGACGCGCGATACGCCGTCTTCTCCGCATCCCTTCCGACGAGCGTGGTCACGGTGAAGCCGGCAGCGCGCAGGGCGCGAATGTGCAAGGTGCAGCCGATGTTGGTGCCGACAACGGCAACTTTCAGGTCTTTCATGGACTTTTCTCTCCCGATGCGATTGCCGGTCAGCGAAAGAGGCTGGAGGCCATGCGGCATGGGCGGACCCGATACCCTCGCCGAACCCGGCGCGGCATCGTTCGATGGCCCCGGTCTGAGAGGGGGAGACCATATCCCGGCGTCATGGAACCCGGCATTTCGATGATAGCACCTTCCTTAGTTGCCAAAGCATCCTGTGGCACAGCTTCACACGGCGGCATCGTCCATTTGCATGTCGAAACAGCAATGGCGCATCCTCTAACGCTCGATTAGAAGGATTTGCGATGTCGCTCAAAATGCCCGCCCCGGACCAACATGTGATCGCCAGACGGGCGGAGATCGCGGCGGCGCTTCGCGCGATCGTCCCCGGCGAGGGCGTGATCGAAGACCCGGACGGGTTGCGCCCCTATGAATCGGACGGGCTGACCGCCTATCGCCAGCCGCCCCTGCTCGTCGTCCTTCCCGAAACGACGCAGCAAGTGTCCCGGATACTCGCCTGGTGCCATGCCGAGGGGGTGAAGGTGGTGCCGCGTGGATCGGGCACGTCGCTCTCCGGTGGCGCGCTGCCGCTGGCCGACGCTGTCCTGCTTGGCCTTGGCAAGTTCAAGCGCGTAATCGACATCGACTATGAGGACCGCATCGCCATCGTGCAGCCGGGCGTGACCAATCTCGCCATCACCCAGGCCGTGGAGGATCGCGGCTTTTATTACGCGCCCGACCCCTCCAGCCAGATCGCCTGTTCGATCGGCGGCAATGTCGCGGAAAATTCGGGTGGCGTGCACTGCCTGAAATATGGGCTGACCACCAACAACGTCCTGGGCGTCGAACTGGTGCTGATGGATGGCGAGATCGTCCGGCTGGGCGGCCGGCAACTGGATCCGGCGGGCCTTGATCTGCTGGGCGTCGTCGTGGGATCCGAGGGCCTTCTGGGTGTCGTTACCGAAGTGACGGTGCGGATCCTTCCCAAGCCCCAGACCGCGCGCGCGCTTCTGATCGGCTTTTCGACTGTCGAAGGCGCGGGACAGTGCGTGGCCGACGTGATCGCCGAGGGCATCATTCCCGCCGGCATGGAGATGATGGACAAGCCCGCCATCCACGCCGCCGAAGCCTTCGTTCAGGTCGGATATCCGCTCGACGTCGAAGCCTTGCTGATCGTCGAACTGGACGGCCCGGCCGCCGAATGCGACCACCTGATCGGCGAGGTGGAGCGCATCGCCAATGAAAATGGCGCAGTGTCTTGCCGGATTTCACAGGACGAAGGCGAGCGCATGGCCTTCTGGGCCGGACGCAAGGCGGCCTTTCCCGCCGTGGGTCGTCTCGCGCCCGATTATTATTGCATGGACGGGACCATCCCGCGCCGTCGACTGCCCGAAGTGCTGCAACGCATGCGGCAGCTGTCGGACCATTATGGATTGGGCGTCGCCAATGTATTCCACGCCGGCGACGGCAATCTGCACCCGCTCATCCTCTACGACGCCAACAAGGAGGGAGAGCTGGACCGGGCCGAAGCGTTCGGCAACGACATATTGCGGCTGTGCGTGGAGGTGGGCGGCGTGCTGACCGGCGAGCATGGCGTGGGCGTCGAAAAGCGAGACCTGATGCCCGAAATGTATTCGGAAATCGACCTTGCCCACCAGCAACGGGTCAAATGCGCCTTCGATCCTGATCTGCTGCTCAACCCCGGCAAGGTATTTCCGACATTGCATCGCTGCGCGGAACTCGGCCGCATGCATGTGCATCATGGCCAGCTTCCTTTCCCCGACCTGCCGCGCTTCTGATAGGGTTTCGATGAGCAACAACCTCATGCCTCGGTCCGAGGCCGATCTGTGCGACGCGATTGCCCAGGCAACAGGCGACGGGGAAAGGCTGGCGATCACCGGCGGCGCGACCAAGGCCGACATTGGCCGGCATGTCGAAAATGCCCGCTGCCTGGACATGCGCGGTTTTTCCGGCATCGTGGACTATGATCCCGCGGAGCTGGTCCTTACCGTCGGGGCGGGCACTCCGCTCGCCGAGGTGGAGGCGCTGGTCGCCAGCCGCGAACAGAAACTGCCCTTCGCTCCTTTCGATTACGGGCCTGTCTTTGGCCGACCCGCAGGCGCCAGCACCATCGGGGGCGTCGTCGCCGCAGGCATTGCGGGATCGCAACGCGTGTCCCAGGGCAGCGCCCGCGACCATCTGCTTGGCTTCCGCGCAGTTTCCGGCCGGGGAGAAACATTCATCGCCGGGGCGAAGGTGGTCAAGAATGTGACCGGCTACGACCTTTCCAAGCTGGTCAGTGGCAGTTGGGGGCGTCTTGTCGCCTTGACCGAAGTGACGCTGAAAGTGTTGCCGCGGCCCCGCCTTTCCGTGACGAAAGCCATGGAAGGCCTCGCCGCCGCCGATGCCATACGCCTGATGTCACGCGCGCTCGGCTCGCAGGCCGATGTCTCGGCCGCGGCGCATATTCCGGGGCAGGTCCAAGGCGGCGCGTCGCTCACCTTGTTGAAGGTCGAGGGATTCGGGCCTTCCGTGACGGCACGGTGCGCCATGCTGGACGCGCTCTTTTCCGACGTCGGGAATCTGCCGCAGCTGGACGGCGATGTCGCGGATCATCTCTGGTCCGAACTCAGGACACTGAGGCCGCTGGCGGGCGATGCTCCCCTTTGGCGGATCAACGTGGCGCCACGCGAAGGAGCAGCCATCGTCGCGGCGATCGAGCCGCTGGGCGCGAAATGGATGCTGGACTGGGGCGGCGGCCTGATCTGGGCAGCCGTGGATGGCGATCCGGCCATCATCCGCGATGCGGCGGCGCGCGTGGGCGGCCATGCCATGCTGGTGCGCGGCTCAACGGATTTGCGCGATCGGATCGCCGCCTTCCATCCCGCCGCGCCAGCCGTCGCGGCGCTTGAAACGCGGGTGCGCCGCGCTTTCGATCCGAACGGCGTGTTCGAAACAGGGCGGTTCTAGATGCAGACCAATTTCTCCGAAGCGGCGCTGGCCGACCCGGCAATGCAGGCATCCGAAGCGGTCATCCGCAAATGCGTGCATTGCGGCTTCTGCACCGCCACCTGTCCGACCTACGTCCTGCTGGGCGACGAACTGGATAGTCCGCGCGGACGCATCTACCTGATGAAGGACATGCTGGAGAAGCAGGCACAACCGACGCAGGAAATCGTCAAGCATATCGACCGCTGCCTCTCCTGCCTTTCCTGCATGACCACCTGCCCGTCGGGCGTGAATTACATGCACCTGGTGGATCATGCCCGCGCCTATATTCATGACCGGTACAAGCGGCCGTTTCAGGATCGGCTGTTCCGCGCGCTGCTCGCGTGGACATTGCCCCATCCTGCACGTTTCCGTCTTGCGCTGCGGCTGGCGAGGCTGGCACGGCCCGCGGCGCCCCTGTTCGAGAAATGGCCGGCCCTGCGCCCGCTCGCCGCGATGCTGAAACTGGCGCCCGCCCGGATTGCCGCGAAAATTCCCGATCCGCAGCGTCTCTCTGCCACCCGGCGGGGCCGCGTTGCGTTGTTGCAGGGATGCGCGGAACCCGTCCTCCGACCCGAATTTCGCGCCGCCGCCATCCGTGTGCTGGACCGCGCCGGCTTCGACATCGCGGTGCCAGAGGGCGAAGGCTGCTGCGGTGCGCTCGTCCACCATATGGGGCGGGAAGAGGCAAGCCTATCCGCCGCAAGGCGCAATGTCGACGCCTGGATGCGCGAAATGGACGGCGCCGGTCTCGACGCGATCCTCATCACGGCTTCGGGATGCGGCACGACGATCAAGGACTATGGCTTCATGCTGCGGAACGACCCCGCCTATTCCGAAAAGGCGCAGCGCGTCTCGGCCATTGCCAAGGATATTTCCGAATTCCTGGCCACGGTGGACATGCCGGCAGCAAACGGACATGGCCTCGTCGTCGCCTATCACGCCGCCTGTTCCCTTCAACATGGCCAGAAGGTGACGGAAGCACCCAAGCAGCTTCTAACCCGTGCGGGCTTTACCGTCCGCAGTCCGGCCGAAGCGCATCTATGCTGCGGATCGGCGGGCACCTATAATATCCTTCAGCCCGACATCGCCGGCCAACTCGGCGAGCGGAAGGCCGCCAATCTCGACCAGCTCGAGGCAGACGTCATCGCAACCGGCAATATCGGTTGCGCGATGCAGATCGGCCAACGGGCGGCGACCCCCATCGCGCACACGATAGAACTTCTCGATTGGGCAAGCGGAGGGCCGGCCCCTTCGTCCCTCAAACATCTGGAAAAAGGATATTCCCATGACCCGCATCACCCTCGACCAGGCCAATAGGATCATCGCGGCCGCCTTCGCCCATGCCGCAGAAGCCAAATACAAGCCGCTTGCCGCAGTCGTCGTCGACGCCGGGGGCCATGTCATAGCCTATCAGCGGCAGGACGGAGCCTCGACAGGGCGCTTCCAGATCGCGCTCGGCAAGGTCAGCGGTGCGCTGATGCTGGGTCTTTCATCCCGCAAGATCGCGGACATGGCGGCGGAACGTCCGACCTTCATCGCCTCGCTGGGTCCGATCGCAGCGGGCGGCCTGATTCCCGCGGCCGGCGGCGTCATCGTCGTCGACGCGGATAACCAGCCGATCGGCGGCGTCGGCATTTCCGGTGATCTTTCCGACAATGATGAAAAGGCCGTCCTCGCGGGCATCATGGCCGCAGGTCTCTCGCCACAGGCCTAGGCACGGAAAGGCGATGATCGTCACCCCAGAGGGTCAAGCGTTCCAAGCCAGGCCACCAGGCCGATGATGGCGAGGGCGGCGATCGTCTCGACCGTCAGGGACAGTCGCAGATGCCTTGTCGCCTGCTGCGGTGTTCCGCGTTCCAGCGCTGGCGTCAACCGCCAGCGGTTGAGCGCCGCCAGAGCCAGCATCAGGGCAAACAGCGTCAGTTTCATGCCCAGCAGCAAGCCGTACCGGCTGCTCCTCAATGCGGGCAGATCGGACAACCCCACGATCATGGCGGCGTTGACCGCGCCGCTGATCACCAGGGTGACGACCAGCAGCGTACCCATGACGGAAAAATGCGCCAGCATCCTGGCGACGCGTCGCGCTTCCGTGCGGGTGGGATTCACCGTCAGCAGGGCGTGAAGCAATACCGCCAGCGCGGCGATCCAGCCTGCCGCGGCCCAGATGTGCGCGACATCCGCCACGCGATGGATCGTGCCCGCCAGCCCTTCGGTTGCGCCCGCATGACCCGTCCAGGCCAGCGTCGCAGCGGCAATGGCAGCCGGCAGGAGTGTCGGGCGGATCGAGCCGATGCCGGCAAGCAGGAGCGCCAGCAGCAGTGCGGCGGCCCGGACCGCCAGCACGGGGCCGATGGGCGTCATTGTCAGCAATATCCGTGCCGTCGCCCAATCCGGCGACGTGATCGGTGCGCCCGTCATCGATGCCGCGCTGGCCATCAACCAGAGCACGGACAGCGCCGCCCCGGCGATGGCGAGAATGATCAGCGTCGCGCTTCGGCCCGCCATGCCCATGACCCACCAGAAGAGCGGCAGGCCCATGAGCAGGGCAAGGTCGAGCATCAGCGCAAAGCGCGCGGCGATGAGCGCCCCCTCGGTCATGGCAGCTTATTTGACCGTGAAGCTGTAGCCGCCTTCCATCTTGTGCTGGTCGGCGCCGACGATATGCCATTTGAGATTATAGGTGCCGGCGGGCAGAGCGCGGGGCAAGGCGAGAGTCATTGTCTTGCCCTCGACGCTGGTCTTGAAGCCCTTGATCGGCATCGGCGCATGATTGGCCATGCCCGGCATCCCCGTCATGGTCAGTTCAGCGCCGCTCATCGGCGCCAGGAAGGTCTCCGAAAAGGTGAGGGTCAGCTTGTTGATCTTCGTCACGGTCGCATCGGCGGCCGGGCTGGACGAGACCAACTTGCTGTGCGCGGCGGCAACGCCGGGCAACGCCATCGCAAAGGCAGCGGCGAAGGTCAGGAATGCGCGGGTCATGGCTTTGTCTCCATCGGGGTGATGACGGCAACTACGCACCAGCCCAGATTATCCCTTACTCTGCGCGCATATTTTTTCCCATGCGGGCCGATCGACATGCGGGAACGCCCGTCCCTCGTCGGCGCCCGCTTCGGCCGCCAGCTAATAATGAAAATCAGTTCGGCATAAGCTGCTGCGCGTACGCTGCAATTTGTCATCAACCGTTCGGGTCGATGGACGCTTTGCGTCAACGCGGCGGGCACGGCCGCTTACTCTCCCCCAATCAAACGGAAAATGGACCAGGGTAGATGCTGCGTTTCGCCTGCATGGGCTTGTCATTGTCATGCGCAGCGCTGACGGCATGCCCGGCTGCGGCCCAGGATGAAGATGCCGGCACATGGGCGCTGAGCGGCGGCTTCGACCTGCTCGAACTGCGCGGGACCAAGGGAGATGACCTGTTCTTCTGGGACGGCACCTTTTCCTATGGCAATATCAGGGACCAGTTCATGCTGGTGACCAATGGCGGGGGCGCGCTGCGCGGGCAGATCGACGAGGTGCAGATGCGGCTCTTCTACGGTCGTAGCCTTGGCAATACGACGATGTTGCTAGGCGTGCGCAAGGATTTCAGACCCCATCCGCGCGACACCCATGCGGCGATCGGCGCGCAGGGCACGGTCGGCACCCGCCTCAACTGGGAGGGCTATGCCTTTCTGTCCGACGATGGCGATCTGACCGGGGAAACGCAGATCATCTATCAATTGCCGCTTTCACGCCGCTTCTATCTGGAGCCGCGGATCGCGATCGGCTGGTCGGCGCAGGCAATAGGCCAGGAGTCGGTAAAGCCGGGTCTTACTGAAGGGGAAGGGTCTTTGCGCTTGCGCTATCGCCTGACGCAGAAGGCGACCTTCTACACCGCGATCGTTCACGAACGCCTGCTCGGGAGCACGCGCCGCCTGGCTCGCTCCGGGGGAGAGAGCGTCGGCTCCACAATGGCGGTGATCGGTTTCGGCTTCAACCTCTGACCCGACAACTTAGGGGCGCACCCAAAACTGCGGCGCGAAAGACATGAGGTAAACGTCACTCCTGCCGCTGACGGAAAAGGCTGTCGATAGGATAGACGTCGCGCATGATCGGCGAATCAAGCACGATATAGCTGAAATATTTTTCGATCCCCGCATCACTTTCCAGCAGGGACTCAAAGATCCGTTGATAATGGACGACGCTGCGCGCGACGACCTTCAGGAAATAATCATAGCCGCCGCTGACATGATGACATTCGACGATTTCGACTATCTCCCGCGCTCGCGCGAGGAAACGGTCGAAGTCGGCAATCCGGTGGTCCGCAAGCGTCACTTCCGTGAACACCGTCAAATAATCGCCGAGCTTTTCCAGCGCGACGCGCGCGCCGTAGGATCTGATGTAGCCCGCATCTTCAAGGCGCTAGAGGCGGCTGAGGCAAGGACTGGCCGACAAGCCGATGGCATCGGCCAGGCCCACATTGGTGACGCGGCCATGGTCCTGGAGATAGGATAATATCTTGAAATCAAGCCGGTCGAGCTTTTCCACTTTCATCCCCCTGGGACAGTGTGCATCGCGCCATGCTATAAGCTTTGCCGCAGCATAATCTGTCGGGAAGCATCATCGAAACACCGGATTGATATTCTCATCGCCCACCCAAAGGAGGAATTATTCCGCCGACCGCTTCACCCGCGACGTGGAAAGGGCGATCGCCGACATGAAGCGCCACGGCATCCGCCCCGCCATGCTGATCGTCGATTCCATCTTCACCAGCGACGGCATCCTGCCGGAGGAGCCAGGCTTCCTGAAAGGCGCGGCGGAGGCGATCCGCAGGGCCGGCGGCATCTTCGTCGCTGATGAGGTGCAGCCAGGCTTCGGACGCACCGGCAGCCATATGTGGGGCTTCCAACGCCACGGCATCGATCCCGACATCATCACATTGGGCAAGCCGATGGGCAATGGGCAACCGATCGCCGGACTTCTCACCCGACATGATGTGGTGGAGGAATTTGGCAAGAAGTCTCGTTATTTCAATACATTTGCTGGCAACGCCGTGTCGTGCGCGGCCGCCGCGGCAGTGCTGATGGTCATCAGGCGCGACCGGATCATGGACAATGCGCGGGATGTCGGCGCCTATCTGCTGAGCAAGGTCGACGCGCTGCGGGCGCGTCACGATTGTCTGGGCAATGTGCGCGGGGCCGGCCTGTTCGTCGCGGCCGACATTGTCACCGACCGGGAAACCCAGGCCAGCGATCGCGACCGCACCACCAGGGTCGTGAATGCGATGCGGGACAATGGCGTGCTCATCAGCGCATGCGGCGCAGATCATAACATCCTGAAGATCCGGCCACCGTTGATCTTCAGCCGCGAGAATGTCGACCTGTTCGTCGACGTGCTCGACAAGGCGCTGGAAGCCTGATCTGATCGGCACGGTCGGCGCTTTCCCTGCATGACGACTTTGGCGGGCGGCTGGATACAAGACTCCGCCGCCCTGCTTGCATGGCACAGGCCGGGTCCCTGCGGTTCCACCGCGAGTCCCGGGGCGGCAGATTCTTCCACAGCGGCGACAAGATGTAGCATCAAGCGCCGCAACAGGCGCAAACTCAATGTCCTTCACTTGGCTGTCGCGTCATGATGATGCCGTGGAGATCGAACCCGCGGGAAGGAAGTGGACGATGGGAAGTATATCAATGGCGCTACCAACCGCCGGCAGTGCCGCTTCAGGAAACGCGAAGGCTTCCGCGCGAGTCCGCCTGGAAAATATCGACGCGCTGCGCGGTTTCGTGATGGTACTGATGCTGCTGGACCATCTGCGCGAAACCTGGTTCGCCCATTATGCGGTAACCGATCCCATCGACGCGCGCACGATCTTGCCGGCGATCGGCTTCGCACGCTTCGCCGTCAGTTTCTGCGCGCCGATATTCGTCGCTCTTACCGGCCTGGGCGTCTATCTGTTCAGCATCAATCATACGGTTCAGGAGACGACCTCCTATCTGGTGAAGCGCGGCCTGCTGCTGATGGCGATCGAAGTCTTCTATCTGAGCGAACTCTATTGGGGCATCGTTCCGCAACCCACATTCTGGCTACAGGTCATCTGGTGCATCGGCCTGTGCATGATCATCCTCGCCGCGCTGATGCGGCTGCCCCGGCCGGCGCTGATCGCCCTGGGACTGGCGCTCGTCTGCTTCCACAACCTGCTCGATCCGATCCGCCTGACGCAGGATGATGCATTGTTCCCGCTATGGGCCATGCTGCATCAGCGGGACACCTTTGCCCTGCCGTTCGGCTTCGTCGCCAAGACGACCTATCCGATCCTGCCCTGGATCGGCGTCATTTCCCTCGGCTTCGGCATCGGCCCCTGGTTCCGCCCGGAAGTTTCGCAAGAAACCCGGCAGCGACGCCTTCTCACCCTGGGATTTGGCCTGATCGCCGGCTTCATTGCCCTCCGCCTGCTCAATGTCTATGGCGACAAGCCCTGGTCCGTCGTCGATGGCGATCCGGTCCGCACGATTATCGCCTTCATCTCGCTGACCAAATATCCGCCCTCACTGCTCTTTCTCATGCCGACGCTCGGCGGGGGGGCATTGTTGCTCGTGCTGTTCGAACGGATCAGGACGTCAGGCCTGGTCACCGCCCTAGCCGTATTCGGCGGCGCACCAATGTTCTTCTACATCCTGCACCTTACCGTATTGCGCATTCTCTATCACAGCGCGCTCGGCATATGGGGACCGAACAGCGGCGCCTTCTACGCCTTCAACAACTATAATTGGGTGTTGGTCTGGTATGTCGCGATGATCGTACCGCTGTACCTGCCCACGATATGGTATGCTCGCCTGAAACGTCGCCGTCGCGATATCAGCTGGCTCAAATATTTCTGAGGCCGATGCTGTCGGGCGATCCACATGTCGCATCGCCCGACCCGGTCGTGAGGAACACGGAAACTGCTGCCCCGACATATCAACATTATTCATGCAGTGATCGAGGCGCAGTCCGACAATATGGTTACCCCGGCAAACTGCTGCTGGCGGTGGAAATTGCAGATATGTGAGGAATGAGAAGACCCTTATGGTTGACGTGATTTCCACCGATCTTTCCCGCCGGATGCTGCTGGGCGGATTGGCCGCCGGCGCGACCCTGAGCGGTGCGGGCGCGGTGACAGGTCGGCCCAGGATAGGCGGGCGCATTCGCGTCGCCAGCATCGCCGCCTCGACCGCCGACACGCTGGACCCTGCCAAGGGCAATCTTTCGACCGACTTCATGCGGTTGTACCTGATCTACAGCGGCCTCACCCAATATGACGGCCAGCTGCGCGCCCTGCCGGGACTGGCCGAACGCATCGAGACGCGTGACAATATCGTCTGGCATATCCGCCTGCGAAAGGGCGTCCATTTCCATAACGGCAAGCCGCTGACCGCCGACGACGTCGTCTATTCGCTGATGCGCCATCGTGACCCGGCCACCGGATCGAAGGTGCAGGCGGTCGCCGAACAATTTGCCGGCGCGCGCAGGACCGGCCCGCTTGAACTCGAATTCCGGCTGACCGGCCCCAATCCCGACCTGCCCGTCATCCTGGCCCAGCCGCACTTCCTGATCGTCGAAAATGGCCGCCGCGATTTCAGCGTGGCGAACGGCACAGGCCCCTTCATCTGCCGCGCCTTCGCGCCCGGCATCCGGACCGTCGTCCGCCGCAACCCCAATTACTGGAAACCGGGGCGCCCCTATCTGGAAGAGATAGAGGTGATCGCCATTCCCGACGAGATTTCACGCGTCAATGCGCTGTTGTCGGGCGACGTGCAGATGATCAACGCCGTCAGCCCCGGTTCGGTCAAGCGGGTGCGGGCATCCCCAAATCACAGTTTCATGGAAACGAAGTCAGGCCTGTTCACCGACCTGATCATGAGGCGGGAGCATCCGGTGACCGGCAATCGCGACTTCGTGCTGGCGATGAAATATCTGCAGGACCGCGAACTCATCAAGCGCGCGCTGTTCCGCGGCTATGCCACGATCGCCAACGACCATCCGGTCCCCCCCTTCAGCCCCTATTACAATCCCGACATCCCCCAGCGGCCGTTCGACCCGGACAGGGCCCGTTTTCATCTGAAGCGCGCAGGGCTTCTGGGCGCGCGCCTGGCTGTCTATGCCTCGCCGGCGGCGAACATGTCGGTGGACATGGCATCGATCCTTCAGGAACATGCGGCACAGGCCGGATTGAAGCTGGCGGTCAATCGGGTTCCCAGCGACGGTTACTGGGCGACGCACTGGATGAAGCACCCGATGACCTTCGGCAACACCAATCCGCGGCCGACCGTGGACCTGATGTTCAGCCTGTTTTTCCAGTCGAAGGCGCTCGCCAATGAATCCGGCTGGAACAACGCGCGTTTCGACCGCCTGCTGCTGGAGGCGCGCCGATCGACCGATGAGGCAAAGCGCAAGGAGATCTATGGCGAAATGCAGTGGTTGGTCCATGAATATGGCGGCGTCGCCATACCGGCCTTCCAAAGCCTGATGGACGGGTTCGACCGCCGCCTGAAGGGAATATTCCCGATCCCGCTGGGCGGCTTCATGGCCTATACCTTCGGTGAACATGTGTGGTGGGACGCATGAGCGCCGCCGCCGTCTCTTCCCGTTGGCGCGGGCCGCTGCGGCTGATCGCCAGGCGCATTGGACTGGCGCTGCTGACGCTGCTGCTGGTCTCGATGGTGATCTTCACGATCAGCGGCCTTCTGCCGGGCGATGCCGCGCAGGAGGTTCTGGGCCAGACCGCCACGCCCGAACAGGTCGCCGCATTGCGCCATGAAATGGGTCTCGATCAACCTGGTCCGGTCCGCTACGTCCGCTGGTTGCAGGGCATGATGGTGGGTGATCCCGGCCAATCCCTGGTCGCCAACAAGCCGGTTGCCGACATTATTTCGGAGCGCCTGCCCAACACGCTGACGCTCGCGGCGCTTTCCGCCCTGGTGTCCCTGCCTTTCGCCTTTCTCATCGGGATCGCGTCGGCCATCGCGCGCGGCCGCAAGCTGGACCGCGCGCTGAATATCCTGACCCTGTCGATGGTCGCGCTGCCGGAATTCCTGGTCGCAACCATAGCGGTGCTGATCTTCGCGGTGGAACTGCTATGGCTACCCTCCATCGCGCTGGTGCCGCAGGATCCCAGTTTCGGCCAATTCGTGCGCGCCTATGCCATGCCCGTCATGGTGCTGGCCGTTGGCGTCGTCGCGCAGCTTGGGCGCATGATCCGCGCCGCCATCATCGCGGAGCTTGACCGCCCCTATGTCGAAATGGCGCGGCTGAAAGGCGTGTCGCAGAACCGCCTGATCGTCAGGCATGTCCTGCCCAATGCGGTCGGCCCCATCGTCAACGCCATGGCGCTCAGCCTGTCCTATCTTTTCGGAGGTGCGATCATCGTGGAAACGATCTTCAGCTATCCTGGGCTCGCGAGCCTCATGGTCAATGCCGTCACGTCGCGCGACATGCCCCTGCTTCAGGCCTGCGCAATGATATTCTGTGCCACCTATCTGCTGCTGGTCCTGATCGCCGACACGATCGCGATCCTTGCCAATCCAAGGCTGCGCCAGGGATGAAACCGCATAACCTCCTTCGCCGCGCGCGCGCGCTGCCCCCGTCGGGCAAGATCGGCCTGGCGCTTGTGACCTTCTGGATCATCGCCGCGATTGTCGGCCCGTTCGTCACACCCTATCCGCCCGGCTCCTTCGTCAGCGAGGAAGTCTTCGCCGGCGCGAGCAGCCATTTCTGGTTCGGCAGCGACTATCTGGGCCGCGACGTGTTGAGCCGCCTGCTGACAGGCGCACGGTTCACCGTCGGTCTTTCCGCAATCGCCGTCACGCTGGCGGTCGCGGCGGGAACGGGCCTGGCGCTCACGGCGGCGGTTGGACCGCGCTGGCTGGATGAACTGCTGTCGCGGGCGATGGACACGCTGATCTCCATACCCAGCAAGATTTTCGCGCTGGTCCTGGTGGCTGCTTTCGGTTCTTCGCTGGTGCTGCTGACGCTGATCGTGTCCATCACCTATGTTCCCGGCAATTTTCGCATTGCCCGATCCCTTGCAGTGGGTCTTGCCCGTCTCGATTATGTCGAGGTCGCGCGCGCCCGTGGCGAAGGACGCCTGCACATCGCGCTGGTGGAAATGCTCCCCAACATGATCCGTCCGCTGTTCGCCGATATCGGCCTGCGCTTCGTCTTCATCGTGCTGCTCCTGTCGGGATTGAGCTTCCTGGGCCTTGGCCTGCAGCCGCCGGACGCGGACCTGGGATCGCTGGTGCGCGAAAATGTGTCGGGCCTTGGCGAAGGCGCGCTTGCCATTCTGGTTCCCGCGACGGCGATCGCCAGCCTGACGGTCGGCGTCAACTTGCTCATCGACGCGGCGACGCAGGGAGGGAAAGGATGAACCGGACTACCCCCCATGTGGAGGTGCGCAACCTCTGTGTCACCGTCCGCGGCCCGGACGGCGGGCCCTTGCGCATCGTCGACGATGTTTCCTTCGACGTCGCGCGCGGCGAGATGCTGGCGCTGATCGGCGAATCCGGGTCCGGCAAGACGACGATCGCCCTGTCGCTGATGGGCTATGGCCGCGGCGGCGCCCGCATCAGCGGGGACATCCGCGTCGGCGAAGCGCACCTCGCCGGACAGGGCGGTGCGTCGCTTGGCGCCCAGCGGGGACACCGCATTACCTATGTCGCGCAGAGCGCGGCGGCCGCGTTCAACCCTTCGCGCCGCGTCATCGACCAGGTGATCGAGCCCGCCCTGATCCATCGCACTGCATCCGCCGCCTCTGCCCGCGCCCGCGCGGTCGAGCTCTTTCGTGCGCTGGCGCTGCCGGACCCGGAGACGATCGGCAACCGTTATCCGCATGAATTGTCGGGCGGCCAGCTTCAGCGCCTGATGGCGGCGATGGCGCTCATCACGAAACCGGACCTCGTCATCTTCGACGAGCCGACAACCGCGCTGGACGTGACCACCCAGGTCGAAGTGCTGCAGGCCTTTCGCAAGGTCGTACGCGATCAGGGCGCGACCGGCGTCTATGTTTCGCACGATCTTGCCGTGGTTGCACAGATGGCGGACCAGATACTGGTCCTCAATCGCGGGCGGGTGCGTGAACAGAACAGCGTCGGCCGGATCCTGGAAGAGCCGGCCGACGACTATACCAGAATGCTGATTGCGGCCGCCAACCCAGTGGTCGAGGCACGCGGCCCTGGCGTGCGCGCGAAAGCACCCCTGCTGACGATCGACGGCGTTTTCGCCGGCTATGGCGCGGTGGACAAGGCGGGCCGTCCGGCTCATCCGGTATTGAGCGACGTCAGCCTCAGCGTCGGCCGGGGTGCCGCCGTCGGGGTCATCGGCGAATCCGGATCGGGCAAGTCCACGGTCGCGCGCGTCGTCGCCGGCCTGCTCGCGCCGACCGCCGGGACCGTTTCGCTGGACGGCACTCCGCTTGCCCCAACGGTCGGCGGGCGCACGCGCGAACAGTTGCGCCGCATCCAGATCGTGTTCCAGAACGCCGACGTGGCGCTGAACCCGGCGCACAGCGTCGAAGACATTCTCGGCCGCGTGCTGCGCTTCTACCACGGCATGAACCGGGTGGATGCGCAACGCCGGGTCGCTGAATTGCTCGATCTCATCCGGCTTCCCGCCAATGTGGCCGGTCGCCGTTGCGACGAACTTTCCGGTGGCCAGAAGCAGCGCGTCAACCTTGCGCGCGCCTTGGCGGCAGAGCCCGACCTGATCCTCTGCGACGAGGTGACCTCCGCGCTCGACACTGTCGTTCGCGGCGCGATTCTCGACTTGCTGGCCGATCTGCGCCGGGATCTGGGCGTCGCCTATCTTTTCATCAGCCACGACATCGCCACGGTGAAGGCGCTGTGCGACGAAATCGTCGTGCTCTACCGGGGGACGCGGGTGGAAAGCGGCCTGTGCGAAAGCTATGCCGCCGCGCCCTACCATCCCTATACCGATCTTCTCATTTCGTCCGTTCCCGAAATGCGTACCGACTGGCTGGCGGACGAAACCGCCGTTGCGAGGGCACCCTTTGCGCATATGGGGGAACGGCCCGACCTGTGCCGCTTCCTGCCGCGCTGCCCCATGGCCATGGCGAACATCTGCGATGTCTTGCCGCCGCCACGCCGCACGATGTCGGCCGGTAACGCGGTACTATGTCACCGGACCGAAGAGGATCTCGTGCCCTAAAGCGATTTCCAGTCAGGGAAGCCGGCAACAGAGAAAAGAGCGGTTGTGCTGGCCGATAGCCCCGCTCTGAACGGCCTTTCCCGGCTGATGGTACGCATCTCGCCGCCCGACCTGCGGCGATCATCATGCAATCGCAAGTTTCCAGATGACCGATGCAAAGAGATCGGAGAATAATATGTGGACGCGCCTCCATGGGTTGACATATTCGGCTCCGGCGACCCATGACTTTGGCACATTAAGTCGGGAAAGTCAGACACCATCCGTAGCATATCCGTTGAATGGAGAAAGCTCGGACATGGCCTTACACCGCATCGCAAAAGCCGGCATCGGCATCGTCGCACTGGCCGCACTGGCCGTTCCTGCCAGCGCTCACGGCATCTGGTTTGCGCAGCGCGCCAAGCAGCTCGCGCTCATCTATGGCGTGGGCGCCGACGACCTCGACATGGTGAAGCGCCTGCCGCTGGTCAAATCCGTGACCGGCTATGACGCCGACTGGGCGCCGGTGAACACCTCCCTGCGTGCGGCAGGCCCCATTCCCGTGGTCGACAGCGACGAACCGCTCGCTGCGGTGGCCGCTGTCGTGGATTATGGCTATTGGAGCAAGACGCCCGACGGCGAGTGGCACAACAAGGGGCGCGACGAAGTGCCCAATGCGACCTTGGCCGAGCATAATTTCAAATATGCCGTCTATCTGGGCCAGGTGCCGACCAAGCCGGTGCCGTTGATCGAGGGCCATATGCTGCAGATCGTGCCGGCGGACCTCAACATCCCCCAGAAGATGGGCGAGCCGATGAAGGTGCGCGTCTATTACAAGGGCAAGCCGATCGCCGGAGCGACCGTCATGCAGGATTATGTCAACGATCCCGACGAGGCCGCCCCTGCCAAGACCGCAGCCGACGGCACAGCGACGATCAAGCTGCGCAACCAGGGCATCAACGTTCTGATGGCGATCTATGTCGGCCCTACGGCCGACAAGAAGGTCGATCATGAGGAATATCGCGCCTCGCTCGCCTTCGTCCTGCCGCATCTGCCGGAATGATCGCCCGTCTGATTTTGGAGAAAGCACCATGAAATACGACCTTTTCTGCACCGGACTTGCCGTTGTCGCCTTTGCTGCCCTGCCTGCCACGGCCATCGCCCATGGCAGCATGAAACCGCAGCATGGCGGACTGGTGCAGATGACCGGGGAGACCATGTTCGAACTCGTCACCGGGCCAAAGGGCGTCGATGTCTATCTGAGCGAGGAGGATGAACCGATCCCGGCGGCCGGATTCACCGGAAAGCTGACCCAGACGGCCGGCGGCGCCAAGACCGAGGCACCGCTCAAGGCAGCCGGCGGCAACAGGCTCACCGCACCGGGCTTCAAGCCCGCGAAAGGCGCCAAGGTCGTCGTCGCGGTGATCGACAAGAGCGGCGCAAAGACCTTCGCCACCTTCCAGACCAAGTAAGAGGCGAGCATGAACAACGCGACCCTCCCCCCGCTCGATGGTTCCACGGTGCGGCGGGTCGCGCTGCTCATCGTGGGACTGGCCCTGCTGTTCGCCTGCTCCCCGATCTGGGCGCATGGCGTCAACGAAAACGACAAGGCCTTCATCGAAGGCGCTTCGGGCGTCAACATCATCCCCTATATGTATCTGGGCGCCAAGCATATGGTCACCGGATATGATCATCTGCTGTTTCTGGCCGGGGTGATCTTCTTCCTTTATCGCCTGAAGGATGTCGGCGCCTATGTGACGCTGTTCGCCGTCGGTCACAGCACTACGCTGTTGCTGGGCGTCCTTTTCGACATCCGGGCCAATCCTTTCCTCATCGACGCGATCATCGGCCTGTCCGTCGTGTACAAGGCGATCGACAATCTGGATGGATTCCGGACCTGGTTCGGCTTTTCGCCCAATCCCAAGGCAGCGGTGCTGATCTTCGGCTTCTTTCACGGTTTCGGCCTTGCGACGAAGATCCAGGAACTGACACTTGCCCAGGACGGTCTGATCCCCAATCTCATCAGCTTCAACATCGGGGTGGAAATGGGCCAGTTCATGGCACTGACCGTCATCCTGATCCTCATGAACTTCTGGCGCAGGACCGACAGCTTTCGCCGCAGCGCCATCTTCACCAACGCCGCGCTGATGACGGCAGGCTTCGTTCTGATCGGTTTCCAGCTTTCGGGCTATTTCATGCAAGGAGCATGACATGAACTCGCAAACCATTGCCACGCTTCCCACGCATATCTCTCCCTCCCGCTCCAGCCTGGCCAAAGCGACCGGGGGCGCGGCGACCGCCGCCATCGCAATCCTGACGCTGTTCGTCCTGCCCGCGGAATATGGCATCGATCCGACCGGCATCGGCACCGCGCTGGGCCTGACCGGCATGGTGTCCGGCGAAGCGAAGCAGATCCCCTCGCCAGCACAGGCACCCGTCGCAAAGGGCGCCCTGCCCATGCCGACCAAGGATGCAATCGCCAAAACCACTGCATGGCGACAGGACGAACAGACAATCACCCTGGCGCCGCACAGCGGCCGGGAAGTGAAGGCCCATATGACGAAGGGCGACAGCTTCGTCTTCCAATGGAAATCATCCGGCGGCCCCGTAAAGGCGGAAATGCATGGCGAGAGGCTGGCCGCGACGGACGGTTCCTTCACCGACTATTGGAAGGAACTGGAAATGACCGGCGGACAGGGAGATTTCACCGCTCCTTTCGACGGCACCCACGGTTGGTACTTCCGCAACAAGGGGGAGACGCCGGTCACCGTTACGGTGAAGACGGTCGGTTTCTACAAGAATCTCTTCGTGCCGGAATCCGAATGACGTCCTTGCGATGGACAGGGCCTGCGGCGGCACTCACCAGTGCATCGCAGCGTGAGATGGCGCGCTTGTCCTCCTCCTTGGAAAGCCAATGTCCACCGGGGATCCAGGACCTTGCGCAATCTCTCGAAACGGCCCGGCCGATTCTGCCGTGTGGTTCTTCATCTCACAATTTTCGACCGTGGCGGCAGATGAATTTGCGGTAATATTTTTGTAATCCAGCCTTAGTCTGTTTTCAATAAGAGGCGACAAAACGCTCCGTGACCGGCGCCGGCCAAAAGGACACGCAAGATGTCTGACGGGAGAGGGGTAAACTTATCGCCGGATCACCCCAATTCGCAGGACTTAGGACATGGCGATCAGAAAAGGGGTAATAAAATGAAGACAATTTCAGCGTTCCAAATAGCACTGGCCGCCAGCACCGCCTCCCTTGCCCTGGCATCGGGCGCGCAGGCCCAGACGGCAGGAAATGCCGGGGACGGCACGATCGTCGTCACCGCCATGAAGCGGCAATATTTCGGCGACACGCCAGTCAAGGAAATTCCGCAGGCCGTGCAGTTCCTTGACGGCAAGCTGCTGGACGATCTCAACATCACCCGCCTCGACACCGCGCTGGAACTGGCCAGCGGCATTTCGAAGCAGAATAATTTCGGCGGCCTGTGGGACAGCTTCGCCATTCGTGGCTTCGCCGGGGACGAGAATTTCCCGAGCGGCTTCCTGGTCAACGGCTTCAACGGCGGTCGCGGCTATGGCGGTCCGCGCGATGCATCCAATGTCGAGCGCGTGGAAGTGCTGAAGGGACCGAACTCCGCGCTCTTCGGTCGCGGAGAACCGGGCGGCACCGTCAATATCGTGACCAAGAAACCGGTCCTCGAAAAATCCTTCGGCAGCTTCGGCGTGGCCGGCGGCAGCTGGAACACCTATCGGGTCGAAGGCGATTTCAACCTGCCTCTGAACGACATGTTCGCGGTGCGCCTGAATGGCGCGGTCGAGGATGCCGACAGCTTCCGCGACACGGTGCACACCCGCAAATATGTGCTGACGCCGTCGCTGCTCGCGAAATTCTCGGACCACGACCTTTTCACCTATGAAATGGAATATGTGAACCAGGAAGTGCCGTTCGACCGCGGCGTGGTGGCCGTTCCGACAGTTGTCGGAAGCGTGATCACCAATTATCAGCTCGGCCTTATCCCCAATTCCCGGTTCCTGGGCGATCCCAATAATGGTCCTATCAAGGTAAAGGTTCTGGGGCATCAGGCGCAATATCAGCATGATTTCAGCGATGACTGGACATTGATGCTGGGTGCCGGGTACAAGGACACCATCTTCCGCGGTTATTCCAGCGATCCTGAACTGGTCCCGAGCCGCCAGATGATCTACGTTGACGGCCAGACCCTGTCACGCCAGCGTCGCTATCGCGACTACAGCACCACCCATATGGTGTTCCGCGGCGAAATCAGCGGCAAGTTCGACACCGGGTCGATCCTGCACAATATCCGCATAGGCGCGGACTGGGATCGGTTCAAGATCGACACCTTCCAATTGCGCTATCGTCCGACTGTGGCCGATCAGTCCTATTCGATCAACATCTTCAATCCGAACTACAATATTCCTGGCCCCGCTCCAACCGGCGTGGTTCAGAACGCGACCGAGATCCAGAAGGCCTGGGGCATCTATGCTCAGGACCAGATCGAGATCACGGAACAGTTCAAGGTTCGCTTTGGCGGGCGCTATGATGATTTCTCGCAGGATATCGCCAACCGGGCGAGCATCACCCTCCCCTTCGTGAGCAAGCATTATACCAAGTTCAGCCCGATGGCCGGTCTCGTGTTCGAACCCACCAAGACCGTTTCCATCTATGCCAGCTACGGAAAGGGTTTCCGTCCCAACAGCGGAACGGGCTTCAGCGGGCAGCCCTTCGATCCGGAAATCAGCAAATCCTATGAAGTCGGCGCGAAATATGTGTCGCTGGACGGCAAGATCACCAGCACCTTGTCGCTCTTCACGATGAAGAAGGACAATGTGCTGACCACCGACCCCGTCAACGCGGGCTTCTCCCTGCCGGTGGGCGCAGCCAAGAGCAAGGGCGTGGAATTTGATCTCAACGCCAAATTACCGGCCGGGTTCGAACTGTTCCTGACCTACGCCTATACCGATGCCGGATGGGCAGACAATTACCCGTTTGCGAACGTCATGAAGGACGACCCGCTGATCAACATTCCCAAGCATCAGGGCAATGCATTGCTGTTCAAGACCTTCTCGGTCGGCGAGCACAAGGCGATGCTGGGCGCGGGCGTGAACTATGTCGGTCGTCGCCTGGGTGAAACAGGTGTGCCTCTTCTAGGGTCCGTGCATTTCTTCTTGCCTAGCTATACGGTGGCGAAGGTCACAGGGTCGTTCAACATCACCGACCAGATCAAGATATCGGCGGACGTGAATAATCTCTTCGACAAAAAGTACTACGCCAGTTCTTATGCGGCGCTATGGATCCAGCCGGGAGCGCCCCGCTCCTTCACGGTCCGCGGTTCGTTCAACTTCTGACGTTCCGTTCATTCGGGCCTTCAAGGCCCGAACGGCCGCCGGCGACCCACCCTCCAAGCCTGAAGGGTCGCCGGCGGTATTTTATTTTGGGAGATCACCCATGACCCGGGCGCAATGGCTTCGCCTGCACAAATATACCGGCCTTGCCATGGCGGCTCTGCTGGCGGTGCAGGCGATGACAGGCATGCTGCTGCTCTATCGTGGGCCGGTGGCGCGCTGGATCGATCCAGCGGGGATGGTCAGCCACGGATCAGCGCCCGGCATTTCCCCCGGCATGGCGGCAGCGCGCGCGGCGGGCGCGTTCCCCGGCTTTGCCGTCACCCGCCTCTACGCGCCCAGCGGGAAAGGCGCGACCTTTCTTGCCGAACTCACCGGCCCCCATGGGGCACAGCGCTATGCATCGGTCGATCCGGCCGGCGGGCGCATATTGCGGGCCGGATCGACCTGGGCCTTCCCGATCGAGGCCGCGCTCCAGATCCACTACCGGCTGATGACGGGCAAGGCGGGCGCTACTGTCGTACTGTTGAACGCGCTCGCCCTGCTGGCGATGGCGGTGACAGGCCTTGCCTATTGGTGGCCAAAGCGCGGCCCGCTTTCAAAGCAGCTCTCGGTCCGCTGGACGCTGGCGTTTCGACTGGTGCTGCGACAGTTGCACCGGACCGCCGGCGTGGTCATGTCGGCGCTGCTGGCGTTCATGGCGTTGACCGGGCTGCTGCTGGCGACACCCGACCTGTTCGACGCAGCCGCCCCCATATCCTTGCGGCCCACGGCGAGCGCGACGACGATCGACCGGGCACTGACGCGGGCGCACAGGGCCTTCCCGCGCAGCGCCCTGCGCGATTTCCGCCTGACCGGCGATCGCATCATCGTCAATTTCGCCGCCCCCGAACGCAATCCGCGCGCCGTGCATCGCGCGGTGCTGACGATCGCCGGGCCGAATATTGTCAGCGTAACGAGGGCCGAAGACAGCCGCGCGCTCTGGATGACGGTGTTGCCCCTGCATGCCGGCGACAGTTTCGGCGTGATCGGCCCGGTGGTGCTGATGGTCGCGGCGCTGACGCTGCTTGCCCTTTCCCTAACCGGACCGCTGATGTGGTGGCAGGCGCAGGCCACGCGCCGCCGGTCCTCCTCCAGAAAGCAGACTGCATGACCCTCCTCTACACCTCCGAAGCAGAGCGCGGACGCGTATGGCGCGACATCTTCGCGGCGGAGGCGCCCGATGTCGGCTTCATGACGCCGGACGAGATGCGCGATCCGGCGGCCGTCCGCTATCTCGCCGCCTGGGATCCCTCCCGCGAACTGCTGGAACGGTTGACCGGCCTGGAAGTGCTGTTTTCGATCGGAGCGGGCGTCGACCAGTTCGACATGAGCAAGTTGCCGCCGCATGTCCGGCTGATCCGCATGATCGAACCGGGGCTGATCGAGGGCATGGTCGAATATGTCTGCGGCAGCGCGCTGATGCTGCACCGCCACTTCATCGATTACGGCATTGCGCAGCGCGAGCATCGCTGGGACGCGATCAAGCTGGTTCCCGCCGCCGCCCGCCGGATCGGCGTGATGGGACTGGGCCAGATGGGGCAGGCCGTCCTGCAGGCGCTGCGCCCGTTCGGCTTTCCGCTTTCGGGATGGAGCCGGTCGCGCCATGCGATCGAGGGCGTCACCTGCCACGCCGGACCGGAGGAGATGGACGCCTTCCTTGCGGGTTGCGACATATTGATCTGCCTGTTGCCGCTGACGGCTGAAACCAGGGGCATATTGTGCCGGGAAACCCTTTCCGGATTGCCGCGTGGCGCCGCGCTGATCAATGCTGGCCGGGGCGGGCACCTGGTGGAGCAGGATCTGCCGCCGCTGCTGGACGAAGGCCATATTTCCGGCGCCGTGCTGGATGTGACCGAAACGGAACCCCTGCCCCGGTCCCACCCCTTCTGGGACCATCCGCGCATCATCCTGACCCCGCATATCGCCAGCTCAACCCGCGCGGACAGCGGCGCGCGCGCCCTGATCGCCAATATCAGGCGGCTTCAGGCAGGCCTGCCGCCCGATGGCGAAGTCGATCGGAATCAGGGATATTGAAGGCACGGCAAACTATGCCGAAAGGCCCCGACAAAAAGCCCGAACAACCGTCCTGCCCGGACCAATCGGAAACATGTTGCGGGCAGGACGTGGCGTAATGATCCTGTTGAACAGCGACCCAATCAGGGGGAATTGATCCATGACTGATTTCCGACCGAAATATATCAGCTTCGACTGTTACGGAACCTTGACCCGTTTCCGCATGACTGAAATGGCCACCGAATTCATGGCCGATCGCATCGCCGCCGAAAATCTTCCGGCCTTCTGCCAGGATTGGGCCACCTACCGCTTCGATCAGGTGCTTGGCGCGTGGGAACCCTATCAGGAGGTCCTTCGCAATTCGCTGCGCCGCGTCTGCAAGCAGTGGGGCGTGGATTATCGCGAGGCGGATGCCGATGCCGTCTACCACCGCGTACCCACCTGGGGTCCGCATGCCGACGTGCCCGGCGGCCTGTCGAAGATCGGCGACAAGATTCCGCTGGTCATCCTGTCCAACGCGATGAACGACCAGATCCACCACAATGTCGCCCTGCTGGGCGCGCCATTCCATGCCGTCTATACCGCGCAGATGGCTCAGGCCTACAAGCCCCGCCGGCAGGCGTTCGAATATATGTTCGACCAGCTGGGCGCGAAGCCGGAAGAAATGATGCATGTTTCCTCCAGCTTCCGCTACGACCAGAATACCGCCACCGACCTGCATTTCGGTTGCCGCGTGTTCGTGGGTCGCGGGCATGAACCTTCCAACGCCTTCTATCGCGACGTGGAAATCCCGCACATCGGTTGCCTGCCGGCGGTCGTCGGCCTCTGACATTGTCGAGGAAGGCCGCCCTGCCTGCCTCCCCTCTCCCTGGGGCAAGCAGGGCGGCATTTGCCGGGGCGGGCAGGAAAATCTCCGCGATTTTCTTCCAAAAATTGGGCGAAGGCAGCAGCTAATGCTTGTTGGCGCAGCCTAGTTTCCCGGCCATCGATTCAGGATCAAGGGCGGTCTTCGCCGCCGAAGGAGCAAGGTGCATGGTGGCAGGCATAGAAACGAGGGTGGATCTGCGGCGCATGGTCGCCGGGGATCTGGCCGCTGCCCGCGACCTGTCCCGCGAACAGAAATGGCCGCACAGGATCGAGGACTGGGAAATGCTCTTCCAGCTCGGTTTCGGCTATGTCGCGGAATGCGACGGCAAGGTGGTCGGCACGGCCATGGCCTGGCTCTATGGCACGGATGCGGCCACCCTGGGCATGGTCATCGTCTCGCCCGGCGTGCGGGGCGAGGGAACGGGCCGTCGCCTGATGGATGCGGTGCTGGACGAACTGGGCGACCGCACCGTTTTGCTGAACGCGCCCGCTGAAGGCGTGCCACTCTGCCGCGCGCTCGGCTTCGAAGAGGTCGGCCCCGTCTTCCAGCATCAGGGCGCCGCCTTCGCCGTACCCATGGCCGAACTGATCCCCGACGAACGGGTCCGGCCGCTGGGCAGCAAGGATATGGACATGTTGCGCGCCCTCGCCCGCGAAGCGACCGGAATGAACCGTGACGCGCTGCTCGATGCGCTGGTTCCCGGTGCGCAGGGTGTGGTCCTGACGCGCAGCAACCAGCCTGTCGGATTCGCGCTGTTCCGTCGGTTCGGGCGCGGCTATGTGGTCGGGCCGACCGTCGCCCCCGACACCAGCGGCGCCAAGGCGCTGATCTCCCATTGGCTGGGCTTCAACAGCGGCATGTTCTGCCGCCTGGACGTGCCAGAGGAAAGCGGCCTTTCCGACTGGCTGGAGGAGCTTGGCCTCCCCCGCGTCGGCAGCGTGTTGCGCATGCGGCGCGGCAGGCCTGTCAAAGCCGGCTCGTCCGTCAGGACTTTCACTCTAACAACACAGGCACTCGGATGACTCTCTCCCTGAACGACCCCTCGCTGCTCGTGGAACGCGCCTTTATCGGCGGCGAATGGGTCGGCGCGGCATCCGGCGCGACACTGGACGTCGACAACCCGGCAACCGGCGCCGTACTGGGCACCATTCCCGACTGCGGCGAGGATGAAACGCGGGCTGCCGTCGACGCGGCGCAAGCGGCCTGGGGGCCGTGGCGGTCCAGGACAGCGGGCGAGCGGGCAGCATTGCTGGAGCGCTGGTATGCGCTGGTGATGGACAATGTCGTCGATCTCGGACGGATCATGACTGCCGAGCAGGGCAAGCCGACCGCCGAGGCGGAAGGCGAAATCCGCTACGCCGCCAGCTTCATCAAATGGTTTGCCGAGGAGGGCCGCCGCATCGACGGCAGCATGATCCCCGCCCCTGAAGCCAATCGCCGCATCCTGGTGATGAAGGAGCCGGTCGGCGTGTCGGCGGCGATCACGCCCTGGAACTTCCCCTCCGCGATGATCACGCGCAAATGCGCGCCCGCGCTTGCCGCAGGATGCCCGGTCGTCGTCAAACCGTCCGAACTGACCCCCTTCAGCGCGCTCGCCCTGGTGAAGCTGGCCGAACGGGCGGGCTTTCCCAAGGGCGTCTTCAATATCGTGACCGGGCAGGCCGCGCCGATCGGGAACGTGCTGACCGGCAGCGACACGGTGCGCAAGCTTTCCTTCACCGGATCGACGCGGGTCGGGGCGCTGCTGATGCGCCAGAGCGCCGACACCATCAAGCGGCTGAGCCTGGAGCTGGGCGGCAATGCACCGCTGATCGTGTTCGACGACGCCGATATCGAACTTGCCGTCGCCGCCACCATGGCCAGCAAATTCCGCAATGCGGGCCAGACCTGCGTCTGCGCCAACCGCATCCTGGTCCAGGACGGCGTCTATGATCTCTTTGCCGGGAAACTGGCAAAGGCGGTATCCGCGCTGAAGGTCGCGCCCGGCGATCAGGACGGCGCGACAATCGGCCCGCTCATCAACCGGGCGGCCGTCGACAAGGTGGAGGCGCATGTCGAGGATGCACTGGCCCGCGGCGCCACCCTCTATGCCCGCGCGCCTGAGGGCGCACGCGGCGATCGCTTCACCACGCCCGTCATTCTTACCGGCGCGACGCGCGACATGCGGCTGGCCGACGAGGAAACCTTCGGTCCCGTCGCACCGCTGTTCCGCTTCACCCATGAGGAGGAGGGGATTGCCCTCGCCAACGACACCAGCTTTGGCCTCGCAAGCTATTTCTACACCGAAAACCTCCACCGCGCCTTCCGCGTAGGCGAGCGGCTGGAGGCGGGCATGGTTGTGCTCAACACCGGCGGCATTGCAATGGAGATGGCGCCTTTTGGCGGCATCAAGCAGTCCGGGCTGGGCCGCGAGGGCGCCCATGCCGGGATCGAGGAATATCTGGAGACCAAGACGTTCCACATCGGGGGTCTGAAGCTCTAATCATCCTCTCGTCATGTTCCCGCGCCGCGGGAACATCCTTTGCTGACGACCCATCGAACGCCTGCCCATTTCGCCGAAAGGAACGACCGCCATGACCCGCACCTACTCCATCTCCGTCATACCCGGCGATGGCATCGGCAAGGAGGTGATGGTGGAGGGCATTCGCGTGCTGGAGCGCGCGGCCAGCCTCTACGGCTTTTCGATCGAGCAGAAGTGGCAGGATTTCGCCTGCTGCGATTATTACGCCCGGCACGGCCAGATGATGCCCGATGACTGGAAGGCGCAGATCGGCAATCCCGACGCGATATTCTTCGGTGCTGTCGGCTGGCCGGACACGGTGCCCGATCATATCTCGCTCTGGGGCTCGCTGCTCCAGTTCCGGCGTGAATATGACCAATATGTCAATCTGCGTCCGGTCCGGCTGATGCCCGGCGTTCCCTGCCCGCTCGCCGGACGCAAGCCCGGCGACATCGACTTCTGGGTCGTGCGCGAGAATACGGAGGGCGAATATAGTTCGGTCGGCGGCAAGATGTTCGCCGGCACGGATCGCGAGGTGGTGATCCAGGAAACGGTGATGACGCGCCACGGCACCGATCGCGTGCTGCGCTATGCCTTCGAACTCGCCGCCACGCGGCCGCGCGGGCATGTCACCTCGGCCACCAAGTCCAACGGCATCGCCATCACCATGCCCTGGTGGGACGAGCGGGTGGAGGAGATGGCCAGAAATTATCCCGCCATCACCCATGACAAATATCATATCGACATCCTGACGGCGCAGTTCGTGCTGAACCCCGATCGGTTCGATGTCGTCGTGGCGTCCAATCTGTTCGGCGACATTCTGTCCGATCTCGGCCCCGCCTGCACCGGCACGATCGGCGTAGCGCCATCGGCCAACATCAATCCGGATCGCACGGCCCCCTCCCTGTTCGAGCCGGTCCATGGCTCCGCCCCCGATATCGCGGGCAAGGGGATCGCCAACCCCGTCGGCCAGATCTGGTCGGCGGCAATGATGCTGGACCATCTGGGCGAAAGCGAAGCCGCCGCCGCGATCATGCGCGCGGTTGAAACGGTTCTGGCCGAACCGGCGCTCCGCACCGCCGACCTCCAGGGCAAGGCCAATACCGAACAATGCGGCCGGGCGATCGCGGACGCGTTGAGCTGATCTGCATCAGCGGCCGCGGCATAAAGTGCCGCGGCAGTCGGCGATTAGGCACGCCGCCGGCCGCCGCCCGCCTCAGATCGGGCTTTCGCCCTGCGATATCGGGCTAGTTTTACCTTCAGTACCACCAGGGCGAGCCTTCCGATGACGCTGCAAACCAACCGCTCTCTGATCGATATCGACCGCGACCACCTGATCCACCCCGTCACGTCCTTCCGCGGTCATGAGGCGCATGGCGCGCTGCTGCTCGACAGCGGCAAGGGCATGTGGCTGAAGGACGTGGAGGGCCGGGAACTGCTCGACGCCTTTGCCGGCTTGTGGTGCGTCAATGTCGGCTATGGCCAGGAGAGCGTCGTCGAGGCGGCGGCCGAACAGATGCGCCGCCTTCCCTACGCCACCGGCTATTTCCACTTCGGCAGCGAGCCGGCGGTGCGGCTGGCGCAAAGGCTGGTCGAACTCAGTCCAGAGGGCCTCGACCATGTCTATTTCACGCTGGGCGGGTCCGATGCGGTCGACAGTGCGATCCGCTACATCACCCATTATTACAATGCCATCGGCAAGCCGGACAAGAAACAGTGCATCGCGCTGGAACGGGGCTATCACGGTTCCAGCAGCACCGGCGCGGGGCTGACCGCGCTCGCCAATTTCCATCGCGGCTTCGACCTGCCGCTGCGCTGGCAGCACCATATCCCCTCGCCCTATCCCTATCGCAGCGACCTGGAGGACGACGCGGCCATCATCGCCCGCTCGGTCCAGCAGCTGAAGGACAAGGTTGCGCAACTTGGCGCGGACAATGTCGCCGCCTTCTTCTGCGAGCCGATCCAGGGATCGGGCGGCGTGATCGTGCCGCCGGTCGGCTGGCTGAAGGCCATGCGGCAGGCTTGCGACGATCTCGACATATTGATGGTGGCGGATGAGGTCATCACCGCCTTCGGTCGCACCGGCCCCATGTTCGCGTGCGAGGCGGAGGATGTGGCGCCCGACCTGATGACCGTGGCGAAGGGGCTGACCTCCGGCTATGTGCCCATGGGCGCCGTGCTCATGTCGGACGCCGTCTATCAGGGCATAGCCAATGGCGCTGCGGCTGAAGTCGTGATCGGCCATGGCGCGACCTATTCCGGCCATCCGGTAAGCGCCGCGGTCGGGCTGGAGGTGCTGCGCCTCTATACCGAGGGCGGGATCCTTGCCAACGGACGCAGGGTCGCTGCGCGTTTCGATGCGGGGCTGGCGGGGCTGGCCGACCATCCGATGGTGGGCGACACGCGCGGGCGCGGCCTGCTCGGCGCGATCGAACTGGTGGCGGACAGGCAGAGCAAGACCCGCTTCGACCCGACGCTTGGCCTGCCCGACCGGCTGTTCGCGAAGGGTTATGAAAATGGCGTCATTTTCCGCGCCTTCGGGGACAATATCATCGGCCTGGCCCCCGCGCTCTGCGCGTCGGACGGCGAGATGGACGAGATTTTCGGACGTATCCGCAAGACGCTGGACGATCTGCTCGAAGAGGCGGATATTCGGGCCGTGTTACGATAGCACATAAGGGGGACGAGAATGTTGGTTGGACCCAAGCTGGACAGGATCGACCTCAAGATCCTTGCCCAGCTTCAGCAATTCGGCCGCATCACTAACGTCGAGCTGGCTGACGCGGTCGGCCTCTCCCCCAGTCCCTGCCTGACGCGCGTGAAGCGCCTGGAAAAGGCGGGCTATATCACCGGCTATGGCGCCGAGATAAACCTGCACAAGCTGGGCGAATATCTGACCGTCTTTACCGAAGTCACGCTGACGGAGCATCGTTCCGGCGACTTTTCCCGCTTCGAAGCGCGCATCCGGAAGCTGGACGAGATCGTCGAATGCCATCTGGTGAGCGGCGGTTATGACTATCTGCTGAAATTCGTGACGCGTGGCGTCGCCCATTACCAGTCGATCATCGAAGGAATGCTGGAAAGCGACTACGGCATCGAGAAATATTTCAGCTATGTCGTGATCAAATCCCCTTTCATCAAACATCATTATCCCATCCAGCATCTCTTCGGCGAGCAGCGATAGAATATGGCCATGACGGACATTGCCGACCTGATCGAACCGCTGGTGGCGTTCCGCCGCGACATTCACGCCCATCCCGAACTGGGCTTCCGCGAACATCGAACCGCCGGACGAATTGCCGAACAACTCCGCGCGCTGGGGCTGGAGGTGCATGAGGGGATCGGCCGGACCGGCGTGGTGGGCGTGCTGCGCAACGGCACGTCTTCGCGCAGCATCGGCCTTCGCGCCGACATGGACGCGCTGCCGATCGAGGAGCAGACCAACCTGCCCTACGCCAGCAGGACGCCCGGCACTTTTCACGGATGCGGTCATGACGGGCACGTCGCCATGCTGTTGGGCGCAGCGCAGCATCTGAGCAGAACCCGCCATTTCGACGGCACCATCCATTTCATCTTCCAGCCCGCGGAAGAAGGCCATGGCGGCGCCGGCGAAATGGTGCGGGAGGGGCTGTTCGACCGCTTCCCCTGCGACCGGGTGTTCGCCCTGCATAACTGGCCCGACCTTCCCGCGGGTACGATCGCGACGCGTCCCGGACCCATTATGGGCGCGGCCGACAAGTTCGAGATCCGGCTGGAGGGTCGCGGCGGCCATGCGGCGATACCGCACAGCACGCCGGACGCCATACTGGGCGCCGCCGCGCTGGTGCAGCAATTGAACAGCATCATATCGCGTCGAATCCCGCCGACCGCCTCGGCAGTTCTGTCGATCACGCAGATCCACGGAGGCCACACCCATAATGTGATCCCCGACGCCGTCACCGTCACCGGTACGGTGCGGACATTCGATCTTCAGGTCCAGGACCGGATCGAAAACTCGATACGGCAGATCGCCGCAGGCGTCGCGCAGGCGGGGGAGCTCACCGTCTCGGTCGATTACACAAGATATTATCCCGCGACGATCAACGATGCCGAGTCCGCACAGGAGGCATTCGCCGCCGCCGCGTCGGTGGGCACTGCGGTCCTTGCGCCGGACCCGGCCTTCACTTCGGAAGATTTCGCCTTCATGCTACAGGCCTGCAAGGGGGCCTATATCTGGCTGGGGCAGGCTAGGGCGGAGGGATCTGCCCCGCTGCACAACCCGCATTATGACTTCAACGACGATGTACTGGAACTGGGCGTTCGGCTCCATGTGGCGCTGGCCGAGCGTCATCTGGCGCCCTGACCCTTTGCCTGGCGGGCCGTTGGCTGTGACCCGGCGTCGATCCGTTGCGTTTTTTCTCGCGTCCGGAGGAGACATTGATCGCCCCCTCCTGCCCGTTCCACCTGCAGCGCCTCAGAATTCCGAGACGTCGATCTTCTGGCCCGGCGTGAAACGCGCCAGCCGGTAGGGGTGCGGATCGACAATTGGGTCATGGCCCGTGGCGATATCGGCGACCAGATGCGCCGCGCCGGGTCCGATACCAAAGCCGTGGCCGCTGAAGCCCGCCGCAAGGATAAGGCCAGGAACGGCCGGTATCTCGCCAATCACCGGAACGCCATCGGGCGTGCTGTCGACAAAGCCTGCCCACGCCCCCACCATGGGCGCCCGCGCCACTTCCGGGATCAGCCGAGAAACGCGCTCGACAGTAAGCCGGATAGTCTTGGGATCGGGAACGGGATCGAGAATGCGGCGCGCCTCCATCGGCGTCGGCCGGTCAAGCACCCAGCGCGAAAGCGTTTCGTGCCCTGCACGAAAGCCCTGCAGCCCGCCGGGCGACACCTTCTTCCAGCGCTGCCTGAACATCGGGATGAACTGCTTCTGGAACCGCAGGAACTGCATGGTCGGATCGACCTTGGCCCGCCCGCTATAGGCCAGGCTATGGGCCCCGTCGCCGCGCCGCGTGATCGACATGGAATCGCCATAGAACGCGTCCGGCAGACTCATGTGGCCGGTGCCTACCGCTAGGATCGACTGGCGCACGGTGGCCTGCGGAAAACGCACATCAAGCTGCCGCATGAACGACGATGCCCATGCTCCGCCCGCATGAATCACAAGGTTCGTGGCGATGGTACCCCGTTCAGTCACGACGCCGCTCACCGCGCCGCCGGTCGTCTCGATCCCGCGGGCCGCGCAGGCCTGGTGCACCGTGCCGCCCAGGGCCATTACCGCGCGCGCCACCGCGGGAACGGCCAGGCCCGGATCGGCGATGCCGTCCATCTGCGAGTGCACGCCGCCCTTCCAGACCTGCTTCGTGAACTGGCCCCTTTCAGTCGCTTCCTGGCTGTTGAGCATTCGCGTCTTTACGCCGATCGAGCGGGCATATTCGCCCCAGCGCGCCCAGGTCTCTATCTCGGACTCGTCGTTGCTGACGTAGAACAGCCCGCAACGGCGGAACCCGGTCTCCTCACCGCTCTCAATGCCGAATTGTTCCCAAAGGTCGAGCGCCTTGGTCGCAAGCGGCAGTTCGCGCTCATCGCGGTTCTGCTGCCGGCACCAGCCCCAATTGCGGCTCGATTGCTCACCGCCCACGACGCCCTTCTCGACCAGCGCGACCTTCAGGCCGCGCTGCGCCAGATAATAGGCCGCGAAGGTGCCGATGATGCCGCCGCCGATGATGACTGCATCGGCCTCCGCAGGCAGGGTTGGCGAGGATTGGATGAAACGCATCGGCGCGGGCATGATGAAGTCTCCAGTAAGCCGAAAGGTCAGGCGAAGCCGAGGATGGACTTGACCTCAAGATATTCCTCGAAGCCGAAGGCGCCATATTCGCGTCCATTGCCGGATCGCTTGTAGCCCCCGAACGGCGCGTGCGGGTCCCAGGCGGGATGGTTGAGGTGCACCTGGCCGGTGCGGATGCGCCGGGCGATGCTGCGCGCCTGTTCCATGTCCTTGCCCTGAACATGGCCGCCAAGGCCGAACATGCTGTCATTGGCCATGTCCACCGCCTCATCGACATCATCATAGGGCATGATGACGAGTACCGGTCCAAATATCTCTTCCTGGGCTATGCGCATGGCGCAGGTCACGTCGGAAAAGATCGTGGGGCGGACGAAAAAGCCCTGCTCCAGCCCCTCCGGCTGACCGGCGCCGCCGCAGACCAGCCGCGCGCCATCGTCCAGGCCCGCGGCGATCATCGTCTGCACGCGATGGAACTGCGCCCGGTTCGCGATCGGACCCATCACGGTCGCCTCCTCCCCCGGAGGGCCGACGACGATGGATTCCGCCGTGGCGCGCGCGATCGCCTCCACCTCGGCCAGGCGGTCGCGGGGAACGATCATGCGCGTGGGCGCGCTGCATGACTGGCCGACATTGCGAAAGGCGGCCATCACGCCGAGTGGAACCACCCGTTCGAAATCCGCGTCGGGCAGCAGGATATTGGGCGATTTCCCGCCCAGTTCCTGCGTCACCCGCTTGACCGTGGGCGCGGCGGCCTGCGCCACCAAAACGCCCGCCCGGTTGGACCCGGTGATCGAGATCATGTCCACATCCGGGTGCGCGGCCATGGCGGCACCGACCTCCGGTCCCGTCCCGTTGACCAGGTTGAACACGCCGGCGGGCGCGCCCGCGTCATGCACGATCTGGGCGAACATCATCGCGCTCAGGGGCGACAGTTCGCTGGGCTTCAACACCAATGTGCATCCCGCCGCCAGTGCCGGCGCGACCTTTGCCGTAATCTGGTAGAGCGGCCAGTTCCAGGGCGTGATGAGCGCGCAGACGCCGATCGGCTCGCGCACGATGGCGGTGCTGCCGCGCATCGTCAGAAAGTCATAGTCGCGCAGCACGTCGATCGCCGCCTGGACATGCGCGGCCGCCAGCGGGACATGCGCCGCCCGCGCATGACCGATCGCCGCGCCCATTTCCAGCGTCAATATCCGCGCCAGCGGCTCGGCGCGTTCGAGGATCAATGCATGGATCCGCTCCAGCAGCGCGATGCGCGCCTCCACCGGGGAAGCGGCAAAGGCCGGAAAAGCGCGGCGCGCGGCGGCAACGGCGCGATCGAGGTCAACCGACGTCCCTGCCGCCACTTCGGCGATGCTTTCGCCGCTCGACGGATCGATCACCGGCAGCGTCTGCGCGCCAGGGAGCTCGACCCAAGCACCGTCAATATAGGCGCAACCCATATTGTCCACGACGGACCCCATGATTTCGGCCAGGTTCGTCGTCATTCCACCAGGTCCTTGAAGCGATAATAGGCGCCCACGAACGGCAGGAACCACGGCTTGCCGAAATGGCCGGGGATGGCGGGCCAGTCGAAATCGCGCCAGGGGTTCAGATCGGCACGGCCGTCAAGCACCTCCGCCATGATCGCGCCCATATAGGTCGCCATGTGCGTGCCGTGGCCGCTATAGCCCATGGAATAGAACAACCCGTCACGCTCGCCCGCGCGGGGCAGCCGGTCGCGGGTCATGTCGACCATGCCGCCCCAGCAATAGTCGATCCGCGCATCCGCCAGTTCCGGAAAGACCTCCACCATCGAACGACGCAGGATGATCCCGCTCTTCGCGTCGGCGCTGGGGTCGCTGCGTCCTGAAAACCGCGCGCGGCCACCGAAGATGAGCCGGTTGTCCGGCGAAGTGCGGAAATAATTGACGAAATGACGCGTGTCGGTGGTGTTGCGGCGACGGGGGGTCAGCCGGTCGAGCTGTTCGGTCGACAGGGGCTCGGTGGCGATCAGATAGGCGCCCACCGGCACGATCCGCCGCCGGAACCAGCCCAGCGGGCCGGTCGCCGATGTACCCGTGGCCAGCAGCACCTGGCTGGCGCGCACGCTTCCGTGCGGCGTCGTCAGCTCATGCGCCTGGCCGGCGGTCCGCCTGATGCGGACCAGCGGATTATGTTCATGGATGATCGCGCCATGCCGCGCCGCCGCCTCCGCCAGTCCCTGGCCGAACATGCCCATGTGCATGTTCGCGCTCTTTTCGTAGAGCATGCCCCCGAAATAACGGTCGGACCCGATTTCCGCGCGCATCTCCGAACGCGGCACCATACGGGTCTGTGGGTCCACCTCGCGGGCCAGCAATTCCTGCGACCGGGCGATCTTGTCATAATGTTCCGGCTTGGCGGCCAGCTTCAGCTTGCCCACGCGGCCGAAATGGCAGTCTATCCCTTCCCGGGCAACGATCGTCTCGACCAGGTCCACCCCGGCGTCGAAGGCGCGATAGAGCATGTTCGCGCGTTCCGTGCCAAGGCGCGCGCACATGCCGGCATAATCCTGCGCGAACCCGTTGTTGCACATGCCCCCGTTGCGGCCGGAGGCCGCGCCGGCGACGCGATCCGCCTCCAGCACGACGACCTTCACCCCCTTCCTGGCCAGCGCAAGCGCGGCGGAGAGGCCGGTGAAACCCGCGCCCACCACCGCGACGTCGGCGGTACCCTGGGGGCCGCCCTGCGCACCCGATGCGAAGGGGGTTGCCGTATCGAGCCAGTAAGAAGTCATCTTCATGCGCGTCTATCCATTGCAAGGAACAGCGATCACAGTCTTTACCAGCCCCGCATGCGCGGCCAGGTTATGGCGATGTCGCGGCCGCCATTCGCCACCACCTTGTAGCAATCGTGCTGCGCGCCGGTGGCGCAGGCATGGTTGGGCAGCACCCGGACGCGCGTGCCGATGGCAAGATCGGGAAGCGGCGCGTCGCTGCCCGGCCGTACCTTGATGATGCCATGTTCCTGGCTCGCATCCTCGATGATGAGGTCGTTGAAGGGCCTGCCGTCAATATCGCAGACCAGGCCATAGCCCTGATCGACGGGATGCTTCTGCGTGCCGCGGTCCCGCGACATAGCCATCCAGCCTGCGTCGGTCAGGATCCACCCCTTCTCCCGGCGATGGCCGATCACGGTCGCCACCACGGAAAGCGCGATATCGTCGATCCCGCATACCCCGATGCCATGCATGACGAGATCGAAGAACATGAACACTCCGGCGCGCACTTCCGTCACGCCCTCCAGATTCCGGGCGAAATGGGCCGTCGGCGTCGATCCGACACTGACGACGGGCACCGGGTGCCCGGCTTCGCGCAAAAGCTGTGCCGCCGCCACCGCCGCCGCCCTCTCGCCCTCGGCCGCTTCCGGCAGGCCGACGCCGCCGCGCGCGCCATAGGATTCGCCCGCATGGGTCAGCACGCCGCGCAGATCGACACCCCCCGCCCGCAGTGCATCGGCGATGACGAGCAGCATGGAATCGTCGGGCAGCAGGCCGCCCCTGTGCCCGTCACAGTCGATTTCGATGAGGACAGCCGGCATGGCCTTGCCGTCCCGCGCCGCATCGACCAGCACCTGCGCCTGTTCGATGGAATCGATCAGGACGGACAGGTCGACGCCCCGTGCCACTAGGTCGCGCGCGCGCTGTATCTTGTCGGGGCCAAGGCCGACGGCATAGGTGATGTCGGTAAAGCCGCCTTCGGCGAAATATTCCGCCTCCGCCAGGGTCGAGACGGTAATCGGTCCGCGCCCGTCCGGGAACAGTCGCCGGGCCACATCGATCGACTTGGCACTCTTCACATGCGGACGGAAAGCGACGCCCAGCGAGGCAAGGCGCGCGCGCAGCCGCGCGACATTCCTGTCGACCTTCGACACGTCCAGGACAAGGGCCGGAGTCTCGATCGTCTCCAGGCTTTCGGCGATCGGGGCATCGCCAATGGGGAAGGAATTCTGGGTCATGATATCCACCTTGCTGAGGTCATGGCGCGGATCAGCCGAGCGATTGATTGGAAAGGGCGTAGAGGCGCGCTTCCGGTCCGCCCTGGGGCGGCTCGCCAAGCGACATGGACAGGACCTGATGTACCCGCGGCAGGCCGATGCTTTCCAGCCAGGGGGAGAGGCCGCAGCTTTCCGTGACATCAATCCGGACGAAGTCGCCGACATGCCTTGCGGCAAGCGCGGCGATCAGCGCGCGCGCATCCGTCGCGTCGCGGGCAACGACCGGTCCGATCACATGGCCACGACCCCAGCGGCGCACGCAGCCATAGCCCGCCACGCGGCTGTCCCGCACAATCAGCCGCATGTCGGCGATCGCGGAGAGCCCGTCCAGCAATGCCGCGCGGTCCATGCCGGAAGCTTCCCTGTCGAGCGCTATCAGCGCAGCCCGATCCTCCGGACCGGCGGCGCGAAGCAGCTCCGACGGTCCGATCTCGGGCGCCTGCGCCAATATCGCCTGATGCTGGTACACCGCATCATAGGGCGTGAAGCCCAGCCGGCGGTACAGCGCCTCGCCCTCCAGCGTCGAATTCAAAATGACCGTGCGCCCTTTCGCATCGGCCAGCAGCGCATCCATCAATTTCGCGCCGATCCCCTGCCGCTGCGCCTTGTCCGCGACGATGATCATCCCGGCGGAACCATGGTCGGCGCCATAGGGCCACCACAGCGCGGTGCCGACAAGTTCGCCATCAGCCTCGACCGCAAAGCCCCGGCCCAACTGGAGGGCGAAGGCCCAATCCTCGATGCGATAGGGCCAATCGAGAGCCTGCGACAGGGCATGCGCCTGGGCAAGGTGACGAGCCTCCAGCGGAATCGCGTCGCCCGCCGTCGGCCGGGCTGAGGAAGAGGCAGATATCGTCATCTGGAACGTTCACCCATTTTCATTTCCGCGCACGATCCGCGACGAGGATCATCCGCACCCCTGGTCGATTATGCTGCACGTCTGCGGCATGCTGGCAACCGTCATTAAGCCCGTTACTGCTGGCAAAATCTCCTGAATGTCTCGATAAGGCGAAGCTGTCCTGCGGTGCGATGCATTTGGCTCGACAGATGATGCCGTGACCGGGATGCCATCCGGAAAAGGGCGCGTGCTGCCTGACGGAGCGGTTCGCGCCCTGCCACTTTTCGTTCCGCCTCAGGCGACCGGACGCTGGATCGAATAGAGCTTCCTGACATATTCCTCGCTCAGCCAGGCGCAGCCATCGCCCCGGACGAACATGAACACATCACCCTTCTGGAAAGTCACGCTGCCCTTGTCGTCGGTGAAGGTCACCTTCCCGTCGAGCAGCAGCATCAGTTCGACCTGCCGATAGGGAATGAGACGGCGATGATAGGGCGTCGAATCCCAGATGCCGCAGGCAAACTCCCTGTTGGCGGAAATATAGTCCGAATGGGAGCGGCAGGTCGGAACCGGGCCAAGCAGATTTTCCGACGCCGGCGGGTTCGAGGGCGCCAGTACCGCATTCTTGTCGATCAGCACCGGTTCCGAAACATTGCCGGCGGCCTGGGTCGGCGCGGCGTAGATGATGGCCAGAAGATCGTCCGATGCGCGCCAACGGAAGCTGCTGCCGACCGGCAGCACCGCGCCATTGTCCGCCTCGACCACCAGCGTGCCGGCCCCGCTCTCGATTTCGAGGCGCCCCTGAAGGACGAGGACGCATTCGTCGGTCAAAAGCCTGTCGACCTGCCCTTCGCCGCGCAGCGCGAAAGCGGCAACCTCCACCGCCGCATCGGAAAAGGCAGGTTCCGAACGGCCCTGAAACCAGTCGCCGGAAGGTGTCGCGCCAGCCGCATAGGCGCGCATGTCGATGACGGCGTCAACCTGCCGGTCGATAACGATGCTCATAATCCGAAAGCTCCTGAAAGGTCGTGAGGATTGGTCATGCCATTTCCCTTCAGGACTGCCGCCTATCTGGCCCGGACATCGCGCCGCAGGGCGGTGCCGCGCCTTGAAAACCATCCAGTCGGCCGCAGGGAATTCATGAATGCGATGTGCCTGCCGGGCATTCTATGGATATGACTTTGTCAAAGACGCCATAATTGCCCCTGGCATTGGCATAGGCTGATCCTGCGCCTGTCGGAATCGGCATCATCTGCCGCGACGAAAGCGGTTCAGCCGCCGTCTGAAAGTTCAGCGGGGATCGCGGACCTGTTGCGCGCCGCTATCAGATGTTGGGCAATCGTCAAATCCTGCAATGCAATTCCCGAACTGTCGAAAAGCGTGATCTGTTCGGCAGAGGTGCGGCCCTGCGCCTGTCCGCTCAGGACGTCGCCGATGGGGGTGATCAGGCGATGATCGCCCTCAAAATGCTGAAGGTCACCCATTACCACAGCCTGCGGCACCAGGTCGCAGAACAGCGAAGCCCGCTCGAACAGGGCCGGCGGAAGCTCCTGCTTGCCAGCCGCATCCGACCCCATGCTGGCGACATGGGTGCCGGGCCTGATCCAGTCCGCGTCGAACAGGGGCGCGCGCGAAGGCGTCGCGGTCACGACGATATCGGCCCGCCGGCAAGCGGTTTCCGCATCGGCGCGCTCTGCGTCCAATCCTGCCTTCGCCAGCAGGTCGACGAAGGCATCCCCCTTCGCCTCGTCCCGCGCCACCACCAGGACCTGCTTGATCGGGCGGATGCGCGCGAGGGCAACGCACTCGTAAAAAGCCTGATTGCCGGCCCCGAAAACGGACAGGATCGACGAATCTTCCCGGGCGAGCGCGTCCGCGGCAACGGCATCCCCAGCAGCCGTGCGATAGGCGTTCACCTTCCCCGCCTCGATCACCCATTCGATCCGGCCGACATCCTGATCAAACATCAATATCAGCGAATTGTGCCGGGGAAGTCCCTGTTCGGCATTGCCTGGCCAGAACGAACCCACTTTCAGGCCTGCAAAGGTCGAAGTCGACGCAGACTTGATCGACATCCGGTTCGTGGGCGCAGAGCCATGAGCCAACACCGCAGGAAAGATGACGGCGTCGCGTCCGACGGCGATGAATGCCTCACGCGCAGCCTGATACGCCATTTCGTGCGAGATGAGCGACGCTGACATTTCCTCGGATATGAATTTCATCTTGATCGTCCTGACGATGGTGGAATCCTGCCGGCACAGAACCGTTGCGCCCGCACAAAATGTATATACAGATTTTCCCGGGCCCGCCAAGCAGTTGTTGACGCACCCTCGCAAGCGCAAAAGCGGTTCCCACTCTGCCCCGCGATGCTCTAGGACCATGCGATGGACAGGACAGAGCTTTCATCGGGAATGCGCGGTCAGATCATCGCCCATGTCACCAGCCGGATCATGAGCGGCGAGTGGCAGGCCGGGGATCGCATTCCGTCCGAGCAGGCCCTGACCGACCTGTTCAGGGTCAGCCGCATGACGGTTCATCACGCGTTGCGCGACCTGGCGGCGCGCGGATTCCTCATTCGAAGGGCAGGGTCCGGCACCTTCGTCGCCGGACCGAGCGAATATGTAACGGAATATCGCCACCATGACATCATCAAGGAGATCACGCGCCGTGGCGGGCGCCACAAGGCCCAGGTGCTGCGTCGCGAATTGCGGGAGTCGTCGCCTGAGGAAGCTGCGGCGTTCAACATGGCTCCGCGGGAGATGCTGTTCCATGCCATTGTCCTTCATCATGAAGACGATCGGCCGATAGAGCTGGAAGACCGGCTGATCGCGCCGCGATTCCTTCCGGACGCGATGGAGATGGATCTGACGAGCCAGACGATGTTTTCCCGCCTCATGCTCGTCAAACCCAATCGCCAGGGAACGGAGGTCCTGCGCGCCGTCACAGGATCCCAGCGCGAAATGGCGTTGCTGGACATCGACGCCGGCACGCCGCTGCTTGAAGTCGTGCGCCGGACCTGGTCGCCCGAAGGGGTCGTGACCGTCGCGCGCATGTTGCGGGCGGGAAGCCATTCCGCACTCACGGGCTCCATCCGCAATCTCGATCCCAGGGACAATCAGTACCGCTGAAGCAGCAGGATCGCAACCAGTTGCGGTTTCCGCGCGAATCGCGTAGATACTGAACTATATGGTTCAGTTTTTAACACCTCCCCTCGATCTCTCCTTTGCGGCGCTGGCCGATGCGACCCGCCGGGGAATCGTGGAGCGGCTTGGCCGGGGCGACGCGTCCATCACCAGCCTTGCCGACCAGTTCCAGATGACGCTGACGGGCATGAAGAAGCATGTCCAGGTGCTGGAACGGGCGGGACTCGTCGTCACGCGGAAGATCGGACGGGTCCGCAAATGCGCGCTTGGAAAATGCGACCTCAGCGCGGAGGCCGAATGGATCGAGTCCTGTCGCAAGCTCTTCGAGGCCCGCTTCGACGCCCTGGACGCCATCATCGACGAAATGAAGCAGGAGAGAAGGGATGAATGAGCAAAACCGCACGACCGTCGAACGCAAGGGGACTCGCGAACTCCTCGTGACGCGGCTGTTCGACGCGCCGCCCAGCATGGTCTACCAGGCGTGGAGCCAGCCCGAATTGTTCCAGCGCTGGTGGATGCCCAGATCCGCATCGGGCATTTCGCTCCTCTCATGCGACATGGACGTCCGCACGGGCGGCAAATATCGCCTGGAATTCGGCACCGGCGGTTCGGACAGCATGGCCTTCTACGGCAAATATCTCGAAGTAGTGCCGAACGAACGCATCGTCTGGACCAATGATGAAGGCGAAGAGGGTGCGATCACGACCGTGACTTTCGAGGATCAGGGCGGAAAGACATTATTGCGCTTCCACGAAATCTATCCATCCGCCGCGGCGCTGGAAGAAGCGCTGCAAGGTTCGGCAGCGACATTGCCGGAACAATTGGCGCAGCTCGACCAATTGCTGGCCGGCATCGGCGATTGAGGCCACTTGGCGAACGCCTTCGGGAGCAGGCCTGCTCCCGGAAAGCGGGCGGCTCCCGGTCCGGACGGTCGCCCGCCTTCAGTTCTGCCGATCTGATGCGGCGGGTGGCTCAGCCCTTTCCAGAAAGCGCTGAGCCAGGCCGCGACAGAGTTTTTCCTTGCACACAAGCTGCGCTGCGAAGTCCGCCACCTGCATTGTGACAGCCCACCTCCAGCTAGAGCGATTTTCCAAGCGATAGGAACCGATCACTGGTCGAACACCCGCCGGCGATCAGCCAGGCGTCAGCTTCGCGGGCCCTTCGTGGCGAACCAGATGACATGCCTTGGTCCCTTGCCGTTGCTGCGGGCGCGCACGGCGACCTCCTCCACGGCCAGGCCGGCGCGGGAAAGGCGGCGGGCGAAGCTTGCGTCGGGAGCAGCGGACCAGATCGCCAATATGCCGCCCGGCTTCAGCGCGGCGATGGCGGCCGCGATGCCCTGCGCCGAATAGAGGCGGTCATTCGCCTGACGCACAAGCCCATCCGGCCCGTTATCGACGTCGAGCAATATGGCGTCGTACACGCCGCGCGCCGCGCCGATCACATCGGCCACATCCGCCTGGACCAGACGCACGCGCGGATCGTCCAGGCACCCTGCGGCCAGTTCCACCATCGGCCCGCGCGCCCATTGGATGATCTCCGGCACCAGTTCCGCCACTGTCACGCTTCCCGTGTCGTCCAGGGCCGCCAGCGCCGCCCGCAACGTGAACCCCATGCCATAACCGCCGATCAGCAGATGCGGACGCGCCCGGCCGCGCAGCCGCTCGCAACTGAGATTGGCCAGCGCCTCCTCCGATCCGCTCATCCGGCTGCTCATCAGCTCGTTGCGGTCGAGCACGATCATGAAATCCCCGCCCCGCCGATAGAGGGTCAGTTCCTCGCCACCGGGAACCTGCGCCGATCCTATGAATTCGCGTGCCTGCATATCATCTGCTCCCGGCGTTTCGTCGCCAGCGGGGGCTTTACGGCAATGCGGCGCGGCGTCAAAGGAGCGAGATGCGATATTTCCTCGATACAGAATTCAACGGCTTTGGCGGCGCCCTGATCAGCCTGGCGCTCGTCCCCGAAATCGGAGACCAGGATTTCTACGTCTCGCTTCCCCTGCCGGCCGAAATCCACCCCTGGGTGGAAAAGAATGTGATTCCCTATCTGCGCTTCGTGCCCCCGGGCGTCGACCATCAGTTGAACCGGGTGGAGGCGGCCCAGCATCTGGAGGCCTATCTGGCTCATGACCGCGATCCCGTGATCATCGCTGACTGGCCCGATGACCTGGCCCATTTCTGCGCCCTTCTCGTAACCGGTCCCGCCGAGATGATCAGGCTGGACGGGCTGCGCCTCGAACTCATCAACGGCGCGGGGTTCAGCGCCGCATCCAACAGCCGGATGCCGCACAATGCCCTCCATGATGCGCATGCGCTCAAGGACTTCTATCTCAACTGGGCCATCTGAACGGCGCCGGGGCGCCGCTCGAGGGCGCCTTTTGACAGCAGCCGCCGGACGGCGCATGGGCGGGGCATGCACCTCGCCCATTTCGACATCGACCTGTTCCTGCGCGACTATTGGCAGAAGCGTCCGCTGCTGATCCGCAACCCGTGGAGCGCGTGGCGCAATCCGCTCGATCCCGACGATCTGGCCGGGCTTTCCTGCGAGGAGGGCATCGATTCGCGCCTCATCACCCGGCGGACGGATCGACTCGCCATGGAAAGCGGCCCGTTGCCGGAGGATCGTTTTACGGAACTCGACGGCGCCTGGACGCTGCTGGTGCAGGCGGTCGATCATCATGTGCCCGATGTCGCGGCGATGATCCAACCCTTTCGCTTCATACCCGATTGGCGCATCGACGATGTGATGGTCAGCTACGCGACCGACGGAGGCGGCGTCGGGCCGCATTTCGACCAATATGACGTGTTCCTGGTGCAGGGCCTGGGAAGAAGGCGCTGGCGCGTCGGCCCGCGATGCGATTCCTTGACACCGCTGCTGCCGCATGACGACCTGCGCCTGATCCCCGATTTCGAGGCGACGGACGACTATATCCTCGAACCGGGCGACATTCTCTATGTTCCGCCCTGCTTCGCCCATGACGGCGTGGCGATCGGCGGGAACTGCATGACCTATTCCATCGGCTTTCGCGCGCCATCCCGCGCCGAGCTGGTCGAAAACTGGTGCCGGCATCAGGCCGACGACATGGCGGACGAGGATCGCTACGCCGATCCCGACCTCCGCCGCCAGCCCAATGCCGGCGAGATCGCCGCGTCAGCCCTCGACCGGATGCATGCCATGGTGCTGGAGGCTCTCTCCGACCGCAGCGCCTTCGCCCGCTGGTTCGGCCTATATAACAGCCTGCCCAAGTCGGCCGACATGGACTGGCGGCCGGACGAACCGACCGACGAACAGACGGTGCGCGCCCTCCTGGCCCAAGGCGTTCCGCTCAGCCGCAATCCCGCCAGCCGTTTTTCCTTCATCCGGCAAGGCGAACCGGAACTGCTGCTGTTCGTGGACGGCCATGACTTCGACTGCGACGGGGACACGGCGCGGCTGGCCGAAGGGCTGTGCAGGGAGCCGACCATGGTCGTGGACGCCAGGCTGGCTGCCTCCCCGCCCGTGATCATGCTGGTCGCGGCGTTGATCGACCTGGGCAGCCTGGCGTTCGACGCGGACTGATCCGTCATGGCACTCATCCTGTTCAACAAGCCCTATGGCGTGCTCTGCCAGTTCACCGATGAAAGGACGGGACCACCCCGTCCCACGCTCGCCGCCTATATCGACCGTCCCGGCCTTTATCCTGCAGGGCGGCTCGACCTCGACAGCGAGGGATTGTTGCTGCTGACCGACGACGGCCGCCTTCAGGCGCGGATAGCCGATCCGCGCTTCAAGATGCCCAAGACCTATCTGGTACAGGTGGAGGGCGATCCGGACGAGGCCGCGCTGGCGGCGCTGCGGCGTGGCGTGCGCCTGAAGGATGGCCTAACCCTCCCCGCTGAGGTCGAACGCATCGACGCGCCCCCCCTCTGGCCCCGCGATCCGCCCGTCCGGTTCCGAAAGAGCGTTCCCGACTGCTGGATAAGACTGACGATCCGCGAAGGACGCAACCGGCAGGTCAGGCGAATGACGGCGGCTGTCGGCTATCCCACCTTGCGGCTGGTCCGCTGGAATATTGGCGACTGGGCGCTGGACGGCATCGCGCAGGGCCATTGGCGCGAGGCGTGAACGCGGAAGGGGCGGCTTGATCTGGATGACTCTTTTGCAGTTGCCCCAGGCAGGCGGTGTCCGCATAGCGAAGCCATGGACGAGAAGTTGACGAATCTCATCACGACTATTGTCGGCCGGGTACCCCAATGGATACGGCACGACCTGCTGTCCAAGGATGCAGCCGTCAAGCAGCGGGCGGAAGAAACGCTGGCCGCAATGATCGCCAATGCCCTTGCCGCAGGAACCGACGAATCCGCGGCGAGTTAGCAGGAGAGTTCGTCTCAACAAGGCTCCGGCAATGACCTCCGGCTCTTTCTTCGCCACCCTCATGCCCGCCGCCCTCATGCCCGTGGCCATGATCTGCGTGGCCTTGCTCGCCGCCGCGCCCGCCAGCGCGCAGGGCGCGGCCCGGGGCATGGAGGTGCAATGTGCCGCCGGACGGCGCTTTACCCTCCATGTCGATGATGCCCGGGCAACGATCATCTGGACGGAGGGACGACTCACGCTGGAACGCGGGACCTTGTCGCTGGGCAGATATTATCGCGGCCCGACGGCCGCGCTCATCATAGACGGTGACTATGTGTCGTTCGTGCCGAAGGGCGACCGGAACTGGCGCGACTGTCATTTCATGCCCAGGATGGGTGCCGTCGAAAACCAGTGATCAAACCCATTTCCGCACAGCAAATTCGACGATCGCGGAACGGGATCGACTTTCCGAGAATTGATTGACTGGGCGCAAGCACGAATATTGCAGACGATTACTGGAAATGCGGCGTTTACAATCCGCGTTGATTTCCGCAAATAGCGCTGACATCCTCACGAAACGGGTCCGCTCACATGGCTGAAGAAGACAAGAACGATATCACTGCCCTCACCGTCCAATTGCTTAGCGCCTATGTCTCCAGAAACAGCGTTTCGAGCGAAAGCCTCGCCGATCTGATCAGGACCACCCGGACGGCGCTGACGGAAGACGCGGCCGCGGCCATTGCCGAACCCGCTGCCCAGAGCTTCACGCCTGCGGTTTCTGTGCGCAAGAGCCTCGCCTCGCCTGACCATATCCTCAGCCTCATCGACGGCAGACCCTACAAGACCTTGAAGCGCCATCTGGCCGCTCATGGCCTGACCCCGGAACAATATCGTGAGCGCTACAAGCTGCCGAGCAGCTATCCGCTGGTCGCCCAAAGCTATTCGCAAACCCGGCGCGCCGTCGCGGAAAAGACGGGCCTCGGCCGCAGGCCAGCCGTTGCCGCAAGCGCCGCCTCTCCACAGGCACCGGTCGCTGCCGCAAGCCCGGCCCCTTCTCCCGGCACAAAGGCGGCAGCGCCCAAAGCCCCGGCAAAGGCTGCAACTCCGAAAGCTGCAACCCCGAAAAAGGACAAGGCCGACGCGCCCGCACCGGTCATTTCGAACCGTGGCAGTCGCGCCGCCCCTGCGTCCGCCAGCAAGCAGTCGCGCAAGCGCCTGTCGATCGCCGCGCCGAAAAGCGACAAGGAGAATGGCAAGACTGCTACGTCCCCCAAGGCATCCAGTCAGGAAAAGAGCGTTGCTAAGAAGGCCACCCCTGCCAAGCCCAAATCATTGAAGGCAGCGCTGGAAGCGGCGAACTCGCATCTGGGAAGCGATGGAAAGGCCGCTGAGACAACAGCCGCCAAGTCCTGATCATGGGCGGGAAGCAAGATGTGAAGTTCTTGCTTCCCGCCGCCACGACTTCACCATATGGCTGACACCAGCGTTCCCGCAACCACAGGCCCGGTATTCAATGCCTGTCGCGATGACGACGCAAGACCCGTTACTTCGGCTCCGTTACGTCCGCCCCATCACTTCCGAACGAAACGCCAGCGATCGGGCGTGCTTTCCTCTGGATCGAAGCGATAGCCGTCGCTGTCGAAACCCTGCATCGCATCGACGTCGCCGATATGATGCTCGCACATCCAGCGCGCCATCATGCCCCGAGCCCGCTTCGCATTGAAACTGACGAAACGAGGCCCCTCGGGACCGGGCTCACGAAAATCGACATCGATGACCCGGATGCCCGCCAGCTTTCCTTCCACCGCCGCGAAATATTCCTGGCTGGCCAGGTTCAGCACCACGCCTGATCCTTCCTCCGCCACCTGCATGCGCAGCAGGTCGGCGATGCGGCCACCCCACCAGTCGGTCAGCTTCCTGTGGCGCGGCGCCCAGCGCGTTCCCATTTCCAGCCGATAGGGCCTGATGGCATCCAGCGGCCGCAGCAGGCCATAAAGGCCCGACAGCATCCGGACATGGTCCTGCGCAAAGGCGACACCCGCTTCGTCCAGCGTCTGCGCTTCAAAGCCCGCATAGACGTCGCCGGCGAAAGCGAACAGGGCCTGCCGCTCGGGCTGCTCAGGGAAATCGCGAAATCGCTCCGCATTGAGCTTTGCCAGGCGCGGCGAAATATGCATCAATTCCGACAGTCGCTTTTGCGACAGCCTCGCGGCCGATCTGGCAAGACTATGGGCCTCCTCGACAAAATGCGCCCTCGTGGCGGGCAGAGGTGGCAATGCGCTTTCGAAATCAAGCGTCTTGGCGGGGGATAGCAGCACGATCATGACGCCTCCCTAGCGATCACCCGACCATGCGTCAAAATGCCTGGGGACTCTCCACCCTGACGCGAGGCCGATGCGTCCTGCTGAACGATCAGTCGTCCGAAGAGTAAGGGCCAGTATAGCGCTGGCCGCGCACGAGCGGATGAGAGCTGCTGTACAGAAACGAAACACCAGGACAGCCCAGCGTCTCAGCTTGATACACATCAAGTTTGAAATTTTTGTCGCATTGCGCTGTCATTCTATTAAGAAAGATATAGTGAATTAGATATAAGTAACAATCAACTTTTGTTTTACGCATTTTGGGGGGCCAATGCGCCGCGACGCTCGCAAACTGCTGGAGAAGCTGAACCGCAAGGACTTCGCCTATCGCGACTTTGAGGACAGATTCTCCGAAACCGAATTATGGCCTATCTTCGCCGCCGTGCTGGGCGACAGCAAGATTGTCGGCGATGAAGCAGCGCCCCTGCCTGTCTGGCAGGCCCGGCAGGACGAAAAGCCGGCCCCTGTACGGCGGGCACCGCAATCTTCGCCCGAACCCGGTCAGATCTTTGCCCAATATGGCAAGTCCCAACACCGGCCCGCGCCGAAAAGCGATGTCGACCTCCGGGAATTCTTCAACCGCTTCTCGGAGTTGGATTGATGACCGTCATCCTGGTTCAATCGCCCAAGGGTGGCACCGGCACCACCTTCCTGACCGCCCAGCTTGCCCTGCACCTTGCAGGCAAGGGCTATGAGGTGAATGCGCTGGACTGCACCTTCCAGGATTCGCTGAAGATGCATTTCGGCTTCATGCCGGCGCAGGCCGTGCCGGAATGGGGCGCAGGCGGCGGCGAACCGCTCGTCGCGTTCGGCGTCAGCGTCCTGCAGGGCCATGGCCAGAGCCGTTCCGCTGCATTTGCGGCGCGCGTGGAGAGCGAACTGGACCGGATCTTCGATTCCGGCCATGTGTGGATCGTGGACGTCGCGTCGGAGGACCGGCATCTGCTGGAACTGCTGACGCCACGCTGCGCACTGCACATCTGCCCGCTGCTGCCCACCGCCGCTTCGCTCGCCACGCTCAACCGGCTCAGCGAGACGGCCCCGGCAATGAAGCTCGACCGCACTGTCTTCGTCCTGAACCAGCTCGACGACAGGCAGAAGCTGTCGCGCCACAGCCACAGCTTCGTCCGCGACCTGTTCGGGGACCAGTTGCTCGCCACCATCCGCCGCGACGAGGCCGTCAATGAAGCGCTCGCGCGGTTTGAACTCATCAGCAAATATGCGCCGACCAGCGCCGCGCTGCAGGACCTGCGCCTGTTCGCGGACGCGGTAGAAGAGCGCATCGGACTGACACCTGCCACGGGAGAGGCGAACATCGAGGTTACAGGAGACGCCTGATGTCCCTCCCTTCCCATTTCGCGCCGCAGGCCCTGTTCAGGCTTGCGGTGGGGCTCTTCGTGGCCGCCGTCATCATCGCCGTCGTCACGGTCCCGCTCGATTTGGAGTCGCAGTGGATCTTCGCGCTGACGACCATGGCGGGCGTGATCCTGTTCAACCGTTCGCCCGGGAAGCGGTCGACCATCGCCATCGGCATATTGTCGCTACTGGTGTCGACCCGCTATCTGTTCTGGCGCACGACCCACACGCTGGACTTCGACAGCCTGCCCGCGGCCCTGCTGGGCACGGGCCTCTATCTGGCGGAACTCTATGCCTGGGTCATCCTGGTCCTGGGCCTTTTGCAGACAAGCTGGCCGCTCGACCGCCCGGTCGTGGAGATCGAGGGCGAACCTGATCAATGGCCGGTCATCGACGTCTATGTCCCGACATATAATGAGAGCCTGGCGATCGTCCAGAACACGGTCTTCGCCGCGATGGACATGGACTATCCGCGCGACCGGTTCCACGTCTATATCCTCGACGACGGCCGGCGCCCCGAATTCCGGGCCTTTGCGCGCCAGGCAGGCTGCGGTTATCTGACCCGGGCGGACAATCTGCATGCCAAGGCAGGCAATCTCAACGCCGCGATGAAGAAGACGGACGGCGAACTGATCGCGATCTTTGACTGCGACCACGTTCCCACCCGCGCCTTCCTGCAGATGACGGTCGGCTGGTTCCAGAAGGATGCGCGGCTCGCGCTGATGCAGACGCCGCACCATTTCTATTCGCCCGATCCGGTGCAGCGGAATCTGGGCAATGTGAAGGAACTGCCTGGCGAAGGCGATCTGTTCTACGGCGCGGTGCAAAAGGGCAACGACCTGTGGAACGCCACCTTCTTCTGCGGGTCATGCGCGGTCATCCGCCGATCCGCGCTGGAGCAGACCAACGGCTTTGCCGGCGAGACGGTGACGGAGGACGCCCATACCGCGCTCAAGCTGCAGCGCATGGGCTGGAACACCGCCTATATCGGCGTCCGCCTGTCGGCCGGCCTCGCGACCGAGCGGCTGGTGCTGCATGTCGGCCAGCGCATCCGCTGGGCGCGCGGCATGACGCAGATCATGCGGATCGACAATCCGCTGTTCGGACCGGGCCTCAACTGGCATCAGCGGCTTTGCTACCTGAACGCGATGCTGCATTTTCAGTTTCCGCTGCCGCGCATCGTGTTCCTGACCTCCCCGCTCGCCTATCTGATCGGCGGACAGAACATCATCCATGCCTCGGCCGCACTGATCTTCGCCTATGCGCTGCCGCATCTGTTCATCTCCACCATGTCCAGCGAACGTATCCAGGGCGGCGACCGCCGGCCCTTCTGGGGGGAAATCTACGAAACGCTGCTCGCCTTCCACCTGGTGAAGCCGACGCTGTTCACGCTGCTGAACCCGCGCAAGGGCAAGTTCAACGTGACCGACAAGGGCGGCCTGCTGGACCAGACCTATTTCGACGGCACAACCGTGCGGCCGCATGTCATCACCGCCCTGCTGCTGATGTTCGGCGTGGTCTTCGGCTTCATCAAGCTGAATTTCCCGCTCCTGTTCGACGCGCAGTGGGACACGGTGCTGCTCAACACCGCTTGGGCCAGCTTCAGCCTGCTGATCCTGATCGCGGCCATTTCCGTCGCGCGCGAACAGCGTCAGGTGCGCGAGAATATCCGCATCACCGCGCAAATGCCGGTCACGCTCTATTTCGACGACGGCTATGTCGTCGACGGCACGACCGTCGACATTTCGCTGGGCGGTCTGGCGGCGGATCTGCCGGAGGGTTTCGCGCTGCAGGGACGCCAGGTCACGGACATCTCGCTGCCGATGGGTGACGAGACGCTGACCATTCCGGTCGACACCGTTCGCATGGACAATGGCCGGGCAAAGCTGCGCTTCCAGCCGCTCGACATGGTGCACGCCCGTCATCTGGTGCGCGCCGTCATGGGCCGCGCCGATGCGTGGCAATCGGACAAGCCGCTGGCGCCGGTCGCCGGCTTCAAATCCATCAAGGATATCTTCAGCGTGGGCATCGACACGATCATCGACATTTGGCGCCTGCCGCGCCGCCGCAAGAAGGCGATGCGCGCCATGGCCGCCGCCGCGGCCGCCGGCGCGCTCGCCACCACATCCGCCAACGCGGTTCCAGCCGCGCCGGCCAGTGCGCCCGCCGTGGCCGCTCCCATCGCTTCATCCAGCGGCAGGCAGCAACGATTGCTGCTCAAGGACCTGCAGGTCAAAAACCCCATTCGCCTTGCCGGAACACGCGGCGAATATGGCATTCCCTTCGGCCTGCGCAGCAACCAGGTCGTGACCGGTGCCTCGCTGACCCTGGCCTTCAACTTCTCCCCCTCGCTGCTCGGCGACCTCAGCCAGATCGTCGTCCTGCTGAACGGAGAGGTGGTCAATGCCCTGCCGCTCCGGCCTTCGGACGGCACGGCGCAGACGGTGACGGTGCCGATCAATCCGGCGCTGTTCCTGCCGGGCGACAATTCGCTCAATCTGCGCTTTATCGGACATTATACCCGCGACTGCGAAGACCCCTTCCACAGTTCGCTCTGGGCCAATGTCAGCAACACGCGGTCGGTGCTGAACATCACCACCCAGTCGCTGCCGCTGAAGCCCGATCTTGCGCGCCTGCCCGCGCCCTTTTTCGACCGTAACGACAATGTGGCGCTGAAACTGCCCTTCGTCTTCGCGGGCAAGCCGACCAATGGCGAGCTGGAGGCCGCAGCCAGCACCGCGTCCTGGTTCGGCGGCATGGCCAGCTATCGCGGCTATTCCTTCAAGCCTAGCTTTGGCCAGATCCCCGCCGGCAACGCCGTGCTGTTCGTGACGCCGGGCCGCCGCATCCCCGGCATCAACCTTCCCGCCGGCCCCGCCGCGACCATCATCACCAACCCGGTGGACAGCGAGGGCCAGTTGCTGGTCGTCAGCGGCAGCGACGAAAAGCAGCTGAAGCAGGCTGCGGCAGCGCTCGCCATCGGGCGCGGCATGCTCGGCGGGGCGAGTGCGTCGCTGGACGGCGTGCGCCTGCCTTCCTTCCCCCGCTATTCCGCGCCACGCTGGCTGCGGACCGACCGGCCCGTGCGCCTGGGCGAGATCGTGCCGCGCTACGCCCTGCAGGGCATCGGCCTGCCGCCCGGCCCGCTCAGCGCCGGTTTCCACGTCGCGCCCGACCTGTTCTTCTGGCCGCGCCAGGGGGCCAAGCTCGACCTGCGCTACCGCTATCCCTCCGCTCCCTGGCTCGACAAGTCCCGCTCGCGCCTCGACCTGTCGATGAACGGCCAATATCTGACCACCTTGCCGCTGACCGGCGAACATTGGTGGGACAAATGGTTCGGCGGCGGGCGACCCACGGCATACACGTCGCGCGCCGACGTCATCCTGCCTCGCTATGACCTGTTCGGCCAGAACTCGCTTGTGTTCGACTACAACCTGCTGGTCCAGTCCAAGCAGCGCTGCGAGGGCATGCTGCCCGACAATGTGCGCGTGAGCATATTGCCGGAAAGCTCGATCGACCTCAGTCACGCCTATCATGCGCTGCACATGCCCAACCTCGCGAGCTTCGCGGGCGGGGGTTATCCCTTTACCGTGCGGCCGGACATGGCGGAAACGGTCGTCCTGCTGCCCGGCGATCCGACGCCCGGCGTGGTGGAGGCCTTCCTGAACGTCATGGGTCGCTTTGGCGACGCCACCGGAACGCCGGCGATCCGGACCAGCGTCACCCGTTCGATCGATGCCGCCCGCATGGCGGGCAAGGATATTCTGGTAATCGGCCCGGTCCAGATCGCCCAGTCGGAATCGCTCTTCGCCGGCGCGCCCGTCTTCTACCAGGATGGCCGGCTGCGCGTCACCGAACGCACGCCGGTGGAGCGGGTCTTCGACCTCTTCTCCCCTTATGAGCGCAGCGACAGCGCCACCGTCGACGGCTTCTTCTCCGGGACCGACAGCTTCAGCGGCATCGTCGGCTTCCGGTCGCCCTTCGACGCCGACCGCAGCGTCGTCGCGCTGCTGGCCAGCGATCCCGAAGCGCTGCCCGCTCTGGTCAACGGCCTTAACGACACCAAGATCAACGCCCAGGTCCAGGGCGACCTTTCCGTGGTGGACGGCGAAAGCATGGCCAGCTTTGCGGTGGGCAACGGCTATTGGGTCGGATCGCTGCCGGTCTGGATGAAGATCGCCTTTTGGATGAGCCAGCGGCCCTTCCTGATCGCCCTGGGCGGCCTGCTGGTCGCCTTCCTCATCTCCGCCCCGGTCTATCTGCTGTTCAAACGGCAGGAAGCCAAGCGCCTCGAAGCGGTGAAATGATCATGAAGAAGACGATCTCGATCCTCGGCCTGCCTCTGCTCGCCATCACGACCATGCCCCTGGCGCATGCGGAGGTGCAGGGTGTCGCCCCGCTGCTGAAGCAGGCTCGCTATTGGCAGTCCAAGGGACGCGGCGACCTGGCGCGACAGGCCTATAACCGGGTGCTGGCCATTGACCCCGCCAATGCGGAGGCACGGCGCGGCCTTGCCGGCAATGCGCCCCAACCCAAAGCCGCAGCCAAGCCGCAGCCCGCACAGGCCGCTCGCCCCGCCGCACCCGCGCAGGCGGCCGCCGCACCATCCGGCCCGGCCCGCCCGACCCGCAGCGACCGGGGCGGCGATGCCCGCGCCGCCGGCTTCCGGGCGCTGGAGGCTGGACAACTCGACACCGCGGCCGCCCGCTTCCGCACGGCGCTTTCCGCCAATCCCAACGACGCCGACGCGCTGGGCGGCATGGGCATCGTACGTTTGCGCAAGTCCGAATTTGCACAGGCCCGCGATCTGCTGGCCCGCGCCTCCCGCACGGGCAGCGCAGGCAAATGGGCCGAGGCATTGCAGTCCGCCCGCTTCTATGCCGATCTCGACTCGGCCCGAACGGCGCTAGACAAGGGCGATCTGGCGCGCGCGGTGCAACTCGCCACCACGCTCACCCAGTCGAACGTCCGCGACAAGGGGCCTGCCATATCGGTATTGGCCAGCGTCTATGAACGGCAGGGCCGCTATAATGAGGCGGCCGAACTCTACCGGCAATTGGGCAAGTCCGGCGGGGCCGCCGGCTCAGGCGCCGCCATCGCCCAGGCCAGCGCCACCCGCAACGAGGCACGCGCCGCGCTGGACAGCGGTGACGCAGCGCGCGCCGAACAATTGCTGCGCGCTGCCATGGGCAGTGCGCCCGACGACCCATGGGTCGCCTATGATCTCGCCGGCCTGCTCCAGCAGCAGGGCCGCGTGGCGGAGCAGGACGCGCTCGTCCGCCAGCTTTCCTATTCGGACAAGGCCGAGCCGCTCTACGCCGCTGCGCTGATCCTGGACCGTGCGGGCCGCACCGGCGATGCGCAGGCTGTCGCCGCGCGCATTCCGGAAGGGCAGCGCACGGGGGAGATGCGCAATTTCATCGCCGGCCTGGGCATATCCGCCACCATAGTCCAGGCGAAGGCCGCAGGGGCCAGGGGCGCGCAGGGACAGGGTCTCGCCATGCTGCGCCAAGCGTCGGAGATGCGGGGCATTTTCGCCGACCGCATGGGCGCGCTGGCCCAGGGCATGCTGGAACTGGGCGACGCGCGCGGCGCAAGCCAGTTGGCGGCCCAGGCTCTGGACGCCCCCGCCAATGATGCGGGCGCCTATGACGCCGCGGTGCGGGTCCTGGCGCAGACCGGGCAGGACGGCCTGGCCATGAGCGCCGTGCAAAAGGCGTCGGCACTGGCCGGCCCGTCGCTTCAGGGTCAACGCAGCCTCGGCAATCTGAAGGCGGCGCTCGCCGCCGCGCAGGCGGACCGAATGCGGCAGGCGGGTCAGTTCGCCCCGGCCTTCGACATGTTGCAGGCGGCATGGAACGAGGCGCCGGGCAATGAGGAAATCCTCTCCGCCCTGGCGCGGCTGTACCAATCAGGCGGCCTCAACGCGCAGGCGGCGCAGACCTTCCGCATGCTGCTGGCGCAGAAGCCGTCCGATCGCGACGCCATGGTGGGCCTGATCGACACGGCCAGCGCGTCGGGCGACATGGATACGGCGCGCGCCGTCACCCAGCAGGCGATCCAGATGCACCCGGCCGATTACCGGGTCTATATGGCGGCGGCGCGCATGGCCCGTACCCGCGGCAATGACGGCGATGCGGCGCGTTACCTCAAGACCGCCAAGGCGCTCTACATGCGTGAGACAGGCATGGCGCCCGACACCATGATGGCGAACGGCAATCCCTTTGCGGCGGCGCCCCAGTCGGCCAACCCCTTCCGCGCCATGGCCGCGCCGCAGCCGGTCAATCCATTCGCACTCGGCAGCAATCCCACGGCCATATCGGCGCCCTATGCGCCGCCCATGGGCTTCGCCCCGCAGCAGCCGGCGGCATCACCCTATCCCTTGCCCGCTGCCGCGCCCGCCTACCCAACCGCGCCAGGCTATGCCGCCCCGACCGGCTTCCCCGGCATGGCGGCACCAGCGCCCTCTTACGGCAACCCGGTCTACGGCAACCCCGTCTATGGCGATCCGGTCTACGGCGTTCAGGGCAATGGCATGACGAACGTCCCCGCCGATCCGGTACTGGCGGAGATCGACCAGCAATTGCAGGAATCGGCCGACGAAAGCGGCCCGCGCGTCGACGTCGACACCGGCTTCCGCTCCCGCTCCGGCGAGACGGGCCTCAGCAAATTGCGCGAAATGACAGGCAGCGCCTCCGTCTCCACGCCCTTCGCCGGGGGCCGGGTCGGCGTCAAGGCGACGGCAGTCGTGCTGGATGCGGGCCGCCCGACAGGCTCCGGCCTCGCCCGCTTCGGCACCAACGCCACGCCCGAAGCGCAGGGGATCGTGGACGAGCAGCCATCTGTGCTGACAAATGCCGAAACGCAGCACCAGTCCGGCGTCGCCGTCACCGCCAGCTATGTCAGCAAGCTGCTGACGCTGGAAGCAGGCGTCACGCCGCTCGGTTTCCCCAAGGAACATGTCACCGGCAGGATCGAGGTGACGCCGCGCCTGTCGACCAACGCGACCGCCCGCATCTGGGCCGACCGCAAGCCCGTGACGGACAGCATCATTGCCTATGCCGGCACGGAGGATCCTCGCACCGGCGCCTTCTGGGGCGCGGTCATGAAGAGCGGCGGCGGATTGTCCCTGTCCTATGACCGCAACGGCAATGGCGTCTATGCCGACGGTTCCTTCTATCATTATGACGGCACGGCAGTGCGCGACAATGACAGTGTGGAGATCAACGCCGGCGGCTATTTGCGCGCATGGCAGAATGCGCGCTCGGGCGTTTCCGTCGGCTTCAACGTCAATTACCAGAATTACGACAACAACCAGAATTATTTCACCTATGGCCATGGCGGTTATTTCAGCCCGCAAAGCTTCCTCAGCGTCAATTTCCCGATCCGCTATTGGACGAATGACGGCCCGATGAGCATCCAGGCCAGCGTCGCGCCGGGCTATCAAAGCTATGATCAACAGGGCGAGCCGGTCTATCCGACGGAGCCGGGCGCGCAGGGCGTTCTGGATTTCCTCAAGAGCCAGAACAGCGACGTCCGCTCCCGCTATGACAGCATCAGCAAGACGGGCTTCGGCCTGTCGGCGACCGGCGCGATTTCCTACCGGGTCAGCCCGAATACCCGGCTGGGCGGGGAACTGAATATAAACACTTTCGGTGAATATAAGGAATTCAAGACACTTATCGGGCTCAAGCAGAATATCGGAGGCAATTGATGTTGTTCGTAAAGGACTTCCCGGTCGCGGGTGATCAGGACATCGCCATGCTCGCCTCCAGCGGGGAGGCTGCGCAGCGCTTCGTCAGCCTGATGCTCGCCGAAATCGCCTCCGCCGCCACGGCGGAGCAGATGCAGGGATTTTTCCGGGCCATCGGCGCCCGCCTCGCGAAAAGCCATCCGATCGACAATGCCAGGAACATGGACAGGCTGACACAGCACGGCAACATGGTCTGGGACAGGCTGCATTGGGGCAGCGTCCGTTTCGAACTGGACGATGAAGGAATCGACATCTTCCACCATGGCCTGCCCGAAAGGCTGGAGGGCGATGCCGAGGGAATCTGGGCAAAAGTCGCCCCCTTCATCCTGGAAGGAGCCTATGACGCATGGTTTCGGCAGATGGGCAGCGGCGAACGGCTCAGCACCAGGATTTCGCGCAACCAGGACGGACATATCGAACTGCGCCATGGGATTTGAACGGCGGACGGTCCTGACCGTCCTCGCCTTCGCGCTGACGACCGGTTGCGCCCGTGCCAAATCTTCCAGATCCGCTGATGGCCTGATGCTCGATCCCGCGCTCTGGCAGGGCTACAAGGCCCGCTTCCTGGCGCCCGAAGGCAGGATCGTCGACAATGGCAATGGCGGCGTCAGCCATAGCGAGGGTCAGGGCTATGGCATGGTGCTGGCGCAGGCGGCGGGCGACGGTGCCGCCTTCGACGGCATGGCGCGCTGGACCGCCCAGACCCTGTTGCGCAAGGACGTGGCGCTGCACAGCTGGCGCTTCACCCCCGGCCGCGCCGATCCGGTGGCCGATCCCAACAATGCGACCGATGGCGACCTGCTGATCGCCTGGGCGCTGCTGATGGCCGGCCGCCGCTGGGGGAAGGCGGATTATCTGCATCAGTCAGCGGCCATCCGCGGCGCGATCGCGCAGAAGCTGATCGTGCAGCGTCACGGCTTCTCCCTGCTGCTGCCGGGCCTGGTCGGTTTTGCCAGGCCGGACCGAGTGGTCATCAACCCATCCTATTATGTGTGGCCGGCGATCGACAGCTTCGTCCGGCTGGAACCCCGTTTCTGGGGTCCGCTGGCTTCCGACGGCCTCAAGATCCTGAAGGCCGCGCGCTTCGGCCCGTCGGGCCTGCCCGCCGACTGGCTCGACATCAAGGGGAAGGGCGTGGTCGAACCGGCGGAGGGCCGCGATCCGGTCTTCGGCTTCGAGGGCATTCGCGTGCCGCTCTATTGCCTGATGAGCGGCCGACGCAGCGCATGCGACACCATCGCGCGCTACTGGTCCGCGCTCAACCGCGCCGGCAAGCCGTTGCCGGCCTGGGTGAATGTTGTGACCGGCGAAACGGCCCCCTATGCCCTGTCCGCGGGCGCCACCGCGATCGCAGGACGCCTGCTGGACCGCAACCTGCCGGCCGCCACCGCTGATCAGGACTATTATGCCGCAACGCTGGGACTGTTGAACCAGATGCGGATTTGAGCGACGTTTTCGCCGGTTTGCCGCCTCTCGGCCTCCCGGAAGCACGGCGTGCCTGACGGCAGCCATTGGCCATTCCTGCTCAAAAATCCTAAAGAAGCCCGATGACGTCCTCCCCCGAACTTGCCATTCGCCTGCGCCGCGCCGACTTCAACCGCGCCCTGGCAGAAGCGGACCTGAACGCCATCGGCCCCCTGCTTGCGCCCCAGACCATGCTCGTCACCGGATCGGACAGCGCGGTCATCTCCGGCCGCAAGGCGCAGCTCCAGGCCTGGAAGCGGGAATTCGCGGCCGCAAAGCGCGCCGTCTACACCCGCACGCCGGAAAATATCATCGTCTCGCCGGTCGAACCCATCGCGATGGAACATGGCCGGTGGCAGGGCGTGACCGCCGGTTCGGACCATGTCCTGGCATCGGGAAGCTACAGCGCCAAATGGCGGCAGATCGGCGCCGACTGGATCATCGAGGCGGAAATCTATGTGACGCTCGCCTGATGGGAAATGCTTGAACAGTGGCGCGCGCGCGCCCAATTAGAGGCTGTTCCTCCTCCCACGGGGGCCAGCAGTCCACGAGTAGCCATGACCACCGCCAATCCCCTTCTTGCCGACAGCGACCTGCCCGATTTCGCCGCCGTCCAGCCTGCCCATGTCGTCCCCGCCATGGAGGAGGCGATCGCAGCCCACCGCGCCGCCGTCGAAGGGATCACCGCCAGCGGGAAGGATGATTTCGAAGCGGTCATCCTCGCCGCCGAGCGTGCCGATTTCCTGTTGTCGCGGGTCTGGTCCCCGATCGGGCACCTCTCCTCCGTGGCGGATACGCCCGAATTGCGGGAAGCGCATGCCGCCGCCCAGGCACTGATGACCGCCTATCTGATGGAGGCGGGGCAGAACCGGGCACATCACGATGCCGTTGCCCGGCTGGCCGCCCGCCCCAATTTCGCCGGCCTGCCGCCCGCCGCCCGCCGCGCCGTCGATCTTGCCCTGCGCGGCTTCCGCCTGACGGGCGTCGCGCTGGAGGGGCAAGCGCGGCAACGCTTCCTCGACATCGGCGTCTCCTTGAGCGACCTCAGCACCAAATTCGGCAATGCCGTGCTCGATGCGACCGAAGCCTGGAGCGAGCATGTCACCGACGAAGCGGCGCTCGAAGGGGTGCCGGACAGCGACAGGGCGACCCTCGCCGCCTATGCGCAGGAACGCGGGCTGCCGGGCTGGCTCATCACCCTGCGCCAGCCCAGCGTGCTCGCCATCCTCTATCACGCCAGGGACCGGGCGCTGCGGGAACGGGTCTATCGCGCCTACAACACCCGCGCCTCCGACCAGGCAGAGGACAGCAGCCACGACAACAGCGAACGGATCGACGCGATCATGGCGCTGCGCCATGAGGCGGCGCAGATATTGGGCTTTGCCGATTCCGCCGCCCATTCGCTGGAAACCAAGATGGCCGCCGACGCTAACGAGGCGCTGGCCTTCCTGACCGATCTCGCCCGGCGGGCACGGCCGGTCGGGGAGCGTGAACTGGCCGACGCGCGCGCCTTCGCCGCCGACCATCTGGGGCTGGAAGATGTGCGGCCCTGGGATCTTTCCTATGTCGCCGAAGCGATGCGCCGCACCCTGCACGGCGTCGATCAGGAGGCGCTGAAGGCCTATTTCCCCCTGCCCCGCGTGCTTGCGGGAACGCAGGCGCTGATCGGCCGGCTGTTCAACGTCCGCCTGGTCGCGCGCCAGGGCGTGTCGACCTGGCATCCGGACGTGCTGTTCTATGATGTGCTGGACGCGGACGACAGCGTGGTAGCGGGCGTCTATCTCGACCTGTTCGCGCGCGCGGGCAAGCGGGGCGGCGCATGGATGGACGTTTGCCGTTCGCGCTTCCGCGACGCCGATCAGCTGCACCTTCCCATCGCCTATCTCACCACTAATTTCGCGCCACCGGCGGGCGACCGGCCTTCGCTGCTGACGCATAACGACGTGGTGACGCTATTCCATGAATTCGGCCATGTGCTGCATCATCTGCTCACAGAGGTCGACCTGCCCTCCATCGGCGGCATCAGCGGCGTGGAATGGGACGCGGTGGAACTGCCCAGCCAGTTCATGGAAAATTTCGCCTGGGACAGGGACACGCTGATCGAGCTGTCCGGCCATGTCGACAGCGGGGAACCGCTGCCGCAGGCGATGTTCGACCGGCTGCTGGCGGCGCGGCAGTTCCAGGCAGGCCTTGCCATTTTGCGCCAGATTGAATTCGCGACCTTCGACCTGCTGCTCCACCGCGACTATGATCCGGCGCAGGGCGCGCGGGTCAACGCCATGCTCGATCAGGTGCGCCAGGCGGTCGCCGTGATCCATCCGCCGGAATGGAACCGCTTCGCCCATGCCTTCAGCCATATCTTCGCGGGCGGTTATGCGGCGGGCTATTATTCCTATCTCTGGGCCGAACTCCTGTCGGCCGACGCCTTCGAGATTTTCGCCCATGCCGACATCCCCGGCGGCGGCGCGACCGCTTTCCGCCGCGAAATCCTCGCGGCTGGGGCCAGCCGCCCTGCGGCGGACAATTTCCGGGCCTTTGCCGGCCGCGCACCGGAGGTCGACGCCCTGCTGCGCATGCGGGGCCTGGCTGCCTAGGGTTTGTTCCTGTGAGATTGCGCGCTGCGCTGCCGTTCAGAAATGGGCGGTATATCCACCGTCCACCGCCAGCACCTGCCCGGTCACATAGGATGCCGCGTCCGACACCAGGAACAGCACCGGGCCGACAATCTCCTCCGGCCGTCCCCATCGCCCCAGCGACGTTCGCCGCGCCAGATGATCCGCAACGCCCGGATCGGCGATCATCTCCTCATTGGCGTCCGTCGCGAAATAGCCAGGCGCGACGGCATTCACCGTGATGCCGCGAACGCCCAGTTCCGCCGCCAGAGCCCGCGTCAGCGCGTCCAGCCCGCCCTTCGCCATGGTGTAGGCGGCATCACCCGATCGGGCGATCTGGCCCGCGATGGAGGTGACGTTGACGATCCGCCCGCCTTCCCTCATGTCGCCAGCCACTACCCGGACAAGATCGAAGGGCGCGACCAGATTGACTTCCAGCATCCGCCGTACCGCGAGCCTGTCCAGCTCTCCGATCGGCCGGCGGTCGCGATGGCCGGCATTGTTGACCAATATGTCGATCGGGCCGCGGCGACCGAGCGCCGCCCGAAGCGCCTCCCCATCCTCCAGGTCGAAGATCAGCGGCTCGCCCGTCCCGCCTGCGGCGGCGATGGCGGCGGCCGTGTCCTGAAGCTGCGCCGCCCGTCGGCCATGGAGCAGGACATGCGCGCCCGCCCCCGCAAGGCCCAGCGCGATTTCGCGTCCCAGGCCGCGCCCGGCCCCGGTGACGAGAGCGATCTTCCCTTGCAACATTCAACCTTCTCCACCAGCCGGTCAGGCGAGGGCGAAGGCCTTGCCCCGCCCACGATTGATGAACAGCACCAACCCAGCGCCGATCAGGCACAATATCCCCGCCGCGACGAAGGCGGGCATATAGCTTTGCCAGACCGTCCGGGAAAGACCGCCCGCCAGCGCCGCACTCGCGGCGCCCAGCTGGTGACCGGCGAAGATCCAGCCGAACACGACATTGGCCCGTTCCGGCCCAAAACGCTGCGCCGTCAGCTTGACGGTCGGCGGCACGGTCGCAACCCAGTCCAGACCGTAGAAGGCCGCGAAGATCGACAGGCTGTAAAGCGAGAAATCGCTGAACGGCAAATAGAGCAGCGACAGCCCCCGCAGCCCGTAATAACAGCACAGCAGCCAGCGATTGTCGAACCGGTCCGACAGCCAGCCCGACGCGAGCGTACCTGCAAAGTCGAACAGCCCCATCATCGCCAGCATCGACGCCGCGCCCACCGCCGCCAGCCCATAATCCCCGCACAGCGCGATGAAATGCGTCTGGACCAGCCCGTTGGTGCTGGCGCCGCATATGTAGAAGGTGAAGAACAATATCCAGAAGCTCGGCACCCGCGCGGCGTCGGCCAATATGCGAAGCGGGCTGATCAGCAGGGCGCCGAAACCGGCTGGCTGAGCTGGCACGGGATGGACCTCGCTCTCGCCATAGGGCGGCAGGCCGAGGTCGGAGGGACGATCCCGCATCAGCAGCAGCACGGCCAGCGCCGCCAGCAGGATCGCTCCGCACACCAGCAGGATGGCGGCCCGCCAGCCGAAACGCTCCGTCAACGCGGCAAGCAGCGGCAGGAAGGCCAGTTGGCCCGTCGCGGTGCTGGCGGACAGCAGTCCCATGACCAGCCCCCGCCGATGGGTGAACCAGCGCGTGGCGACGGTGGCGCCCAGCACCATGGCGGTAAGGCCCGTGCCTATGCCGATGACCACGCCCCATAGCAGGACCAGTTGCCACAATTGGGTCATGCCCATCGACAGCAGCAGCCCGCCGATGACGATCGACAGCGAGATCAGCATCATCCGCCGCACGCCGAAGCGGTTCATGAAGGCGGCGGCAAACGGCCCCATGCAGCCGAACAGGACGAAGCGTATGGCCAGCGCCCCGGAAATATCCGCCGCGCTCCAGCCGAATTCCTTCTGCAGCGGGATGATGAACACGCCGGGCGCGCCTACCGCGCCCGCGACGACCAGCATGGTGAGGAAGGTCGCGGCCAGCACCGCCCAGCCATAATGGATTTGCCGCGCACCCATATGGCGCGCGAGGATGGCGGACAGCATGCAGGCCTCGGTTCCGGATCGACAGACCGGCATTTGATGGTGATCATCGTCAAATGGTCAAGGGGCCAGTTGGCGCGCCGTGGACATGAACAACCGGCGCTGGCGGGTGCAGCGTCTTACCGCGCAGGCGGCTGAATGACCGCATCCTCCCGCTTTTCCGGACGGATGTAGATGGAGGTGAGTTCGGGGATGGCGCGCTTCAACTCGCTCTCCATCTCCTCGATCAGGCTTTCGGCCCGGCCCATGAGCAGGTCGTCGTCGAAATCGGCGCTGATCGCCACGAAGACGGCATCGGGCGCGGTGTGGATGGTGCGGATGTGATTGACGGCGGTGATCTCCGGCCGCCGGTCGAGCAGCAGCCGCACGGTGTCGATGATCGCTCGGTCAGCGCTCTCCCCGATCAGCAGGCCCTTTGCCTCCCGCGCCAGCAGGACCGCCACCCCGCCCAGCACCAGCCCGATGATGATGGAGGCGACGCCGTCCAGTCGGGCATCGCCGAAATAATGGCTCGCCCAGACGCCGATCGCCGCCACGACCAGACCGATGAGAGCGGCGCTGTCTTCGAACAGGACGATAAAACCCGCCGGATCCTTCGACCGGCGGATCGACTGCCACCAGCTGCTCGGCCCCCGGCTGCGCCCGAATTCGCGCACGGCGATGGTCCAGGACGTGCCCTCCAGCAGGAAGGCGATGGCCAGGACCGCGTAATTGACGGCCGGATCGCGCAGCGGCTCCGGCCGCGCGACATGCAGCCAGCCCTCATAGACCGATACGCCCGCACCAACCGCGAAGATCAGGATCGCGACGACGAAAGCCCAGAAATACAGTTCGCGCCCATAGCCGAAGGGATGGGCCGCATCGGCCGGCCGCTTCGCCTTGGACTGACCATGAAGCAGCAGCAGCTGGTTGCCGCTGTCGACCAGCGAATGCACCCCCTCCGTCAGCATGGAGGAGGAGCCGGTCAGCGCGGAGGCGATGAATTTGGCGACTGCTATCCCGACATTGGCCAGCAGCGCGCCATAAAGGACGATATTTTCCCGGACATGCGCGGCGCGACCACCCTTCTCCACGAACGTTCAGCCCGGATAGGGGGCGAACTGGAACAGGCGCGCCGCACGCGCCACGTCGTCCGCAATCATCGCATCGGTAGAGCTCGACCGCCCCTCCACCGCCTTCCGGGTAGAATTGAGAGCCAGAGCTTTCACAACCATCGCCTATCTCCATCTGCCCCATTCGCACGGCGAATCGGGTTCCGGCCAATGAACTCCCCGGCGGGGGATGAGTTCTTCGGGCAGAGGAGATTTGCAATGCCCGAAATCCAGGAGATGATCCACGAAGATGGCCTGCCCGGTCATGAAAGCCGGCTGGAACCCAGGCCCGAATGGGAACCCCGCTACCCCGGCTCCGGCCGTCTGGAGGGCAAGGTGGCGATCGTCACCGGCGCCGACAGCGGTATCGGGCGGGCGGTTGCCGCTCTCTACGCCCGCGAAGGCGCCGATGTCGCCATATTCTATCTCTGCGAACATGACGATGCGGCCCGGACCGCGGCGATCGTCCGCGCGGAGGGACGGCGGGCGCTGGCCGTGGCGGGCGACCTGGGCGACCGGGACTTCTGCCAGCGGGCGGTGGCGCAGGTGGTGAAGGAGCTCGGCCGGATCGACATTCTCGTCAACAATGCGGGCGAACAGCATCCCGACAGCGATATCACCGACATCAGCGAGGAACAGCTGCGCCGGACCTTTCAGACCAACATCTTCGCCATGTTCTTCCTGACGCAGGCGGTGCGGCCGCACCTGAAGCGCGGGGCGGCGATCGTCAACTGTACCTCCGTCACCATGTATCAGGGATCGAAGGAACTGCTCGACTATTCGAGCACGAAGGGAGCGATCACTGCCTTCACCCGGTCCCTGTCGGAAAATCTGGTGGGCGACGGCATCAGGGTGAACGCCGTCGCGCCGGGGCCGATCTGGACCCCGCTCAACCCCAGCGGCGGGGCCAGTCCGGAAAAACTGGCGCATTTCGGGGAGAGCACGCCCATGGGCAGGCCCGGCCAGCCCAATGAGGTCGCCCCCGCCTTCCTCTTCCTCGCCTGCGACGACGCCAGCTACATGTCGGGCCAGGTGCTGCACCCCAATGGCGGCACCATCGTCAACGGTTAGAGCATTTTCAAGTTGACCGTTTTACGGTCGGCGGCTCGGAAAATGCGGCATCAAAAGACCGGAGCGTTTCTGCTCATTCAGATCGCCGCTCTGGATTCCTTGTTTTCCGCGATTTCTTGACCAGCGATCGGTTCCGATCGCTTGGAAATCGCTCTAGCCGGCATGATCGGAGGTTGCCGCGCCGTCTCTCAGGCGATCCGCGATCCCGCCCAGCCTTCGCCCCCTCTTCCCAGTGAAGACCGGGGGACCGCCCGCCGGTTCAGGCTGATGACGGCGCTGTTTTCGCTCCATGACTGGATCAACGCGGGAATGGTCTCCGAAGGGGCGGGGCGGCTGAAATAGAAACCCTGGGCATAATCGCAGCCCATCTCGCGCAGCCTGATCGACTGGTCCGCCTCTTCCACACCTTCGGCCACCACCTTCATGTTGAGCGCCCGGCCCAGCGTGATCAGCGCGGATACGATGGCGCCGTCGCTCTCGCGCGCGGTGACCCCGCTGACGAAAGATCGGTCGATCTTCAGCGTGCTGACCGGCAGGGACCGCAAATGGGTGAGCGAAGCGAAGCCGGTCCCGAAATCGTCGAGCGCCAGCGGGATGTTGCACATGTGCAGTTCGTCGATGGAACGGCGGACCGCGTCCGATCCGGCGCCCAGGAACACGCCCTCCGTGATCTCGATCTCGATCGAATCGGGCGCGATCGAAAATCGCTCCATCGTCTCGATCAATCGTCCGGCAAAGCGCTCCCGCCGCAATTCGGCGGACGAGACATTGATGGCGACATGCCCCACGGCCAGGCCGCGCGCGCGCCAGGCGGCCATGTCGGAAAAGACCTGGCTGGTCATCGTCTGGCCGATCATGTCGGCCACGTCATGATCGTCGAAAGCCGCGTAGATCTCGGCCGGCGACCGGATGGTGCCGCAACTGTCGCGCCACCGCAGCAGCGCTTCAAATCCGACCAGCTCGCCGGTCTGCAACGACACCTTGGGCTGATAATAGCTTATGATAGTGCCGTCGCGCACAGCGGTCCTGGCCCGGTTGATCATCGCCACCCGTTCCTGCATGTCCTCCAGCAACGACTGCTCGAACATCTGCACCCGCCCGCGCCCCAGCGACTTGGCGCGGTACAGCGCCAGGTCGGCATGACGCAGCAATTCGGTCGCCACGCGCCCGTCCTCCGGGAATGCGGCGACGCCGACGCTGACCCGGCATTCCAGCGAACGTCCCGCCGCGAACAGCGTCTCGCGGATGGTGAGCGCGCGATCGGCAAGATCTGCCAGTTGCTGCCGGTTGTCGGCATTCTCGATCAATATGGCGAATTCGTCGCCGCCCAGACGCGCCACCACTCCCTCGCCGGCGAAGATCGCCTTCAGGCGCGCGGCAAAGCTCTTCAGCAGGTCATCACCGGCATGATGGCCCATCAGGTCGTTGACGTCCTTGAAATTGTCGATGTCCAGCAGGAACACGCCGACCTTCTTGAAATCGGTCAGCGCCCTTCCCAGCGCCTTGTCCAGGCAGGCGTTGAACATCGCGCGGTTGGGCAGCTCCGTCAGCGAATCATGGTCGGCATTCCAGCGTATCTGCTCCTCGATCAGCACGCTTTCGTGGATATCCTCGGTATAGCCATACCAGCGGATGATCCGGCCTTCATCGTCCCGCCGGGGATAGGCCTGGGCCCGCATCCAGCGATACTGGTCGTTGACCATCAGCCGAACGCGCACGTCGAACGGCTCGCCGGTCGCATGGGAATGGGCGACGCGTTGCGTCACCGGCTCGACATCGTCGGGATGGGTGGCGGAAAGCCAACCGGAACCTGCCGCCTCATCCCGCTCAAGTCCGGTATTCTCCAGCCACCGATCGGTGAAATCGATGATCCGCCCCTCCGCATCGGCTATCCAGGGCAGTTGCGGATTATATTCGACGATCAGCCGCAGATTTTCCATGCTGCGCCGGAGCAGGTCGATTTCCGCATGCTCCGACGTCACGTCGACCGCCACCAGATCGACGACTGGCCGATCCGGCCCCCGATGCCGGGCCTGCGCAAGAACGCGGATATGCCTGAGGTCGCCGGCACCGCCGTGCAACGTAAGAGTCGCTTCGGCTTGCTGCTCCTGGCGAACGACGCGGATAATCTCAAAGATCGGCTTGCGGAGGGCGCCCCGAACCCCACGAAGCCAGTTAAAAAGGGGTTGCGATGGCGCCAGGCCAAAATGATGCGCAGCGGCGGGATCAGGGTGAAGCCGGCCATCGCCATCCACCACGCACCGCAGAACGCCAGCCGACGCCAGAATTTTCTGGTCGCCATCCATCGGGTCTTGCCTGCCTTTCCATTCGTCAGGTGACCGCGATGAAATGTGGTCCGCCATTATACTCCTGCTGTTCCGACGCCAGGGGCGTTGCAAATGATTCACCATCTGCTGGCTAAGATTTGATTAATGACCGGCCCTCATGCACCGGCGGCCAGCATGCTCAAAATGTCGAAGAAAGGCTGATGCCGTAGGTGCGGGGCGCACCATAGGCGGCCGTGCGAAAAACGCCCAAACCGGATCGATCGTCGGCATAGGTCTTGTAGATCTTGTCGGTCAGGTTCTTGACCCAGGCAGCGACCTCCCAATTGTCGTGGCGAAGCCCGAGACGAAGATTGGCCAGGGTACGCGGACCGGACTTGAAGCTGTCGGAATTGGTCGGTTCGAAATAGACGGTCGAGCGGTAATCCATGTCGGCGCGGGTGAAGATCGTCCCGAACGCGACCGGCACCTCATAGGTGACCGCGCCATATGCCGAAAAATGCGGCGCCAGCACCAGGTCCTTGCCCGAACAGTCCATGCTGCCGCCACCGACCGACGCAGGCACGCCGCAATTGTCGAACCGCTTGTAATGCGCATCGAGCACCGCCGCATTCCCCTCGATCCGCAGACGGGAGGAGATTTGAAGGGCCATCTCTCCCTCCACCCCCTGGATCTGGGCGCGTCCGGCATTGGTCAGCGCCAGCCCGGTGCCCAGCACCTGCGAGACCTGCAGCCGTTCATAATCCGTCACGAACGCCGCCAGGTTCAGCCGCAACCGCTTGCCAAAGGTCAGCGCCTTGAAGCCGACCTCATAGCTGGTCGCCTTTTCCGGGGTGGCGGTCAGGCCGCTCAACGACGAAGCGATGTCGACATTATAGGCCGCACTCTTGAAGCCCCTGGAAAAGCGGCCGTAAAGATTGGCGTCCGGGGCAATCTCATAGGACAGGGTTGCGCTCGGCGACAGATCATTGTCGGTCGAATGCCCGTCAAAGGTCAGCGCGGGGAATCCCAGCAGCGGGAATATGCCGGAAACGTCATCCTGCACGAAATGGGCGCGCTTCTTCTCCCGCGTATAACGCAGGCCCGCCGACAGGGAGAGACGATCGGTCAGCGCATAATCGAGCCTCCCGAACAGCGCACCGCTCTCCGTCTTCACGCTGCCCATGGTGGTCAGCACGGGGTTGCCGGGAACGCCGGTGTCGGCGCCCAGTCCCAGTCCCCGGTCGGTCCGCACCATCTGGTCGAAATAATAGGCGCCGACCAGATAGTGTAGCTTCCCCGTCCCGCCGGCCAGCCGCAATTCCTGGCTGAAGAAATGCGAATCATCGCTGAAATTGTCGGCCGAGACGAAGTCCACCTGTTCCTGATCGTCGTCCAGCGACGCTTCATAGGAAGAATCGCGATAGGCCGTGATCGACGTCAGCGACATCGTGTCGGACGTCCATTCGGCCGTCAACGAAAGTCCCTGGCTGTCGCGATGCAGCCGGTTGGGTCGGTTGTTGTTGATATGCAGCGGCTGCCGCGAGGGAAAGTCGGCCGGATAGCCCGCCAGCGCATCCGCCTGGAAAAAGGCCGGCACGCCCCGGTCGCGCAGGCCGTCCCAGCGCGCAATGAAAGACAACTGGTCGGTCGGCGCGAATTTGGCCGAAAGGCGCCAAGTCAACAGGTCGGTCGACCCGGCATCCTGACCGCCCGACAGATGCCGGTAGAAACCGTCCTGCCGCGCATAGGCGACCGCCCCGCGCACCGAAAAGCGGTCGTCAAGGCGCGCGCCCAGCACGGCTTCGCCGCGGCGATAGTCGTAATTGCCCGCGTCCAACCGGACGGACAGGCCCGGATCGGCGTCCGGCTGGATGGTCTGGACATTGATCACGCCGGCTATGGTGTTCTTGCCATATTCCGTGGCCTGCGGCCCGCGGGCGATCTCGACCCGATCGATGTCCAGCAGATGCTGGACGAAATTTTCCGGCCGGCCGACATAGACCCCGTCGACATAGATGCCCACGCCGGTTTCCAGCCCGATATTGCGGACGAGCGTGGAAATGCCGCGAATGGAAATCTGCCCCTGCAACTGGCCCGCAATGCCGCCGCTGATATCGACATTGGGCGCGAAGCGGGTCAGGTCGGTAATGCTTTGCAGGCCGGCGGCGACGATCGTGTCGCCCGAAACGCTGGTGACGGAGAGGGGCGCCTTGAGCAGCGGTTCAGGCACCTTGCGCGCTGTCACCAATATGTCGGCGTCAGGAACGGCCTGCGCCCATGCAGCGCCGGGCGGCGCCATCGCAAACACAGCCGACGTGAGAAGCAGCCGCTTCCAACACCCCTTATAACCCCAAATATGCATGGCCCACGATCCGTTATATTCTTGATGATCCTTTCCTGTAACCGGGCTTGGTAAATTGCAGGTTAAACGCCATCCCCATCCTTCTCCGGATCGGACGCGCGCGGCAATGTTCGAGCAGTGTTCAATAGGACGTCAGTTCGACCTCCATCTGCCGGAAACCATTCACGAAATTGGCGTGAACGCGGCGCAGCTCGCCAACCACATTCACTTGCAGTCGCCGCTTCATCAATTCCTCCAGAAGGATCCGAAGCTGCAATTCCGCCAGGCGGGCGCCCACGCAACGATGAATGCCATGCCCGAAGGAAAGATGGCGCCTGGCATTGGCGCGCGACAGGTCCAGCCGATCAGCGTCCGGAAAGACGGCTTCGTCGCGATTGGCGGAAATATACCACAGCGCCAGCTTGTCGCCCGCGGCGATCCTCTGCCCCGCCAGTTCGCAATCCGCCGTCGCCGTCCGCCGCATATGCGCGATGGGCGTGTGCCAGCGGATGATCTCCTGGACGGCGTTGGGCAACAGGCTCTCGTCCGCGATCAGCTTCGCCCGCTCATCGGGAAAGCGGTCCAGCCCCAATATGGCGGCCGACATGCTGGTCCGGCTGGTGTCATTGCCGCCGACGATCAGCAGGGCCAGATTGCCGATGAATTCCATGGGCCCCATTTCCGACATGCTGTCGCTGCGGATCATCATGCCCAGCAGGTCGGTCCCCTCCGGACTGGCCCGGCGCTGTTCCCACAACAGGTGGAAATAGGTCGCCATCTCCGTCAGCATCTCGCGCCGCACCTGGAACAGTTCGGCTATGCGGGCCGCTTCCATATGCCCAGCCCAGTCGGACCAGAACGTCAACAGATGGCGGTCTTCCCACGGAAAGCCCAGGATCGTCGCCAGCATGCTGGTGGCAAGCTCGATCGAAACCTTCTCCACCCAATCGAAACGACTGCCCACGGGCAGGCTGTCCAGCACCGTTGCGGTATGCGCGCGCAGCTTCACCGCCAGTTCGGCGATATGCGCGGGCGTAAAGGCGGGCGCCACGGTCTTCCGCTGCGCGCTGTGTTCCGGTTCATCCATGGCGATGAACATCGGAAGCTGGAATTCCTCGCCCGGCGCGGGGTCGGCAATGGTGATGCCGCCATATTTCCAGGAGGAGGAAAACAGGTCCGGCTTCCCTTCCACCTCCATGATCAGCGAGTGGGAACAAACGTTCCAATAATCGCCATAGGCCGTGCCCTCCACCCGATTCAGTGGCGCCGCCTCGCGCATCTGCCGGAACAGCAGTTCCCAACGCGCCTGGGAATAGAGTTCCGGACGACTCGTGTCGCCCGCGATGGCCGGCGCGCCCTCATCCTGTCCATGCGACGCCAGCCATGCATCGACCGCATCATCCGCGGAAGGTTCGGTTCGGTATGTCGGCAGCATGTTGTCCCCATCGTTGATGTCCGGTCTGTGGCCGACCTTTTGCCTTTCCGTCGCCATGTCAAGCGCCGGTCGACCGACATCCCGCCCAGGGCTCGCCCTGCCGCAAAGAAGAAGCACGGCGCGGGGGAGCAGGCTTAACCCGCCTTTAAGACCTGGCGCTGCATGACGACAGGCATAGCCTGCGCGAGGAACCATGAGCGAATATATCCCCAGCACCCAGCTTCGCGCCGGAAGCTCGACGACCGCCGCCGATTTCATCGCCGGGGTCGACGGCATGCTCAGCATCGACAGCCTCGTGACCCGCTTCAGCCAGGCGCTGGGCCTTCAGGCCGCCAGCCATGCCTGCTACGACGTCAGCGACGGCGGCAGGCGCTTCCTGTTCGGGGAAACCGGCCTGTTCGGGGAGGCCGGCTGGCGCGGCCCCATCGCGCAGCCCGATGCCCTTCCCCGGCTCTGTTTCCCGATCACCGGATGGGACGAGCGGCCCTATGAGGTGGAGATCCGCCTGCTCAGCATGCTCGAAAGCCCGCAGGAGCATGCGAACCTGCACGCCATGGCGACGCTCTATCTGTGCAGGGGCATCGCCCTGCTCGACGCGCGGGATGATCCGGCCGCCACAGACCTGACGGAGACGGAAATTTTCTGCCTCGACCGGCGGCAGGCCGGATGGTGCGACCTAGACATTGCAGAAGCGCTCGACCGCTCCGTGCAGGCGATAAAGGTCCATGTGCAGCGCGCCCGGCAGAAGCAGGGCGCCTGAAAGCATCCGAATTCCTTGCGCTCGGATGGATTGCGCAGCGCAACTTTCCGATGACCTGCCGCGTATAATATGCTAGAGGCGCTGCCGCTGCTTGCGGGGGACCAACGGATTTGATTCATCTGATTTCGAAGGACAATTCCGCCCTTTACCAGGAAGAGATCAGAGATTTGCACCAGGCCCGCGCGGAGGTGTTCGTTAACCAGCTTGGCTGGGATCTCACGGTCAAGGACGGATTGGAATATGACGAATATGATGATGCGCGCGCGAGCAACATCATAGGGTTTTCGGCGGAAAACCAGGTCGTCATGGGGCTGCGCTTCCGCCCCACGGACGACTGTTCCATGCTGCTCGACCATTTTTCGCATGTCCTGCCGGCTGGCATCCGTCCGATCGACGATGGGCGCACCTGGGAACTGAGCCGCGGGTTCTGCGTCGAGCGGGGCATGCGCCGTCACAATCTGCGGCGCAAGGCCGCCTGCATGATCGCGCCGCTGGAGCTTGCCTATGAGGCCGGGATCGACCGCTGCGTGGGCTTCACCGACGTGCGCATGCTCAGCTTCTGCTATGGCGTCGGCTGGAAACTGACCCTGCTCGGCTCCGCCACGGACTATGGCCAGGGGGAGGCCGTCGCCTATGAGGTGGAAGTGTCGCAGGCGGCGCTCGATGAGATGCGCCAGATGTGGGGCCTGCCCCGGCCCTCGCACATCTTGATCGACAAGCTGCTTCCAGGTGAAGACAATGTGCATGTCGCGGCGGCCCGGCTGACGCGCGAGCATCCGGAACTGCAGAAGATCGCCGCCCAGCCGGAGATCGAGTCCGGCACACATCCGTCCGCCACGACCGGGGCGGACGTCTATTATGGCAGGTTCGGGGCATCCCGTTCGGCTTCAAGGGGACATTGATGAATTCCGACCTTATTCGACAGGCATCGGCAGAGGAAATCGAAAGCTGGATCGTCGCGCACATCGCCGAAATTGTGAATGTGGCGCCGGCCGCCATCTCGCCCGATGCGCCTTTCGACAGTTTCGGGATTGATTCCGCCAAGGCGATCTCGCTGATGGTGGAGCTGGAAAACTGGCTGAACCTGCCCGACGAACTGCCGCTGGAACTGCTGTTCGAGGCGGAATCGATCCGCGACGCGGCGACGGGCATCGCCGCGGCGGTCGGCGACATGGCGATGCAGCAGGGCGGCGCCCCGCAATGATCCAGGACGAACAGATCGAATATGGCGGCTCGGCCGCCGCCATCCGCCACCATTATGATGTCGGCAACGATTTCTATTCGGCGTGGCTCGACCCCAGCATGACCTATTCCAGCGCGATGTGGGACGGCCTGCCAAAGGACGCCCCGCTGGAGGAGGCGCAGCAGCGCAAGCTCGACTATCATGCGGAATCGGTCGGCGCGGGCGAAGGCATGCGCATATTGGACGTCGGCTGTGGCTGGGGCGGCATGATGCGTAACCTGCGCAGCACCCATGGCGTCAGCGAATGCGTCGGCCTGACGCTGAGCGAGGAACAACTCGCCTATATCGAGCAATTGGGCGATCCCGGCATCAGCGCGGTCCTTTCCAACTGGCACGACTATTGCCCCGACCGGCCGTTCGACGCGATCATCTCCGTCGGCGCGTTCGAACATTTCGCCCATCCGCAGCAGAGCGTGGAGGAGCGTCGCGGCGTGTACCGTGAATTCTTCCAGGCCTGCCGCGACTGGATGGAGGGCAAGGGCCGCCTCTCGCTCCAGACCATCGCCTATGGCAGGATGTCGCCGGAGGATGCCAATCCCTTCATTTCGAACGAGATCTTCCCGGCCGCGGAACTGCCGACGCTGGAGGATATCGTCGTCGCATCCAAGGGGCTGTTCCGCATGGAAAGGCTGCGCGACGACGGGCTGGACTATGCGCGCACCTGCGAGATGTGGAGCAACCGGCTGCGCGGCGCGGTGCGCGGCGGCGTGGTCGATCCCGCGGTCCATCCGGTCGAGAAATATTCCCGCTATCTGCGCATGTCGGCAGCCGGTTTCCGCATGCGCAAGATCGGCCTGCTTCGGATAGCCTTCGCCGCGGAATGACCAGAATATCGGGTTCGCATAAAGAAATGCAGATAGACTTCAGCCGGTCGATCGTCGACATCGTCCTCGATCATGGCAACAGCATTCCGGATCGGACGGCGCTGATATTCGACCAGGGCGACGGCGCGCAGAGCAGCCTGACCTATGCCGAGTTGGCGACGCGGATCACGCAGCTTGCCGGCGCCCTGTCGGCCCGGGGGCTGGCGGGTCGGCGGATCGCCCTCCTCTTCTCGGCGGGTACTGATTTCGCACTCGCGCTGCTCGCCTGCCTTGCGGCCGGCGGCGTCGCCATTCCGCTCGCCCCGGTCGGCCGGCGCAAAGCAAGGCTCCAGAATATCCTGAACATGCTGGGCGACATCCGGCCCGACTGCATCCTGCTGGACGACAGCATGGCCGCGCTGTTCGGGGACGAACTGTCCGCCGCCCTCGCCGTCGGCCCGGTGCGCTATCTGGAATTTGCCGCGCTCGCGGCCGAACCGCACCCCTTTGCGGCACTGACGCTCCGGCCCGACCAGCTTGCCGTACTGCAGTTCACCTCCGGCACCACGTCCAATCCCAAGGGGGTGATGATCAGCCATGGCAACATCATCGCCAATGAGGCGATGATCCAGGTCGCCTTCGGCCATGACCAGGATTCCCATTTCGTCGGCTGGGTGCCGCATTATCACGACCAGGGCCTGTTCGGTAATATCCTGCAGCCGCTGTTCCTGGGCTCCACCTGCGTGATCACCTCGCCCGCCGCGTTCATCAACCGGCCGATGTTCTGGCTTCAGCTCATCACCCGCTACGGCGCGCATACCAGCGGCGGCCCGAATTTCGGCTACGACCTCTGCGTCGATTTCGCCACGCGCCGGGGCATGCCGGACGATCTCGACCTGTCGGGCTGGCGCGTCGCGTTCAACGGCGCGGAACGGGTCCGGCCCGGCACGCTCGACCGCTTTGCCGAATGCTTTGCCGATGCGGGCTTCGACAAACGCGCCTTCCTGCCCTGCTACGGCCTGGCCGAATCCACCCTCGTGACCATCGCGGTCCCGCCGCAAAGCGACCCGATCGTCAAAAGCTATGACAGCCGCGCTCTGGCGGCGGGACGGGCGGAGGAAAGCAAGGACAGGGAAGGCGTGCTGGAGCTCGCCTGCTGCGGCCCCGCCATGGCGGGGGCGGAGGCGCGGATCGTCGATCCTGCGACCGGCGCAGCGCTCCCCGACGGCGCGGTGGGCGAAATCTGGCTGCGCGGACCGCACATCACCGCCGGCTATATCGACAACCCCGCCGCGACGGAGGCAAGCTTCGGCCGGCTGGACGAAGGGGCCCCGTTCCTGCGCACCGGCGATCTCGGCTTTGCAACGGCCGAAGGATTCTTCATCGTCAGCCGTCTCAAGGACCTGATCATCGTCCGCGGCCGCAACCATGCGCCCAGCGACGTCGAGCAGATCTGGTCGGAACTCTCCGGAACGGTAGGCCAGGCGAGCGCCGCCGCCGTGGAGATCGAGATGGGCGATACCCAGCACATCGTCCTGATCGCGGAAATGAAGCGCGACGACGCCCGCGCCCTGTCCGACGAGAAGGTGCAGGAGATGGCTGGCCGGCTGCGCGCCATGGCCATGGAACGGCTGGAACTGGCCGTCACCGATCTGGTGCTGGTGTCCGCCAGTACGATCCCCCGGACGACCAGCGGCAAGGTGCAGCGCAAGCAGGCGGGCCGGATGCTGATGGACGGGGAACTGACCGTCCTCGCCATGGCAGGCCCGCTGGCGCAGGCGTTCGAGCCATCCGAACAAGGCGCATCCGCTGCCGGCCAGAGCGCGCTGCGATAGATCAGAGGCAGGTCGCGCTCCGGGGTCGGGACTCATTCCTTGAAGCCGCGGCCCGGCAGGCGTAAATTGCCATGGACTGCATAGCCCGTGCCCGAAGCGGAGAGGATGACCCGATGACTGGCCTGTCGCCGACGCGCTGGAGCGGCTCATGGAGCGCCGCCGCCCTGCTGCTGGCTGCCGCCCCCGGCCCAGCCCTGGCCCAGTCGATGATCCTTCCCGAAGGCATGGCGATCCAACTGGAGACGCGTCAGGAAATATCCTCCAAATCCGCCCGCGTCGGGGAGCGGGTCGAGCTGGCGGTGGCCAGGCCCGTGACCATCGGCGGCGTCACGCTCATCCCTGCGGGCAGCCCGGCAGTCGGGGAAGTCAGCCGGGTCAGGGACAATGGCCTGCTCGGCCGCTCCGGCAAGCTCGACATCAAGGTCAGCACCGTCAAGGCGGGCGGAACGGATGTGCCCGTGCGTGGCCAGCGCAATGCGCAGGGCAAGTCCGGCACCCTGGGCGCCGTCGGCGCGGGCATCGTCTTCCTCCCGCTCGCGGTCCTCGTGCACGGCAAGGATGTCAAGCTACCGGCCGGCACGAAGTTCGAGGTCTATGTGGACAAGGAGCTGTCTCTGGGTACTGGCACGGCGCCGGCCCAACCCGCGATCGCCGTCCCGCCCGAAACCGGGGCGACGTCCGGGGCCATCAGAACCGTCGATCCCAATCAGGCACTCGGTTCCTAGAGCGATTTCCAAGCGATCGGAACCGATCGTTGGTCAAGAAATCGGGGAAAACAAGGAATCCAGAGCGGCGATCTGATTCAATCAGATCGAAACCCGCCCCAGGGCCGCGGCGCGCCCGCCTCTGCCCCACCCTGCCCCAGTCTCAGGGCGCTGGCCTGCTCGAAAATCGCGGCGACCACCGGATCATTGTCGGACACCCGTCTGGCGACATGGAATTCGATCGGCGCCAGGTCCGGCATGTCGCCCAGTTCCACCAGAGCCCCGTTCATCATGTCGGCGCGCGCCATAGGTTCTGGAAAGATGCCGATGCCGCCGCCCGCCTTGGCGATGTCGATCATCATCCGGGCATTGTTGCACAGGTTGAGCGATTTGTGGGCGATTCGGGAGGCGGCGATCGCGTCCCGCATCCGCCCATAGATCGGGGAATGGCTGGCCAGCGACCAGATCGGAATGGTACGGTCCCCTCCGCTGTTGCGAAATGACGCGGCGATCGCCGGACTGGCAAGCCAGACGAGCCGTACGCCGCCAATGGGACTCGACTGCAGCGCAGGATGCGCCACCGGCCCGGCCGCGAAGGCGATGTCGGCGCGCCCGACCAGCAATTGCTGGATCAGATTGGCGGTCAGGTCGATGTCCAGCTCCAGGCTGACATGCGGCATCTGCGCCTTCAGTCGCGCCACAAAGTCCGGAAGGCAGCTTGCCGCCGCAATCTCGCCCGTACCGATGCGGACCACGCCGCTCGCCTCGGCCAATCCGCCGCAACGCAGCAGCACGCTCTGCAGGTCACTCCAGAGCGGCGCGCAATCGCGCACGAGCTGGCGTCCGGCGGGGGTGAAGGACATGGTCCGGCCCTCCCGGCGAAAGAGGCGCGCGCCCAGATGCGCTTCCAATTCCCGCACCCGCGCGGAAATGGCCGGCTGCGTGGTGTTGAGCCGCTCCGCCGCCGCCGCAAAGGTGCCGAGCCGGTCGATCCACAACAGGGTTTCCAGATGAAATAGACCGATGCGATTGATAGACATCACTTATTATTATTCCAAAAAACAAATCATTGGAAATGATAATTCACCTGCGCCAGAACAGGCCGCGAAGGAGAGGCTTGCTCATGGTCAAGAAGCTTTACCCCGATGCTGCGCGCGCGTTGGAGGGGCTTCTCTTTGACGGGATGCATTTGTGCGCGGGCGGATTTGGGCTGTGCGGGATACCGGAACGGCTGATCGACGCGATCCGCGACAGCGGGGTCAAGGACCTGACGATTGCCTCGAACAATGCGGGGATTGACGGGGAGGGTCTGGGCAAGCTGCTGCGCACGCGGCAGGTGAAGAAGATGATCTCCAGCTATGTGGGGGAGAACAAGGAGTTCGAGCGGCAATATCTGGCCGGCGAGCTGGAGGTGGAATTCTGCCCGCAGGGGACGCTGGCGGAACGGTGCCGGGCGGGCGGCGCGGGCATTCCGGGCTTCTATACCAAGACCGGCGTCGGCACGGCGGTGGCCGAGGGCAAGGAGGTCAAGGTCTTCGACGGGCAGGATTATATCCTGGAGCGCGGGATTTTTGCCGATGTGGCGATCATCAAGGGCTGGAAGGCCGACGAGAGCGGCAACCTCATCTTCCGCAAGACGGCGCGCAACTTCAACCAGCCCATGGCGACGGCGGCGAAGATCTGCGTTGCCGAAGTGGAGGAGGTGGTGCCCACCGGCGCGCTTGACCCGGACGCGATCCATCTGCCCGGCATTTACGTCAAGCGCATGATCGTGGGCGCGCCCTATGACAAGAAGATCGAATTCCGCACCGTCCGCCAGAGGGAGGCCGTCTGATGCCCTGGAGCAGAGATGAAATGGCCGCGCGCGCGGCGCAGGAACTGCGCGACGGTTTCTACGTGAACCTGGGGATCGGCATACCGACGCTGGTGGCCAACCATATCCCCGCCGGCGTGGAAGTGACGCTGCAGTCGGAGAACGGCATGCTGGGCATCGGCCCCTTTCCCTATGAGGGGGAGGAGGATGCCGACCTCATCAATGCGGGCAAGCAGACGATCAGCGAATTGCCGCAGAGCTGCTATTTCTCCAGCGCGGACAGCTTCGCGATGATCCGGGGCGGGCATATCGACCTCACCGTTCTGGGCGCGATGGAGGTTGCGGAAAATGGCGACATCGCCAACTGGATGATCCCCGGCAAGATGATCAAGGGCATGGGCGGCGCGATGGACCTGGTCGCGGGCGTCAAGAAGATCATCGTCGTCATGGAACACACGTCCAAGGATGGCAGCCCCAAGTTCATCCCGGCCTGCACCCTGCCGCTGACCGGCAGGAATGTGGTCGACATGATCGTCACCGACCTCTGCGTCTTCCAGCGGCCCGACCATGACAGCCCCTTCCGCCTCGTCCAGCTCGCTCCGGGCGTGACAGAAGACGACGTCGCCGAAAGGACAAGCGCGCATTACACGGTCGACATCGCCCAGGCGGCCTGACCGGAACAGGCAGCCCGGCGGGAGCCGTCATATACCCGGATCAGGCGGTCTGCGCGCGCGCGGCGGAGATGCAGGCCTGCAGATGTTGATGCCGGAACGGCTTTGACAGGCGGGTGATGTCGGGCGCGATCAGGTCCACCCCCTCATAACCCGATATGATCAGCAGCGCGATCTTCGGATGATCGGCACGCAGGCGCAGCGCCAGTTCCACTCCCGTCATGCCCGGCATGATATGGTCGGTGATCAGGATGTCCGGCCGGTCGCCTGATTCGATCATCGTGAGGGCATGTTCGGCGCGGTCGGTGTCGATCACCTCATAGCCCATGTCGACCAGCATCGCCCGTGTGCTGTTCCGGACAAGGTCATTATCATCCACCAGCAGCACCTTGCCCGATCGCGCTTTGGGTTCTTCCCCGACCGCGGGCGGTTCGGCTTTCGCGACAGGGGCCTGCTCGACCGGCAGCCAGAGCCTGACGCTCGTACCCTCGCCCACGGCGCTGTCGATCTCCACTGTGCCGCCAAGCTGGGTGGCAAGGCCATGGACCATGGACAGGCCCAGTCCCGTACCGTGGCCGGAAGGCTTGGTGGTGAAAAAGGGTTCCATCGCCGCAGCCCGGACCGACGGCGTCATGCCGGTGCCGGTATCGCTGACGGTCAGGCAGACATAGGGACCAGGCGGCGCCAGAGCGGCGGGCAGGCGGCTCTTCCGGGCCTCCGCCTTTATGCTGAAGGCGCCGCCATCGAGCATGGCATCGCGCGCGTTGACCGCCAGATTGAGCAGCGCGACCTCAAGCTGGTGGGCATCGGCGCGCACGGCGGGCAGCATCGGTTGCAGATCGAGCGACAGCGCGATCCGCGGGCCCAGCGTGCTGGCCAGCAGGGCCTGCATGCCATCGAGCAGGGTTGACAGGTCTACCGCCTTTGCGGTCAGGGGCTGGCGGCGGGCAAAGGTCAGGAGCCGCTGCACCAGCGTCTGGGCGCTTTCCGCCGCCTGCATCGCGATGGTCGCGTGCCGCTCGATCGACTCCGGGGTCCGCTTGCCCGACAGGATCAGGTCCAGCCCGCCGACGATCGGCATCAGCAGATTGTTGAAATCATGGGCGACATGGCCGGTCAACTGGCCCAGCATGTCCAGCTTCTGGACCTGGCGCAGGCTGTCCTGCGACCGCTCCAGTTCCGTGGTGCGTTCCCTGACGCGGCGTTCCAGCTGATCGTTCAGCGCTTCCAGCGATGCGAACAGCCGCCCATTTTCCAGCGCGGTGGACGCCGCGCGGGCCAGGGCCTCCAGCAGCGCGATCTCATTTTCTGTGGGCTGCGCGAATTCCGACCAATAGGCGCCCAGAGCGGCTATGGGCTCGACGCGGCCGATCGGCACCATCACCATGGACCGCACGAATGTGGTGCGATAGGCCTCCACCGGCACGCGGGGATCGTCGAATATGTCCGGGATCACCGCGGTCCGGTGATTCTCCATCGCCCAGCCCGATACGCAGCTCGCCGCGGGAAAGCGCTGGCCCGCCCAAAGCGGCTCCATCGAATCTTCCGCGATATAGTGACACTCGTCCTCGTCGCGCAGGACGACCGCAATGCCGTCCGCCCCGACCGCGCGACGCGCGAAGGCTCGCAGGACATGGGTGATGGCCTCCAGGGACCGAGCACCGGCCAGCGCTTCCATGGCTTCGGCGGCTATGCTCCATCGGGCCGCTAGCGCCTTTTGCTCCGCACCCCGTTCGCTTGCCAGTTTCCTGTCCATCGACAACCTTCTGCATCGAAACCGCGCAGCTTTCTATCATTGGACGGGGTCGATCACAAAGCGATTATGATCAACGGCTTAGCGCTCGCCTGCCACCGATGGTCATCAACCATTTCTTAACCCTGCTGCGGCGGCGGGAAGGACATGCCTCTTCCCGCCCCATCGCTGCTCTATGCGGCGCGGCTTTCGACCAGCTCCTGCACGATGGCCGGATCGGCAAGTGTACTAATGTCTCCCAGCGCCTGCGGGGACACTTCACCCTCCGCGATCTTGCGCAGGATGCGGCGCATGATCTTGCCCGACCGGGTCTTGGGCAGGCCGGGGGCGAACTGGATCACGTCGGGCGTCGCGATCGGCCCGATCTCGCTGCGCACCCATTTGACCAGCGTCTGGCGCAGCGCGTCGCTCGCTTCCTCGCCGCTGTTGAGCGTCACATAGGCGTAGATGCCCTGGCCCTTGATGTCGTGCGGAAAGCCCACGACCGCCGCCTCGGCCACCGCTTCGTGCAGCACCAGCGCGCTCTCGACCTCCGCCGTGCCCATGCGGTGCCCGGACACGTTGATGACGTCGTCCACCCGGCCCGTGATCCAATAGTCTCCGTCCGCGTCGCGCCGGCAACCGTCGCCGGTGAAGTACAGCCCTGGATAGGTGGTGAAATAGGTCTGGAAGAAGCGCTCATGGTCGCCCCAGACAGTGCGCGCCTGCCCCGGCCAGCTCCGCGCGATGCAGAGATTGCCCTCCCCTTCGCCGTCCACGGCGACGCCATTGCCGTCGACCAGCAGGGGTTCCACCCCGAAAAAGGGCCTGGCCGCCGCACCCGGCTTCAGGTCCGTCGCGCCCGGCAACGGCGTGATCATGTGCCCGCCCGTCTCGGTCTGCCACCAGGTGTCGACGATGGGGCAGCGCCCCTCGCCTACCACCTCATGATACCAGCGCCAGGCCTCGGGATTGATCGGCTCGCCCACCGTCCCCAGCAGGCGCAGCGACGTGCGGCTGGTGCGGGTCACGAAATCGTCGCCTTCCTTCATCAGCGAACGCAGCGCCGTCGGCGCGGTGTAGAGCGTCGCCACCTGATGCCGGTCGACCACTTCCCAGATGCGGCTGGGCGTCGGCCAGTTCGGCACCCCCTCGAACATCAGCGTGGTGCCGCCATTGGCCAGCGGCCCATAGACGATATAGCTGTGCCCCGTGACCCAGCCGACATCGGCGGATGACCAGAAGACTTCGCCCGGCCGATGGTCGAAGCTCAGGTCGAATGTCATCGCCGCCCAGAGCAGATAGCCCCCGGTCGAATGCAGCACGCCCTTGGGCTTGCCCGTCGATCCGGAGGTATAGAGCAGGAACAGCGGGTCTTCCGCCGCCATCGCCTCGGCCGGACAATCGACGGAAACGGTGGCGGCCAGCTCGTCATAATAGGCGTCGCGCCCAGCATCCATTGCAACATCGCCGCCGGTCGCCCGGACGACGATCACGCGCTCCAGCCCCGGCGCCAGAACCGCCGCCGCGTCGACATTGCGCTTGAGCGGCACGGTCCTGCCGCCGCGCCGCCCCTCATCGGCGGTGATGACGATCCGGCTGTCGCAATCGGTGATCCGCCCCGCCAGCGCCTCGGGCGAAAAGCCGCCGAACACGACGGAATGGATCGCCCCGATCCGCGCGCAGGCGAGCATGGCGAAGGCGGCCTCCGGAATCATCGGCAGGTAGAGCGTCACCCGGTCGCCGCGGCCCACGCCCGCCGCCTTCAGCACATTGGCGAAGCGACACACCTCCGCATGCAATTGCCGATAGGTGAAGCGCCGCGCCGGTTCCTCCGGATCGTCGGGTTCCCAGATGATCGCCACCTGGTCCCCGCGCGTCTCCAGATGGCGGTCCAGGCAATTGGCCGACACGTTGAGCATGCCGTCGCTGAACCAGCTTATGCCGAAATTCCGCTCCGCAAAGCTGCTCTCGTCGGCGCGGGTGGGTTCGCGCAGCCAGTCCAGCCGCCGCGCCTGCTCCAGCCAATAGGCGTCAGCGTCATCGATCGATCGGCGATAGCCCGCGGCATAGGCGGCGGCATCGACCTTCGCCTCCGCCGACCAGAGCGGCGGCACGGGATAGACAAGGGGGGCCGTGGTCAGCATCGGCGGATCTCACTTCACCTTGGCAAGCGCGGCGGTCATCCGCTTGGCGGCGAAGGGCGGCAACTTCACCGCCTTGGCGGCGGCGAGATCGGCCGGGGTTACCTTGCCCACCTGCACCAGGGCGACCATGCCCATCGAATAATGCGGCATGCACTTGATGCCGTAGAGGCCCGGCTTGGTGACGGTCAGCACTGCCTCCTTGTTCATCGCGCCCTTCATCGGGGTCGCGCCGGCCGGCAGCATGTTCGCCATGGTTTCGGCATTATGGCTGGGATTGCTTGGCTGGAAACGGATGGTGTCGCCCACAGCCGCCTTCACGAAGGACGGCTCGAACACCATGGCGCCATCCGCGCCCTGGTTCTTCATATGGACGATGATGTCCCTGGCCTGCGCCGAAAGCGGCGCCAGCGCCAGCAGCGCGACGGCGCCAACAGCGCCCAGGGTGATGCGAATGTCGGTCAAGGCTCTCTCTCCCATGCAAACATGCTTGGGCAAAAGATGGCGCAGCGCGGCGGATCCTCGCAATGGGCCATTGGTCCTAGAGCTTGAGCAGACCAAAGCATGCCACGACAAAATCGGGGCACGACCCGCGCCTGATCTAGGACGGAGCGCTCGCGCGCACGACGCCTCCCTCCGGCACCGCCCGCGCCAATGGCTGTCCCAGGTCGCGCCAGCCGTCCGTCCCCTCCGCCAGCCACCAGACATTGCGATAGCCCATGGCGCGCAGCCGCCGCGCGGCGTTCCAGCTCATCCAGCAATCGGCCCGGCAGAAGACCAGGAGCATGCGATCCCGCCGTCCACCCGTCAGCCGCCGCACGCCACCTGCGAACCAGGCCGCGATGCCGGGCTCCGGCACGCCCCTGCCCGCTTCGGGAAACCAGTGCGCGCCCGGAACGCTTTCATGCTGCTCCGCCAGCCGCCAGCGCCCGTCGCGCTCCCTATGCCCGCCCTCGGCCGGCAGGACATCGATGAACAGCGCGTCCCGCCCCGGCCGCAGGGCCGCGGCGGCGGCCGGGGCGATCCGGCCAACCCCGTCGGGCGGGCGGGCGACCGGCGCGCGATAGGCGGCGATGCGATATCCGTCGGGGCCGAACAATGGCTCCGCCCCCACCGGCGCCGCGCAAAGCAGCAATGCGGCGCCCCATACAGTCATCCTCATTCCCGGCCCTCCCCATCCGACCCAAGGGCCAATGGTAGCGCATTGCGCCAGCCTGTAGATCTGCACCAAGGGAGAAGGACGTGAAAGGGCGAAGATACGCAGCCATGACCCTGGCCCTGCTCGCGCTGGCGGCGCGCGCAGACGCATCCGTGCCTGCCGATCCGCTCGAATCGCCGATGTGGGAAGCGCATGCGAAGCTGCTGTTCGGCGACGATCCGGTCCGCTTCGACCCGCGGGTGAAGGTCGGCTTTCCCCAGATCGCGGAAAATCAGCGCAGCTTCCCGGTGGCCATCGACGCCCGCGCCATTGCCGGCGTCCGACGCATCGTGCTGATGGCAGACCTCAACCCGATCCCCATCGCCATCGACTATCACCCGACGGACAGCGACGCCTATCTCGCCACCCGGATCAAGCTGGACCAGCGCACGCCCGTGCGCGGCGCGGTGCAGTTGGCGAGCGGCGAATGGCTGGTGTCGGGCGGCTGGATCGACGCGGCGGGCGGCGGCTGCTCGACGCCGCCGGTCAGCCGCGTCAAGGGCGACTGGGCCGAACATCTGGGCGAAATCAGGGGCGAAGCCTGGCCCGTCGCCGGGCCAACCCCGGCCAGCCGCCTGCGCATCAGCTTCCGGCACCCGATGGATACCGGGCTGGTCGATGCCATTCCCACCTATCATCTGGAACAGCTGACCGTGCGCGACGGCGCCGGCCGCGAACTGGGCCGGATGGAGATCTGGGCTTCGGTCGCGGAAGACCCGGCCATCACCCTGGTCCCTCATGCCGCGGCGGGCGACATGCTGACGGTCGATGCCCGCGACACCAACGGACGCGATTATCACGCGGCACTGTCCGTCGCGCGCCAGTCGCCCCCGCCGCGATGATGCTCACCCGGCGCGGACTGATCACCGGCGGCATGGCGCTCGCCGCCTTGCCCGCGCAGGCGCGCGGCCGCTATGCGATCGATCCCGTCGCCGTCGCGGACGGAATATGGATGATCCACGGCGCGGACGCCCCGATCGATCCGGCCAATGGCGGCGCCATCGCCAATATCGCGATCATCGCCACGCCGGCGGGGACGGTGCTGTGCGATTGCGGCCCGTCGCTCTCCTATGGGCAGGCGCTGCGCAAGGTGGCGGAGGAACTGACCGGCCAGAGGGTGGTCCGCGTCTATGTCACCCATCTGCACCCCGATCACGGCATGGGCATCGCCGCCTTCGATCCCGGGATCGTTGCGGCGCTGCCCGGCACGATCGAAGCGCTCGCCCGCGAGGGACGCGGCTATTCAGACGCGATGTACCGGTTGCTGAACGACTGGATGCGCGGCACCGAACTGGTCCTTCCCGGCCTGCCGATCACGACAGGGCGCGATGATTTCGGCGGGCGCGGCTTGCGGCTGCTGGCGCTTTCCGGCCACAGCGGCGCGGACCTGGCGCTGCTGGACGAACGAAGCGGCCTGCTGATCGGCGGCGACCTCGTCTTTCACGATCGCGCACCCAGCACGCCGACCGCCGACCTTCCCCGCTGGCGCGCCAGTCTCGACCGGCTGGCGAGCGAACCGCATGACGGCCTGGTCCCCGGCCATGGCCCGTTCGATCCGGGCGGCAGGGCCGCCATTGCCCAGACCCGCGACTGGATCGACTGGCTGGAGGACGCGCTGACGCGGGCGGTGCAATCGGGCCTCGACATGGTGGAGGCGGGCGAACTGCCAATCCCCCCACGCTTCGCGACCATGGCGGCGGCACGATACGAACTGCAACGCAGCGTCTCCCACCTCTATCCGGGGCTGGAGGCGCGGCTGCTGCCCCGCATCGACCAGCCAGCCTGATCTGGCGCGATTAGCCGGCGATCCAAGCCGGTTGGCTCTAGAATCGAGCCTTCACCCCCGCATACCAGCGGCGCGGCGCGCCCGGCCCATAGGCGCGCGGATCGGACGCATGCGGCGCTTGCGCCATCGCCACCTCCCCGATGTCGCTGAACGTGCCGAAGGTCGCATATTTGCAGTCCAGCGCATTGCGCAACTCGCCGAACAGCGTCACGCCCGGCAGGATATCGACCCCGGCGCGCAGATTGACCAGCGCATAGCCCTTCAGCGGCGGCTGGTCATTGCCCTCGTCACCCACCAGATATTGTCCCGTCCGCGCGATCAGGTCGCCGCCGGCCGACCAGCCCCGCCCGGCATAGTCCAGCGACAGCGTCGCACTGTGGCGGGGAATGCCGGGCAGCCGGTCTCCGGGCCGGACAAGGATCACGCCGTCCTCGTCCGCCGCGGGATTGGCGGGACTGGAAAGCGCCAGCTCATGCCGGTAGGTCGCGTCGGTGAAGGCATAGCTGAGGGCCCCGGAAAAGCCGCCGCGCACGGCCTTCAGGGTGAACTCCACGCCCTGCCGCCGGGTGGCGCCGATATTGCGGAACCAGGCGCGCCCGCGAATGTCGGACGCGACAAATTGAATGTCGTCGCGGTTGCGCGTGCGATAGGCGGACAACAGCCATTCCAGCCGGAACCCGCCCCACCGGCCCCGCCCGCCCGCGCCCGCTTCCCAGCTTTTGGCGACGACCTGCTTCAACGGCGGATCGGCAATGAAGAAATTGGCGAGGCTGCACGGCGCATGCTCATCGGCGCAGGACAGTTCGGCGGGCGTGGGCGCGCGGTTGCTCTCGGCATAGCCGACGCGCAGGTCCAGTTCCTGCGACAGCCGGTAATCGAACTCCAGACCGGGGTTCAGCCGCTCGAACCGATGATCGCCGTTGAGCGCCGTGCCGATCCGGTCGCGCATCGCGATCGCGACATGATTGTAGCGCAGCCCGATCTCCGCCGAGAGCCGGGGGGTCAGCGGCAGCCGGTCCTGCGCGAACAGCCCCCAATAGCTGGCATGCGCGACCAGGCCGACCGGCCCGATGGCGCCGTCCTCCTGCACGATGGACGGCCCCAGCCCCTGGACGCTGCGATCCTCCGTCAGCGCGCCCAGTTCGGTCGACGCGCCAAAGCGGCTGCGGCTCGTGTCATAGCTCAGCCCAATGGCAAGGTGATTGCGCCCGCCCGGCAACGCCCGCTCGTCGATCATCTGGACCAGCGCGCCCATCGCCCGGCTGTCGAGCCGGCCACGGTTGAGCACGCCATAGCCCTCGCCGCCCCGGACATCGGCAATCGGCCGCCCGTCGCCATCGGTCAGCAGCGCCTCTTCCGTCCCGCCCACGGTCTCCAGGCAGAGCAGCCCGGCGCGATCCTCGTCCTCGCACACCTCCATGTCGGCGGCATCGCCATTCACGGTGCGCAGCTTCAACCGCTGGGCATAGAACGTGCCCTCGATCCGCGTCCCCTCCCCCAACGCGACCCAGGGGTGCAGGCTGACCCGGCCATAGCGCGCTCTGGCATTGTCGGGCCAGGTGAAGACCGCCCGCCGGTCCGCCGCCAGCAATTCGACCGGCGCGACGCCATTGCCCGCCAGGTCCGTGTCGGCGCCGATCCACTTCAGATGCAGCCCGCCCGTCGCGGTGTCGAAGCCCAGGTCGGCATAGCCATTATAGAGGGTGGAGGGCGAATGGTCGCGCCAGCCGTCCTCATGGCGGTACTGGAACGCGCCGAAGGCACTGAAATCGCCCCTCTTCAGGCCGCCCGCGACGCTCGCCTCCCGCGACCCGAAATGGCCGCCGGTCAGGCTCGCCTCCAGCCCCGGATCGCTGGCGCCCGTCCTGGTGTCGATCACCATCGCCCCGCCCAGCGCGTTCAGCCCGTAGACAGCGCTGCTGTCAAGCAGGGTGACGCCGCGAATCGCCGCCTCCGGCAACAGATCGAAGGCGACGGTATCGCCAAAGGGCTGGTTGAAGCGCGCCCCGTCCAGATAGACCGCCAGCCCCTGCGCCTGCCCCTGCAAGGGGGAAGCGGTAAAGCCGCGATAGACCAGATTGGGCTGCCACGGATTGCCCTGCGCATCCTGCAGGGTCACGCCCGCGATCGACCGGGTCAGTGCGCCCAGCAGGTCGGGCGCCCCCGCGCGGCCGATGTCCGCGCCGGTCAGGTGCAACGCATCATCGGCATCGATCGCGCCGCCGGGCGCCGTGACGACGATCGGCTGCCGCTCTGCATCGGCGTCGGCCGTCTCCGCCCGCGCGTCCAGGACCATGGCCTGCCCCGCCAGCATCGCCCATGCCGCGCCGACCAGCCGCATGCCCTTCCTCATCCCCTTGCCTCTTCTTCCTTGTTCCTCGACCGCCAGGCCATTGTCCAGCCATGAAAAAATGGGGCCGCATCCCTGTTAGGATGCGGCCCCGCCCCGTGACATTGTTCCTTCGGTCGGCATCAGAAGAACAGGATCGCCCCCGCCGCGACGGCGTCGGAACTAGCCTGGTTGCCGTTATGCGCTTCCGACTTGGTGTGGACATATTCGCTGAGCAGCGTCACCCAGCTCGTAAGGCCGTAGCGGAGCTGCCCGACCCAACTCGAATTCTTGTCCACCAGCGTCGGATTGGCCAGCGCGTCGGCGGCGTTGGCATAGTCGAGACTGCTCTCGCCATAGCTGCCCCCGACCGAGACTTTCCCGAACGTCGCCAGCCCTTGCAGGTAGAAGCCATGGCTGTCGCGCTTGTTGCCCAGGCCATCGGTGTCGAACAGGTTGAGCGCCGTCGTGCCAAGGCCCGAGGCATCATAATAGGTGCCGACCAGCGTCAGCGGACCCACCGTCACCTTCGCGCCCGCGTCCCAGCCCCAGCTGGTATAGTCCGGACCCGCGATCACATTATGCTTCTGCCGGATGCCGGCCGCCCACAGGCGCGTGCCCACGCCGCCGAACTTGCCGTCATAGACCAGCTTGCCCTGGAAGCCCGGCTCCTTGTTGGCCTCGTCCGGCCCGGTCAGCGACGACAAGGGCTCGAAAATGCCGAGGCTGGCGGTAAAGCCGCTGAAGCTGGGCGTGGTATAGGTGATCTGCGGCTGGAAATCGGTGTAGATATAGCCGACGCCTATCCGCCCCAGCGTGGTGTTGGACGGCGCGACATTGCCCGCCGGCGTTCCCGAAGACAGCAGGGTGATGTCGTTCAGTATCTGCTCGGAGGCGAACAGGCCGATGTCGCGGCCGATCTTCACCTCGCCAAAGCCCGACCGGCCGAAGGTCAGGTAGGTCTGGCGGAAATCGATGCCCGCCGTCTGCAGCCCGCGCGGATTGCCGGGGCTGTTCGCGCCACCGCCCGCCGCATAGTTCACCGAATTAATGCCCGGATACATGCCGAAATGCGCGCCCACATCCCAGCCGCCCTGCCGGGTCATGACCTCGACCTTCAGGAAGCCTGGCAGCAGGCCGTTGCGGATCGCCGAACTCTTGCCGCCTACCGTCGCCACGCCGCCGACCACGCTGTTGGTGGCGCTGGGTGCCTCGCCATTATCATGGACGTAGAAGCCGTTGACCGAGCCGGAGAATTTGAGCGTGACGTCGCCCATTTCGAAGCCGACGCCGCTGTCGGTCATGCGCACGGTCCGGCCGCCGCCCGACGCGTCGGGTGTCACCGGCGGGGCGGCAGGCGCCGAAGCCGCCTCGGCGCTCTCATTCTTCAGCAGCTCCTGATATTCCTCATCGGAGAGGATTCTCTTCTCATGCAGCCGCTTCAGCAGATCGGCGGTGGTCCCGGCCAACGCCGGCGTGGCAGTCGCGCAAAGCAGCCCCATGGCCGCGCTCGCGAGGAGCAGCGTCCTTTTCATAACATCCTCCCTCTTTGTGCCGGTCAATGCCCCCGGCTGAAGAGAGAGTGAGGCGGACGCCCCGGCAGGAAAATTGGACTTAGGGCTTCCTCCCTTGGGATGAGGGGGTAACCTATCTGCGGACAGTCAGGGGACCGCCACGATTCCCCAGGGCGCCGTCCCCACCGGGATCGTTCCCGTGACCTCTCCCCTGGCCAGATCGATCACACTCACATTGTCCGAAAGGCCATTGGCCGCATAGGCCCGCGCGCCATCGCCGCTCACCGCGACATGCCATACCCGCTTACCCACCGGCACATAGGCGCGCACCTTGCGGCTCGCCACGTCGACCAGCGCGACATGATCCGCCCGACCCAGCGCCACCACCGCCGTCCTGCCGTCCGGCGTGAAGCGGATCCCGCAGGGCAATATGCGATGCTCCGCCACGCCCGGAATGGCGAAATGCAGCGTCTCGACCACCTTGCGGGAGGCCATATCGATGATCTGCACCGTCCCGCCTACCTCTGCCGCGACCCAGAGCTGGGCGCCGTCGCGGGTGAATTCGACATGGCGCGGGCGCAGGTCGACGGGCGTCGCCTCGACCATTTCCCTCTTCGCCACGTCGACCCAGTTGACGACATTCTCCTCCTCCGACGTCACCGCGACCCACCGGCTGTCGGGACTTTGCGCCACGCCTTCGGGCTCCCCGCCGACATCCACCTGGAAGGCGACCGTCCTGGTCCCAAGGTCGATCGCGGTCAGCGCCGCATTGTCCTCATTGGCGACGAACAGCGTCCCGCCATCGCGCGAGAGGAAGAATTGCTCCGGATCCTCCCCTGACGGCAACTCCGCCACGACCTTGCCCGTGGCCCGCTCGATCACCTGCACGGCATGGTCGGTCGATGCGCACAGATAGATATATTTCCCGTCCTTCGACACGGTGATCCCGCGCGGCCGGCCGCCGACCGCCCATGTCGCGACCACCTTCGCGCTGGCCGCGTCGATCACCGTGACGCTGTTGCCGCGCTCGTTGGAGACATAGAGCGTCTCCGCCCACGCGCTCACTGGCTGCGCGCTCGCCGGAGCCAGTACCAACCCCGCCAGAATGATGCGCTTCATCCGCCCTGATCCTCTCCGCCGCCCGATGGATATTCCATGTTCCTGTATGGCACCCGCGAGTTTTAAGGCGCGCGCGCCTCCACCGGGATAGTACCAACGGCCAATAGGGCGGCAAAGCCCGCTGCCCTACACTTGCCCCAATCAATTCGGGTGAGGATTTCGAGCATGAATCTGGGACGCATTTCGCTGCTGGGCGCCGTCGCCATATTGGGCGCGACCACGGCAACCGGCCTGATGGCGCACGGCAATGTGACGCCGCAGGCGGTCGACACCTCCGCCTTGCCGGACATTGGCGAGGAATGGCTTCAGAAAAACCCCTATAGCGGCAATGCCAAGGCCATAGAGATCGGCCAGTCCGCCTATGGCCAGAATTGCGCCCGCTGCCACGGGCTCGACGCCGAAAGCGGCGGCATCGCGCCGGACCTGCGCTATCTGGAACAGGGCGAATCGGGCGATCAATGGTTCGTCGAACGCTTCCGCCACGGCTCCAGCCATGATGGAAAGGTTTATATGCCGCCCTTCGGGGACGTGCTGGGCCAGAAGGCCGGCTGGGCGATCCGCGCCTGGCTCGAAACCAAGTTCCAGGGCTGAGGCCATGTTCAGCCGGCGTGGCCTGATCGGCGCAGCGGGCGCGGCGATGGCGCTGGGGCTAGGGATGAGGCCCGGCATGGCGCATGCGGCACCGCTGGGCAAGGTCAAGGACCTGGGCGTGCTGCGGGTGGTCGTCTACAGGGACAATCGCCCCTGGTCCTGGGAGGAAGGCGGGAAGCTCGTCGGCCTCGACGTCGATCTGGCGCATGCGATCGCCGGGAAACTGGGCGTGCGCGCCGACCTCGCCCAGCTCGTCGCGGACGAAAGCGTGGACGACGATCTGCGCCATGGCGTGTGGAAGGGCGGACTGCTCGGCTTCGCGCCGGGCGACCTGATGCTGCACATCCCCTTCGACCGGACCTTCGCCGCCCGCAACGACCAGGTGGCGATCATCGCGCCCTATTATCGCGAGAGCTTCCGTCTTGCCGGCATGCCGGACGCCATTGATCTGGAAGCGCCGCCCACCGGATGGCGCGGGCACAGGCTGGCGGCTGAACTCGACTCCATTCCCGACTTCTACCTGATCGGTTCCTTCGGCGGCCTGTTGGCGAAGGATGTCGCGCATTATCCCAGCGGCGCCGAAGCGGTCGCGGCCGTCGCGGCGGGCAAGGCGGACGCCGTCCTCGCCAGCCGCGCACAGATCGAGGAAGGGCTGCACCGCGGCGCGAAGGGCCTTGCCTTGCGCAAGGGGCCCCTGCCCGCCTTCACCTCGCCCGGATGGGACATCGGCATGGCGGTCAGGGAAAACAGCCGCACCCTGGGCGACGCGGTGGAGGAGATCGTCGTCGCCATGGCCGCCAGCGGCGAGATGAAGGCACTGTTCGCCCCCTATGGCGTGGAATGGACACCCGCGCTGGCGGCGGGTTGAGATCGGGCACCTGCCCCTCCCCGTTCCGGAGAGTCGGGGGGAAGGGGCCGACCCAAGGTCCAATTGCTGCGCACAACAGGTGCAATAATCTGCAACGGTCGGGGGCGCCGAGCACGCCCTTTCAACAGAGGGAGGAAAGAATGAAAGGACGTTTGACGCGAGCCCTGTCCGGCGCCGCGATCCTGGGCTTGGCGGTTGCCGCCGCGCCATTGCTGGCCGAAGGTCCAACCGATGCGGACCTCATGAACGACGCGGCGACGCCGGGCGACGTTCTGACCTATGGCATGGGTCCGCAGGCGCAGCGCTTCAGCTCGCTGAAGGCGATCAACGCCTCCAATGTCGCGAAACTGGTACCCGCCTTCGCCTCCTCGCTCGGCGGGGAAAAGCAGCGCGGGCAGGAAGCGCAGCCGATCGTCTATGACGGCACCATCTACGTCACCGGCAGCTATTCGCGCGTGTTCGCCTTCGACGCGCGCACGGGCGAGGAAAAGTGGCAATATGACGCCCGCCTGCCCGAAGCGATCATGCCCTGCTGCGACGTGGTGAACCGCGGCGCGGCGATCTATGGCGACAAGATCATCTTCGCGACGCTGGACGCGCACATGGTCGCGCTCAACCGCCACACCGGAAAGGTCATCTGGAACAAGCAGATCGCGGACTATCAGGCCGGCTATTCGGCCACCGCCGCACCCATGGTGGTGAAGGGCAAGGTGATCTACGGCAATAGCGGCGGCGAATTCGGCATTGTCGGCGCGGTCGAGGCGCGCGACGTCAACACCGGCGAATTGGTCTGGCGCCGCCCGACCATAGAGGGGCATATGGGCACCCTCAATGGCAAGGACAACGGCATCACCGGCAAGACCAACGCCAGCTGGCAGGGCGACCTGTGGAAGACCGGCGGCGGCGCCACTTGGCTGGGCGGCACCTATGATCCGGAAACCAACCTGCTCTTCTTTGGCACCGGCAACCCCGCGCCGTGGAACAGCCATCTGCGCCCCGGCGACAATCTCTACACCAGCTCGACGCTGGCGATCGATCCCGACACCGGCGTCATCAAATGGCATTTCCAGACGACCCCGCATGACGGCTGGGATTTCGACGGCGTCAACGAATTCATCCCCTTCGACGCCACCGTCAACGGCAAGGCGATGAAGCTGGGCGCGAAGGCAGACCGCAACGGCTATTTCTTCGTGCTCGACCGCACCAACGGCAAGTTCGTCAGCGCCAACAAGTTCGTCATGCAGACGACCTGGGCCAATGGCTTCAACAAGAACGGCCGGCCCAACTACAACGACGCCAATCGCCCCGGCGCACCGGGCGAGGCGGCCAAGGGATCGTCGGTCTTCGCCAGCCCCAGCTTCCTGGGCGGAAAGAACTGGATGCCCATGGCCTACAGCCAGGACACCGGCCTCTTCTACATCCCGTCCAACGACTGGGGCATGGACATCTGGAACGAGCCGATCGCCTACAAGAAGGGCGCAGCCTATCTGGGCGCCGGCTTCACCATCAAGCCCATTGCGGAGGATCATATCGGCGCGCTGCGCGCCATGGACCCCAAGACGGGCAAGATCGTCTGGGAATATAAGAACAAGGCGCCCCTCTGGGGCGGCGTGCTCTCGACCGCGGGCAACCTCGTCTTCACCGGCACGCCGGAGGGGTATCTCAAGGCCTTCGACGCCAAGACGGGCCAGGAACTGTGGAAGTTCCAGACCGGATCGGGCGTGGTGGGCAGCCCCGTCACCTGGGAACAGGATGGCGAGCAATATGTGGCGGTGATGTCCGGCTGGGGTGGCGCGGTGCCGCTCTGGGGCGGCGAAGTCGCCAAGAGCTTCAAGGACATCAACCAGGGCGGTTCGCTCTGGGTGTTCAAGCTGCCTAAATAAGGGATAAGCACGATGATCGTCATGGGCCGCGGCAACCACATCCCCTCCATCCGGGCGGTCCCGCCTGGCGCGATGCGGCTTGCCACGGCCCATGACTTGTCCGATTATCCGGGGCAAGGGGTGGGCCAGTATATGGGTGGCGAGGCAATCATGGAGCGGGTACTGATCGTCGACGATCACCCCCTCGTGCGCGACGGGCTGCGCAGCGTGATCGCGATCAGCTTCGACAATTGCGAGATCTTCGAGGCGGCAAGCATGGAAGAGGCCGTCGCCTTGCTGGAAAAGCAGGACAATTTCGACCTCATCCTGCTCGACCTCAACATACCCGATGTCCGCCGCCTGGATGGCCTCAAACTGCTGCGCGATCGTTTTCCGATCCTGCCCGTGGTGATGGTGTCGGGCGCCTTCGACCGCCCGATCGTGCAGGAGGCGCTGGCCGCCGGCGCCGCGGGCTTCATTCCCAAGTCACTGAAGCGCAGCGCCATTGTCGACGCGCTCCATCGCGTGGTCTCGGGCGAGATCTACCTGCCGGAGGCCATGGGCGAGACGATCGCTCCCACCGCGGAGGAGGATGAAATCGCCCGCCGTATCGACAGCCTCACGCCGCAGCAGAAAACGGTGCTGGCGCATCTGGTGCGCGGCCGGCTGAACAAGCAGATCGCACATGATCTCGGCGTGTCGATGACCACCATCAAGGCGCATGTCTCCGCCATTCTCCAGAAGCTGGGCGTGCTCAGCCGCACCCAGGCGGTGATCAAGGCCAATCGGGTGCATTTCCGCGCCGATTGAGGGTTCCAGGGCGGGATCGCTTGTCGCCGGCAAATCTGCTATTCTTCACCTATAGACGGCATTGGCCAGACTCGCCGCCCGCCCTTGTGCCGGCCCCCATTTCCGGCACCGCGCACGACGCCCCGCTGACCATGCCCCCGGGCACAGGCCGATGGAGGATGTCATGGCGATTTCCCAGAGATTGCGCGGCTATATGGACCGCTGCGGCACCAGGTTCGACGAATGGCCGCATGAACCCTCGACAGAGATGGCGCGGGCGGCGCAGGCGGCGCATGTCCCCGGCCGGCAGGTGGCGAAGGCCGTGCTGGTGCAGGCGGGCGACGAATATCTGCTGGCCGTCCTCCCCTCTTCCAAACATGTGAGCTTCAACTTCCTGCAGCAATGGCTGGCCCGCGACGTGTCCCTGGCGGAGGAGCATACGACCGCGGCGCTGTTTCCTGATTGCGACCTCGGCGCGCTGCCCCCGGTCGGCGCGGCCTACGGGCTGAAGACCATCATCGACGACGACATGCTGATGGGTCAGGATGTCTGGTTCGAGGGCGGCGACCATCACACGCTGGTGCACATGAATGCGGAAAACTGGCGGCGGCTGCAAAAGGGCGCCAGCCATTTCGCATTCAGCATCTAGGCGAGCGGCCATCGGGCGGAGTCGTTCACCCCGTTTGAAGGATCAGGGGCGGGCGCCTCCCCTTTCATGCAATAAATTCCATACAGTCATCGGAAAAATAACATGGCCGTCGCAGTTCCCCCTTTGCCGGCCATGGCCTAAAATCCCCCCATCCGGAGAAGCTGAAAGGAACCCGTGCAATGGACGCAAAGACGAGCAATGATCCGTTGGCCTGCCCCATGAAGGAGCCGGCGGCGCTTCGATCCCTGCTGGGGCGCACCAATCGCGACTGGTGGCCCAACCAGCTCTCGCTCGACATTCTCCAGCAGAACGGCTTGTCCGGCAATCCGCTGGGCGACGATTTCGATTATGCCGCAGCCTTCAAGACGCTCGATTATGACGCGCTGAAAAGGGATCTGACGGCCCTCATGACCGACAGCCAGCCCTGGTGGCCGGCGGATTACGGCCATTACGGCCCCTTCTTCATCCGCATGGCTTGGCACTCGGCGGGCACCTATCGCACCGGCGACGGCCGCGGCGGCGCCTCCTCCGGCTCGCAGCGCTTCGCCCCGCTCAACAGCTGGCCGGACAATGCCAATCTCGACAAGGCCCGCCGCCTGCTGTGGCCGATCAAGCAGAAATATGGGCAGAAGCTGAGCTGGGCCGACCTCATGATCCTCGCCGGCAATGTCGCCATCGAATCGATGGGCGGCCCGGTCTTCGGCTTCGGCGGCGGCCGCGCCGACGTGTTCGAGCCGGAAAAGGACGTCTATTGGGGCACGGAGGAATTCTGGGTCGGGCAGGAGGGCAATGAGACCCGCATCCAGCCCGAAAAGAACATGGCCCTCGAAAGCCCGCTCGCCGCGATCCAGATGGGCCTCATCTACGTCAATCCCGAAGGACCGGGCGGCAATCCCGACCCGCTGCAATCGGCGCGCGACATCCGCGAAACCTTCCTGCGCATGGGCATGAACGATGAGGAAACCGTCGCGCTCACCGCGGGCGGCCACACCTTCGGCAAGGCGCATGGCGCGGGCGACGCGTCCAAGGTCGGCAAGGAACCCGAGGGCGCCGACATAGCGCAGCAGGGCCTGGGCTGGCAGAGCGGCTATGAAAGCGGCGTGGGCGACCACACCATCACCAGCGGCATCGAGGGCGCGTGGACGCCCACGCCCCGGACCTGGGACCACAGCTTCTTCCACATGCTGCTCGACTATGAATATGAACTGGTGAAGAGCCCAGCGGGCGCCAAGCAGTGGCAGCCGGTCAATCAGAAGCCGGAGGATATGGCGCCGGGCGCGCACAGCCCCGACCGGCGCGTGCCGACGATGATGACGACCGCCGACATGGCGTTCAAGATGGACCCGGAATATCGGAAGATCTCCGAACGCTTCCGCAATGACCCCGCCGCGTTCGAGGATGCCTTCGCCCGCGCCTGGTTCAAGCTGTGCCATCGCGACATGGGGCCCAAGGCGCGCTATCTCGGCCCCGAAGTACCGGCCGAGGACCTGATCTGGCAGGATCCGATCCCGGCGGTCGACCATCCGCTGGTCGACGCTTCGGACATCGCCTCGCTCAAGCAGAAGATATTGGCGTCGGGCCTCAGCGTGGCTGAACTGGTGACGACCGCCTGGGCCTCCGCCTCCACCTATCGCGGGTCGGACCATCGCGGCGGCGCCAATGGCGGGCGCATCCGCCTTGCCCCGCAAAAGGACTGGGATGTGAACCAGCCGGAGCAGCTTGGCCGCGTCCTCTCCGCGCTGGAGAAGATCAAGGCCGAGTTCGACATCGCGGGGGCGAAGAAGGTCTCGCTCGCGGACCTCATCGTGCTGGCCGGATCGGCGGCGATCGAGAAGGCGGCGAGGGATGGCGGGCGCTCGATCGAGGTGCCCTTCATTCCGGGCCGCACCGACGCGTCGCAGGAACAGACCGACGTGCAGAATTTCGAGGTGATGGAACCGAAGGTCGACGGCTTCCGCAACTATCTGCCCGTGCCGTTCAATGTCCCGGTCGAGGAACTGCTGATCGACCGCGCCCAGTTGCTGACGCTCAGCGCCCCGGAAATGACGGTGCTGGTCGGCGGCCTGCGCGTGCTGGGCGCCAATCATGGCGGTGCGCGGCATGGCGTGTTCACCGACCGTCCCGGCACGCTCAGCAACGACTTCTTCGTCAACCTGCTCGACATGGGCACGGCCTGGAAGGAAGCAGAGGGGCAGAAGGACATCTTCACCGGCACCTGCCGCACGTCCAACGAACAGAAATGGACCGGCACGCGCGTCGACCTGGTGTTCGGATCGAACTCGCAACTGCGCGCCTTGTCGGAGGTCTATGCCTCCGCCGATGCGGGCGACAAGTTCGTGAACGACTTCGTTGCTGCCTGGACCAAGGTGATGAACGCCGACCGCTTCGACCTGGCGGCATGAAGATGGGCGGGCCGCTCCCCGGACGGGGCGGCCTCCCCCTGCTCTCCGATCGTACTAGAACTTTCCGGTAAATTGCCCCTGCCCGGCTTTCGTGCGACACTTCTCACCGCCGTGATCCGGAGATTCGCCGTGCACGATCATCTGAAAGACGCTGCCGACGCGGCCGATCTGACGGACCAGCAACTGCTCGCCATCCGCCGCAGGATCGGCGACACGAAACGGCCCAGCGGCTTCGAACAGGCGGTGCTGGACGAAATGAAGCGCCGAAACCTGCGCCCTTCCTGAATCCGATCGCCGGGCACGGCCCTGTTTCAGCCCTATTTCAACATCGTCCGCAACAGGGCGCGCAACTGCGCCGGCTTCACCGGCTTGCCCAGCAGCGGAATGCCCCAGCCGTCCATCCGCGCCTTCAGCGCCTCACCCCGGTCGGCCGAGATCATCACCGAAGGTACCGCCCGCCCGAAATGGCCGTGCAGCCGCTCGATCACGCCATCCCCGGTCTCGCCGTCGTTCAGATGATAGTCGACCAAGATGACGTCGGGCGCGTCCTCGTCCGCGAAGGCCGCCACCGCCTCCTCAAATCCCGCCGCCGTGGCCACGGCACAGCCCCAGCCGCCCAGCAGCGTGGCCATGCCGGTCTGGATCGCGCGTTCATTGTCGACCACCAGCACCTTCAGCCCGCGCATCGAACGGTCGCTGCGCTGCGCGGCGCCGCCCTCCCCTTCCTCCACCACCGCCCCGCCGCGCGGCACGCGGATCGAAAAGGTCGAACCCTGCCCCGGCACGGATTCCAGCGTCACCTCATGGCGCAGCATGTCGCTCGCCCGCCGGACGATGGCCAGGCCCAGCCCCTTGCCACCCGCGCCCCTGCCCCCATGCGTTTCGAGGCGGCGAAACTCCTCGAAGATCAGTTGCTGCTTGTCCGGGGGGATGCCGGGGCCGCTGTCGGCGACGCTCAGCCTTATCCCCTCCCCCTCCGCCACGCAGGTGACGCGCACCGATCCGCGCTGGGTATAGCGCAAGGCGTTGGACAGGAAGTTCTGGAGGATGCGGCGCAACAGCCGAATGTCGGACCGTACCCAGATCGGCCCTCCTTCGTCGGCCAGACCCTCGACCGTCAGCGTCAGCCCCGCCGAACGGGCCATCGGCGCGAATTCCGTCCGCAGCGTGTCCAGCAGCCGGTCGATGCGGAAATCGCTGATCTCCGGCTGGATCGCGCCAGCATCCAGGCGGCTAATCTCCAGCAGCGCCTCCAGCAGGTCTTCCACCGAATCGAGCGCGGTCGACGTCTGGTTGACCAGCGCCCGTGTGGGCAGCGCCAGCCGCCGGTCGCCCAGCGCCGCGACGAACAGCCGCGCCGCGTTCAACGGCTGCAACAGGTCGTGGCTGGCCGCGGCAAGGAAGCTGGTCTTGGACAGGTTCGCCTTTTCCGCCGCCGTCTTGGCATCCATCAGCTGCGCCTCGATCTGGCGCCGCTCCGCTACCTCCGCCTCCAGTTCCGACGTGCGTTCCGCCACGCGCCGTTCCAGCGTCTCCGCCGTCTCGCGCAGCGCCGCCTGCGCGCGCAGCATGTCGGTGACCTCGGTGAAGCCGATCACCTGCCCACCCCGTTCCATGGCGTTGCTGCGGATCTCGAAACTGCGTCCCCCGGCATGAACCAGCTCGCTGCGATGGCGCGCGCCGCCCCGGTCGAGGCAGCCCCTGTCGTCCATGCCCAGCCGGCCCCGGCACCAATCCAGCAGCGCGGCGTGGGTGCCGCCCTCCTGCGCCCACTCCTCCGGCAATTCCAGCAGCCGTTGCAACGCCTCGTTCCACGCCGCCAGTCGCCCCTCCGCGTCGAACAGGCAGACGCCCTCCGACAGATTGTCGAGCGTCGCCTGCAACACGATGTTGCGCTCGGCCAGTTCGCGCGCCCGGTCGCGGGCATCCTCCGTCTTCACCTCGGTGATGTCGGTATAGATGCCGACGATGCCGCCCTCGCTGGTGCGCAGTTCATTGATCTGCACCCAGCGTCCGTCGGACAGCGCCTGGACATGGCCGCCCTCCGCCACGCTGTGGCGCGCCAGCCGGTCGGACACCCAGCGGTCCTGCCCCACCGGGCGATGATGCGCCGCGGCCAGCCGGGCGATCTCGTCGAAACTCATGCCCTCGCGGATGTGCGCCGCAATCTCCGGCCAGAAACCCAGATAGGCTTCGTTATAGAGGACCAGCCGGTCCTCCGCATCGAACAGCACAAAGCCCTCGTTGACGGAATCAATCGCATCGCGCAGCCGCATCCGCGCCGCATCGGCATGACCATGGGCGGCGGCAAGGTCGGCATTGACCTCCGCCAACTTCGCCAGCGCCTCCTCCAGCTGCGCCGTCCGCTCGCGCACCATGGCTTCCAGCGAGATGGCGGTCTCGAACATCGAAAAGGCATTGCCCGCCATGTCGCTCGACCGTTCGACCCGGTCGATCAGCGCCGCGTTGATCTTGCGCAGCTTGCGGTTCTCTTCCCGCAACGCCTCCAGCTCGGCGGAAGAGAGGGCGACCTCCCTCACCGTCCGATGGCCAGGCCGCTGAATGTCTGGTTGACGTGCAGCGCATGATATTGCTCGCCATAGGTGTTGAAGCCGATCACCCGATGCCGCCCGTAAAGTTCCGACACCGCGCGGCTGATCTGCCGCTGTTCGGCATCGATGCGGTTCAACACGCAATCGAAGGCGATGATCCGGTCCACCGGCCCCACCTGCGCCGCGATGTCCGCAAACAGGGCGTCCATCCGCGCAATCCGGTCCACCGGCTCGCCGACGGTCATCACGATCCCCTCGTCGATCGCGCAATAGAAGGTCAGGCTGCCGTCCGGATTGGCGCTCTGTATCGACCGCACATGATAATCGCCCCCGGCCCGCACCATCAGCGGATGGGCGGCATAGAAGGCGACGCCCAGCGCCTCGCCCCCATGGCCGGCGAGTTTCAGATATTCCTGCGCGGCCGGCTCCGCATTGATCTCGGTCACGATCCGGTCCTGCGGGATGGCGCCGGTGACGACCATCTTCGCCGCGCTCGGCTGGTAATGCTGCGCCTTGAACACATGGATCGGGCGCGGCGTGGAAAGGATCGCCACCACCGCCGCATGGGCGTGGAAGCGCCCGCCATGGAACACCGCCGTTTCGCGAAAGACCAGCCCGTCGCCCGACGACCCGCCGATCAGCGCGATATCGCCCAGCGCGTCCTGGATCGTCATCGTCAGCAATTCTTCCCGGTGCGACAGCCCGTCGACCAGGAACAGCGCGACATGATTGACCTTATCGCCCAGATGTCGGCTTTCCCGTTCCGCCCGCGCCGCCAGCCCCCGCACCGCCTGCCGCGCGGCGGCGGGATCGAAATTCTCTATGTCATCGAAGCAGAGCGAGCTCATGTGAAAGGCCGAGGCCGGAAAGCCGATGACGCTCAGGCTGTCCTCGTCATACCCATTTTCGGTAAGCTCGCCCGAACTGGTGCAGCCGATCGCCACCACGCCCTCCGCGCTGCGATTGACCGCCCGCGCCAGCGCCTCCCGGTCGAAACGGTGCGAACAAAACAGCAGCATCCCGGCCAGCGGCTCCTTTCCCAATTGCCCGGCGACTTCGGCCATGGCCCTGGCCGGATCGCCCGCATGGCTCGACGCAAAGGCGATCTCCGATGCCAGCACCGTCATGTTCCTCTCCCCGCCTGTTCTCCTGTTCTTACTGTCTATGCCTAATCATCCGCCGCGCAAGGGTTCTCCCGCCGCTTCCAGCGCTGCATTCTCCTCATCGCTGAAGACGCGCGACCGCACGATGAAGCGCACCCCCTCCGGACTTTCCAGCGACATGCCCGCGCCCCGGCCCGGCACCACGTCGATGGTCACCTGGGTATGCCGCCAATATTCGAACTGCGCCGCGCCGATCCACACCGGCACCCCCCCGTCCACCTCGCCCGCCACATGGCCCAGCAGCACGTCCTGCCCCCCGACCCTGAACTCGCCCCGCGGAAAGCACATCGGCGCCGACCCGTCGCAACAGCCGCCGGACTGATGGAACATCAACGGCCCGTGGCGCGCCGTCAGCCGCGCGATCAGCGCCTCGGCGCCGGGCGTGGCCAGGACGCGGGGCGGCAGGTTCATCATGATCTCCCTTCTCCCTCCCACCATCGGCACGGAGACGAAAAGGCGGGCGCCCGGGAGAGGCGCCCGCCGGAACCGAAGGCGTGAAGGGGGAAACAATCCGCCTTCGGCATGCGACCCGCCACGCGCCTCAGAAGAACCCCAGCGCCTTGGTCGAATAGCTGACCAGCAGGTTCTTGGTCTGCTGATAGTGATCCAGCATCATCTTGTGCGTCTCGCGCCCGATGCCCGACTGCTTGTATCCGCCAAAGGCCGCATGCGCCGGATAGGCGTGGTAGCAATTGGTCCACACGCGCCCGGCCTGGATCGCGCGGCCCATGCGATAGGCGGTGTTGCCGTTGCGGCTCCACACCCCCGCGCCCAGGCCGTACAGCGTGTCATTGGCGATGGCGAGCGCCTCCGCCTCGTCCTTGAAGGTCGTGACCGACAGCACCGGACCGAAAATCTCCTCCTGGAAGATGCGCATCCGGTTGTGCCCCTCCAGCACGGTCGGCGTCACATAATAGCCCTGCTCCAGCTCGCCGCCCAGATGCGCCCGCGTACCCCCGGTCAGCACCTTGGCACCCTCATCCTTGCCGATGTCGATATAGGAAAGGATCTTCTCCAGCTGGTCGTTCGACGCCTGCGCCCCGATCATCGTCGCGGGGTCGAGCGGACTGCCCTGCACGATCTTCTGCACGCGGGCGACGGCGCGCTCGATGAACTTCTCATAGATGCTTTCCTGCACCAGCGCCCGGCTCGGACAGGTGCAGACCTCACCCTGGTTGAGCGCGAACATCGCAAAGCCTTCCAGGCATTTGTCGAAATAGTCGTCGTCCGCCTCCATCACGTCGGCAAAGAAGATATTGGGCGACTTGCCGCCCAGCTCCAGCGTCACCGGGATCAGGTTTTCCGAGGCATATTGCATGATCAGCCGCCCGGTGGTGGTCTCCCCGGTGAAGGCGATCTTCGAAATCCGCTTGCTTGTGGCCAGCGGCTTGCCGGCCTCCACGCCAAATCCGTTGACGACGTTCAGCACGCCTTCGGGGATCAAGTCGCCGACCAGGTCCATCAGCACCATGATCGACATCGGCGTCTGCTCTGCAGGCTTCAGCACCACGCAATTACCCGCCGCCAGCGCCGGGGCCAGCTTCCACGCCGCCATCAGGATCGGGAAGTTCCAGGGGATGATCTGCCCCACCACGCCCAACGGCTCATGGAAATGATAGGCGACCGTGTCATGGTCGATCTCCGCGATCGAACCTTCCTGCGACCGCACGCAGGCCGCGAAATAGCGGAAATGGTCGATGGCGAGCGGAATGTCGGCCGCGGTCGTCTCGCGGATCGGCTTGCCGTTGTCGATCGTCTCGGCCATGGCGAGCAGGTCGAGATTCTCCTCCATCCGCTGCGCGATGCGATTGAGGATGTTGGCCCGCTCGGTCGCCGATCGCTGGCCCCAACCCTCCTTCGCCTTGTGCGCCGCGTCGAGCGCCAGCTCGATATCCTCGGCGGTCGAGCGAGCGATCTTGCACACGCTCTGGCCCGTCACCGGCGAAAGATTGTCGAAATATTCCCCGCGAACCGGCTTCACCCATTGGCCGCCGATGAAATTGTCATAGGTGTCGCGAACCAGCGTCTTCCCCGCGAACCGCGCCATTGCCTGCTGTAACATCCATCCTCTCCCGGACTCGTCTGAAAGTTGGGAACAGGATGAACCTTTTGCGGAAAGGGACAATTAGACCTTGGGTCGGGACTGGTGAATTTAACAAGAATTGGCGGTCCTTGGCATATTCTGGACAAGGAGTCCGCCCATGGCCACCATGAACATTTCCCTTCCCGATCCGATGAAGCAATGGGTCGAGGCGCAGGCCGAAACCGGCCGCTACAGCAATGCGAGCGATTATGTGCGCGACCTGATCCGCCGCGACCAGGTACGCAAGGACAAGATCGCCCGGATGCAGAGCCTCGTGGACGAAGCCCGGTCGTACAAGCCGGCCGGTCGGTTATCCCCGTGACATTTCCATGCGACGCCATATTTCGGCTGTTGCGAAGCTCTCTCAGAGTGAGGCATCACGTTAATTGCCCTACTGCTTGCAGAACCGCAGTGGCCCCGCAAGAATGGGAGTGAAATCCGGCAATTCTGACCTTCAAGGCGGCGGCCCTCAGGGTTCACATTGAACAGAAGGCCGGATGGAAGAACGGGAAGCATCACGACGAGTGGATCCCAGCACAACATCGCTCTGAACCTGCGCGGTGAACTCGGCGGTGCCTTCCTTGCCAGCAACTCGCCGATCTCACTGGCAACAGGTATCGAATATTCGCAGCGACAAGGCCAACCAGACATCGGATGCCCTGTCGCAGACGGTCAACAGCTTCACCGGCATCCTTGGCGCGCCATCGGCCCAGAACGGCGCCAAGGCGCATTCCGCTTCTTCAATCCGCAGCCGTTCAGCGGCGCGATCAAGGTGGTTGAGGGCTATCTGGAGGTGGCGGTTCCGCTGGTCGAAGGCAAGCCGTTCTTCCATCAGCTCGATCTCAACGGAGCCGTCCGCCACGCGAGGTACAGCGCAGATGGCCGGGTCTACACCTTCGCCAGAGGTGTCTCCACGTCGGCGCCTTCGTCCAGCTCATTCGATGCGACGACCTGGAAGCCTGGCGCCAACTGGGCGCCGGTCGACGACATCCGTTTCCGCCTGACCCGCTCGCGCGACATTCGGGCGCCTTCGATGATCGACCTCCATAACGGCAGCCAGTTCTCGAGTGCCACCATCACCTTCGGCGGAAACACGATTCCACTGTTCCAGCTGACCCGCGGCAACCCGAACCTGACTCCCGAAAAGGCGGATACTCTTACTGCCGGGGTGGTACTGAAGCCCGGCTTCCTTCCCGGCTTCCAGGCATCGATCGACTACTACAAGATCGACGTGAACAACGCGATTGCCGGGTTGCTGGCCCAGCAGCAGGTCAATCTCTGCGCGGCCGGTGATCAGACCTTCTGCGCCTTGCAGAGCCTGTCAAACGGTGCGCTCACGGTCATCACGCCGCCGTTCAACCTCAATCCGCAGCGGGTCAAAGGCTGGGACATCGAAGCGCAATATCGCACAAATCTGGGATCGGGCCAGTTAGCCCTGCGCGGCTTTGTCAACATCAACAGCGCCGATTACATCCGTCCCGCCGTGGGGTCCGTGATCAACCAGCGCGGCGCTGCGACCAATCCGCGCTGGCGCGGGATCTTCCAGATCAACTACAATTCGGACAGCTTCGGCGTGTTCCTGCAGGAACGGATCATCGGCAAATCGCTGATCGATGCCAACCTGGTCGAAGGGATCGGCATTCCCGAGAACGATATCCCGGCTGTGGCCTATACCGACGTGACCCTCACGGCGAAGGTCATGGAGCGCTTCGAGGCCTTCCTCACCATCAGTAACCTGTTCGACAAGGATCCGCCGCCCTCGCCGAAGCCAACGACGACCTTCTCAATCCCCTATTCGGGCGCCTATGACACGATTGGCCAGGCGTTCACGTCGGGGTTCGCGTCAAGATGTAGAAACCCTGCCGGGGAGCACCTATGCCCGCAGTCGGGGAACTTCCCTGGCTGCGGGTTTCTTATTCCGGGGATCGAGTGCCGATCATATTGTGGGAGGGCGTGCTTGTGGTTCATCCAGTCGTGAGGGTCGCTCTGGTGGGCTATGGCTATGCCGGCAGGACGTTTCACGCGCCCTTGATTGCGGCCACGCCGGGGATCGAACTCGCCGCGGTGGTCTCCACAAGACCCGCCAAGGTCCACACGGATCTTCCCGCGGCAAGAGTGTTCGAGGGGCTTGATCAAGCTCTGGCCGATCCTGACATCGATCTGGTCGTGATCGCCACTCCCGACCCGCTCCACGCGCCGCAAGCCCATGCCGCTCTCGATGCCAACAAACATGTCGTGATCGACAAACCTTTTGCTCTCACACTCGAAGACGCGCGGAGCGTTGCCGAACATTCACGGCAGGCCAATCGGCTCCTGTCGGTGTTCCACAATCGTCGCTGGGACAGCGATTTTCTCACTCTGAGATCGCTGATTGCGTCAGGCAGGCTGGGTGAAATCATGCAGTTCGAAAGCCATTTCGACCGCTTTCGTCCCGAACTCCGCGACCGGTGGCGCGAACGACCCGGCGCAGGCATCTTCAACGATCTTGGCCCACATCTGATCGATCAGGCCTTGTTACTATTTGGTATGCCAGCAGCAGTCTACGCCGATCTGGGGATCCAGAAATACGGAGGTCTGGCCGATGACTATTTCCACATCCTGCTGCGTTATCCGCGCCTTCGTGTTGTCTTGCATGCCAGCCAGCTGACACTCGACAACAGCTTGCGCATGGCCGTCCATGGCACATCGGGAAGTTTCATCAAGCGCGGCATGGATCCCCAAGAGCAGCAATTAAAGGCAGGGGGCAACCCATCATACCCCGAATTTGGCGTGGACCGGGAACCAGGCACGCTTTTTGAAGTGGCGGAATGTGAACAGGGCGGGATGCCCGTCGCATCAATTCCGGGAGACTATCGACAGTTCTATGCAGCAATCAGAGACGCAATCGCGATGGGAGGACCTGGTCCTGTCCCAGTTGAGGAGGCCCTCAATGTCATGCAGGTCATGGCGGCGGCGAAGCAGAGCCATCGTGGCAGACACGAAGTTTCTATCTGAGCAAGATGATGAAGGTGCCAGCGATTGAGCGAAAGCTTAGGCTCGTTATCCAAACTCAAGTGGTATCGTGAATTATGAGGCAGGTTGGGGCATGCTGGCCCGCAACGCAAGAAGATGTCTGAAGTCATGTAATTTCAGAAAATGGTTTGCGCCTTCCCGTTCCTCAAACGACACCGATGTGGCCAAACGGTAGATGTCGGCTCTCGGTACAACGCGACGCTTAGCGACGTGGGCGGGAACGAGGGCTTTGTTCCAAAGCAAACCGGTAGGGGGCTCGGCGCGGACGCGGACCCAACATGCGCCGTTCCGGTCCGGGTGCGAATATGTCAGTTCACAGCAATCGTGCCGCTCCGGCTGGTGCAAGACCGCCCGGCCTAATCGCTGCGCCGATGATCGGCACGATATACGCCGTATCCCTCTGAAGCCTGACGGTGTGTCCGTTTCGATAATCCCTGGCTCCTGCACCGACTGCCGATGTGATTTTTGCGGAGTCAGCAGAGTCAAGAGTCAGGCGCCTGGGCGCTAGAGCGGGTTTCGATCTGATTGAATCGGATCGCCGCCCTGGATTCCTTGTTTTCCGCGATTTCTTAACCAGCAATCGGTTCCGATCGCTTGGAAATCGTTCTAGCGACAGAAAGTTTTCAATCCAAAATTTGAGCGAAACCAGCGACACCGCCCGACAGCGGCTGGCCGCGGGCCGGCTTCGCAGCGCCGCGAACATCGTCTATTTTGCCTATGCCTCCGAAAATCGCTTCCATTGTGCGGACACATAGGGCGACATCCTCGTCAGCAAGCGCATACCACACCAATTTAGCTTCCTTGCGCGTTTGAACGAGGTTGGCGCGGCGCAACTCGCCCAGCTGCTGGCTGAGCGCGGGTTGCGCGATGTCGGTCGCTTCGCCAATTTCCGAGACGTTGCGTTCCCCGCGCAACAGGCACGACAGAATCATAAGGCGCTGCGGTTGAGCAAAGACCTTCAGCTTTTCAGCAGCGATGGTCGCAGTGTCGCGGTCTTCGTAAAATGCCGCTTTCATGGCGCGTCCACAAAACGGCAAAACCAGTCCTGACGATCTCCGGAGACGTCGGAGGGTGCTGAGAGCAGCGGCTGTCCATCCCGCCATCCTTCAGGCGCCAGCGTGTCGGCTCCTTCCACCGCCTTCAATGCCTTGAGCAGCCGCAGCATCTCGTCCACCGAACGCCCCACATTGTGGGGATAGCAAGTGATCGCTCTAATGACTCCTTCCGGGTCGATGAAGAATGTCGATCGCATCGCCATGCTGTCGGCCGATTGTTCATCGATCATGCCATAGGCACGCCCGATCGCCATGCTCGGATCCTCTATGATGGGAAATCGGACATCGGCTCCCAGCGTCTCGCGGATCGCCCTGACCCACGCCATGTGCGCGTAAAGGCTGTCGACAGACAGCCCCAATAGCGAGGTTTCGAGCGCATCGAACTCCAACTGGCGCCGGGCGAGCTCGGCAAATTCCGTGCTGCAGACAGGCGTGAAATCCGCGGGATGAGAGAAGAAGATCACCCATCGTCCGCGCAGCTTGGAGAGCTGGATTTCGCCGGTTGTCGAGCGCGCGCGGAAATCGGGCGCGGGTTCTCCGATACGCGGGGGCCTGCCCTCGATCCTTTGACTGGTTTCCATAGTGCTTCCTTCGACACTCTAGTTTCTTGACGCAACAGAATTATTAGATTACACAATATATGTAAATGTGAATTTATGAGGTTTTCCGTGATCGACTCCTCACTTGAAGCTGCATCGTTGCAAATCTCGGCCGCGCAGACTGGCGTCCCGCAGATCAAGGCATTCTTCGACGAACCGACGTTCACGGTGACTTACGTCGTTCACGATGCCGAAAGCCGACGCGCCGCGATCATCGACAGCGTGCTGGACTATGATCCGGCTTCGGGTCGGACATCCTTCTGCGCGGCAGATGCAGTTCTCGATTATGTTGGGGAGAAGGGACTGCTGGTCGACTGGCACCTGGAGACCCACGCCCATGCCGATCACTTGTCGGCAGCGCCCTATCTGCAGGAGAAGCTGGGCGGGAAGATCGCCATCGGCGAGCATATCGTCACCGTGCAGGAAGCCTTTGGCAAGCTGTTCAATGCCGGCACGGACTTCGAGCGCGACGGCTCCGATTTCGATCATCTGTGGAAGGATGGCGACCACTTCCGCATTGGCAATCTCGACGTCACCGTGCTCCATGTGCCGGGCCACACGCCGGCTTGCATTGCCTATGTGATCGGTGACGCCGTCTTTGTCGGCGATACCATGTTCATGCCGGACTATGGCACGGCCCGCGCCGATTTTCCCGGCGGGGATGCCCGTACCCTTTACCAGTCTGCCAAACGGCTCCTGTCGTTGCCGCCGGAAACCCGGCTGTTCATGTGCCACGACTATCTGCCTGAAGGGCGTACGGACTATGTGTGGGAAACCACGGTCGAGGCGGAGCGCAGTTCCAACGTCCATATTCACGACGGCGTGAGCGAAGACGAATTCGTCGCGATGCGCGAGGCCCGCGACAAGACGCTCGCGATGCCGCGCCTGATCCTGCCCTCGGTCCAGGTCAACATGCGCGCCGGGCACCTGCCGCCGCCTGAGGACAACGGCATCACCTACCTCAAGATCCCGGTCAACGCGCTATGACCTTGCCCGGCTTTCCCGATGCAATGCCCGTTGCCGGATTTCTGGGCGGCCTGATGATCGGCCTTGCCGCCGCCATCATGTTGCTGGGCCTTGGCCGGATCGCGGGGGTCAGCGGCATGCTGGCCCGCGCGACCGCCATCGCCACCGCTGGGGCGCCGCGTGCGCTTGCCATCGCCTTCGTGGTCGGACTGCCACTGGGCGCGATGCTGGTAACACTGGTTTGCGGTGGTGTTGAAACCCGCTTCGGCGCGGGCATCCTGCAACTCATCGGGGCGGGGTTGCTTGTCGGCCTGGGCACCCGGCTCGGGTCGGGCTGCACCAGTGGCCACGGGGTATGCGGCCTTTCGCGGCTGTCGCCGCGGTCGATAGTGGCAACCTTCACTTTCATGGCCAGCGGCTTTGCAACGGTTGGCGTGATGCGCCTGGGAGGCTGGCTATGAGGCAGGTTGCGCTCGCGCTCGCGTCTGGCCTGCTGTTCGGCGCTGGACTTGCCGTTTCCGGCATGGCCGACCCTGCACGTGTGCGTGCCTTTCTTGACCTCTTCGGCGCATGGGATCCCACGCTCGCTTTTGTGATGGCGGGGGCGATGGTTCCGATGGCGATAGCCTGGCTGATCCAGCAACGCATGACGAAGCCCGTCGCGTGCAACGCCTTTGACCTGCCCGGCACCCGCCTGATCGACGGGAAGCTGCTGGCGGGCGCAGCTCTGTTCGGCATCGGCTGGGGCATCGGGGGCCTGTGCCCCGGACCGGCGCTGGCTGACTTGCTGATCGCCCCATTCGAGGCCGGGATATTCGTGGTCGCCATGCTGGCCGGCATGACCATCCACCGCATCACCACATAATGAGATAACAGCCCCGCGCGGCAGCGGGTGGAGGAGCAATCATGGACATCAAACCGCTGAACGCAGACTTCGCCGTATCGCCCCAGCTTACGATCGCCGATATCCCCTCGATTGCAGCCCAGGGGTTCAAGGCCATCATCTGCAACCGGCCCGACGGCGAGGAACCGGGGCAAATTGCGGCAGACCAGATCCGCGAGGCTGCCCAGCAAGCGGGCCTGCGCTTCGCCCACGTGCCCGCAGCTTCAGGCGCGATCGCCAACGCCAATGTCGACGCCATGGCGGAGGCGATTGCGGTCCTTCCCAAGCCGATCCTGGCCTTCTGTCGCTCCGGCGCTCGATCGACGAAGCTCTACGAGCTTGCCCAATCGCAGGAGAACTCGGCTTCCTCTCCCAGGATTCACGATGTCGTGATCGTCGGTGGCGGTGCTGCCGGAATTGCAACGGCGTCCAGCCTCCTGAAGCGCAATCCCAAACTTGATATCGCCGTCATCGAGCCGTCGGGGGTACATTACTACCAGCCGGGCTGGACGATGGTCGGCGCAGGGGTGTTCGACAAGGAATTCACGCGCCGCGCCGAAGCGCGGGTCATGCCCAGGCAGGTCACCTGGATCCGCACCGCCGCCTCCGGCTTCGCCCCCGACGAGAACAAGGTGATCCTCTGTGACGGTCGCGACGTCGGCTATCGGGTCCTGGTCGCCTGTCCCGGCATCACGCTCGACTGGAATGCCATACCAGGTCTGGCCGAAACGATCGGGAAGAACGGCGTCACCTCCAATTACGGCTACGATCTCGCGCCCTATACCAACCGGCTTGTCAAGGAATTCAAGGGCGGGCGGGCGCTGTTCACCCAGCCTGCGATGCCGATCAAATGTGCCGGCGCGCCGCAAAAGGCCATGTATCTCTCCTGTCATCGCTGGGAAAAGGCCGGGGTCCTGAAGGACATCGACGTGCAGTTCCACACTGCCGGTGCGGTGTTGTTCGGCGTCGCAGCCTATGTCCCTGCGCTCATGGAATATGTCGAGCGTTATGGCGCGCACCTGAATTTCGAATCGAAGCTGGTTGCCATCGATGGCGCGGCGAAGGTCGCCACCTTCGAGCGCAAGGATGGCGATGGCACGCGACGGGTCGATGAACGCTTCGACATGATCCATGTCGTACCGCCCCAGGTCGCTCCGGATTTTGTCCGGTCGAGTCCGCTCGCGGCCGCGTCCGGCTTCATCGAGGTTGACGAGGCGACACTTCAGCACCTGCGCTATCCCAACGTGTTCGCACTGGGCGACGCCTGCTCCGCCTCCAACGCCAAGACCGCAGCCGCCGCACGCAAGCAGGCACCGGTCGTCGCGGTAAACGTTCTCGCTGCTCTTGAAGGCAAGGAACCGGTCGCGGACTATGACGGCTATGGTTCCTGCCCGCTGACGGTCGAGGCAGGCAAGATCGTCCTCGCCGAATTCGGCTATGGCGGCAAACTCTTACCCAGCTTCCCCAACTGGCTGATCGACGGGACGCGTCCCTCCCGCCTGTCGTGGTTGCTGAAAGACACGATCCTTCCGCCGGTCTACTGGCACGGCATGCTCAAGGGGCGCGAATGGATGGTCGCGCCGCATGCAATCGGGGCGGCGCACTGAGCCATGCTGGAGCCGATGCAATATGCCCTTGGCGGTCTCTCGGGCGCGCTCGTCGGGTTCGTGCTCGGGCTCGTCGGCGGCGGCGGATCGATCCTCGCCGTGCCCTTGCTGCTCTATCTCGTGGGGATCCGCAATCCGCACGAGGCTATCGGCACCAGCGCTCTGGCGGTCGCGGTCAACGCGCTCGCCGGTCTCTGGAACCATGCCCATGCCCGGACGGTGAACTGGCGGTGCGGCGGGATCTATGCGGCGGCTGGCGTCATCGGCGCGCTCGGCGGCTCGACCCTCGGCAAGAGCATCGACGGGCACAGGCTGCTCTTTCTATTCGCTATCCTGATGGTCGTGGTGGCGTTGCTGATGTTCCGCGGACGCGGCGATCAGGGCATAGAAGGCGCGCAATGTAACCGGGAGAACGTTGGCAAGGTGGTTGGCTATGGTCTCGGCACCGGGGCATTTTCCGGCTTTTTCGGAATTGGCGGAGGTTTCCTCATCGTACCAGGCCTGATTGCGTCGACACATATGCCGATCCTGCGTGCTATCGGCACTTCGCTGGTGGCGGTCGCCGCCTTCGGCCTGACCACCGCGCTCAACTATGCTGTTTCTGGCTATGTCCTGTGGGGCCTCGCCAGCGTTTTCATCGCGGGCGGCATCGTCGGAAGCATCATCGGCACACGCACATCCCAAGTGATGGCTGCCGAAAAGGGCCGATTGAACAGCCTGTTCGCGATCTTCGTGCTCATTGTCGCCATCTACATGCTATTCAAGAGCTGGTCCGCACTCGCCAGCTGAACGGGGACATCCATGGACGCCATCATTCTTGCGCGGGCGCAATTCGCCTTTACGGTCAGCTTCCACTTCTTGTTCCCCGCCTTTTCCATCGGGCTGGCAAGCTATCTGGCGGTACTGGAGGCCCTGTGGCTGAAGACCGGTAAGGGCGTTTATGCCAATCTGTTCCGCTATTGGCTCAAGATTTTCGCTGTCGTGTTCGGGATGGGCGTCGTCTCGGGTATCGTCATGTCTTACCAGTTCGGTACGAACTGGTCGGTGTTTTCCGATAAGGCAGGTCCAGTTATCGGGCCGCTGATGGCCTATGAAGTACTGACCGCTTTCTTCCTGGAGGCCGGCTTCCTCGGCGTCATGCTGTTCGGAATCAACAAGGTCGGGCGCAAGCTGCACTTTGTCGCTACGCTAGCCGTGGCGCTGGGGACCTTTATTTCCGCCTTCTGGATCCTGGCGGTCAACAGCTGGATGCAAACGCCGACTGGCTATGAGATCGGCGCCAACGGTCAGTTCCTGCCCGGGACAAGCTGGCTTGCGATCATCTTCAATCCCAGCTTCCCCTATCGCCTGTTCCACACGGTCCTCGCGGCCTATCTGACGACCGCCTTCATCGTCGGCGCGGTGGGTGCCTGGCATCTTCTCAAGGACCGCGCCAATCCGGGCGCGCGCAAGATGTTCTCGATGGCGATGTGGATGGCAGCGATCGTTGCGCCGATCCAGATCTTCGCCGGCGACATGCACGGACTGAATACGCTCGAGCATCAGCCGGTGAAGGTCATGGCAATGGAGGGCCATTACCAGAGTCACCCGCACGGCGCTCCGCTGATCCTGTTCGGCATCCCGAACAGCAAGGAACAGCGGGTCGACTACGCCATCGAGATACCAAAGGCCTCGTCGCTGATCCTCAGGCACGAAATCGACGCGCCCCTGAAGGGTCTCGACACTGTACCGAAAGCCGACCAACCACCCGTCGGCATCGTCTTCTGGGCCTTTCGCGTCATGGTCGGCATTGGGTTTGCCATGCTCGCAATCGGGCTGTGGAGCCTCATCGCGCGCTGGCGCAAGGCGCTTTACGACTGGCCGATGCTGCATCGGTTCGCGGTCCTGATGGGACCGTCCGGACTTGTCGCCGTGCTGGCCGGCTGGGTGGTAACCGAAGTCGGGCGCCAGCCGTTCACGATCTACGGCTTGCTAAGGACGACACAGAGCGCTTCGCCTCTGGATGCTCCCGCCGTCGTCTCGTCGCTGCTCGCATTTGCGATCGTCTATTTCACCGTCTTCGGCATGGGCATCTGGTATCTCCTGCATCTGATGAAGAAGCCGCCCCAAGCGCATGAAACCCCGCCCGATGACGCACCGATCCGCAGCGCAGGCATCACCCCCGCCCCAGCTATCATCGAGGGAGCTTCGGCATGATCGATCTCACTGTCATCTGGGCTTGCATCATCGGCTTTGCGATCATTGCCTATGTCGTGATGGATGGCTTCGATCTCGGCATTGGCATCCTCTTTCCTCTCTTCAAGGTCGGCCAGGACCGTGACACCGCGATGAATAGCATCGCGCCGGTGTGGGACGGAAACGAGACCTGGCTGGTGATGGGCGTTGGCGGTCTGCTCGCTGCATTCCCGCTAGCCTATGCGATCATCCTGCCAGCGCTTTACGCGCCAATGATCGCGATGCTGCTGGGACTCGTCTTTCGAGGTGTCGCCTTCGAGTTTCGATGGCGCGATCCGGCGCACCGCGCCTTCTGGGACAAGGCGTTCACCACCGGCTCGGTCATTACCACCTTCGCGCAAGGAATTGCGCTTGGCGCGCTTCTTCAGGGTATCACGGTCAAGGGTCGCAGCTATGCCGGCGGCTGGTGGGAATGGTTGTCACCGTTCAGCCTGCTGACCGGCATTAGTCTGCTGGTGGGCTATGCCCTGCTCGGTGCCTGCTGGCTAAATTGGAAAACCGAGGGCGGATTGCAACGGCAGGCGGTGACCTATGCCGGTCGACTGGGCATCGGCCTTCTGATCATGATCGGCGCAATCAGTCTCGCGACCTTGGGGCTGGAGACAAAATATTATCAGCGTTGGCTGAGCTTCCCCGGCATAGTGGCGACGGCGCAGGTGCCGCTTGCCACAGTGATCATGACATTGCTCTTCTATCGCAGCCTGCGTCGGAAGCGTGATGCGCAGCCATTCTTTTGGGCGCTTGCCTTGTTCGGGCTTTGCCTCGTCGGCCTTGGCATTTCGATCTGGCCCGACGTAATTCCAGCGCGGGTGACGATCTGGGAAGCGGCCGCGCCTCACCGCAGCCAGATGTTCATGCTGGTGGGGGCCTCGATCATGGTGCCCGTCATCCTGGCCTATACTGCGTGGTCCTATTGGGTGTTTCGCGGCAAGGTAGGGACGGAGGGCTATCATTGATGCCGCTTTGGCTGTGCCGGCTTGGATGGTTCGTCGGAATTTGGGCGACGAGCGTTCTTGCGTTGGCGCTGGTCGGAGGAGTGCTCCGCTTGTGGTTACGCTGAATGGCCCCTCGCCAAGAAGCCGAGATAGCGAACCATGTTCTCGATCTTGCTATGACCGAGAGGGATCTGGACGGCACGAAGGTTCCCGGTCGCCCTATAGATGATCGACGCCTTCGTCCGGCGAAGTGAATGGCGTCCGGCGAAGTGAATGGGCGCCATACTCACTTCGCAGCTTGCCGATGTAAGACGGAGGAGTTTCCTTGAAGCCTGTGCCGACCAGAGCCGGGCGTTCCGGGGTAGATGTCCGAATGCCTGCTCCTGACAGACGCCCCCGTTCCCTCATCGTGAATTAGGCGATCGGCCAAGCCCCCCACAACTATTCCGAAAGCTGAGGTGGCGATCACGGCTCTCATGCGCCATCCTTCTCGCTGCGTGGCAGTTTGATCATTGTCTGCTGCGCCATCGTGCCATTGGCTATGATGATCTCGCGGCCATCATCCGTGCGCAGGATGGTGAAACCCAGCGTGATATCCTCGACAACACCGACGTCGAATTGATCCTTATTGGGCGCGACGACCTGCAATCGGTCCCCACGGCGGAATGGCTTGTACAATACAAGGCTAACGCCAGAGACCAGATTGCCCAGCGTCGTCTGGGCGGCGAAGCCGACGATCACCGACATCAGCCCGACCCCGGCGAGCAAGGCGGTGCTGAGACGGTTAAGCGCCGGAACAAGATGGGCGTACAGCGCGCCGATCAGCAGCCATATGATCAGGATTGCCAGGTGGCTGAGAAACGAGATCGTGATCTGGTCGATGCGTTCGGACCGGTCATGCGCGATGAGCGTCGTGAAGGCGCGTCGCACCAGCCAGGAAATGAGGATCGCGGCTCCGATCAGCAGCGCCGCAAGAATCACCGCGCCAAGCCAGGTCCTGGTGTCGAAATAGTGAAACGTCGTCGCGGCTCCCCCCATCAGCCCGGCCCGCCGGCCTTGGCACGAACGATCCTGAGCCAGGGATTGAGATCGGCATCGCCCACCTTCTTAAGGCTGCCCGTGTCGCGGTGGGTGAACGGCTCGTTGCGGCCTTTGACCATCAGCATGGTCTCGCTCGTATATGTCCAGGAGCCATCTGCGGCGAAAGCGATATCGAGCATGTAGCTGTCGGTCCGGAACGCCTGCTCCAGAAAGTCCGTGGAGCAGATGCCATAATCGGTCTGGCCGCGAACGGCTTTCACTTTCAGCGTCATATCGTCCTTCCCGGCTTGTCCACATGCGAGCGCGACCTGGCCACGAGGGATAGCCAGTGTCTGCATGATGAGGCCGGTTGCAGGCTCCCACAGCCAATAGCCGATCTGGTCGTGGAAGGTGATGTCCTCTTCGCGCGTGCCGATATGGGTGTGGTAGCGCAGGCCGTAGAGAAGTTGGGGGCCATTCGTCTGGGGATCGATCGGCTGCATCTCGACCCGCTCAAAATATTGGCGCTGCTCCGGGCCGTCCGCCTTCGGATTGAGGTCATTGCCCTTGTCGCCTTCCCATATTCCCGCAAGCCGACGCAGGGGGCCGAGATTGGCGAGGGTATCCGGATCGACATTCTCCGGTTCGGTAAAGATGTCCTTCGGGATCGGCGTGCCAACCATGTGCGTCATACTCCGTGCTTCGACGAACCATACTATCGGGATCCAAATTCCGGGAGAAGCGCTAGCTGACCGGACGTCAAATCAACGGACCGAGCGATGCAAGCGCATTGCGCCAGATGCGGATGTGCAGAGGGAGGGCTTCTGTCTGACCTCGCGTCACCGGCCGCGCCGAACGACCATATTCCTGCTGGCGCGCCCGCATCGCGGCGGTGAATTCCTTGTCCCGCACCATGATGTCATTTTCGAAATTGAGGTCGAAGCTGCGGAAATCGAGATTGGTCGACCCGAAGAAAGTCAGCTCGCCATCGACGGTCAGGATCTTCGCATGGAGGAGGCCGCCCTCGAACTCCTGGATCCTGACACCCGCATCGAGCAGTCGCGGATAATAGGCTCGGCTCGCCGCGCCGACGAACCAGGAATCATTGCGATGCGGCACGATCAGCGTGATATCCACGCCCGCCATGGCCGCTCCGATGATGGCTTCCGATACGACATCGCCCGGCACGAAATAGGGGGTCGTCATCATGATTTCACGGCGGGCCTCGCCCACGATGCGGGCAAGGAGCTGGGCGGCCACACCCTTGTCCGTCGTCGGACCCGTGCCAACGACCTGAGCCGTGACGCCGGTTTCGACAGGATCGGTGCGGTAGTCCCAGGGGGTCAGGTCGATCGGTCCCTGTTCGAACCAGGATTGCGCGAAGAGGAGGTCCATCTGCCGCGCCACCGGCCCCTCTAACCGGGCCATGACATCGACCCATGGCGCATAGCGCGGCTTGGGTGAGAAGGCCGGATCGGCGCAGTTCTGGCTGCCGCAATGGCAGATAGCGCCGTCGATGATCGTGATCTTGCGATGATTGCGAAGATCGGGCCGGCGAACGAGCACCGTCGATAACGGATTGCCGATGGGCAAGGCCGCCATGGTCTCGATGCCCGCTGCGCGCATCGCCTGCCAGACGGTGGATTTAAGGAGCGCGCCCGATCCGATCGCGTCCACCCCGGCGCGCACGCGTACGCCGCGCCGTGCCGCCCGGATCAGCGCTTCGGCGACCGCCCGGCCGGTGCCGTCATCCAGCCAGATATAGTAGAAGACATGGACGAAGCGCCGTGCCGCATCGATATCGGCGATCAGGCGGGCGCGCTGCCCGTCCGGGCTGTCGAGCAACTCCGCGCGGTTGCCATGCGTGACGCCGAACCCGTTGATGGCGCTGGCAAAGCCGCTGGCCGGTCCCTGGGTGACAAGGTCATGCGGCTCGCCGCTGTCCAGCACCATTGGCCGGGTCGCAAGTTCGGCCTCGCGATGGGCAGCGCCTTGCGGGCCATCGAACCGGATTCGACCGAACAGGAAATAGGCCAGCGCGCCGAGTGCAGGCAGTACGAAGAGAGCCAGCGCCCAGGCGATCCGTGTGGTTGCGTTGATGTCCGGTCGCGCCAATATGTGCAGCAGCGTCGCCGCGACGATCGCCGTGTGAAGCAGCGCGGCAAGGCTTATCAGCGTCATCGGGCCGCCCGAGCCATTCTCACGCCAGCCGGATCTTTACCGGGATCGACTTGATGCTACTGTCGGGCAGCGTGGCACGGGCCATGCGGCAGACGATCTCCACTTCGGACAGGCAGTCCGGGCTGGCCGGATCGAGCACGCCGCGCGAAGCGGTGACCTTGGACATGGCGTCCTCGATCGTGACGAACTGCTCGCCCGCCTCTGTCTCGATCCGCTCGGACCGGGAAATGACCGGCAGGGTCAGCGCCTCCTTGCCATGGACCACATGCCTGCGATTGAGCTTGGTCGAAATGCCGACGGTCAGGTCGAGATTGCGCATGGCTTCATAGGTGCGCTCGGTGTCCGGAACGGCGCGCACGAAATTGCCGCTCATGCCGACGAACAGTTTGGCCGTCCCCGCCCTCATCGCCTTGACGGCATCGACGGTGTGATGGCCATGCTCGCGCGGCGGATCGAACCCGGACACATCCCGGACGCGATCGAGATATGCGGCGGCAGGCTGCTCGTCGATGCCGACGGTGCGATCGCCCTGGACGTTCGAATGACCCCGGATCGGCGCGATCCCGGCGCCGGGCTTGCCGAAGTTGCCGCGCAGGAACAGGAGGTTGCAGACCTGCTGGAGCAACCGCGCGCCTTGCTGGTGCTGGGTCAGCCCCATGCCGTAGCAGATGATCGTCGCGCTGGTCCGGATGTAGATCTCGGCACAACGCCGGATCTGTGCCTCCTCGATGCCGGACACGCGCACGAGATCGGTCATCATGCGGGGAGAATTGGTCCCCATATTCTGGCCGATCACGAAGATCGCTTCGGCCTTGGCCCAATCGGCCATGGTGACCGTGCCTTTCCCGACGCCGATCGAATGCGGGAGGCCCCGACTGGTCGGTTCGTGGCACATGTTCGAACAGTCGGGGAAGTTGTTGGTCCCGAATGCGCGCACGACGCTTTCGCGCCATTCTCACAAAATTCAAGCGTCTGGGTGCAGTCGGGGTCGGGACAGGCGCAGCTCGGGCATTTGAACCCGCCGGGCTGATTCATGGAGAGCAGCGCTTTCGATCCTTTAGTGACCACGCTTTCCTGCATCAGGACTTTTGTCGTAGCAGCGGCCGCACCCCAACCGCCTGCCGGCTTGTCGTAGGGTTCGTAACGAGGCTGGTCATCGGCCATGAGCGCGCTCCAGATGGTGTGCGACTGACAGACTAGGGGATCATGTTCATTCGTCGCAATGAAATCCCGCTCACATGTTATTGGAGCGATAGGATTTGGTCGCACCAGGGATCGACATGGACGATGCTTTGATACTGTCTGAGCGGACCGAAACTTGAAGAATGAGAGTCTCCCAGGCTTGGCTAGCGGTTATCGAGTAGGGCCCGATCCCGCATTCCGCAGATCTTTGGGAGGAGTTCCCAGCCAATCTCACCCATTACGAGGATGACTGGCGTCAAGGATCGAACTTCGGGTGTCGCCGAGACCCGCCATTCCTGCTCATATCCGCGAACGGCAGGATTGTCCCACGATCCGGCGTTCACCTTCGGCGAAACCGACCCTTTGTAGCCGTTCAACCGCCGATTTTCGTTCCTGCGTCCAGACGGTCCGCTAATTGGGTTCGATTGCGCGCCGGTACTCCCGGCTTATTCACTCACAGCGCTTGGCGAGTTGATGATCCGGCTACAGCATATGTTGCGGCAAGGCTTTGCCGATCGATCGCGCCATCATTGCACCGCGTGTTCCGCCCGCTCCGGCTGCGGCGATCCCGTTCCGGGCCTTCCCCTATATCGGCGGCGTTGCCAGCACGGTGGGCTTCCTGTTGATGCTCTGTGTCGGACAGTTTGCTTCATGATCAGGTACGTTTCCGAACAAACTCCGCTCGCAGCACCAGTCCCTTAATGCCATCATATTTGCAGTCGATTTCCTGTGCGTCGCCGGTAAGTCGGATCGACTTGATAAGTGTGCCACGCCGCAGCGTCTGCCCAGCACCTTTGACTTCCAGATCCTTGATCAATGTGACCTGATCGCCATCGATGAGTATGTTTCCCACGGCATCACGCACCTCGACCCTCTCGGCTTCGGCATGGCGCACTGCCAGTTCCGCTGCGGGCATCCATTCCCCGGTTTCTTCGTCATAGACATAATCTTGGTCGTTCATCTGCTTCTCCTGATAATGGACCGTCGTCACGTTGGGCCTGCGCATTTCGATCGACAGCGCACAAGCCTGCCTCCCGCGTTATGCGCATGAGTTGAAAGTTCCCGGCATGTCAGGCTTCCTCGACGATCTTTGCGGCGGCGATGAGCGCCTCTGCATAGTTCGACGTGTAGATGAGCTTGCCCGAGGACCGGCCAAGGCGTGCGCGTTTGAGCATGGCGAACGGCTGTGGCCTTATACCGGAGAGGATTACACGCGCGCCGGAAATGCGGGCTTGTTCGACAAATTCCTCCAGCGCCTGCACTCCGCTGGCATCGAGCAGCGGGACCAGGCGCATGCGCAGGATAAGGACTTTGGGCGACGAACCGACCCGCCTCAACGTGTCCAGCAGTTCGCCGGCGACCCCGAAGAAGAACGGCCCGTTGATCCGGAACACCTCGACGCCGCGGGGAAGCGCATCGCGTTGGTGCATGTCCTCTGCATCCAGTTCGGACTCTTGCGCGATCCCCGCGTCAACTTCGACCGCTTCGGCCATGCGCGCCATGAACAACAATGACGCGAGCGCTACGCCGACACCGATTGCGACTGTCAGATCAACCAGCACCGTCAGTCCGAAAGTCAGCAAAAGTACCGCACGATCGCTGTTCGGCATACGCAGAAGGGCCACGAAACGTTTGTACTCACTCATGCCCCAGGCGACCATGAAGAGGATTGCAGCGAGCGCCGCCATCGGCACATAGGCCATCAGGTCGCTGGCGAAGAGGATGAACAGGAGCAGAAAAGCCGCATGCATCATTCCCGCAACAGGCGTCTTTGCTCCAGAACGGATGTTGGTCGCCGTGCGTGCGATGGCACCGGTCGCCGGCAGGCCGCCGAAGAGTGCCGACCCCAAATTCGCCACGCCCTGGCCGATCAACTCCTGATCGGAGCGATGGCGTGTTCCGGCCATTCCATCGGCGACGACTGCGGAGAGCAGGGCTTCTATCCCAGCGAGGAAGGCGATCGTGAACGCGGAAGGGAGAACTGCGGCGACCTTGGCCAGGGAGAATTCCGGCAACGACGGCATCGGCAAACCGGCCGACATATCCGGGAAGCGCGACCCGATCGTGTCGACCGGCAGTTTGAGCAGGGCAACTGCGAGCGAACTCGCCACCACGGCGATCAAAAAGCCGGGCCATTTCGGCGCAAGCTTGCGCAGCATGACGATAACGCTAAGCGTGCCCACGCCGATGCCAAGCGTGACCCAATTGACGGTGGCGATCGCGCCAAAATAGGCCTGCCACCTCGGAATGAATTCGGCAGGGACATGCTCGATCGAGAGGCCGAGAAAATCCTTCACCTGGCTCGACCCGATGATCACCGCGATGCCAGCGGTAAAGCCGGTCACAACCGGGTGCGGGATATATTTGATCATCCGCCCCAGGCGAAGGGCGCCGGCGGCGATGAGGATCAGCCCGGCCAACAGCGTGGCCACCAGAAGTCCATCATAGCCGTGCTGGGCGATGACGTTGAAGATCACGACCACGAAGGCGCCGGTCGGTCCGCCGATCTGGACGCGCGATCCGCCAAGCGCCGAGATCAGGAAGCCCGCGATCACAGCGGTCACCAATCCCTTGTCGGGCGTCGCTCCACTGGCAATGCCGAGCGCCATCGCGAGCGGGAGCGCAACAATGGCCACAGTCAATCCTGCTATGGCATCTGCCCGGAAGCTCGCGACCGAATAGCCTTCGCGCAGCGTTGTGAGGAGTTTGGGCGTATAGGAGGCTGCCGTCACCTGTCAGCTTCCTCAGCCGGTATCTTGTCGTACAGCATGGAGGACGACGACCGCCTGACGCCGCCACTGGCAGGTTCACGAAGGCGGACCCCGCGCCCGACGCCTGTGCTCGGCGCGTTCTCGCCCAACAGCTCAATACCGGCGCTCTCCAGCGCCATGATCACTTTAACCAGAGTCTCGACCACGCCCCGCACCTGGCCTTCGGACGCCTCCATCCGTTGGATCGTAGGGAGAGACAATCCCGCCAATTCGGCCAACTGACGCTGGTCCAAGCCGAGAAGAGCGCGTGCGGCGCGCATTTGCTGCGACGTGATCATATTTGCCTCATGATGTTTAATACATCAAATATCATTGTTAACAATTAATAGTAATATTGTATATATGGCTTGTGCAATCCAAGCGATCAAACTTTCCTGAACGATTCCCGGAAACCGCGGCCGTGATGATCAATGCCTGATTTCATGGTGTCGCCCTTCGACAATATGGGAGTCGATCCCGATCGGGTGAGTACGTCCGAGCCCGTGCTGACTGAGGCACTGGCGCTGCCCGTCACGGGTTGGGAAGCAACGATGCGCGGACTGCGTGGCCGATGTCCTCGATGTGGGGATGAGAAGCTATTCTCTCGATTCCTCAAGCCCGTTCCGAATTGCGCCCGTTGCGGACAGGACTGGTCGCATCAACAGACGGACGACTTCCCGGCCTATGTCTCGATCTTCCTGACTGGGCATCTGTTGGCGCCAGTGATCATCGCACTGGTGCACGATGCGCAGCTATCCGTGCCCATGCTCCTTGCGATCATCATGCCGCTATCGCTGACCCTGATGATCGGGCTGCTCCAGCCCGCCAAAGGCGGCATCATGGCCCTCCAGTGGTGGCTTGGCATACACGGGTTTCAAAGGGAGCGGCCGGAGACGACCGAAGCCGACGTCGAAATCCCTCAATGATGGTATGTCTGTTGATGACCTCGACAGGCAGTGCCTTGAACTGGATTATCGACGCAACGCGTGTCCCGAAATCGTCATAGGCGACCGGGAAACCGCCAAGCGACTCGCGAAGACCATAAGGGGAATGGAGAGCAATTATGCCATTCGCCCCACTTGCCATAGCCAATAGGTTCCTGGCGGAACATGGCGCAGAAAGCGGCGGCATTAGCCATATGAAGCTGCAAAAGCTGGTTTTCTATCCCAATCGTTGGTGGCTTGCTTCGCATGATGAACCTCTAACCACAGAGGCTCCGCAAGTGTGGAAGTTCTGTCCCGTGTTCAACTCCCGCTATAGCGCGCTTGCGCCCTTTGGAATGCAGCCAATTGACTCGCCGCGCCGTACTGTTCCGATTGGGACAGCGCCGATCGTACCGATGATAAGAACGAGGTGAGGGAACTGCTGAAGTGGGCTTGGCAACGCTACGGTGGACGTTCAGCCGGCCAGCTTTCTGCTATGACGCACGTATCCCAAGTTCAATCACTCTTCTGCCAAAATAGTGCTCGGTAATTTCTGTTACTATAAGATAACATTTTTGCGGTTATATGATGACAATCACCCTGCGGGAATTATCAAGGCTTGCATTTCGCGCGACGGGCAATAGCAAATCCGACTTCGCGCCATGGCGCACCCATCTTCAGGACAGAATATGGCCGACTGCATGCCTCCCTCTGCGCCCGACGCAGACCCGCAATGGATCGCCGGACATGCGCGTGTACAACGCGTGCCCAGTCGCGACCTCACCCTGTTCATCCAGCGCGGCTTCCTCTCGCAGCAGGAATGCGCCGATCTGATCGACCGGATCGAAGCCTGCCGTCGTCCCTCCACCATAGCGGACGCCAATGGCGACAGCGCCTTCCGCACCAGTGAGACATGCGACCTTGACGACGGCGATTCCTTCATCGCCACCATCGACGCCAAGCTGGCCGACTTCGCCGGCATCAATCCTATTTATGGAGAGCCCATCCAGGGCCAGCGCTATGCCGTGGGTCAGGAATTCAAGGCGCATACCGATTATTTCGAACCGGACGGTCCTGACTTCGACAAATATTGCTCAGTCGCTGGCAACCGCACCTGGACGCTGATGGTCTACCTCAATGAACCCGGCGCGGGTGGCGCGACCCGCTTCCCCAAGATTGGCAAGACGGTGCAACCCGAAACCGGCAAGCTGCTCGCCTGGAACAACCGGCTAAGGGAAGGCGCATATAATCCGGCCAGCCTGCACCACGGCATGAAGGTGCGCAGCGGCGTCAAGCACATCATCACCAAATGGTATCGGGAGAAGCCTTGGCGCTGATTACATCTGAAGGAGGAGGACGACATCGTCCCCGCGCGCCGAAATACAGCGATGCAGCTTGCGCAGCTGCTCGGCCGCGTAGGTCGCCCTCCGCCCCTCATCAGGGCAGGGACGACGACTTCCTTTCCCAGCCGCGTTGCTTGCCTCACGACGGAGGCCGCTTTGCAGGCAAGATTGACAGGCTATGGCCGATCGCTCACCGATCGGCCACGCCATGAGGAACCGAATAATATCAGAAAGTGGTCGACAGTGAAAAATTGAAGGTTCGGCCGATACGGTATTTATTGTAGATCACGGTGTTAGTCGCGTTGGACTGAGTTTCCTTATAGTTATTGCCGAGAATATTTCGGGCTTCAAACTTCACATCGAACTGCCGACCCGCCACGCGCAAGCCCTGTCGCGCGACAAAGTCCAGATTAAGGCCGGGATATTCATAAACATCAGGCTGGTTCTGATTGGCAAGGCCGCGGCTTGTCACGCGCTTGCTGGCATAGGAGAATATCAGTGTCTGCTGCGAGAGGCTTTCCTGATCCTCGACGCCAAGCTGGAAATTCACCAAATGGTCCGACTGCCCGGTTAGCGATGCGCCGTTTCGGAAATAGTCGGTCGCCAGAGTCGAGGATGCGCCGAAAACCGCCACGGCGTCATTCGGGCCGACCTTCAATTTGGACTTGGTATAGGTATAGTTGGCGATGGCAACCAATCGGCGGGAGGCGAAAAAGGGATCGCTTCCTACGCCCGACAAGTCGATATATTTCTGCAACTCGACTTCGCCCCCGTAGAGATTTGCCTTGGGCGCATTAGCGAAGCTGGTGACGAAATTGTCTCCGTTGAGTGTGATGAAGGTCTCGATCGGCTTGTCGATCTTCTTGAAGAAGCCTGCAATCGAGAAACGCTGATCGCGCGCGAAATACCATTCGTAGCGCGCTTCCGCGTTGAAAAGTTCGCTATCCTGCAAATGGGGGTTGCCCTGGTACCGGCGGTTGCTGTCCGGATCGAAATAGAATTGATAGATCAACTCGCGGAATTGCGGACGAGCAATAGTCTTGGAAGCGTTCAGGCGAACCTGCATGTCTGCCTGAACCTGCCAGGTCAGCGTCGCGCTGGGTAGCCAATAATCATTGTTGAGCTGCGTGGAGGCGGTGCTGGCGCCAGGCGTGCTGAACACCTGTAACGGTGCGACAGCTAGCTTTGCTGTTTCATAGCGGACGCCGGCATCAATCGACAGTTCCGGCGTTATCTGCCAGTTCAGTTTGCCATAGCCCGCATGGTTTTTCAGTGTCGCACGGAAAGCCGGATTGCCTTCGTTCGTCTCAATCAAACCGATATTGAAATAGTCGACGATCCCGGGCGCCAACAGCAGATCGGGCCGCAACACCCCCACGCCCTCGGGCATATCGCTCGACGCGCGGAACTGGAAGTCGCGACGCGAGCTGGTGCGGTTGGTGCTGACATAGGCGTAGCCCACCGTCGCGCCCAGCGCCGGTGACGGTCGCCAGGTGAAATCCCAACCACCCGACCATAGATCTTCATTGAGGTCTGAATAGCTGACGGTGGCCGTCTGACCTGTATTGCCGTTCAGGCGGTTGATAAACAGGTTGCCGAAGGGGTCGGCATCCGAATTGGTGCGAATATATTCAAAGGACAGTTCGTCTGGTGCCTCGCGTTGTGAATTGGCGAAGCCGCCGCGCACGTCCAGACTGAATTCGGGGCTGAACTTGAATTCGCCCACCAGCTGAGTATCGATCAGCTGCCGCTCATACCAGGCCGTGTCCTGCTCCATGATGTCGGAGGTCGGCTGGGTCTGTGTGTTGCCGATGCCGAGACGAGTATGCTTCAACGTGTCGCGAATATAGAGGTTCGTCCAGCGAATCTTGTTGTCGCCAAACTCCAGTCCCAAGCCCATGAGGGCGTTGACGATGATGCGGTTGTCGGTCGTGACTCGCTGAAAATCCGAGTTGAGCGCGGAAAGGTCCGGAGTAATCGAATTCTGCTGACGCTGGTCGCGTACGACCCACTTGTTGCTATAGCCAGCGGTTGCGATCACACCGAGCGTGGAACCGCCCAGATCGAACGAGGTGCCGCCCGCGATCGTTGCCGAATAATTGGGATCGAGATCGGAAATTCGCTGCACCGTCGCATTGCTGAAGCGAACGAGTTGGCCGGCAATTTCAGACGTGTCGACATTGCCCGAACTGATGCGCTCACCGCTGCGGAAAAAAGCTGCAAGTGCCGGTGGCAGATCGCGGCTGCCGTTGTCGAAACCGGTCCAGTCGCTTTTGCTGCCAAAATAGCTGTAGCCCGGCTGGAAGCTGCTTTCGTCATTGGCGCCAATGCCGCCGCTGATCGTCACGAAGCTTTCTGCCGGGATAACGGTCGTGGTCAGGTTGATGACACCGCCGCCGAACTCGCCGGGATAGTTGGCCGAATAGCTCTTCTGAACCAGCGAGGAGGAAACGATATTGGTCGGGAACAGGTCCAGCGGGACGACGCGCTTCAGCGGCTCGGGGCTCGGCAAGGGCGAACCGTTGAGCAGCGCAAGCGAATAGCGATCGCCAAGGCCGCGGACATAGACAAAGCCGTTGCCGACCACGGACATGCCGGTCACGCGGCCAAGCGCACCCGCGATATTGCCGTCGCCCGTGCGCGCGATGTCCGCCGAGGACAGGATGGACACCACGGCTGGGACGCTCTTCTGGATGTTGGAGCCGCGCCGCCCAGTCACAATGATGTCCGAACCGGGGATCGAAACGTCGGGCGTCGCCTCGGCGGCGGAACGGCCGGGCTGTTCCGCCGGATCGGCCGATTCCGGTTGGCTGGTGGTGGCATCGGCGGGCGCGGTCGCTTCCTGCGCTAGAGCAGCCGGCGCAACCAGCGCGGAAGAAAGAAGCAGCAGGCCCGCGAAGTTGAGCGGCGTCGCCATCGGAAGTCCCCTAATTTTATCAAGTGCAAGCATCGGGGCGGGATGCGGCCAGTGAAGACCTCATCCCGCCCCGCATTAGCTCAGGCCGGTTTTACAGCGGCACCGAGGTGCAGGCGCGGCGAGCGGTGCTCGTGTTGTCGAACGGCGCGAAGGCCGAGTTGCAGGTCCAGCCCGCGAACCAGGTGTCGTTCGCATCCTTGACCGCGCCGACATAGGTCGTCGTGTCGAAGAAGGCGTCCAGTGTCTTCGCGTCGGTCGCGGTTACGCCCGTCGTTTCGTTCGTTCCGTTGATGAACACCGCGCTTAGCGACGAGGTATAGGACACATTGTTGTTGTTGCCGGTGAAGAGCGACGCGACGTCGGCTGCGGTGTAGGCGGTCGAACCGCTGCCCGAACCGATGAACTTCGTCGCATTGCACTGCAGTAGAACCGAACGGGCCGTCAGCGTAGCGCGGGTGGAAGCCGTCCCGGTGCCGTGCAAGCGGACGCACTCATTATTCGGGGTGGCGACAATGCCGTTGACCAGCGTCAGGTCACTATTGCCGCGGTTCAGAATGGACGCCTGGTCATTAGCTTCATTATTGCTGCTGACATTGGGCTGAAGCGCTGTGAAGTTCGCCACAATCGTGTTCTGCCGCGGCGTGTCGCTTTCCAGGCCATTGCTGTCGATTTCCATCAGAGCGTCGCCCTGGCCTGGGCGTTGTACCAACAGAACGTACTGGAAACGCCCTTGGATGCCCGTGTCGGCGTCGAGGCTGTCATCGTCCGCCCCGGCCGCGATATAGTGCTTCATGCGCACGGTGCCACCGAAGAATTCCGCGCCATCGTCCGAGCTATTGAAGCTTTGGATATAGTCCAGCGTGGTGCCGCTGCCGATGCCTTCCCCGGTCAGCGCCTGGAGTTCGGTATTGGCGCCAAGCACATAGCCCGAATAGCGGATCTGCACATATTTCATGGTGCCCGCATTATAGGCGTCGTCACGACCGCCGAAAGTTGCCGGATCGGCCGAGCCTTCCGTCTGACGTTCGCAAGTGTCGGCAGCGACCGAGCCGCTGTTGCAATCAGTGGTACGCGCACGGCCGAGCAGAACAACGCCGCCCCACTGACCGATCGAGTTTTCGGTGGCGTTACCGTTGAGATTGTCGCGACTGGTGAAGACAATCGGCAAGCTCGCAGTGCCGACTGCATTGATCTTGTTGCCGCGGTTGACGGCCAGCCAGCTAGTGCCGGTGCCACCATAAAGAACGACGCCAGGATCAATGGTCAACGTTACATTGGTATCGGCGGTCAGCTGACCACCGGTCAACGAGAAGCCATTGGCCGCAGTGCAACCGACGGTCGAACTGGTGAGCGGCGCTGATGCGGTTGGCGCCGCGAAACCGCTATCGCAGCCGACATCGACGCGGCCCTTGATCTGATAGACGAGCCCGGCGATCTTCGGCAAGGTGATGCTTTTAGCGATGATCGAAGGCAGCGTGCAGACGCGCCAGGTATCGCCATTGGAACCGGAAATGGTGCCTTCGTCAGCCAGCCCTTTGGGATCGGCGATTGTCGGACAGCCAGCGGCGGCTGTGATCGCAGTCGGGGTGGGAGTCGGCGTCGGCGTGGGCGTCGGCGTGGGCGTCGGGTTGATGATCACATTACCGCCGGTACCGGGCGAAGCGATATCATCGGCGCCACAGGCGCTCAGTGCGGCGCACGCACAGCTCGCCATTAAAAGGGTGTGAAAACGGTTATGCTTGGCCATGAGGTCTCCGCTCCGGCTTGAGCCGGTTTAAAATTGGTTGCGGAGCGCAAGGGGAAAACGAATCGGACAACGCCCCCTGTCGCCCTGGCTGGAGCACCTAGGCGTCATAAAAGACAAGGAGGTTTCACCGAAATGACAGATCAGAGAAATTAAGATGACAACTTTATGACGCTCGATCAACTCAGCGCCAAGTGGCTTCTATGAAACATGCGCGCCACTGCGAAATAGGCGCGCCTTGCCAGTTGACTCAACGCATGGCGAAATTCGTCTTCAGACGCCGTATAGCATTGCGCGCAATTTCGCGCGAATAGCTTTGTCGCCCATCCGCCGTAATCAGAACGGTGTCCGGTGCGAAGCTAGCCGCTTGATAAGCATTTCGCGCGGACTTGAGTCTGCCCATGCCAGCATAAGCATTCCCAAGATTGATGAGACGCGCCGGATCATCAGCAAAATCAGAACGCAGCGACTCCAAGCGACGGGCCGCATCACGGTAATCGCCTGAAAGCAGCGCTGCCGATGCAAGACCACGATCAGAAACACCCACGACAATCGTCTCATCAGCAGCAAATGCCTCAGTCGAGACTTGTGCCGCCAAGGCCAGAACAAGGATCGCCGCCACCTTCCTCATCGATATTCTCCAAAAAATCTTTCTATTATCGCGATGAATATTGCAGAATCATGACACCATAACAAGACCGCTTCAGCCTCCGGTCCTATATTTTTTTGTCTTTAAAACAGTAGCATACTGCATTGTCTCGCCAATGTCATAATACTGTAACATAATGATGAATGACGATAACTCATGATTCGGGCGATCGCCGGACATCTTGGTTAGAAGTGCCGCTGCCGGAGGCGGAGAGAAAAACGCCAGGTACTGCTTTTCGCTGGGCAAACGTGCAGTAACGAAGGAACAAGCCCGGCCAAGGCCGACAGCAGCCGCCGCTATCGCCGGCGCCAGATTATCGTGGGTCGGTCGGTTCAGGTCGACCGCAAACAGCATGGAACCTGCCGGAACCGTGATCCGCGGTCCCGGTGGGATGAGGCTTTCGACGAGTTGCGCATATTCGTTGGCCCTGCCGAGGCAATTGGGATGCGGTGTTCGCGGGGGCAAAGATCTGCACTTGGCTACTCACCGGCGACATTCGCGGCGGCCGCGGCGGGGGGAATGACGCCAATAGTAGAAATTTCACCATAACGAATGGATGACAGGTGAGGACTTGGTATTAGAGGTTCGGATGAAGAATCTTGTGTATGATTGCAGTCACTGACGCCATGTCATTCTCGGTTCCGATCTCGGAATCCGGGTATAGCCAGTCGTGCAGAAGGACGGAACCGGCCACCATTGCAAAGGCATAACGAACTGCCCGTCCCGGCTCGACTATCGGGACCGTTTGAGAATTGACGTGCTGCTCCCGAATTCTGTCGGCAGATCCGGATAATAAATCCGACAGGCTATATCCTATCTCACGACCAATTTCGCTCGATTTTATCAAGGCCTTCAAAAGGTCGCTATTCTTGCTGAGGAAAAGATAGGTTTCCTGCGCGCCGTGCAAGTTCCTTTCCCTGATATCCGGCGCCATCGAATCCAGTTCGGCATGCAGGTCATTTATCTTGTCACGAAAAGGCTCCACTATCGATATTCTAAATAATTGAGCCTTGTTGACGAAGTATTTGAACAGAAGCCGCTCGGATATACCTGCCAGCTCCGCAATTTTCCGCGTCTTCGCCCCGGCCATTCCTTTTTCAGCGAATTCCGAACGTGCGGCGGCCAGGATAAGGGCGCGGACCTCTTCCGTTGGCCTTCGACGCCGCCGTGCTGTGGCTGGCGGTTCGCCGGCTGTTGAAGGTCGAAGATTCATGCATTCACGTCCTTCCAATAGCTTTTTTCGTGCTTCGGCCTTCGTCTCGACGGCCCGGAAGCCTTGGAAAAATGCCTGAATATGCGGGCCATCCCCTGGTCCAGTTATTCCGGCACGGGCGTATAGTCCAGTCTGCGTCTTGACATGAAAGGAAGTGAATGCTTCACAAAGGGGCCGCCTTCAGTCGGCCCAAGAGGAGAAGAGGATGACCCAAGAGGTGGACGAATGGGCGGACGTGGCAACCCTTCCCGGGGAGAGCCCGCCAGTCGATGAGCAGCTCCGGGCTATCCAGCCTGACGATCGCGTCACAGCTGCGATCGTCCAGCCAGGATTTCCGCTGACCCAGGCCTATTCGCTGCTGTTCGATGCCTATGCCAATCATCCCGCGCTGGGCGAGCGCGCCTGGCGCATGGTGGAGACGGAAGAAGCCACGCGGGTGCGCGACTATCTCGATGCTTTCTCCACGATCAGCTATGCCGAACTTGGGCAAAGGGTGACCGGACTTGCCACAGCCTGGCGACGGCATGACGAGCACATCGTCCGGCCGGGTGAATTCGTTGCGCTGTTCGGCCAGCCGGGAATTGACATCACCACCGGCATACTCGCGGCGATCTTCGCCCAGGCGGTGCACGTGCCCCTGCTGGCGTCCCAGGCGGCGGAGGACACCCGCACGATCCTGGACGAGATTGCGCCGGCAGCGATGCTGGTCGACATCCGCGATGTGGAGCGGATGGTCCCCTTCGCCCTCGCCACGCCCTCCCTGCGCAGCTTCGTCGTGCTGTCGGCCGATCTCCGCATCGACGAGGATGCGGGAATCATCGCGCGCGCGCGCGCGGCCCTGGGCCAAGCCGGCCACGCAATCGCCCTCGCCACCATCGACGAACTGATCGCCTTTGGGCGGGAGCGGACATTCGAACCGCTCCCGGCGGACCCCGCTGGCCAGGATGCCATGCTGGCGATCCTCTACACATCGGGCAGCACGGGCAAGCCCAAGGGGGCGATCTACAGCGAGGCGATCGTGCGCCTGCCGATCCTTCAGGTGGAAAAGCCGCAGGCCAATATCGCGCTCATCTTCGCGGGGATGAACCACTCGCTCGGTTACTCGCATGTCTTCCGTACCCTCGCCCAGGGTGGGACGGTGTTTTTCACCCTGAAGAGCGACATGTCCTCGCTGTTCGACGATCTGCGGATCAGCCGGCCGACCCACCTCAACCTGTTCCCTCGCGTGATTGAGCAGATTTACCAATATTTCCTTGGCGAGGTCCTGCACCGGGTGAGCAGGGGCCAGGACCGGACCGAGGCGGAGACCGCGGTTCGCCAGGCCATGGCAAAGACCTTCCTGGGCGACCGGCTGGTCTTTGCAGTGGTCGGCGGCGCCCCGATATCGCGAGAGCTGCGCCAATTCTTCATGGATACGTTCGGCGTTCCGCTATGCGTAGGCTATGGCTCGACCGAAACCTCGGGCGTGACCTTCGACGGCCGACTCGACCGCCGCTTCGTCACGGATTTCGAGCTGCGCGACGTGCCGGAGCTCGGCTATTCAAATACCGACCGCCCCTGGCCGCGCGGCGAACTGGCAGTCAAGACGCGCAGCGCCATTCCCGGCTATTACAAGGATGCCAAGGCCACGGCCGGGATCCGCGACGAGAATGGTTGGATCCTGACCGGCGATGTGTTCGAACTGCGCGAGGGCGAGGAACTGGTCTGGATCGACCGGCGAAATAATGTGCTGAAACTTTCCCAGGGCGAATATGTCGCGCTGAGCCAGTTGGAGATCGAATATGCCGGGTCGGTTCCCTGGATCAGGCAGATCTATCTCTATGGCACCTCGTTCCGGCCCAATCTGGTCGCGGTGATCGTGCCCGACCGCGACCTTGCGGCCGGGCGGCTGGGCCATGCCCCTGACGAGACGGAACTGCGCAGCCTGCTTCACGCCGGCCTGGCCGAGGCCGCGCACAAGGCCGGTCTGCGCAAGTTCGAAATCCCGCGCGATTTCATCATCGAGGATGAACCCTTCACGATCGAAAGCGGTCTGCTGTCCACCATTCGCAAGCCGCTCAGGGCCGCGTTCAACCGCAAATATCAGGAGCGCCTGGAATCGCTCTATGATGGCATTGCGGCGCGCCAGCGCGAAGAGGTGCTGATGCTGCGCAATCCGGACTCGGGTCTGACGATCGAGGAGCGCATCGCGCTTGCCCTGCGTGCTACGCTGGGGCGTGACGATATCGATTTGTCGGGTAATCTCAGCTTTCTTGATCTTGGCGGCGATTCCTTCGACGCGATCACCCTGTCCATGCTGCTGGAAGATGTCTTTGGCACCGCCATCTCAGCCAGTGCCATCCTCAGCCCCAGCGGCGGTCCGCGGCGCTGGGCCGAAATGCTTCGCGGCGGCCAGGAGGAGGACAGCCTGACCTTCGCCGCCGTCCATGGCGACAATGCGCAGGTGCTTGACGCTGCGGACCTCGACCCCGCGCGCCTGCTGCCGGACGGCGTGGGCAGGGGCGCAAGTCCCGCCAAGGATGCGGCCTTGACGCGCGTGGTGCTGGTGACCGGCGCGAACGGATTTCTGGGCCGTTTCGTCACGCTCGAATGGCTGGAGCGCCTCGCCCCGTTGGGCGGCAGGGTGATCGCCCTGGTCCGGGGCGTGGACGAGACGGATGCGCGGCGCCGGCTCGAAGACGCCTACGGCGCAGATGACGCCGAACTTGCGAAGCGGTTCAGCGAGCTTGCGGCCGACCATCTCGAGGTCATTGCCGCCGATCTGGGCGAGCGGGGCCTTGGCATCGATGCAGCCGTTCGGGACGATCTCGCCCAACGGGTGGACCGGATCGTCCATGTCGGCGCACTGGTCAACCACCGTATGTCCTACAAGGACCTGTTCCAACCCAATGTGGCAGGGACTCTCGCCCTTATCGAACTGGCGCTTGCCGGGCGGATCAAACCGATCGACTTCGTCTCCTCCCGGGCGGTCTCGGGATTGCCCGGCGTCGGCGGGGCCGATCTGGAAACGGCCGACATACGCGCCGCCCTGCCCCGGATTGCGCTCGGCGATGACTATGCTGTCGGCTATGCCGCCAGCAAATGGGCCGGCGAGGTGCTGCTGCGCCACGCGCATGAGCAGTTCGGCCTGCCGGTCAATGTGTTCCGGTGCGGGATGCTGATGGCGCATCGAAGATTCGTCGGGCAGATCAACGTCCCGGACCTGTTCATCCGCCTTCTGGCCAGTCTCGTGCTGGCGGGGGTACGCCCGCCTTCCTTCTATGCCGATGCCGCCGACCCGGCGGGGTTCGAAGGCCTGCCGGTCGACCATGTCGCCCGCGCCATGGTCGATCTCGCACTGGCCGGCGAGCCAGGCTATCGCAGCTTCGACGTTGCTCCCTCGATAGAGACGGGATCGGCCTCGCTCGATCGCGTCGCCGACTGGATCGAATCGGCCGGCTACCCCCTCGATCGGGCAAGCAGCCATGCGGAATGGCTGGCGCAGCTTGAGGCACGGCTGGAGCGCCTGCCCGCCCAGGCTCGTCAGTCCAGCGCCCTGCCGATTCTTTCCGCCTTCGCCGCGCCCATGACGCGGAGCCAGGTCCGTGCGGGAGGGGCCTTCGCCCACGCGCTGCGGAACGACGGCAGCGAAGCGCCACCGGCCCTGACGGAGGCGTATCTGCACAAGCACCTCGCCGACATGCAGCAGCATGGTCTTATCTCACCGGCTTCCAAAGGATGTGTCCAATGACGAATGAAGTAGACGCGATCGTGGTCGGCGCCGGCTTTGCCGGGCTGTACATGCTGCACAACCTGCGGGAGAAGGGCTTGTCGGCCAAGCTGATCGAGGCGGGCAAGGACGTGGGCGGGGCGTGGTACTGGAACCGCTATCCGGGCCTGCGCTGTGACGTGGAATCGACCGATTACCAGTATCAGTTCTCGGACGAGATCGAGCGCGGGTGGGACTGGCCGGAGCGCTATTCCAAGGGGCCCGTGATCCAGAACTATCTGTCCTATGTCGCCGACACGCTGGACCTGCGCCGCGACATCCTGTTCGAGACGACGGCCACGGCGGCTACCTTCGAAGAGGACAGGCAAAGCTGGCTGGTCGAGACCGATCGCGGCGGCACCTTCCGTGCCAGCTACTTCATTCTCGCGGTGGGACCGCTGACTTCGGTGAACACGCCCCCCTTTGCCGGCATGGAGGAATTCAAGGGCCGCCTGTTCCATACCGCCCGCTGGCCGGAGGATCCTGTCGACTTCACCGGCCGCCGGGTCGGAATCATCGGCACCGGCTCATCTGGCGTGCAGAGCATCCCGGTCATCGGCCAGGAAGCGGCCAGCCTGACGGTTTTCCAGCGCACCCCGGCCTTCAGCCTGCCGGCCGAAAATCGCGCGCTCTCGGCGGACGAGATTCGGCAGAAGCACGGGCAGTTCGCCAGGGACCGCGAGGTGCGTCGCGCCTCTTCGGGAGGGCTGAGCTGGATGCTGGGCACGCGCAGTGCGCTTGAGGTCAGTGACGAGGAGCGCGAGGCCGAGTTCGAGCGCTGCTGGACGTTGGGCGGCTTCGCTTTCATCCAGTCCTTCCGTGACATCCTGCTCAGCCAGGAAGCGAACGACCTTGCCGCCGATTTCATCAAGCGCAAGATCCGGGCCAAGGTGAACGACCCGGAGACGGCTGCTGTCCTGACCTCGCAGGCATATCCGTTCGGTGCCAAGCGGCCGTGCCTTGACACCAACTACTATGAAACCTTCAATCTCCCGCACGTCCAGCTGGTGGACCTGAGGAAAGCGCCGCTCGAACGGTTCTGTGCCGAAGGGATCGTCGCGGGTGGTGCAGTCCATGCATTCGACGATATCGTCCTGGCGACTGGATTCGATGCTGTGACCGGGGCCGTGCTCAAGCTGAAGATCACCGGTAAGGGTGGCCTTTCGCTCGGGGACGTGTGGTCGTCCGGACCGCAGACCTACCTCGGCATCGCTATCGCAGGCTTTCCCAACCTGTTCATGATCGACGGCGCGCAGAGCCCTTCGATCATAGTCAACGCTCCCCTGGCGATCGAGCAGCAGGTCGAATGGGTCGGCGATTGCATCGAGCAGATGCGTCGGAACGGCTACACGACAATTGAGGCCAGCGAACCAGCCCAACAAGAATGGGTTGCGCACGTGGGCGAGGTGGCCAACTACACGCTGATGGTAAATGCGGACTCCTGGGCCATGGGTGCCAATATTCCCGGCAAACCGCGCGTCTTTTCCTTCTATCTCGCCGGTCTCGATGCCTACCGCAACAGGTGCGCGGCAGTGGCTGACGGCGGCTATGAAGGTTTCCGCCTGGAAAAGGCGATGGGCGCGGTCGCCGCCTGACAGATTCGCAGGACGGACGGGAGGACGACATGGAGTTCGACTATATCATAGTCGGCGCGGGGTCGGCGGGCTGCGTCCTGGCCAACCGTCTCAGTGCGCGGACGGGCAACCGCGTCCTGCTGATCGAGGCCGGGGGCGATGATCGTCCGTTCCGCAACCCCCGGCAGTTTGTCCTGAACAGCCTGATCCACATTCCCGCCGGATACCGCTATACGATGGAGGCTCCGCCGCTTAGCTGGAACTACACGTCGGAACTGGGCGGGATCAACGCGGGCCGGTCCGCGCCGTACCCGCGCGGACGCGTCCTCGGCGGCAGCTCTTCCATCAATGGCATGATCTATGTGCGCGGACAGGCGGCGGATTACGACATGTGGTCGCAGCTTGGTTGCACCGGCTGGGGATGGAGCGATGTCCTGCCTCTGTTCAAGCGCAGCGAGGACCAATGCCGGGGGGCGGACGACGCCCATGGCGCCGGTGGCCCGCTGACGGTTTCCGACGTGCCCCGCGATCCCGTTTCGGACGCCGTTCTCGCAGCCGCCTCGCAGGCGGGACACAGGCTGGTCGACGACTATAATCGGGGCGATCCGGAGGGCTTTGCCTATATCCAGGCCACCCAGCGGCGCGGGCGGCGCCGGTCGAGCGCGGTCGCCTATCTCCACCCGATCATGCACCGCAAGAACCTCAAGGTCGAAACCGACACTCTGGTGACCGGCATCCTCATCGAGGAGGGCCGGGCGAAGGGTGTACGTGTCCGCAAGGGCGGCGAGACGCGCGAGATCGCCTGCCGGGGGGAAGTCATCCTGTGCGGAGGCGTGGTCAATTCCCCGCAGTTGCTCGAACTTTCGGGCATCGGCGATCCGGCGATCCTGCGTGCGGCAGGCATCGAGGTGCGCCACCCGCTGGCGGGCGTGGGCAAGAACCTTCAGGACCATTGGTGCACCATGCTGCGCTTCCGCCTGCGGCCGGGCACCCCGTCGATCAACACGGCGGTGAGCGGCGTCGGCCTGATGGGCGAGGTGGCGAAATATCTGTTCGCCCGGAAGGGGGCGCTATCCGCGCCGCCTGCCACTGTCATGGGGTTTGTCCGCAGCGAGGCGGTGCTCGACATCCCGGACATACAGGTCAATATGGTGAGCGCCTCGGCCGATCCCGCCACGGGCGAGATCGACAGCTTTCCCGGCGTCACCATCGCTGCTTGCCAATTGCGTCCGGCAAGCCGCGGCTCGATCCATGTCGCCAGCGCCGACGCGACCCGTCAGCCGCGCATCCTGCTCAACTTCCTCGACGCTGCCGAGGATCGCCGGAAGATCGCCGCGGGTCTTCGCATCAGCTGTGAGATATCCCGCCAGCCTGCGCTCGCATCAATAATCGAAGGGCCTGCCGGCGACCATCCGGACGAGAATGAAGAGGCGTCACTGCTCGAACATGCCCGCACTTTCGGTTACGGCATCTTCCACGGCGTGGGCACATGCGCGATGGGCGCCGACGAGCATGCTGTCGTCGATCCGCGCCTGCGCGTACGGGGCATCGCGGGTCTGCGGGTGGCGGACGCCTCGATCATGCCGCGCATCGTCTCGGGGAACACCAACGCCGCCGCGATCATGATCGGCGAAAAGGCGTCGGACCTGATCCTGGCCGACGCCTGATCGGGGACATCAACGAGTGGACCCTCGCGTCCGAGCAGATTGGGAGTGGTCGAAATGGGCCGGATGCAAGGAAAAGTAGCCATCATCACGGGTGGCGCCCGAGGGATGGGGGGCCACCGCCCGGGCCATGTCGGCTGAGGGAGCAAGCGTGATCGCGGCTCGTGCGATGCCGACCAGTGTCGCGCTGGACCGGCTGGTTGCCATTGCGCGCAGAGCCGATCCTGCGCTCGATATTCGGGAAATCCGCATCACACCCGACAATGGCGTCATCTTTCTGGGCCAATCATCCGCCTGGCTGGTACGCGACCGCGCCAATGCGGTGGTGGTCGATCCGGCGATGTCGCGGGTTGTCGCGCGGCTGGATGGACGCGCACTGAGAGCGCATCAGCGCCTTTCCGAAATGGCCGATCCGCTGCATTTCGGCACGTTCGGCGGCCTGTGGACGAAAGCCGTCTGGTTCCTCTTCGGCGCATTGCTGACGGCGATGGCCGTCACCGGCACGATGATCTGCGCGATGCGGCTGGCCAGGTCGTCACGCTCCAACGCTGGCAGCATGAAGATCGCCTGGCAAGGCATGGGCGCCTGGGGATATATTGGCATCGCCCTCATTCTCCTCACCCTGATCCTGACGCCGGGGGCGATTGGGGGAGCAAGCTGAAGGACATCGACCGATGCTCTGTAAAAACGCCTGCTTGTGATTGGGTTTCCTGGCGTTTCGGGAGACTTGGTCATGAGGCGTTTCGTCGACGGGCAAGATCGGCGGCAGGATAGTTTTCTGCCTGTATCGCTTGATGATTATGTCGCCGAGGATAACTCGGTGCGAGTGTTCGAGGCCTTCATCGATGAGCTGGATTTAGCAGCGCTCAACTTTGGCGGGATTCAACCGCGCTTCAACAGCGATTCTTCATCAACGCCACGCCATCTGCCTTGCCTGCTCCCGCATCGCCTCGATGAAGGCGCGAACCGCAGGCATGGCGGCCCTTCCGGGGTCGTAGAGCAGGCTCACCGGTATGGGCGGCGGCGCATGATCCGCCAGCACCTCGGCCAGCCGCCCGCTCGCGATGTTCGCTGCGGACTGGTAACTCAGCACATTGGCAAGCCCCACGCCCGCCTCCGCCGCGGCGATGGTCGCGTCAATACTATTGACGGTCAGCCGGGGAACCGCCTCCGCGATTGTCTCGCCTCGCGGTCCAAAAGGCCAGGCGCTGCCGACGCGCACCCCGCTGCCCGCAACGCAGCGATGCCTCGAGAGATCGGCAGGGTCCTTGGGCACACCATGCTCGGCAAGATAGGCCGGACTTGCCACGATGGTCTGCCGCACCGATCCTATCGTCACCACCCGCAGCGCGCTGTCGGTCAACGCGCCGATCCGCACCGCCACGTCGATCCCCTCTTCGATGATGCGGACATTGCGGTCGAGCAGCATCATGCGTGCTGTCAGTCCGGCATGGGTCGCCAGCAGCGCGTTGATGACAGGCAGCACATGCAGACGCCCGAACATGACCGGCGCGGTCACATAGAGCTGCCCACGCGGCACGGACCGCCCTCCCATCGCGATCTGCTCCGCCTCGCGCAATTCGGACAATATGCGCCGTGCCCGGTCGAGAAAGGCGGCCCCCTCGTCCGTCAGCGACACCGCCCGCGTCGAGCGATGGAACAGAGTGACACCAAGATGACGTTCGAGCGCCGCGATCGCACGGGTGACGGCCGGCGGCGACATTTCCAGCGCCCGCGCTGCCGCTGCAAAGCCGCGCTGGTCTGCCACCGCGACAAAGGCGGAAAGGCTCTCGAAACGATCCATTATTCCTCAAATTGAAATAGTGCAGACCAATCATCGCGGATTATCGCCATTGTAGCAACGCGCTATTTCCAGCCCATGGCACAGACTTTCCTCCATACCCTCTTCGATCCCGGCGCCCGAGCCTTGCAGGCGGCTGCCGGATCACGTGCTTCCTATGCCCGTATGGAAGCCGGTGCCGGTCCGGTCGACAGGCTGACCGACCGCGAACTGGACTTCATCTCGGCCCGCGACAGCTTCTACATGGCGAGCGTCTCCGAGGATGGATGGCCTTATGTCCAGCATCGCGGCGGCCCGGCGGGTTTCCTGCGGCATGTGACGGGCAATCGTATCGGTTTCGCGGACTATCGCGGTAATCGGCAATATCTCTCCACCGCCCATGTCGCCGCCGACGACCGCGTCGCGCTGTTCCTGATGGATTATCCAAACCGCCGTCGGCTCAAGATGATTGGACATGCCCGTGCCAGCGAAGACCCGGCGGACATCGCCGCGCTGATGCCGCCTGATTATGCGGCAGAGCCCGAGCGCGCCTTCCTGATCGATGTCATCGGCTTCGACTGGAACTGTCCGCAGCACATCACCCCGCGCTTCACCGGGGTAGAGGTCCGGCGGGCTTCCCAACCCCTCATCGACGAAATCGCGGCGCTGCGTGCCCGCATTACCCAACTGGAAGGACAGGAATCATGACCGGCAAGCTCACCCAGGGTGTCCATCACATCGGCCTCACCGTACCCGATCTCGATCAGGCGCGCGCCTTCTTCTGCGGCACGCTGGGCTTCGCGGAGACGGGCGGCGTTCCGGACTATCCGTCCATCTTCGTGTCCGACGGCGCGATCCTGCTGACGCTGTGGCGCGCGGCTGACCCGCTCACCGCCCGGGCCTTCGACCGGCGCGCCAATATCGGCCTCCATCATCTCTCGCTGTCAGTCGCCGACGATGCCGCGCTGGATGCGGCGTGGAACGCAGTAACGGCGCATCCCGAAGTGGTGGTCGATGCCGCGCCCGGCCCCATCAGCCCGACTTCCTCGACGCGCCACTTCCTCATCTTCATTCCCGGTGGCATTCGTCTTGAGTTCGCCACGCCTTTTGCCTGAAAGGACCCGACGATGTCGCGACCACCAGTCGCCCATGATCGTCGTACACTGCATGATGCGCACTTCGTCAGGCGACGACCCGTCATTGCTCTGCCTGCCGACGGATCTGTTCTGATGGCCGTATCCTCGGATTAGGCATAAGCGAGTAGCGGATTTTCCCCATCGCTTCGTTTCAAATTGCAACTATGCAATAGACCCGTCCGGCAGGCCGAGCGTTCGCCAGCAGGGAAGCGACTGGAGTGGAAAGGCGCATCCTTGGGAACGCGCTCCTGAGAGGCTCGTGACGCCCCCAGACGGGCCAACAGGGAGCCAATATGCCTTCGATTCCTGCTTTCCGCCGCGCATCTCATGCGGCACTCCTACTCTCCTGTTGCGTGGCAGGCCTGCCCTCCGCCGCCTGGTCACAGGATCCCGCTTCGGCCGACGAGAGCAACGCGATCACCGTCACAGGGCGCCGCGTCTCGCAATCGTCCGAAGCGATTGGCGAGGACAAGATCAGCAATGTCGTGGCGGTGACGCGGGAGGCGCTGCTATCGGCGCCTTCGGGCATTTCGGGCCTCAAGATGCTGGAGCAGCTACCCGGCTTCAACGTGCAGACCGACGGCGCGCTAGGCCTTTACGAATTCGGCAACAGCGTCCAGACCCGCGCTTTCAACCTCGACCAGATCGGCTTCGTGGTCGACGGCATCCCCACCGGGCGCAGCGATGCCTTTGGCGGCAGCCCGGTGTTCCGTTATGTCGACAATGAAAATCTGGGCGCGGTCGTCGCCTCGGTCGGGGCGGGCGATGTCGGCCTGCCCAGCTATTCCTCCCTTGGTCCCGTAGTGCAGTATAACAGCATCGCCCCGCAGGACGAGATGGGCCTGTTCGTGTCGCAGAGCTTCGGCGATTTCGACATGAAGCGCACCTTCATCCGCGCCAGCACCGGGCAGATCGGGCCGTTCAAGGCCTATGTCAGCCGCACCAAGCTCAACAGCGACCTGTGGCGCGGCCCCGGCACCGTCGACCGCGAACATTGGGAAGGACAGATCCACGCCGATCTGGGTGGCGACAGCTGGGCGCGGTTGAAATTCGTGTCGAACGATTTCCTCGACTATGACTCGCCCACCATCACCCGCGCCCAATATAACTGCACCGTGAAAAATGCACTGGGCCAGTGTGGGCGCGACTATGCCTATATCGAAAATGTGCCGAACACGACCCCCGGATTCAATCCCACAGTACCGGGCGTCTACTATTCCAACAGCGCTTACACGTCCGTTTATAACCTTGCCATCAACGTTCGCAAGGATCGGCTCTATGGCGCGACCGTCCATGCCGGGATTGCGGACGGAGTATGGGCGGAATCCACCCTATATTGGGAGGATAAGGACGGCTATGGCGTGTCGCCCGACAGCTACGCCAATTCGCTCGGCCGCTACAGGCCGCAGTTGCAGGCCGGGCTGGCCGTCACCGCCCCCAGGGGCGTGCAATATGGCAAGTCCGGCGTTGGCGGCGACCGCTATGGCATCACCAGCAAGCTGCACTGGGAGATTGGCAGCAACGCGCTGGAAGCAGGCATCTGGGCAGAGGTCGACAAATATCACCGCACCCAGGCGCGCTACAACACCACCGACGGCGCGCCCGACGGCGCGCCCAATCTGGACGAACTGGTCTATCTGCGCCGCGACTATCGGTCGCAGCGCGACACCTTGCAGCTCTTCCTGAAAGACACGATCAAGCTGGCCGATGACAGGCTGGTGCTCGATCTGGGCTTCAAGGGGCTGATGCTGGATTACCGGCTGAGCGGGTATCGCGACTTCGACGATTATTATCGCGTTGTGAATGGCGTCGGCGTGCCGGGTTGGGGGCCGTCGATCAACAGCGCGCATTATAACGACATGTTCCTGCCCATGGCGGGCCTGCTCTACAAGCTGGACGGCCGATCGCAGATCTTCGCCTCCTATGCCGAGAATATGGCACTGCCCAAGGGGATGGACGACATCTATGCCGTCACCCGCCCCGGAACTTCGGCTCTGGTGCCGCAGCCCAAGCCTGAACGGTCGAAGAATATGGAATTGGGCTTCCGCACCAATCAGGGGCAGCTTTATGCCTCCATCGCGGCCTTCTATACCAAATTCGCCAACCGCATTCAGTCGATCACCACCTTTGTCCCGGGCGGCGGCGCGTCGACCGAGACATTCTACCAGAATGTCGGACGCGTTCGCGCCTATGGCGTGGAATTTGCGGGCACCTACAAGCCCTCTTTCCTGAACGGCCTTGCCTATGGCAACCTGAACGTCACCTATAACAACGCCAAGTTCAAGGACGACATCATCGCATCGACCGTGATCCCGATCGCGGGCAAGTTCCTGCCCGACAGCGCGAAATGGATCGTCGGCGGCGGCGTGACGGTGGAACCGGCCAGCTGGCTGGTGGCCAATGTCTCGGGCAAATATACGTCGCGGCGCTGGTCGACCTTCACCAACAGCGCGGGGTCGAGCGTGCCGGGCTATACGGTATTCAGCGCCTATGTCGACATTGGCGATGGTTTCAGCGTCGGCCCGTTGAAGAGCCTGAAGGCGCGTTTCAATGTCGACAATATCTTCGACAAGGACAGGCTGTCCTTCATATCCTCCGCGGTATCGGGTGACGGCGCGTTCCGGCCGCTGTCGCCGCGCACCTTCCAGTTCACCATTTCCGGGGAGATTTGATGCGAGTTTGCCTTCTTGCCGGAGCAGCGCTGATCGCGCTGCTCCCCACCGCAGCATCAGCGCAGGCTGTGCCGAAAAAAGTCTATCAATTGCACCAGAAGATGCTGACACTGGACAGCCACCTCGACACGCCCGCTTCGCTCGACCTGCCCGGCTGGTCGATCGAGGAGGAGCATGATGTGCATGGTGACTATACCCAGGTCGACCTGCCCCGGATGAAGAAGGGCGGCCTGGATGGCGGATTCTGGGCGATCTACACACCGCAGGGACCGCTGACGGTCGAGGGGTTCCGCAAGGCGCGTGACTTCGCGCTGCTGCGCGGCATGTCGATCCGGTCGATGGTGGCCGCCGATCCCGCCAACTTCCAGCTTGCGCTGGCGGCGAAGGACGCCGCGCCGATCGCGGCGAAGGGCAAGCGGATCGTCTATATCTCGATCGAGAACGCCTATCCGCTGGGCGAGGATGTGTCGCTGCTCAAAACCTTCTACGACATCGGCGTGCGGGTGTCGGGCTTTGCCCATTTCGCGCATAACCAGTTTGCCGACAGTTCCACCGATCCTTCAAAAAGGCCGCGCTATGGCGGCCTCAGCCCACTGGGCAAGCAATTGCTGGCGGAGATGAACCGGCTCGGCATCGTGCCCGACGCGTCGCACAGTTCGGATCAGGTACTGGACGATCTGTTGGCCCTGTCCAAGACGCCGGTGCTGCTGACTCACTCTGGCTGCAAGGCGATCTATGATCATCCGCGCAACATCGATGACGCGCATCTGAAAGCGCTGGCGGCGCAGGGCGGGGTCATCCAGATGAACGCCTATGGCGCCTATCTGCGCGCATCCAAGCCCAATCCCGAACGACAGAAGGCGATGGCCGCGCTGATGGGTCAGATGCGCGAAGACGCGAAACTCTCGCCCGAAAAGCGCGCCGAATTGCTGTCCAAGCGGCAGGAGATCGACCGGCTCTATCCTGAAAAGGATAAGGCGACCTTCGATGATTTCATGGCGCATATGCTCCATGCGCTCAAGGTGGTGGGACCGGACCATGTCGGCATCGGCCTCGATTGGGACGGCGGCGGCGGGGTGGTCGGCCTTGAGGATGTGGTAGACCTGCCGAAGATCACCAACGCCTTACTGAAGGCGGGCTATTCGGAGGCGGATATCCAGAAAATCTGGTCCGGCAATGTGCTGCGCGTGCTGAAGGCGGCGGAGGACGGCAAGGTAAAATGACCGAAGGCTCCGCCTGTCCCATGGGCTACCCATGTGGGCCGAATGATCAGTGCGGCTCGCGAAGGCATAATCCTCCAGTGATCCGCCCCGCAACTCCAACCACCGGAGCAGGCTGGCGCAAGCATCGTCCATCAATTCGAACTGAACAGGACGCCCGGCTTTTTGCTGAACGACAATCGCCCGCGTCCGAACTTTTCGGTCACAAAGGATGTCGCCGATCTTGATCTTCACCAGGTCACAGCCGCGAAGTTCGCTGTCGATGGCAAGGGCAAAAAGCGCCGGTCCAGGGTTTACCCATGCTGATCAAGAAAGAAGCGGATTGCCCATATCTGACGGGGCTCTAGCGCGCGTTTCGCACCGACTTTGCATCCCGCGTTCCATGATACTCGCTCGCGTGCAGCGGGATCAAATTCCGATAATCCCATGACACTTCTCCTCGGGCCACGATAGCCCGGAGGAAGAACGCTCAAAAGCGGACCAGAGCCGGCCATTCACGCATCACTGGTTGAACGACCGATCGCGACAAGGGCAGCCGGTCGGGTCCCCTGATCGAAAATCTGCCCCCTGCTCTTCTCAGCCATTCCCGGCTTTTGCGATGTCCAAGATGAAGACCATGAGGCTCCTGGTGCCTCGGGATCATAGAGCTATCAGCGAGAAACCATCTGCGCAGCGAGTTTGACGCTCATGACCTCATCCAGATCAAGTGCAGATTGCCCTGTCGCGATGTCGTATTGGCCCCCGGCGATGGCCCAGCCCTTGTCGGTCCAGTCGGCAAGGAGACGGCGATCGACCTTCATCGTTACGGTGCGGCTTTGCCCCGGCGCCAGTTCGACGCGCGAGAAACCGATCAGTCGTCGCACGGGCTTGCCGTTAATCGACACCAAATAGGCCTGGGGCACGTCAAAGCCGCTACGCTCGCCGATATTCTTGACCGTGAGCGTCACACTGGGATCGGAGCCGCCCGATATCTTCAGGCCGGAATGCGCAAATCTGGTGTAGCTCAAACCTTCACCGAAAGCGAAGAGCGGCTTCACGCCCTTGGCCGCATACCATTTATAACCGACGTTCGCGCCTTCATCATAGTCGATCGGGAGGGCCGTCTTCTCAGGCAATCCGAGACCGGGAATCGTCCGCCGTGGAAGATCCTTTTCGTCGGTTGGGAAGCTGATGGGCAGCCTGCCTCCAGGATTGACGGCGCCCGTCAGAACGTCGGCGATCGCCTCGCCTCCCCCCTGCCCCGGATACCAGGCCTCGAGGACGCCCTTCACCTTTCCCAGCCACGGCATTTTGACGGGATTCCCGGTCTCGAGCACGACGATCGTATTCGGATTGGCGGTCGCCACCGCATCGATCAGCGCATCCTGCCCTTCGGGCAGCGTCAGGCTCCCATCCACGCCTTCGGACTGCCATTGGGTCGCAAAAACGATCGCCAGATCCGAGTGCGCGGCAAATGCCGCTGCTTCCTCGGGCACGTAGCCGCTGTCGAACTCGATGTTCGTCCGGGGCAGTGCGGCCTGGAGCGCCTTGAGCGGCGACGACGGCATGTAGAGGATCTTCGACCAGTTGCTCATGATCCCGCGTCCGCCGAGCGGCAGCAGCAAGACCTGCCCGGCCGGCGTGACCTGGCTCGATCCGCCTCCGGAGATCACGCCCACATCGGCATGGCCTCCAATGACCGCGATCGACTTAGCATTGGCAGCAAGAGGCAGTATGCCGCCTTCGTTCTTGAGCAGGACGATACCGGCATCGGCAATTTTCCGCACGGCGTTCGCGTGGGCGGCAAAGTCGATCGGCCTTTCCCGAAGCGGCGCATCGGCACCGACCGCATAGAGCGATCGCAGGATGCGACGCACCGCGTCGGACACCCGTGCCTTTGGCACGCGCCCGGCTGCCACTTCATCCTGCAGCGGCTTGTCGAAATATGTTTCCTTGTCCAGCTGCGCACCCGACTGCTGATCGAGCCCCTTTGCGAAATAGCTGACGTCGTGAACCGCTCCCCAATCCGACATGACCCAGCCCGGATATTTCCAGTCCGCCTTCAGGACCTTGTTCAAGAGGAAATCGCTTCCGCACGCATAGGCGCCGTTTACCTGATTGTACGCGCACATCACGGCGCCCGGATGGCCCCGATCAATAGCGATCTCGAAGGCGAGCAGATCGCTTTCCCGAAACGGTTTCTCCTCGATCCTCGCGTCGATAGATTGACGTAACGTCTCCTGGTCGTTCAACGCGAAATGCTTGACGGTCGAGACGACATGCTCGCTCTGTACGCCGCTGATCGAAGCGCCGGCGATGGTGCCGGCGAGCAACGGATCTTCACCCGCATATTCGAAGTTGCGGCCGTTGCGTGGATCGCGCGCCAGATTAACCCCGCCGGCAAGGAGCACGTTGAAACCCTTGGACCGCGCTTCATTGCCGGCCAGCGCGCCACTCGCAAAAGCAAGGTCGGGGGAGAATGTCGCTGCCAGCAAGAGACTGGACGGCAGAGCGGTCGATATATCGCCCTTGCGAGACTGGAGCGGGTTCACGACACCCAGGCTGGCATCGCTTTCATAGATATCGGGAATGCCCAGGCGGGGTATGCCGCGAACAAACCCTGCGGTGGATTTGAGACCCGGGGGGATCGGCGGCAAACCGGGAATTGCGATCGGCATGATGCCATGGAGAAGCTGGAAGCGCTCGACGTCGGTCATCTTGGCCTCGGTCGCCGCGGCCTTGGCGTCTGCCGAATCCTGCGCGGTTGCCGGAAAGCAGGGCACTATTCCGGAAAGCAGCGCTGCAACGAGCCCGAGTCTGACGGTTTTCATTTGCACACCTATAATATTCCATGATGCAGAAGGGGCTCTGAAGAGCGATCGCCAATCACGTCAGTCCGCCGGGTCCATGGCTGTAAGGCGAACAGGACCGATGAGCCCCGATGGAAGAAGTTTGCTGTCGGCCTGGTACGTTGACGCGGGCGCATAAGCAAAGGGCTTGGCACCCGGTTGCTTGTCGCCGATCAGGCGGTTGACCCAGAGGTTGGCAACCCTGACGACGATCCGGTTGGACCCCGCCTTCAGGAAGCCCGTCACGTCCACGCGATAAGGGGCATGCCAACTGATGCTTACGGCGCGGCCGTTGATTTCAACCTGAGCAAGATCCCGGACGTTGCCGAGATCGAGAACCATATGGCGCCCTGTACCGATCATCTTGCCCGGCACGTCGATCATCGTGTCATAGGCCGCCACGCCCGAGAAATAGCGTATCGACGGTTCGGTGGATTTGGACCAGTCACCCAATTTGAAGGATTGACGTCCCGGCGGCCCACCCCAGCCATTCTCGAACCGGATGCTCCAGCCGCGGTCGAGCGTCATCGTTGCCGCGACGCGCGGGCCGGCGACGGTCCGGGACAGCTTGTCCGTCCGACCTTTGAAGACGACAAATCCCGCCTGTTGGGGGTCGAGCTTCAGATCGACGACCGTTCTGCCTCCGGACCGCCTGAACGACAGATCCCGGGCCTTGCCATCCTCGGGAGACCACCATTGCGGGATCCGGCCATCTACACGAAACGCGACCTGCGGATTGATGTCTGCCGAGGACTGGTTCGACAGGAAATAGATGTCGCTGTCTGACGCACGCCTGTGCAGGAACAACAGCTGCGCGCCGTTATCGTCCACATCAGGTGCTATCCGCCTGGTTCGCAGGACATCGGCCAGAGAGCTTTGGGCATAGACCATACCCTGACCGAGCTGGCGAACCTCCCCATCATGTCCCCAAAGCAGATCTACTGCCTTCCAATAAGCGGCACCTTCGTCGTTCAGGCCGATGCCGCCCTTCGGACGCATCGCAACCAAAGTCGCCCCGGCACGCACCAGCGCGCCAAGCTTCTCGACGACCGGCAGGGACAGCCGATGAACGGTTTGAGGGATGTAAAGCACCTGATATTGCATGCCCTTCTGGGTGACGATCTTGCCGTCGCGCACCGACAGTTTGTCGAGAAGAGCCTCGGGGTTGATATAATCGAAGGCATACCCGGGGGGCACGTCCTTGTTCGGAGCAAGCTCGAACTGACGCGTCGGCCCGTCCTCCTCCCCGTAGAAATAAGCGACGTCCGCCACGAAGCGACCCTGCTGTAGCAGGTGCGACGTTCGCGCCAGATAATCGACGAACGGGCGGGCCATTCCCGCCCATGTTTCGTTCCGATTGAAATATTGTCCGAAAAAGCCAAGCGCGAGGCCCGGCTTGCGATCCGGGAACGGTTGGAGGTGTGACTCGTGAAGGAGAATGCGATTGACGCCTCGCGCGAAGATTTGGTCGGCGACGGGCTTCATCATCGCCGGAGAGAAAGCCCATGGATCGTTGCCTGCCGCAACCGTCAGCGCTTCCGCGGCCACCAGGGGCTTTCCGTAGACGTGCGCAGCCGACGCCGCCTCCTGGAGATCGGCTACGAGCGAAGGCTGCCCGGCAACCGTCGCGAACGGCCGATACCAAAACTCACCCGTCGGTATGTCGGATCGGGATTTCGCCGTCATGGCATCGACGATGGCGCGGGGCGTGTCGCCCTGGACCTCCGTATAGTAGGTCATGCCGCGTTTGTGAGCAGCATCGGCCAGGACATCATAGTGACTGGAGATCAGAAGATCTTTCAGCGTCTGGCGGAAGTCAGCAAGAAATGCGTCGCTACGTTCGGAACTGCCCACTACGTAACCCGCCAGGGCAGGAAGCCACGGCAAGGGATCATAGCCTCGCCGTTTGCGGAACTCCTGCAACAAGGCGGGTGTCCAGTTCTGGACTCCCGCCTCCCAGCTATCGGTAAGCAGGCCATTGACTGCCGCAGGACCGAGATTGACGCCGATACGTTCGCTGTACAGGCTGAAGAGCCCATCGACATAGCGGTCGACGGCTTTTGCATCGAGCTTGTCGACTTCCAGCCCGGTCGCGACCGGTTCGGCGGGTCCGTTGGTCTGTCCCGTCAACGACCAGCCGAAGCGGAGGATCATCCAACGCCCTGGAGGCGGCGTCCAGTCCAAAGCCCCTTCGCCGGTGACATAGCGTTCAAGATCGATGACCGATGTCGGTGACAATCCCGCCGATTTTGCGGCGGATTCCAGGGTCGCCTGGTCGACTATGGATTGAAATCCGGCCTTGGCTTCGAAGCCATCGATCCGCGGCGCGGCACTATACGTCACGCGCTGAAGGTGGAAGATGACCGGTCCAGGAGGAGGGACCAGACCTCTTGGCAGACCCGGAAGCACGCGCCAGGGCTTGGGCGCACCGAAGCGGATCCTGAACACCAGGCCTGTCGCAGGTTTGAAGGCAAATGTCTGCTGTCGCGACGGATGCTCGGCCTCGTCTTGGGGAACGTGCCGCACCAGATCGAAGGTCTTGCCATCGCGGCTGACCAGGATGTCGATCGCAGGCCGCGTGCTCATGGCCAGCGTGAGCGCCTGCATTTCCACGGGTTTGGCGTAACGCACATCGACGTAGGCGCTGCCATCCGTCGACATAGGTAACGCAAAGTCTGACGATAAGTCGGCCGCTGCGGTCGCCAGGGCCTCGGCGGAGCCGGCGCTCGACGTATAGGAAGGAGCCGCAGCCTCCTCCGCCGGCAGAGGAAAGGCGATGACGGGACCGGGCCCCGATGCAATCGGATCCGGTGTTTTCGGATCGCCGGGTAAGGAAAAGCCTGGGTCTCGAGGCACGGAAGCAAATGGTCCGGTCGCGGTCGGGAGGGACGGCAAGTCGGTTTTTATGCGATGGCCACCCTCGACGATCTTCGTCGCCCAAACATATTTCTTCATGCCGTCAGCGGGTTGCACCCAGGGCCCGCCCGTCTCACTCCAACCAGGCGAACCGGCTATCGTCACGTCCATCCCATCCGCATGCGCCTTATCCACGGCGGCGCGAAAAGCTGTCCTCCACGTAACGCTCATGAAGGGAGCAGGATGATCGACGACAGTGGGCTCCAGCCGGCCACCGGCAAAAGCGTGGACTCCGCCGATGCCCACGTCGTGCAGCCACTGTAGATCGAGGAGCGCGCCCTCTTGCGTGACGTTCCCGCTCATCCAGTGCCACCAGACCTGCGGGCGCGCCTCATGTGGCGGGTCTTCGAAGCCCGCCCTAAGCTTGTCCGATGGCGCCGGCTGGCTTTGGCCGTTTGCCGATGCCATTGCAAAGAGGCCGCAGGCCGCTGCAAAAGCGCCTTGAGTGACCCGCCGCCCCATCCTCTCCTCCCTATTCGACCGTCAGAACCGTCCGCGAAGGGACAGGCTGACAATCCGACCGAGCGTACCTCCGTTTGCATAACCGGAAAGGGCACCCGCCGAGACGGACGCACCATAATAAGGCGGATCGGCGTCAAACAGGTTCTGCACCGTGACCCCGATATCCGCTCCTTTCATGAAGCCGATCGCATTGAGATTATAACCGACGAACACGTCCGTCACAGTATAGCCGCGAACATGGCTTTGGCCGGGCGAGATGCCGTCGAGCACATGATACCCACCGTTGCGCCGAATAGTCAGGCTTGCGGTCACCGGGCCGCTGGTGGCGCCGAGCGAACCGACAATGTTATATTTGGGAGTCTGGCCATTCACGACCGTGCTTGCGAGATAATCCTGATACGCCCCGCCGGCGGTGGCCGAGATCTTCTTGTTCAGGATGTAAGTTCCGGCGATTTGTCCATAAATCGTGCCGAATGAAACATCGGTATTGTAGGAAACATTGAAATCAAATCCGTCCAGCTTTTCGCTGCCGAAATTAGCCCGTCGTGCGTCCACCACGCCGATGATGTTACTTCCCGGCTTGAACAGGTCGGCGACAGACTGGATGTTCGGAGCACCGCCATTGTCGAGTCTCAGCCAGAGCGGCTGAATGCTGCTTATATAGGCCTCGCTGCACTGCTGGACGGGCGAAGCGGCGCCGCATAGATTATAGGCGGTGCTGAGGGCCCCCGGGAATCCATATGCCCCGAGCGAAAGTGAAACGAGATTGTCGATCTTCGTGTTCCAATATGTCAGGCCCAGCTTCAGCCCACGGATCGCATGCGGGCTATAATCGCCACCGATCGAGTAATTTCGACCGGTCTGCGGCTTCAAGCCCTGGCCCGCGCCGGCGATAAAGGCCAGATAGGTTTGGGGCGCCAAAGTCAGGACCTGCAGGCGCGTATCGATCTTGTTTCCTGAGTCGGCAAGGCTGGGTGCAACGAACGTCGTCTGGTAGACGCCACGAAGCGTCAGATCCTCGAACGGCTTATAGTCGATACCGAAGCGGGGGTTCGTCGTTCCGCCAAAGTCGCTATAGTGGTCATATCGGACGGCGGCGTCGAGCGACAGCGCGTTGATAAACGGCACCGCATTCTCGCGTCCGACAACAGGCACAAACAGCTCCGCAAAGCCAGCCTTGACAGTCCGCGTGGCGTCGTAGCTCGCCAGGCCGGACCGATCGCCGATCGCACCGGTCACGGTAGAGTTGAACAGCGATTGCCGGCGAACTTCGCCGCCAACAGCCAGCTTCACATCACCGCCCGGGAGGGAGAACAACGTTCCGTTGGCAACGATCTGGCCGCTGACGATCTTGTTTACGCCGCGCGTGTAAATCTCGTGATCCGCCAGATTTGCCAGCACATCAGACGGGGTCTGCGACGTGTCGTAAGGATTGAAATTCGTCGCCGTGATGGCCGATCCGTTCAAGCCGGTCCGGTCGTGGATGGTAGCCGTGCTATGGCCGTACAGGAAATCACCGCGCAGTTGCCAACGATCATTGATCGTCCAGGTCAGACTTGGATCGACCTGATACTGTTCAAATCGCTGGGGCGAAACGCGGGCATTTCCCAGCCCTCTGGAGTAGTTGTAGCTAACCGTCTGCGACGTCTCGCCGTTCACTGGCCTGAAGTAGGAATTGCTTGCGTCGATGGTGATTGACGAAGGAATAGACGCGATATCGGTATAGACCTTGTCAGTTCTGAGACCGTAGATGCCGTCGACAGAAAACTTGAGCGAAGGGGTGATTTCCTGTTCGAGGTAGGCGAAGACATTGACACGACGCTCGACCGGAGTGAGGCTCGTATAGTCGGTCTGATCGCAACGCGGAACGGACGGGACACTTTGGAAATTCGGAGCAGTGTACACCGTGCCGTTGACGGTGAAATTGCCGTAGCCGCACGACGTGGTGCGCAGATCCGAACCTCCGTGGCTCGTGAAGTCAGACGTGATGTAGTCGCGGTCCTTGCCGAAGATCGCGTCGTGAGCCGCATAGGCGGCACTGATCAGAACAGAGCCTGTCGACCAGTGAGTGCCCGCAGTCAGCGTTACGTCGTTCTCGTGATAATCCTGACCGAACTGATGCTGGTAGTGCATCTGAAGGCCGTCGAAGCGCTTCTTCGCGACGAAGTTGACCACGCCGCCAATCGCATCAGAACCGTATGTCGCCGACCCGCCGTCCGGCAGGACCTGGACGGTTTCGAGTGCGTCGGCCGGAATCAGATTGGGATCGGGGTCGGTGGAAAGAACGCCGACAGGCACGATCCGATGGCCGTTGAAAAGAACCAGGGTCGCTGTCTGGCCGGAAGAATTGCCATTTGTGTTTCCGAAGCCGCGCAGCGCAATCTTGGCCACGGGTGTGGCGAAGCTCGCCGAACCGGAAGAGACGCTGTTCAGCGTCGGAAGCTGTGGCACCGTCTGGTTGAGGACGTCGATTGCCGCACTGCTGCCGGTCGACCGAATTGCGGCACTGCTCACGGTGAGAAGGTTGGAGCCGGTGGGTTTCGCCACGCCGCGTATCAAGGTGCCGGTGACGACAATATCCTGCGAAGACGCTTGTGTCTGGCCATCGTCCGCCGCAGGCGCGAGCGTCGATCCGGCCGCATCCGCGCCGGCAGTGTCCGCGACGGGCGCGGGCGTATCTGGCGCGGTCTGTGCAAAAACAGCCTGGGTCGAGCACAAGGCGGATCCCGCCAGCAGCAGGGCGAGTCCCTGGATCGTCTTCATATCATTCCCCTCTTGCGGGCACGCCACGCCGGCCGGCGACGGCGGTGGCCGCATCCCGGCGAGACGAACCTCGTTATCTGTTGAAAATCGGGCGGCGCATTTCGAGGCGCCAGCAATCAGGTCAGCGGATCATAGCCTTCAATCCTCCCCGGCCTCACCTGAGACTCGATGACAGTCGCATTGCTGCCTGAGCCTCGGGATGCGGGGGTTGACGGCAGATGTCAACATAATTCTCAAAAATTATTCTATCATTCCATTATGTGAGAATTGATTTGCCAGGCGTGACCGATCGATGGAGGAGATGTCCGTGCACCCGGTCAGCGCCATCGCCACCCGCATCTCGGCCTCGACCTGGCGCAGGACGTGGGCAACGCCCGCCTGCCCGGCGGCGGAAAGCGCGTAGACCCAGGCTCGCCCCAACAGCACCGCATCGGCGCCGAGCGCGAGCATCCGCACGACATCGAGGCCGGATCGGATACCGCCGTCCGCCAGCACGGCCAGCCGGTCGCGCACCGCATCGGCGATCGGCGGAAGCGCGCGGGCACTCGACAGCACGCCATCGAGCTGGCGGCCGCCATGGTTGGAGACCACGATCCCGTCGGCGCCGATCGCGGCGGCGGCCTTCGCATCCTCGACGTCGAGGATGCCCTTGATGATCAGCGGTCCGTCCCAGGTCTGGCGGATGAAGTCGAGATCGCGCCACGATACCGAGGGATCGAAATTGTTGCGCATCCAGGCGAAGAAATCCTCCAGCCCGGTGTTGGGGCCGAGCACCGGCGCGACGTTGCCAAGCTGGTGCGGGCGGCCGTTGAGGCCGACGTCCCACGCCCAGCGCGGATGCGTCGCGCCCTGCCACGCGCGCCGCAGTGCGCCGCCGAGGCCCGGCGCGCCGGCCAGACCCGAGTGATAGTCACGATAGCGCGATCCCGGCACCGGCATGTCGACCGTGAAGACCAGCGCCGAGCAACCGAGCGCTCGCGCCTTCTCCAGCAATTCGCGCATGAAGCCGCGATCGCGGATCATGTAGAGCTGGAACCAGAAGGGCTTCGTGGTTCCTGCCGCAACCTCGTCCAGCGGGCAGGCCGAGACGGTCGAAAGGCAGAAGGGCACGCCCGCCGCCTCCGCCGCGCGCGCTGCCTGCACCTCGCCGCGTCGCGCGTTCATCCCCGCAAGGCCGATCGGGGCGAGGCCCACCGGCAGCGCCAGCCTCTGCCCGAAGAGAGTGGTCGCCAGATCGATCGTCGATACATCGTTAAGCACCCGCTGGCGAAGCGCGATCGCCTCCAGGTCCGCGACGTTGCGCTTCAGCGTCACCTCGGCATAGGAACCGCCGTCGATATATTCGAACAGGAAGGGCGGCAGACGGCGCCGGGCCAGCTCGCGATAGTCGATCGCGGAGGCTGCCGTGCGGATCTTCCGGCTCATTGCAGGTTCACGAACGCGCCGCCATCGACCAGCAGCGCCGCGCCGGTGACATAGCGCGCCATGTCGGAAGCAAGGAAGACGATCGGACCGGCGAGATCCTCGGGCGCCCCAAGCCGCCCGAGCGGGATGCGCGCCTCCATGCGCGTCCGCTTTTCCGCGTCGGCAAGGTCGTCCTTGTTGATGTCGGTCAGGATCGTGCCGGGCAGCACCGAATTGCAGCGGATGCCATGTCTGCCGAGCGCGATCGCGGTCGATTGCATCAGCGAGTGGATGCCCGCCTTGGTGGGGGTATAGTGGGTCTGCATCTCCCCGCCGACCAGCGCCGAGATCGACGAGACCGCGACGATCGCCCCGCCGTCTCCCTGTCGCACCATCTGGTTGGCGGCCGCCTGCACCATGTAGAAGGCGCCGTGGAGGTTGACGCCCATCGTCCGCTCGAAGGTCTTGGCAGGCATGTCGAGAAAGGCGTGGAACGGGCAGATGCCGGCGTTCGACACGAATATGTCGACCCGCCCGAGCGCGTCCACCGCTCGGCTGACGAAATCGGTTGCGGTGCGCGCATCGGCGACGTCGCCTTCGATGGCAATCGCGCGGCGTCCCAGCGCCTCGATCTGCGCCACCGCGCTCGCGGCGCCTTCGTCGTGCCCCAGATAGTTGATCGCGACATCGGCGCCGTGGCGCGCCGCCTCGATCGCCGTCGCCCGCCCGATGCCGGCGGAGCCACCGGTGACGAGCAGCACCTTGTTCTGCAAAAGCATCATCATCCTCTGGTCTTGGGGGGCGACCAGCCGAGTTCGGTGCTGATCGCCTTCGCGGTGTCGACCACCTCGGTGGCGAGGTCCACCATCCGCTGGTCGTCCATATATTGCGCGGCGCTGGATACGCTGATCGCGCCGACGATCTTGCCGGCGACGTCCCGGATTGGCGCCGCCACGCAGCGTATCTGGTCCTCATTCTCCTCGAGGTCGAAGGCGCGGCCTGCCTCGACATAGCCCGCCATCCGCTCGCGCCACAGCGCGGGATCGACCGGGTGGGAGCCGCTTTTCTGGTCGGCATCGAAGCGCTCGGCCCAGTAAGCGGGCGGGTGATCGAGCATGAGCGCCTTGCCGAGGCCCGTGGAGCTGAGCGGTTGGCGATCACCGACCCGGCTGGAAATGGTGATCCGCCGGCGCCCCGGAACCTTGTCGAGGTAGAGCGCCTGATCGTCGACCAGTACGCCCATATGCACGGTGTCGCCGGTCGAGGACGAAAGGCGCTCGAGATGATCGCGCGCAACCTGGATGAGGTCGATCTGCGCCTGCGCCATTGCGCCCAGTTGCAGCAGCTTGGCGCCCAGGCGGTAGCCGGCGCGCGGCGTGTAGGCGAGGTAGCCGCGATCGGCCAAAGCCGTAGCCAGCCGGTACGTCGTGCTCTTGGCGAGGCCGATCCGCTCGGACAGTTCGGCCAGCGCCAAACCCTCCTCGCTCACCGCCTCCAGAATATCGAGCCCGCGCATAAGCGTCTGGCTGCCCGCGCCCACGCTGCTGCCGCTCTCCTCGTTTTTGTTTTCGGTCATGTTGACGCCCTCATATCCATTCTATAAAACACGTTTCCATATATTGGCAACATGGTCGTGCAGCGGCCTGACTATATAGGGGTGAGGATCTCCGTGGCGCTACCGTTGATCAAGTATGTCCGCGCCTTTGTGGTGCGCGGCGGCGGGGCCGACTATCACGACCAGGGCGAGGGGCACTGGATCGACGATCACATCGCGACGCCGATGGCGCGCTATCCCGAATATCGGCAGAGCCGGCAGAGCTTCGGGATCAATGTGCTGGGCACGCTTGTGGTTGAAATCGAGGCGGCTGACGGCACGGTCGGCTTCGCGGTGACGACCGGCGGAGAACCGGCCTGCTACATCGTCGAAAAGCATCTTGCCCGCTTCCTCGAAGGTCGCGACCCGGCCGACTATGAGAAGATCTGGGACCAGATGTACTTCTCGACCCAATATTACGGGCGCAAGGGACTGGTGATCAACGCAATCTCCGGCGTCGATCTCGCTTTGTGGGATCTGCTCGGCAAACTGCGCGGCGAGCCGGTCTACAAGCTGCTCGGCGGCAACGTCCGCGAAGAACTGCAATTCTACGCCACCGGAGCGCGGCCCGATCTCGCCAAGGAGATGGGCTTCATCGGCGGCAAGCTCCCACTCCACCACGGTCCCGCGGAAGGCATTGAGGGCCTGCACAAGAACATCGCCGAACTGGCCGAGATGCGCGCGCGGGTTGGCGACGATTTCTGGCTGATGCTCGATTGCTGGATGAGCCTCGATCTCGATTACGCCACCCGGCTCTCCCACCGCGCCTACGAGGAATGTGGGCTCAAATGGATCGAGGAGGCGCTCTCACCAGACGATTACTGGGGCTATGCCGCGCTGAAGCAGAACGCGCCCAGGGGCCTGCTCGTCACCACCGGAGAGCATGAGGCGACCCGCTGGGGCTTCCGCATGCTGATGGACATGGATTGCTGCGACATCATCCAGCCCGACGTCGGCTGGTGCGGCGGCGTTACCGAACTGATCAAGATCGCCAATTATGCCGAGAGCAAGGGTGTGCTGATGATCCCGCACGGATCGTCGGTCTACAGCTATCATTTCGTCATCACCCGCCACAACTCGCCCTTCGCCGAGTTCCTGATGATGCACCCCGGACCGACCGAAGTGGTGCCGATGTTCGCACCGCAGCTGCTCGGCGAACCGGTCCCGGTCAATGGCCGCATCAAGGTTGGCGCGCTCGACAAGCCGGGCTTCGGCGTCGAGCTCAACCGCGACATCCCCCTTCATCGCCCCTATACCCACTGAGGATTTCCCATGAAGCTCTGCCGCTACGGCCCGCGCGGGTCCGAAAAACCCGGCATCGTCGATGCCGAAGGCCACATCCGCGATCTGTCCGACGTCGTCGAGGACATCACGCCGGCGACGCTCGCCATCGCCAGGGCGGTCCATCCGGACCAGCTGCCCGTGGTCCAGGGCACGCCCCGCTACGGCGTGCCGCTGAAGGGCATCGGCAAGATCGTCGCGATCGGCCTCAATTACGAGGATCACGCGATCGAATCGAACCTGCCGATCCCGACCGAGCCGGTCGTCTTCATGAAGGCGCTGTCGGCGCTCACCGGCCCCAATGACGAGGTGATGCTGCCGAAGGATTCGACCCATGGGGACTGGGAGGTCGAACTGGGCGTGATCATCGGCAAGACCTGCCGCTACGTGGAGGAGGCGGACGCGCTTGATCATGTCGCGGGCTACGTGCTGGCCAACGACGTGTCGGAACGGTTCAACCAGAAGCAGCGCGGCACCCAGTGGAGCAAGGGCAAGGGCCACGACACCTTCTGCCCGGTCGGCCCCTGGCTGGTGACGCCCGACGAGGTCGGCGATCCGCAGGATCTCGACATGAGCCTCGACGTCAACGGCCAGCGCATGCAGACCGGCAACACGAAGACAATGATCTTCACCGTGAAGCAGATCATCGCCTATCTCAGCCAATATGTGACGCTGTTCCCCGGCGACCTGATCATCACCGGCACGCCGCCGGGCGTGGGCGAGGGCAAGAAACCGGACGCGATCTTCCTCAAGCCCGGCGACGAAATGACGCTTTCGATCGCGAAGCTCGGCACCCAGACCCAGACGGTCGCAGCGTGGCGTCATCTCGGTGACGAGGTGCTGACATGACCCTGTTCTCGGGGCGCTATGCCGGCCGGACCGCCATCGTGACCGGTGGCGCTTCCGGGCTGGGCAGGGAAGTGGCGAAGCGGATCGTGGCGGAAGGCGGCACCGTCGCCCTCTGGGATCTCAATGCCGAAACGCTGGCCGCCGCGAAGGACGAGGTCGGCGCCGCGCACACCGTCGCGCTCGACGTCGCCGATCCGCAGGCGGTTTCGGCCGCCGCGCGTGAAACCGCAGACCTGTTCGGCAATATCGACATTCTGGTCTGCTCGGCGGGCATCACCGGGGCAACACAGCCCGTCTGGGAGTTCCCCATCGACAGCTTCCAACGCGTAGTCGATATCAACCTCAACGGCCTGTTCTACTGCTGCCGCGAGGTGGTGCCGCACATGCTGGCGAACGGCTATGGCCGCATCGTCAACGTCGCCTCGGTGGCGGGCAAGGAAGGCAATCCCAATGCCTCGGCCTATTCGGCATCGAAGGCGGGCGTGATCGGCTTCACCAAGTCGCTGGGCAAGGAACTGGCCGGCAAGGGCGTGATCGCCAACGCGCTGACGCCTGCAACCTTCGAAAGCCCGATCCTCGATCAGCTGCCGCAGAGCCAGGTCGATTACATGCGCTCCAGGATTCCCATGGGCCGGCTGGGCAAAGTCGAAGAATCGGCCGCCATGGTCTGCTTCATGGCATCGGAGGAGTGCAGCTTCACCACCGCCGCCACCTTCGACACATCGGGTGGACGCACGACCTTCTGACTTTTGCGGGATGCGACCGCCCGCCCGAGAGGCGGCGCATCCCCCACTGACCGGAGAAGCCGCTTGGACGCCATTCCCTTCGTCGATGCCCACGTCCATCTCTGGGATCTGGCGCACATTCGCTATCCGTGGCTGTTGCCGCCGTTCGACGATGCCGGCCCCAACGGCAGCACCGAGGCGATCGCGAAGAATTATCTGATCGACGACTATCTGGCCGACGCCGGCCGCTGGAACGTCGTCGGTTGCGTCCATATCGACGCCGGCGCGGTGCCCGATCAGGCGCTCGACGAGACGCGCTGGCTCGAAGGCCTCGCTGCGGCGCAGGGTATGCCGAACGGCATCGTCGCCTTCGCGGCCTTGCAAGACGACGGGATCGATGCCGTGCTGGAGGCGCATGCCGCACATCCCCACGTCCGCGGCATCCGCCAGATCGTCAACTGGCACGTCAACCCGATGCGCACCTATAACCCGAGCGACGTCACGCTCGACGACGACTGGTGGCGCGGTTTTGGCCGGCTCGGCCGCCACGGCCTGTCGTTCGACCTGCAATGCTATGCCCCGCAGATGGCGGGCCTCGCGCCGCTGATCCAGCGTCACCCCGACGTGCCGGTGATCATCAACCATCTCGGCATGCCGATCCCGTCCGAGCGGGAGGGGCTGGCGCGCTGGCGCCACGGCATCCGCGCGCTCGCCGCATGCCCCAATGTCTCCATCAAGATTTCGGGGCTGGGCTTCATCGATCGGAACTGGACGCTGGATGCCGTGGCGCCGCTGCTGCGCGAGGCAATAGACGTGTTCGGCACCGCGCGTGCCATGTTCGCCAGCGACAGCCCCACGGACAAGCTCTTCGCCCCGCTCGACCGCTACCTGGAAGCATATCACGCCTTCGCCGCAGGTTTTTCCGAAGAGGAGCGGCGGGATCTCTTCGGCCGCAATGCCAACCGCATCTATCGCTTGGGGCTTGACCTCTGATGCCAGCCAACCCCCTTCTCGGCGTTCTTTTCCACTGGCTGGGCGGCCTTGCCTCGGCGAGCTTCTACGTGCCCTATCGCGGCATCAGGCGATGGAACTGGGAGATATTCTGGCTCACCGGCGGGATCTTTTCCTGGGCGGTCGCCCCGTGGTTTTTCGCCTCCGTCCAGACGCATGATCTGATTGGCGTGATGGCGCAGATTCCCGGCCGGATCGTCGGCTGGTGCGTGTTCTTCGGCATGTTGTGGGGCTTTGGCGGCCTCACCTACGGGCTGACCATGCGCTATCTCGGCCTGTCGCTCGGCATGGCGGTGGTCCTGGGGCTATGCACGGTGTTCGGCACTCTGATCCCGCCAATCTTTCAAGGCGATTTCGCGGCGAAGCTGCTCGGCAGCACATCGGGCCACATGATCCTGCTCGGGCTGCTCGTCACGTTGGCCGGCATCGTCGTGGTGGCGATGGCGGGCGCCGTCAAGGACCGTGCGCTCTCCGATGCGCAGAAGACAAAGGCTGTGGCCGAGTTCAATTTCCGCAAGGGTATCGCGGTCGCGATCTTCTCCGGCGTCATGTCCTCCTGCTTCGCTTTCGGGCTGAGCGCGGGCGAGCCGATCAAGGCACTCTCCGCCGCTGCCGGCACTGGCCCGCTCTGGACTGGTCTGCCGACGCTCTGCCTCGTCATGGCGGGCGGCCTCGCCACCAACGCGATCTGGTGCGCGATCCTGATCGTCCGCAACGGCTCGGCAAGCCAGTGGCTGGGCGGCACTGCCATGCACATGGACGCGGACGCCGGTCGCGGCGAGGGGCGCCCTCCTCTCGGCCGCAACTTCCTGCTCGCCGGGTTGGGCGGTACCGCCTGGTACTTCCAGTTCTTCTTCTACACCATGGGCGAAAGCCAGATGGGGCGCTTCGGCTTCTCGTCGTGGACGCTGCACATGGCCTCGATCATCATCTTCGGCACGCTCTGGGGCTTTGCCTTCCGCGAGTGGAAGGACGCCGCGCCGCGCGTGCGCGCGATGGTGTGGAGCGGTGTCGGCCTTCTCGTCATCGCAACCATCATCATCGGCTATGGCAACATGCTGGCGGCCTGACAAAGCTCCCAAAAGATCGTTTTTAGCCGTTTCGTTCTTCAGACTGAAATTTCGGACAGTGCCTCTACCCGCAATCTGACGATCTTGAGACCAGGGGTATTTTTTGCTAGTGGCTCCCCCTTCACCGCTAAACCGGTCTTGCGTCTGCAACGCGAGGTCCGCCGTCGATATAAACGTTCAAGGATAAACTTTGCCCTCTTATAAAGCTCCCTCGTTTCAAGACCGTATTGCCGCAGCAGGATTGGCCAAACAGAAAGCCCTGGATGCGCTGAGAGCCAAGCCGCCCGTTGACGAGGCAATTATGGCGGAGCGGCGCCGCGCGCGCGAAGCCAAGGATCAAGCACTTGCAGTCGAGCGGGCTGCCAAGGCTGAGGCTGCTGCTTTGGCCAAAGCTCAGAAGGCAGAACGCAAAGCGGCCGAACTGGCGGCAGAAGCCGAAAAACAAGCCGCCGCAGAGGCCGCGGCAGCACTCAAGGCCGCCAGGCTGAAGCCCGCCAGCGCCGCTGAAATGAAGGCTGCGCGCGATGCGCGTTACGCTGCGCGCAAAGCTCGAAAATAAATAGCTGAGGCTGGTTCATACAGGATGGCCGATGGCGTGGGGCAAGCCCCACGCCCATCACCTGAAACGACTCGCTCGGGGTAGCGTATCGACGCTGAGCATCCAACCGAATTGCGGAGCAGAATATGGCCGACTTGTATCAGAAAGCATTGGAGTCCGAACGCCGAAGCCTGTGGGCCGAATGCAGGCTGAAAGGTCTTGCAAAGGATACTCCGGAGCGCATCCGTATAGCGGAACTGGACGGATTGCTTGCAAAGCATAAAGCGAAGAAAGGCGGCGGATCTGCTCCATCCAGTCCTGAGGCGAAAAATCCTTGAACGGGTACGTCAAATTCGAGACGCCTGACGGTGACGTCCTGGCAATCAATGCAGACAGTGTCAGCTTTGTTCGGCGTTACAGAGGAACTGATCAAGCTGGCGCCGTTTTCACTATGAACGAAAACGCTCTGGTCTTTTGATGCCGCATTTTCCGAGCCGTTGACCGTAAACGGTCAACTTGAAAATGCTCGAGCGCCGTTAATTTTGAAAAGGGCCACTACGTCGTCGTTAAGCGCGACCTTGAGGCAGTAATGGACGCGCTCGCCAAAGCATAGTTCGCCAAGGTCGACCTTCCCGGCCGTTCAGGCGTTCAGTTCCAGTCTCCCGCCGCGGAGGGGGCCGTTTTCTGAAAGCCCCTCGCACTGAGGGTCAAATCACGACGAACTACCGGCAGTCATCCTGCTTCGAAGCCAGCCAGATTGTATGAATCACGTCCTCACCATCAACGAGGGCTGCCACACTGACCTCTTCTACATCGAAATGCGCGTTTTCAAGGCGTGCAACGAAGCCTTCATCCCCATAGGCTGACCAGACAGCCAATATTCCATTGGGCCTTAAGGCCGCGTGAGCAGCGCGCAGTCCCCAATTGCAGTATAGGCGTTCATTTGCCAGGTGGATCAGCCCATCGGGTCCGTTGTCGACATCCAGCAGGATGGCATCGAACGCCGACTTCTCTCGGTCGATCACGTCATGCACGTCGGCTATCTCAACCTTGACGCGGGGATCTGAGAGATAATCATGGAAGAGGTGTGACAAAGGCCCATTTGCCCACGTCACAATCTCCGGAACGAGTTCTGCTACGCTTATGATGGCTGTGGATGGCAAGGATTGCAGGGCAGCGCCGAGGGTGAAGCCCATGCCCAAACCGCCGATAAGGATGCGGCTGTCCCGATGCTGCAGGCGGCTACAGGCCAGGGTGGCAAGAGCTTCTTCGGAATGACGGACCTGATTACCCATCAGTTCATTGTCCCCGAACCTGATGGAATAATCATCGCCGCGCCGCCATAAGTGCAGCCGTCCTCCATCAGGAAGCTCTGCCTTGCCGATCAGTTCGACGGCATCATCGGGCATGGATAACATTGAGCTATTTTCCCTTTGCTGATGTCGCTCGCATGGACGCCATGAAGCGCCACTTGTAGCCACGATACCGAGATGAGAATTTTCCGAGGCCAGGCTCAACCAATCGTGTGAGCCGGCAACAATTTACTTGGTTGCAAACTGTCCGGGTCCGGCCTTGAACATATCTCGCGCAAAGTTCCGCACAGCAGTTGCCGTCTTGAACGTCTCCTCCTGCATCTGGGAGGTCACAAGCGGATAACCCTGCGAATTATAGCGTGTTTCACGCACAGTGAGCCGGAAATGACCATCCTCATCCTTTGTAATCAAAAAGGGGCGGATTGCTTCTCGGCTCATTACTGTTCCTAATTCTGGAGAAAGGCCGACAGCGTGGGATACTGCCGGCGCATGATGTTCAACCAATCATCGCTGCAACGATCCGCTTCAATTCATTGGTAGAGAGCGTCGTCGATCGAGTGGGAGAAAAGGGTCTTTTGCCCTGCTTGCCAAAAGGCAGGTGGATAATCGCACGTTTTCTGATCTGTGTAACAATATTCATCGTAAGTCCTTGCGGCTCTTGCCGCATTCCATTTTCAAATTCATTGGTGGGTTGTCCCTGCGTCCGTCTTCCGGCGGATTGATGCCCGCTATCCGTTTGACCAGGGGATGCTTCGCGGTTTGGCTTCGGTGGAAATCCGTATGTTCCGGACGCCTGACCTGTTCACGGGCGGTTTCGTCCCCCGTGAGGCCTCGCAATGCGAACCAATGTCCACAGGCATGTGCCGGGAGCGGCCTCCTGGCCTGCCCCCGCACCGTTTACGCTGATTGGAGATTGACCGCGGACATCTTGCCGCGCTTGTCCTTCTCCAGTTCATATGTCACGCGCTGCTCCTTTTCGAGGGTGTGCATACCTGCGCGTTCCACGGTGGAAATATGCACGAACGCGTCATCGCCTCCGCCTTCGGGAGCGATGAAGCCATAGCCCTTGTCGGCGTTGAAGAATTTGACTGTTCCGGTGATCATGCTCGGTCTCCTTGTTGCATGTCCTGCGAACGCGCGACCATTCGCGCATTCCGGCTTAAAAGAGGCAATGTGGGGACAAAGGTGAACCGAAGCGGCCCGATATCCGTCAAAACGCGACGTTCAGCGAAGCGTCGATAGCACAGGTAGAACGAAATGCAAAATCCAGGTGATCGGATCGGTCGCGGCGACGTCGCTTACAGCAATCACTCAACCCTGCACAACCTGATCCGCCTCAGCGCGCACAGACGACGCAACTGTGGCGGATCCGGGCCATACCGGTGTTCACATATGGCGTCATCACGACTTCCAAAGGAGCAGCACGCCGCAATTCGCTTTTATCGAAGCAACTGCACTTGAAGGGCGGTCAAGCGCGCCTGCCACGCCGTTCCTTGACGATCTCGCACAGAAACAGAACGATCGTGGGCGGTGTGATCAAAAAAGGGAAATCCGCTGGCCTGAGGGGGGAGAAATCGAGAATCCGTCGTAACGGCGCCAGCAGGACGATCGACGCGGATGCTAGCAGCACAGCAGCCGCGGTGTACCGCAATGACGCATTGTTTCGCCATAGGGCGCGGATGAGCGAGGTGCTGAAGGATCGGCTCACCAGTATGAGCGCCATGATGGATCCGACCAGCGCGAAGAAAAGGATCGTCCTAACGCGATCCGGAGCAAATCCCCAATACGTCACTCCCAGCTGAAGCCCGAGCAGCAGCGCGAAAGCAATCCCGCCATATACGATGCTGCGCAGGATCAAGCCCTTCGAAAAAAGACGCTCGGCCGGGTCGCGAGGCGGCCGCTGCATGATGCGGCTTTCGTCCCGCTCCGCCTCAAAAACGAGAGCGCAGACGGGATCGATGATCATTTCCAGGAGCGCGATCTGAATCGGCCCCAACACCAATGGCAGGCCCAGCAACAGCGGAGAAACGGCAAGCCCCGCAATCGGCACATGCACCGCGAAGATGAAGCCGATGGCCTTGCGGATATTGTCGTAGATGCGGCGGCCAAGGCGAATGGCGATGACGATCGCGCCGAAATCATCCTCCACCAGCACGATGGCCGACGCCTCCCGCGCAACATCTGTGCCGCGCTTGCCCATCGCGATGCCGATATCGGCGGCCTTCAGCGCCGGCGCATCATTGACCCCATCGCCCGTCATCGCCACCACTTCGCCTGCGGCCTTCAGCGCCGACACGATCCGCAGCTTCTGTTCCGGCATGGTGCGGGCGAATATCGTGACATCCTTCACCCGCACGCAAAGGTCAGCGTCGGAAAGCGCCCTCACCTCGTCGCCCGTCATCACCACGCCCGCCCCGATCCCCGCCTGCGCGGCGATCGCCTGCGCGGTTATTGGAAAATCGCCGGTTATCATCACGACCCGGATACCCGCCGCCAGGCATTGCGCGACGGCCTCGGTCACGCCAGCCCGCAGCGGATCGGACAAGCCAATCAACCCCAGCAGCGTGAAGTCGTGCACTTCATGCCCCTTCGACAGATCATCGCCCGACGCCTGCGCCGATGCGACGCCAAGAACGCGTATCCCCCGCGCCGCCATCGCCTGCGCCGCCTGTTCCAGCGCCCGGCGCGCGTCCCCATCCAGACGGCACAAGCGCGCAATCGCTTCCGGCGCGCCCTTGGCCGCCACGGTCAGCGGCTCGCCTTCGCCCGCCGGCCGCCAGACATTGGACATCGCCAGCAGGTCCGGTCGCAGGCCATAAGTATGTACTAACTCCCAATCGCCGCGGGCAGGAAGCCGGGCATCCCTGGCAATGCCATGAAACGCGACCTCCATGGGATCGACCGGCACCGGCGCGCTGGCCAGCGCTGCCGCCCCGATCAAGTTGTGGAAGTCGGGATGCGGCAAACCTTCGCCGAGACCCGTCGCAGCGCCGGACGGCAACCAAAGTTCGGTCACGGTCATCCGGTTCTGTGTCAGGGTGCCGGTCTTGTCAGTGCAGAGGACCGTCGCAGCGCCCAAAGCCTCTATAGCCGACGCGCGCCGGGTCAGTACCCCCACCTGCGCGATGCGCCAAGCGCCCATCGCCAGAAAGATGGTCAGCACCACCGGAAATTCTTCCGGCAACAACGACATGGCGGTGGCGATCCCTGCCAGCAGCGCCGCCATCCAGTCGCCACGCAAAGCGCCATAAAGCAGCACGACCAGGAGCGCTACGCTGACACCGCCGACGGCGCACAGGCTCACCGTCCGCGCCGTTTCCTTCTGAAGGTGCGGAACCTGCGTCTCCAAAGTCTCCAGGAACCGCCCGATCTGACCGACGCGGCTGCGAAGGCCTGTCGCCGTCACGCGCGCAACGCCGCTGCCGCGCGTCACGATGGCGCCTGAAAAAAGATGGGGCGTATCATCCCCGCCCGGCTCGGCCTGTTCCTGATCGCTTGGCCCCGCCGCCCGTTTCCGGACAGGTACCGCTTCGCCGGTCAGCAGCGATTCGTCCGCCTCCAGTGCCTGCGTCTCCAGCAGCAGAGCGTCGGCCGCAATCCGGTCCCCGGCATCCAACACCAATATATCGCCGGTCACTACCTCGCGCCCCGCTATGCGCAGCGCTTCCCCATCACGTATCACCAGTGCGCGCGGCGCGGACAGGTCGCGCAGCGCTTCCAGCGTGCGTTCCGTGCGCGCCTCCTGAACGATGGTGATGAGGATGGAGAGGCCCGCAAAACCCAGCAGGATCAACGCATCGGCCTTGTCGCCCAGCAGCAGATAGAGGCCACCCGCTGCCAACAGCATAGCGAACATGGGTTCGCGCAGCACCTCCATCGCGATCCTGAACGGCGTGCGCCGCGCTGGCCGTGGCAGTTCGTTCGGCCCTTCCGCCGCCAGCCTCTCCCGCGCTTGCGAAGCGGAAAGGCCCGTCAGTTCAGCGCCAGCACCGGCCATCTCAAGCCGCAGGAACAACTCGCCCGGCTTCCGCCGCGGCCACGCATTTCAGGGTCGCGACGAAGCTGTCGGGGTTCAGGGATATGCTGTCGATCCCTTCGCGCACCAGGAATTCGGCGAACTCCGGATAATTGCTCGGCGCCTGCCCGCATATCCCGACCTTCACCCCCGCCTTGCGCGCACGGGCGATCAGGTCCGCGATCATCTTCATCACCGCAGGATCGCGCTCATCGAACAGCGGTGCGAGCAAGTCTGAATCGCGATCTACGCCAAGCACCAGTTGCGTCAGATCATTGGAGCCAATCGAAAAACCATCGAACCGCGCCGCGAACTGCTCCGCCAGCACCACATTCGCGGGAATCTCCGCCATCATGTAGAGTTGCAACCCTCGCTCTCCCCGCATCAGCCCATGGCGCGACATTTCGGTGATCACCCTGTCCGCTTCGCCAAGCGTCCGGCAGAAGGGGACCATCACGATCACATTTTCAAAGCCAATCGCCTCCCGCACAAACCGGATCGCCCGGCACTCCAGCGCGAAGCCGTCGCGATAGCGCTCATGATAATAGCGCGATGCCCCCCGGAAGCCGAGCATCGGATTTTCCTCATGCGGCTCGAACGCCGCGCCGCCCAGCAAGTGCGCATATTCATTGGTCTTGAAGTCGGACAAGCGCATGATCACCGGATGAGGATGGTGCGCGGCGGCGATCTTCGCGATGCCCCGGCCCAGCGTCTCGATGAAATAGTCGCGCGGATGATCATAGCCACGCGTCAGCAGCTCGATTTCCCGCCGCTCAGCCGCATCGCTCACCTGATCGGGATGGGCGAGTGCCATCGGATGGACCCGGACGAGGTTGCTGATGATGAACTCCATTCGCGCCAGACCCACGCCGCGCGAGGGCAGCCGCCACCAGCGGAAGGCGCTCGCCGGGCTCGCGACGTTCAGCATCAAGTCCGTGCGCGTGAGCGGCAGGCTGGCCGTATCGACCTCTTCCGAAACAAAGGGCAGGCGGCCAGGATAGACATGTCCCCGGTCCCCTTCCGCGCAGGACAAGGTAAGGTCCTGCCCTGCGGTCAAGCGACTGGTCGCGTCTCCCGCCCCCACGATGGCGGGTACGCCAAGCTCCCGACTGACGATCGCCGCATGACTGGTCGGCCCGCCATGATCGGTGACGATCCCCGCCGCGCGCCGCATCACCGGCACCCAGTCGGGATCGGTATTGTCGGTCACCAGGATCGCGCCATCGACGAATTGCGCAATGTCATCGGTGCTGCGGATGATGCAGGCCGCGCCGGACGCGATGGCATCGCCCACCGCCGCGCCCGTGACGACCGGCGCAGGCGCCTTGCCCGTCAGCCGCCAGGTCTTGAGCGCCGTCGCAGATCGCGTTCCATGCACCGTTTCGGGCCGCGCCTGCACGAGGAACAGCTTGTCGCTCTCGCCATCCTTGGCCCATTCCAGGTCCATCGCGCAGCCATAATGCCGCTCGATCAACACGGCCCAGCGGGCCAGCTCCAATATCTCCTCGTCCTCCAGCACAGGATGGTCGCGCTCATGGCGGCTGCATTCGACCAGTACCGTCCGCGCGCTGCCGCCGGTGGCATAGATCAGCTTCTGCGCCTTCGCGCCGACCCGCTTCTCGACGATCGGCTTGAGCCGTCCGTCCGACAGGAAGGGCTTGAACACCATATAGCTGTCCGGATCGACCCGCCCCTGCACCACCGTCTCGCCCAGCCCCCAGGCCGCGCTGATGACGGCGACGCGCGGGAAGCCCGTCTCCGTGTCGATCGAGAATATGACCCCAGATCCCGCAAGGTCCGACCGCACCATGACTTGTATCCCGATCGACAGCGCGATCTGCAAATGGTCGAAACCCTTCGCCTCGCGATAGGAAATCGCCCGATCGGTAAACAGCGAGGCGAAGCAGCGGCGGCACGCGTCCAGCAGCGCCCGCTCGCCCACGACATTCAGGAAGCTTTCCTGCTGCCCCGCGAAACTCGCGTCCGGCAAATCTTCCGCCGTAGCGCTCGACCGCACCGCGACCGCGACCTCGCGCTTGCCAGCCTTCCGCGACAGATCCCGATAAGCCGACACTATCGGATCAGCGACCGACGGCGGCAATTCCGCGTCCAGAAACAGCCGCCGCGCGCCCTCGCCTGCCTCATGCAGCGGCATCGCACCGCTGCGATACTGCGCCACGATGCCCGCCAGCCGATCCCCAATCCGGTTATGCTCCACCAGCGCGCGATAGGCCGCCGCCGTGGTCGCAAAGCCCGGCGGCACCGCGATGCCCGCCCCGCCCAGCATGGAGACCATCTCGCCAAGGGAGGCATTCTTGCCGCCTACCCGGCCGACATCGCCGCGCCCGATCGCATCGAACCAGAGGATCACCTCGTCCTTGACGGGCAATGGCGGCTTCGTTGGCACTTGGCTGCTCATCGCTTCACTGTGCGGACGCGCCCCGTCTCGCGACATTAGGAAAGATACGGATGCGCCCCTGCCCATCAGTATAACTACGGACTGCCTCCCCCGCCCGTTGGCCCCATGATGATGGCCGGAAAACAAGGATCGGGAGAAACGGCTTGAGCCCTGCCTTAACCCTCACATTCCATGGCGCGGCAGGCACCGTCACCGGCTCCTGCATGGAATTGCGGCTGGGCGATCGGGCCATCCTCGTGGACTGCGGCCTCTTCCAGGGATCGCGCACGCTCGAAACGCTGAACCATGGCGCATTCAGCTTCGAGCCAGGCAAGATCGACGCGGTCGTCCTCACCCACGCCCATATCGACCATTGCGGCCTGCTCCCCAAGCTCGCGGCGCAGGGTTTCGACAAGCCCATCTGGTGCACGCCCGCCACGTCAGACCTGCTCGAATATATGCTCGCCGACGCGGGGCGCATTCAGGAAAGCGAAGCGGATCGCCGCAACCGCCGCCGCGACCGCGCGGGCGAAAGCCTGTTCGAGCCGCTCTACACCGAGCAGGATGCGCTCAATGCCTGGCGCCTCACCCGCCCGACGCCGCTGTGCGACTGGTTCGACCCAGCCCCCGGCTTCCGCGCGCGCTTCTGGAACGCGGGCCATATATTGGGCGCAGCCTCGGTCGAGATAGAAACCGCAGGCATGCACCTCCTCTTTTCGGGCGACCTTGGCCCCATCAACAAGGCCTTTCACCCCGACCCACAGGCCCCCGCCGGTCTCGACCATGTGGTCTGCGAAGCCACCTATGGCGACCGCGCGCGGGAAAAGTTCACCATCGAACAACGCCGCACCCAATTGGAGACAGAGATCAAGGACGCCCTGTCGCGCGGCGGCAACCTCATCATTCCCAGCTTCGCGCTCGAACGCACGCAGGAACTGCTGCTCGACCTCGCCAAGCTGGCCGACGCCAACCGCATCCCCAACGTCCCGATCTTCGTCGACTCCCCCCTCGCCAGCCGCGCCACCAAGGTGTTCGCCGCCCATGCGTCGGAACTGGAGGACACCGGCGGGGAAGACGTCTTTCGTCACCCGTCCATTCATTATGTCGAGGATGTCGCGGAATCGATCCGCCTCAACACCATGACCGGCGCTATCATCATGGCCGCATCGGGCATGTGCGAAGCGGGCCGCATCCGCCATCACCTGAAGCATAATCTGTTCCGGCGGGACTCCACCGTCCTGTTCGTCGGCTTTCAGGCGAAGGGATCGCTCGGCCGCGTCATCCTTGACGGAGCCCAGCGCGTCCGCATTTCTGGCGAGGACATCAATGTCCGCGCCCGCATCCGCCGCATCGACAGCTATTCTGCCCATGCCGACCGCGATGAACTGCATGGCTGGATCGGCGCGCGCAGGCCGATCAGCGGCAGCCTGTTCCTCGACCATGGCGAACCCGAAGCCGTCGCCGCCCTGCGCATCCTGACGCAGGCGGACAATCCCGCAGCCAGCATCATTGCCCCGCAGATCGGCGAAGTCTATGCGCTGGAACCCGGCAAGCCGGCCCACCGCATCCAGACCGGCCGGGTCGACATGGAGGAGCTGAGCGGCCCCGACTGGCAGAATGATTATGCCGACTTCATCACCCACCTGAAACAGCATCTCGGCCGCATCCGCAGCGAACGCGCCCGCCGCGATGCGCTGGCGCGGATGCGGCGCGTGCTCGACGCCTATCAAGAGGCGAAGCAGCGCCAGCACGCCAAATGAGGAACTCGGCCATGCCCAGCGCGTCCCCATCTCCCATCCGCCACGCGGTGGTGCTCGCCCACCCCGATCCCCGCAGCTTCAACGCCGCCATCGCGCAAACCTATTGCGAGGCGGTGGAGGCGGCGGGTCAGCAGGCGATCCTGCGCGACCTCTACGCCATGAACTTCGATCCGGTGCTGAAGGCACATGAACGCCCGGGCCGCAGCGACTTCCGCCTCTCCCCGGACGTGCAGGCCGAACTCGCCCTGCTATGCGGCGCCAATGTCATCACCTTCATCTTTCCCGTCTGGTTCGGCATGCCGCCTGCCATCCTCGTCGGCTATATCGACCGGGTGCTGGGTGCGGGAACAACCATAGGCCAGGTCCAGCATGGCGCGGGCACTGGCCTGCTCGGCAACGGCCATCTGTGCGCCATCACCACCTCCGGCGCGCCGGAGGACTGGCTGCAATCGCAAGGCCAGGCCCAAGCGCTCCGCAATCTCGCCGGCACCTATCTGTTCCGCGCCTTCGCCATGCAATCGAGCGAGGCGCTGTATATCGGCAATGTCGTGGACAGCGCACCCGCCGACTTCTTCAAGGACAATCTTGCCCGCGTGCGCCAGCGGGCGGCCAGTATCTGCGCCCGTGTCGCGCAGGAACTGCATGGCACACCCGTCCCGCCGCAACTTGGCGACGGCAGCTGATCCTCATGCTGACGATCAAGCGCCTCGCCATCGACACCTACCCTGAAAACACCGCCTTTCTGTTGCGTGAAAGCAATGGCTATTCCGCCGAGCAATTCCAGGCGCTGCGCAAGATCCGCATCAGTGACGGAAGCGCCGAAATCCTCGCCACCCTCGCGCTGGTCGATGAACCCGCGATGCTGAAGCCGGGCGAAATCGGCCTTGGCGAGCAGGCATTCCGGCGCCTCGCCCTGCCCGAAGGCGCGGCCGTTGCAATCGAACAGGCGATGCCGCCCCGCAGCCTGGAATTTGTCGGGCGCAAGATCGACGGCGATACGCTTCAGGATGACGAGATATCCGCGATCATCCGCGACATCGCCGCCCACCGCTATTCACCGATGGAAATCGGCGCATTCCTGGTCGCCTGCGCCGGGTTCATGAGCACGCAGGAAACCCTTGCCGTCACCCGCGCCATGGCCGATGTCGGCAACCGCTTCGACTGGAAGGCCCCGCTGGTCGTCGACAAACATTGCATCGGCGGCATCCCCGGCAACCGCACGTCGATGATCGTAGTGCCGATCGTGGCGGCGCACGGCCTCATCATGCCCAAGACATCGTCGCGCGCGATCACCTCCCCGTCCGGCACCGCCGACACGATGGAAGTGCTGGCGAGCGTCGACCTCAGCGAAGACGCGATGCGCGCCATCGTCGCCAGGGAAAAGGCCGTGCTCGCCTGGGGCGGCAAGGTGAACCTGTCGCCCGCCGACGATGTGCTGATCTCCGTCGAACGCCCGCTGCGCATCGACACGTTCGAGCAGATGGTGGCTTCCATCCTGTCGAAAAAGCTCGCCGCCGGGTCCACCCATCTGGTGCTCGACATACCGTTCGGACCCACCGCAAAGGTCCGCACGCAGGATGACGCCGTTCGCCTGCGCAAGCTGTTCGAACATATCGCAGACGAGATCGGCCTCGTCATCGACATCGTGATCACGGACGGTTCGCAGCCCGTTGGCCGGGGCGTCGGCCCGGTGCTGGAGGCGCGCGATGTCATGGCGGTGCTGCGCAACGATGCCGACGCGCCGCAGGACTTGCGCGAGCATGCACTGTTCCTCGCGGGCCGCGTCCTCGACTTCGATCCCGCCCTGCGCGGCGGCCGGGGCTATGCGCGGGCGATGGACCTGCTCGCCTCTGGCAAGGCGCTCGCCGCCATGGAAAGGCTGATCGACGCGCAGGGACGGCAGCCGGTGAAGTTCGCCCTCGGCGACCATGTCCATGAAGTGGTCGCGCCGCATGAAGGGCGGGTGAGCGCGATTGATTGCCATCGCATCGCGCGCATCGCCCGCCTCGCCGGTGCGCCGATGGACAAGGGCGCGGGCATCGACTTACTGCACAAGGTCGGCGCGCAGGTGCGAAAGGGGCAGGCGCTCTATCGCATCCACGCCCAGTCGCCCACTGGCCTTGGCTTCGCGCGCGACCTCGCGGCGGAAGATTCGGGCTATATGGTGGCACGGTGAGCGCGGTGATCCTCGCCTTCGCGGACAGCATGGCGGCGGCGGATAGGCTGGGCGCATCGCTCGACCTGCCGGTTCGTGACGTCGCCGTTCACCGCTTCCCTGACAAGGAAGCGCTCGTCCGCATTCCAGCATCAGCGCGGAGCGTCATCCTGTATCGTTCGCTCGACGATCCCGACCGCAAGCTCATCGAACTCCTGCTCGCCGCTTCCGCCGCGCGGGACAGCGGGGCGGAGCGCGTCATCCTCGTCGCGCCCTATCTTGCCTATATGCGGCAGGACAAAGCCTTTCACCCCGGCGAAGCGGTCAGCCAGAAGGTCATTGGCGGCCTGCTCGCCAGCCATTTCGATGCGCTCCTGACGGTCGATCCCCACCTCCACCGCGTCGCCACGCTATCCGAAGCCATCCCCGGCATCTCCGCCATCAGCCCGTCCGCAGCCCCCCTGCTCACGGCGCTGATCGACGCCGGGGATAATCCGATCATCATCGGCCCGGACAGTGAATCCCGCCAATGGACCGAAGCGATCGCCAGACCGCTCGGCCTCGAAACCCTGGTCGCCACGAAACAGCGCCTCAGCGACCGCCAGGTGAGCCTGACCATCCCGGACGTGGAGCACGCAAGGGGCCGCCGCGCCATCATCGTGGACGACATGATCTCCAGCGGCCGCACGCTGGTGGAAGCGGCGAAATTGCTGCGTCAGGCAGGCGCAACCTCCATCGAAGCCATCGCCACTCACTGCCTCGCTCACCCTGACGACCTCGCCTTCATGGCTGCCCACGGGATCGCGCGCATCGCCAGCAGCGACAGCATCGACGGACCAACAAGCAAGGCCGCGCTCGCCCCCCTCATCGCCCACGCGATGAGGGACAACGGGCTGGCTTAGATCATAGAAGCACCAACCCCGCTCGGGCGGTGCTTGCCGAGGCCCTCTACTCCGTCATGATCTCGGCCACGCGCCGCCGGCCAGCTCGCGCGCCGCGCTGCCCACGCCGGCATAAGTATATGTCCCCATTGGTCCCGCGCGGCGGGCGTGGGAAAAGGGGGATGCTGATGACCAGTAAAGGACAAGGTGCGATGCGGACGATGGCCGTACTGGCGACGGCTCTGCTGGCGGTCGCATGCAAACCCGCCCAGAAGGCAGAGGCTCCCGCCCCCGACCCCAATGCGTCGGCGACGAACTACGCTACGGAGGTCGCCGTGCTGCCCAAGCAGGCCCGCGACGCCGTCTTCTTCCGCGCCATCCGCGATGCGGGCCTGCCGTGCCAAACTATCGTGAGCAGCAACCCCATGCCGGGCGCGCCCTCGCCCGCCGTCGTCTGGCGCGCCCAGTGCGAGGACAAGGCCTATCACCTGATCCAGATCCAGCCCAACGGATCGGCGGTCGTCACCAGCCGCTCCACGCCCTGACGGGTTGCGTACCATGCGCTACCGGCTCATCCTCGCCACCCTTGCCGTAGCGCTGATCCTTGCCGTCCTCGTCCTCCAACTGATCGGCATGGAGTGGCTCTGGGTCATCCTGAACGGCATCATGCAGCACGAACTGCGCTGACAGCCCTCAGGCCGACTACCCGCTCCGCAAAGCCCGCGCCTCGCTGAGCAGGCTCACCACTTCCTCGTCAGTCGTCTGATCAAAGACGACATAATGCGCTCCCACCGCATAAAAGGGATAGGGTTCATAGAGGCATATCACATCGTCGCACTCCTCCCGCAGCCCCGCGACAACATGGGCGGGCGCAACCGGCACCGCCAATATCAGCCGCGCGGGATGCGCCTTGCTCAGTCCCTTGAGCGCCGCCTTCACCGTGCCGCCGGTGGCGATCCCGTCATCGACGATGATCACCGTGCGGCCTGCCACCGCAATCGGCTCCCGGTCGCCCAGATAGGCCCGCCGCCGCCGGTCGATCTCGGCCAGTTGCTTGCGCATTTCGGCCCGGACATATTCGGGCGTCGGCCCCAATTGCCGCACCACATCCTCGTTAAGCACAAGCTGCGGGTTCGCGCCGTCGACCACCGCGCCGATGCCCAGTTCTTCATATCCCTGCGCGCCCAGCTTGCGCACGAACAGCAGGTCAAGGTCCGCCCTCAGCGCCTTCGCCACCTCGAAAGCGACCGGCACGCCGCCGCGCGGCAACGCCAGCACCAGGGGATTGTCCTCGGCCAGATGGGACAGCACCTTTGCCAGACGTACACCCGCATCGCGGCGATCGTGGAACAGCATCGATGGCAGCTTCATCGCGCCGCTCCTTTCAGGTGAGAGGTGAACCAGCGCGCCGCAAGCTTGATCACCTGGTCGAGCGTCCCCTGCTCGTCGAACAGGTGGCTGGCACCCGGAACCACCACCAGTTCCGCGGGTGCCTTCATCAACGTCTTGGCATCATGGTTGAGCGCCAGCACATCCTGGTCCAGGCTGCCGACGATCAGCAGCGTGGGCGCCTTCACGCCCCCCAATGCAGCCGCGCCCGCCAGGTCCGGCCGCCCGCCGCGCGACACGATGGCCGCGGCCCGATCCCCCGGCATGGACGCCGCGATGATCGCCGCCGCCGCGCCCGTGCTCGCGCCGAAATAGCCGAGCGGCAACGGCCCAAGCTGCGGCACCTCCTCCGCCCATTCCGCCACCTCGCGCAGTCGCCGTGCGAGCAACCCCACGTCGAACACATTGCGTCGGTCCCGTTCCTCCTCCGGCGTCAGCAGGTCGACCAGCAACGTCGCCATGCCCACACGGTTCAGGCCCGCCGCCACATGCTGGTTGCGTGGCGAGTGCCGCCCGCTGCCGCTGCCATGGGCAAATATCACCAGCCCGGTTGCGTTTTCCGGAACGTCCAGGAAGCCCGACAGGCGATGCGCGCCAATGACCACATCATGTCTGTTCGCGATAAGCTCTGTCATGATCATAATCCAAAAGGCCAGGTTTCTGGCGCGCCATGCGGCCGTTCGGCGCCCAGCGGCACCACCGCCGTCGTCTGAGCGAACCACACCCACGCGTCGAACTGCTCCGCCATCACGGCCTCGAAATAATGGCTGAGCCGCTCGGTCTCGGGCCGGTAAACGACACCTATGGCGCGCTCCAGCAGCGGCTGGCTCAGCGCATCGCGCAATGCCGCCTTGTCCCGCCCGCGCCAGTCGGTCAGGCAGCGCGCCACGCCCGTTCGGCGAAAGGCATGCTCATAGCTGTCGGGCCGCGCCGGGCGCACCGTCTTGATTTCCATCGCGCTGCCCCAATCGCTCGCCGCCGCGACCAGGCCCGTATCGGTGCCGAACCCGATCGACACCGCATCATCGCCATAAGCAAGGCGGCAAAGCTGGCCGATGTTGAATTCCCCCTGCCATCCCATGGCCGTGGCGGCGGCGTTGCCGATATGGCTGTTATGCGCCCAGATGACCGCCTTCGTGCCACTGCCGCGATGCGCGATCAGGTTTTGCAGCGTTTCGAACATATGGCGGTCGCGCAGATTCCAGCTCTCGGTCGAGCTGCGATACATGGCCCGGTAATAGCGTTCGGCCGCCCGCACGATGCGCGCATTCTGATAGGCGTCGAACCACGCGTCGCCATCGTGTTTCAACAGGTCCAGCCGCTGGTCGAGCAACTCGCGAAGCTGCGCCACGACGCCGTCCTCGCACCCATTGCCGCCCGACATCATGACGGTGCGGCCATATTGGGCCGGTTCGTCCTGCCATGGCGTCAGACATCCATATCGGCGGCGAGCCTGCTCCGCTTCCTGCGGATCGACCTTGTCCAGATAGGCCAGCACGGCATGGATGGATTCGCTGAGGGAATAGACGTCCAGCCCGTGAAAGGACGCCTGCCGCTGTGCCTCCAATCCCTGATTATGGCCACGCAGCCAGTCGGCAAAGGCCAGCACTTCCTGGTTGCGCCACATCCATGTCGGAAAGCGGACGAACACATCGCCTTTTCTGGGGCGCGGTGCCTGATGCCGGACATAATCGTCGATGCGCGCCGCGTCGGGCCAATCCGCCTCCACCGCCACCAGCGCAAAGCCATGCCGTTCGATCAGCCGCCGCGTGATCGCCGCCCGCGCGCGGTAGAATTCCGACGTGCCATGGCTCGCCTCGCCCAGCAGGACGACGCGCGCATCCCCGAAACGGTCGAAGAAATTTCCGAACGCCTCCACCTCGTCGGGCGAAGGCAGCAGCTCGGCATGGCGGCGCAGCATCTGCACCAGCTCGTCGGACGCTTCCATGGTCGAATGGCGGGCGGTTCTTGCCTCAGTCATCATCTTCCTCGCATGCAATCGCTGAAGATAGAGGGGCCACTATTCCGGGGTCCCGCCGCCATGATCCCACAATCCATGCCCGGCGACATTGGGGATTATACGAGGTGCTCCAGCGCCGGGACCGGTTGCGCCCGGTGAGACGGGCAGGCGATCGGCCTCAATGCGACGGCCTGCCTTGGCCGGCGTGCGACTGGCCGTGAAGCACATACAGGGCAACGAGCTGGGCCACCGACTGCACGCCCAGCTTTCGCATCAACCGGGCGCGATGGACCTCGACCGTCCTGTGGCTGATGCCCAACAGCTTGCCGGTCTCCCGGTTGGTATGGCCGCTTGCCACCGCGGCCAGCACTTCGCGTTCGCGGGGCGACAGCAGGTCCATGACGGCGAAAGGCCGCGCGGCTGCCTGCTTTTTCCCAGCGTTCGTCATGACGGCACCTGTCAGTTCCCTACTTGACCCATCGTCGCGTCCCTGATGGCGTTTATCAGCGCCGAATCCTTGCACGGCTTGTCGATCAGAGCGCCAAAGCCATGCGCCATCGCCTTTTGCAGCAATTCGGCCGAACCATAGGCAGTGACCAGTATCGCGGGCCCGCTCCATCCCGCCGCGCGCAACCTGTCCAGCACCTCCAGGCCATTGCATCCCGCCATCCGGTAATCCGTCACCAGACAGGCCGGGTTGTTCGCCTTCACATCGGCGACCAGCGCCTCGGGGTCGGCAAAGGAACGCACCTGAAAACCCCGCCCCTGCAACAGCAGCTGCATCGAACGCCTCGCTCCGGCATCGTCGTCCAACAGGGCGACGAAAATCGGGGGGCTGGATAATTTCGGCGCGCCTTGCGCCGCTGGTGTGAGCAACATGAGAAAATGGTGCCATGGCGCGCGCGCGCAAGTCTTTACGTATTGATCGCAGTCAGGTCCTTGTGGCCCATGCCTGCGGCAAAGGCGATGCGCAGGGCGTCCGACAGGCTATGGACATGCAGCTTCGCCATCAGATTGGCGCGATGCACCTCGACCGTCCGGGATGAAATGCCAAGGTCATAGGCGATAGTCTTGTTGGGAAGCCCCTGCGCCAGCCCCTCCAGCACCTCCCGCTCCCGCACCGTCAACGCCCCGGTGATCAGCTCCGCGCGCGCAGCATCGGCCGTCGCCCCCTTGGCAGAGCGCACCCGGTCCAACGCGCGCTCGATCGCATCGATCAGGACCACTTTTTCAAACGGCTTCTCCAGAAAGTCGATTGCGCCTGCCTTCATCGCCTGCACCGCTATCGATATGTCGCCATGTCCGGTCATGATGATGACCGGCATCGCGATCCCCCGCTCCACCAGGACGCGTTGCACCTCCAACCCATCCATGTCGGGCATGCGAACGTCGAGCAGGATGCAGCCTTCCTCGGCCGATCTGGCTTCCTTCAGGAAGGAGACCCCCGACACCCATGTCTCCACGCTATAGCCCGACGTCTTGAGCATATAGCCCGCCGACCGCCGGACGGCATCCTCGTCATCGATGATGTGAACGAACTTCTTCACGGTCATATGCCTCCTCGGCTTGCGCTCGAATGAGAGTGAAGTGGAAATCGGTGCCTTTTCCCTTGCGGCTTTCCATCCAGATCTTGCCGCCATTCACCTCGACGATGGTGCGGCATATGGAAAGGCCAAGGCCCATACCGTTGGGCTTGGTGCTGACGAATGCGGTGAAAAGCTGTCGCGCCACCCCCGGTGCAATGCCGCAGCCGGTGTCCGACACGATGACTTCGACCAGATCGTCCTTGGCCGCGCGCGTGGCGATGGTCAGCTGCTTGACCGCGCTGTCCGCCATCGCCTCGCACGCATTGCGAACGAGGTTGATCAGCACTTGCTGGATCTGGACCCTGTCGACCAGCACGGGCGACGCCAGCGGATCGATGTCGAACTGCACGTCGATCCCCATTTCGCGCGCGCCGGCGAGGCCCAGCGCAGACGCCTCCTGCACCAGTTCGGGCAGGCTTTCGATCGTCTTTTCCACCTCGCCGCGCGACACGAACTCCCGCAGTCTGCGAACGATCTGGCCTGCCCGCAGCGCCTCGCTCGCCGCCTCTTGCAATGCCTCTCGCATCATTGGCCACTCGCTTTGCTGTGGCTGCGCCATCTGGTCGCGCACGGCCTCGACATAATTGGCGACGGCGGCGATCGGCTGGTTGAGTTCATGGGCCAGCGTCGACGCCATCGTTCCCATCGCGCTCACCCGCGTCACATGGATCAATTCGGCCTGCAATGTCGCCATATGATCTTCGACCGCCCGCCTTTCGGTAAGGTCGCGGATGAAGCCGGTGAAGATGCGCTCATTCCCGCGCACCGCCTCGCCGATATATAGTTCCATGGGGAATATGGACCCGTCGGCCCGCCGGCCCGAAACGACCCGGCCCTTGCCGATGATGCGCTTTTCACCGGTTTCCAGATAACGCTGGATATAACTGTCATGCCGTTCACGATCAGGGGACGGCATCAACATGCGCACATTCTTGCCCAGCACCTCTAGCTCGGCATAGCCGAACAGCGCCTCTGCGGCCGCGCTGAACGACAGCATCGTGCCAGCCTCGTCGATCACCACCATCGCGTCCGGCACGGTGGACAGGATCGCGCGCAGCTGGCTTTCATGGGCGCGCAGCTGGCCTTCGGCCGACCGTTTTTCGGTGATGTCGGACACGATCTTCGCAAAGCCGCGCAGCGCGCCATCTTTGTCATGAAGCGCGGTCCAGCTAACCGCCGCCAGGAATTCCGACCCGTCCTTGCGGACGCGCCAATCCTCTTCTTCGAATCGCCCTTCTGCGCAGGCACGCTCGATATCGGCCTCGGGCTTGCCCGCCGCAACGGCTTCGCGGGGATAGAATAGGGAAGATGGCTTGCCCAGCACCTCCTGCTCGGTCCAGCCCTTCAACCGCTCGGCGCCCCGGTTCCAGATCATCACCCGGCCAGCCGGATCCAACATGTAGATCGCCAACCCGTGCGCGCCATCGATCAACAGGTTGAGCTCGACCGCCAGCTGCTCGTTCGCCGCGCCGCCATGTTCGACGGCGACTTCAGCCACCTCCAGCCGCTGGTTCGACTGGCGGACGAGGCGGCTCATCAGGATGATGCCGGCAGCGGTCACGACGAACAGCGCGATCTCGATCAGGTCGCGGTTCTGTAGCGTCGACCGATAGGTAATCGCCACCCCTGCCGCAACGCTCAGCAGGGTAGCGAGGATCGCCGGTCCCTTGCCCAGCCAGAGCGCGATGCCCAGGATTGCGATGACATAGGGCAGATAGGCCGACCGGTCGCTCAGCCATGGATCAAGAAGCAGCCGGACCGCCGCTACTAAAGCAACCCCCAGAATGGCGAGGGCGTAATATTGCGGACGCGCTGTTTTCCATGACGGCATGGCCTCACCCTATGCGGGATTTTGACGTCAGCCTGGCAAGGCCCTGCGCACCCTAACATCATTGGCCGTATTCCAACACACGACTTATCCATTCCCTCGTAAGTCTTTGATATGGAACAGATGATATTTCAGCCATGTCCGTGCAATCCCGGATGGTCATTACGCTACCTAAACGACTCCATGATCTACGCCTTTAGGTTGGACAGCCTCCCCGCCTTCCACCCAAAGCCATTTCAATTGATGCTTTCATTATGGGATTTCAGTGAGCCAGGAATAACGGGACATTCGCTTCCCCCAGCATTGTCCGGGTGATTCCGCCGAACAGACTCTCGCGCAACCGCGAATGTCCATATGCTCCCATGATGCAGAAAGCCGGCCGCCGCCTGTTCATCTCGGCCAGCAGTCCCGCCGCGACGCCGCCTTCCGGCTCGTCCAGATGCTCAACCCGCGGCCTGACGCCATGTCGGGAAAGATAGGCCGCCGCATCTTCCGCAAGCTCGCCACTGACTTCGCCCATCTCGATGATCGTCACGCCCTCGGCGCTCGCCAGCAGTGGCACCGCCGCCCGCAACGCTTCGGCAGCCGGGCACGATCCATCCCACGCGGCCAGCACATGGCCGCCAAAGTCGATGCCCCGGCTATCGTCAGGAACCGCCAATACGGGCTTTCCTGATTTCAGCACCGCATCTGACACGATTGGGATCATGTCGGGCATCATGCGATCCGCGAGCGACGTATTGAGGACGATGATGTCCGCCAGCATCGCGCTGTCCTGTATCGGCGGCGTGATGAAGCCCGTTTGATCAACCCAGTTCCAGGCCACGTCTTCCGCCTGTAGCCGCGCCCGGATACGTCCGGCATTGACCTCTTCCCGTTGTCGCGCATCCTGAAGCAGCATCAGTTCGGCGTCCGGATAATATTCGCTGCCCGCCAGCACCGGGACCTGCACGACGTCGAGGCAGGTCAGATGGCCGGAAAGGCATCTGGTCAGGTCCAGCGCCGCCTGAAGGCGCGCCTCCTGACCGGCATCATCATGGACGAGCAAGAGCACGTTCTTCATGTCGATTTCCTCATGATAAGATGTTCGCTATCCAACGGATGTCATCCCGGCATTCGGGCCAGGATCATCGCCGCGATGGCGATCATCAGTCCGATGGTCATGGCTGCCTGAAACATGGCGTCTGCGGATTGGCGCACGCGATCTATGACGGACATATGCTCCTCCAATGAAATAGCGTCAGGGACCGACCCGCAATGGAGCACCCCGGCAGGCAATGGCGCCCGCCGGGGGATCGGGTCAGAATGTTGATACGACGATATTGTCCTCGACCTTGGTCACGCCGGGCGCTGCCCAGGCCGCCCGCTCCGCGACGCCGCGTTCGTGCCAGGCCTTCACCCGTCCGCCGAGGCGTACCGTGTTCCCAACCGTCGCGATCGTAACGCCAGCAGCGTCGAGATCCGCCTGACGCTTGAAGGCGGCGGCGATCCGTTCCCGAATGTCAGCGCTGACGGGCAGCTTCTTCACCTCGACAAGGTTGCTGACGCCGGTCACGCCGGAAACCCCGGCGGCTGCCCGTCTCGCCTCATCGCTCTGATAATAGGCATCGACAACGCCCGACAGCGTGACCCAGCCCTTCTCCACCTTCACATTGATCTTCTCGTGCGGGATGGAGACGTTCCACGAAAACATGTCGAGGATGCGCTTGGCAATTTCATGGTCCGCCGTCTTGGGTTCGGACTTGAAGCGCACCTGGATCTCCTCGGCGATCGCCTTGACCCCGCTGACACGCCGAGTCGCCTTTTCCGCTGCCATCTTCTCCAGATAGTTGGAAACATAGCCGGACAGGGTCACCACCCCGTCATTCACCGCCACGCCGATATCCGCATGATCGACGCTGGGATCCCACTCAAGTTCGTCCATCACGTCATGCTGCAACTGTCCATCGGTCTTCATCGCAACTCTCCTTGTTGATGGGTGCGCTCCAATGCCGGGCGCGTGATTTGCTGGCGGCGGAAGGCGCCACCGGCAAAAGCGTGGCGACCACTGTGCCCGAGCCTGCTCGGGCACCGCCGCGAATGAATAATTTGCCTCTCATGTCCCGGATTGCTCTACCGACCCGCTGCAAGCCGTTCCCACGGCATCCGTCCACTGTGGTTAGTCGCGGTCGCGCAGCGCCGTTCGCCTGCAAGCCCGAACCATCGTCCGCAATCACCAGCCAGATCCAGTCGTTGATCCTGCGGCAACGGAGCCAGATATGCCGCGCACCCGCCCTGACCGCATTGGCGACCAGTTCCAGCATCACCGCTTCCAGTTCGGCCGGGTCGGCGCTTACCCGAGCGTCGGGCAAGGCCATCTGCGTGTCGATCTCCAATGACGCCGGGTGGTTCACCATGGCGTGGAGCAAGGGCGCGGCGTGTGCGACCTGCGCGCCCACATCCACCGGGCAGCACTGTCCCGCCTTCTGCCTGGCAAGCAGCCGGGACGTGAGCTCGTTGCCCCGCACAGCCGCCTCCTCCAGCCCGCGCAGCATGGTTTGCCGCTCGGGGCCGTCTTGATGCTTGTCCAGCAGATGCCTGATTGAAGCAATGACAGCGAACAGGTTGCGCAGATCGTGAACCGTTTCCCGGACAGGATCGTGCCGTGGAGCACCGCCTTCCATGTCGCCTGAACGCTGCATGTTCGCCTCCTCGCTGATGAGGCCATTTTACGAACTGCGCATCGCCGCCCTATTCGCAACTTCCCGTAAGTAGCTTTTCATTAACCGTGCCGGACGCCCTGCGGCATTTACGGATATCTCCATGGACATCGCCCTTCCTAGGATCGCTGCGTACCCGCGCGATCCCAGCCAAGGACGAAATCAGCCATGACCATCCGCAATCTGTCGCCGCTTCTTCACGCCAGGACCATCGCCCTGATCGGAGGATCGCAGGAGGAAGGCGCCATCGGCACGCTCGTCCTCGACAATCTGCTCGCGGGCGGGTTCGAAGGTAGCATCCATGTGGTCAATCCTCACCCGGTGACGCGACAAGGCGCGACATGGGTCGCCAGCCTCGCGGACCTGCCCGCCGCACCCGAACTTGCCGTCATCATGACGCCCGAACCGACCGTGGCGGGCATCATCGACGAGCTTGGAACCCTCGGCTCCCGCTGCGCCGTCATCCTGTCGGCGGGCCTTCACGATGCCAGCGCATTTCACCACGCGATCAGGGCCGCGGCCCAGCGGCACGACATGCGGATCGTCGGACCCAATTGCCTGGGCATCATGGCGCCCCATGCGCGGATCAACGCTACCTTCGCCTGCACCCCGGCGCTGCCGGGCAATCTTGGCCTCATCTCGCAGAGCGGCGCGCTCATCACCGCAGTACTTGATTGGGCGCAAACCCGCCGGGTGGGCTTTTCGGGCATCATTTCCGCAGGCGACATGACCGATGCAAATCTTGGCGACCTGATCGACCTGCTCGCGGCCGATGCGCACACCCACGCCATTCTGCTCTATGTGGAGGGCGTCACCGAGGCGGCCGAGTTCATGGCAGCCGCTCGCGCGGCTGCGCTCCATAAGCCGATCATTGCGATCAAGGCCGGCAAAAGCCAGCTCGCCGCGCAGGCGACCCTTTCGCACACAGGGGCCATGATCGGCTCCTATGATGTGTATAAAGCCGCCTTCGAACGCGCCGGGATCCTGCTGGTGGACAGCCTGACGGAACTGTTCGACGCCGCCGAGATCCTCTGCGCCTGTGAGCCAATTCCCGGCAATCGCCTGGCGATCCTGACCAATGGCGGCGGCGCCGGCATATTGGCGGTCGATGCCTTGGCGCAGGCGGATGGGCAGCTCGCGTCATTGGCGCCGGAAACGATCGCCTCCCTTGCGGAGGTCACGCCCGCAGGTTCGCCGCGCGCCAATCCCGTCGATATATTGGGCGACGCGGACCCAGGCCGCTATGCCGCTGCTGTACGAGCCATCCTGCGCGACAGCGGGAGCGACGCGGTGCTGCTCATGAATTGCCCGACCGCACGCAGCGAAGCGAGGGAAACGGCGCTGGCTATCTGCCGCGAAGTCGCGGCGGCGGCGCAGGATCGCATCCGCAAGCCTGTCCTGGCTTGCTGGCTCGGTGACGCTAACAGCGACAGGGTAAGGCCCGTCTTCGCGGCGGCGGGCATCCCGGTCTTTTCGACACCCGATGACGCCGTCCGCGCCTTTGGCTATCTGGCCCAGGCTCGCCGCCTGCGCGAGAGCCTGACGGAAGCGCCCGCCCGGTCGCGCGATGTGCAGGCCGACCGTGCCGCCGCCCGCGCCATCATCTCCGGTGCGCAGGCGGACGGATGCACGACACTCTCCGAAATCAAGGTGAAGAAGCTGCTGGAAGCCTATGGCATCCCTGTCGTCCCCACGCGCTTTGCCGCTTCGGCGGACGCCGTGGAAGAGGCCTGCTGCTGGCTGAGCGCGCCCTATGCGGTGAAGATCGTCTCGCGCGACCTGCCGCACAAATCGGATGTGGGCGGGGTCGCGCTCGACCTGCCAGACGCCGGGGCTGCCGTGGCCGCCGCGCGAGAGATGGAACGGCGCATCCGCCGCGACTTGCCCGAGGCCCGCATCCAGGGGTTCGCCGTCGAGGACATGATAAATGTGGAAGACGGGAGGGAGATGATCGTGGGCCTCAGCACCGATCCGGCTTTCGGCCCCATCATCATGGCTGGCGCGGGCGGCGTCGCGACTGAACTTCTCGACGACAAGGCCATCGAGCTCCTCCCGATCGACCATGCGCAGGCTGACGCCCTCATTGCGCGGACGCATATCTCCCGGATGCTCGCCGGATATCGCAACGTCCCGGCAGCCGATGTGGAAAGCGTCGCCGATGTGCTGGACGCCGTGTCGGCCATGGCGGTCGACCTTCCCGACCTGATGGAACTGGACATCAACCCCCTGATCGTGAGCGCGGCTGGCGTCATCGCCCTTGATGCACGGGCGCGTATCACCGCCGGGGCGGCAACGGCATCCCGCCTTGTCCTGCGCGCGCCGCCGGAAGGATGGACGTCCGACCTCGTCACGGAGCAGGGCCTTCGCTTCCATGTGCGGCCGGTGCGCCCTGACGACGGGCCCGCCGTGGCGGCCCTTTTCGACCATGTCTCGCCCGAAGACCTGCGCTTCCGCTTCATGTCGGGCGTAGCCAAGGTCAGCCGCGAGCAGATCGCGATGATGACCCGCGTGGATTATGTCCGCACCATCAGCTTCGTCGCCTTCGGAGAGGAGGGCGACCTCCTCGCCATCGCCATGCTCGCGACCGATCCTGATCGCACCCGCGCGGAGATCGCACTCAGCACCCGCACCGACATGAAGGGCAAGGGCCTCAGCTGGACCTTGTTCGAACATGTCCTGCGCTATGCGAAGGCGGAGGGGATCGAGACGATCGAGTCTATCGAGTCCGCAGATCACGAGGCGGCCCTGCGCATGGAACGGGAACTTGGCTTCGTCACCATCGCGGACCCCGACGATCCTACCGTCCGGATCGCCAGGAAAAGCCTGGCGGCTCATGCCAGCTGACAGCATGTGCGGCGACGAACGGCCCTTTGATTTCGAAAGACGGCGCGTATCGGTGTTGGCTGAGCGGGAAGGAGACAGGATCGAGATCGTCAAAGGGGCGCCAGAAACGATCCTGGACCTGTGCGATCAGGCGCAAGTGCCAGACGGAACGATCATGCCGCTCGACGCTACGCTCAAGGCAAGCCTCATCAAGCTGCACGATGACAATGCCGCATGTTGCCGATGGCGCTCGCGTCGCTGTTCCTGCCCTTCCTGCCGCTGACGCCGGTCCAGATCTTGCTCAACAACATGCTCTATGATTTGTCGCAGACAGGCATAGCGTTTGACCGGGCAGAAGGAGGCGATCTTGCCACGCCGCGTGGATGGGACATGCGCGGCCTCGTTCACTTCACCCTCATCATGGGGCCCTTGTCGTCACTGTTCGACATCGCGACCTTTGCGGCACTCATCGCCCTTGTGGCGGCAACGGCCGCACCGCCTGCTCGTAATGAGCGCCAGCCTCTACCTCGGCACGGCGATCGCCCTGCCTTTCCTCCCGTTCGCGCCTACGTTGGGTTTCTCCGCGCCTCCACCGGGCATCCTCATGGTGACGGCAGCACTGGTCGCCGCCTACCTCCTCTGCGCCGAAGCGCTCAAGCGGGTGGCGATGCGATAAGGTCTCTGCGGCGAATCAGGGCGTGATCGTGTATTATGCCACCAGAGCCGTGCTGGTGGCGGTTTCGTGGCCGTGGAGCTGCCTCTGGCTGCTGGGCATGGTGCTCGCCATAGACCTCTATCGCAAGGCGTGATGCTTATGCTGTTCGGTTTTTCCCTGCGTTCGGCGGACAACGTACAGTGAAGCCGATGGTGGCGATGCAGATCCCCGCGCCGGGCGCTGCCCTCCGGCGGATCGAACGCCCCATCCCCGATCCCGGACCCGGCGAACTGCTGATCGAAGTCGCTGCCTGTGGTGTCTGCCGGACCGATCTGCATGTCCTCGACGGCGAAATCTCCGCCCACTATCCCATCATACCAGGCCATGAGATTGTCGGCCGCGTCGCGGCACGGGGAACCGACGTTGAGGGCTTCACCATAGGCCAGCGCGTGGGCGTCCCCTGGCTCGGGCACACATGCGACATCTGCCCCTATTGCCGGGCAGGGCGAGAAAATCTCTGCGACGCTCCGCTCTTCACCGGAGCCACCCGCGACGGGGGCTATGCGAGCCATGCGATCGCCGACGCGCGATATTGCTTCGACCTGCCCGATTGCTTTTCCGACGTGGAGGCCGCCCCCCTCCTCTGTGCTGGCCTGATCGGGTGGAGAGCATTGCGGTTGGCCGGCCCGGCAAACGTCATCGGCCTCTACGGCTTCGGCGCCGCCGCGCACATATTGGCGCAGGTCGCCCGGCATCAGCAGCGTACCGTCTACGCGTTCACCCGAGACGGCGACACAGCGGGGCAGGACTTTGCCCGTTCGCTTGGCTGTGCCTGGGCGGGCGGCTCCTCCGAAAAACCGCCTGCGCTTCTCGACGCCGCGCTGATCTTCGCCCCGGCCGGCGAACTCGTTCCCCGTGCCCTGCGATCGGTCAAGAAAGGTGGCCGCGTAATATGCGCAGGCATCCACATGAGCGACATCCCCTCCTTCCCTTATGCCGACCTGTGGGAGGAAAGACAGATCCTGTCGGTGGCCAACCTGACGCGGGAAGACGGCACCTCCTTTTTCGAACTGATCGGCGGCATGGAACTGCACATCGTCACCCAAAGCTTTCCCCTCGATCAAGCCAATCAGGCATTGCAAAGCCTGCGCGAAGGCAGGGTCAAGGGCGCGGCCGTCCTTGTCCCGCCGATGCCGACTGCGTGACTCTACTTATGGCGCGGCATCCTGCTCCGGACGACAATTCAGCATGGACTCTATAATGGAGAATGACCCATGCGCCGCCATGTCGCCAGTGCCGCGCTGCTCAACCTTTCGCTCATAGTCGGAGCGTCGGCGCAGACCGCCCCGCCCCGCGCGCCGTCGCCCCCGGCCGCGCCTAAGATGGACTGCCCAATGCATGACCGGGCAGGCGGGCACATGATGCAATCGGGCGCCATGCCGATGCAGCAGGGGCGTCCCATGCCCGAAGCGATGGAGCATTGCCGCGCGATGCATGATCCAGCCGAACGCCGGCAACAGCATCAGATGATGCACCATCCCGGCGAACCGCCAGTTTCACAAAAGCAGGAGAAGGACAAATGACTGATTTTCGTTCACTCATCCCCTTTGGGCGCAGCAATCTCTTCCGCACCGGCTTTGATCCCTTTGCCGAGATGCGCAAGGAAATGGATCGCCTGAGCGACGATCTCGGCCGTGGCTGGCTCACCAACGGCGATGGCGGGAACAGGGGCTTCAACCTCCCCCGCGTCGACATTGCGGAAACGGACAAGGGCTTGGAACTGACCGCCGAACTGCCAGGCTTTGACGAAAAGGACGTGTCTCTCGACGTGCAGGACGATATCCTGACCATAAAGGCCGAGCATAAGGAAGACCGCGAGGAAAAGGATGAAAAGAAGAATTATCATCTGATCGAGCGCAGTCGGGGCAGCTATCTGCGCCGCGTTGCACTTCCGTTCGAAGCCGATGCGGACAAGGCCAGCGCCCATTTGGAAAAGGGCCTGCTGAAAGTCATCGTCCCCCGTCTCGCCACGGAAGCAAGCAAGCCGCGTCAGATTCCGGTCGGATCGAAATAGCAGGACAAAAATCGATACGGGCAGGCAATGGTCTTGGCGTGATGCTATATACCCTCTTATGAAACGCATCGCGCTCTGGCTGTTGCCGCTCGCGCTGGTCGCGGTGGCTGCGGCATGGTGGTTGCTCGCGAGCCGGGCGCACAAGGTCGAACTCGCGCCCGTCCGTATCGGCCAGGCCGTCGAACTGGTCTATGCCACCGGCTTCGTGGAGGCGCAGCAGCCCGTTTCGGTCTCGGCCCGTCTCACCGCTCCGGTTCGCCAGGTATTGGCTGAGGAAGCGCAAACTGTCGTGCGCGGTCAGCCGCTGATCCTTCTCGATGACGAGGAGCAGCGCCACGCGCTGCAACAGGCGGCTGCACAACGCCGCCTTGCGCAGCAGGATGAGCGGCGCGTGCTCACGCTTTTCGCCAAGGGCTGGGTCACCCGCGCTGCACGGGACTCGGCCGTAGCCGCCGCCCAAAGCGGGAGAGCGGCGGAAGACAGCGCCCGCGCGCGGCTCGACCAGATGATCGTGCGGTCGGGCATCGACGGCGTCGTGCTGCGCCGGGACGTGCAGCCCGGCGATCTCGCCAGCCCCGGCCGCATCCTCATGACGCTGGGCGATCCTTCCCGCATATGGATCACGGCCACCGTAGATGAACGCGACGTTTCCCGCGTTCGTGCCGGTCAGGAAGCATTGATGTCGAGCGACGCCTGGCCCGGCCGGGTGCTGCATGGTCATGTGCGCGAGGTGACGCCGGGCGGCGATCCCGAACAACGCGCCTTTCGCGCCCGCATCGTGACCGACGGCGCGGTGGCGCTGCCGCTGGGCCTGACGTTGGAGGTGAACATCGTCACGCGCAGGGCGCAACAAGCGCTGCTGGTGCCCGCAACCGCGATTGAAGACGGCAAAGTGTGGATCGTTCGCGACAATCGCGTTCATGCGAAACCTGTCCGCACCGGCATTGCCGGGACCAACGACGTGCAGATCCTCTCCGGCCTGTCGCGTGGCGACATGGTGGTGAAGACGCCGGAAGGGAAGCTCAAGGACGATATGCGCGTTCGGGTGCGGCGATGACCGGCCAGTTGCGGCTGCTGGCCAGCGTCGCCGCCCGTCATCTTGTCGGCCGTCGCCGCCAGACCGTCGTCGCGGTAAGCGGGGTGGCCGTCGGCGTCGGATTCTTCCTCGCCGTGTCGGCCATGATGATCGGCAGCCAGAATGACTTCATCAAGACACTGATCGACGCCGCCCCGCACATCATCATTTCCGACGAGCTGCGCAGCCCGCCGCCTCAACCCGGCATCAGCCACTACAAGGGCGCGGCTGTGGACCTTCGCCACTACAAGGTCCGCAACGAAGTGCGTGGGCTTAAAGGCTGGCCGGAGATATTGCGTGCCGTCGACGCGGTGCCCGGCGCCATCGGTTCGCCCAGCCTCAGCGGCGCGATCACCCTGCGCAGCGGCGGACGCGAGGAAGCATTGACCATCGTGGGCGTCGATCCGGCGATCGAGGAAAAGGTCAGCATGATCCAGGACCAGTTGCGCATCGGACGCCTGCGCGACCTCGAAAGCACGCAGGGCGGCATTATCATAGGCGAGGAAATGGCCCGACGGCTTGGCCTTGGCGTGGGCGATGTGGTTGGCGCGACCTCCGCTTCGGGAAAGAGCCGGTCGCTCCGCATCGTCGGCCTGTTCAAGCGCGGCCAGACGCAGATTTCGTCCGGCCTGGGCTATGTCCTGCTGCGGGAAGCACAATCGCTGCTCGGCCGTCCCTTCATCATCAACCGCATCGGCGTCCGCCTTGCCGATCCCTATGAGGCCGAGCCGATCAGCCGCCGCCTGGAGGCGCGCTATGCCTATAAGGCGGAAAGCTGGCAGGAGCGTTCCGCCGACTTCCTCTCCCTGCTCGTGACCCGCAACGTCATCATGTACAGCGTCGTGTCGGCTATCCTGCTGGTCGCCAGCTTCGGCATCTACACGGTCGTATCCAACAGCGTGTCCGACAAAAGGCGCGACATCGCGATCATGCGCTCGATGGGCTTTTCAGAGCGCGATCTACAACTGATCTTCGTATTCGAAGGGCTGGCCCTGGCATTGATCGGCATCGTCGCCGGATGGCTGCTGGGCTACGGGCTGATGGCAATCCTCGGCTCGCTCAAATTCCCCATCGCGGGCGAAGACCAACGCCTGCCGCTGGACCGCTCCGCGCGTCAATATGCGATCGCAGCGGCGGCGTCCCTGATCTCGGGGGTGATTGCCGCATGGCTCCCCGCGCGAAAGGCGGCGCGCGTCGATCCGGTCGACATATTGCGGGGCGCGGTATGAGCGCGATCATAGAGGTTCAGGACCTGTCCCGCAGCCTGCCCGGCACGCCGCCGGTGACGCTGGTCTCCGACGTGTCCCTGTCGATCCAGCCAGCCACATTCGTCGCCATCGTCGGGCCGTCGGGCTGCGGCAAATCCTCGCTGCTCTATCTGCTCGGCCTGCTCGATCGGCCAACATCAGGACGGGTGCTGTTCAACGGGCAGGACATGAACTCGCTGCGCGGTGACGCGCGCGCCCGGATCCGGTTGGCGAGCTTCGGCTTCGTCTTCCAGTTTCACTTCCTTCTGCCGGAGTTCACGGCACTGGAAAATATCATGCTGCCCATGCGCAGACTCGGCAAGCTCCCGCTGGCGGAAATACAGGCAAAGGCGCAGGCGTTGCTTGAAGGCATGGGTCTTGGAGAGAAAAGCGCGAAGACGCCTGATCGCCTCTCCGGCGGCGAGCGCCAGCGCGTCGCCATCGCCCGCGCCATCGCCAATGATCCCGCACTGGTGCTGGGCGACGAACCCACAGGCAATCTCGACAGCCAAAACAGCGCCCGCGTGGTCGAGATGTTCCGCAATCTTGCTCACGATCAGGGTCGCGCGGTGGTGTGCGTCACCCATGATCCCGATGTCGCGGCGGCAGCCGACGTGCAGATCTCCATGCTGGACGGCCGTATCAAGGAAACAAGCGTGAGACCGCGATGACTGCTGGCATCAGTTCCTCCATCATACAGCCTTATCTGCCGCTGTTGGCCGCCGCGTCGCCAGATTTCGCACCTTCGGTTTGATCGGCGGTATCGGTGGTCCGGCGCCGGACATGGTTGCCGCCGCCCTCGCTCACATCATACTCCGCACGCGCCCGCACGGTCGCCTTCGGGCGGATATCAATCCACCGGAATGATTGGTCTATTGACCGGGCGAGCGCTGATTGATCCAAACAGCACGGCATTGCGTTATGTTAAATTTACCGGAGCAGGGCGGCTAGCGACCAAAGTGAGACATTCGCGGCTTTGCTACTTGATCCGCAACCGGACATTCCATCGCACCGCGATTTCCTACAGCTAGTTGCGACGTCCAATCTTTTTGAAGGTGCTTTAGGGTGCGATGGAACCGAGGATGTTCGATGCGCTTCGCCCGATGCGCCTCGTAGCTCCGCCCCATGCGTCACCGGCGTTTCCTTCGCCATGAGGATAGATCAGGTTAAACGCTTCTCGATGGACAATTGTTGAGGTTCGGCATCCAAGCCTCGTTACCCGGACTTCACCATTTGAGGCGGTTATTTTACGAGCCTCCACCGAAAATACGATAAGCTTGTTGTTCGCGCATATGTCGGATTTTGTGAACCGCCACTGCGGGTTTGTTTCTGCTACTGCGCTGATTTTCAAATTCTTGATCTGAGCAAAAGCGGATGATTTTGCTTCCGATCTAAGCGCAATCGCAAGATATGTGGCTATACCTCGCTCATCATTTGACTGGACGGTCAGGTTGGCTGAGCCAGTGTGGTGGAGGCGCGGATCTAACGCTACACGCACCCAGAGCCTGCCCGACGAGACTGCAGGAAAGCTCTCCCCGTAGGGGATGGCAGCGCTGACTGTCAGAGGCAAGCTCGCGCCTAGGCTGGTAATGACTCCCGACACACAGCCCGCAAGCTGGAGTGCAACGCGCCGTCGTCCCGACGCGACTGTGTGAGTCAGCCTGTTTCGCCTACCTATCAACGGGGCGGGATGACCATATCTCATTCAGCGCACCCAACATGAGGTTTCGAGTGAAGTCGGAATGTTAGCAGTTGGAGAGGTGAGCGGCCAGTCCGCTATCCACCCATCCTGACCTCTCAACCTCGCCACCCTAACACAGCTTCCAACCCGCCCCTTTCCCGCTACCACATCTCAATCCCCATCCATTTGCCAATTTGAACTATTTATGCCACATATACCCTGAACAAGCTTCAACTTCGCGCAAGAGGGCAGGAATGAACGCAGTGGTGACCCAGATCGGGGATCTGGCGGAGGCCGGCGAAAAGATGGTCGAACGCCTGCGCCGCAAGGCGTTTCTGCCGGATAGCCGGAAGGAACTCAACATCCGCTTCGGCATTGCGGAGGCGGCGCAACTGCTCGGCTGCTCCACGAATCGCATTCGCATGGCGGAGGAGGACGGACGCCTCCCCCCTGCCCCACCGACCGAAAATGGACGCCGCCCCGGCTACAAGGTGGAGGAGCTGCTGAACATGCGGCAGGTGCTCGGCGCCTCGCCCGAACGCGCCCCGCTGGACATTCCGGCCATCATCGCGGTACAGAATTTCAAGGGCGGCGTCGGCAAGTCGACCGTCACCACCCATCTCGCCCATTATTTTGCGGTGCAGGGCTATCGCGTGCTGGTCGTCGACTGCGACAGCCAGGCCACCACCACCACCCTGTTCGGCTTCAACCCGCATTTCAACATCCAGCGGGAAGAGACGCTCTACCCCTATCTGTCGATCGACCCGACGCAGGTGGACCTGCTCTATGCGGTCAAGCACACCGCCTGGCCCAATGTCGACCTGATCCCGTCCAATCTGGAACTGTTCGACGTCGAATATGAGCTGGCGGCCGCAGGCAGCGATGGCGGCTCCGTCCTCGCGGCGCGGTTCCGCAAGCTGAAACAGGGCCTGATGGATCTCGCCCGCCATTATGACGTGGTGCTGCTCGATCCGCCGCCAGCGCTCGGCACGATCAGCCTCGCCGTGATGCAGGCGGCCAATGCCCTGCTGGTGCCGCTGGCCGCGACCACGCCCGACTTCTGCTCCACGGTCCAGTTCCTTTCGATGATGGACCAGGTGATCGGCCAGCTCCAGCAGGCCGGGATAGAGGTCGACTATCAGTTCGTCCGCCTGCTCTGCTCGAAATTCGACAGCAATGATCCCAGCCATTCGATGGTCCGCGCGATCATGGAGCAGAGCTTCGGCCCTGCCCTCCTGCCCATTCCCATTCTCGACAGCGCGGAGATCAGCCATGCGGCGCTGCGCATGATGACCGTCTATGAGCTGGAAAAGCCGATCGGCACGCCGCGCACCCACAAGCGGTGCCGCGCCAATCTGGACGAGGCCATGGGCCAGATCGAGGCGCTGGTGCGCCAGGGCTGGGGCCGCGTGGCCCCGGCGCGGGAAGAGGACATCGTCAATGCGGCGTGAAGGCCTCATCCATATGTTCACGATATGTTCCCGCGTGATCGAAGGGGAATGTCATGGCGCGTAAGCAATCCGACTATCTGGCCGCCCTTCTCGCCGACGAGCCGGAGGCGACAGCGGCGCCATCAGTCGAGCCGGAGGAAGTGAGCCCGACCCCCTCGCCTCCCGACCCCTCGCCGGTCGCGCCACGCCAGGATCGCGCGCGGGGCACCACCCTGCTCGGCCGCGAATCCGCCCTCGCCCGCCTTGCTTCCGGAGAGGTGCGGCAGGTCACGCAATTGCTGCTGGACCCGGCAAAGGTCCGGATCTGGAGCGGCAATGCCCGCCTCTATGCGCATCTCGATGCGGAAAATTGCCGTGAACTGATCGACTCGATCATCGCGGAAGGCGGGCAGAAAGTGCCTGCGGTGGTCCGCCGGATCGAGGGCGATCCCGACCATGATTATGAAGTGATCGCGGGCACCCGCCGCCACTGGTCGATCAGTTGGCTGCGCGCCAACAGCTATTCCGACATGATGTTCGTGGCGCAGGTCGCCCAGCTCGACGATGAGGCCGCCTTCCGCCTCGCCGACCTCGAAAACCGCGCCCGCAAGGACGTGTCGGACCTCGAACGCGCGCGCAACTATGCGGAAGCGCTCAGGGCCCATTATGGCAGCCACCTCACCCGGATGGCCGAACGGCTGAAGCTTTCCAAGGGGTGGCTCAGCAAGATGATCAAGGTCGCGGGAATCGAGGACGCGGTGATCGACGCCTTCGCCTCTCCGGCCGACGTCCAGCTGAAGCCTGCCTATGCGCTGGCCCAGGCGCTGGACAATCCGAAGGCGGCACCGGCCATCCGGGCGGAGGCTGGCCGCCTCTCCTCCGAACAGCGCGCCCTGCGCGCGGCGGGGGCTGCCCCCATCCCCGCGGCGGAAGCGCTCAAGCGCCTGCTTGACGCCCCGCGCATTGCCCAGTCCGCCCCCAGGGAGGAACCCTTCACCTGGACCACCCGCTACGGCCGCCCCGCGCTGACCGTGCAATCGGTCAATCGGCAGGGCATCACCATCCGCCTCCACGCCGGGTCGGGCGCCGACATGGAAACGCTCGCCACCGCGCTGCGCGACACGCTCGAACATCTCGAACGCCAGGGCATGGGACTTCAACGCTGATGGAGGCTGGGGGGGCACAATCTGATCCAGGAAACAGGAAGGCAGACGCCGCGAGCCTCCTCGCGCCTGCCAGCTGTTTCCCCGGGGAAACAGCGTCTCTCCCCCCCTCCCCTTCCTGCTCCTCGTTTCCCCGGGGAAACAACCACACCCACCCTCACCCCAACTCCACCATCCGGCCCACCGCACGCTCCCACCATCATTTCAAAACCCGCGCCAAGTCGCCGTCTCGTTCATGGAATTGCCGCGGTCCAGCCCTGCCGAGGCTCCGCCTCACCCGCCATGCGCCGCCGTTCATCCTCAGGATCCGCCCATGACCCGCGCCGCCAGGACAGAGATCACCGACCAGTTCGAGCTCTTCCTCCCCTATATTGCGGACATGCCCTTGCGCGATCAGCGCGAGATGATGGAGCGCCCCTTTTTCAGTCTCGCCAAGACAAAACGGGTCAAGCCGATCGACTACACCTCCCCCGATGGCAAGGCCTGGGTCCATGTCTCCGCCAATCCCGACTATGGCATGGCCACCATCTGGGACGCCGACATATTGATCTACTGCGCCTCGGTTCTGGCCGACATGGCGCGCCGCGGGCTCAACGACATTCCGCGCAAGCTGCATCTTATGCCCTATGACCTGCTGCGCGCCATCCACCGCCCTACCACCGGCCGCGCCTATGAACTGCTCGGCCAGTCGCTCGACCGGCTCGTCTCCACCACCATCAAGACCAACATCCGCGCCGAAAACCGCCGGGAAGCCACTTTCAGCTGGCTCGACGGCTGGACTCAGCTTGTCGATGAACGCACCGAACGATCCCGCGGCATGACCATCGAACTCAGCAACTGGTTCTATGAGGGCGTGCTGATGCAGGGTGGAGTGCTCAGCATCGACCGCGCCTATTTCGACCTGACCGGCGGGCGCGAACGCTGGCTCTACAAGGTTGCGCGCAAACATGCCGGTGGGGCAGGGGAGGGGGGCTTCGCCATCTCCCTGCCGACACTTTTCGAAAAGTCGGGCGCCGAAGGGCCCTATCGCCGCTTCAAATTCGAGATCGCCAAGATTGCAGAACGCGATCCTCTGCCGGGCTATGCGGTGGAACTGGAACAGCCCGACGGCAAGCGCGAACCCTCGCTTCGCATGCGCCGTCGTCGCTCCAACGATCTACCTCGCTCGGTAGCACCCACCCCGACAGTAGCGGCGGCACCCCAGTCCGGCCGTATCACCAGCCCCACGCCTGCGTCCGCCGACGAAGACATGCTGATCGATGCCGGCAGCATGATCCGCAAGACCTTGGCCGGAATGTCCGCCAAGGCGACCGCCGGCGAAATCACGGACGCAACCATGGCGACCCTTCGCGCGGAATATCCGGGCTGGGATTATCAGACGCTCCATCGGGAATTTCGCGACTGGCTCGAAGCCGATCCCGCACGCACGCCGGTCAATTATCAAAAGGCATTTATCGGTTTCGTCCGCCGCTTCCACGAGAAGAACCGGCACCGTCTCTAGGACACGCCGAACCCGACCGCACCGGGTCGCTTCTCTGGATTTCCCCGATATCGCGATTTCCTGATCATGGATCAGACCGCTCCAGCACCGCTCATCCGAAGATCAGCATCACAGGCGGAACGGGCGAAGTCCGCTGATGCTCTCCGCCTTCCGTTCAGCCGACATCACCGATTTCCATGCGGAAGCAGCGATTTTCAGCGGATGCCTCGACATATCCCTCTTTCAACGCAAGGTGCGTTCCCGAAGTGTCGGGTTAGTCGGGCGGCATCCAACAACCAGGCTGCAAGCGGCTCCATTCCTTCCACCTACCCAAAGAATTTGAACGTCCTCTCCGACACCCCGCACGAATATGATTCAATCTCCTCCCACCAATCCCCACCGCCAGGCGAGCTTCGACATTACAGGAACGGTCTTCGCCCCTTCGGGAACGCTTACCCGACATTTCAGGAACGACAGTATCGACATTACGGGAACGAACTATCGACCTTATGGGAACAGGACAGAACAACCGACTCGTGCTTTTCCTGCGATTCGCACTGCAAGCCGAACCGATTAACTCTTTAACTTCCTTAGAAACCTTATAACCAGGCCATGATATTATTGGTTGAAGAAATTTGGATAAGGACTGGCTCGCCCAGGTTCAAAGGCGCCCTGTCAGCCTCTCCACCTGTGCGATCAATTTCGTTGCGCCTTGATGGGAAATGCCCAGCAAGTGGGCGACCGCAACCTTGCTGAGGCCCGGATAAGCAAGCTCAAGCCGCATCAACAGTGGAGCCTTGCTGCGCCGTGTCACGCGCGCATCCGTTGGGAGTTGCGCGAGCTTTGCCTCCAGCCGTCCCAGTTCGGCCAGTCCCCGATTCGCTTCGCGCGCAACCATGGTCGCAATCTGCTCCGCCAGCAAACTGGCATCATCTGGCAGAAAGCGTGGCAGTTCGACGAAGGCCGGTAACGCACGTAAGCTCAGCCCTGCCGCGAACATGGCGCCGGGAAGATGGCAGGCGAGTATCCAGCCCACATCGAAACGCCGGGGATCTATGCGCCATTGGCGCCCATCGGCTGTCGTGACCAGATGACCTTCGCCAACCGGTGTGTCGAGGCTCCCCCTCGCGTCGATCAGACGCTGCGCGATCCCGAGGAAGGACGGTGCGGAATAGGGGGCCTCAAGCAGCATCTGAGCCGTCCGCCATGCGGGACCGAAGCGAACAAGATCCTCAGGCGCCCACAACGCTGCCTCCTTTCGGTCGTCCAACAGCGTGCGGGAGACTTTGAGTGTCGCTCGGGCGACCGGATCATGGCTGTCGCTCGCTGAGAGTGCGAAATGAAAAAGGGCCGCGACGGAGAGCGGATCGTTGAGGCCTTCATTATGGCGTGGGGGAGGCGTGCGCCCGCAAATCCAGTCCTGCAAATCCGTGACCGATACAGGCACACCAGCAAAGCGCGACAAGACAGAGGCGCCCTTCAACCTTGCCCTGGCGAGCCAGATGTCGGCCGCAGGACTATTGTAGAGGCGCCCATCAAGCCGACCGAGGAGAAGAAGGGCATGGTCCGACGAGGTTGGAAAGTCGCGCATTACCTAAGCATAGCGCAGCATGGTGTACAACCAAAGATGCCTGTTGGTTGTATCAGCTATGATGGAGGAAAGGCTGGAGCAAGCCGCCGTAACAATCTGCTATCGATCATTCTCATGCCACAATGAAGCACTCGCTGCCAGCGACATTTCACCTTGAGCCGTGCTGCCCGATGGCCATGTACAAGCCGAGGAAATCCTCTCAAATGGGGCAAATGCGGAACAAAACAGGAAACGGCCATAATTTGCCTTCAGGGCCCTCTGGAGAGCTTTTGGTCGGCCTGCATGATCAGACATAGGGGAGGCGATTTTTCGCGCTCAGTGAGCGCCCCAGGCTGCACGAATTTTAGGCATTCTCGCTCAAACGGCGCTGGGGTGCCCGACCTGAGAAGCCGTCCTATCGATCCGCAGGGGAAAATATCGATCACTGATAGTTCATCACGCAGCACCCAGAATGTGAAGTGCTGGGCGGAAGCTTCCCGATGCCTTGCTGAATGACGGTGAAAGTTTATGACGATGATACCGCCCAATTGGAAAATGCTCCAAATCTTCTTTCGACACTCTGTTTCAAATTTCCCAAGCGATATTTTGGGTCTTGTAACGGCTTGCACTGATCCAAATCTCGCAGCAGCGTGATTGGATTGCGATATTATGATGAGCTAAACTGGCGGGATTGATTTGGGTGATCTGCTGAACATGCCCTTGAAGCGAACAGCACTTCCGCCACTCTACCCAAAAACTATCACATTAGTCAGGGTGATATCGTGATCAGCAGTTCATATTTCGCGGAGCCGGGCATTTTCAGCCGCCCATCTTCGAACGAGCTTCCGCAAAGCTCGCGGAGGTAAAGCGCCGGCATGTTGTTGCTCATGGCAAAGACATGCCGGCGTGCCAATCAGGCCTTTTCGGCTGTAGGTGCCTTGGCTGCGGGCTTCTTCTTGGCCGCAGCCTTGGCGGGCGCCTTCGTCGATGCTGTTCCTGCGGCGGGCTTTTCAGACGGTTTGTCGCTGGCCGAAGCCGCCTTCTTCTTCGGGGCTGGTGTTGCTATGGATAGACGCTTGCGCGAAGCGGCGGGCTTTTCAGCAGGCTTCTTGGCTGCGACCGACTTTGCTTCCACAGGCTTCACTGCGAGCACCTTGGCGTCTGTCGACTTGGTAGGGGCAGCCTTTGCTTCCGCAGTTTTGGAAGCCGAAGGCTTGGCCGGGGACTTCGCCGCTGCCGGCTTGGCAGGGCTGGCCTTTGCGGGCGCACTCTTCGGAGCTGCTGCTGCGCTGGCTGCTGGAGCAGGCGCCGCTTCCGCCGGCTTCTTCGCGGTTACGGGCTTGCGGCCAAGGCCAAGCTTCGTGGCGACCGCCCGCCGTGCTTCCGAATAATTGGGCGCAACCAGCGGATAGGATTTCGGCAAGCCATAGCGTTCGCGATATTCATTGGGCGACAGACCATGGCTGGCCAGGTGCCGCTTCAACGTCTTGTATGGCTTGCCGTCAATCATGCTGAGAATATGTTCGGGCGAAGACAGGCTTTTGCGTACCGATACGGCTGGAGTATAAGTCGGCACTGCCGCCTCTTCAGGCTTTGCGGCCGGATCATCAGTCAAGGCAAGGCGGGTGGTCCGGATGAGGTCGGCAAGACCTTCGCTCGCGACATTATTGTTCGAGACAAAGGCACTCACCAGCTGAACAGTGAGCGTCGTGATGTCAGGCTGGTTGTTTTCAGACATTGGCCCCGCTTCCCATCTTTGAGTAATAGAAGCGGCCTTTTGCGCGGTTTTGCGTGAAATGTAAATCCGAATCGACTTGACAGCACAGACACGGGCTATCGAGCGCGGCTAAACAACTCCAATTTGTCTCGACATGGCACACTTGATGAAGGGGTTTCCATCAATGAACCGCTGTCTTCATCGGTCCTTTGGCGGCCACGTCTCGGAAATAAGATGTTGGTACAAGGATGACGGACAAGATTCTATATTCGCGTGCCGGCTATCAATGCTCGATCAATGCAAGATAAGATCCCATAGTATGAAAGCTGTTCCCTGTATAAAATGCAAGCTTTCGACCCGCCCGCGGACTTTGAGAGAGGATGCCCGAACGACGCCCAAAGGCGCTACGTCTGCAACGGCAAATACGAAGCCGCGGGCAGCAACCCGTCGCGACATGGTGGGACGGAGTGCTGAGAGGGGCCTCGGGAATTGCAGAAACAGCGTCGTGACGGCCGGCATGTCCGGGTCTCATATCATGTGCTGGACAGCTCGTCAGTTCACGAGGAAAGGCAGACTCCTGTGAAAATGGCGCGCCCGCCAATAAGGCAGTGCGCGCCATTTCATAAAAGGAAGATGCGGTCCGCCATCTGGGACCAAAAACTTCCGATCATGTTTCGACGGAGACTTGATCGGCGACCGGATGCGGCCGCCAGGACCGTCTTCAGCCGTTCAACTGGTCCTTCACGGCCTTGGCCGGGGTGAAGGTCAGCTTCTTGGAAGCGGCAATCTGGATAGCGGCGCCGGTCGACGGATTGCGACCTTCGCGAGCTGGCTGGTCCTTGACCTTGAACTTGCCAAATCCGTTCAGCGAAACTTCCTCGCCCTTAGCAGCAGCACCGGCGATGGTGGAAAATATGCCATCGACATATTTGCGCGCGTCGGCCTTGGTCAGTCCATGGTCGGCGGCCAGTGCTTCGGCGAGTTCAGTATTGTTCATGATGATCTCCCTTTCGTGGACGGCTGGTCTTAACCTGTCTCTGCGCGCTCAACTAGCCCCTTTGCGATCGGTAACCGGCGAAAATCGGCAGTAAAATCGCGTTATTGACGCTTTCAGACGTCAAAATCATGCCGGCGCGAGCGGTTGGGCCGCATTTATCCGTCCGTGGCGACTCCTCCGGCTTGTTACAATGTGGATGCCGGAACGGGCATTTCGCCTGGGAAAGAGGGCTACAGACGGCCGTTCCGCCAAAATGGTCGCAATTGCCGCGCGCCCGTTCAGCGCCGCGTCGGGTGGGGATCGCCCAAGGCGCGGCCTTCGTTCCCAGAGGGTCTTTTACAAAGACTTGCCGATACAACCGATCCGGTCCCTGTTGCGGATGAACGGCAGGTCGTTTTCGCCCATCCTGCTGTGCGGCCGCCCCTTGGTGGCGGAAATGGTGCGGAACGATGTGGCGGCGGATGATGGCGGGGATAGGGTGGCGCAGACGCACGGCACGCGCGGTCGCGTGGGGCCTGGGGCTGATGCTGGCGGTTCCCGCGGTCGCGCAGGATACCGCGCCGGGTCAGCAGAGCGCAGCCCCGATTATTGATCGCGACCGCACAGACCGGCTCGAACCCCAGGTCGTCCCCACGCCTGTCGCCACGCCGCAACCTGCGCCCTCGGTCCAGGTGGCGCCCGGAGCTTCCTCCGCTTCCCAGATCCTGTTGACGCGCCTGCGCTACAGCGGAACGACGCTGCCCACGGCCCGTCTCGATGCCGCCACCTCATCCTATATCGGACGGCCGCTGACCGGCGAGACCCTGCAGGGCATCGCCAATGCGATCAGTGCGACTTATGCGAAGAGCGACATTGCTTTCTATTCCGTCTCCATACCACCCCAGGTGCCGGGCGGTGGCATATTGACCGTTCGTCTGGTCGAGGGACGGGTGAAGGATTATCGTCTCGCGGGCATGTCGCCCAGCGCGCCCGCCCGGCTTATCGCCGCACATATGCGTCGGCTGATGCGCGACGCGCCGCTGCGCAAGAGCCTTCTGGAGCGAACATTGGCTTTGCTGCGCGACATTCCGGGGCAGACGGTCGATGCGCGGCTGCGGCAGTCGGGGGCGCCCGGCGACCTTCTGATCGACCTTATCGTCAAGCGCAAGCAGGTGCAGATCGGGCTGACGATCGACAATAGTGGGGTCAGCAACGTCGTGCAGGGCGTGCAGGCGCAGATGTCCGTCACGATCAACGGCCTTGTCCGCGAAGGCGACAGCACGCGCATTGCCGGCTATCTGCCATTCTACCCCGACCGCTACCAATATTATTCGCTTAGCCACAGCACGCCGATCGGCAGCGACGGCCTGACCCTGGCTGCGCAGGCCGCTCATGTCGAGAGCCGGTCACGCGGAAGCATGATTAGCGGCAAGGCGACACTGGCGGGCCTGACGCTCAACTATCCCGTTGTTCGATCGACGAAGACCCAACTTTCCCTCACCGCGTCCATCGACGGCATCGACAGCGACAACTATTTCCTCGATATCCGCTTCGGGGATTATCGATCGCGGGCGCTGCGCCTGGGCGCTTCCTGGTCCCGCGCCGACGCGACGAACGGCTATGCGATTTCCTCAGTCATCAGCCAGGGTATCGACGCATTGGGCGCCAGACCTTTTGCCGGCTTTTCCGAAACCGGCTTCACCAAGGTCAATGTTCAGGCCATCGCGGTGAAGGGGATCAGCGGCAAGCTCAGTCTCAGAACTTCAATCAAGGGCCAATATTCGAAAGATCGTCTTCCGGTAACGGAGCGCTTTCCGCTGGGCGGCCGTGGCGCCGGCATGGCTTTCCGCACTGGAACGCTGACGGCGGAACAGGCGCTTGCGGGCAGCGCGGAACTCTCATGGTCGCTGCCCGCCCGGTCGCCCTTGCTGAAGGCCAGCGCGTTGTTCATCGCGGTCGACGGTGCGCTGGCGCATGGGACGGCGCGGCCGGCCTACCGCCTTGCGGCACGCGACTACAGCCTTGCATCTGCCGGCGGTGGGGTGCGGTTGGGCCTGGGACCGAAATGGCGGGTCAGCGCGGAAATGGCCGTGCCGGTCAAGCGGCCCGATCCGGCCTATAGCGACAAGGCGCGTTTTTTCTTCGGGATAGGGCGGGCTTTTTGATCCGTTCTTTTTGCGAATACGCAAAAACAAAAAGCGGGAAGCAGGACAATGAACAATGTGTGGGAGCTATGGCCCTCGGCCCTGACCGGGGCGGAATGCGATGCGATCGTCAAGCGCGCGGCACTTTACCAGCCGGAAAGTGCGACTGTCGGCTTTGCGCAGGCGGTGCGCAGCGACCATGGCTATCGGTCGTCGACCATAAGCTGGCTGGATATTCATCGCGACAAGGACATTGTCGATCGGCTGATGCAGTTCGTTCAATCTTCCAACCGCACTAATTTCGGGGTCGACATCATGGGGCCTTATGAGCTGCAGTATACGGAATATCATGGGCGGGCTCAGGGCAAATATGACTGGCATCAGGATGTATGGCTGGAATCCTCGCGTCCCTTTGACCGTAAGCTTTCGGTCGTGGTGCAGTTGTCCGACCCGGAGCAGTATGAGGGTGGCGCCTTCGAATTTTTCGGCCTTCAGCAGCCCGGCGTCAATTTTGCGCCACGCGGCAGCATGCTGATCTTTCCCTCTTTCCTCCAGCATCGCGTCCTGCCCGTAACCAAGGGCGTGCGTCGCAGCCTGGTGAGTTGGATCGAAGGGCCCAGATGGCGATGAGTCGTCGCTGACGGTTCGATCAGCATTTTGTCCCCAAGCGAAGAACCGTAGGCGATGATCTGGCGCGGGCGGGATGCGCGCGACCGACGCATTTACGACCCCTAGAGCGATTTCCAAACGATCGGAACCGATCGCTGGTTAAGAAATCGCGGCAAACAAGGAATCCAGAGCGGCGATCTGATTCAATCAGATCGAAACCCGCTCTATGATCGATCCTCGCCCTGCAGGAAGAATGAACCATATCGGAAGAAAAGCCAGGGAAGGAGATTTGCTTGCCTCAACCCCACCCTTGCGGGCGAAGGGCTTTTTTGGAAGCCCATAAAAGCTCTAAAATTCAGCGATTGAATCATGTTTACGAAGGCTTTGCGCATGCGGCAGCATGCTTTTGCGCGGTGGATCGGGGCGCATTCGGGCAGTGTGAACTGTTATAACCAGACTGGTTTCTTCTTGACGCGGCGATAAGGACTGCCCCGCTTAACTTGCTCCCGTTGCGATCTGCTCGCAGGAAAACAGGGAGTCTTGCAATGCCACGTTATGGATCGGTCCGTTCGGGACGGCATTATTTGCTGTGCGCCACGGCGATACCTCTTCTTTTGCTCAGCGCCTGCGCCGACGGCGTGGGCTTCGACGTGGGGGCGGGGGGCGGTCCGTCTCCCACTGGTCCCAGCGGCCCGACAGGTCCGACCAATCCATCTGGCCCAAGCGGACCAACCGGTCCCGGCGGACCCTCTGGCCCTGGCGGTCCCACAGGTCCCACCAGTCCCACAGGTCCAGAAGGCCCCACCGGCCCGTCCGGTCCCACGGGTCCTGGGGGACCTGCTGGACCGACAGGCCCTGGTGGGCCCACTGGACCTGGTGGTCCAACGGGACCTTCTGGCCCCACCAGCCCGACCGGCAGCGGATCAATCATCGGGGCATCCATCGGCAATCTGCCGGTGGTTGGCCCAACCGGCCCGGGGTCGCTGATCGGCGTCAATGTCCTTCCCGGCGAGACTCCGGCGACTGGCAACCTGGCCACGGTCGATCTGCTGACGGGCGACGGCACCGTTGCGCAAGTCACCCTGCCGACCACGTCCCAGGGCGTTCAGCAGGGGCTTGCGCCGGTGGGCACGCTCGCCGGAAGCCTGCTTGGCGCGCCAGCCGGGGAGGCTGTGTCTCAGCTTACCGATGGCCTTTCCCCCACGGTCGCGGCTGTCACCTCGACCGTCAGCCAGCTCACCACGCCCGTGCTGGACACGGTCAACGGGGCGCTCTCGCCCATTGCCGGCCCGCTGGTGGGCGGTAATGGCGTCCTCTCCCCGGTGACGGGGCTGGTGGAAACCGCGGTGGGCGGCCTGACCGGCGCTCTGGGCGGTGTCGGCGGCGACCCCGCTACTGGACTGAACGCACCGCTGGTCGGCGCGAATGTCGGTGGCAATGTGCTGACGGGTGCTTCCACTGCAGGCACGTTGGTTGGTGTCAATCTCCTGCCGTCGGATGGCGGCGCGGTTGCCGGGCAGCTGGCGACGGTCGATGTCCTCACCCAAGGCAATCTGGTCGACGTCGCTGTCCCCACTACTGCATCCGGGGTGCAGGCGGGATTGCAACCGGTCGGCAATCTGGCGGGGGGGCTTCTGGGGCCGCAGGCGCAAAGCACGGTCGATCAAGTTGTCGGTGGCGTTGCCCCAGTGGTCGCAACCGTCACCAGCACAGCCGATAGCGTCGCCGCGCCGTTGCTCGACACTGTCAACAGCCCGGCTCCCGCGCTGCCCGGAACAGGAAGCGCTACACCGCTCGCTCCCGTGACCGGCGTGGTCAACGGCTTGCTGGGGGCAGGGGAGGGAACTGCCGGCAATGCCCTGGCACCCGTCACCGGCCTGCTCGGCGGGTTGCTCGGGGGCAGTAACTGATGCGGCGTCGCGGTCCGCCATGGTCCTCATGCATGACGGACCGCGCGCCGACGATGCTCTCCCCCAAATAGCCCCCGGGGTAGGGCGGGGGCGAGGAGGCAGTGGGCGCACTGCCTCCTCAAACCCATTCGAACGCAGCTCGGTGGACTTTGCGTTCACGCAAAAAATGACTTCGTCAAAAAGGGGAATATCATCTTGCTCACCCGCCTCTTCTCCGTTCGGCGCCTTATCGAAGGCGCTGCGGCATTACTGATGCTTTATGGCCAACCCGCCATGGCCGGTCCCTATACGCCCTATGCCGTAACGCCAGGCGAAGCCGCAGTCGGGATGACGCTGGACGCCGCGTCGGGCGCGCCCGGCAGCGACCGCTCAGCCATGCTTGCGTCGATCGATGCCCTGCCCACGGCTGCGGCGCGGGCCGATGCGCTGGGTCAGCTTTCGCCGCGCAGCTATTCCCTGCTGCCCCGCCTGTCGATCCAGTCCATGGACGCCGTCGACCGGGATATCCGCTCCTGGCTGGTTGAGCGGCGCAGCGTCGCCATCGACGCGCCGGCCGATATTCCGGTGCGCGGCGACCGCACCATTACCATGATGTTGAGCGGCGGGATAAAGCAGGCGAGCTATAAGGCGCGTATCGATCGCCCCGAAGCGGAGTCCGACAGTCGGTCGCTGCGCTTCGCCGTCGATGTGAAGCCCGTCGCCGGCCTGATCGTCGGCGCAACCCTGGGCATCGACGGCATCGACGCACGGCTTGGTCCGGCGCAACGCCCGCGCATCAGCCAGTTCAACAGCCAGATCGGCTCTTATGCCAGCTATAGTGACGGCCGCTTTTATGCCGATGCGACGGCTGTTTATACGCTCTCGGAATACAAGCTGAGGCGCCAAGTCGGCTGGGCGGGTTTCACCGGACAAATGGTGGCGCCGGTCGATGGCGACGGCTGGGGCGCTTCGGGCGAGGCCGGGGTGATGCTGCGATCCGGCGCTGTCCGGATACAGCCCTTTGCCGGTTTGCACTATCGTTATGCGGATGTCAGTGGCTTCGTCGAAAATGGCGGACCCGCCGCTCTGGAGGTTGCTGCCTTCCGCACGAAATCGCTTCGTAGCGGGTTGGGCGGGCGCATCTCCGCCACGGTGATGCAAGGCGGCTGGACGCTCAGGCCCTCGGTCGAGGCACAATGGCAGCGCGAGCTGCGCAGCCATCCCGACAGTCGGATCGAGGCGCGTTTTGCCACTCGTGACCTGCCGATTTTCACGCTGCGTCCCACGCGGCTGGCGCGAGATGCAGGATTGGTGAATGCCGGGGTCAGCGCGACATGGAATAATCGCACCACGATCCGTCTCGGCTATGCGGGCGAGTTCAGTTCCGACCGCCATGTCCACGCGGCGACGCTGACCGTGGGGCGGCGCTTCTAGAGCGGAACAAGTGGGAACGGGCTTTCCACTGGTCATGATGTGGCAGGAAAAGCTTGGAGCGCGTGATCTGCATCCGTTTCAACGCAATGCGTGATTGATCCGAAACGAACCCGATTCCGGCCCACAACCGTGCCTATATCGCTATTGCGTAGGCCAGCTCACGCAAAGGAAGTGAATCATGGCACGCTTCATACGCGACATTCTGGCGACCCTGGCCCAAGAACCAGCCGACAAGGGCGCGGCCGATGAGGAGGAGCTCAGCCGCCTCGACCAGCGGCTTGCTCCGTTCGCGGACAGGGCGCCGGGATCGCGGGGCACGATTTTGATCCAGCCGGACGAATGTTCAGTCTGGGACGGCAATCCGCGCGACCAGCCGGGACTGACGGCGGACGGCTGCCGGTCGCTCATCGATTCCATCGCCAGCGAGGGGGGTAATCGCATCCCCGTCCTCGTTCGTCTCAATCCACCGGGTTCGGACCGGACCTATCAGCTTCTGGTCGGCAGCCGCCGCCGTTTCGCGGTGGACTGGCTCAACCATAATGGGCGGCCGGAAATCCGGCTGTTGGCCCTGGTGGTCGACCTGTCGGACGAGGAAGCCTTCCGCCTGGCCGACATCGAAAATCGCGAGCGGTCGGATATCAGCGAACTGGACCGGGCGCGCAGCTATCAGCATGCGGTCGAGCGCTTCTACGGCGGGGTGCAGTCCCGTATGGCCGAAGCGCTCAGCCTGTCCAACAGCCAGCTGAGCCGGCTGCTTGCCCTGGCGCAATTGCCCGTGGAAGTGGTTGACGCATTCGCCACCAAGGATGAACTTCGGGTGCGTTATTCGGAAATACTGACGCCGCTGTTGCGCCGTCCTGACCAGCGGGCACGCATGATTGCCGAAGCCCAGTATATTGGAGGGCAGCAAGGGGCGCTGGCGCGTGAAGGCGGCCGCATGATTTCGCCCGCGACGGTTCTTGCCCGCTTGCGCAAGGCGGCCATGCCGCAACCCGTGGAGGAAGCGCGCGACATGACGATTGTCGCGGGTGGATCGCGCATCGGCTGCGCTAGGCCCGGTCGAAGTGGGTGCCTGACAATCGACCTCAGCATCGCTCAAGATGCGGATCTGGACGAACTATTTGCACGACTGCGCGAGACAATCGTCGCGGCCCGCGCCGGTCCCGCCATAGTATAGCGATCCGCTTTCGACACGATGACCGGCGTTGCGTATACGCAATATCTGTCCCCCAGGTGCGCTTTCCTGCCTCCTGGTTGGATGATCACTTGGACTTGGGCAGACGGCCTTTGTCAGCTTCTGCGCCGTCATCCGGCGCCAGGCCAACGGGGCATGTCGCGGCCGACGCAGCCCGCTATTCCCGCCTTCTTCTTTTGGCAGCGCCAAGAAAGCTGAAGGCGTGCCGCGCTCTTGAACAGTGCTTTTCCTTCTTTAATTTGTCGTTTGGCGGCTACCGCCGAAAGGTAGAGAGGATTGGAAGAAAGGAGGCAAGCCCATGTCCCTCTCCCATTTTCATGGACCCTTTGAAAAGGTCGATCACCCCCAGATGGAGCCTGAGGTGAAACGCGCGATCCTTGCATCCTGGGCTTCGGACGCGAACGCCGTCGAGGGAAATCCCAATGTCCCTGGCCCGCCCGTGCACCTCAAGAGCGCGGCGCCGCCCCGGCCGCCGGCGGACTGAACGCCCGGTAATCTTTGTGACGGATGTTGTGGGGCAGGCCGGTTCTGCCGGACCTGCCCCAAGCCGGTCCGACCTGTGCCTAAAGGCTGCTGTCGTAGCGAGCCAGTCTCCCGCCGTCGCGGCCGCCCGCGCTTTCTCTCTTGCACGGGCGCGGTCCTCTTCCGATTCCGGCGGAGTGACGGCGGCGACGATCCTGTCGATGACGGACATGGGAGACTCCTTTGTTCGTGAGCGTGACCCCATGCAATCGTCGCGCGGCAGCGCTGGTTCCTGATCGGCGGGCCAAAGAGCAAGGCCGCTAACACAGGTTAGAGCCCGCCCTTCAATAGCTTCCGTTCGTGACGATGACGCTGGCGCTGACAGTGGGGGAGGGCATGGGCACGAAGGCTGCATAGCGCATCATCGGACTGCCGCTCATATTGTAGCTCACACGCACCCGGAAGGTGCCGGTCGCATCCGGCACGGCCGTGACGACCGGCCCGCCCCCTGCCGCGAGCAAGGTGCCGTATCCGCTGATCACCGCCTGTGCCCGATCCTGCGCCAGCGCCGTACGCTCTGCTGTAGAAAGGCCGGCAACGGCGGCGCGAGCGCCCTCGATCGCGGCATGGCGCACGCCCATCAGGGCGGCGAAATAAAAGGAATAAAGCACGACCGCGAAGACCAGCATGAGCAAGGCCGGAGCCAGCAGCGCAAATTCCAGCGCCGCCAGCCCCTGCTCGCATGCCCGCAGCTGTCGTTTTCGCATGGCGATCAGCTTGATGGGATGCTGTTGAACATCGTCGTGAAGGCGGCGCCGAGCTGCGTGCGGAAATTGGTGCCCACCGCAACGATAGCCGCGACCACCACGGCGCCCAGAACGGCATATTCGACCGCCGTCAGGCCCTTTTCATCCCGCGCCAGTTTCGCGATCAGCGAACCCAGAAACTTGTTCATCCTAGTCCTCCTGCCCCCTCGGCAAATGACCGGCTGCGCGCGAGGGGGGAACCGCGCGCCGCCGTAGGAATCACACCAGCACCGGCACTCCGCAGCGCGCGCCGGTCGCCCAGAGCGTGGCATGGCCAAGCTGGATGCCCAGCGCTGCAAGCAGATTGGTGACCAGAGGATCGATGGCGGTGCCGACCAGCCCGGCGACCGGATTGACCACAGCGCTCAACAATTGTGATCGTGCCAGCGCCCTGGTCGTGTCGCAGACAAGCGGCAGACATGCGCCCAACAGATTGATCTGCAATCCGTCCTGTCCGCCAAGGCTGCCCACCAGTGACGTCAGCAGCGGCCCGACCTGCGCCTCATTGCCGATGCTGGCAGGCGTACCGGGCGATCCGGGGCGGCCTATGCTGCCCTGTCCGCCGGGACCGAAGATGATCGCGCCGCTCGCGCCCATGACCGGCTGCGCCACGGCGCGGCTGTCCACCGTGATGAGACCCAGGACATTGACGATCCGGACCGGGCGCAGATCGGCGACCGAAAGGGGCGGCATCGGCCGCGTCATGGCACCGGCCGGCAACGCGCCGATATAGGCGTTGACGAGGCCGCTGCTGGCCTGGACCGTCACCCGCGTGTCGCGCGCCTGTTCGGCCGTATCGGGGCAATCGATGGCGCTGACCTGCCCTTGGGCCGCCGCGATGTCGATGGTGACCGGCAGGTTGACGGAGATCAACGAAGCGCCGAGCAGGCTGACATTCCTGATCCCGACATCCAGTTGCAGCCGTAATGCGGAGGTGGAAACATGGGTTTCGCCCACTGGGCCAAAGGAAAAGCGTGGCCGGTCCATCGGCCCTGTCGCCATTGCCGCCAGCAGGACGCTGCTGCCCGGCGCGACGGTGCCGACCGCGTCCGACAGGTCCACCGCGCCGTTGCCCGCCTGAACGGCGTAGGAAAAGAGTTGATAGGCATTGATGCCGGCGCGCAGAGCGGGTTTTTCGTCTGCGCCGCCGACCGGCATGTTCTTCCACACGCCAAGGCCGAACAAGCCGTTAAGCGGTACCGCATAGCCATTGCCGACCTGCCCGGCGAGCAGGGTGAGGGCGGCGGCGGTGGTGCTGTCGTCTGCGGCACTGGCCGCGGCGGCCAGCAGGTCGCCAAGCCCCACGGTGCGGGCCGTGAGCGCGCCATAGGTGCCGCTTTCCCCGACCCGCCGCGCCAGCGCGTCGAAGAAAAGGCCGGCATCGATATCGCTCGCCATCAGCGCCTCCACATCGGCTGTGGAGAGGCGCAGCTTAAGGCCCAGCAGCGCCCCCAGCAGGTCATTGACGCTGTTCACCAGGGCATTGGTGACGGTCAGTACGCCGGAGCTGATGCCGATGCCGGCCTCGTCGATGCGCGCTGCCGTGGCAGTGGCGGACAGGTCGGGCAGGGGATTGGCCGGACCCAGCACGCGCATCAGGAACTGTCGCGCCGGCTTGCCGGTGCGGATGCGCACGGCGTTGACCCGCCCATTGCCGGGGCAAAGCGCCATGCTGGCGTCGAAGCGTTGCGCGGCACCAAGCGCGGCATCGGCGCAATAGCGGCCCAATTCGACCGAGCGGAGAATGGCGGGGTCATATCCGTTGCGACTGAGGCTATCCCGCGCGCGTGCCGCTGCCTGAGCCGGGTTCTGCGCCGCAGCCAACGCGGCCGCATCGGTCGCGGCGCGCAGATCGCGCTCGCTCACATAATAAAGCCCTGCATCCAGCGCGAATCCGACCGCGCCGATCAACACCGCCCCCAGCGCAGCGACCATTGGCGCGACGGCGGCGGATTGGTCGCCAAGCAGCGAGCGAACCTGCGCCCAACAGGATAGCTGCTCCCACAAAGGCGTCGGAAAGAGACCAGAAAATCGCGATAACTCGGATCGGATGGTGGCTCTGATCGACCAACTCCACGGGATCATCGCGCCGCATCCGCCGCCCGATCGAGTTGCCGCCCAATCGACTCCAGATATCGCTGCCGGATGAGCGCGGCCTCCTCCGCCGACAGCAGGGCATCCTCGCGTGCCGGTGCCTTCAGCTGCGCCTCGACGACCTGCCGTGCTTCGCCAGCCGGCACCGGCGTTGTCGCGGATGTTGGCGTTGTCGCGGACATCATCAGTAACAGCGCCATCATTTCTCAACCCCCTTGCCGATCCGTGCCGCTTCCGCTGCCAGTTCTTGCCGCAGCGCGCCGTCGCCGGGCCGACGCAATGCAGCCTCCGCCTCATCGCGTCGCCCGCCCACCATCAGCGCCAGCAGCAGATTGTTGCGGACAACCGCCATTTGCGGCGCCAGATCACTCGCCCCACGCAACGCCTCTATCGCCGCGTCGACCCGCCCGAACCGCAACAGCGCATAGCCCAGTGCGTTGCGCAGCAGCGGATCGGCCGGGCTCGACCGGCTCGCTTGTTCATAGCAGGCCGCCGCTTCGCCCCATCGACTCCGCGCCGCCAGCAGATGTCCGCGCACCGCGCTGACGTCGCCGCCGGTGGTTTCAGGCGGCAAGGACACCGCCTCCGCCACATCGATCTGTCCCAGGTCGATCAGGCTGTTGACCCGCAGCAGCCGGGCCTCCGTATCGCCGGGATAGCGGCGCTCGAAATCGTCGAGATAGGCCAGTGCCGCCCGCGGCCGACCGTCCGCCCGCGCCTGACGGATGAGTTGCAGATAAAGTCCCCGCGTGTCGGGCGTTTCCTGCGCCTGCACGGGCACCGCCGCCATCAGCATTGCGGCCAGCATGAAACGCCTCATTGCGACACTCCCCGCAAAGTATCGAAGATCGCCACCACCGGCGGCCCGCCCAGCACCACGAACAGGGCGGGCATGAAGAACAGGATCATCAGCACCACCATGCGCACGGTGATGCCGCCCATCGCCTCCCGCGCGCGGGCGACGCGGCGCTGGGTAAATTCCCGCACGAATTCGCGCAGGGCAGGGGCCAGTTCGACCCCCTGGAACAGAGCCTGACGGAAGAGGGCGGCCAGTTCCCTTGCCCCATTCACCGCCACCCGCGCTGCCCAGCGATCCAGCGCCTGATCATAGCGCATGCCCCGGTCGAGATCGGCCACCAGCATCGCCACCAGCCGTGCATGGTGCGGCACCGCAATGGCTTCGTCGCGGGCGATGGAGCGGAAGCACTGGTCGAGCGAAATGCCGCTTTCCAGCATCATCAGCATCAGGTCGAGCAGGAAGGGAAATTCCGCCATGATCGCCCGCGCCCGCCGCGCCGCGAGCAGGTGGATCGCCTGCTTTGCCCCGACATAGGCGAGGCCGGTGGCAATGACGATCAGCAGGGGTTGGGCAAACAAGCCGCCCCAGCCAATCCGCGAAGCCAGCATCGCTGCCAGCCCCGCGCCGACGGTCGTCGCCATGCGCGCCCAGACGAAACGGTCCGCAGCCCTTGCATCCTGAAACCCTGCCAGCATCAGCTTGTCAGCGATCTCCGATCGGTCCCGTCCGCGCGCGGCGAAGGCCGCGGGGAGGCGAAAGTCGGGCCGATCCCCTGCCATGCCCAGCCGCGCTTCCAGCCGCTGGTCGGCCAGCAGCATCTGCATGCCCATTACGGCGCACAGGACGCCCAGTGCCGCGCAGAAAAGGAACAGCGCGCCCATCAGAAGGTGAGCCTCATCACCCGCCGCATCACCAGCATGCCCAGCCCCTGCAGGACCATGGCGACGATGGCCAGCCGATGCCCGCGCGGATCGCGCAGGAAGAAGTCGATATAATCCGGGTTCATCGCCACCAGCGCGGCCATTGCCACCAGCGGCATGACGATCAGCACCCGTCCGCTGATCTTCGCTTCGGAGATGGCGGCTTTCAGCTCGCGCTTGATGCGGATGCGCTCGCGCAGGATGTTGGCCAGGTTCAGCAGCACCGCGGAAATCGACCCGCCATAACGCATGTTCGTGCGGATCGCGGCGGCGAGCATCGATATTTCAGGAACGCGCAGCCGCTCCGCGAGCATCTGCATGGCGTCGGCCACCGATGCGCCCAGTTCCAGCCGTCTTGCGACCGGCGCGATATAGCTTTGCACCACGGCGGGCGCATCGGCCAGCGCCCGTTCCAGCGCCTGCGCCAGGGAATTGCCGACCGCCTGCATCTGTCGCACGGCGTCGATATAATAGGGCAGCGCCTCGATCAGTGCTTCGACGCGCCGCTGCGCCCGCCGGCGCACCCAACCGAGCAGCGCCGTCGGCACGCCCGCCATCACCGCCAGCGCAGCCACCGGCCCTGCCGCAAGCAGCGCGGACAGCGCGATCAGAAGCAGCAGGCCGCCCGCCATCCCCACCGCCCGCGTCGTGAACTCGATCTGGGCCTGCGCTAGCAGCGGCGCTATCCGGTCGGGCACCGTCAGCGCCGCGGCGCGTGGCGGCGCGGCGGACAAGGCCGGTCCCAACCGGCGGTCGATCACTGCCCGCTGCCGCGCTTGTTCGGCCAGCAGTTGCCAGCCGATCCCGGCTATGATCAGCAGCGACAGCAGAAGGTAGGCGGCCCCGCTCAGCACGATCGGACGCTCCTGTAATCACGCAGCCTTGGCAGGAAATGGGGCCGCAGCGACAATGTCCGGAACTCGCCCAGTCCCGACAGGGCTGGCTGCTCCTGAAAGGCGAAAAGTTCGTTGAGCGAATAGGCGTCGCCCTCCAGCCCCGTCACCTCGCTGACCGACATGACCCGTCGGCTGCCGTTGGAAAGCCGCTGCAGCTGCACCACCACATGCACGCTGTTGGCGATGAAGCGCCGGATCGCCCGCACATCGCTCTGTACCCCGGCAAAGCCCAGCAGCATCTCCAGCCGGGCAAAGGCGTCCCTGGGGCTATTGCCGTGCAGCGTTGCCATCGACCCGTCATGCCCGGTCGACATCGCCTGCAACATCTCGACCGCCTCGACCCCGCGCACCTCGCCCAGGATGATCCTGTCTGGCCGCATCCGCAGCGCATTGCGCACCAGTTCGCGGCTGCTCACTTCCCGGCTGCCGTCGACTGTCGGCGGCCGCGTCTCCAGCCGCACCACATGGCTCTGCCGCAACTGCAGTTCGGCGGCGTCCTCGATGGTGATCAGTCGCTCGCGATCCCCGATGAAGGACGACAGCATGTTCAGCAAAGTCGTCTTTCCCGCGCCGGTCCCGCCACAGATCAGGATATTCAGCCGGGACCGTACCGCCGCGCTCAGATATTCCGCCATGTCCGCACTCATCACCTGATTGGCGACGCAGTCCTCGATCGTCATGCTCTGCAACCGGAACTTGCGGATCGACAGCGTCGGCCCGTCCAGCGCCACCGGCGGAATGACGATATTCACCCGCGACCCGTCAGCCAGGCGCGCGTCGACATAGGGACTGGCCTCATCTACCCGGCGGCCGATCGGCCCCACGATCCGCTGGATGACGTTCATGAGGTGGGCGTCGTCGCGAAACCGCGTCTCGACCTTCTCCAGCAACCCGCCCCGCTCGGCATAGATATGACCCGGGCCGTTGACGATGATGTCGTCCACGCCCGCATCGCGCAGCAGCGGCGCAAGCGGACCCATGCCCGCCACCTCGTCCTCCACATCCTCGATCAGCAGCAGCCGCTCCGCGCTGTTGAGCGCCATTTGCCCCCGGCGGCTGCGGCTGGCGATGATCTGCTCGATCTCCTCGCGCAGCGCTCTCGGACCCAAGGTCTCAGCCGTGTCCCCGCGCGCTTCCAGTTGCTCGATCAACTGGGCGCAGGTCTGCGCCTTGGCAAGCTGATAGATGTCGCTCATCCGCTGTGCCGCGGGCTGCGCGACGGGCATGATCCGCACCTCCCGCGCAGGAATGAAGGCCTCTTCGCCGGTCAGCAGGCTCATGATGCACGCTGGACGATACGCAGCATCGCCCCCCGCAGCCGGTCGATCCCGCCGGCCTTCGACGTCACCCCGCAAACCCGTCGGATCGTCGCCATATAGGTCCCGCCATCCGCCTCCATCGCCAATGGCCGGCCCGCGTTCAGCGCATTGCGGATCCGCGCCCGGTCGATGGGCAGCGCCATCGCCGCGCCGACGCCCAGCGCGTCCGCCATGCGCCGCGCGTCGAGCAGCACGCCGGGCAGATGATCCCACACCAGCAGCCGCATTGCCTCTATCCGCTCGCGTTCCGTCCCAATCCTGTCCAGCAATCGGCGACACGCCTCGATCTCCCGGATCGACTGGCCGCACAGCAGTTCCACCTGGCTCGCCTCCGCCACCACCTCGCGCAGCAGCCCGCCATGGCGCAGGCTTCCCGCATTCAGCACGACATGGCTGCAACAGCCCCGCAGCAGCCGGATGAGCGCCGCCAGGTCGCCCGGTGTCAGTCCCGCAGGTTCGGCGCCAGTCCCCCCGTCGAAGGTCAACAGCATCAATCCGCTGGGTCCATGCCGCGCCACCGTGCTGGCGAGCAGGCTGGCGTCCAGCCGGTCCATATCGCTGATCGCGGAAGCCAGCCCATAGTCGACGCCCAGGTCCAGATAGGTCGCCGCCGCGCTCGTCGGCAGGGTGCAGTCGATCAGCAGCGTCGATCCCTGTCCCGCCATGGCAATGGCCATGTCCGTCGCCACCATCGCGCACGCATCGCGATCCGCACCCAGCAGCAGCGTCAACCGCCCCCGGCTACCCTGATCCACCGCCGCCTCATTCAAAAGACGCGCCAATATGGGGGCGATCTCCCCTTTTTCTCCGTTGCGCGGAACAACATCATGCACGCCGGCCCGAATGGCGCGCAGCAAGGGCTCGGCCTCCATCTCGTCGGTGGCGAGCAGCACGGGCCGACCCTCCGCGCTCGACACCACGGCGCCGATCGCAACCGACAGGGCGCGATCGGGCGGGATGGCGGCACGGTCGATAATGATCAGCCCCGGCCCATCCAGCGCCTCTCGTTCCACCGATTGCACCAGTTCGACTGGTACGCGCCCGCCCGCAGCGTCCTCGATGCGCTGTGCCAGCATGCGGTCGACCGACAGCAGAAGGATCCTGGCCATCTCAGCGCCTCACGACGCCGAAGGGCATATTGGTCTGGTCCAGCCCGTCCGTCGCCAGGATCATGTCGCCTATGCCGGGGTCGATCCCTGCTGTTGCCGCGCCGGGCAGGGGCGGCAACTCCTCCGGCTTCACCGGCCCCACCAGCCGGGGCGTGGCGACGATGATCAGCTCCTGCTTCTCCTTCTGGTTCTGTTGCCGCTTGAAGAAGGCCCCGAGCACGGGGATATCGCCCAGGAAGGGCGTCTTTTCCGTCGTCACCGTCTGGCTGGAATAGCTGAGCCCCGCGATCACGAAGCTCTGCCCGCTGCCCAGTTCGACCGTCGTCTCGGCCGACCGCCGCCGCAGTCCCGGCACGACATAGCCCTGCAACTGCACGCCATTATTATAGTCGAGTTCGCTGACTTCCGGCGCGATCTTCAGCACGATATGGTCCTTCGACAACACGAAGGGCGTCACCGACAACCGCACGCCAAATTCCTTATACTGGATGGACAAACTATTGCCCGATCCCGAAACCTGCGGAACCGGCACCGGAAATTCACCGCCCGCCAGGAAACTCGCCTGCTCGCCGGAGCGTACGAGCAAGGTCGGCTGCGCCAATAGTTGCGACAGTCCATTGGAGGACAGGGCACTCAACACCGCCCCGATCCCTCGATTGGGCGCCGAAAGGAACAGGTTGAAGGCGTTCTGGATCGGCGCGCTCGCCTCCAGCGCCAGCCCATCGGGATTGAACGAAGCGCTCCCCAGACTGCTGGGCGAAACGATAGCCCCCTGGATATCGCCTGAAAGCTTGGAGAAGTTGAAGCCGAGCGCCTTGAGCGTCGTCGCAGAGACGGCCGCGAACTGTACGTCCACCGCCACCACCTGCTCGCCCGCCCGGACAATCGGCGCACTCGCCGCCGCATCGGGCGTGACGCTGACCGGCTCCCGCGCCATCAACCCGCCATCGCCGCCATAGACGCTGACGGTCGCCGCGCCTTCGCCGATCGCCGTGAGCCGCAGCGAGCGCGAAGAGGGCGCGGTGATCGATAAGACACCCTCCCGGTCGACCTCGACCCGCCCGATGGCGCGGGGGTAGGAGAGGGTGCGCTGCTCCTTCACTTGCAACGCCGTCTGCGCGGCGCCCTGCATGGGCAGGCCCAGCGCGATCGCCGCCAACCCGCAACAGCCCAAAATCCTCACTTGGCGGCGCTCCCGGAATAGATGGTCTCGCGCCGGTTGCCCATGACGAGTTCGATGGCGTGAGGCGCCGGACGCGCTGTCGCGCGGGGCGCGGGTGCAGCCACTATGGGCGGGGGCGCCTGCACCGCTGTTGGATCGGGACCCCTCGAAGCCGCCACGGCAACCGCGACCTGCGCGCTGTCCGCCGGATTGCGCAGCGACAGCGTCAGCGCCCCCGTATTCTTCGCCAGCGAAAGGAGGGACACCTGTTCCGGCGTCAGGGCGAGCGTCACGGTCCGCGCGGGTGGGGGAGGGGAGGAGAGAGCGCCCTCGGCACCATCGGCCCCCGATGACTGCTGCGTTCCCACCACCACCTCGCCAACGGCCAGTATCTGCACCATCTGGAGCAAGGCCTGCGCCCGGCTGCGTCCCGATCCGCGCGCCCCGCTGATCGCGTCGGCACCGGGATAGACGACCTGCACATCGACCCGATCGCCAGGCCGGATCAGACCGGCCACGGCAATCTCCGCCGTGGTGTCGATGCTGACGGCGCGCATCCCCATCGGTACGCGGATGGCAAGCTTGCTCTCCATCCCGACCGCATCGCGGGCGATCAGCGCATGCAAGCCTATGTCCCGCGTCGCGACCTTGCCCACCACCTCAGTCGATGTCGCCGCATAGGGATAGCGCGCCGGATCGCCCGCCGCGTTGCGGATCATCGCCGCCGTGATCGTTTCACCGGTCCGGATCGGGCGGGCCGCCTGCACCATCAGGACAGGCGCAGCCGCCCTGATGGGCGCGGCCGGACCCTGCGCCGCTGCGGCGGAGCTATTGCGCAATTCCCGAACGCCCAGCGCCAGAAAAGCCGCAGCGGCAGTCAGCCCGACGGCGATCGTCAGCTTGGCCTTGGAACCCAGACGCATTGCTTTCCCCCAGCAGCACCTTGCGTGAACGCAAAACGCTTCAACTGGAAAATTCATAGCCCTAGTGCTGTTGTCAGGGCATGAAAGAAGCAACCGTTACGGTGAAAAATATTGGCGCGGGGATATGCGGTCGGCGGATTGCAAATCAGCGTTTTGCGGGCTTGGATCACGCAAGAGGTAGCCGATGGGGATATATTAAGTCCAAAACGGGCTAAACTATATCCTCAACTGCTATCGACTGACGAACTCCTCGATCCGCTCTGGCCGTCGATTACAGATAGGATGCAAGGGCCGCAACGAAAGCAGGAACGGTTTCCAGCGTGAGGCCGGCAATATTGATACGTCCATTGCCGGCCATGTAGATGCCATGGTCACGGCGCAGTGCATCAACGGCCTCTGGCGTCAGGGGCAATAGCGCAAACATGCCACGCTGATCGCCTATGGCCGCCAACCGGGGATGACTTGCCGCCAGCACCGAGCGCAGTTCGTTGATGCGCGCCCGCATTGCATCGAGTTCCGACACCCAATCGGCGCGCAGCGCGTCATCCTCCAGCACCAGTCTCGTCACCGCCGCGCCATGATCCGGCGGCATCGACCAGAGCGACCGCGCCAGCGCCAGCATGTTGCTGCGCACCAGTTCCGCCGCACCGGATTGCACCCACAGCGCGCCTACACGCTCCCGATACAGCCCGAAATTCTTGTCGCAGCTATAGGCGACCAGCGCCTCCGGCAACATGTCGAGCAGGCCGCGCATTCCCGCCGCATCGGCCTCCAGCCCATCGCCCAGTCCCTGATAGGCGAGGTCGATGAACGGCACCAGCGCCCGGCGCGCGCAAAGCAGGCCAATTTCCTGCCATTGCGCGCTGTTGAGGTCCGCTCCGGTCGGGTTATGGCAGCAGCCGTGCAGCAACAGCACGTCGCCCGCCTTGGCTTCGCGCAGATCCTCTATCATGCCGTCGAAATCGATCGCGGCGCTCGCCACGTCGTAGAAACGGTGCGTGCGGGTCATCATCCCCGCCTCCCGAAAGATCGGCGCATGATTGGGCCAGGTCGGCGTCCCGATCCATACCGTCGCGTCGGGTCTGCTGCGCGCGATCAGTTCCGCGCCCAGCCGCAAAGCCCCGGTGCCGCCGGGCGTCTGGATCCCGACCGGCCGATCCGCGCCGGCTCCGAAAGCCACCTCCGCGAGCAATTCGACAAAGCGGATGTCACCCTCGGCGCCCAGATAGGATTTACTCTCCTGGTCCCGCAGCAGCTTCGCCTCACCCGCCTTCACCGCACGCATTACCGGCGTCCGACCGGCATCATCCCGGAACACGCCGACGCCCAGATCAATCTTCCCCGGCCGCCTGTCCGCGCGATACAGGCCGATCAGGCCCAGCAGCGCGTCAGGAGGCTGGATCGCCAGACGGCTGAAAATTTCGCGGTCCGCCACCGATTCCTGCATCAACATGCTATTTCAGCCCCTGCATAATCCTGGCCACAACCCTGGCCACAACCCTGGATTGTCCGGTGCAGAAGGTCTGCGGAGCGGTCCATCACATATGCCATGCGCATCTTATCGCAGCTTCGAAGAGAAAACGGGTTTCAGTTTGTCGCCATTATTCCTTCAAAATGAAATATCTTGATCACCAGGCGCGAAAATCTGAAACATTACCTCTCCGCTTTGAACGCCCATCGCATCGTCCCCGCCAGCGCGAAGGCGCTGGCCCGAACCAGCGGCCGTGCAAGAGCAGGCATGGAAAAACCATGCATCCGCCTCGCCCATCCGGGGAGCAGCGTCACGGCCGCCTGCATCATCATCGCCTGCGCCGGCATCAACCCCAGGGAGGGTGCCGGCTGCCGCAGCACGATCCGGGCCACCTCCCGCGTGCGCGGCGTCACGGCAAGTTCGCTGCGGAAGCGCGTCATCAATGCTCTGGCCTCCGCCCGGCTCTCTGGCACCGGATCGGCGCCCAAAGCCCGCGCCACGAGCGCGGCCTCCGCGAAATAGCGATCCTGTTCCGCCAGCGGCATGAACGGTTCGCCATAGGCCATCCAAGCGTCGAGAAAGCTCGTCGCCTCGCAAACATGCACCCAGGCAAGCAGCCACGGATCGCCTGCGGCATAAGCCGTCCCGTCGGGGAGCGTTCCGCGCACATGCTCATGCATCCTGCACACCCGCGCGATCTCTGCCTCCGCTTCCGCCCGTTCGGCATAGGTGGTCACGGCAATGAAGCGCGCCGTCCGCCTCAATCGGCCCAGCATGTCATCGCGAAACCGGCTGTGGTCCCATATGCCCGCGAGCGCCGCGGGATGCAGCATCTGGAGCAGCAATGCGCTGACGCCGCCGATCATCATGCTGGTGACATCGCCATGCACCCGCCGGATCACAGCGCCCGGGGGATAGAGCGCCTGGTCCGACGCGACTACCGGGGCCTGACCCGCCGCGCTGTCGTGAAACACGCCCCGCACCTTCCCGACCAGCAGGCGCCGCATCAATCGCGAAGGCCGTTCCACCACCCGATTTCTCCCCACGCGTCGTCGACAGGGATGGATCTCTTCCTACCCGGCCGCCATCTGCGTCATGGATGCATAGTCCGTCTTCCCGGTTCCGAGCAGTGGCAGCGCGTCCAGCACCCTGATATCGCGCGGCAACGCCAGCTCCGCCACACCATTCGCCTTGCCCCACGCCTGCAATGCCGCCGCCTTCGCGTCCTGCGCAGTGGTGAACAGCACCAGTTGCTCCCCCTTGCGCGCATCGGGCCGCGTCACCACCGCATGATCCGCGTCCGGCCATATGGCCGAGGCATAGCCCTCCACAGCAGGCAGGGAGATCATCTCGCCCCCGATCTTGGCAAAGCGCTTCGCCCGTCCCCGGATCGTCACGAATCCCTGGTCGTCGATGGTCACGATGTCGCCGGTATCGTGCCAGCCCTCCTCCGGCGGTTGCAGCACGCCCGGCGCATCCGCCTTCATATAGCCCGCCATGATGTTCGGCCCCCGGATCGAAAGCCGGCCGCCTTCCTCGATCCCCGGCACATCGTCCAGCTGCGCTTCGATCCCCGGCAGCAGCCGGCCGACAGACCCGGCGCGGAAATGCATCGGCGTGTTGACGGCGATCACCGGCCCCGCCTCCGTCGCGCCATAGCCCTCCAGGATGCGCAATCCGAATTTCTCGGCATAGATTTTGCGCGTCTCGTCCCGCACCCGTTCGGCGCCGGCAAAGATGTAGCGCAGCGAATAGAAGTCATAGCCATGCGCCATTCGCGCATAGCCCGACAGGAAGGTGTCAGTGCCGAACAGGATGGTCGCATTGGCGTCATAGGCGAGCGCCGGGACGATCCGGTAATGCAGCGGGCTGGGATAAAGCAGCGTCTTAACCCCGTGGAAGATCGGCAGCAAAGTGCCCCCGGTCAGGCCGAAACTGTGGAACACCGGCAGGGCATTCAACACCACATCGGCGGAGTTGAAGTCGATCCTGGCCGCCAATTGCCGGCAGTTGGACAAAAGATTGCGATGCGTCAGCACGACGCCCTTGGGCAGGCCCTCCGATCCGCTGGTGAAGAGGATCACCGCCGCATCGTCCGGCGAAACCTTGAGCCGCCTGTGCGCCCGCCCGGCGAAACGGCTGGCGATCAGGCCGCGCAGCTTTGCGCCGGGGCCGATGCCTGCCGCCACATCCTCCAGCCAGAGGAAGGTGATCCCTTCGGCCTCCAGCCCCGCGACGATGTCGCCCAGCTTGCCCTGCTCGACAAATGTTCGTGCCGTCACCACCGTCCGAATGCCGGCCGCCATGCAGGCGGCTTTCAGATTGGCCAGCCCGGCGGTGAAGTTCAGCATCGCCGGCACCCGTCCGCCGGCCTGCAAGGCGAAGAAGGCCACGGCTACCCCCGCCACATTAGGCAACAGCACGCCGACCGCCTCGCCCTGTCGCGTCGATCGTGCCAGGATACGGCCCAACACCAGCGATCCGGTCATGAGCCGCCCGTAGGTCAGCGGATCGCGCTTCACATCCTCGACGATGGGGGATCCGCGCCCATGCACGTGGCTCGCCTCCAGCAGCGCTTCGAACAAGGTCCTGTCCGTGTCGGACGTCGCGAACATCATCTGGCTCATCTCGTCATAGAGCCGCCGACCGGCGATCGCGCGCCGTGCCCGCGCCGTCATTTCGCCCTCTATGGCGAAGCGGCGCGGCGGCAGGACGGTAAGAGTGATCCTGGGAAAGCGCCGCAGCCGGACCTTGCCTCTGAGGCGCGAGAAGGGCGTGAATTGCGCGCCGTCGATCCGCACTGGAATGATCGGCGCATCCGCCTTGTCCGCGACCATGCCGGGGCCGTCGAATACTTTCATCAAGGCGCCGGTGACGGTGATCCTTCCTTCCGGAAAGATCACCAGCGTCCGTCCTTCGCGCACCGCCTTCACCATCGCCTTGGCCGACAGCGGATTGGTCGGATCGACTGGAAAGGCGTCGAACAGCGAGAGGAACGGCTTTACCCACCACGCCCTGGCAATCCGCGTATGCACCGCGAAGGTCGGCTTGCCCGGCAGGAAGGCTGCCAGCAGCAGGCCGTCGAGGAAGGACACATGGTTGACCACGACGACGGCCGGTTCGCCCGCGCCGGGCATATTCTCGGCTCCCAGCACCTGCACCCGGTAGCATAGCCGCAGCATCCCGCGCACCATGGCCTTGATCACCGTTTCCGGCAGCAGCCAGCAGCTGATCAGCGCCACTGCCAGGGTTGCAAAGCCCATCACCCCGATCACGCCGGGCACGCTCTCGCCCCGCGCCAGCATCGCCGTCACCGCCGTGACGACCGCCACCGTGATCGCCGCATTGACGATATTGTTGGCTGCAATGGCGCGCGATCGTTCCTCGCGCGGGCTATGCGTCTGAAGGATCGCATAGAGCGGCACGATGAACATGCCGCCTGAAAAGGCGATGCCGATGAGGTCGGCCATGATCCGCCAGCTTCCCGGCGATGCCACGAATTGCGCGATGCCCGCGCCCGAATGCGCGGGCGCATAGGAACTGGTCGACAGCCACAGGTCGATCATGAATCCGGCCAGCGTCAGCGCGGACACCGGCACGAAGCGCGCAGACACCTGCCCGCCGAGCAGCCGGTTCACCAGCATCGACCCCAGCGCCACGCTGATCGAGAAGATCAGCAGGAAAAAGGTCGCGACCTCCTGCTTCGCCTTCAGCACGCCGCTCACCAGCGGGGCGAACTCGGCCAGCAACACCGCGCCCACGGCGAAGAACCAGCTGATGCCCAGGATCGACAGCCACACGCCGCGCCCGTGTCGCGCCGCCTTCAATATATGCCAGGTGCTCTTGAAGATGTTCCGCTCGATCCGCAGGCCAGGCACCACGGTCGGCGCCGAGGGAACCGCAAGGCTGGCCAGGAAGCCCAGCGTCGCCAGCCCCACCGCCACCAATCCCGCTTCCCAGGGTGGGATCACGCCGGCCAGCAATTGTCCGCTCAATATCGCGAGGAATGTTCCCGCCTCGATCAGGCCGGTGCCGCCCATGATTTCATCGGCATGCAGATGCTGTGGCAGGATGGAGAATTTGACGGGCCCGAAGATGGTCGAATGCAGTCCCATCAGAAACAGGCAGGACAGCAGCAGCGGCACCGATTCCAGCCAGAAGCCCGTGACGGCGAGGGTCATGATGATGATTTCCGCTGCCTTCACCGCCCGCACCAGTTTCGCCTTGTCCCAGGCGTCGGCCAATTGGCCGGCCAGTGCGGAAAAGAGGAAATAGGGCAGGATGAACAGGCCCGTGGCGATGGTCGCCAGCATCTCCGCCTTGTCCGGCTCGGCCCGATAAAGGCCGAAATTGGCGAGAAACAACAGCGCGAACTTCAACAGATTATCGTTGAAGGCGCCCAGGAACTGAACCACGAACAATGGCGCGAAACGGCGCTTACCCAGCAATGACAGATCAGGTGCGGACATTTTCTTACCCCCGTCCTTCACGCATTATGCAGCAATAGTCGCGGAGTTGTTAACCGGCTCGCGCAACAGGCGATTATAGAGCCACCCTATGCCGATCAGGCTGAAGCCAAGGGCCAGGAACGATGCGATCCGCAGCAGCCCCGTCAATCCCGAAGCATCGAACAGGAACACCTTGGCCACGGCGAGCAGCATCAGCAGCAGCGAAGCGATCCGCCAGTCTCGCGCCTGCCTGCGGATGCCCCAGAGCAGGAAGCCGATCGCCAGCGCCAGGGCGAGCACCGACCGGAGAATATCCTCCGTCGCGCTGACTCCCGGCACGGTCAGCAGAGGCCCGACGAAAAGCTGCCGCAGCATCGCCAGGCCGACCAGCGAGATCAAACCCATGCGGACCCCATCCGCAACGCGCGGCGACCAGTCGTCGGCGACCTCGAGCGCCACGAAGGCAAGGGCCAGCAGGACAGGCAGCAGATTGAACAAGGGCCAGCTTCCCACCACCTGCGGAAACCAGAGGGGATTGTGCAGCAGCAACGAATAGACCAGCAAGTGGCCCAATCCCGCGCCGACGAGGATAGTCCCTACCAGTCGCCCTGAAACCGTCCCATTGGCCCGCGCCGCAGAAAGGCGCGTGTCGTTGTTTGGCGACATGGAATGCGGCAGGGCGATCCCACCTCGCCATGCGACGAACCCCGACATGATGAGTATCCCCTCCCAAACTGTCCGCTCCGCGAGGGCGAGGCGCGTCACGTCCCCAAGGCTCGCCAGGCCGAAGATCTGCTTGAACGTGATATGCGCCGCAACGCCGCCCAGCGCTCCCACGACGGCACAGCCGATCCGCTGCCCGATCGGACCCATGATCGAACCGTTCCGCCATAGGGCAAATCCCGTCGCCGCAGCAGGCAGGGCGAGCCGCCGCATCGCCTCGCCAATCGGAGGCAGATCGCTCACCAGCACGGGTTCGCCCACCAGCGACAGCAAGGCCCGGCCGAGCCACAGGGCCAGAGGCCAGCCGGCCCAAAGCATCACCACCGTCAAGGCGACTCCCAGGGCGGGCATGGTCGACCGGAGCGACAGCTTGCGCACCCCTTGCGCCAACACAGCCAGTCCCAGGGCAGCTGCCACCGGCAGCCAGAGCGCCGGCACGGCTTGCGCGACCGTCCCATAGGCGAGCAGCACCGCCACGCCCTGCGCCACCATCCGTCCCTCGGCAAAGCGTGCGCGCCAGGCGAAGAGAGTCGCCATCGCCGCGCCCGCCGTCCAGCGGATCACGCCCTGCCAGCCCGGGACATCCGCCCCATCGCCCCACAGCCTGGCGACCTCGTCTGATCCGGCCAGAACCACCAGGGCGACAAAGGCGAAGCTCCAGCCGCTCCATTCGGCCCGTCTATCCTTCGCCAGCTCCGCCAGCGCCAGCAGGCCAACGGCAAGGGCTGCGATCACGATCGACAGCATCCATTGCGGCAGTCCCAGTCCGCCCGCCACAGCCAGCAGCAACGCTGCCGCGCTCGCCAGCGTTACGAAGCGCGCGTCCCTGTGTCGCGTTTCGCAACGCCAGCCCATTGCCATGGCCACGCCCGGCAATCCGGCCGCGGCCAGCGCAAGCAGGGCAAATTCCCCATCCAGCCCGGCCCGCCAGAGCTGTCCCAGCGCCACGGCAAAGCCGCCCAGCGCCAACCCTGCGATCTGCCCTGCCTCGACAAGCCCACTGCGCCAGACCCGAAGCAGGGCCGTACCGCCGTAAATCGCCGTCAAGCCCAGCATCACCAATGCGAAATGCCCTGTTTCCGGCGCCGGCCACACCGCTGTCAGAAGCAGCCCGACGCTCGCCCCGACCGCCGCCAGCGGCCGCAATGCCGCCTCCCGTCCCAGCCAGACCAGGGCGATCGACAAGAGTCCGAACAGTCCCCATTGCAACAGGCCGAAGCCGCCCGTCGCAACCAGCGCCGCCATCTGCGCCGCCGCAGCCAATGCCGCGCCCGTGCGCAGCAGCGCCGCCCGCGTTCCGGGAAAGGCGAGGACGGGCAAAGCCACGCCCAGCATCAGCACCAGCAAGCCGATCGACAGCGATGATGCCCAATCCAGCGCGCCCATGGCCAGCATGACAACGCCCCAGCCGGCTCCGCCCACCAGCGCACTTATGCCCAACCACATCCAGCGCTGGGTGCGCGACAGCATGCAAAGACCGCCTACCGCCAGGGCGAGATAGCAGCTCAGCAACGGTATATTGGGTTGTCCCGCCTTGACCAAAGCGGGCGCCGCCAGTCCGCCGACCAATCCCAGAAGCGCGCTGGGTGCGCCGAAGCGCAGCGACAGCGCCATGGCCAGCCCGGTGACGCCCGCCAGCCCCGCAAAGGCGACGCCTGGCCCCACCAAACCGTACAGCATGTGCGCCGCCAGGATCGCTGCGTAGAGTGTCGCCAGCCCTGCGCCCCCCAGCGCCTGCCGCACCCGGGCGTCGCGCACCTGTTCCTCCAGCCGCAACGCTGCCTCGGCCCCGCCGATCAGCGCTCCGCCGAACAACAGTCCCAACAGCACGCGCACCAGCGGTGAGAGCAATCCCGCATCGATGGAATATTTGACGAGCAGCACGCCCGCGACGGCAAGCGTCACTCCGCCCGCCCATATCGGCAGTTGGCGGCCGAACAGTTCCTCGAAACTGAAGGTGGCGCGGGCAGGCCGGGCGCGTTCAGGGGCGATGGCTTGCGCTTCGATCCGATCATGTTCCGGGGCGAGAGAACCCGTCTCCTCGATCGCATCCGTGGTGGCGGCTTGGGTGGAGGGCGTTCCGTCTTCGCCGGAACCACGGCTCAATATGACCGCTGGCGCAGGAGGCGTGATATCCCGCTCCACCAGGCGGGCGGGTGCGGACGTCCCTTGCGCGGGCTCGTCATCCTCATCCTCGCGGGGATGGTCGTGGCGCATGGGGGACGAGGCATTTCCCATAACCTCTTCCAATAGTGCCAGCCTTTTCTCGGTTGCCTTCAACCGTCCGCGCATGTCGAACAGCACTATTCCGAAAACCAGCAGAACCAGTGTCACGAGCATGAGTCGAATCCCTGCAAACCCCGCCTATGGCATGAGGGCTACCCAAAAATTCAACACTGTTCAATAAAATAATTAGACAGCGTCTAATTGTTCTCTTATCCGTCGTTCGCATGGGCAGACGATCCGATCATAGCCGCGAGGAACTGGAGGCGCTCATCCTTGAAGAAGGCCACCGGCACATGGCGGAAGCCGGTTTCGCCCGTTTTTCCTCGCGAGAGGTGGCCAAGCGCATCGGCTATTCGGTGGGCACGCTCTACAACGTCTTTGGCAGCTATGACCGGTTGGTCGTCGCCATCAATACGCGCACCTTCGACCAATGGGCCGCCTTCCTGGAAAAGCGCCTTGCCGGCCAGCCGCAGGACCGGATCGCGGCGCTGGTGGAGGGCTATTTCCAGTTCGCCTCGGAAAACACGAATATCTGGATGGCGATCTACGACCATCGCCTGCCGCCTGGCGTCGCCATGCCGGAGGATTATGCGCGGCAGCGGGCGGGGCTGACGGAAGTCGTCGTGCGCGAAGTCGCCGCCGTCCTGCCGCCGAGCGCCAGGGATGGCGCGCCGCGGCTCGCGCGATCGCTGGTGGCCACGGTGCACGGCCATTGCACCTTCGCCCTCAACGGCAGCTTTGCCCTGTTGGGTGAGACTGCCCCCCTCGAAATGGCCACGGCGCGCGTCAAGGAAAGCTTGAGGGCGGCGGGGGCAAGGCTCTAACATATCGGTGGGCGCTCCCTATGGGCGGGTGGGCGACAAGAGGGGACATATCGTGGCAAACTGGTTCGACAGCCTGGAACGCGACCTGCAATCGCCGCTCGCGGTGCGGCGCCTTGGCAGCGGTTGGTTCTCGGGCTTCTTCGCGCTGCTGCTCAGCCTCACCGGGCTTTGCCTGGTTATGGCGCTACGCTGGCCAGACTGGTTTTCGACGCCCGAACTGGCGGCGCTGCATGCGTGGGGCGGGCTGCGTCCTCTGGTCCACGCGCTTTTGATCGGCGGCTATGCGCTGGCGTTGCTCAGCCTGCTTTTGCGTACACGCAAAGCCATCGGCGCGACCGCGCTCCTTGCCGCGCTGTTCGCCACCCTGTTGGGAGGGGCGGAAGTCCAGCCGCAGGAGACCCATGATTGGGGCGTGTTCTTCGGGCTGGATTTCTTCGCCGTCAACATGGTGGCGACCGGGCTGATGTTCGCCCCGATCGAGCGCCTCTTTCCGCACAGGGCCCAGCAGCGCCTGTTTCGCCAGGAATGGCGGGAGGACCTGTTCTATTATCTGATCAGTTCGATGATGGTGCAGCTCATCACCTTCCTTGCGCTGGCGCCATCCGGCCTTATCAACGCCAACACGGCCGGCCTGGCAGGCATACGCGGCATGATCGCCAGCCAGCCCTGGCCGTTGCAGTTCCTGGAAGTGGTGCTGCTGACCGATTTCGTCCAATATTGGTTTCATCGCGCCTTCCACCGCGTCCCCTTCCTCTGGGGTTTCCACGCCGTCCATCATTCGGCGAAATCCATGGACTGGCTGGCGGGTGCGCGCATGCATTTCTTCGAGATCATCGCGCTGCGCGGCGTGACGTCCTTGCCGCTGCTTACCTTCGGTTTTTCGCCATTGGTGATGCAGGCCTATATCGGTTTCGTCTATATCTACTCCTCGCTCCTCCACGCCAATCTGCGCGGTGATTTCAATCGCGTGGGCGCGATCGTCGCGACCCCGCGCTTCCACCATTGGCACCATGCGATAGAGGAGGTTGCGGTCGACAAGAATTTCGCGATCCACTTCCCCTTTCTCGACCGTTTGTTCGGCACCCATCATCTGCCTGACGGCGCATGGCCGACGGGCTATGGCGTGCCCGAACAGGTGCCCCAGGGCTATCGCGCGCAATTCCTCTATCCCTTCCGCCGAAAACGCGACGCGGCTGCGTGAATCTGCTATGATCGTTGCGGGCTGTGAGGGAGTCGGACCATGGTCTACTGGATGCTCAGGGGGCGCGAGTTCGCCAATTGCAACTGCGAATATGGCTGCAACTGTCAGTTCGGCGGCCTGCCGGACAAGGGGCATTGCCAGGCCGCCTTCGGCTTCGCCATCGATGAGGGCCGGCATGGCAATATCGACCTGGCCGGCCTGAACATCGCTGCCGTCTTCCGCTGGCCTGGGCCGATCCATGAAGGCCAGGGGGAATGCGCCGCCTTCGTCGATGAACGGGCGACGCAGGCGCAGCGCGATGCCCTGCTGACGATCATGACCGGCGGCGACACCGCACCGATGGCGACGGTCTTCGCCGTCTTCGCCTCCACCATCACGACCATGCATGAACCCAATTTCGTCCCCGTCGACTTCGAGGTCGATGTGGAAGGACGCAAGGGCCGCCTGCGGATTCCGGGCCATCTGGAGATGGACGGCGAACCGATCCGCAGCCCGGTGGACGGATCGGAAATCCGGGCGCGGATTCAATTGCCCGACGGCTTCGAATATGAAGTGGCGGAGGTCGGCTCCGGGACCAGCCGCGCCATTGCGCCAATGCGGCTGGACCATGCGGCGAGCTACGGACAGTTCGCCTATCTGCACCTCGACAGTCACGGCGTGGTCAGGGGCTGACGGTGTCGGCATTCCGTACGGTGCTCGCCCGGCATCACCTGATTTCCCTTGCCGCCCTGGCGGTGATGATCGTGCTGGCCTGGGGCTGGCTGCTTTCGGGTGCGGGCATGGGCATGGCCCCCGGCGCGTCATGGCTTCCGGCTGGACTGGCGGAAGACCCCATGCTGGCAATGATGATGCCCGGCGATATGCCATGGACGGCGGCGCAGTTCCTCGTGACCTTCGCCATGTGGTGGGTGATGATGGTTGCGATGATGCTGCCTTCCGCCGCGCCCATGATCCTGCTCTATGCTCGCGCGGTGCCCGCCGCGGCACGGCCCGCCACGGAAAGTTTCACCCTGGGCTATCTGTTGATCTGGGGCTTCTTCTCCCTGGTCGCCACTCTGGCGCAATGGCGTCTGGCCACGGCGGCGCTGCTGTCCTCCATGGCGATGGCGACGTCCAGCCCTTCGCTGGCCGCCGCTCTGCTGATCGCGGCTGGCGTCTATCAGATCAGCCCATGGAAGGACGCCTGCCTGCGCGAGTGCCGCAATCCCGCGATATTCCTCAGCCGCCACTATCGGCCGGGATGGACCGGCGCGCTGCGCCTGGGTGCGCGTCATGGCGCCTGGTGCGTGGGATGCTGCTGGATGCTGATGGCGCTGCTGTTTGTCGGCGGAATCATGAATCTGGCCTGGATAGCCGTGCTGACGCTGCTGGTCGCGCTGGAGAAGCTGTTGCCATGGGGTCGCGCGATGTCGATCCTGGCGGGCGCGGGCTGTATCCTGTTGGGCTGGGCGATATTGCTGGGTTGAGTGCCCTCGGTCGCGCAGGCGACGGACAATCCGCAACCGGATTATGCCTCGTCCTTCTCCGCGGCGGCATGGAAGGCGATCCTCAATGCTTCGGCCAGGCTCTTCACCTCCAGCTTCTGCATCAGGTTGGCGCGGTGGATTTCCACCGTGCGCGGGCTGATGCCCAGATCATAAGCGATGGTCTTGTTCGGCAGCCCTTCGACCAGCCCGTCCAGCACCTCGCGCTCGCGATCGGTCAGGATGTTGAGCCGTGCCCGCGCATCTTCCGCCCTTGCGCTTGCGCCGCGGTCCGCCACGGCCGTCCGGCGCGCTGCATCGACGCAGGCCAGCAGCGCTGCCTTCTCGAACGGTTTTTCGATGAAGTCGCTGGCGCCCGCCTTCATCGCCGTCACCGCCATGTCGACGTCGCCATGACCGGTCATGATCACCACGGGCAGCATGATTCCCCGCGCCCGCAATTCGCGCTGCACCGCCAGCCCGTCAATATCCGGCATCCGCACGTCCAGCAGCACGCACCCCGGCTCCAGCGCGGCGGCCTCCTTCAGAAAGTGCGAGCCCCCTTCGAACAGCTTCACGGCGAAGCCGCTCGTCCTCAGCATGAAGGACAGTGACCGCCGGATCGCCTCGTCATCGTCCACCACATAGATCGGGAATGCTTCGTTCATGCTCTAGTCCGCTGCGTCCAGGGTGAAGTGAAAGGCCGTGCCGCCCCATTGCGACGGTTCGGCCCAGATCCGGCCACCATGGCCCTCGACAATGGTCTGGCTGATCGAAAGGCCGACGCCCATGCCGGACGGCTTGGTGGTGGTGAAGGGGGTGAAGAGCGTGCGCGACATTTCCGGCGCCAGTCCAGGTCCGCTGTCGGCGACGATCACTTCGACCCGGCCGGCATCGGTCGGGGAAGGGGCCGGGATGGCGGAGAGGCGCAGGATGCGCGCAGGGCTGCCGGCCATCGCCTCCACCGCGTTCTTCGTGAGGTTGATGATGACCTGCTGCAATTGCACACGGTTGACCAGCACCTTGTCGACGCGCGGGTCGACGCTGATGTCCATGTCCAGGCCCCGGCTGTCGACACCGATGAAGGCCAGTGCCGCCCCCTCCGCCAGCAGCCCGCGCAGCGCTTCGGGCTGGCGGATGGTTTCGCCGCGCCGGATGAATTCGCGCAGCGACCGGATGATCTCTCCGGCGCGCAGGGCCTGGCTGGCGCTTTCGGCCATAGCCTCACGCAGCAATTCCCGGTCCACAGGCCCGTCGGCGTCGAGCATGTCGCGTCCCGCCTCCAGATAATTGGCGATCGCGGTCAGCGGCTGGTTGAGTTCATGCGCCAGCGCCGACGCCAGGGTGCCCATCGCCGTCACGCGGGAGGCATGGGCCAGTTCCGCCTGCAGGTCCGCCACCCGCCGCTCGGCCTGCTGGCTTTCGGTGAGGTCGCGGATGAAGCCGGTGAACAGCGGTCGGCCCTCATCCTGAACCTCTCCCACGGACAGTTCGATGGGAAAGGTCGAGCCGTCCCGGCGCCGCGCGCTCGTCAGCCGGCCGATGCCGATGATCCGCCTTTCCCCGGTTTTCAGATAATGGTCGATATAGCCGTCATGCCTCTCCCGGTCGGGGGAGGGCATGAGCATCGAGATATTCTCGCCCAGAACGTCGCTTTCGGCATATTGGAACATGCGTTGCGCCGCCGCGCTGAACGACACGATCTGCCCGCGCACGTCGATGACGATCAGCGCATCGGGCACCGTCGCCAATATGGAGCCGAGCAGCGCCTGTTCGAGGCTGTGCTCGCGCTGAGTCAGGCCATCGGTTTCATCGTCCGCTACCGCCATGCGCCCACCATGCCGCGCATTCAATGCGCCAGCAAGAGCGGAACATGGACTTCGCGCAGCATGGCGCGGGTGACGCCGCCAAACACCATCTCGCGCAACCGGCTGTGACCGAAGGCGCCCATCACCATCCATTCAGGCTTCAGCACGCCGAGGGCCGCCTTCAACGACGCCTCTATGGTGCGGCCGTCCTGCGGCCATGTGTGCAATTGGCATTTGATGCCGTGGCGCGCCAGATATTCGGGCGCGTCCGTGGCCGGGAAGGGATATTTGCCGGCTTCCTCGACCGTAACGACATGCACTTCCTCCGCCAGTTTCAGCAGCGGGACGGAGAGGCGCAGCGCGGTGGAGGCCTCCTGCGAACCGTCCCATGCTATCAGCGCGCGGCCCGTGACGGGAAAGCTTTTCGCCTCCTGCGGCACGGCGATCACCGGAACCCTTCCGGCGAGCGCCAGATCGGCCGCCAGGTGCAGCGGGTCGGCATATTCCCGGCGCGGTCCCGACGGCAGGGTGACGATGATGCCGTCGGTCAGCGTTGCGGCGGACAGCAGGCCATGGACGACATCGCCCTCCACATGGCGCCAGTCCCAGCTTACATCCTCGCGCCGGAGCCGATCCTCCACGCGCATTCGCGCCTTTTCGTCGATGTCGTACAGTTCCGCCATCATCGCCGGGGCCATGGAGGCGCCGCCATACATGTCGGCCGCGACGAAATCGGGCATGGCCGTCACCTGCACGCAGTGAATATGCGCATTGGATGCGCGGGCGAGATCGCAGGCCGCCTGGAGGCGGCTTTCCGCGCCAAGATCTTCATGAATGTGCAGCAGGACCGATTTCATCGTCTGTCTCCCGGCAAGCGTATCTTCCATCTGGCTAGGGCTGCCGTGGCGCGGTCGCCATCAGGAATAATCCTTATATCTCTTTTCGCTGCGGAATCCGATGCCATTCCCATGAGTTGGACCACCATACGCCTCGAACTTGCCCGGACGGCGGGTTTTCCCAACGGATCGGCGGCGCGGAGCTATGTGCTGCGCCTGCCGCTCAGCACGGGCGGGCTGATCGATGAACGGGAATATCGCATCAATCCCGAACTGGCGACGGCGCGGCGCTTCTGGCCCAATGAGCCGGACCGGCACGGCACGCTGCTGCACACCCGGCAGGGCTGGGCGCTGTCCTGCAAGCCGGGAGAGGCGGATGACGAGAAGATCTACCGGCTGGAAGCGCAGGCCATCCAGCTCGGAACCTGTCTGACCCTGACCGATCCAGACGGGGAGAGCCTGCCCTTTGTGGTGAAGGGTTTCTGTCCGGCCTGATGATCGGAAGGCGCGTCGGTGCAAAGGCGGCCAAGCATTTGCTCGTTAATACTGCTAATGACTTGCAACATCCCCTTCTTTTGGCTAGCGGGACGGCGGCTTTAAGGGGTGATGCATGCCTATTCGTTCGTCTGTCCTGCTTGTGACCAGTACGCTTGCTCTGTTGAGTCCCTCCGCGCTGGCCCAGTCCCGACCCGCCGCAGAGGATGGCGGCCCGATCATCGTGACCGCCGCGCGCACGATCCTGCCGGCCAACGCCCTGCCGTTGACCGTCGACGTGATCGACCAGGAAATGCTCAACCAGCAGGTTGCGATCGGCGGGTCCATTGTCGATGCGGTGTCGGCGCTGACCCCTTCCTTTTCGCCGACGCGGCAAAAGCTGTCTGGCGCGGGTGAGACGCTGCGCGGCCGATCGCCGCTCTACGCGATCAACGGCATACCGCAGACGGCGCCGTTGCGGGACGGCGCGCGCGATGGCTTCACCATCGACCCGTTCTTCATTGATCGGGTGGAGGTGATCTATGGTTCCAACGCGCTGCAAGGGATCGGCGGCACGGGCGGGATCGTCAATCAGGTGACCGTTGCGCCGCCCCGGAACGACGGATTGACAGGCCGGGTGCTGGTGCAGGGCAATGCCGACACCGGCTTTCACGGTGACGGCATCGGCGGCAAGGTGGCGGGGCTGATCGGCTGGCGCTCCGGGCGATGGGACGCGATGGTGGGCGCAGCCTATGAGAAGCGCGGCGCATTCTATGACGGGCATGGCAATCGCGTCGGCACCGACTTGACGCAGGGAGAGACGCAGGACAGCCGGAGCTGGTCGCTGTTCGGCCGCTTCGGCTACGCGCTGAGCGACAGTGCGCGATTGGACCTGACCATGAGCCGCTTCCAGTTGAAGGGGGAGGGCGATTACGTCGCGGTGGACGGCAATTATCGCATCGACCGCCCGACAAGTTCGGTGCGCGGCACGCCGCCCGGCGTTCCGGCCACCAACCGCACGGAAAGCGCTGCGCTTACGCTGACCGACAGTGCCCTGTGGGGCGGCAACTTCATCGCCCAACTTTTCTTCAACCGCTCGCGCGACACCTATGGCGGGGAGGTTGCGCCGATCGCCAGTTTTCAGGATCCGCGCATTGCGCCGGTCGGCACCCTGTTCGACCAGTCGCAGAATCGCAGCCGCAAATATGGTGGCAAGATCAGCTATGAACGCGCCGTGCCGGGATTCGAGGCGCTGACCGGTACCATCGGTTTCGACGCGCTCTACGATCTGACCGAACAGCGGCTGATCGCAACCGGCCGGACCTGGGTGCCGCCGACCGATTATCGCAGCCTGGCGCCCTTCGCGCAGTTCAACCTGGCGCTGTTAGACAAGAAACTGCGTCTGGCGGGCGGCGTGCGTTATGAAGATGTGCGCATCCATATCGACGACTATCACACGCTCGCCTTCTATGGCGGTGGCGTCGACGTGGCGGGGGGCTCGCCCACTTTCAGTGACACACTGTTCAACGGCGGCGTGATCCTGGAACCCTGGGATGGCATCCGCGCCTATGCCAGCTATGCGGAGGGCTATACCGTGCCTGATGTCGGTCGCCTCGCCCGCGCTGTGGCGAAGCCGGGCTTCGATATTGGCCGCAGCGTCAATGTCGCCCCCATCGTCTCCAATAACCGCGAAATCGGCGTGGAATTGAAGCGCGGTCCTTTGGATGCCAATGCCGCCTATTTCTGGTCGACCAGCAAGAATGGATCGGTGCTGACGCAACCGGCAATCGGCGCATCCTTCGAGGTTCAGCGCCAGCGGGTCGAGATACAGGGGCTGGAACTGAACCTCTCGGCCCGGACGCCGCTGCCGGGACTGACCCTCTCGACCGGCTATGCCCATCTGATCGGCCGCACCGACGGTTCGGACGACGGGATCGACAAGGTTGACCGCGATCTGGACGGGGCGAACATCTCGCCCGACCGCCTGAACGTGGCGGCCAGCTATGTGCATGGACCCGTTTCGGCGCGCATCCAGACGCAATTCTTCCTGTCGCGTCAGTTCGAACGGACGCCGGGCGCCTATCCGCCGCTCTACAGGTTCGACGGCTATGACGTGACCGACCTGTCGCTGCGCTATCAGACGCGTTTGGGGGCATTGACGCTGGCGGCGCAGAATATCTTCGACACATTCACCATCGATTATTACAGCCAGACCGTCCGGCCCAATGACAATGCCCATTATTTCGCGGGACGCGGCCGCAATTTCACCCTGTCCTGGGATTATCGCTTCTAGTGAAACTGATCGACGCCCTCCACCGCTGGACCGGCGGGCTGATCGGGCTGCTGCTCGCGCTGCTGGGCCTGAGCGGCGCGTTGCTGGTGCATAAAAATGCCTGGACGCTGGCGCCCCATGCCGGCGATCCGCGGGTGGAGGACGTGCGCCAACTGGCCGAGGTGACGCAGCGCCTCATGGCCGATCCGGCGATGCGGCCGCAGTCGATCACCTATGCGTCCGACGATTTCGGGCTGCTCAAACTGCTGTTCGACAATGGCCGCGGCGCCTATGCGGACCAGCAGGGTGCCGTGGTGATGCGGTGGAGCAGCCAGTGGGAGCGGCCCGAACTGTGGCTGTTCGATTTTCACCACCATCTCTTTTCCGGCGAAACGGGCGATTGGGTGATCGGTATTGCCGCCCTTTGCGGGCTGTTCTTCGTGTTGACCGGCTTCATCCTCTGGTGGCGGACGCGGCGGACCTTCGAATGGCGCCTATGGCCGGCACGGATGAGCCGCTCCGCGATCGTGCGGCATCACCGCGACCTGGGCATCATCGTCGCGCCCTTGTTGCTGCTGTCGCTGGTGACGGGTGCCGTCCTGGTGTTCCGTCCCATGGCGGCGTTGCTGTTCGGGCCGGGAGCGCCTGCGCAGATCGACAAGGCGCTGGCTCCGCCCCCGCCCCGCAATGCCGGGCTTGCCGGAAGGCTGGACTGGGCGGGCATGATCATGACGGCCAAGGCGCGCTTCCCCGATGCGGAAGTGCGCAGCCTCAGCCTGCCGCGCAAGAAGGGCGGTCTCGTCACGCTTCGCATGCGGCGACCGCAGGAATGGCTGCCCAATGGCCGCACCACTCTCTGGTTCGCGGCCGACAGCGGCATGCTGGTTGCCGCGCGCGACGCCTCGACGCTGCCCACAGCGGTGAAGGGCTATAATCTGCTTTACCCGCTCCATGCGGCGAAGGTCGGTGGCTTGCCCTTCCGGCTGCTCATGACGCTGTCGGGTTTGGCGCTGACGCTGCTCGGCTCGCTGACGGTCTGGACGTTCTGGTTCAGGCGTCCCGCCCGGCCTGCACGGCCGCGTCAGATCGCGATCAGGACTAGGGACGGTCGAACCGTTCCGAAGGGACAATTATAGACCGGAACACCGCCGGGCTTGCAGAAGATGTCCAGATCCCTGGTCGGCCGCATGAAGGGGATGCCCGATCCCACCAGATGCGCCAGGCTTTCCGCGTAGAATTGGGCAGCGTCCGGCGACGGGGAACGGGCGAGCGGTCGCTTCCGTTCCCCGGCCGGGCGGAGGCCTATCTCATCGTCGGGATGACGAAGCTCTGGTCGATCACCGCACCGCCATCGGGCCAGCGCTGGGTGATCTTCTTGGTGCGGGTGTAGAAGCGCACGCCGTCCATGCCATATTGGTCGAGGTCACCGAACCCGGAACGTTTCCAGCCGCCGAAGCTGTGATAGGCGACCGGCACCGGGATCGGCACGTTGATGCCGACCATGCCGACCTCCACATCGGCGGCGAACTTGCGGGCATAGTCGCCGTTGCGGGTGAAGATGGCGACGCCATTGCCATATTGGTGCTGCGAGGGATAGCTGAGCGCCTCCTCGAAGCTGTGGGCGCGCAGGATTTGAAGGACAGGGCCGAAAATTTCGTCCTGATAGCTCTTCATCTGCGGCGTCACCCGGTCGATCAGCGTCGGGGCGAGGTAGAAGCCCTGCTCATAGCCCTGGAGCGAGAAGCCGCGCCCGTCGACCACGATTTCCGCGCCTTCGTCGGCCGCCATCTGGATATAGCTTTCGACGCGGGCCTTGTGCACGCCGGTGACGAGGGGGCCATATTGCGCGTCGGGATCGGTCGGGATGCCGGGGCGCAGTGTTTCGATGGCGTTCACCAGCTTGGCGCGGAAGGCGTCCGCCGTGGCTTCGCCCACCGGCACCACAACGGGCAGCGCCATGCAGCGTTCGCCCGCCGAACCATAGGCCGCGCCGACGATATCGGCGACCGCCTGGTCCATGTCCGCGTCGGGCAGGATGATGCCGTGATTCTTGGCGCCGCCCATCGCCTGGACCCGCTTGCCGTTCTGCGCGCCGCGGGCATAGACATAGTTGGCGATGTCGGACGATCCGACGAAGCTGACCGCCTTGATCGCCGGATGGTCGAGGATGGCGTCGACCATTTCCTTGTCGCCATGGACGACGTTGAGGATCCCGGCGGGCATGCCGGCCTCTATGGCGAGTTCGGCAAGGCGCACCGGGACGGAAGGGTCGCGTTCCGACGGCTTCAGGATGAAGGCGTTGCCGCAGGCGATGGCCATGGCGCTCATCCAGAGGGGGATCATGGCGGGGAAGTTGAAGGGCGTGATGCCCGCCGCGATGCCCAGCGGCTGGCGCATGGAATAGACGTCGATGCCGGGACCGGCGCCCTGGGTATATTCGCCCTTGAGCAGATGGGGGATGCCGCAGGCGAACTCGACGACTTCCAGGCCGCGCTGGATGTCGCCCCTGGCGTCGGCCACCACCTTGCCATGTTCGGAGGAGAGGAGGACGGCCAGTTCGTCCATATTCTGTTCGATCAGTTCCTTGAAGCGGAACATCACGCGGGCGCGGCGCTGGGGATTGACGGCGGCCCATTCGGGCTGGGCGGCGAGGGCGGAATCCACCGCCTTCTGGAGATGGGCGGCGGTGGCGAGTTCGACCTGCGCCTGGACGGTACCGGTGGCGGGATCGAGCACGTCGGACAAGCGGGCGCCGGGGAGCGGGGCGGATTGTCCATGAATGAAATGAGTAATCGAACGCATTTTTCCGGTTCCTCTCCTGCGGGTGGATGGCTTTGCTATAGACCCGCCAGCTTTGCGGATATACGGGTATGTCGACACATTTGTTGTGCGGATTTGCTCATGCTGAATTCCGATGAGCTGCGCCTGTTCCTGGCCGTGATGCGGGAGGGCAACATGCTGGCCGCTGCCCGCAGGGTCGGCGTCGATCATAGCACGGTCGCCCGGCGCCTGACCAATATGGAGGCGACGCTGGGCGCCCGGCTGTTCGACCGCAGCCCGCGCGGGGTGACGCCTACGCCCGCCGCCTTCGCGCTGGTTTCCCATGCCGAGCGGATCGAGAGCGAGCTGCTCGCCGCGATGAGCAGCGTCGCCGGGCGCGACCGGGAGGTGGAGGGGACGGTGCGGCTCGCCACGCCGGAAGCCATTGCCAGCCATCTGATCGCCCCCAATGTGGCGGCCCTGCGCGCGCGCCACCCGCGCCTGACGCTGGAGCTGGCATCCGAAAGCAAGGTGGCGAGCCTGTCGCGGCGCGAGGCGGAAATCGCCGTGATGCTGAAGCCGCCGCCCCGGGGCCGCTTCGTGACGCGCAAGCTGGCCGATTATCGCCTCGGCCTTTACGCGTCCAAGGCCTATCTGGAGCGGGAAGGGGCCCCGGCGACCCGCGCCGACCTCAGCCGCCATGTCTTCGTTTCCTATATCGAGGAGCTGGCCGGCTTTGCCGAGATGATCGCCCTCGACCAGTTGCTGCCCGGCGCGTCCATCGTCTTTCGCGCCAGTTCCAGTGCGGCGCAGCATGCGGCGGTGGCGGCGGGCATGGGGCTGGGCGTGCTGCACCGCTTCGCGGCGGCGGAGGATGAGCGGCTGGTCCAGCTTTTCCCCGAGTCGACGCCGGAGTCGATGCCGGGGTCGATGCCGGGGTCGATGGAGGTCTGGCGCAGCTATTGGCTGGTCATGCATGCCGATCTGCAGAGGCTGCCTCGCGTGCGCGCGGCGGCCGATTTCCTGGACGAGGTCATGCGGACAGTGCGGGACCGGCTGTAGGACGGATCGATATCAGCGCTGACGGCCTGCAAATGGCGGCCTTTCGCGCTTCCGGTGCGTGCCGGGCGCGGCGGATCCTGATCCAGTTAAGGCGATTTTCCAGGAACCCGGTCCCGTTCCCGCGGGTTTTCCAGGCAGGCTGCAACGCGCTGATTGCGGCATCACGGCATGGGAGAGTGGAGCAGTCGTGGCGATATCGTTCGAACATCGGATGGCGCGGGGCGCATGGGGTGAAGCGCAGGGCCGCGGCACGGACCATCTGGCTCTCGCCTTTCGCGAGTTCTTCAAAAATCCGCTGGCGGTCGGCTCCGCCTTTCCCGCTTCGCATGGCCTTGTCGAAAGGATGCTGGCCCCGATCGACTGGAGCCGGATGGAATGCGTCGTCGAATATGGACCGGGTACGGGTATCTTCACCCGTGCCCTGCTGGATCGCCTGCCCGCCCATGCGCGGTTGCTGGCGATCGATACCAGCGCGGGCTTCATCAATCATCTGCGCAGGGTGACGCCGGACGGGCGGCTGGTCGCGGTCGCCGGTTCGGCCGATGCCGTACGCGGCATCATGACCGGTCACGGGCTGGGCCGGGCGGACTGCATCCTGTCGGGCCTGCCCTTCTCCACGCTGGCGCCGGATCGGGCGGAACGGCTGATGAAGGCGAGCGCGGGGGTCCTGGCGCCTGACGGGCGGTTCCTGGCCTATCAGATGCGCAAGGCCGTGCTCCCCCTGCTGGAGCGGCGTTTCGAGACGGTCGAGACGGGTTTCGAATGGCGCAATCTGCCGCCCTGCCATCTCTATTGGGCGACGCGGCCGCGCTCCCTCCTTCCCTCCCCTTGAAGGGGGAAGGGACGATTTTGCTCTTTCCGCGTCCGGGGCTTCAGTCGCCGGTGGGAGTTAGAGCGGCGATGAGGTCCAGCACCCCCTGCGCATGCTCCTTCCGGCAGATCAGCAGGTCGGGCAGATAGACGTCCTCCTGATTATAGACCAGCGGCGATCCGTCGATGCGGCTGCAATGCAGGCCGTGGGCGAGCGCCACGGCGACCGGGGCGCAACTGTCCCATTCATATTGGCCGCCCGAATGCAGATAGATGTCGGCCTGCCCCAGGATCACCGCCATCGCCTTTGCGCCCGCGCTGCCCATGGGGACGAGCTCCGCGCCCAGCCTTTCCGCGACGGCGACCGCTTCGGCGGCCGGGCGGGTGCGGCTGACCACCATGCGCAGTTTTTCCGGCGCGGGCGGAACGGGGCGGGGCTGGTCGGTGCGCAGCACGACGCCGCCGTCCAGTCCGGGCAGCGCGACCGCGCCCACCGTCGCCATGCCGTCCACCGACAGGCCGACATGCACCGCCCAGTCGGCGCGTTCCTCCCCATATTCGCGCGTGCCGTCGACCGGATCGACGATCCAGACGCGCGACTTTTCGAGGCGGGAGCCGTCGCACTTCATCTCCTCCGACAGCAGGCCGTCATCGGGACGCTGTTCGCGCAGGGCGTGGACCAGGAACTGGTTGGCGGTCTGGTCGCCCGCCTTGCCCAGCGCCTTGGCGCCGAGCAGGCCGCTGTCGCGCACCGTGAGCAGCAGGCGCCCCGCAATGTCGGCCAGATGCGCGGCAAGATCAGCGTCGGTCATGCTCATGGGATCAGCCTCGCGATGATGGCTTCGGCCGCTTCCTCTGCGGTCATGGCCGTGGTGTCGATCCGGATTTCCGGATCCTCCGGCGCTTCATAGGGGCTGTCGATGCCCGTGAAGTTCTTGAGTTCGCCCGAACGCGCCTTCCTGTAGAGGCCCTTGACGTCGCGCGCCTCCGCGTCGGCCAGCGGTGTGTCGATATGCACCTCGATGAACTCGCCGGGCTTCATCATCTGGCGCACCATGTCCCGCTCCGCCCGGAAGGGGGAGATGAAGGCGGTGATGACGATCAGGCCCGCATCGGTCATGAGCTTCGCCACCTCGCCCACGCGGCGGATATTTTCCACCCGGTCGGCGTCGGTGAAGCCCAGATCCTTGTTGAGGCCGTGGCGCACATTGTCGCCGTCCAGCAGGAAGGTGTGGCGGTTCATGCGCGCCAGCTTCTTTTCGACGAGGTTGGCGATGGTCGACTTGCCCGCGCCCGACAGCCCGGTGAACCACAGCACGGCCGGCTTCTGGTTCTTGAGGTTGGCGTGGAATTCGCGGGTGACGTCGGTCGCCTGCCAGTGGACGTTCTGCGCCCGCCGCAGCGAGAAGTGCAGCATCCCCGCCGCCACGGTGGCATTGGTGATCTTGTCGATCAGGATGAAGCCGCCCAGCGTGCGGTTGGTTTCATAGGGTTCGAACACGATCTGCCTGTCGGTCGACAGATTGGCGATGCCGATGGCGTTGAGGTCCAGCGTCTTCGCCGCCAGATGCTCCATCGTGTTGACGTTGACCTGATATTTGGGTTGCTGGATCGTGGCGGTGACGGTCTGCGTGCCGAGCTTCAGCCAATAGGGGCGGCCCGGCAGCATTTCCTCGTCCGCCATCCAGACGATCGTCGCCTCGAACTGGTCGGCGGCCTGCGGCGGATTGTCCGACGCCGCGATCACGTCGCCGCGCGAGCAGTCGACTTCATCGGCAAAGCACAGCGTGACCGACTGCCCGGCGACCGCGACATCCAGGTCGCCGTCAAGCGTGACGATGCGGCTGATCGTGCTGGTCTTGCCCGAAGGCAGGACGCGGATCGCATCGCCCGGCCTGACCGTGCCAGTGGCGATCTGGCCGGAAAAGCCGCGGAAGTCGAGATTGGGGCGGTTGACCCACTGGACCGCCATGCGGAAGGGCTTTTCCTGATCGGAGACCTGGTCGACCTCCACCGTTTCCAGATGCTCGATCAGCGCTGGTCCCTTGTACCAGGGCGTGTTGGCCGAAGGGCCGGTGATATTGTCGCCCCTGAAGCCGGAAATGGGCATGGCGGTAAAGGCCTTGATGCCGATCGACTGGGCAAATTCGGTATAGTCCTTGACGATGCCGTCGAACACCGCCTGGTCATAGTCGACCAGATCCATCTTGTTCACCGCCAGCACGATGTTCCGGATGCCGATCAGATGGGCAAGATAGCTGTGGCGGCGGGTCTGCGTCAGCACGCCCTTGCGCGCGTCGATCAGGATGACGGCGAGGTCGGCGGTGGATGCGCCCGTCACCATGTTGCGCGTATATTGTTCATGGCCGGGCGTGTCGGCGACGATGAACTTGCGCTTTTCCGTCGCGAAGAAGCGATAGGCGACGTCGATGGTGATGCCCTGTTCGCGTTCGGCGGCGAGGCCGTCGACCAGCAGGGCGAAGTCGATCTCCTGCCCCTGTGTGCCCACGCGCTTGCTGTCGGCCTCCAGCGCGGCGAGCTGATCCTCGAAGATCATCTTGCTGTCATAGAGCAGGCGGCCGATCAGCGTCGACTTGCCGTCGTCCACCGACCCGCAGGTGATGAAGCGCAGCATCGTCTTGTGCTGGTGCACCTCCAGATACTGGTCGATATCCTCCGCGATGAGGGCGTCGGTCTTGTAGATCACATCGGCGTCCGACATCAGAAATACCCTTCCTGCTTCTTCTTTTCCATGCCCGCGCCGCCGGCATCCTTGTCGATGGCGCGGCCCTGGCGTTCGGAGGTGGTGGTGAGCAGCGTTTCCTGGATCACCTCCGGCAGGGTCTTCGCTTCGCTCTCGACCGCGCCGGTCAGCGGGTAGCAGCCCAGGGTGCGGAAGCGGATCGACCGCATCACCGGCTCCTCGCCGGGCTTCAGGGGGAAGCGTTCGTCATCCACCATCAGCAGCATGCCGTCGCGCTCCACCGTGGGGCGCTCCTCCGCGAAATAGAGCGGCACGATGGGGACGTCGTTCAGGTGGATATATTGCCAGATGTCCAGCTCGGTCCAGTTGCTGATCGGGAAGACGCGGATGCTCTCGCCCTTGTTCTTGCGGGCGTTGTAGAGGTTCCACAGTTCCGGGCGCTGGTTCTTCGGATCCCAGCCGTGCGACGACGTGCGGAAGGAGAAGATGCGTTCCTTCGCCCGGCTCTTCTCCTCGTCGCGGCGGGCGCCGCCGAAGGCCGCGTCGAAGCCGTAGAGGTTGAGCGCCTGCTTCAGCCCCTCCGTCTTCCACATGTCGGTGTGCAGCGGGCCATGGTCGAACGGGTTTATGCCGCGTTCCTGCGCTTCGGGATTGTGATAGACGAGCAGCTCCATGCCCGATTCCCGCGCCATGCGGTCGCGCAGTTCGTACATCGCCTTGAATTTCCAGGTGGTGTCGACGTGCAGCAGCGGAAAGGGCGGCGGCGAGGGGTAGAATGCCTTGCGCGCCAGATGCAGCATCACGGCCGAATCCTTGCCCACCGAATAGAGCATCACCGGCTTCTCGGCCTCTGCCACGACTTCCCGCAGGATATGGATGCTTTCCGCCTCCAGACGCTCCAGATGCGTCAGCCTCTTCGAATCGATCATCATTCACCGCCTTGTGTTGTGACAGCCTGATGGCAGAAGCGGTGAGGTACTGGACCTCCCATATGGGAGGATATACATATTAGCCATGCGACTGGACGATGGCGGATTATTGGCGGCTCTCCATGAGGGTATGTTCGAGCAACCCCTTTGGCACGGGTTCCTCGACAGGTTGCGGGCGCGATCCGGGGCGGCCTATGCCAGCCTCGCCTTCCGCCCGGTAGATGAGGAGCGGATCGTCGAGCTGTATGCCGGGCCGCCGACGCCGCTGCACCTCGACCGGCTGTTCAACCAGAAATATGGGCGCGATCCCCTGCCCTATCGCCGGATGCGGGAGGCGCGGGTCTATACGCTGGACGAACTGCTGGATCCCGGCGACGCGGTGCAGCAGGGCTATCGGGCGGAATTCCTGCAACCGCTGGGCATCACCAACATGCGTTCGGTGCGCGTGACCGAGCCGAGCGGCATGGATGCCTGGCTGAGCTGCGCGGGGGGGAGGGAGCTGGGGTCGGGCGTGGGCGCGCTGATGACCGCGCTGGTGCCGCATCTGCGCATCGCGCTGCGCAGCTTCGTCGCGCTGGAGCGGGAAAAATTCCGGTCTTCGGTGAATTCGGAGGCGTTCGGGCGGCTGAACTTCGGCTGGCTGACGCTGGACGCCCAGTGCCGCATCGTCGACATGACGCCGCATCTGGAGCAGCTTTTCCAGCGTTCGCGACTGCTGCGCAGGGGGCGTTACGACCGGCTGATGCCGGCGTCTCCGGCGATCGACCGGGAAATGACCGCGCTGGTCAAGACCTTTGCCGCCGATCGCGAGGCGCGGCCGAGGGCGATCAACCTGAGCCGCGATCCATTGATGGACATGCTGGTCCGGCCGATCCAGGATCGCTCGCTGTCCGTGCCGTCGGCACCCGTCGCCATCGCCTATATCAGCGGCGACCGATGGTCGCAGGCGGACCGTTGCGACCAGCTGGTCGACCTGTTCGGATTGTCGCCCAGCGAGGCGCGGCTGGCCTGGGCGATCGCGCAGGGCATGTCGATCAGCGAGGCGGCCGCCGACCTGGGGCTGACGGTGGAAACGGCGCGCAACTATTCGAAGAAGATCTATGCCAAGACCGGGGCGCGGGGGCAGGCGGAGCTGGTGCGCAATATCCTGACGGGCGTGCTGGCGCTGGCCTGAGGGTGGCCGGTCCATTCGCGGCGCGGCCGCTGGCAGATTCCGCCATCCGGGAAGAAGCGCGCGAAGATTGCGGTGGACATGGTGCTTCGTTCAGGCCAGGATTTCCGCGGCCGCCAGAGCCTGATCTCTCCATGGACCGGGATGAAGTGGCGAGCGAGCGGATGACCCGACAGGAAGGACTTACGACCATGGATGACCGGATGACCAGCGCCCCTTGCCCTGTTGTCCCTGTTCGTCATGGTGTCCATGTCCGCTTTTCTCACATTATCCAGCCTGTCCGCCGCCACGCCTGAAGGGCGGACGCTTTTCCATGACCTGACCCTGTCGGTCGGCGCCGAGCGCATCGGGCTTGTCGGGCGCAACGGGTCGGGCAAGTCGACATTGCTGCGCATTGCGGCGGGCGTGCAGGTGCCCTCGTCCGGCAGCGTTCATCGCGGCGGCACGGCCGCCATGCTGGCCCAGAACTGGCGCAGCGACCAATTGATCGGCGAGGCGCTGGGCGTTGCCGAGGCGCTGGCGATCCACGGGCGCATCGAGCGGGGCGAGGGGACCGAAGCGGATTTCGACGCGGTCGACTGGATGCTGCCCGCTGCGGTCGACGCTGCCCTTGCCGATATCGGGCTGGCCGGAGTGGACATCGAACGGCCGATGGGCAGCCTGTCGGGGGGCGAGCGGACGCGCATCGGGATAGCGCGCCTCGCGATCGAGCGCCCCGATCTCCTGCTGCTCGACGAGCCGACCAACAATCTCGACCGGGAAGGCCGCGCCGCGATCGAGCGGCTGGTCGCGACCTGGCCGGGCGGCGTGCTGGTCGCGAGCCATGACCGGGCGCTGCTGGAACGCATGGACCGAATCGTCGAACTCAGCCCCATCGGCATCCGCATCGTCGGCGGCGGCTGGTCAGCCTTTGCCGCCGCACGCGACGCCGATCAGGCGCGGGCGCAGGCCGAGCGTGATCGCGCCGACGTCGCGCTGCGCGCCACCCGTCTCGCCGCGCAGGCCGCGCGGGAGGCGAAGGACCGGCGCGACAGGGCCGGCCGCGCCTTTGCCGAGAGGGGATCGGAACCGAAGATCCTGCTGGGCGCGCGGGCGGAACGGGCGGAGAATAGCGGCGGCCATGCGCGGCGCCTGGCCGAACGGCAGATAGACGAGGCGGTTCATGCCAGCGATGCCGCTCGCGCCCGGGTGGAAATATTGACGCCGCTCGCCATCGACCTGCCCGCCACCGGCATCCCCTCGCAAGCTGAGTTGCTGGCGATGGAGGGCGCCAGCGTCGATCTGGGCGGACGTCGCCTCGGCCCCTGGACGATGGCCATTCATGGGCCGGAGCGGGTGGCCCTGGCGGGTGCGAACGGAACGGGCAAATCGACCCTGCTGCGCCTGGTGACCGGAGCGCTCGCGCCGGCCATCGGCATGGTCCGGCGACGATCCGACCGGATCGCTATTCTGGATCAGCATGGCGACCTGCTGGATGAAGGGGACACGATCATCGGCAACATGCGTCGCCGGCACCCGACGCTGGACGAGGAGGCGATCCATGCGGCCTGTGCCCGTTTTGCCTTCCGTAACCGCGAGGCGCAGCGGATCGTGGGCAGCCTGTCGGGCGGCGAGCGCCTGCGCGCCGGTTTGGCCGTCGCTCTTTCGGGACCCCAGCCGCCCTGGTTGCTGATCCTGGACGAGCCGACCAATCATCTCGATATCGCCTCGATCGAGGTGCTGGAGCGGGCGCTTGAAAGCTTCGACGGCGCGCTGATGGTCGTCAGCCATGATCGCCGATTTCTCGACGCGATCGGCATTCAGCGGACGGTGGATGTCGGCCGTGGGTGAACCGGATCGTCGTCCAGCATGGGATCGCGGCCGCCGAACAGGTCCGCGATCAGGCGCCGCAGCCAGATGGTGCCGGGGTCATGATGGCTGCGCCGATGCCATAGCTGCTGGATCGGAATGCGGGGCGCGTCGAAGGGAAGGGGGAGGAACTGCAGGCCGGCAAGGCGGGAGAAGATGCGGGCCACGCCATAGGGCACCGTCGCGATCATGTCGGAACGGGCGATCAGCAGCGGCACGGTCAGGAAATGCGGCGAGCGCAACAGCGTCCGCCGGCGCAGCCCCAATGCGCGGATTCGCCGCTCCAGCACTTCCTGGCTGCGGCCTTCCTGTTCGATCATCGCGTGGTCGGCCGACAGATAATCCTCCAGTGACATGGTGGTCGCGCCGTCCCGCCACCCGGCGCGCACCAGGCAGACGAAGCCCTGTTCGAACAGCGTCTGGGTGAAGAGATTGTCCCCCTCCAGCCCCAGGAAGAAGCCGAGCGCCAGATCGACCGACCCGTCCGCCAGGGCGCGGCGCAGATCGGGCGGCGCCAGGGTGACCGAACGCACCGTGACCCCCGGCGCCCGTTCCCGCAGGGCGGTCATGAGGTCGGGCAGGAAGGTCAGTTCGCCCAGATCGGAAAGGCCGATGGTGAAGCAGCGTTCCGACCGGGCGGGGTCGAACGGGGCGGCGGTCACGATGTCCGACCGGACCGACGCCATCACCGTCATGACGGGGTCGATCAACCGCTGGGCCACCAATGTCGGCTCCATCGCAGCGCCCTGCCGCACGAAAAGTTCGTCCCCGAAATGCGCGCGCAGCCTTCGCAGAGCCAGGCTGACGCCCGGTTGCGTGACGCCCAGCGCCCGCGCCGCGCCCGACACGCTGCGCTGGGTGAACAGCGCCTCCAGCACGCGGAGCAGGTTGAGATCGAGCTTTTCCATCAGGGAATGATATAGTTTCTATAAGAATTATGCGGGATGCTTATAATCGGCCGTCGCCCTACAGTGCAAGCCGCCGCCGCACGAAAGGGCGGACGATCCCTGGAGAGAGACATGCCGCGATCCGCCCCCACCCCGAAGCCCTGGCCGAGCGACGCCTGGTACATTGCCTGCACCCCCGACGAACTGGCGGACAAGCCGCTTGGCCGGACGATCTGCGGCGAACCCATGGTCCTTTATCGCGGCAAGGACGGCAAGGTGGCGGCGCTGGAGGATTTCTGCCCGCATCGCGGCGCTCCGCTGTCGCTGGGCTTCGTGCGGGACGGGGATCTCGTCTGCGGCTATCACGGCCTGGCCATGGCCTGCACGGGTCATGCGGCGTCGATGCCGGGACAGCGCGTGAAGAATTTCCCGCCCATCCGCTCCTACCCGGCGATCGAGCGCCACGGCTTCATCTGGGTCTGGCCCGGTGAGGCGGAGCGGGCGGACGAGGCGAAGCTGCACCCGCTGCCCTGGGCGGAGGATGCGGGCTGGGCCTTTGGCGGTGGCCTCTATCATGTCGCCTGCGATTATCGGCTGATGATCGACAACCTCATGGACCTGACCCATGAAAATTATGTCCATGCGGGCAGCATCGGCCAGCCCGAGATTGACGAGGCGCCGGTCACCACCCGCGTCGAGGGGGATGAGGTCGTCACCACCCGCGTCATGTCCGCCGTGCAGGCGCCGCCCTTCTGGCGCATGGCGCTGCGCAGTGCGGGCCTGCCCGACGACGGGCTGGTCGACCGCTGGCAGATCTGTCGCTTCAGCCTGCCCAGCCATGTCATGATCAAGGTCGGCGTCGCCCTGGAGGGGCGCGGTGGACCTGACGCCGATCCTTCGGCCAAGGCCGCCGCCGTGGTGGTCGATTTCATCACGCCGGAGACCGAACATAGCCATTGGTATTTCTGGGGCTTTGCCCGCCAGTTCGCGGTGGACGATCCCGCCGTCACGGCCTCCATCCGCGAGGGTCAGCGCAAGATCTTCAGCGAGGATCTGGCCATGCTGGAGCAGCAGCAGGAGAATCTGCTGCGCCGTCCGGACCGCAAGCTGCTCAAGCTCAATATCGATGCCGGCGGCGTTCGTTCGCGCATGATGATCGAACGCGCCATCGCGGCGGAGGCATAGAGCGATTTCCAGGCGATCGGAATCGATCGTCGGTCAGGAAATCGCGGCAACAGCAGATCCTTGGCGATTTCCAGGCGATCGGGGCGGGAACCGTACCGGCACCTGCCGCCCGCGTTATCAGGATCGCCGTTTCAGGCGCACGATCGCTTCGTCCAGGGCCGACAGGAAGCGCGACCGATCGGCCCTGGCGAACGGCGCGGGGCCTCCGATGCCGTCGGTCAGCATGCCGGCGCGCAGATCGGCCTTTATCGCCCGCACGGCCACGGCATTGCCGATCGACCCATGGGTGAAGGGCTTGCCGGTCGGCGCGATCACGGCGCCGCATCCCGCCTTCAGGCATCGGTCGGCCAGCAGGATGTCGGCGGTGATGATGATCGATCCGGCGTCGCCCTGCTCGACGATCCAGTCGTCCGCCGCGTCGAACCCGTCGCTGACGATGACGCGGGAGACGAGGGGATGCGCGGGCACCCGGATCAGACTGTTGCTGACGACCACGACCGGCACGGCGTGGCGCCAGGCGACCTTGTAGATTTCCTCCTTCACCGGGCAGGCGTCGGCATCGACAAGGATGTTGGGCGTCGGGGTCTGGCGCATGGCTGACGCTCCATGCACTGCCGCATGGCGATCGTGCAAGGCCGGATCACCGTCATCGCCGGTCATCGGTGGGCGGCTCTGGCCGGGCAGGCAGTTCGTCCAGCCTGGCGAGCAGATCCTTGAACAGCTCGTCATCCCGCACGGGAAAGTGCCGCCGGAATCCCTGGCCGAGGATCTCAAGATCCCTGGCTGTCAGCAGCCCGATGGAAACAATCTCGTCCGGCACGGCATCCTCCTTGCGGCAGGGAACGGTGCGGGAGCGCGCAAGTGCCAAGGATTCCGCCTGCGATATGAAATCTGTCGCCGCGACCCGCCATCCTCTCAGGGGACGGCCGTCCCCGCTGCCCCGCCAGCGTCGCTGGTCGACCCGCGCCTGCCGAAGCGGGCATAGAGGGTCGGCAGCAGGAACAGGGTCAGCAAGGTCGCGGAAACAAGGCCGCCTATGACCACCGTGGCCAGCGGCTTCTGCACCTCCGCCCCGGCGCCGGTCGCAAGCGCCATCGGCATGAAGCCGAGCGATGCGACCAATGCCGTCATCACCACCGGCCTCAATCGCGCCAGCGCGCCCGCCTGAGCCGCCTTGGCGCGATCCACGCCGCGCGCCACCAGATCCTGGATCGACGTCACCATCACCAGTCCGTTGAGCACGGCGATGCCCGACAGGGCGATGAAGCCCGCGGCCGCCGAGATGGAAAAGGGCATGCCGCGCAGCGCCAGCGCCAGCACGCCGCCGACCAGGGCGAGGGGGATGCCGGTGAAGACGATCGCGGCGTCCCGCACGCTGCCGAGCGCGCCGTAGAGCAGCAGGACAATGAGCGCGAAGCAGGCCGGCACGACCAGCAGCAGCCGGTCCCGCGCCGATGCCAGATTTTCGAACTGGCCGCCCCATTGGAGATAGGTGCCGGCCGGCAGCCGCACCTCCCTTGCGATCCCCGCCCGCACGTCGGCGACCACGCTGGACACGTCCCGGCCACGCACATTGGCCTGCACGACGACCCGCCGCTTGCCGTTTTCGCGGCTGATCTGGTTTGGCCCGTCGACCAGGGCGATGCGGGCGACGCTGGCCAGCGGCACGAAAGCGCCCGACGGCGTCGGCACCGGAAGCTGGCCCAGCGTCTCGACATTGCTGCGCGCCTCCTCCCCCAGCCGGATCGTGACGGCAAAGCGTCGGTCGCCCTCGAAGATCACGCCGGCGTCGCGCCCGCCCACGGCGGCGGCCAATATGTCCTGCAACGCCCGCGCGCTGATGCCCAGCCGCGCCATGGCGCCGCGATCGGGCTGCACGTCGAGGATGGGCAGCCCTTCGGTCTGTTCCACCCGCACGTCGGTGGCGCCCTTCGTCCGGCGCAGCACGGCGGCGATGCGGTCGGCCGTGCCGCTCATCTGGTCGGCATCGTCGCCGAAGACCTTGACGGCGATGTCGCCCCGGACGCCCGCGATCAGTTCGTTGAAGCGCATCTGGATCGGCTGGGTGATCTCATAGGCGTTGCCGGGCAGCATCGACAGCCGCTGCTCCAGCCGTTCGATCAGCTCCGCCTTGGGAAGGCGCGGGTCGGGCCATTGCGCGCGGGGCTTCAGGATGACGAATGTGTCGGTCGCATTGGGCGGCATGGGGTCGGAGGCAAGCTCGGCTGTGCCGGTCTTGGAAAAGACGAAGCGGACCTCCGGTTCCCGCGCGATCGCGCGTTCGACCTCGAACTGCATCGCCTGGCTCTGGTCGACCGAAGTGCCCGGCACGCGGACCGCCTGGACGAGGATGTCGCCCTCGTCGAGCTGGGGCAGGAATTCCTGTCCCAGCATCGAGAAGCCGGCGATGGCGGCAAGGAATGCCGCAATCCCGATGCCGATCGTCCGGCCCGGCCGGCGCATCGCCGTCTCCAGCCCCGGCTGATAGCGGGCGTTCAGCCAGGACATGATCCGCCCCTCCTTCTCCTCCACGGGTTTCGACAGCAGCAGGGCCAGCATCGCGGGGACGAAGGTCAGCGAGAGGATGAAGGCGAAGGCGAGCGCGAGGATGACCGTCATCGCCATCGGCGTGAATGTCTTCCCCTCCACCCCGTCCAGGGTGAGGAGCGGGACATAGACGAGGATGATGATCGCCTGCCCATAGACGGAGGGGCGTATCATCTCGCGCGCGGCGGCGGTCACCGCGCAAAGCCGTTCGTCGGGGGTGAGCGGCCGGCCCCTGTCATGCTGATGCCCGGCGATCCGTCGCAGGGCGTTTTCCACGATGATGACGGCACCGTCGACGATGAGCCCGAAGTCGAGCGCGCCCAGACTCATGAGGTTGGCCGATACGCCGCCGCGCAGCATGCCGAAGCTGGTGAGCAGCATGGTGACGGGGATGACGAGCGCGGCGATCAGCGCGGCGCGGAAGTTTCCGAGCAGGGCAAACAGCACGACGATGACCAGCAGCGCCCCTTCGGACAGGTTCTTCGCCACGGTGCCGATCGTTGCGTGGACCAGGGCCGTGCGGTCCAGGACAGGCTGGACGATGACATCGGTCGGCAGCGAGGCGTTGATCTCTTCAAGGCGCCGGGCGACGGCGGAGGCGACGGCGCGGCTGTTCTCCCCGATCCGCATCACTGCGGTGCCGACGACGACTTCCCGGCCATTTTCGGATGCGGAACCCATGCGCAGCGCCTGGCCGGTCCGCACTGTCGCGACCTGGTTGAGCAGGATGGGAACCCCCTCCCGCGTGGCGATGACGGTCCGGCCAAGATCGGCGGCATTGCGAAGGCGGGCATCGGACCGGACGGTCAGGCCTTCCCCGTTGCGGTCGATGACGCCCGCGCCGACGGCGCTGTTGTTTTCCTCCAGCGCCGTTGCGAGGTCGCCGAGGCTGAGCTTGAGCGCCGCGAGCCGATGGACATCGGGCGCCACCTGATATTGCTTCACATGGCCGCCAATGGCGTCGATGCCGGCAAGACCCGGCGTGTTCTTGAGCAGGGGAGCGACGATCCAGTCCTGCACCGTGCGCAGATAGGTCGCCTGATCGGACGCGCCGACCAGCCGCTCGCCCTCCGGCGTGATATAGCTGCCGTCGGGCTGGATGCCGGGTTCGCCGGGCGCATGCCGGTCGTCCTTGCGGTGGGCCAGATGGACGGTCCACATATAGACTTCGCCCAGCCCCGTGGCGATCGGCCCCATTTCGGGCGTGACGCCAGCGGGCAGGCTCTCTTCCGCGCCGCGCAGCCGTTCGGCGACCTGGGCCCTGGCGAAATAGATATCGGTGGATTCGGTGAAGACGGCCGTCACCTGGGCAAAGCCGTTGCGGCTCAGCGAACGGGTATGTTCAAGGCCCGGCACGCCCGCCAGCGCGGTCTCTATGGGAAAGGCGACCTGCTTTTCGACCTGTTCGGGCGACAGCGCGGGCGCGCGGATGTTCACCTGCACCTGGTTGTTGGTGATGTCGGGGACGGCGTCGATGGGCAGGCGGCTGAGCGCCCAGGCGCCGATCACGGCCGCGATGAGGGTGACGAGCAGCACAAGCCAGCGCCGCTCGACCGAAAAGGTCACGATACGCCCGATCATGGATCAATCCTCGTGCGTGGCTTCGCTCTTTCCGAGCTCGGCCTTGAGAGTGAAGCTGTTGGCGACGGCGATCTGTTCGCGGCCGGTGAGGCCCGACAGGATGGTGGCGGCATCGCCATTGGGCTGGCCGACCGTGACCGGCACGGCCCGGAATCCCTGCGCCACGCGGACGAAGACCGTCGAGCGTCCCTCGACCATCTGGATCGCATTGGCGGGAATCGTCATTCCGCCGCTGCCGCCCGTCACCGCGATGGCGGCGGTAACCGGTTCGCCGACGCGCCATTGGCCGTCGCGATTGTCGATGATGGCGAGAACGGGGACGAGGCGCGTCGTTTCGTCGAGCACTGGGGAAACGAAGCTGACGCGCGCGCCCGTCCTGCGTCCCGGCGCGCTGATGTCCACGCTCGCGCCCGGCCGGATGCGGCCCGCATCGGCAGGGGAAAGCGACAGGCGAACCGCCAGCCGCGAGAGATTGGCGACGCGATAAAGCTCCGCATCGGCGGCCACCATCTGCCCCAGGGTGACGGTGCGGGCGATGACCTGGCCGCTGATCGGTGCGACGATGCCCAGCCGGTTGAGGCCGCCTCCTCCGCCCCCTGCCGCCGCGACCTGCTGCCGCGCGAGGCGCAGCGCGATCCCCGCTTCCGTCGCGGCGGTGCGGGCCGCGATCAGATCCTGTTCGGGCGAAACCCGTTCGGCGAACAGGCGCTGTTCCCGCTGCAGGTTGGACCGGGCGAGCGCCAGACGCGCCTGCGCCGCCTCGACCTCCGCCTTCAGCGATGCGGCCTCGCGGCTTTCGATCACCGCCAGAGTGTCGCCCCTCTTCACCCCCTCGCCCAGATTGCGCGTGAGCGACACCACGCGTCCGCCGATGGCGGCGGACACGACCTGCGTTCCCTGGGGATCGCCCTCTATCGTGGCGGGCAAGGTGATCGCGCCGCCGCCAGTCGTCGGGCGGGCCAGCTCGATGCCCGCGGCGGCGATCTGCTGCGCGGTGAGGTGGATCAGTCCTTCCTCGCCGGCATGCGCCTCCCCCTCGGCATGGCTCTCCGGCGCGGGCGCTTCGCAGGCGGCGAGGGAGGATAGTAGGATGGCGGCCGCTACGGTCCGCTGGAGGATGTTCATCAATTGTCTCCCTGGTCCGGCGCGCGAGCGGTCAATCGCTCCAGCTGCGCCTGTGCGTCATGATAGGCGAGCAGCGCCGCTATGGCGGCTGCCCTGGTTTCGGTGAGCGTGCGTTCGGCATCGAGCAGGTCGAGCTGGCCGAACTTGCCCTCGCGATAGCCGATGCGCGCGATGCGGGCGGCTTCCTCGGCGGCTGCCAGCGCCGGTCCGGTCGCCGTCGCCGCGCCGATGGCGGCGTTCGCGGCCTCCGCCTGCGCGCTGGCTATCGCCTGGGCGACCTCCTGCGCGGCGATGCGCCGCCTGGCTTCGGCGCGGCGCTGTTCCGCCATGGCCTGGCCAACGGCCGCCCTGCCGCCGTTGAAGACGGGGAGGGGGAGGGACAGGCTGAACAGCGCGGCATTGTCATGGGTCGCTTCCAGCCGGCGGGCGCCCGCGCCCACCGTCAGGTCGGGAATGCGCTGGCTGCGGGCAAGCCGCACCTGCGCGCTGCTGGCCGCCAGATCGGCGTCTGCGGCTGCCAGCGCCAGCGTCTGCGCCGGATCCATGGGCGCCAACGGACCCTGGATCGAATCGATGCGATCGAACCAGCTTCCGTCCAGCGGGCCGGGGATGGCCTGCCCGATCCGCTGGGCCAGGGTGAAGCGCGCCACTTCGGCGGATCGCTCCGCCCTGGCAAGCGCGGCCTGCGCATTGATCCGCGTCAGCCCGGCGCGCTGCACCTCGATGGGGGAGGCGCGCCCGGCGCGCACTCGGGCATCCGCGGCGCGCAGGCCTTCTTCGGCAATCCGAAGCTGGTCGCGCGCATTGCCCGTGCGCCGTTCGGATGCCACCGCTTCCGCATAGGCGCGCGTCACCGCCCATCGAAGGTCGGCCGCCGCCATCGCCTGTTCGATCAGGGCGCGATCGCGCTGCGCGCCTGCGACGGCGAGCCGCGCCGACCGCTTGCCGCCCAGTTCCAGCGGAATGGCCACAGAGGATGTCGCCTCCAGGCTCTGCGTGCCGGAATAGGGCCCGGTGCCGGCCACATTTTCAGCTTCGAGCGTGACGACCGGGTTTGGCCGCAGGCCCGCCGCGGCCTGTGCGGCCCTGGATGCGTCGACGCCGGCGGCGGCGGCGTCCAGTGCGGGCGATGCGGCGCCGGCCAGGTCGAGGGCCTGGCTGAGCGTCAGGCCTGGTTGCGCCTTGGCCGCCGGCGCGGACGGCACTTGTGCCTGCGCTGCGGACAGGGATGAGGCGGCGGCAAGCCATGCCGCCAGCAAGGGGTTCATGTTCGGTAACTCCTGACAACTGTTGACCGCCTGCGCGATGCGCAGGCCGGGCGGCAGGGTCAGGCGATAGGCGGCCGCAATTCGGCTCGCGTGGGGGCGGCGCCATGGGGCGAAGAGGTCCAGCGCAGCCTGGCCGTCCGCTGGGCCATTGCGGGTGCGATTTCCGATGCGGCAAAAGCGGCCGCGACATGATGGCCATGACAGCCGCCATGATGGTGGGGATAGGCACGGTCCGCGTCGCCGGACGCCTGCCCCTCATCGTCGCCATCAGGGCTTTCGGCCGCCGAGGGCGACACCCCATCGATGCAGCCGATCGGCTCCATCGCGTGCGCGACCGATGCCGTCGCAAAGGACAGCGTCAGGGCAAGACATGCCAACAGGGCGAACAGCCGGTTCATCGACTCGTCCTTAACGCGGATTTTCCGGCTGGTTGCAAGGAAAGAAATGCCTGTTGCCCGATCGCAGCCCGCTTGATCGGCGCGCCCGATCAGGCATGAGGACATGCAAGGCGGCGGCGCGCTCCCGCAGCGCCCGCTCATCAGCAAAAGGAATCCTGCCCATGTCCGGACCCGTTAAGATCGTCGCCGTCCTGACCGCCAGAGCCGGCAGGGAGGCGGCGGTGCGTGCCCTGCTCGATTCCATGCTGGCGCCCAGTCGGGCGGAGGCGGGCAATCTGCGCTATGATCTATGGCAGGATCAGGCCGATCCCGCTCGCTTCATCCTCGATGAACTCTATGTCGATGACGCCGCGATCGCCGCCCATCGCGCAAGCCCGCATTTCCAGGCCTATCTCGCCCAGATCGGCGCTCTCGCGGAGCGCAGCGCCTTCGTGCTCGACGCCGTCGCCATTGCCTGAAGGGGAGGCGGCATGACAGTCCCCATCCTCTACAGCTTCCGCCGCTGCCCCTATGCGATGCGGGCTAGGCTGGCGCTGGCGATCAGCGCCACGCAGGTCGAACTGCGCGAGGTCAGGCTGTCGGCAAAGCCGGAGGCGATGCTCGCCGCCTCGCCCAAGGGAACCGTGCCCGTACTGGTCGCCGCCGACGGCAGGGTGATCGACCAGAGCATCGACATCATGCGCTGGGCGCTGGCGCGGCATGATCCGGAAGGCTGGCTGGACCGCGATGATCCCGCGCTCATCGCCGCCAATGACGGGCCGTTCAAACATGATCTGGACCGCTACAAATATCCGGGGCGGCATGGAGTCGATGCCGAGGGCGCTGCCGAAACGCACCGCGCCGGCGGGCTCGCCTTTCTACACGCCCTGGACGACAGGCTGACCGGATCGCCGCATCTGTGCGGCGCCCGGCGCGGGCTGGCCGACGCTGCCGTCATTCCGTTCGTGCGGCAGTTCGCCGCCGTCGATCCCGGCTGGTTCGAGATGCAGCCGCTCCCCTGCCTGAAGAAATGGCTGTCCGATTATCTGGCTTCGGACCTGTTCGACGCGATCATGCTGCGCGTGGCGCCGTGGTCGCCGCCCCAGGATGATCGCCGGGCGACTGAAACCGGCGGCCAGTCAGACTGACGACTGCGCCGGAGCGTCCGGGCCCGCAATCCCTGCATCTGCGGGTGCGGCCTATGCACTCGCAAAAGCGCGGCCGAAACGCCACATGGATGGCATGACCGCGTCGACCCTTGCCAGCAGTGAACCCGCCATCCTCAATCGCCGCCTGCCCGATCCGGTGCGCGCGGTGATTTTCGACATGGACGGCACGCTGCTGGATACGGAGGCGGAACATCGCCGCACCATGGCGGAGGCCGCCGCCGCCCTGGGCTGGCCCTTTTCCGAGGCGTTGCAGCTTGCCATGGTCGGCATTCACCGTGATGCGAACCAGGTCATGCTGGCGGAGCATTTCGGCGCGGACTTTCCGCTGGAGCAGTTCTATGCCGACAGCGACCTGCTATTCGAGGCGGCGCTGGAGGCGGCCGTGCCGATGCGCCCCGGTGTCGAGCCGACATTGGCCAGGCTGGCCTCCGCCGGCATCCCCATGGCCATAGCGACCTCCACGGAGGCGCCCCATGCCTGCCGTCGGCTGGAGAAGGCGGGCTTGCTCGACTATTTCGACATTGTCGTGACGCGCAACGATGTCGATCGGCCAAAGCCGCATCCGGAACCCTATCTGCTGGCCGCCAGGCGCCTGGGCGTGGCGGTGAGCGATGCGGTGGCGGTGGAGGACAGCTATGCCGGCGTGCGTTCGGCGGCGGCGGCCGGCATCGCGACGGTGATGGTCCCCGACCTGCTGCCGCCCACCGATGCGGAGAGGGGGTTGGTCGCGGCGGTGCTGCCCAGCCTGCACGATCTGGCCGCGCTGATCCTGGACGAACCGAGGGAATAGCCGTTCGTCCCGCGATCCTGACCCTTCGCCGCAAAACCGGTTGCCTCTCTCCGCCTTCTTGGAATTGGCCCCTCTTGGAATTGGAAAGCCGATGTGGGACAGCGGGGTCCGGATCGCTGACAGGAAGATGTCGAAACCCTATGCCGCTGCCCGACCGATGGAAGATCCTGTCCTGGACCTGCGGTGCCGCCGCCATCGCGCTGTCGGCCGCAACGGTGCAGGCGGCCGATCCCGCGCCGTTCGAGCTTGGCGGCCCGGGTCTGCGCATCACCGTCATGCGGGGCAAGGACGTGCTGCCCATCGCGCAGGTGCCCAGCCTGGCCGAAGGCGACCAGCTGTCGATCAGGGCCGACCTGCCGGAGGATCAGGGCACGAGATTCCTGCTGCTCTCCACCTTCCTGCGGGGCGCCACCAACCCGCCGCCCAAGGATTGGATCAGGTCCGCCGAAACCTGGAAGAAGAAGGCGAAGGACAACAGCCTCAGCCTGACCGTGCCCAAGGGCGCGCGGCAGATGACGCTCTTTCTGGTTCCGGAAACGGGCGGCGCGCTAGGCACGATCGAAGATGCGGTACGCGGCAAGCCGGGGGAGTTCGTCCGGGCGACGCAGGAACTGAACCAGGCATCGCTCGACCGGTCGCGGCTGGACGCCTTCATGGCGGCGATCCGGGCGCAGGAAAACACCCATCCCGAATTTCTGCGATCGGTCGCGCCAGCGCTGGCGCGCAGCCTGTCGATGAAGCTCAATGACGAATGTCTGTCCAAGGTGGTCGAGCTTCAGGCCAATTGCCTGCTGGAAAATCGCGAACAACTGGTGCTGGCCGACGTGCACAGCAGTTCCATTGCGGAGACGCTGACCGGCGCGCCCACCGATCTGGCGCTGCAACTCAGTTCCACGCGGGAGGCGGGCTATGGCTTCTACAGTCCCTATATCGGCGTGGTGCGCGACCTGGCGCGGATTTTCGGCGCGTTCAGCAATCCGGAGTTCGACTATCTGCCGACGCTGAGCGTCCGGCGGGACGATGCCGCCGCGCTGCTGCTCAACAAGGCGCCTTCCTTCCAGAAACCCAAATCCGTGCTGGTCGTCGGCATGCCTGCGATCGAGGCGGACAGTCCGCCCCGCCTGCGGAGCGCGGCCAACGGGCCGATCTGCGCCGCGCGCCCGGGCGTGGTGCTTCCTGTCGAAGGCGCGCCGCTCATCTATTCGACCGCCTATGCGCGCGCCATGACCGTGAAGCTGACGGCGGCGAGCGGCGAGACGATCGACCTGCCGGTGGAGGCGCGGGCGGACCGGGGCGGTTATGTCGTCCGGGGCAATGGCCCGCTTCCGGCCGCGTTCCGGGGCACGGTGAAGGGGCATCTTTCCGGCTATTGGGGGTTCGAGCGGTTCGACGGCCCGGATTTCTCGCTGCAACTGCCCGGCGATGCACCCTGGAAGGTGGCTGGCGAGGAACCGACGCTGGTGGTCGGCCGCGACAATGAGCTGGGCCTGACCGGCGAGGCGCCTGCCTGCGTCGAGGGCGTGACGTTGCGGCAAGGTGATGGCGCACCCCAGTCGCTGGCGTGGAAGGTGCAGGGACACGACACCCTGCTGCTGACGCTTCCCCTGGCCGAGCGCAGGCCCGGTGACATCAGGCTGGAGGTCAAATATCAGGGCATGGCCACGCCAACGGCGCTGACGCTCAAGGCCTATGCGCAGGCGAGCAGGCTGGACGCGCTCAGCCTGCATGCGGGGGACCATGAGGCGGTCCTTTCCGGTCAGCGGCTGGATCAGGTCGCGGGCGTCGATCTGGCGGGCATGGCGCTGGTGCCCGATGGGCTGACGCGGGATGGGTCGGTGGATCGGCTGCGGCTGGTCGCGAAGGGGGATGGCGCTGCGCTCAAGGCCGGCGACAAGGCCACCGCGCGGGTGCGGTTGAAGGACGGCCGCACCGTGGATCTTGCCGCAGCGGTAGAGGCGGCGCGGCCCCGACTGACCCTGCTCAGCCGGACCGTTTCGGCGGGGACGGCGGAGGGACGCCGGCTGCAGCTTCAGGGCGAGGGCCTGTTGCCCGACGATGGACGGCTGGTCTTTTCGGTACGGGCTGAGGAGGGCGGCGCCTTTCGGCAGGATGACGTGCTGGAGATCGCATCGGCGGATGGCGCGAATGCCGTCAGGCTGAGTGGCCCCAACGGCCTCAGGCTCTCCGGCCCGGAGGTCATGGTCGCGACGCTCGATCCGGCGACGCTGGCGCCCGCGGCGGGGCCGCTCCGGTTCCGTCTGCTGCGCGGCGAGGGGGCCAGCGACTGGCAGCCCCTGGTGACGCTGGCCCGCCTGCCGCATATCGACGGCGTCAGTTGCGAGGCGCGCTATTGCACGATCAAGGGGCGCGACCTGTTCCTGATCGATGCGGTGGACGGTACGCCGGGCTTCCAGAAACCCACGGTCGTGGCGCAGGGTTTCACCGGATCCAGCCTGCAGGTGCCGGCGACGCGGGACGGCAGGTTCTATATCCGGCTGCGCGATGCACGGGACCAGGCAGTCATACTCAACGCGAGCTGATCTCCGCTCAAAGGAAGCCGAACCTCCGGGAGGGCGGGCGAGCGGAAACCCGCCTTTTCCCGCGACCGGAGGAAATTTTCGGAAATCCTATTTTTCCTGTTGACCGACTCATTCGACGCGCCTAGATGCCACTCCACCGACGCGGTGATGCCCTCCGGTTTTCGCTGCGCACGGTCGCCAATATCAAGGATGGCCAAATCCTCGGAAGATTTTTCGAGGATCCATGGTTGTCCGCTTCTGATATTTGGTTGTCGGTTCTTTGACATTGTAGATTGATGAAGGGACATGTGGGCGGCGGCTCCGGGTTCTGGCGGCTTCTGGGCGTCGGATATTCGGTTAAAGCAAGCCATTACTCACAATGTCCTACACACCATGTAAGATTTGTGCAGGAATGGCTCCTAGAAATGAGCGGTTCTATCTTGGGATTATTCCTCCTGGGATAGGATCGGACATCAAACTTGAGAGTTTGATCCTGGCTCAGAACGAACGCT